>NZ_JAUTWS010000179.1 GCF_030657435.1 Paracraurococcus lichenis | reverse complement strand
CTCGTCACTCGGCGCGGCTTTCACCGCGGTGTTGCCCGCCTTCTGGCCCGTCGTGGCGACGGCGAGCCTGGATGGCAGACACTGTGGCTCGGCGCTCAGCGCCTGCTCCTGATGCTGCTCGGCGCCGAGCTGGCAGGACGCAGGAGCGAAACATGGTGTGGGTAAGGTCAAGCCCTCAAGGGCGGGGAAGATGTTAATCTGTGACCAGGTCGGCCTGTACTTCGGCAGCGAGACGCGCGAGCAGCATCGGGATCTCCGCGGCGGGCTGGGGTTTGCTGAACAGGTAGCCCTGCGCCTCGCCGCAGCCCTTCCGGCGAAGCTCCTGCAACTGCTCCTCGGTCTCGACGCCCTCGGCGGTGATGGTCATGTCCAGCCCGAGGCAGAGATCGGTGACGGCCCCCACGATGGCGTTGCTCCGGGGCGACTGCTCCAGCCCACTGGTGAAGCTGCGGTCGATCTTAACCTTGTCGAAGGGGAAGCGTTGGAGGTAGCTGAGCGAGCTGTAGCCAGTGCCGAAATCGTCCATGGCGATGCGCACGCCGAGCGCCTTCAGCCGGTGCAAGGTGGCGAGCGTGGCCTGGGTGTCCTGCAGCATCACCGTCTCGGTGATCTCGAGCTCGAGCCGGGCGGGGTCGAGGCCGGACAGCTCGAGGGCGGTGGCGACCGCATCCACCAGCCCGCGGCTGGCGAACTGGACCGGTGAGAGATTGACCGCCACCTTCGGCGTGCCAAGCCAGCCGGCGGCATCGCGGCAGGCCTGGGCGAGGACCCACTCGCCGAGCGGGACGATGAGGCCGATCTCCTCGGCGAGCGGGATGAAGGCGTCGGGCGGCACCAGACCACGCTCAGGATGACGCCAGCGTAGCAGCGCCTCAAGGCCGGAAACCCGGCGCGACGCGACGGCGACGATGGGCTGGTAGTGGAGCTCGAACTCCCCCACGACCAGAGCGCGCCGGAGATCGAGCTCGAGAAGGCGCCGCTCGCGCATCCTCGCATCCATCTCGGGCTCGAAGAAGCACCAGCGCCCGCGCCCCTCGGCCTTGGCACGATAGAGCGCCATGTCGGCCGCCTTGAGAAGCAGGTCCGCATCCAGGCCGTCCGTCGGGGCCAGGGCGATGCCCACGCTCGTCCCGATGACCACCTGATGGCCGCCGAGGTCGAAAGGTGCGCTCAGCGCCTCGACGAGACGGCGCGCAAGCGGGGACGCGTCGCCCGGCTGGTCCACATTCGGCTGCAATATGGCGAACTCGTCGCCGCCCAGACGCGCCAACGTGTCGGTCTCGCGGAGTACGGTCTTGAGCCGCTCAGCGACCACGCGCAGCAGGGCATCGCCGGCAGGGTGGCCCAGCGTATCATTGATGTCCTTGAAGCGGTCGAGGTCCAGGCAGAGCACGGCGAAGCCTTCGTCGCGCCGGGCGCGGACGAGCGTCTCGTCCAGCCTCTCGCGGAAGAGGACGCGGTTCGGAAGCCCGGTCAGGGCGTCGTGGTGGGCGATGTGGGCGATGCGCGCCTCGGCTTCGCGGCGCTCCGTGACGTCCTCATAGGCGATCACCAAGCCTCCGACCGCCGTGCCGCGGTAGGTGGCGACGATTGTGCGTCCGTCGGCGACCTCCTCAAGGAAGCTTCCCGTGTCGCCCGAGTGGAAGCGCGGAAGGCGCTCCTCCAGCAGCTCCTGCAGGCTGCGCCCCGGGAAGGACCCGGCGGCCAGGCGCGCGGCGAGCACCTCGCGGTAGGGCGTGCCTGGGCAAACCCGACCCGGGTCGAGGCCGAGGAGCGCGTAGAAGCGCGCATTGGCGACGACGAGGGTCTCGTCAGTCGCGAACATGCAAAGGCCATGCACCATGTTGGCGAGCGCCGCATCGAAGCGTTGGTTCGCCTGTGCGAGCTCGGCCTCGCGCCGCACCAGGGCTGCGGCGGTCTCCTTCGATGCTGCCGCGGCGCGGGCGAGGTCGCCCACCTCATCGAGGCGCTCGGTGCCGGGAATCTCGGTCCGGGTGTCGCCGGCCGCGAGCCGCCGCACGGCCGTGGTGAGGCGCCCCAGTGGGGAGGCTATGATCCGACCCAGGACACTGGCCACCAGAACGGCCAGCACAGCGGACACTGCGGCAAGGCCGATCATGAGGCGCATCGCGGCAGCACTGTCTTCGACCGCCTGCGCCACGAGCGCGTGGCGGCGCTCGTCGAGGTTCCCAACCAGCTCGCCCAGCATGCCGCGGAGGCGCACGAAGCTGCTATCGGCCTTGAGCATCAGCAGCGAGCCGAAGGCGATGTCACCCGTTGCCATGTCGATGGCGGAGCGCGCGGCATCGACGTAGGACACGAGATCGCCTTCGACCCGCGCGGCCAGCGCATCGGGTACCCGGCCACGCAGCAGGACGCGCAGCGCCCTGGCCTCTTCTGCCGTGCGCTCCAGCATGGGTGGCATCACCGCCGCCGCAGCGTCCCACTCCTCGCGCGCGTTCGTCTCGACAACCCCCTTCAGCAGCAGGGCGGTCAGCCCCGCATGCAGCAGCGAAACGCCCTCGTGCAGGTGATGCGCCGCATTGAGCGGCTCGAACACATCGCGGTCGAGGGCACGGACCGCTGCGACGTCCGTCCGGACGGCATTCACCGCAAGTGCCACCATGATACCGGCCAGCGCGGTCGTCACTGCCGGTACCAGCAGGAGCTTGCGGGCGAGCGGCAGGTCGTGCAGCAGACGGCGTATCACGGCGGGTTCACCTCTCTCAGGCCGTGGATCAGCGGAAGTAGCCGGACCCGCAGACCGTCGCGTCATCCACCTTGCGAATATAGGCCACGCGCCGCTGAATGCGCTTGGTCACGGGGTTGGGCCAGCGGAACTCGAACCAGCCCTCGCCTTCGCTGAGGCCGATCCGGGTCAGCTCGTGCCCCGGCCGCCGTCCGTCAGGGTCGACGGTATCGCTCATGTCGCGGCCGACCAGGCGCGGATTGCCACCATGTGCGAGCACCCTGGATCCCGCATCGTGGCAGAAGACATAGGCCTCGCCCTGCACGAAACCGCCGTCGGCCCGGTTGAAGTCCGCCAGGGCGCGCTCACGGCCGACCTCCCGGATATGAGTGAACGCGCGCTGCGTGAGCTCGACGGTCGCAGCTCGGGCGGCCATGTCATCGAAATCGGGATCCGCTGCTGCGGGCGGGGCTGTGACGAGGCACGCGGCGGCGAGCGCCGCGAGGAGGTGGCGACATCCTGTGCGTCGCAGGGAGCAGATCATCTCGGCCTCTCGCGCGGGCGCGCTGCAACGGTTCGGCGGTGAAGCTGTACTCCGGCGAGTGCCCATCTCGCAGCGGCGGACGTGCCTCAAAACCGTCCCCGGCTTCTCCACGACCGCGACCTGCGCTGGCATCCCCTTCCTGGCGTCCGGATGGAAGGCGCGGCAGAGCCGGCCTGCGGAGCTGATCCAGATGCCGCAAGAACTGCCGGAACGCACAGAAATATCGGCTATGGTGCGCAGCCTTGCGAACACGCCACAGTGCATCAGCTTCGCCTCCTACCACCGGAAGATCTGGTGCCGGGTAGCCGAGGATCGAATCAGCGGGAGAGCCGATTCCAGGCAATGCAGGGCGGGTAATGCCGCATTCACTTACTGTTATGAAATGTTTTCTACCATATCCACCCGGCTCTCCAGAGTGGAAATCGACGATGCCGTTCGAATGGAAGCAACCATCCACCATCATCCGCGACAGGGCGGAATGGCTCGATGTGCTGGATGGCCATTGCGGCGTCGGCCTATGGGATGCGGTGCTGCACGAAGGCGATGCCATGCACCCCAAGGCCCGCTGGACCTGGTCGGGTGAGTTCCGGCGCCTCCTCGGCTTCAGCAGCAAGGGCGAATTTCCGGACGTGGTGCAGTCCTGGTCCGACCGCCTGCATCCCGAGGACGCCGAGGCGACCTTCGCCGCTTTCGGCAAGGCCCTGGCGACCGGCGGCAAGTACGACGTCACCTACCGCCTGAAGATGAAAAACGGGAGCTATCGCTGGTTCCGCGCGACGGGTGGTGTCATCAAGGACCCTGGCCGCCCGGCCCGGCGCGCCTGCGGCTCGCTTGTCGACATTCACGATGCTTACCAGGCCGAAAGCGAACGGAAGCAGCAGACGCTCGTCCTGACGACGCGGTTCGAGGAAACCATCGGGCAACTGACGGGCACGCTCGCCAAGGCATCCGTTCGCTTGCACGCGACGGCCGAGAGCATGTCGAATGGCGCCCAGGCAACGAGCCGCCAGGCCGAGGCAGTGACAGGCGCGGCGGGCCGGGCCAGCGACAATGTCCAGGCCGTGGCGACGGCGGTCGAGGAACTGGCGGCGTCGGTGGGCGAGATCTCCCGTCAGGTCACGCAGTCCACCCGTGTCGCGGAGCAGGCAGCCGCCAATGCCAACCGGACCGATGAGACGGTGCGTGCCCTGGCGGAGGGAGCCCAGAAGATCGGCGAGGTGGTGCAGCTCATCAATGTCATCGCAGGCCAGACGAACCTGCTCGCGCTCAACGCAACGATCGAGGCGGCACGCGCGGGCGAGGCCGGGAAAGGCTTCGCCGTCGTGGCATCGGAGGTGAAGACGCTCGCCTCCCAGACGGCCAAGGCAACCGAGGAGATCAGCGCCCAGATCACCCAGATCCAGACCGCGACACGGGACGCGGTCACCGCGATCCAGGGTATCGCCGCGACGATCAGTGAGGTCGCCCAGATCAGTGGCTCCATCGCGGCCGCGGTCCAGGAACAAGGCACGGCAACGCAGGAGATCACGCGCAGCATCCAGCAGGCGGCTGTCGGTGCCCTCGACGTCACCCGCAACATGGACGGCGTCAGCCGATCGGTCGCGGAGACGGGCGGTTCGGCGACCGAGGTGCTCCGCGCTGCCGGCGAGGTCTCGCAACAGACGGAAAGGCTCGGCAATGAGGCACGCGCCCTGCTCGCGAACATCCGGGCTGCCTGATAGGATCCCGGTTCTGGCATAGCGCGGCCAGGCCGCCTCACGCGGGATCAGGGCGACCTCGAAGTCGGGGTCGTCGGGCTCATGCATGGGGCGATCGGCAGGCGATGTCCGCCCGATCGGCCCCAGGCCGCCATGGCCGAGGTCGGCGCAGACCGCACCTCGGCACAGCACATTTAGCAAGTGGCCGCGGTGATGACCGCGGCAAGAGTCATGATGGGTGGTCATAGGCGGTGTCGCGCCTGTGCACATTGCCAAGT
>NZ_JAUTWS010000178.1 GCF_030657435.1 Paracraurococcus lichenis | reverse complement strand
CAGGCGTCGAGGTGCCGCGCCCGACCTCGTCCAGGATGACCAGGGAGCGCGGCGTTGCCTGGTTCAGGATCGCCGCCGTCTCAAGCATCTCCACCATGAAGGTGCTGCGCCCCGCCGCGAGGTCGTCAGAAGCGCCGATCCGGCTGAACAGCTTGTCGACAACCCCAATTCGGGCGCGTCGGGCCGGCACGAAGGAGCCGATCTGGGCCATGAGCACGATGAGCGCCACCTGGCGCAGGAAGGTGCTCTTGCCCGCCATGTTCGGGCCGGTGAGCAGCCACAGGCGGCGGCCCTCATCCATGTGGCAGCCGTTCGGCTCGAAGGTGCGGCCCTGTCCCTCCAGGAGCGGCTCCGCCATCGGGTGCCGCCCGTCCTCAATGGCGAGCACGGCCCCCTCATCGAGTTCGGGTTCCGACCACAGGTACTCGGCTGCCGCCTGGGCCAGCCCGCAGACAAGATCGAGGGCAGCCGCGGCGTGGCAGACCCGCGCCAACTCGGCGCGTATGGTGAGCGCGCGGCGGCGGAGGTCCTCGAAGGCGGCGCGCTCGAGGCGGACTGCGCGCTCGCTCGCCGCCTCCAGAGCCAAGGCCAGGCCGTCCAACTCAGAGGTCGTGAAGCGCGTCGTCGAGGCCAGCCCCTGACGCAGAACGAAGGTACTCCCCAGCGCCGCCGCTTGTCCGGCCGGCACTTCGACATGCCAGCCGATGGCATTGTTGGCGCGGACCCGCAGGGCTTTCACGCCGGTCTCGGCGGCGTAGCGGGACTGCAGAGCCTCGATCGCGGCCGTGTGCGAAGTGACCTCGCGGCGCACCTCGTCGAGGTCGCGGCTGTGTCCCTCGGCGATGAAGCCGCCCGCCTCCGCCGAGGCCGGCAGCACGAGGACCAGGGCACGGGCGAGCGTGGCGGCTAGCTCGCCACAAGCCCCCTGCCCCGCCGCCGCGAGCTCGCGGGCCGTGGCCGCGAGCGGGACCGGTGTGTCCGGTGTTCCCGTCAGGATCGCCGCAGCCTCCGTCGCCTGGCGCAGGACGTCCCGGATTGCGGCGAGGTCACGCGGCCCACCACTGCCCATCGCCAGCCGGCCGCATGCCCGTAGCGCATCCGGCATGCTGGACAACGCTTCGCGGCAGCCGACGCGCACCTTCGGCGTGCCGACGAGAAAGCGCACCATGGCCAGGCGGCGACGGATCGTCTCGGGGCTGGTCTGCGGTGCCGCCAGCTGGCGCGTGAGCAGTCGGGCCCCAGCGGAGGTGACGGTGCGGTCGATGACGGTGAGCAGCGTCCCTCCTGCTCCGGAGGCGGAGGAGAGGACCTCGAGGCCGCGCAGCGTCGGGGCGTCAATCTCCAGGGTGTCACCGAACGGCACCCGGCGCGGCAGCAGCGGCGCCTCTGGCAGCCGGCCAGTGATCGACCGGATGTGCAGCAGCAGGGCAGCGAGGGCGGCCAACTCCGGTGGCGAGAAGCCCTGCAGTGCTTCCTGCCACTGCTCGCCGTAGGCAGCGGCAAGAGCCGCTGCCGTAGTCGCGACGTCAGGCGCACCAGCCGGCAGGTCGGAGAAAGGTGTGCCCTGGCTGCGCAGTGCTACCGCGAGCGCCTCCGAGCCTTCTGGCCAGCAGGCAACCAACACCTCGGCAGGGCTGATGCGGGCGAGTGCGGGGCCGCAGCCGTCAAGCGAGGCCATCAGGGTGCCGGTCTCGCCGGTGGAGAGATCGACGAAGGCGAAGCCCACCGACTGCCCCACCGCGAGTGCGACCGCAAGGATGTTAGGGCGGCCGGCGGCGAGCACGGCATCATCGACCGTGGTCCCCGGCGTCAGCAGGCGCAGCGGCCGCTCGCCGCCAGGCTCGGGTGGCTGCTCGGAGATGGCGACCTTGTGGCCAGCCGCGAGAAGCCGGGCGACCATGCCGTCAGCCGAGCCGGCCGGGATGCCGCACATCGGCACGTCGGGCGCGTCCTTCTGCCGCCGTCGGGTGAGCTGCAGGCCGAGGGCACGCGAGACCACGGCCGCGTCATCCCCGAGCACCTCGTAGAACTCGCCAACCCGGTACAGGACGAGGTGGCCCGGTGCGGCCGCACGCACGCCAGCATAGGCTTGCATCATCGGGCTCGGTCCCATCGCCGTCGCAGCGGTCATCGTACGCGGCTACCCGTATGAAGCCGGGCGACGAGCCGGAAGCAGGGCGCGAGGCCGTTGCCGGCGGGCAGACCATAAAGCCGGGCAAACTGGGCACGCGAAGGATAGCAGAGCTTCACCCGCGATCTCCGGCAGGCTCGCTCACCTGACCCCAGAAACCGGTCTTCCGCCCATGCGTGGAGCGCAGGCGGGCAACAAAAGCCTCGTGCGCCTCGAATGGTGCGAAGTCCGGGATACCAGCCGCGAGTGAGCGGATTTCCAGGAGGTGCCGTGCGGCATGTTTGTAGCGGGTGGACTTCGCACCATCGAGCGTGTCCTCGATCATGGCGCGCCGGAGCAAGGTCGCGGCCAGCGGGTGCTTGCCCTCGATCAGCCGCGCTGCCGGCTCGAGCAGATGGTACAAGTTACCATTCATCCCTTTGGCCCGCGCCAGCACGAGCTGCGCAGCCCGCGCCTGATCCGGCCAGCTCGTGAAGAAGTCGAGCGCGGCGGAGAAGCTCCGGAAGCTGAGAGCATGCTGCATTGCGCGCTCCTCGGCTTCCACATCCTCGAAGTCCGGCAGCCGCTTCAGGTACGCGCGCAACTGACCGGCCGAAAGCCGCTGCTCGAACGCCGCCCAGCGGAGCCGTTGCGCCTCGGCCTTCTTCCCCGTGGCCTCGAGCGCCTCGATGTAGGTCTCCTCCCAATCGTTGTCGGCAGGAAATCCGGTGGCAAACAGGTCGTCGTCAAGCGCGGCTCTGGCCGCGCTTCGCCTCGGCCTCGCCTGTTCCAGCACGGCAAGCGCCTCGGCTGCCCGCCCGGCGGCGAGCAGGCGGCGGCCGATCTCCGTGCCCGCGTGCGGCATACGCCGCTCCTCCGGCGGTACCAGTGCGATGTAGGCGTCAACGTCTCCCTGGCCGTCCGCCAGGGCCTGGAGCGCAGAGCGCAGGACCAGCGACTGGTAGTCTCGTTCGGCTGCCTTCCTGGACCGGTCCGCCAGCGCCCGGGTCAGCCGATCCTGCAGATGCGCCGCCCCCGCATCACCGAGCGCCGGGAGCATGATCCTCACCAAGTGGTCGAAAACGCCGTAATCGTTGGCGGTCACGGCGGCGAACACCTGCTCCGCGAGCCTCACCGGATCGGGCTTGGCCTTGAGCGCGATTGCACCAAGGTCGGCGCACGCGCTCCTGAAGACATCCCCAACCGAGCCGTTGCTGTCGTCGACGCGGTTGAGCACCGGCTCGGCGAGGTCCATGAACCGCCACATCAGGTCGAGTGCCAGGTCAGCGCGGCTCTGGGCCACCCGGTCGACGATCATCGCCCGCTGCAGATCGAGATCCTTGACGAAGTCACGGCGTTTCTGCCAGTCAATGAAGGAGCGCGCGGACCTCAGGGTAGTGATGCGCTTGCCGATCTCGGCGGCGATGGTGTCGCCGCCGGATTGCGCGGCCAGCTCCAGGCGCAGGCGCCGCTTCACCTCGGCGTCACCCTCCGCGAGCTCGACCAGGATCGCGGCAAGACGCTCCGTACCCAGCGCCGCCAGGTTGTCCGGGGTGACGGTCTTCCTCGACGCCATGCTCTCAAGGATCTCCAGAGCTCTTCAGGCTGCCCGCGGTCCGAATTTCATCTACGGTTTGTCTGCGATCGCGGTAGCCCAGTTTGTCTCGGACGGGCAGGAATAGCGCAGCGTGTACGGCTCCGCGTGATGGCCGCATCGCTCTCCTGGTCCTCAGAACTCCTCCGCCGCGAAAGCGTCAAGGTCGACCTGCTGGATCGAGAACCAGATCGGCTCAGCGCTGCGGGAGGCGGAGCGGAGGATCGGTTTCGAGGCGGACAGCAACTCCTCGAGCGAACGGAACGGATGGGCGGTCTCCTCGCCATCGGAGGTCCGCATCAGGAGCGCGATCCCGGCGCCCTTCCCGCCCCTCGTCGCATCCCGCATCGCCCGGGAGGCCGCCGAGATCGCCTTGCTGGCTCGGCTTGGTGGTCCGTTCGCCGGGGCAGGAGTTGGTGGAGCGACCACCTGTCCTTGCGCCCCGGGCTCTGGAGATGGCGCCTCGGCAGCCGGCGCAGGTCCGCTGAATGTAGCCTGCTCGCTACGGGCTGGAACGCCTTCGGCCTCAACAGGATCGGTCTGTCTAGGGGCGGCCTGTCCGGGCAGGTCGGCAAACAGATCGGCAGGCGGCGCCGGATCCGCGGAGGTGATCGCGCCCGGGAGCGGCTCCGCCGGCGCACCCGCATCCGCCGCAACAGGGGCAGCGGGTGCCTTCGGGTCAGCCTGCGTGCTTGCCTCGTCGGCTGAGCGGCGCATCTTGCTGAGGATGGCGTAGATGTTCGCCGGCGTGCAGCCGTAGCTGGCAGCCACCTCGGCCACCTTCTTGGCCTCGACATCCACCAGATGCTGGATCTTCGGATACTCGTCGCGAGCGATCCTGGCCATGGTCCCTGCCCCTCCGGGTACGTGCGAACATTATAGGAACTCGACTTTGAATTTGAAGCCATGCCGACAGATTGAAATTTGAAGCTGGCCGGAGCGGAGGGGACCAAGGACGGGTCGCTTGCCTGGGACAGCAGCCGGGAGGCACAAGCGAGCCAGCCGCCCGGACATTGGGTGGGGCAGGCGGCTCGGCGGCGGCCTGTGCCCACAACGAGTGCCGGGATCGGCCTTGCTCCTGCCATGCCGCCGTGCTGCCCTCGAGAGCGCGACGGCTACATCTCGGCGCGACCAGACTGCGTCGCCGCTCGCGGGCCATTATCACCGGTGAGGTTGGCCGCATGACCTCAAATCCCGGGTTATTCAGCTCCGCAGAACGGAGCTTATCGACCTCGACCCGGAGGGTGCCGCGCAAGTCGGCCAGGTCAGGCCACCGGGCCGGAGATGCTGGCCGCAATAGCCGCCACCCACGCCTTGACGACACGCCGGACGTCGACTCTATCAGCGATCCCACCGCAGGGTGTGCCAGAGAATCGAGGGGGTCTGCAGCGCATGTCGAAGAAGTTCCTAACCGACGTCATCGTCGAAGCCACCGGCATGCCGGCCAGCCGGGCAGGCGTCCTCGCAGCCGACATCATCGGCGCGATCCGCGACGAGATCATCGACACCGGCCGCTTCACTCTGCCGGAGTTCGGCTCCTTCGCGGTGCGCGAGACCAAGGCCCGCACCGCGCTGAACCCGCGCACCGGCGAGCAGGTCAAGGTCAAGGCGGGTGCGACGGTGAAGTTCAAGGCGAGCCCGAACCTGAAGCAAGACGCGCTGGCCGGCCTGAAGAAGGCAAAGCGGAAAGCCGCACGGGCCTGACGGCGGTCTCGCCTGCCGGA
>NZ_JAUTWS010000177.1 GCF_030657435.1 Paracraurococcus lichenis | reverse complement strand
GGCACCCGCCGCGGCAGATTTGCGGATTTTGGACAGGGTTCTGGACCGGCCAATCCGCCGCGACGGCCTACTATTTCCCTCCGGACCAGGAGTTCGGCGCCGTGCCCCGCCTGGCCAGGGCATGGCTGTGCATTCCTGTTCCGCCGAGGCCGAATCGATGCCGCCATCCACCGCCCATGGCCATGATGCCGCCCTGGCCAGGTCGCGCGACCTGGAGGCGTCCCGCCGGGGCCAGGTCTGATGGTCGCAGCGCCCGACCCCGCCGGAGGCCAGGAGCCAGCCGGCACGACGCTGCGCCGTCTGTGGGAATGTCCCGATTGCGGGCTGCGTCAGGTCGTGCCCGCGTTGCGGCCCGGGACCGCTGCCCATTGTCTGCGCTGCAACCGCCTGCTGCGCCGGGCGCGCCATGAGCCGTTGGGGCGGGCGCTGGCGCTCAACCTGGCGGCGCTGGTCCTGATCGGCGTCGCCTGCCTCATGCCGCTGATGACGGTAAGCGCCGGCGGTATGGACCTGAGCGCCAACCTCTTCTCCGGGCCCAAGAACCTGCGCTCCGACGGGCTGTGGGAGCTGTCGGCCGTGGTGCTCTTCACCAGCGTCGCGGCGCCGGTCGTGAAGGTTCTCGCCATGACCTATGTCCTCGGCGGACTGCAGTCGCGGCGTCCCTGGCGGCACCTGCGGCAGGTCTTCGCCTGGATCGAGTGGCTGCGCCCCTGGTCGATGGTCGAGGTTTACCTGCTCGGCGTCTTCGTCGCTTATGTGAAGCTCATCGACCTGGTGCATATCGAGCTCGGCCCGGCGATCTATGCGCTGGGCGCCCTCATGCTGACCATGGTCGCGGCGGATGCGGTGCTCGACCGCCAGGCGGTCTGGGAGGCGCTGGACCGCCAGGAAGCCGATCCCGCCCGGGCATCCTGGGAATCGCCGGGCCTCATGCCGGAGCCGATGGTGGGTGCGATCGCCTGCGAGGTCTGCGGCCTGCTCGGCCAGCCCGACCCGGACTGGCCTGCGCATTGCCTGCGCTGCGGCGCCCGCCTGCACCACCGCAAGCCCAACAGCATGGCCCGCGCCTGGGCACTGATGATCGCCGCCGTGATCTTCTACGGTCCGGCGAATTTCTATCCCGTCCTGACGGTGATCCAGCTCGGCTCCGGCGCGCCCAGCACCATCATGGGCGGCGTGGTGGAGTTGCTGGCGAGCGGCATGCTCCCGCTGGCGGCGCTGGTGTTCTGCGCCAGCGTCGTCATCCCGGTGCTGAAGCTGATCGCGCTCGGCGCCATGCTGGTGGCGACCCGGCTCGGCTCCGCGCGCTGGCTGCGCGACCGCACCCGGGCCTACCGCATCGTCGCGGCCATCGGGCGCTGGTCGATGATCGATGTTTTCATGGCCTCGATCCTGGTCGCGCTGGTGCATTTCGGCGGGCTGGTCAACATCCGCTCGGGCTTCGGCGCGGTCGCTTTCGCCAGCGTGGTGATCCTGACCATGCTGGCGGCCGAGGCATTCGACCCGCGGCTGATGTGGGACGCCGCCGGCGCGCAGGAGGAGGCGATGGCATGAGCAGCGTCCTGCACCCCGAGGCCAGCCTGCGCGCCAGGGTCGATCTGCGGCCGCGCCTGTCGCCGATCTGGCTGGTGCCCCTCGTCGCGGTGCTGATCGCCGGCTGGCTGGTTTGGGACGCCATGGCGAAGCGCGGCCCGCTCATCACCGTGACATTCCAGTCCGCCGAGGGCCTGCAGGCCGGTCAGTCGCATCTCCGGCATCTCGACGTGGATGTCGGCCTGGTTGAGAGCATCTCGCTGAACCCCGACCTGGGCGGCGTGAGGGTGGCGATCCGCACGACGCGCGAAGCGGAGCCGCTGCTGACCGAGAACGCGCAGTTCTGGGTGGTGCGGCCGCGGCTCTTCGCCGGCAGCCTCTCGGGCCTCGGCACACTGCTGTCCGGCTCCTATGTCGAGGTGATCCGCCCGGCCGAGGGCGGCCAGCGCCAACTGAGCTTCACCGGTCTCGAGGATCCGCCGGTGCTGGAGGCGCATGTCCCGGGCCGTACGGTCGAGTTGCAGGCCAGCCGGATCGGCTCGATCAGTGTCGGCTCACCGATCTTCTTCCGGGACCTGAACGTCGGGAAGGTGCTCGGCTGGGATCTGGGCAGCATGGCCGAGAGCGTGACCATCCATGCCTTCATCCGGGCGCCCTTCGACCAGTACCTGCGCGCCAATTCCCGCTTCTGGAATGCCTCGGGCGTCTCGGTGCAGCTCGGGGCCGAAGGCGTGCAGCTCCAGCTCGAATCCCTGGCGGCCTTGCTCCTCGGCGGGATCGCCTTCGACACGCCAGACGACAGCCGCGTGGCGGCCGGCACCGCCATCCCGGCGGCCTTCCCCCTGTATCCCAGCGAGCAGGCGGCGAAGGACCAGACCTATGGCCGCCACGTGAAGGCCCTGGCCTATTTCGAGGGCTCGGTCGGCGGCCTGGCGGCCGGGGCGCCGGTGACCTTCCAAGGCCTGCGGGTCGGCCAGGTGACCAGCGTCGAGCTGGTATACGACCCGGCCAGCGACATGATCCACGCGCCGGTGCGGTTCGAGGTCCAGCCCGAGCGCATCGCCGACGTGCAGCCGGCCGCGAGGCGCGGCCCCGTGGAGAACGCGAAGATCCTGGTGGCCAAGGGGCTGCGGGCGCAGCTGCAGAGCGCCAACCTGCTCACCGGTCAGATGCAGGTGGCACTGGAGATGATCCCCGACGCGGCACCGGCGGAATTGGTGGTCGAGGGCGACGTGCTGGTCATCCCGGCCGTGCCGGGACAGATCGCCGGCGCCATGGCCGCGGCGAGCCAGCTTCTGGCGAAGATCGAGAAGCTGCCGCTCGACCAGATGGGCGCGAGCCTGGAGGCGACCTTCCGGGGCGTCGAGAAGATGGTGAACAGCGACGAGCTTCGGCAGTCGCTGGCCTCGCTGCAGGCGACGCTCGCGGGCACGCAGGATGTGGTGAAGCGGCTCGACGAGGGCATGTCGCCCACCCTGCGGCAGCTGCCGGCCATCACCGCGAGCCTGCAGGGAACGCTGACCCAGGCAACCCGCCTGCTGGCCTCGGCCGACCGGGGCTATGGCGACAACTCGCGCTTCAGCCGTGACCTCGAGCGGCTGATGCTGCAGCTGAACGATACCGCCCGTTCGCTGCGGGGGCTGACCGACCTGCTGAATCGCCATCCGGAGGCGCTGATCCGTGGCCGGCAGGGGTCGAACTAGGATGCCGCCCGCGTCACGCCGCGCCCTTCTCCTGCTCCTCGCGGCTGCCGGGTGCCGGTCCACGAACCCCACCCTGTACAGCCTCGTCGTGCCACCTGGGCCGGCGCTTCCCGCCGGCCCGAAGATGGTCGCAGTGCGCGAGGTGAGCCTGGCGGGCTATCTCGACCGGCAGCAGATCGTGCGCTCCTCCGAGGATTACCGCCTGACGGTGGCCGAGAACGACTGGTGGGGCGAACCGCTCGGCGGCATGCTGACGCGTGTCCTGGTCCAGGCCCTGACGCAGCGCCTGCCGCGCAGCAACGTGATCGGGGCCGATACCGCGATCCAGATGACGCCGGACGCCACCGTCGAGATCAGTATCCAGCGGCTGGATGCGGAGCGCGATGGCAGGGTGACCCTGGTCGCGCAGATCGCCGCCGGCCACCGGGGTGGCCGGCGCGAGCCGGCGATGCGGTCCTTCACCACCTCCGTTCCGTCGGATGGTCCGGACATGCGCGCCTATGTCGCCGCGGCCAGCGTCGCGGTTGGGCGGCTTGCGGATGCCACTGCCGGCATGCTGCAGGGGTAAGGACGTCCGCCTGTCCAAAGAGTGTTCGCTCTCGGATCCTCGCGCCACACCATTCCTTCCTGTAGACCCGCGCTCCGGTTGGCCTGCGACCGCGCGGAAGCCCAGGTTGGGCCAGGGATTGCGCGGCGACCTGGGGAATTCAGGACCGCAACGAAAGCCGGAACCGCTCTCCGGAGTGCCCGGGGCAGATTGCAGGGCGAGGCGGTTGCGCCTGCGGGGATGGCGTGATTCACCCTGCTCATGTCGCCGCCCGACAGCGCACCGCTGGAGACCTTGTCACTCGCTGATCTGCGGGAGTTCGTTGGCACGCTGGTGGCGAAGGTTGCCGACCTCGGGGCGGCCAATGCGACCACAAGCCACGCAACATCGCTCACTTTGATCAGTTCGGCGCTGTTGGAGCGCGTTGAGATCATTGAGCGTCGCGGCACCTGCCATCAGCTTGCCAACGACGATCGCCTGACCTGGGTGCCGGACTGTGGCTGAAGCGGAGCGTACAACTGCGCCGTTCAACAGCGCGCTCGAAACCGGCGTGCGTGCCCTAGCGATCCTCGCTGAGGCCCACCCCTCAGCCTATGATCTCCAGAGACTGCTCTATTTCGATTACCTTGTCGTGCATTCCCAGGACGCGGATGGTCCGGAAAGCCTGCACCCCAACACGCCGCTGCGGAATGGGGAGCTGCTCGTTCGACGCGGGATCATCGAACGGGGCCTGCTGTTGTTATTGACCCGGCCACGTCGTTCTTGAAGGCTCTGCCTGCTGTACCCGAATAGCTGACATCATGAAGCAGGTGAACATGCGGAGCCTGACGCCGGAGGTGCAAGAGGAGCGCCGGCGACAGGTGATCGGGCTGCGTCAGGCGGGGCAGACCTATGCCGCGATCGCAGTCCAGGTCGGGCTGACCCAGACCGGGGTTTTCGATATCTGCGAGCGCTTCGCCGAGCACGGCCCGGCGGGACTGAAGAGCAAGCCGCGCGGGCCGGCGCCGGGGCATGGCAACCTGCTGACGGCCGAGCAGGAAGCCGAGGTCCAGGCGCTGATGCGCCGGCAGATGCCGGACGCGGTGGGGCTGGACTTCGCCCTCTGGAGCCGGGCAGCGGTGCAGGCGCTGGTCTGCAGCGCTTCGGCGTGGCGGTGGCGGTGCGGACGATGGGCACCTACCTGGCGCGCTGGGGCTACACGCCGCAGAAGCCGCTGCGGCGGGCGTATGAGCAGGACCCGGCGGCGGTGCGGCGCTGGCTGCGGCGGGAGTACCCGGCGGTCGCGGCGCGGGCCAAGGCTGAGGGTGGCGTGATCTTCTGGGGCGACGAGAGCGGCCTGCGCTCGGACGACCTGCGCGGCCGCAGCCATGCCCCGCGGGGTGAGACCCCGGTGGTCCGCCCCAATCACCGGCGGGCCAATGTCGGCCTGGTCTCGGCGGTGGCCAACAGGGGCGAGGTGCGCTGGATCGTCCTCAACGGCGCGATCAAGGCCCCGACCCTGATCCGCTTCCTCGAGCGCCTGGTGCGCGAGGCCGGACACAAGGTGTTCCTCATCCTCGACCGCTTGCAGGTGCACCGGGCGCGGCTGGTCCGCGACTGGCTGGCGGGGCGCGAGCCTCAGATCGAGGTGTTTCACCTGCCGGCCTACAGTC
>NZ_JAUTWS010000176.1 GCF_030657435.1 Paracraurococcus lichenis | reverse complement strand
AGAACCAGGCCGAAACCCGGTCCGGCGGATGCCTTCTCGATCAGGCTCCGCTCACTACTCTCGACGCAGCGCTCACTGATCAACCATGTCATAGCCGTCGATCCCTGCGGGATCAGAACAGCAGGACACGACTGCAGCATGCGCTTGCTTCCAAAAGACCGATGCAACTGTCAAAGATCACGTCCCTGCATCCGACCCATCCAGCAAGAGTGCCGAAAAAGATCAGAACGGAGACACCCCACATTTCTGTGGGAGAAAGAACACAGGCCGGAAGACCTGAAGATCTGGAGCCGTAGCAACTTGATCCTTCACCCTCGGACCTTGCCATTAACGCGTTGGCGTCTCTGGCGGTCTGGGTGAGGCGGGATCGCCTCGCTGCGGGGGGCGGCTTATGACGCCTCATTGACCGGACGTCAACAGCCTTTTTCAGAAGGGCCGTGCCGTCCCCCGACCGGTGAGCCTCAAATGGGGAGCGCCAAGCCTAACCACAAGAACACGAACGATTTTATCCAGCGCGAGGGCGTCCGGGACGGAAGACAGAGACCCTCTACGAGGCGGCAGAAACTGGTCCGATTGCCGGAAGTGGGAGATCAACCGTCCCCACGCAGGCCGAGCAGGCAGCAGGCAGTGACACAGAGTGCTGGATTACGCGCCGATGGGCAGCTCCTCCCATGGCATCGGATAAAAAAAGGGCGGTGCCGGGAGGCACCGCCGAGTTTAGGGAGGAAACGTCCAAGAAAGGCAGAAGGCGGCTCACCGCCTTGCTGCACTGCACAATCTAATGGCTTCGCTACTGATCGCAAAGGGCGATTGTACCGTCCCGGCTATGCATTTTTCTCATAGATTTAGCTTAAGCATGCATATCAAGCTTGCCCCAAGGCTGGGGCTGATCGCGGTCACGTCCTCGGCGGTCAGCAGGTAGCCGCCGCCAGGCTGCGGACCGGCGTGGCGCTCGCGGCCATGCTCCGGCCGGCGCTTCGCCACCTCCTGCCGGAGTAGCCGCGCGCCGTGGTGCGCGTCGCCGCCGCCGAGGTGGTGGAGCACGTGATGGGGGACGAGATAGCCGCTCTGGCCCAGCGTTCTGGGCGCATGCCGGTGCCCCCTCGGGCTCATCCTTGCGGCTCTGATCCATGGGCTCGATCTCCGGTTGCGGTGGCCTTTACCGCAGCCGCCTGTCTCATCGAACCGTGCCGCACCCCAGCCTGGGCTGCCAGGGTCTCGCACGATCCGTCGGAGTCGCACTCCCTAGCATCGGCAGCATTCCAAACGGAAAAGGCCCCACACAAGCGCAAGACGCGAAAAACGTCCGAAAGCTTCCTCCGCGAGATATTCCCCGCACTACTTCATGCGGCAGATTGCCATCTTGGCAATAGCAAGTGCGGTCAGCACGCTTTCCAGGCGGATCTTGTCCAGTTCACTGCATCTGCCTGCTGTGGCGTGCCGGAGAGCACAGGGCCATGCCCAGTCTTCCACTGTCGACATCTCTGCCAGATCGGGTGAACCGCGCTTGGCTGGGCTCCTCTGGTTTCTCTTATAGGATTCAGTGTTCGGGCTAGAAAGCGCAGCCATTCTCAATGATTTAGGCTGTGGATACCCGAGAAATGGGGGGCAGTTGCCCGAGGAATCGGGGGCGAGGAGCGCCCTATATCCCGAGAAATGGGGGGCGAGCCGAGCTTGCAGGTCGAACACGGCTCGGGATAGACGTTGCGCCTATGATAAACATCCCGAAGCGCTCCGCCGCCGCCGCTTCGCATGTCGGCCGCACCATGCGCGCGGCCTTCGTCCGTCCGCAGGAGATCGGCGGCGGCGACGGTGTGGTGAAAGCCGGCGAGTTGGTGGACGCGACATATCCCGACGGCGCCAGCCTCTCTGGTGCAGCGCGCAAGGTGCTTGTCCTGTTGCTGGCGAAGGCAGCCGGCGACGCGTGGAAGGATCGGGAGTTCTGCATCACCAAGGGCGAGCTTCGCGGCCGGCACAAGGGGAACGAGCGGCTCGACAAGGTGCTCGACGAGTTGCAGCGGACCCTGCTGCGCGTGCGGGTGAGGTCGCCGCGTGGCCAGGATGCGGTGCAGGTGGCCGCGGTGATGCAATCGCGCACCGAGGAACTGAGCGACGACGCGCAGTCGCTGGTCTATTGGCGGTTCAGCGAGCCCATGCGCCTGATCATGCAGGCGTCCGACCACTACGCGGAGCTCCAGCGTCAGGCGGTGCTTGCGTTCGACAGCCGGTACAGCGTGACGCTCTATGAGCAAGGCTGCCTGCGATACCGGCGACAGCATCCTGTGTGGCACGGCACGCTTCAGGAGCTGCGCGAGATGCTCGGCGTCCCGAGCGGCAGATACCGAGACTGGACGGACCTGCGGCGCTTCACCCTGGAAGCCGCCAAGGTCGAGATCGACCACCTCGCGCCCTTCATCCTGACCTGGCAGGAGTTCCGCCGCGGCCGCGCCGTGGAGCGGGTGGAGATCCAGTTCACGCCCAAGGATGACAATGCGCGCGCCGAGGCCGAGGCGGAGATTCAGCGCAGCCGCGTCGGCAGGAAGGCGCGGCGAACGGGCGCGGTGGAGACGGTGGCCGGCATCGCGCCCGAGGTGGCCGCAGAGTTGGCGCGGCTACGAAAGGGGTAGGACCCGCCTAACCGACCATCAGCAGCACCATCGCGGCGCCCGTCATGACGAGGGCGGCGACGCTGCCCAGCCGGCGGCCCGGCTCGGTCGCGGCAGCGCTATGGACGGCAAGCGGTAGGGCTGCGAAGGCGATAGCGAGCGCGGCGTAGGTCATGTCGCGCAGGGTCGCCCATGTCGGATCCGAAGCAAACTCTACGCTTGCGCGAGCCGCGGGTCGCCTGCCGGTCGATGGCAAAGGGAGGGCTCGTCAGCCCCTCCCCTTGGAGGCCGGCTCCGGACGGCTAGGCCGCCTGGGTAGGACAGAGCCTCATGGCGCAGCAGCCATGGGCGGACATCAGCCAGGACATTGCCAAGACGTTCTAAGAGCAACCGGAAGCAGTTCCAAACCGTCTCTGATCGTTCCCGCAACCGATAGCTGTCCCGACCATGTTGACCCGCAGGCGGTTCAGGACGCCCGCATCTCCAGCCGCTGTACCGTCGCCGGATACCAGGCCCCCCGGCCGCTCGGCGTCGGGATGCCGCGGGCGGTCAGCGCCAGGTCGGCTCCCTACAGCCCGACCTTTGCGGCGGCGTTGTCGTTGAACAGGCTGCCGCGGCGGATGTAGCCGCGCAGCACCGGCAGGCTCTTGTGGCGGGTCTGGATCTGGATGTGCGCCTCCGGCACGCCGGCGCGGGCGGCGCTGGTGGCAAAGCCGCTGCGCAGGCTGTGCCCCGAATAGACCTTGGCGTTGTAGCCGGCGGCGGTGACCGCGGCCTTCACCACCAGCGCCACCGCCTTGTCGGACAGCGGCTCGGTGCCCCGGCGGCCGGCCTTGTTGATGCCGACGAACAGCGGCCCGGCCTTGATCCCGGCAGCGTCCAGCCAGGCCTGCAGGGTGCGGACCGGGCAGGTCAGTGCCGTCGTGCCGAAGGGAATGCCGAGCTCGGCGCCCTTGCCCTCCTGGTCGGTCTTGGCGCGGCGGAGCGTCACCATCAGGCCGTCGCGGCTGAAGACGATGTCCGCCCGCTCGAGCGCCACCAGCTCGGAGCGCCGCAGCGCCGCGGCGAAGCCCAGCAGCAGCAACGCCCGGTCGCGCAGGGCGCGCAGGCCGGGATCCTTGGCCAGCTCGCGCAGGGCGTCGCGGACCACCTCGGTGACCGCGGCCTCCTTCTTGGCCGGGGCGGTGCCGCGGGTGCGGATGATGCCCTTGAGCACCTCGGCGATCTCGGGCGCGGTGCTGTCCAGGCGGTGGCCGGCGAGCGTGTGCGCCTGCCGGATGGCGACCAAGCGCAGGCGCAGGCTGGCCACCTTATGGGTGGCGGCCCGGTCGGTCAGGTACAGCCCGACCAGCGCCGGGGTGGCCGGCAGCGCCTCCGTTCCCCGCTCGGCGCACCAAGCGGCAAAGTCCTCCCAGGCGGCCCGGTAGGCGCGGCGGGTGTTCGCGGCCTTGGCCTGCCGGGCGTAGTTGCGCGCCTGCTCGGCCAGCGGCGCGAGGGCGGAGGGGTGGTCAGCGACAACGGCAAGGGCAGTCTCGGGCATCATTCGGTGCATAGCAGGATCGGTACCGATAATGCTCCATTGTCGGAAACGATGCAATGAAGGCGCGAAATGCGGAGGAAGGTGAGCCTCCCGCATTGACGATATCGTGGTGCCGAAGTGTCATGGTGCTATAAAACCAGGGAGCCACGACACCATGGCGTCGAAAATCGACAAGATGGCAAAGCTCACAGAGGGGCTCTTGAGCCTGCCGGACCAGGGAGCGCCCTCGGCGAAGGCCAAGCGGCCGGTCGGGACGCCGGTGAACCTACGGATGCCGCCGGACCTGCTCGCCGCCTATGCTGCGGAAGCCGGGCGCCGATCGGCCGAGAAGGGTCGCACCGTCACGGCCCAGGCGGTCATGCTGGAGGTGCTGACGGCGGGGCGGCCGGACCGTGGCTAGGGTTATCGCCGTCGTCGGTAACAAGGGCGGGTCGGGGAAGTCCACCGCGGCCCACCTCATCGCCCATGGCTGCGGCAGCCTCGCCCGGCAGGTACCGACAGTCGTGGTTACGACGGACCCGGCCGAGACACCCCGAACGGACCGCAGGCGCTACGCCGTAATGGACGGCCGGACGCGGGACGGCCTGCTGGCCTGCATGCGCCGGCTGCTGGAGGTGGAGTACCTGCTTGTCGTGCTGGACGGCGCAGCGGCGCGGCCGGAGGTGGATGCCGTTGTTGCCGATGTCGCGGACCTGGCGCTGCTGCCCTTTAAGCCCTCCGCCCAGGATGCGGAGCGCGCCGTGACGAACCTGGCTCAACTGCCGGCCTCGGCCGTGGCGCTGCCGATGGACTGGCCCGCCCTGCCGGCGTCGGCGAAACGGGTGAAGCGCTACCTGGAGATGCTGCCTGCGGAGCGGCGCCTCCCGCCCTTCAAGCATATCCCGAAGCTCGCGGACCTGCTCGGCGATGCCTACACCGATGCGGCCTATGACCTTGCCAACCCGGCGCGCGGCTTGGCCCTGGAGGTGCTGGCGCGAGCCGGCATCGATCCTGACGACCTCGTGCCACCAAAGCACCACGGCACCGCGGTTTCTTGATGTCATAACGCCAAAGCACCATGGCGCCACAGTGCCTAGATGCCAGATCGGTGGGGATGAGGCGCAGATCGAGATCAACGTGCGCGCCTGAGTTCCGACGTCGGCAGGGCGGGGGATACTCCCTCCCCACTGGAAAGCTCCTAGTCCACTGTTGGCATGCCCAGCCGCACCGCAGCAGCCTCCAACAGCGCTACGTCGCCCTCCCGCCACTGGCGCCGGTTCAGCAGCTTGACCGCCTCCTGTGCCGGCATCCCGAGCGCCTCACCGATTGCGGCCGGGGTGGCAATGCCGCGCTCCTCGAGCGCTCGGTCGATCGTCATGCGAAGCCGGATGGTCTTCAGCCGGTCAGCCTGCCTGGCCCGGCGCTCGGCCGAGGGTGCAGGTTTCGAAGGCGGCGATTGGTCAGGGGGCTGGTCCATGCCCGGCAGGTAGTCACAGCCTAG
>NZ_JAUTWS010000175.1 GCF_030657435.1 Paracraurococcus lichenis | reverse complement strand
TACCGCGAGACAAGAGTGCCTTTTACTCTGCCGCAGCGTTTCACCACCGTGGGTGATGGGAGAGCAAAGCGTGCTTAATAAGTTTGCAGGCGTACTATTTCTGGGCGTGATCTCGGTCGGCTTGGCAGCCTGTGGCACGAGTCCTGGTGGGCGCGCCGTGTCGGGTGGATTGCTGGGCGCTGGTGCAGGGGCTGGGGTAAGCGCTTTGACGGGCGGCAACGTTGGCACTGGGGCGTTGGTAGGTGGCGGCGTGGGTGCGGCCGGTGGCGCTTTGACTGCTCCTCGGCGGTACTGAGCGGCGCCTACCAGCGTCCATCAGTGCTGCGGGAACACCAGCAGAAGCACAGGGCCAGCGCCGCGCTGGATGAGGTCTTCTCGCCCGCCGTGCGGGACGACGAGAGGCTGTTCGAGCTCGCAGTGACCAAGACCTGGCTTCCCCAGGTCGTCGTCGCTCTGACGCTGATCTGCCGTAGTTCGTACCGCGGCGCGTCGAGATCCTGCGCGACCTGCTGGCCCTGCCTGTCAGCCTGGGCCACGTTCATGACGTGCTCCAGGCGGTCACACGGCAGGCGAGCGCGATCAACGACGAACCAGACCTGTCGGGCATCCGGGTGGGCCTGGGACCGCTTCAGCGCGCGAGCGGGGGTGAGCCGATCTTGCGGTTCTGGTCGAACACCGGCTTGCCGATGTCCCTGTATCGCACCCGGCTGTCTGGACAATAGGCTGCGTTATGCGGCGTGCCTGAAGGTCTCCTCCCGCCAGGCGGCGCGCATACCATCAGGGCTACGAAACCCGTTCTTCTCGACCAGCCACTCGGCGTTGTAGCGGGCAACAAAGGCCCGAACGGCGATGCGCACATCGTCGATGGTCTGGAAGATGCGGCCGTGGATGACCTGCTCTTTCAATTTTCGGAACAGCCTCTCGATCACACCATTGGTCTCGGGCTCGGCAACGAAGGCGTAGCTTGGCGCCACGCCCCAGAAGCGCATCTGCTTCTGGAACACGTCGGCCATGAAGATCCTATGGGTCGGGTAGAAGGTCGGCATCTGCCTTGATTACAATCGCTCGTCAGCATTCAGGAGGCGACGATGTCTGCATCTGCATCCGGTGTTGTTCAGACCGCAAGCGAGAAAACATCGACCGCCAATTTCATCTCGCTCGAGTACCTGCTCAACCCGGAGCTAGGACGGATTGGCCCTGTAGGATGGCGCGGATAGCCTGATATGCATCGATGCCACGTCGGGCGGCGGTGCCGATGACGGACCGGACGGCGGCGAAGAGATTGGCGCCCCAGGTGGAGCGGAAGCCGCCGGTGACCTTCCTGTAAGTGGCGGTATGGCGGAGATCGCGCTCGGAGGTGTTGTTGTCGGCGCTGACCTCGGGATCGTCGAGGAAGGTGAAGAGGTGCTCGCGCAGCAGGCCGTAGCGCTTGCGCAGTCGCTGTCCGTGTCGTTGGGTAGGGGCCAGCGCCATGATGGCGTCGAGGTCGCGCTCGAGGCGGCGCCGGTATTGGCGACGTGTGCTCTCGGCGAGGCTGCGATGGCGGCGGGCCAGCACCACGGCGCGCAGCAGCAGCGCCTTCATGCGCGGGGCGAAGACGGTGTCGCCCGCCTCGATGGCGTAGCGGCAGTCGCGCAACTGGTGCGCCAGGCAGATCTGCCAGGCGGCGGCATGGCCCCGCTGGGCGCTGTAGAGGTCGGAGACCCAGATCGCCGGGCGGTGGCCGCTCATCACCTCGCGGACCACACCTGCACCGCGGCTGTGGCGGATCACGTGGATCACCACCTCGGTGTTCTGGAACACCCAGTTCCAGCCCGTACGGCCATCAACGCGCACGCCAGTCTCGTCGGAGCCGACGACACGAGAGCGGCGCAGGCGGGCCAGAATGGCGGCAGTCTCAGCATCGAAGCCCGGCTTGGCGCGTCGCAGTGCGGCGTCGAGTGCGCCTTCGCTGATGGCCAGCCCGAACAGGTCGAGCATCAGCCGGGTCAGCCGCCGGTAGCTGACGTGATGGGCGAACCGCAGATACATCGCCAGGGCGACGATGTTCAGGCTGAACGGCGTGCCCGGCTCCAGTCCCTCTGGCAACGGCGCCAGGGTCGTGGCGCCGCAGCCGCGGCAGTGCCCGGCATAGTGCTCCACCCGCGTCACTACTGGCACCACCTTCGGCAGGTCGATCTTGTCGAAGCGCGCCGCCAGCATCAGGTCGGCCTCGGTCAGCGGCGCCGCGCACTGTGCACAACAGCACGGTCGCGCGGTCACGGTCTCGTCCGGTGCCTCGCAGAGCCGCCGTCCGCCGCCCTTGCGCCCGAGGCTGCCCTGTCGCGGGCCGCTGCGGGCCGGCTGGTCGCCGCGGTTCGCCTTCTTGCCCTGTGAGGGCGGCATGCTCGAGTTGTCTGGCGTCTTCGGTGGACCGCCGAGCTTGGCCTCCAACTCCGCCACCCGCGCCGTCAGCACCTGAACCTGCGCCAACAGCGCATGGATCAGCGCGTCCTTGTCCGCGTGCGACAGTGATGACAGCTCAGGTAGCCGGTCCATCCCAAGCTTGAATCAGCCCAACCTGCAGCGCGTCAAGCGATCTGCTACCGCCCGAAACACACCAGTTCGAGACCGGGGATGAGCAGGTACTCGCTCGAGCTGTCGCGTGACAAATGGATGATCACCTCGCTGTCGCCTGGCAGTGGCGAGAAGATGTCCAAGCATTCAGTCAGGTGCGATGACCTGACGGGCCTCTTGAGCCATTTCACAACGCTACAAGCAAAGGCGCGGACCCGAACTGGAAAAGCTTTCCCGATCATCGTCATTCATGAGGCCGGCCTGGATGGCTTCTGTGCGTATTCCACGCATCGTGGGCACCTGTTCCACGCGATCGTGGGCGCGAGTTCCACGCCATCGCGGGCAGGCTGATCTGCCGACGCGGTGATGGAGTCAGGCCTTCTGGCCGGCGTCAAGCGCTTCGCTGGCCGACGCCCGCTTGGCGCGCAGTTTCCGCATGCTCTCCCCCTTCAGCTCGATCCGGTGGGCGTTGTGGACGAGGCGGTCGAGGATGGCGTCGGCCAGGGTCGGGCTGCCGAACACTGCCGAATGCCACAGCCGAGGAACGGCTGGTCCCTTGGGTCATTGTGACCGATCCGCAACATGCGCTGTACGGTCTTCGGCTGCAGGTTGTATCGGTTACTGGTGCCCGGGGTCCGCGTTTCATTGTGGTGGTGCTACCTGATGGCCGGCGGCGGCATGTCCCACGCGCGGCGACCGATCTGGAGCGCCCACAAACGGCGGCAGAGGCGGTGCGGCCACGGATTTCTGCACGCAGCCTGCTTCCGCTGGCGCGGCTGATCCGGAGCATGCTGGTAACTCCCGATGTGGAGGTAAGCCATGCAAATGAGACGCATCGAAGCTCATCCGCCGATGACAAGTCAGGTGGATCCAGCATCGCCATGCTCGAGGCTGCCCCCGAGTTCTCGGGGGCGTCCGAGCCAGGAGGTCGCGCGAATGCTTTGCCACCAGCCGTTTCAGGAGACATGTCATGCTGAGCGTCGGAGGCGTGACGGATGAGCGGATCGGCACAGCTCATCGTGCCAAGCTCGCTTTCGTCTACGTTCGTCAATCCACAGCGGACCAAGTGCGGCAGCACCAGGAAAGCACGACGGCGCAGTACAAGCTGGTTGATCGTGCGGTCGACTTTGGCTGGCCACGTGAGCGTATTGTGGTGATCGATGACGATCTCGGCAAATCCGGCACATCAAGTGCCGAGCGCCACGGCTTCCAGCGGCTGATTGCCGAGATCGGGTTGGGCAAGGTTGGTCTGGTTGTCAGCCTCGATGCGTCGCGCTTGGCCCGCAACAACCGTGACTGGCACCAGTTGCTGGAGCTGTGCTCGATTTTCGGCGTTCTCCTGGCTGATAGCGAGCGTCTATACGATCCCGGCGCCTATCATGACCGACTTCTGCTGGGGCTCTCCGGGATTATGAGCGAGGCGGAGTTACACCAGATCCGCGCGCGGCTACATCACGGCGAGTGGCAGAAGGCAGCGCGCGGCGAGTTACACTGCCCATTGCCCGCGGGGCTGGTTTGGGAACACGACGGCAGAATTGCACTTCACCCGAATGAGGAGGTGCAGGCACGCTTGCACTTGGTATTTCAGAAGTTCCGGGAACTGCAGTCCGCCAAAGCGGTCATGCGTGAACTGCTGCGGCACGGGCTGCTGCTGCCCGCGCGGCCACTGCGCGGACCGGCACCACACGATGTGGTTTGGGTCGCAGCGAACAGCAACCGCGTTCTGCACATTCTGCACAACCCGGCCTACGCGGGAGCCTATGTGTATGGTCAGCGACGACGGGATCCAACACGCCGTCGAACGCCGCTTGGCCGCAGTGCTACGGTCAAAGTCGCAGTCGAGCAGTGGCCGATTTGCCTGCGCGATGCCCACCCGGGCTACATTGGCTGGGAGGAGTTCGTGGCCAATCAGGCGAGGTTAGCGGGCAACGTCGCCCGCCGTGAGGCGGGCCGGCCTGGTGTGGCCCGCCGAGGTCAGGCGTTGCTGCAGGGCATCGTGTTATGCGGCCGCTGCGGGCGGCAGATGAGCGTTCGGTATTCCGGGCCGCATGGCAACTATCCGCTCTACCATTGCAGCGTAGACCAGGAGGGCGCCGGCCAGGCACGATGCCAGGAGGTGCGCGGGCTGGCGGTTGATGCGGCCTGTGAGCGGATCTTGCTGGAGACGCTGACGCCCGAACGGATCGCGCTGGCGGTGGCTGCCGTCGAGCAAATCGAGGCGGATGCCAAGGCGCTGGAGCACCAGTGGGCGCTGCGCCGCGAGCGGGCCCGCCACGAGGCCGAGCGGGCAAGGCGCCAATACGACAAGGTCGAACCGGAGAACCGGCTTGTGGCACGCACACTGGAGCGGGCCTGGGAGGAGCGCCTGCGCGAGGTCGAAAAAGTAGAGCAGGCCTACGCGGAATGGCAGCAAGCCCAGCCTGGCCCACTCTCGGAAACCGAGCGTGGCGAGGTGCTCGGTTTGGCCAAGGATCTCGAGCGTGTATGGCGAAACGCCACGTCAGAGGAGCGCAAGCGCATCCTCCGCCTCGTCGTCAGCCAGGTCGTGCTCGACCAGAGACGGGAACGCGGCCTCGTGTCAGTGGTAAGCGGCGGAACCAGACCCTTCTTGCTGGGGGTGAATGACGCTGACAGGTAGGCCGTCGTGGAGGTGCTGCGATGGCGAGAGAAGCAGGACGCGCTGCGGCAGGCACCAGTGGCAGCACTGGTGCTGGCACTGGTGCGCCGGAGCGGATTGAGATCGTGACGCGGGGCGAGGCTCGCCGACGCTACTCGCCCGAGGAGAAGGTGCGGCTGCTGGCGGAGGTGGCGGCGCCTGGCGCGAGGGTCTCGGAGGTGTCGCGGCGGCATGGGATCTGCGCGAGCCTGCTGCACCGTTGGCGGCGGCAGGGTGAGGGCCGGCCGGTTCAGAAGCAGGCACGGCGGGCTGCCCCGCTGGGGTCCTTCGTGCCCCTGCTGCTCGAGGCTGGGCACCCGGCGCACGCAGCCGGCAGCGGACCGCCGATGCGCGACGTGACCGAGCTGGCGATGGAGGTGGTGCTGCGCAATGGCCGCGTGCTGCGCATTGGTGCCGACGCGGATGCGGCGGCGGTGGCGCGCC
>NZ_JAUTWS010000174.1 GCF_030657435.1 Paracraurococcus lichenis | reverse complement strand
ATCCGTCTGGGGTGCCAACCTCTATGCTGATGTCCGCTCGGTCCTTGAGACCGCCCGACGACGTGGCCTCGGCATTCTTCAGGCCCTCCGCCTTACCCTTGACGGAAAGCCTTTGCTGACGGCGGCGTGAGCCCGCTTGCTCGCCACTGCCTCATCACGTCCTCAAACCGCTCGACGTGCCCAAGGAGCGTGAGCAATTACGCATCAGTACCTGCTCATCCCCGGTCTCGAACTGGTGTGTTTCACACGGGCGGAGATTGCTTGACGCGCTGCGGGTGGGGCTGATTCAAGCTTGGGATGGACCGGCTACCTGAGCTGTCGTCACTGTCGCACGCGGAAAAGGACACGCTGATCCATGCGCTGTGGGCGCAGGTTCAGGCGCTGACGGCGCGGGTGGCGGAGCTGGAGGCCAAGCTCAGCGTTCCACCGAAGACGCCAGACAACTCGAGCATGCCGCCCTCGCAGGGCAAGAAGGCGAGCCGCAGCGACCAGCCGGCCCGCAGCGGCCCGCGACAGGGCAGCCTCGGGCGCAAGGGCGGCGGACGGCGGCTCTGCGAGGCACCGGACGAGACCGTCATCGCGCGGCCGTGCTGCTGCGCACAGTGCGCGGCGCCGCTAACCGAGACCGACCTGACGCTGGCGGCGCGCTTCGACAAGATCGACCTGCCGAAGGTGGTGCCGGTGGTGACGCGGGTGGAGCATTATGCCGGGCACTGCCGCGGCTGCGGCGCCACGACCCTGGCGCCGTTGCCGGAGGGACTGGAGCCGGGCACGCCGTTCAGCCTGAACATCGTCGCACTGGCGATATATCTGCGCTTCGTCCATCACGTCAGCTACCGGCGGCTGACCCGGCTGATGCTCGACCTGTTCGGGCTGGCCATCAGCGAGGGCGCCCTCGACGCCGCACTGCGGCGCGCCAAGCCGGGCTTCGATGCCGAGACCGCTGCCATTCTGGCCCGCCTGCGCCGCTCTCGCGTCGTCGGCTCCGACGAGACTGGTGTGCGCGTCGATGGCCGTACCGGCTGGAACTGGGTGTTCCAGAACGCCGAGGTGGTGATCCACGTGATCCGCCAGAGCCGCGGTGCCGGTGTGGTCCGCGAGGTGATGGGTGGCCACCGCCCGGCGATCTGGGTCTCCGACCTCTACAGCGCCCAACGGGGCCATGCCGCCGCCTGGCAGATCTGCCTGGCGCACCAGTTGCGCGACTGCCGCTACGCCATCGAGGCGGGAGACACCGTCTTCGCCCCGCGCATGAAGGCGCTGCTGCTCCGCGCCGTTGTGCTGGCCCGCCGCCATCGCAGCCTCGCCGAGAGCACACGTCGCCAATACCGGTGCCGCCTCGAGCGCGACCTCGACGCCATCATGGCCTTGACCCCCGCCCATCGCCACGGGCAGCGATTGCGCAAGCGCTACGGCCTGCTGCGCGAGCACCTCTTCACCTTCCTCGACCATCCCGAGGTCAGCGCTGACAATAACTCCTCCGAGCGCGATCTCCGCCATACCGCCACTTACAGGAAGGTCACCGGTGGCTTTCGCTCCACCTGGGGCGCCGATCTCTTCGCCGCCGTCCAGTCCGTCATCGGCACCGCAGCTCGACGTGGCATCGATGCCTACCAAGCCATTCGCGCCACCCTACAGGGTCAATCCGTCCTCGCCCCGGGTTGAGCAGGTACCTTGCTCCTGACCCCTGCGGAGGACGCGAAGGCGTTCCGGGCCGCGGTGCAAGCGCGAGTGACGGCCCTGGCGCGCGCGCACACCCTTTTGGCGAAGGAGGGTTGGCGAGCTGCCGACCTTCGCACCCTGCTTAACGCGGAGGTATCACCCCACGCTGCCGTCTCGGGTAGTGTGTGTCTGAACGGGCCAGCAGTGGAGATCGCCGCGGCTGCGGTGCAGCCAATCGCCATGTTAGTCCACGAACTTGCGACCAACGCAGCCAAGCATGGAGCACTGTCGTTCCCTGGTGGCGCGGTGGAGGTGCGCTGGATGGTCGAGCCGCTGGCATCGGGAGGAACACTGCGCCTGCGTTGGGCGGAGGCCAGTGGCTCGCCAGTTCATGGCATCCCTGCTCGTAAGGGCTTTGGCTCGCGTGTGATTGAGACAACGGTGCGCCGTCAGCTAGGTGGGACGATCGGCCAGAGGTGGGAGGCGACGGGTCTCGTCGTCGAAGTCTCGGTCCCGCTCGCGCGTGTGCTGTTGGATCATCACGGGCGGCTGGGGTTGGATGCGGCGAAGTTCGAAACCGCGCCATACTCCAGGGCTGTTCAACGCTGTGGAATGTTGAGGAGGCCGAGGAGGTAATCGACGCCACCGATGGCGGCGCGATAGCGGTCCTGCGGGAGTGAGCTTCGGCGGTTGGCCTTGAGGATGTTGAAGGCGAAGCTGCGGAGACGGGCGAAGAGACCTGGATTGCAGCGAATGCGGGAGCGGTCCTCACCCATGGTGACGTCGCGGGTGTAGTGCGAGGTGTTCTCGATCTTCCAATGGTCCCGGATGGCAGAGGCGGCGCGAACGGCTGGGATCGCGGTGGTGGCGAGATAGAAGGCGGTCTCGGAAGAGCGGCTCCAGAGACCGGTCTTGGCGCTGCGGGCGAGGACGTCGCGCTCGACGCGGATCACGGCACCGATGAGGGATGCCCACTCGGTGTCGGTGAAGGCGGCGGCGGCATCGAAGACGGTGACGCTGCGCTCCTCCTGGCGGTTGCGCCCCCGATCACGGCTACTGGCCGCGGAAAGCGGGGCGGCGCTGGCGCAGAGGTCCTTGGCCTGCTGATGCAGGGTGGGCTGGTTGTCCTTGACCTGTATGATCAGGTCGGCGCCGGCCTTGGCGCCGAGCTCGAAGGTTTCCTCTGGCAGTGCAGGGCGTCGAGCGTGACCAGGTGGCCAGCCAGGCCGAGTTCGGCGAGCAGCGCCTGGGCGGCCGGGATCTCGTTCGATTTCTCGTCGACCTCGCTGTGCGCCAGCACAAGCGCGGTGTCGGTGGCGAACATGCCGAGCAGGTGCGCAGCGGCGCGGTCACGGAACGCGTCGAAGCTGCCGCGCAGGGTCTTGCCGTCGATCGCCAGACTACCACCGCCCGGCTTGGCGTGGGCCGCCTGCAACAGCTTGGCGTGGCCACGGAAGGCTGCCTCCACCGCGTCACTGTCCAAGCCTTGTAGGATGTAGCGGATAGCGGTGTGCGCCGGCGCTCGCCGCCAGGTCAGGCCGAACACCTCGTTCAGCCGGGGGCGGTGCATCTCGATGAAGGTGACGATGCTGCGGTACGAGTTGCCGCCGCTGACGATGGCAAGGATGGAGAACAGCAGGACGTGCGCCAGCTGGTAGACCTTGCCCTCCGCCCGGCGGTGATCGGGCACCTCCTCCAGCAGACCCAGCAGCGGCGCAAACGCGGTCACGGCAACCTCCCCTCGGTTGCCGCCCTATGAGTCAGAGGTTTGCCGATCCGGGAAGCCCGTCATCATCCCGCCGGCGCCGTTCGCATCCGACCTGTGGCAGCGAGGACTCACCCCCCGCTACCGCACAGCGTTGAACAGCCCTGCGCCATACTCGGAGCTGGGTTGGTAGCATGGTTCTGGGCGTGGTTTAGAATCGGCCAGTTTCAGGTCATAGCAGTTTTTAGTGCGGCGATTAGACCGCGGCTGTCGCCGTCAGCATCGGACCGGACCGCATGAGCTGATCGACAGTCTTTTCAACGGCGTTCTACGGGAGGCCTACCTCCGCGGCCGGGCGCACGCCGTTTACCGGCGGCAAAAATACGATCGCGGTGTATTTCCCGCTCGACGCATCGCTAAAGAGCCGCTCACACAGGATAGCATCTGCGTTGCGGTGAATGGCCCGTGCTTGGCCATGGACAATACTAAACGCCTCGGCAGTCAGCGGCGAAACTTCATCTTCGAGAACCGGCCGAGACAGAGTGCCAGAAGCCAGCGGCACTCTTGGCTCGATTCGGCAGCCCTCAGGCAGGTTGACTTTTCGAACGACACTGTCGATCGCAGCGTAGTGTTGTAGAAACGGATTGCCTTGGACAAGCATCGGTTTCTCCCTATGCTGACAGGTTCGCTGGTTAGGCAGCGCGCACGTCACGCAGGAAATCACTCACCTCGGTGTCGAGCGTTCTGGCTTGGCCCCCGAGTTCCTCCGAAGCGCTGGCTACCTCGCCGGCTGCGGCGCTGGCCTCTGTAGCGGCACGGCTGACCGCTCCGATCGCACCCGAGACGCTCCGCGTGCCGGCGGCGGCCTGCTGCACGCTGCGGGCGATCTCGGAGGTGGCCGAGCCCTGCTCCTCGACGGCCGCGGCAATGGCAGTTGCGATCTCGCTCACCTCGGCGATGCGCGCCCCGATCGCCTGGATCGCATCCACCGCATCGCCCGTAGCGGACTGCATGCTGCCGACCTGCGCGGCGATTTCTTCGGTGGCCTTGGCAGTCTGGGCGGCGAGGTTCTTGACCTCGGAGGCAACCACCGCGAAGCCCTTGCCGGCCTCGCCGGCGCGGGCCGCCTCGATGGTGGCGTTGAGGGCGAGCAGGTTGGTCTGCCCGGCGATGGTGGTGATCAGGTGCATGATTTCACCGATGCGCTGGGCGCCCTCGGCGAGGCCGCGGACGACCTCGTCGGTGCGGCGGGCTTCGGCGACGGCCTGGCCTGCGACCCTGGAGCTCTGCGAGACCTGGCGGGTGATCTCGGCGATGGAGGCCGAGAGCTCCTCGGCGGGCATTGTCAAGTTGTTGGAATAATGGACGCGCTTGAACACACGGCACGACGCCCCTTGCGTTTACGCCGCCATTTGGACGCACGTCTCCTGCCGCCACACTCGGAAGGCTTCGGCGCGTGCATCCCGGTACTCAGCAGCGGTCATCAGGTGCCGCCGCAGACGGAAATGGCCGTAGATCATGGCGTGGAATGACAGAAAGCGCTGCGCCTGCTCCGCCGACTTGAACCGCTGCATCTGTCGCTCCCGCCGTCGCGTTGGCCGGTGTGAGTTCTCCGCTCTGTTGTTCAGGTGCCGACTGGTTCGGTGCTTCACCTCGGGCATCAGCTCGCGTTGCGCAACCCCGTAGCTGCGCAGGCCATCGGTGACGAGGCGCTTCGGTTTGTACTTCAGGCCAGCCAGCAGGCGCTTGAAGAAGCGCTTGGCGGCCGTGGCATTCCGCCGATCCTGCACCAGAATGTCGAGCACGACGCCGTGCTGGTCCACGGCACGCCAGAGATAATGCAACTCGCCATTGATCTTCAGAAACACCTCATCGAGGTGCCAAGTGTCGCCCGGCTTGGGCCGTCGTCTCCGGAGCTTGCGGGCGAAGTCGGCCCCGAACTTCAGGCACCACTGGCGAATGCTCTCGTGACTGACCGTGATGCCTCGCTCGGCGAGGATGAGTTCCACCTCTCGAAAGCTCAGGCCGAAGACGTGGTAGAGCCAGACGGCTTGGCTGATGATCTCGGCCGGGAAGCGGTACCCGGGGTAGGTGGCGGGCTCGGGCGTCATCTCGTCAGCATGCCCCAGCCCCTTCGTTCCGGCTAGAGACCGCGAACTTGACAATGCCCTCATCACGATACAACTTATTGGCATAATTTCGGTTCCCACCAAGCAGCGCCCTAGTTTGGTCATCCGCTGCTAAAGGTCTGCTCGCCGCTTGAAAATGCCCGTGCATGAACAAATGCGAAAGCGCGCAGCATGCCGCTAGGCGGCC
>NZ_JAUTWS010000173.1 GCF_030657435.1 Paracraurococcus lichenis | reverse complement strand
CGCTCGATCAAGGCGATCTGCCGTGAGCTTGGCTTGTCGCGGAAGGTGGTCCGGAAGGTCCTGCGGTCTGGTGCAACGGAGTTCCGCTACGAGCGGACGCGCCAGCCTTTGCCGAAGTTGGGCGCGTGGCAGGGCGAGCTCGATCGGCTGCTGGAGGAGAACGCGGCGCGGTTGTCGCGCGAGAAGCTGACGCTGATCCGGCTGTTCGAGGCGCTCCGGGCGCTCGGCTATGAGGGTGGCTACGACACGGTGCGGCGGCATGCGCGGGCGTGGGAGAAGGCCCGCGCGTCACTGGCCATCGCGTGCTGGCGGTAGTCCTTGACCCGGTACGCATCACCACAGCTGCCGCATGCCGGACGGCGCAGGGCATGGACCCGGGCTTGCGAGGCGACAATCTCCTGCTGCACACCAGCCAGGAGCTACTTGCCCTCGGCCAGGGTCAGACCCAGGCTGGCCAGATCGGTGAGATCGACGGGTCTGGCGATCTGCATGACCTCGGTGCTGTGTTCTTCGCCCGCGGCTCCGACGCTCACCAGCTTCACGATCCAGGCCACGGTGCTTCTACCTCAACGGGAACACTGGCCGACAGTACCCCTTCCAGCTGGCACCCCCAATCTCGCGGCAGTCCCGGCGAAGGCGGAGCGGGACGGCGATGCGGAGGCCAAGGCCGTCTCGGCCGCGCTCTTCACAGGCGACGAGGTGCAGGGCTGTTCAACGCTGTGCGGTAGCAGGGGTGAGTCCTCGCTGCCACAGGCCTGCGGAGAAGGGCGCCGGCGGGGTGATGACGGGATTCCCGGATCGCCGAATCTCTGACTCATAGGGCGGCAACCGAGGGGGAGGTTGCCGTGACCGCGTTCGCGCCGCTGCTGGGCCTGCTGGAGGAGGTGCCTGATCACCGCCGGGCGGAGGGCAAGGTCTACCAGCTGGCGCATGTCCTGCTGTTCTCCATCCTGGCCATCGTCAGTGGCGGCAACTCGTATCGCAGCATCGTCACCTTCATCGAGATGCACCGTCTCCGCCTGAACGAGGTGTTCGGCCTGACCTGGCGGCGAGCGCCGGCGCACACCGCCATCCGCTACATCCTGCAAGGCTTGGACTGTGAAGCGGTGGAGGCAGCCTTCCGTGGCCACGCCAAGCTGTTGCAGGCGGCTCACGCCAAGCCTGACGGGGGTAGTCTGGCAATCGACGGCAAGACCCTGCGCGGCAGCTTCGACGCGTTCCGTGACCGAGCCGCCGCGCACCTGCTCGGGATGTTCGCCACCGACACGGCACTGGTGCTGGCGCACAGCGAGGTCGATGAGAAATCGAACGAGATCCCGGCCGCTCAGGCGCTGCTCGCCGAACTCGGCTTGGCTGGCCACCTGGTCACGCTCGACGCCCTGCACTGCCAGAGGAAACCTTCGAGCTCGCCGCAAAGGCCGGCGCCGACCTGATCATACAGGTCAAGGACAACCAGCCCACCCTGCATCAAAAGGCCAAGGACCTCTGCGCCAGCGCCACCCCGCTTTCCACGGCCAGTAGCCGTGATCGGGGGCGCAACCGCCAGGAGGAGCGCAGCGTCGCCGTCTTCGATGCTGCCACCGCCTTCACCGACACCGAGTGGGCGTCCCTCATCGGTGCCGTGATCCGCATCGAGCGCGACGTTCTCACCCGCAGCGCCAAGACCGGTCTTTGGACCCGCTCCTCCGAGACCGCCTTCTATCTCGCCACCGCCGCGATCCCAGCTGTTCGCGCCGCCTCTGCCATCCGGGACCACTGGAAGATCGAGAACACCTCGCACTACACCCGCGACGTCACCATGGGTGAGGATCGCTCCCGCATTCGCTGCAACCCGGGCATCTTCGCTCGTCTCCGCAGCTTTGCCTTCAACATCCTCAAGGCCAGCCTCCGAAGCTCACTGCCGCAGGACCGCTACCGCGCCGCCATCGGTGGCGTCGATTACCTCCTTGGCCTCCTCGACATTCCAGAGCGTTGAACAGCCCTGCACCGCCAGCCCACCACCTCACCTGCGTACTGGCAGAGCTGGAGCGACCTACGCGCGCGGATGGGAGGCAAGTTCCACGTCCTGTTCGACGTCGTGTGCCGCGCCATGGCCAGCACACCGCGCAGCAGCTCCCTCGTGGAGAACCTCAACTCGCGGCTGCGCACCTACTTCACCTTGCGCCGCCATCTCGGGGGCGCATACCTGGATCTGCTGCGGTTCTTCCTGAACCACCGCCGCTTCCTGCGCAGTCGCCATGCCGAGCGGCAAGGCAAGAGCCCGCGGGAGCTGCTGACCGGCCAGGGCCATCCGCACTGGCTCACCCTGCTCGGCATGGGATCGCTTCAGCCCCGGCGGGCTTGACACGGGGAGGCTGATCGCCTCCCGCACCGGGCACATCGGACGTCGACGTCCGGCCCTCACAGGCCGGCTCTCTTCGTGCGCCCGTGTGACCCGAAACTGGCCGATTCTGAACCACGCCTGTAATCCGTGTCGCGGCGCCACTCCTCCGGCCAAGCACCGGTGCGGACCTGCTCCATGACATCCAGCACGGCAGGGACAAGCTCGTCATAGCCGCCGGGCTTGTGGAGTCTTATCGTCGGCCACCCGAGGCCGCGCAGGTCGGCTTGTGGCGCTTCGCCATCAAAGCCGGTGATAACCACCACGGGCAGGTTCGGAGCGTGCTGCCGCAGATCGCGGATGACACGCTGACCGGCGACCTCGTCGCCGAGATGTAGGTTCACGACCGCGACTGCGATCCGATCTGCCGCTGCTGCGGCGTGGGCCATGGCCTCCGCCTCATGGGCGGCGAAGATCGTGTCGAACCCCTCCGCAGCGAGCAGGCCATCGGCTAGTAGGGCCAGCAGGGCCTCGTCTTCGACGATCAACGCCAGTGGCCGCCTCCGGCCCGTTGTGCTGCTGTCTTGCATCGGGCCGAGATACATAAATGGGCGTATAGCCTCAAAGTTTTTCTACTATGAAATGTGCCTCAGGCCGATCTAGGCGGCCAGGATGAGGGCGATCTGATCCTAGCGCGACGAGTGAGGCACCACTTCCAACGATGTAGGTCCAGATCAGCAAGGTCGCCGTGCTACTCGGCAAACATGCCAACCACCACCGACAATCTGGAAGCGCTGAGCACCGCTCTGGTGGGACAGCATGTAGCGCGCCACAGCGACGCATCCGCGACCGCCTATTTCGAGTTGGGCATCCTGCTGGCACACACCGGCGCCGAGGTGCCGGATTGGCTGATGACCACGCCACGCTGGGCCCGCGCCGCCGTGGCTATAGGCCGTTCAGCAACCCGTCATAGGCTACGCGAAAGTCGTTCGAGCCAATGACCTCCTGCCTTCTTCCATTCCGGGCATCTTGCGATCTGCACTTCACCCAGAGTGAGCGGCGGACGGTTGCCGTATGGTGTGCATTCCGTGGACCCGCCTGGTCAGGTCAGGTCATACCTACCGCGACCGGCTACGAGGCGCTCAGCATCATCACCCCCAGCCGAAAGGCGGGAGGCAATGAGCTTGCGCCGACTTGGCTGATCAGGAAGATGCCGGCCGGCCTGATCCTGACCGATGCCGCCACCGACAGGGCTATTGGGCGCTACTCGTCAGTCGCTGATCTCCTCGCGGCGGTGATGCACGTTGAGGGTGCAGAGGCGGCGAACGACAATGAGCCAGAGCAGCGCGAGATGCCTACAGGAATGTCTCGCCCGCGTGGTCTTTCAAGAGTTCGGCGCGGCGAACGTACCCGCGCAGCGCGTCGAACGACTTGTGTCGGGACACCTCCATCAGCTTGAAAGCGGAGGCGCCCGCATCAGCACCGCTGGTCAGGAAGCCCGACCGTAGGCTGTGGCCGCCGAACTCCTCCGGTCGCAGGCCAGCACGCTCGGCATCGGCCTTCACCACCAGCGCCACGGCTTCGGCGGTCAGCGCATCCTCACCGAGCCGGCCACCCTTGCTGATGCGGCGGAACACGGGCCCGGTGACGATGCCTGCGGCATCCAGCCACGTGCGGAGCGCCTCGACGGGTCGTAGCTGCGTACCGTGTGGAATGGCGATCTCCTGGCCCTAGCCTTCCTGGTCGCCCTTGCTGCGCCGGATCTGCACGCGCAGGCCCTGCTGCACGAAGACCAGGTCCTCGACGGTGAGTGCGACGAGTTCGGACCGCCGGAACGCACCGGAAAAGCCGAGCAGCAGCATGGCCCGGTCGCGCAGGCCGCGCAGGGTGTCCATCGGCACCTGCTTGAGCAGATCGCTGATCGTGCCAGCGGTTGCCGGTGTCTTCTGCGCTGGTGCCGTTCCCTTGGTGCGCCGAATGCCCCGCAGCGTGGCACGGACAGCCTCTGCGTTGGTCGGCGCCTCATGCCCGTCGAGACGGTGGGCGTAGCGGATCGCGGCGACGCGGCGCGCCAGCGTGGCGGGCTCGGCGCCGCCTTCGGCCTCCGACGCGAGGAACGCCGCGACACTCTTTGGCTCTGCCGGCAGCGAGGCGACACCGCGCGTGAGGCACCAGGCGTCGAAGCGCTGGAAGTCCGACCGATAGGCCCGCCGGGTCGCGGCCGCCTTGTCGGCCAGAGCAAAGGTGACGGCGGCCTCGGTCTCGCGCTGGATGGTCTCGGCCGGGACGAGGGCTAGGCCGCCGGTGTCGGTAACGGTTGGCACCAGGGCGGTTTGCGGGTCGCTGGCGGGGTCGGCGGGGGCCATCGGCACGCCTCAGCATTACTCGTGAGAAGGTTGGTTTATCAGAAGTGAGCGGAGGTTGCCCCAATCGGGGCAAGAGGCTGGAATTCCGCTATGTCCAGCCTGCGCGCCGGCGCCACTTTGGCCACCCTCGCCAGAGCCCGCGGCCGCCATATCCTGCGCGGCATCCTGGCGCTGGCACGGCACGCCGGCGCAGCAGGCCGAGCGCTGACCACCGCCGAGGGCCTGCGGCGGCTGCTGCCGCGCAGCAAGGGCGACCAGGAAGGGCAGGGGGCCAGCCTCGGCATCGTCCGTGGCACCAAGCCCGAGACCTGCCCGGTGCGGGCACTCGAGGCCTGGCTGCAGGCCGGCGACTGCCGCTACGGCCCGGTGTTCCGTAGGGTGGACCGCTGGGGCACGGGCGAGAGCCGGGCGCTGACCCCGGAGGCGGTTGGGCACATCCTCAACGGACCGTTAGCGGTTCAGCAGTAGTTCTTGCCCGCGGTAACAGGCTATGCTCTGGAAGATATCTCCCAGTGCGGCCTGCCCGGCTTCCCATGCGTCATGGGCGGAGCGATAGACGCATGCGGAAGATTGGTATGGCAGGCTTCCGCCTTCGGTGCAGATTTCCCAACGCCACAAACGAGGCGGAACGGGCTGCTGCCGCGTTCTGACAAAAGGCTTGGCACGAAAACCATCATCGAACGGCAGAGTCCGCTCCAGCCTGTCCATCGCGGCTTTTCTCCTGGTCAGTCGAACGACCATACCCTGAAGCAGCAGTCTGTCACGGCTTCCTGCGAACGAATCGCAACTTGCTGATGGTGGGCAACGCCTGTCCGCGCTGGTCGGCTATGCCGTGTTCCGCACAGCGGACCGCTGGGGCACGATCGAGAGCCGGGCACTGACCCCAGCGGTGGTCGGCCACATCCTCAAGCACTGCGCCGAGGCGGCCGGGCTCACCATCGGCTCCCTGGAGCGCATCTCGGCGCATGGGCTCGGGTGGGCTTCGTGACCGAGGCCTACAGGGCGCTGGCGGTCGTGCCCCGGGGTGTGGTGTAGGAGTCCGCCGCCGTAATGGTGGCGGCCATCATGA
>NZ_JAUTWS010000172.1 GCF_030657435.1 Paracraurococcus lichenis | reverse complement strand
GGTACCTGCCAGGGACTGCACGCGCTTGGCATGCAGCTCCTGGCCGAACACGTCCCCGAGGAACTGCTCCACCGTCGCCAAGGAGATCTGCCTGCTCCGCATCGCGCCCCATCTCGCAGCGTGAGGCGGTGTCGAATCAGAGCGCGGACAAGAAGGCAACACACCGCCCGACGGCGTCAGAACCGAACGGTGATCGGCTCCGTCCGATTTATTCCCTCAACTCAACACCGGCGGCCTGATTCGATTATTTCATTCCTTGCCGCGCCAGAATGAGGGGATTGCTGAGGCGAAAAGCCGCATCTGGGGCAGATTCACGAGCCGAATGGGTCAATGCTGCGCCTGCGTGCCCGGGAATTTGTCCCGGTTACCGAAAAACCGAGCCACCTCTCCTTCAAACTACGGGAAAGCCCAATTTTCGAATGGTGACCGCTTTGGCCAGGATCATGCCAAGACCGAGCGAACTCATTGTTCCAGTGTCGGGCAAGACCATCCGATCCGGTAGTTGGTTGGCCCATTGCGGCGCACCTCGTCCCAAACCCGCTTGCTGACAGGGAACTCAAAACGGTCCAGCACTCTTTCCGTCGTTGCAGGCTGGGTCGGGCTTGGCAACGGGCGTCTCTAAGGCGCCGAGACGGGAGCATGCGATGATCGAGCAAAGGCCTCTGTCGCTGCATGTTCCGGAACCCGCGGTGCGGCCCGGCGACAAGCCCGACTTCCACCATCTGTCCATTCCGCGGGCCGGCGCCGTCCGCCGGCCGCCTATCGATGTTCCGGCGCACGAAATTCACGACCTCGCGTATTCTATCATCCGCGTGCTCGACCGGCAGGGCCAGGCGGTCGGCCCCTGGGCACCCGGGCTGGATGCCGAGGCGCTGAAGGTCGGGCTCCGCGCTATGCTGAAGACCCGTGCCTATGACGCGCGGATGATGGTGGCGCAGCGCCAGGGCAAGACATCCTTCTACATGCCCTGCACTGGCGAGGAGGCGGTGGCCTGTGGCTTCCAGACCGCCCTCGAGAAGGGCGACATGAATTTCCCGACCTACCGCCAGCAGGGGCTACTGATTGCCCAGGACTGGTCGTTGGTCGACATGATGTGCCAGGTCTTCTCCAACGAACGGGACCGTCTGCTGGGGCGGCAGCTGCCGGTGCTCTATTCCGTGCGGGAGGCAGGGTTCTTCTCCATCTCCGGCAACCTCGCCACGCAATACGTGCAGGCCGTGGGCTGGGCCATGGCCTCGGCGATCAGCGGCGACGCCCGCGTCGCCGCAGCCTGGGTCGGGGAGGGCTCAACCGCCGAGAGCGACTTCCACGCGGCCCTGGTCTTCGCCTCGGTCTACCGGCCGCCGGTGATCCTCAACGTGGTCAATAACCAGTGGGCCATCTCCTCCTTCCAGGGCGTAGCGGGCGGCGAGAATGCGCCGTTCGCGGCCCGCGCGCATGGCTATGGCATCCCCTCGCTGCGGGTCGACGGCAACGACTACCTCGCGGTGCATGCCGCGACCGCCTGGGCGGTCGAGCGCGCACGGCGCAACCTCGGCGCGACGCTGATCGAGTGGGTAACCTACCGCGCCGGCGCGCATTCCAGCTCGGACGATCCCTCCCGCTACCGGCCGAAGGAGGAATCCGACGCCTGGCCGCTCGGTGACCCGATCGAGCGGCTGAAGAACCACTTGGTCGCGCGCGGCGAATGGAGCGAGGCGCGGCATACCCAGCTGCGCGCCGAGATCGAGGAGGAGGTGCTGGAAGCGGCACGCGAGGCGGAGCGCCACGGCACCCTGCATGACGGCCCGAAGCCCAGCGCCGCCACCATGTTCGAGGGCGTCTACAAGGAGATGCCCCGCCACCTGCGCGAGCAGCGCCAGGCGATGGGGATCTGAGCATGCCGCGCCGGACCATGGTGGAAGCAATACGCGACGCGCTCGACGTGATGATGGGCCGCGACAGCCGGGTCGTCGTCTTCGGCGAGGATGTCGGCTATTTCGGCGGCGTGTTCCGTGCCACCGAGGGGCTGCAGCGCAAGTATGGGACGTCGCGCTGTTTCGATGCGCCGATTTCGGAAGGCGGGATCATTGGTGTCGCCGTTGGCATGGGCGTCTACGGCCTGCGGCCCGTCGCCGAGATCCAGTTCGCCGACTACATGTATCCCGGCTACGACCAGATCGTCTCCGAGGCGGCGCGGCTGCGCTACCGCTCCGCGGGCGAATTCACCGCGCCCATGGTGGTGCGCATGCCCTGCGGCGGCGGCATCTTCGGCGGCCAGACGCATAGCCAGAGTCCCGAGGCGCTATTCACCCATGTCTGTGGCCTGAAGACCGTCATCCCCTCCAACCCCTACGACGCCAAGGGCCTGCTGATCGCGGCAATCGAGGACGACGATCCGGTCATCTTCCTGGAGCCGAAGCGGGTCTACAACGGCCCTTTCAACGGGCACCACGACCAGCCCGTGGTACCCTGGGCACGCCACCCGCTCGGCGAGACGCCGGACGGGCACTACACCGTCCCGCTCGGGGAGGCTGCAGTGCGGCGGGAGGGCGCGGCGGTCACGGTGCTCGCCTACGGCACCATGGTGCATGTGGCGGAGGCGGCGGCGGCCGAGACCGGCGTCGATGCCGAGATCATCGACCTGCGCACGCTGGTTCCGCTGGATGTCGAGGCGATCGAGCAGTCGGTGCGGAAGACCGGCCGCTGCGTGATCCTGCACGAGGCGACGCGCACCTCCGGCTTCGGCGCGGAGCTTTCGGCGCAGGTGCAGGAGCGCTGCTTCTACCACCTGGAGGCGCCGATCCTGCGCGTCACCGGCTGGGACACGCCCTATCCGCACGCGCAGGAATGGGATTACTTCCCCGGCCCCGAACGCGTCGGCCGGGCGCTACGCGCCGTGCTGGAGGCCTGAGATGGGCACCCGCGTGGTCAAGCTGCCGGATATCGGCGAGGGCGTCGCCGAGGCCGAGTTGGTCGGATGGCACGTCAAGGTCGGCGACCTGGTGCGGGAGGAGCAGCCGCTCGCCGAGGTGATGACCGACAAGGCGACAGTGGAGATCCCCTCGCCAGTCGGCGGCACCATCCTGGCGCTGGGTGGCGAGGTGGGCAGCACCCTGGCGGTGGGCGGGGAGCTCGTGCGGATCGAGGTGCCAGGCCAGCCGGACGGTGCGGCGGCGCCGGCCCCGGGTCAGGCGCCGGCGGTGCCCGCGGTGGAGCAGGAGGCACCCACTGCGAAGCAGGAGGCACCCGCCTCGCCGCAGCCCGCGCCCCCACCGCGACCCGCGGCGCGGCAGGGCGTGACGCCGCGCCTGCCGAGCGAGCGCCCCATCGCCTCGCCGGCGGTGCGGCTGCGAGCGCGGGAGGCGGGCATTGACCTACGCCAGCTCCGCGGCAGCGGCCCGGCGGGGCGCATCCTGCACGAGGATCTCGACGCGCTGCTGCGCGACAGCGGCACCGCCGCCCCGGCCACTGCAGAGCGCAGCGCCGATACGCGGGTCGAGGAGATCAAGGTCACCGGCCTCCGCCGCCGCATCGCCGAGCGGATGGCCGAGGCGACGCGGCGGATCGCGCACTTCTCCTATGTTGAGGAGGTCGACCTGACCGCGCTGGAGGAGTTGCGCGCCGCGCTGAACGCCGAAGCTGCGGCGGAGCGGCCGAAGCTCACTTTGCTGCCCTTTCTGATGCTGGCCGTGGTCCGCGCCGTCGCCGACTTCCCGCAGATGAACGCGCTGTACGACGACGAGGCCGGCGTCATCCGGCGGCATGGCGGCGTGCATCTCGGCATCGCCACGCAGACCCCGTCCGGCCTGGTGGTACCTGTCGTGCGCCATGCCGAGGCGCGCGACCTTTGGGAGTGCGCGGCGGAGCTGAAGCGTCTGTCGGAGGCCGCGCGGGCCGGGCAGGCGGCGCGGGACGAACTCGGCGGCTCGACGATCACCATCACCAGCCTCGGCGCGCTGGGCGGCATCGCCAGCACGCCGGTGGTCAACTGGCCGGAGGTGGCGATCATCGGCGTCAACCGGATGGCGGTGCGGCCGATGTGGATCGGCGGCGGCGTCGTGCCACGCAAGATGATGAACCTGTCCTCCTCCTTCGACCACCGGGTCATCGACGGCTACGACGCGGCGGCGTTCATCCAGCGCATCAAGAGCCTGCTCGAGCTGCCCGCGCGCATCTTCATCGGAGGCTGAGATGGGCGAGCTGACGGCCGGGCTTCTCGTCCTCGGCGGCGGCCCCGGCGGCTACAGCGCCGCGGCCCGGGCCGGGGAGCTCGGCATCGACACCGTGCTGGTCGAGCAGGGCAGCCTCGGCGGCACCTGCCTGAATGTCGGCTGCATCCCGTCGAAGGCGCTAATCCATGTGGCGGCGGAATTCAGCCGCGCCGCCGGGCAGGTGCAGGCCTCCCCCTTCGGCCTGCGGGCCGGGGCGCCGAGCCTCGACTTCGCCCAGGCGGTCGCCTGGAAGGACGGCATCGTCGGCCGGCTGAATGCCGGCGTCGCCACGCTGCTGAAGCAGGGCAGGGTGCGCACGGTGCAGGGGCGCGGCACCATGCTCGATGGCAAGACCTGCCGCGTCGAGACCGATACCGGGCCGCAGACCATCCGGGCCCGGCACGTGCTGCTGGCGACCGGCTCCGCGCCAATGCCGTTGCCGGCGCTGCCTTTCGGCGGCCGGGTGATCTCCTCGACCGAGGCGCTGTCATTGCCGCGCGTGCCGGAGCGCCTGGCCGTGGTGGGCGCCGGCTATATAGGGCTCGAACTCGGCATGGCCTTCGCCCGGCTCGGGGCTGTGGTCACGGTGGTGGAGGCCGCGGACCGCATCCTGCCGGGCTGGGATGCCGATCTCACGCGTCCCGTCCTGCGCGGGATGCAGCGCCTGGGCATCGAGCTGCTGACCGCGACCGAGGCGCGCGGCCTGGCCGCAAATGGCAAGGCGCTGCGGGTCGCCGCGGCGGACGGGGCGGAGCACACCATCCCGGCCGAGGCCGTTCTGGTGGCGGTCGGCCGCCGGCCCTGCACGACGGGCTTCGGGCTGGAGGCGCTGGATCTCGCGATGGACGGGCCATTCATCCGCATCGATGCGCGCTGCGCGACCTCCATGCGCGATGTATGGGCGGTCGGCGATGTCGCGGGCGGGCCGATGCTCGCGCATCGCGCCATGGCGCAGGGCCGGATGGTGGCGGAACTGGTGGCCGGCCGGCGCCGCCGCTTCGAGCCGATGGCGGTCCCGGCGATCTGCTTCACCAGCCCGGAGGTCGTCTCGGTTGGCCTGTCGCCGGCGGAGGCGCGCCAAGCGGCGCAGGAGATCCGGGTCGGTCAGTATCCCTTCTCGGCCAACGGCCGCGCGCTGACCGAAGCGGCGGAGGAAGGTTTCGTGCGGGTCGTCGCGCGGGCCGAAACCCATCTGGTGCTCGGCATTCAGGCGGTCGGCGCCGGGGTCGCGGAACTGGCGGCCGGCTTTAGCTTGGCGCTGGAGATGGGCGCCCGGCTGGAGGACATCGCTGGCACGATCCACGCGCACCCGACGCGGGGCGAGGCGTTGCACGCAGCCGCGCTCCGCGCCATGGGCCAGGCGCAGCATACGGTGTGAATACTATATACGCGTTCTTCCAAAGGCAGGTCGCCCTTTGCGTGGTCCGGCCACTCGCCGGATAAGGGGCGGATATGGAAAGACGCCGGGCGCCGACCCAGCCGCAAGGCAGCGTAGTGTGCGTATTCCACGTGATGGCGGGCACTGATTCCACGGGATCGTGGGCAGGGATTCCACGGCAAGGCGGGCG
>NZ_JAUTWS010000171.1 GCF_030657435.1 Paracraurococcus lichenis | reverse complement strand
CCTGCGCAGCCGATTGGGGGCGTAATGCCGGGTCCACAGCGACGGCGCCCGCCAGCCGCCCGAATGACATTTGCCACCTCCCGTGTCGCCCTGACCAGCATCCCAGTCAGCGCGACATTGCGCCCCTCCGAGACGGTGATGCCCTGCGGTCGAGCGCTCCGTTCGCCAAGCATGTCCCGGCATGGCACTCTGGCCGGATGATCGAAGCCGACCCGTCCCGCTCCGTCCGTGTCCGCTCCTATCGAAGCGGCGTGCGTGACGCAGCCCGAACCTACCGCTTGGCCGCCGATGCGGACATCCGGACTGCACTGAAGCGTGCAGCGCTCGCGGCTGTGCCGAAAGCCGAGGGCTGGGTGCTGCGGGTCTTCACCGTCGAGCGCACGGCTGCCGGGGAGCACGTCGCCGCCGTGCTGGATCGTCTCGCGCGCCGCGAGATGGGCAGCCCTGGCTTCGCCGCCGCGCTCGCGGCGACGCTCGATGATACCAAGGCTGTGCTGGTGGTTGCGGCCAGGGAGCCTGCGCGTATAGAGCGGGTCCGGTCCGCGCTCAGCGGGGCCGTGCACTGAGCCGGCATCTCCCGGATCGTTCAACCGGCTGCCGTGCTGATCAGCGCGGCGGTGCCGGGGAGCGGAATGCGTCCTGAAGGAAGGCCGGCACCAGCTCGCGGGCGGCGCGGCGCGCCTCCGCACCCTCACTGATATGCACACCGCAGCGGAGGCACCCGCGCAGATTGGCGTTCACGGCGTCGCGGTCCGGCGGCCTCGTGTCACCGGCGATGCGCAGTTCGCCAGCTTTGAGATCGTGCGTTTCGCTGCACGCGCCAAAGCTGCTGGCACTGGCAATGAAGCGCAGCGGCTCGCGCCATCGAAGGGATGATGCGCGTCGCCAAGCTCCTCGACCCGGACCGCCGCGCCGTGCCGGCCCTGCCGCGCCGCGACGATGAGACCATCGAGCAAGTCCGCAGCGGTCCATGGTGATGAGGCGGCACTAGGTGCGATGGCAGCATGCGGGCCAGCTTCATGCATTGGCAGCAGGCGCAGCAGCCCGATCGACCATGGCCGCTGCGCCTTGCAACGCTTCATTCAGGGCCCGACTGGATAACTGAGGGACAGCCCACCATCAGGGCGAGTGAGGTCGAGGCAGATCGGCGCCCGGTACAGCGGGTTCAGAGTGCGGGTTGTCGGCAACTCGGCATGGATCGCCTCGAACAGCGGTTCAAGACCGAGATTAAAGAACACACCCGCGATTTCGTCGTGATGGGCGGGAAGATAAATCGTCGGCTTGAACAGCTGCACGAGCGCGTTCGTCACCGGCACCTGCACGGCGGCAATCGGATTGCCCTGGTACGCGATGATGGCCGCGTCGATGCGGCCGAGTCTTGCGATGAGGGCCTCATCGCCCGGCGTGACGTGACCCGCACTGTCGAGCCAGAGCAGCCGGAAGCCCGTGTCGAAGGTGAGGACGTAAGCGAGTGTCCCCTCCGTGATGATATTTGGATCGGAGCTTCCCCGGGCTCGAATCGCAGCTTCCGCGGCCGTCTCTTCGGCCGTTGGCGTCCCACTGGTATCGGTGTAGATCTGGCCCGCATCCTTCAGCACGTCGGCAGAGAGCGTGCTGTGCCTCGCCAGAGCGACGTCCACCGTGATGTCATCACTCAGCTGGAACTGGCTGCCGTTGCCCACCGCAAGGATTTGGCCTTCGGGCAGGCCCTGTGAGCGCAGATAGTCAGCGCTGATCGCGGCACCGGCCACCACCGCCCCGGTACGACCGGCAATCGAGACTGCGTCGGAGATGTGGTCGAAGTGCGCATGCCCGATCAGGATGGCGTCCGCACGCGTCACTTGGTCCGGGGTGAAACCAATGGACCGGTTGCGGGGCCCGCGGTCGTAGTAGGTATCAAGCAGGACAACTTTGCCCTTGTAGGCGACTTCGTAGTTCGAAGTCCCAAGCCATCGCAGCGTGAGGCCGGGTATCCGAGATGGCAGCACAGGCCCGCCGACGGCCGCTGGCTTGTAGCTGCTACACGCGGCTTGGTGCCTGAACGGCCCACTGTTCCTCTCTTGAGCATGCGCCTGCACCCAGGTGCCAGCCACGAGCCCGAGCGCAAGCACCATTTGGCCTAGCCGATCTGCTTTGAACCGCACAGTTTCCTCCCGAATGCTCCTGCCGCCGAGCTGCCGGTGGACACGGCAGGCACTTGTGTCCTGGTACCCAAACCAAGGCCAGCGTTTGTCTACTGGAGCCGTAAGGCAAGCGCATTCAAGGAAACGAGGCCGCGGATCAGCGACCGCGGCAAAGCCGAGGAAAAGACAGCGGCCAAGTTCTCACAGTACTGAACCAACCGCGGTCACCCAGCGTCCCATCGGGTCAACCTCTCGTTGCCCCACGTGGGCTGCCCAGCGCTTTCGAGTGTCCAACCCGGCGGGCTGCTGCAGCTTGTCCCCTGTCGCGAGCCACGACCGCGGCCCGCCCGGGTCGCCACAAGCCGCCGGGGTCGCGGACGAGTAGGCCCATGAGGCCGAGTAAGCGCACATAATCGAGCACAACGTCGGGCGGTGGCCTTAATGCCGGAAAGCGGCCGGTGATGACGCGCCACGCGATACCGCCCGGCCTGGGTCCGGCGAAGCCGCCCCGCATGACGGGGTAAAGCGATGCTGCGACGGTGCGTTCATCAAGAGGAATGCCGCCCAGGACGTGGCGTCCGACCAGGCGCGACTGCCAGATCTCCCGGGCTACGGCGAAGCAACCATCCCCGGCCACGGCGATCCCGACCGCACCGCTCAATCCGGCATCGCGCGTGGCCTCGACAGCCCAAGCCAGCCGGGGATCACCCGGCTCTACGGTTGGTGCTGCGGCCGCCTCTGCGAGCGTACACCCGACACGCTCGAGCGCCTCGTCTCGGGAGTGGGTCCGTCGCGCCGCTTCGACGCGCATTGCGACCATGGCTGCGTCGGCGAGGCGGTTCCAGAGCCAGCGTCGCGGCGCCGTGTGCAGGATAATGTGTTCGAGCGTGTCCGGTGGGGTGTCGCGGGCGATCTGCGAAAGGTTGATCTCGACAGCGGCCAGACGTCGCGCCTGGATGAGCGCCACCTTCTCGGGGCCGCAGAAGTGGGTCACAGCGATCTCGACGAGCAGCGGGCGTTTGGCAATCGTGACGAGGATGTCGGGACGCAACCCGTCGAGCCCGGGTTCCAGGGCCGCGCCTTCCGGGTGGATCGTCATGGCCGGCCGGACACGATGGTGCTTGCCGCCGTATTCGACGGTCACCTCCGGCAACGTCAGTGCGGCTCGTTCCGCAATCAACTGCTTGGCCAGCCTATGCAGCATGGTCTCGTGGGTCGAAGCACAGGCGTGATCGGCGGCGTGCGCGAAATGGGCGATCCGCACCCCGCCCCGGCGCGCCACCAGGGGAGCACCGCAGGCTGGGCAGGTGCAGCCGCAATCCAAGCCAGCGGACACCTCGGACGCGCGCACAAGGCGGCCGTCTGGCGCCTCACCATACGGTAGGAGCACGCCGTCCCCACGCGGGGAGCATTCGGGTGCCCTGGGAGGTCCGCGGCTTTCCATGCGCTCCAGCTTCGCGCGATACCGAGGCAGAGCGCAACGGCGTGGGCGAAGAGGGGTGCGTGCGTGCCTGTGCGGGATTTATAGTGAGCGCGGGCGCGACCGAGACGCCAGGAAGCGAGCGGCCCGGCATGGACGGAACGAACAAGGCGGTGGCGCCCCCGACCGAGGCCCTGGCGGGCCTGGTCGAGCGCGTCACCTTCCACAGTGCCGAGACCGGCTTCTGCGTCCTGCGGGTCAAGGTGCGCGGCCAGCGCGAGCCGGTCACCGTGGTCGGCCACGCCGCCCTGATCTCGGCCGGCGAGTTCGTCAGCGGCTCCGGGACCTGGGTCAACGACCGCACCCACGGCCTGCAGTTCAAGGCCGCCTTCCTGAAGGCGACCGCGCCCACCACGCTGGAGGGCATCGAGAAGTACCTCGGCTCCGGCATGATCCGCGGCATCGGCCCGGTCTACGCGAAGAAGCTGGTCGCCGCCTTCGGCGGGGCAGTCTTCGACCTGATCGAGCAGGAGCCGGCCCGGCTGCGCGAGGTCACCGGCATCGGCCCCAAGCGCGCGGCCCGCATCGTGGGCGGCTGGGCCGAGCAGAAGGTGATCCGCGAGATCATGCTGTTCCTGCACTCGAACGGGGTCGGCACCTCCCGGGCGGTGCGGATCTACAAGACCTACGGCCCGAAGGCGGTCGAGGTGGTCAGCGAGAACCCCTACCGGCTTGCCCGTGACATTCGCGGCATCGGCTTCCGCACCGCCGACCAGATCGCGGCGAAGCTCGGCATCGAGCCCACGGCCATGATCCGGGTCCAGGCCGGCATCTCCTTCGCGCTCGCCGAGGCTATGGAGGAGGGCCACTGCGGCCTGCCCGAGACGGAGCTGGTGGCGCTCGCGCAGGGACTGCTGGAGGTGCCGGAGGCGCTGGTCGGGAAGGCCCTGGCCCTGGAACTGGCGGCCGGCGAGGTGGTGGCGGACATGCTGGAGGGCCAGCGCTGCGTCTTCCTTACTGGCCTGTACCGGGCCGAGCGGGAGATCGCCGAACGGCTGCACCGCCTCGCCTCGGGCGCGCCGCCTTGGCCGGCGATCGAGACGGAGAAGGCCATCCCCTGGGTGGAGGCGAAGACCGGCCTGACCCTGGCCGAGAGCCAGCGCGACGCCATGCGCCTTGCACTCGGCGCCAAGGCGCTGGTCATCACCGGCGGCCCTGGCGTGGGCAAGACCACCCTGGTCAACTCGATCCTGAAGGTCGTGGCGGCCAAGGGGCCTGAGATTGCCCTCTGTGCCCCGACTGGCCGGGCGGCCAAGCGCCTGGCCGAGAGCACCGGGCGCGAGGCCACCACCATCCATCGCCTGCTCGAGGCCGACCCGAGGGAGGGCGGCTTCAAGCGCAACGACACTCATCCGCTCGAGTGCGACCTGCTGGTCGTGGACGAGACCAGCATGGTGGACGTCCCGCTCATGCGGGCGCTGCTGAAGGCCCTGCCCGAGAGCGCGGCCCTGCTGCTCGTTGGCGACGTGGACCAGTTGCCCTCGGTTGGGCCGGGGCAGGTGCTGGCCGACGTGATCGCCTCCGGCGCCGTGCCGGTGGTGCGCCTGACCGAGGTGTTCCGCCAGGCGGCCGGCAGCCGGATTGTCACCAACGCGCACCTGATCAACCGGGGCAAGCTGCCGGACCTCTCGGCGCAGGAAGGTTCTGACTTCTACTGGGTCGAGGCGCCGGACCCGGAGACGGGGATGGAGCGGCTCCTGGCCGTGGTGCGCGAGCGCATCCCGCGCCGCTTCGGGCTGGACCCGATCCGCGACGTGCAGGTGCTCTGCCCGATGAACCGGGGCGGGCTCGGGGCGCGGTCGCTGAACATCGAGCTGCAGCAGGCGCTGAACCCACCCGGCGAGCTGCGGGTCGAGCGCTTCGGCTGGATCTTCTGCCCCGGCGACAAGGTCATGCAGGTGGCCAACGACCACCCGCGCGAGGTCTACAACGGCGACCTCGGCATCGTTCGCCGGATCGACCTGGAGGAAGGCGAGCTGGTGGTCGACTTCGACGGCCGGGAGATCGGCTACGGCTTCGATGAGCTGGACGAGCTCGTCCTGGCCTACGCCACCACGGTGCATAAGAGCCAGGGATCGGAGTACCCGGCGGTGGTGATCCCGGTCACGACCCAGCACTACCCGATGCTGCAGCGCAACCTGATCTACACGGCGGTGACCCGGGGCAAGCGGCTGGTGGTGATGGTCGGGCAGAGGAAGGCACTGTCCATCGCCGTTCGCGGCCAGCAGACCCGAAGGCGATGGTCGAAGTTGAAGGACTGGCTTGAGCGCTGATCGTTCCTGGCAGCACACGTCGCCAGTATGAGCTGCTTTGAGCGCAGCCTCCTCCCTTCAGGG
>NZ_JAUTWS010000170.1 GCF_030657435.1 Paracraurococcus lichenis | reverse complement strand
GGGCCTGCGCTGACCCTTGATGGTCGCTCAGGCCGGCCACTTACCCCCAGCTCTGCTACACCACGTACTGGGACACGACCGGTACTCGATCCGCTGCCGGCGAGGTTGTCATCTTGCTGCTCCCGATCGACGCTCGCCATTCCGGGCGGCGCTGCACCGGTTGGTGAGGTAGGACGCCGCGGTAGTCGGGTGAGAGTGACAAGTGTGACGGGATTCCGATGGACTCGCTGATCATCGCCGCCGCGCGGGCGCTTGCGGCGGGTGATCCGCTCGCGGCGCTGAAGCGTGTCGCGCTGCGCGACGATCCGCCCGCGCTGGCGCTGCGCGGCATCGCGATGGCCCAGCTGGGCAATCTGACGCGCGCGAAGGAACTGCTGCGCGCGGCGGCACGCGGCTTCGGCCCGGGCGAAGCTGTCGCCCGCGCGAGATGCGTCCTCGCCGAGGCTGAGATTGCGCTTGTCACACGCGATCTGGGCGGGCCAATGCAGGCTCTCGGCGCGGCGCGGGCGACGCTCGCGGCGGGGGGCGACCGTGCGAATGCGGCGCATGCCGGCTATCTCGAAGCGCGCTGCCTTCTCCTGATTGGCCGCCTCGACGCAGCCGAGCGAATGCTCGATGCGCTCGAACCCGATGCGCTCGAACCCGATGCGCTCCCGCCGCCGTCATGCGTCGGCTACTGGCTGGTCGCCGCCGGCCTCGCAATGCGACGCATCCGGACCGAGGCGGCGCGCGCCGCCCTCCGCCGCGCCGCACACGCAGCGCGCAAGGCGGGGATCCCCGCGCGCGCCGCGGAGGTGAAACGCGCGTCACACGAGCTCGACGCGCCTGCCGCAACCTTAGTCGCGCGCGACGAGAAGCGCCTGCTCGGGCTCGCCGAGGTCGAAGCGCTGATCGCCTCGGACGTGCTGGTGGTGGATGCCTGCTGCAACCTCGTGCGTGCCGGCACGGTGGTGGTCCCGCTTGCCGGCCGTCCCGTGCTCTTCGCGCTAGCCCGCGCTCTCGCCGAGGCATGGCCCGACGACGCGTCGCGCGAGGCGCTGGTGGCGGGCGCATTCCGAGCGCGCGACGCGGACGAATCACAGCGTGCACGGCTGCGCGTCGAAATCGGACGTCTCCGCACAGCGCTTCGGCCGCTGGCCGGTGTGAATGCGACAAAGCGCGGCTTCCGGCTGGAGCGTACGCGTCGTGACGACCCCACGGCATTGGATGCTTGACGCTGGCGGGAAGTCTGCGGGTGTGGCGGGCGGCTACGACGCGTGCTGGCGCCAGTAGGCGCGGATGGCGCGGACGGCCTCGGGGATGTGGTGGTAGGCCTGTGCGGCATGCGCCAACTTCTCGGGCTGGCCCTGAAGGAGGCGCTCGACAGTCTCGGTGGCGTCGCAGGTGATGATGGGCAGCATGAGCCCGACGAGGTCCTCGCGCTCGAGCATGGGCCGCCAGGCCGCCGGCCAGCGCTTGACGGCGAACATGAAGCCGGCGGCCCAGGGCTGGGCGATGACGGTGCCGTCGTCGGTGCGCAGGTAGAGCGGCTGCCAGCGCCGGCCGGCATCGAGCGCCAGCATGCGGCGGACTGCCTCGTGGTGCTCGAGCACGGCCTGGACAGCGGCCAGGCCCATCGGCGTCGTTGGAAGGTTCGGGCCGAAGATCACCCGCAGCCAGGCCTCGGTCTCGATGCGCTCGGGGCCGGTGAGAAGGGCGGCGCAGAAGCCGTCGATCGAGGTCACGGTCCAGTTGCGGCGGGCGATGTCGGGCTGGCCCGCGAGCCAGGTGTCGAGGTCGTCGAGCGAGAGGGCCGGGATGCGGCTGCGGCGCCGGCTCATGCCGCGGCGGCGGGCTGGGCGTCGCGCCAGGTCCAGGGCAGCAGGGTGTGCAGCGCCTTGCTGCTGACCTCGCTGCGGACCATGCGCTCCAGCACGTCGGTGAGCCAGACCTGCGGGTTGACGCCGTTCAGAATGGCGGTGCGGACCAGGGTCGTGGCGATCGCCCAGGTGTCGCCCCCGCCCTCGCTGCCGGCGAAGAGCGCGGCGCGGCGCGTCTTGGCCACCGGCCGGATTTCCCGCTCGACCGTGTTCGTATCCATCTCCAGCCGGCCGTCCTCGAGGTAGCGGCAGAGCCCCTCCCAGTGCCGCAGACCATAGCGGATCGCCGTGGCCAACGCCGAGCCCTGGCTGACCTTGTCCAGTTGTGTCTCCAGCCAGGGGCGGAGCGCCTCGACCAGCGATGCGCTGCGGGCTTGGCGCACCGCCCGTCGTGCCTCGGGTGCCTGGCCGCGGATCTCGCGCTCGATGCCGTACAACGCACCGATGCGCAGCAGGGCCTCGGCGGCAATCGGCGAGCCGTTATGGGCGTGGATCTTGTGGAAGCGCCGGCGCAGGTGGCTCCAGCAGAAGGCGAGCGTGACCGCACCGCCCCGGCGCTGGTTGGCGAGCCTGCGGAAACCGCGATAGCCGTCCACCTGTAGGGTGCCGCTGAACCCGGCAAGATGGGCCGCCGGTCTGGCCGCCTTGCGGTCGCGCGCGTAGACATAAGCCACGGCTGGCGGGCCATGTCCGAGCGAGGCGCGATCATCGGCCGCGTAGCACCAGAGCCGGCCCTCGCGCGTTCGGCCAAGGCCACGCTCCAGGGTGGGCAGCGGCGTGTCGTCGGCGAACACCCGGGCATGTCCGATGACATGGTCGAGGATGAGATCACGCAACGGGCGCAGCCACCAGCAGGCCTGGCCGACCCAGTCGCACAGCGTGGCGCGGTCGAGCTGGATGCCCTGCCGAGCCAGGATCTGACATTGGCGATAAAGCGGAAGGCCGTCGCCGTACTTGGCCACCAGCACCTGAACCAGCAGCGCCTCGGTAGGCAGGCCACCGGTGACGACGCGCGCTGGCGCCGGCTGCTGGTGTACCCCGTCCTCGCAGCGTCGGCAGGCATAGCGAGGCCGGACAGTCACCACCACCCGGAGCTGGGCAGGCACGACGTCAAGCCGCTCGGCGCGGTCCTCGCCGATGCAGCGCATCTCCTCGCGGCAGCACGGGCAGTGACGATCGGCAAGGTCCAGCACCTGCTCGATCCGCTCGAGGTGTGCCGGCAGGCGGCCACGGTTGCGACGCCGCTCGGAGCGCGGCTTGTGGTCACGTGGCGGCTGATTGTCGTTGCTCGCCGGCGGTGGAGCGGATGGTGCCCCGCCGAGAGCCAAGGCTAGCTGCCCGGGATCGACCCGCTCAGCACTCTGGCCGAAGCGGTCCCGGCGCAGGTCGTGGATGATCTGCTCCAGCGCCGCGATGCGCGCCTCAGCCGCGGCGAGCGAGGCGCGCAGCTGCGCGACCTCCTCCGCTGCATCACCGCTGCTGTTGGCATGATCGTCGGACACGCCGGAATTGTCGCCGACCTGCCCTCGTCGGACCAAGCAAAAGCAGCATGCTACGGCATCACGCTGCCGTAGGTCGCCACTCCCGCTGCACCGATCGCCATTCCAGGCCCTCCAACAGCAGGGAAGCCTGCGCAGGCGACAACGTGACGGATCCGGTCGACGTCATGGGCCAGGGGAAATGCCCATGCTCGAGCCGCCGCACCAGCAGGCTGAGCGCGACGCCGTCATGCCAGAGCGCCTTGAGCGACCGACCCCTGCGGCCCCGGAAGAGGTAGACCGCGCCATCGAACGGATTGGCACCGAGCGACTGCTGTACCAGCGTGGACAAGCGGTCCATCCCAGCCCTCATATCAATCACGCCGCAGGCCAGGTAGACCCGCGTGCCGGGAGGTGGCCCGATCATGGCGCACGCACCGCCGACAGCACGCGTCGTAATGCGGCCTCGTCGACGTCCCGTCCAACCCGAACCGTCGCGCCACAAGGCAGGGCAACCTCGATCCGCCCCACGTCGCGATCATCAGCCAAAACTGACATCTCCGGCGGTGGCGCAAGTGGTTCCGCCTCGGCCATGGGCGAAGACGGCGCTACCGTCACCTCCGCGAAGGCGGGTACTGGCATGGCGCCAAGCTCGCCCCGCTGCATTTGCCTCCGCCAGGTGTAGATCAGACCCGTGCCGATACCCCAGCGCCGGGCCACCTCGGTCACCAGCGCCCCGGGCTGCATAGCCTCCGCCACGATCAGCTGTTTCTGCTCGTCCGACCACATCCGGCGCCGTTCGCCGCGGGTCACCACCTCCACTACCTCGCTGCGAGTACCCATACGCGCACTCTTATGCGTACTCGTGGTCTCTACGTCCGCCTCCATGCCTGCCTCCGTCAGCCAGAGACCGACATCACGCCCTCAAGGCCGGGGCGTGTCGCCAGATGGGGTCGTCACGACGCGTACGCTGGAGCCGCATCGGGCGCCAAGAACCGTCCTGCTCACGCCGCCCGTCGAGGGCGAGCATGCCGGGGTGCTTGCCCTGCTCTCCGATGGCGAAGCGTGGTCGAGCTCCGCGATTGCCCTCGCGCTCGGCGTCAGCCCCCGCACCGTCCAGCGCGCGCTTGAGGTGTTGGTGGAGGCTGGCAAGGTCACTCCGGTCGGCCGCGGCCGCGCGCGCCGTTGGCTGGCACCGGGCGTGCCGGGATTCCCGACAGGCTTGTTGCTCCCGACCCCAATCGCGCGAGGCTAGACTGGGCGGATGAAGCGCGCAGCCGCCGAGATCCTTCGCAAATATGGCCCCTTTGCCGAGGTGGAGGGGGTGCATGGCGTCACCTTCGACGGGCAGCGGGTCTGGTTCGCCTCGGGCGATGAGCTGAACGCCCTCGATCCCGAGAGTGGGCGGATCCTTGGCGCGCTCGATGTTCCGGCGCATGCAGGAACGGCCTTCGACGGCAAGCATCTCTTCCAGATCGGTGAGGCGGTGATACGGCGGATCGATCCCCACACCGGCGAGGTGCTCGGCACGATCACGGCGCCCGGCCATGGCGCCGATTCCGGGCTTGCCTGGGCGGACGGCACGCTCTGGGTCGGCCAGCACCGCGGCTGCCGGATCTACCAGATAGACCCGGAAACCGGCGCCGTGCTTCGCACCATCGAATCCGACCGCTTTGTCACCGGCGTCACCTGGGTCGATGGCGAGCTTTGGCATGGCACCTGGCAGGAGGAGGCGAGTGAGATCCGCCGGATCGATCCTGCTTCGGGCGAGGTGCTGGAGCGTCTCGACATGCCGGCGGGTACCGGTGTTTCGAGCCTTGAATCCGACGGCGGCAACCGCTTTTTCTGCGGCGGCGGGAACAGCAGGACGGTGAGGGCCGTGCGTCGGCCCAGGCGTGTCAGTAGGGTCCGCTGAGCGACCTTTCCGCGCACTTCAAGCGAAATCACACGGCAGCGGTCGGAGCGAACCCGGAGTAGTTGAGTGCTGCGCCTCCATGCCGTGGCGGCCTCGCGTTCCGAAGCCGTCCAGGTCTGCGGAGGATCGCTTCCGACCGGTGGTGCCGGAGCGTATCGCTTTTCCATCGCCCTTGCTGGCCTACCCCATGGAGACCGGATGGGAGAGAGCACAGGCCGTTCCGGTGCGCTCTGCCGTCCACCTGCCCTCGCGCAATGGAGGGAGGACGAGCGGGGCGGTGGCGAGCAGTTGGGCAGCACCGAGCACGAGAAAGCCCGCTTTCCCGGGAGGGCGCCGGCCCGGCCTCGGCCTCCAGCTGCAGGGCCAACCACAACACGAGCACCGTCATTGCGCGGTCGCCGAAGCTCGGCGTGGAGCCTGACCTGGAAGCCGGGCCGCGGCAGGCCGTGCAGCCAAGCCATCCGTAAGTGGAACCTCATCGTCGCGTCACCGGATGTGGCGCCCTCGACGCGCCCGACGTCCAGCAGCATTAAAGTCCAGCGGCGGACGCTATACTGCACGAGCTTCCCACCCCGCCGTACGAACCGGCATCGCTGGCCTGGCTCCGATCCGGCATCCCGTAACCTGCGACACAGCCCGCGGCGCAACGGGTGGGCGGGACGGGTGCAGCATCAGGCCACTCTCGGTCACCTCCACCTTCGCGTGCCGGTACACTGCGAGAAC
>NZ_JAUTWS010000017.1 GCF_030657435.1 Paracraurococcus lichenis | reverse complement strand
GCATGATGCGGCCGAGATACATGGGGTTGCCATGCAGCCGGGTGCCCGGCGTGCCCTCGGCCATCTCCTCGGGGCGGCAGAATTGCGCGTTGAAGGGCACCACGTGATGCGCCGGGACGAAGACCTCCGCGGCCTCCACCGTGTTCGATCCGCTGGCGCGCAGGCCGAGGATCGCGTCGCCGCCCCAATCCTTTAGCACGCGGTAGCTGCCGCGCGGCAGCACCACCAGCACCGGCGCCGGCGGCGCGCCGTCGCGCTCGACCAGCGCGGTGCCGATGAAATGCGTCGCATGCGGCACGCCGGAGGAATAATTCCAGCGGCCGCCGACCCGGTAGCCGCCATCGACCGGCACGGCGCGGCCGAGCGGCTGGGCGCGGTGCGGCGCGATGAAATGGCCCGTGGCGCCGAACAACTCCCGCTGCGCCGCCTCCGGCCAATGCGCCGCCAGCAGGAAGGCGTGCGAGGCGGCCAGCGTCAGGCACCAGCCGACGCCGGGATCGCCGCGGGCGATCTCTGCCATGGTGCGGAAGAAGACCGGCAGGCCGAACTCATAGCCGCCGAACAGCCGCGGCTGGGTGATGCGGTAGAAGCCGGCAGCGAGGAAGGCCTCGTGCACATCCTCGGCATAGCTGCCGAGCGCCTCGTGCTCGGCCTGCCGCTCGCGCAGCATCGGGCGGAAGGCGGCAGCACGGGCGAGCAGTTCCGCCGCGGTCAGGCCGGGTTCCGGCTGCGGGATGGCCGGCGCCGCGGCGGCATAGGCGAGTTGCATGCTGTCCCTCCGTCAGGCCGCGTGGCCGAGGATGCGGCGCAGCACCCCGGCCAGCCGCGGCGACGCCAATGCATCCGGCGCCCGCCAGGCGACATGCATGTCGGGGCGAACCAGCACGCACCCATCCTCGCCCACCTCCCGCGCGGCGGCCCAGTCGCCGAACAGGTCGGTGACGTCGCGGCCGGGGCCGATGACCACGGTCTCGACGGCGATGCCGAGGCTGACCGCCGCCTCGCGCGCCGCGGCCACCCAGGCCTCGCCGCCGATGCCGGTCAGCAGGGTGAAGCGGCCCTGCCCGGCGAGGTCGAGCGTCGAGACCTGGCGCTTGTCGCGTTCCAGCCAGACATGCGGCAGCCGGGCGCCGGGCCAGGTCGTGGGCTGGTAGTAGATCTCCCGGTCGCGGCTCCAGGCCGGCTCCGGCGTGCCGTCCGGCACCACGGCGCCGGAGGCATAGCGCTGGTTCAGCTCGACGCCATGGGCATCGAATTCATACTGCTTGAAGAGGATCGCCTGGCGCAGTGCTTCCCGCTGCGCCGCGGCTTCGGGGGTTGCCGCCTTGCGGGCTTCCATATTGGCCCGCATCACCTCGGGGTCATGCGTGCCGAGCAGGCCGAGGGCGCCGAAGATCGGGCCGAACTCCTCGATGCTCTGATTGGCGCGGGTGACGATCTGCCGGCCGATCGGCACCCGCTCGGCCTCGTAGCTGTCGAGCAGGCCGGGCGCCGCCTTGCCCTGCACCACCAGCGCCAGCTTCCAGGCGAGGTTGTAGGCATCCTGGATCGAGGTATTGGAGCCGAGGCCGTTCGAGGGCGGATGCCGGTGCACCGCATCGCCCATGCAGAAGACGCGCCCCTCACGGTAGCGCGTGGCGAACATGTTGTTCACCGTCCAGAGCGAGGTGGAGCGGATGGTGATCGGGATGCTGGTGTCGCCGATCAGGCCATGGGCGATGCGCGTCGCCTCGGCCTCCGTCAGCTCCGGCGCCGGGCCGTTGATGTCGTAGCCCCAGACGATCAGCCATTCGGTCCAGGGCCGGACCATGCGCACCAGCCCCATGCCGATGCCGCCGATCGAGGAGCCCGGCTGCAGCACCCAGTAGAGCACGCTCGGCCGATGCGCGACGTGGCGCGACAGGTCGGCCTGGAAGACGATGTTCATGCTGCCGGCGACGCCCATCCGGCCTTCGAAGGGCAGGCCGATATCCTCGGCCACCTTGCTGCGGCCGCCATCGGCGCCGATCAGGTATTTCGCGCGGATCCGGTAGGTGCCGCCGCCCAGCCGGTCCTGCACCGTCGCGGTGACGCCATCGGCATCCTGCTCCAGCGCCAGGTACTCAGTATCGAAGCGCACCCGCGTGCCGCGCGCCGCGGCATTGCCCAGCAGGATCGGCTCCAGCAGGTTCTGCGGCAGGTCGCACATGGCGGTCGGGCTGGCCATGGCATGGTCGGCGCGGCGATCCGGCCGGGTGCCCCAGGCGCGGATGCGGCCGAGCTCCTCGCCGGCCAGGCTCTCGCAGAAGACGGTATTGCCCATCAGGTCCTGCGGCGTGGCCAGCGCCGCGGCCTCGGCCTCCACGCCCAGGTCGCGCAGCACCTCCATGGTGCGCTGGTTGGTGATATGGGCGCGGGGGGTATCGGCCAGCCAGCGGTACTTCGTCACCAGGATGTTGCGGATGCCGAGACTGCTCAGCGCCAGCGCCATGCTGCCGCCGGCGGGGCCGCTGCCGACGATCAGGACATCGGTTTCGATCATGCGGGGTGTCCCTTCATGCGGGGTCGGCCATGCCGTGGCTGCGGCCGCCATCGACGGTGATCTCGGCGCCGGTGATGAAGCTGGCGGCCGGCGAGGCGAGCAGCAGGGCGACGCCCTTGATCTCGTCCGGGTGGGCCATGCGGCGCAGCGGCACGACGCGCGCCACGCCCTGCTGCGCGGCATCCGTCAGCGAATGGCCGCCAGCGATGTTGGTGGCGAAGGGGCCGGGCGCGATAGCGTTGACGTGGATGTTCCAGCGCGCCAGCTCGAGCGCCGCCTGCCGCACCATATGCGCCGCCCCCGCCTTGGCCGGCATGTAGGCGAAGCCCGGCAGGCCCGAGGTGCGCGACGCCGCGACCGAGGTGGTGACGATGATCCTGCCCCCGCCCTGCGGCTTCATGTGCCGCGCCGCCTCGCGGATGGTGACGAAGACGCCGGTCAGGTTCACCGCGATCATGCGGTCCCAGTTCTCGTCCGGAAGGTTCTCGATCCCGCCCGCGGGGTCGCGGCGGCCGGCGGTCAGGTAGCCCGGCGGCAGGTCGATGCCGGCATTGGCGAAGACCACGTCCAGCCGGCCGTGATGCGCCGCGGCAGCGGCGAAGACCTCCCGCACCCGGGCGCGGTCGGTGATGTCGCAGACCTCGCCGCGCACATCCCATTGGTGGGAGGCGAGGCGTTCGACCTGGCGCTCCAGCGCCCCAGCATCGCGGTCCAGCAGCGTCACCCGGGCGCCATTCGCCGCCATCACCTCGGCATAGGCGAGGCCGAGGCCGCTCGCTGCGCCGGTGACGAGGGTGGCGAGGCCGCGCACGTCGAAGAGCTGTTCGGCCCGCATGCGGCTACTCCTGCGGCTCGTAGCCGGAGGAGCGGACGATGCCGGCCCAGCGGATGGTATCGGCCCGGATCTTCGCCGCCGCATCGGCCGGCGTCGCCCGCCAGATGCGGAGGCCGAGCTTGCCGAGCGAGTCCTGCAGCCCCGGATCCTCGGCAGCGCGGACCACGGCGGCATGCAGGCTGTCGACGACCGGTTGCGGCGTGCGGGCCGGCAGCATCATGTAGTAGCCCTCCTCGGTCGTCAGTTCCGCCAGGCCGAGCTCGTTGAAGCTCGGCACCGCCGGCAGGATGGCGGCGCGCTGCGGGCCGCTGGTCGCCAGCAGGCGCAGGTCGCCGGACTGGCCAAGCTGCGCCCAGCTGCCGATGGTGCTCATCGCCACCGGCAGGCGGTTCTGCTGCAGGTCGCCGATGATCATGGTGGTGTCGCGATAGGGCACGTGCTGCGCCGCGATGCCGAGCTGGCGGAACAGCTGCACCATGGTGAAATGCGGTACGGAGCCCGCCGCCGGCGTGGCGAAGGCGACCTCCGGCTGCGCCTTCGCCCAGGCGACGAATTGCGCGAAATCCCTCGCCGGATGGCCCGGCCCGACGCCGATGACGAAGGGGAAGGTGGCAACCGCCGAGGCGGCGATGAAATCCGCCTGCGGGTCGAAGCGCAGCGTCTTCGGATAGACGTGCGGATAGACGGTCAGCGAGCTTTCATGGGTCAGCAGCAGCGTGGTGCCATCCGGCGCCGACGCCTTGGCCACTTCCATCGCCAGCCGGCCGGCGGCGCCAAGCCGGTTGTCCACGATCACCTGGCTGGCGTAGCTGCCGCGCAGCCTCTCGCCATAGAGCCGGGCGACCGCATCGGCGAGACCCATGAATCCCGTGAGGATGCGGGCAGTGCGGTCCAGTGGCTGCGCCAGCGCGCCCGGCGCGAGGCCGGCGACGCCCAGCGCCAGCGCGCCGCGGCGAGTGATGCTCCATTTCATGGTTCTTGTTTCCCCCCGGTCCGGCCTGCGCCGCTGCGGGCTACAGGCCGCGGAACCCGGTCGGCCGGCCGAGATGCGCGCGGCCCAGATAGGTGGCGAATTCCAGCCGCTGGGCCGACAGGTGGGTGCGGTACATCTGCACGTCGCGGAAATAGCGCTGCAGACGGTTGCCCTTCTTCGTGGTGAAGGCGCCGGCGGCGTGGAACAGGTCCTCCACCACGCCCGCTGCCATGGCACCGCCCTGCTGGATCATGGTCCAGAGCCGGATATTGTCCTCCACCGTGATCGGCGTGCCGTCGCGCGCCCAGCGCTGGCAGAGATCCATGTAGCGCTGCGCACCGCCCAGCAGGATCGCCTCCGCCGCATCCGCCTGGGCCATGGCGAGGCCGAGCGGCCGCTGGAAATCGGTATGGTCGGCCCGCAGCAGGCTCGGGTCGACATAGGTCTTCATCGTCGTGGTGATGCGTTCGTATTCGTCGATCGCCGCCCAGGCCGCACCGACCACGACGGAGACGAGCGAGGCGTGGTAGGGGCCCATCAGCCGGCCGAGATACATGGGGTTGCCGTGCAGCCGCGTGCCGTGGGTGCCGTTCTCCATGCCCGTGGGGCGGGCGAATAGCACTTCAAACGGCACCACGTGGTGCGCCGGGACCAGCGCATCCTTCACCGCGACGCTGTTCGAGCCGCTGGCCCGCATCCCCAGCGTATGGTCGCCGCCCCAGTCGTCCAGGATCTCGAGGTCTCGGCGCGGGATCATCGCCAGCACGGTGCGCGGCGGCGTGGTGCCGTCCTGCAGGAAGGCGGTGGCCATCAGATGCGTAGCATGCGGGATGCCGGAGCAGTAATTCCAGCAGCCGGTGACGCGGTAGCCGCCCTCGGCCGGTGTCACCGTGCCCATCGGCGCGGCACGATGCGGCGCGGCGAAGACGCCCTCCGGCCCGAAGATCTCCCGCTGCGCCGCTTCCGGCCAGTGGGAGGCGACGACCCAGCCATGCGAGGCCGCCAGGGTCAGGCACCAGCCGACACCGGGATCGCCGCGCGTCACCTCGACCATGGTGCGGCAATAGTCGGGCAGGGTGAATTCATAGCCGCCGAACAACCGTGGCTGGGTGATGCGGTAGAAGCCGGCGCGGTCGAAGGCGGCATGCACCTCCGCGCTATAGGTGCCGAGCGCCTCATGCGCCTCCTGCCTTTGCCGCAGCAGCGGCCGCAGTGCGATGGCGCGTTCGATCAGATCGCCGGGGGTGAGCCCGGGCTCGGGTTGCGGCAGGGCCCGGGGCCGGTCCGCGACGAGGGCGAGCTGCATGGCCGTTTCTCCTTCCCCAGGGCGGCACGGCCACTCTTGGCAACCTGTCCACCCAGCGATACAGTGCATTGTTATTGGAAGCCTAGGCAGCGGCCTCCTGGCCTGTCAACGGTCCGGCACCGCCGCCGTGATGCGCAGGATCCATGCCGGAAGCATCCGACCCCACCCCTGCCCGCGGCCCGTCCGGCATGCAGCTCATCGCCCGCGCCGCCGCCATCCTGCGCGCGCTGGAGGGCCAGGGGGCCGGGCTGAGCCTCGGGCAGATAGCCAAGGCGACCGGCCTGCCGCGGCCGACCGTGCAGCGGATCGCCGATGCGCTGAAGGCCGAGGGCCTGGCGGCCGTCGATCCGGTGCATGGCGGGTTGCGGCTGGGGCCGGTGCTGGCCCGCCTGGGCGCCTCGGTCCGCAGCGACCTGGCCAGCTTCGCCCGGCCGGGCCTCGAGCGCCTGGCCTGGTCGGTGCGGGAGACGGTGGCGCTGACGGTGCTGCAGGATGCCAAGGCGGTCGTGCTCGCGCTGATCCATGCGCCCGGCCGCGACATCGTCCTGTCCTCCCAGGTCGGCGCCGCCTGGTCGATCCATTGCACGGCGGAAGGCAAGGCGCTGCTGGCGGGGCTGCCGGAGGCACGGCTGCGGCAATTGCTGCCGGACCCGCTGCCGCGGCGCACCGCGCGGACCGAGACGCGGCTGCCCGTGCTCCTGGCGGAGATCGCCGAGGTCGCCCGCAGCGGCATCGCCCGCGACCAGGAGGGCACCGCGGACGGGATCTGCGCGCTGGCCGCGGGCATCGCCGATCTCGCCGGCCTGCGCTACGCCATCTCGGTCATCGTGCCGGCGGCGCGGTTCGCCACGGCCGAGCCGATGCTGCGCGATGCCCTACTGGGCTGCCGCGACGCGATCACCGCCGCAACGGGCGTCGCTGGGACCACTGCTCGACAGGGAAATGGTCTCAATGGGCCATTATTCGCCGATTAGGCAGAGGCCAATGGCTTATTGCGCAGGCCGTGGCGATCTTGAATGTCTCCCTACAATCTTTGCAGTCTTCACCTAGTGTTTTGTGATGCTGACTTTCCCTGACTGCATAATCCATCTCAATATTGCCCGAGTGGAGGCTGGACCGCTCGGCGCCGACACGCGGTTCGTCGTCACCAGCCTGGTGGGCGGCAGTCCGCGCACTCTGTACGAAAACCTCTACTACCAGCGCGGCCAGGCGGAGAACCATATCAAGGCCTGGAAGCAGCACCTGGCCGCCGATCGCGCGTCGTGCTGCCGGGCCACCGCCAACCAGTTCCGCCTGATGCTGCACACCGGCGCCTATTGGCTGCTGCGGTCCCTGCACAGCCTGATGCCGAAGCGCTCGGCCTGGCGCGTCGCGCAGTCCGACACGCTGCGCCGCAGGCTGATGAAGCTCGCCGTGCGGGTCGTCGAGCTGAAGACCCGCGTCGCGCTGCACCTGCCCTCGGCATGCACGGACCAGGCCATCATCCGCCTCGTGTTGGACCGCCTGCCGCGGCTCGCCTGCTGAACGGCGGGGCGTCGTGCCCCGCGAGTGTCCACGCATTGCAACCCGCCAGACCTGCGATCCGCACCCCGACGTCCGGCATCACGACCGGCGCAGGGCCGCCGCCTCCGCACAACCAGGCCGCGACCTGCCCAGCAGCCGAAATGAAGTCGCGGATGCCGCCGTGAATTTTCCCCGCTAGTCAACAGTGATCTGGCAGATGCGCACCCACCGAGCCGTGGCCTGACAACCTATCCCCTGTAAGTCGCACCTTGTCGCCGCTTCGGATGGCATCGGAGGGACTATCAATTACCCGGTCCGTCGCCTCCAGGCCTGAGGCGATGTCGAGCTCGGCACCGAGGTCGCGGGAGATCCGCACCGGCTTCACCGTGACGCGTCCCTCGGCATCCACCACGGCGATGGAGGTGCCGCCGGCGCGGAAGATCAGCGCGCTGGCCGGCACGCGAAGCTGCGGCGCGGCGCTCGGCTCGGGCGGCAGTTCCAGTCGCACCTGGGCATAGCCGCCGGGCTTCAGCGCACCATCCCTGTTGTCCGCGGCGAATTGCACCAGCATGGCGCCGGATTGCACATCCACCGCATCGGAGGTGCGGGTCAGTTCGGCCGTGAAGCTCCGGTCGCCATATTCCGGCACGATGAACTCCGCCTTCATCCCGGTCCGGATGGAACCCGTATAGGCCTGCGGCACGCGGACATAGAGCCGCAGGCGGCTCATATCCGTGACGGTGAAGAGCGGCGGCGAGCTGGTGCTGCCGGAGACGATCAGCCCGCCCACATCGATGGCGCGGCTGGTGACGACGCCATCGAAGGGCGCGAGCACCTGCTTGAAGCCGGTCAGGGCGCGCAGCCGGTTCACCTCGGCCTCCGCCTGGCTGAGCTGCGCCGTGCGCGCGGCCAGGTCCCCACGGCGCTCATCCGTCGCCTGCTGGGAGACCACGTTGCGCGCACTCAGCTCGTTCCAGCGCTGGGCAGTGCGGGAGGCGAGGTCCCGCTGCGCCCGGGCGGTGGCGGTCGCTGCCTCCGCCGCGGCGAGTTGCTGGTCGAGATCCGGCGTGTCGATCAGCGCCAGGACTTGGCCGGCCTGCACTCGGTCGCCGATATCGGCGAGGCGGCGCGCGACGAAGCCATTGGTGCGGGCATAGACCGGCGCCTCGGCCCAGGCCTGCAGCCGCCCGGGCAGGGTCAGCGGCCGCGGCTCCACGCTGCGGGGCCGGATGATCCTGACGCTCGGCACCGTGACGGCGGCGGTGACCTCCCGCAATTCCTCCTGCGCGCCGAGGCGGGTGCTGATCCTGAGCACCCCGGCCCCGAGCAGCGCCAGCAGGCCGAGGGCCAGGAACAGCCCCACCCGGCGCGGGCTGGCGGCGGACGGCTCGTCTTCGGTCCCGGGGGCCCGGTGCCCGGGGGCGGAGGCTTCGGGCATCGGCGCTTCAGGCATGGGCGGCGGCTCCTCCCGGGCGGACATGGCCGACGGCATGGTGGCGGCGCCCATGGATCATGGCGAAGACGGTGGGGACGAAGACCAGGGAGGCACAGGTGGCGACCAGCAATCCACCGATCACCGCGCGGCCGAGCGGCGCGTTCTGCTCGCCGCCCTCGCCCAGGCCGAGCGCCATGGGCAGCATGCCGATGACCATGGCGAGCGCCGTCATCAGCACCGGGCGGAAGCGGGTGATCCCGGCCTCGAAGGCGGCCATCCGCGCATTGCCGAGCTCCGCCAGCCTCTCGCGGGCGAAGCTCACCACCAGGATGGAATTCGCTGTCGCGACGCCCATGCACATGATGGCGCCGGTCAGCGCCGGCACGGAGAGCGGCGTGCCGGAGAGGAAGAGCATCCAGGCGATGCCGGCCAGCGCCGCAGGCAGGGCGGCGACGATGACGAAAGGGTCCGCCCAGGACTGGAAGTTCACGACGATGAGCAGGTAGATCATCACGACGGCGCCGAGCAGGCCGAAGCCCATGCCGCCGAAGGCGGTATTCATCGTCTGGTACTGGCCACGCAGGGTGACGCGGACGGCGGCCGGCTTCCCGGCATCCAGCGCCGCGATCTCCCGCTGCACGGCATCGGCCACGGCGCCCAGGTCGCGGCCCTGCGTCGCCGCATAGATGCTGACCATCGGCTGGATATTGTACTGCGAGACCACCGCGGGGGAACTGGCCCGCACCAGCCGGCCGAGCGCGCCCAGCATCTGCGGCTCGGGGGCACGGGGGCCGGTGACCGGCAGCGCTTCCAGCTTCTCCAGCGTATCCGCCAGGTATTCCGGCGTCTGCGCCACCACCGGATAGGTCACGCCATTGGCCGGGTTCAGCCAGTAGACCGGCGCGGTCTGCAGCGAACCGGCGATGGACCCGGCGAGGCTCTGCGTCACGTCCCGTTCGTCGAGGCCGAGCGCGTTGATGCGCGTGCGGTCGGCCATGAAGCGCAGCGTGGGGCTGCCGGCGGGCTGCTGGATGCGGGCATCCACCAGCCCGTCGATGCCGCGGATGGCGCGCAGGATGCGCTGCGCATGCTCCTGGTTCTGCTCGATATTCGGGCCGGTGACCTGCACCTCGATCGGCGCGGGTGCACCGAAGTTCAGGATCTGGCTCGTGATGTCGGCGGGCAGGAAGGAGAAGGCGACGGTGGGGAAGAGCCGCGGCAGCTCCATCCGGAGCCGGCGGATATGCCCGGCCGTCGGCTGGTGGTCGGGCCGCAGGCTGATCAGGATATCGCCGTCCATCGGGCCCACCGTGCCGGAGGCGCCATAGGTCACGTTGATGGTGCTGCCGGGGAGGCCGATATTGTCCACGATGGTATTGACCTCCTCCGGCGGGATCAGCCGGCGGATCGCGCGCTCGATCTCGTCGAAGAGCGCGGAGGTCTCCTCGATGCGCATGCCCGCGGGCGCGCGGGCATGCATGGCGATGGTGCCGCTGTCCACCTCGGGGAAGAAGTTGCGGCCGAGGAAGGGCACCAGCGCCAGGCTGCCGAAGGCGAAGACCAGGAATAGCGCCAGCGTCGCCCGGCGCCTGTCGAGGGCGAGGCGCAGCAGCCGGCCATAGCCCTGGCGAAGGCGCTCGAAGTGGCTCTCGAAGCCGCGCTGCAGGCGGCCGAGGAGGTGCCGCGGCGGCGGCGCCTGCCCATGGAGGTGCCCCGCCTGTGGCCTGAGCAGGTAGAGCGCCATGGTCGGCACCAGGGTGCGCGACAGGATGAAGGAGGCGACCATGGCGAAGGTCACCGACATCGCCATGGGCACGAACAGGAAGCCGGAGACCCCGGGCAGGAAGAACATCGGCACGAAGACGATGCAGATGCAGAGCAGCGAGACGAAGGCCGGCACCACGATCTGCCGCGCGCCGTCGAGGATGGCGGTGCGCACATCCTTGCCGTGCTCCAGGTGCCAGTTGATGTTCTCGATGGTGACGGTCGCGTCATCCACCAGGATGCCGACAGCCAGCGCCAGGCCGCCCAGCGTCATCACGTTCAGGGTCTGACCGAAGGCCGCGAGGGTGAAGATGGCCGCCAGGATGGCGAGCGGGATGGAGGTGGCAATGATGATGGTCGAGCGCCAGGAGCCGAGGAAGAGCAGGATCATCAGCGAGGTCAGGGCCGCGGCCAACGCGCCCTCGAAGGCGACGCCGGTGATGGCGGCCTTCACGAAGATCGACTGGTCATTGAGCGGCGAGATGTGCAGCTGCGGCGGCAAGGTGGGGAGAAGCTGGGGCAGCAGCGCCAGGATGCCGTTCACGATGCTGATCGTGGAGGTGGCCCCCGATTTCAGCACCGTCATCAGCACCGAGCGCTGGCCGTCCACATGGACGACGTTCTGCTGCGGCTGGGAGCCGTCGCGCACATTGGCGACATCGCCGATGGTGAGCGTTGCGCCGTTGACCGTGCGGATGGGCAGCGCGGCGAGCTCGGCGACCGAGCCGGGCGCGTTGTTGAGCAGCAGGTTGTACTGGTGCTCGCCGATCTTGACGAAGCCGGCGGGCGTGATCTGGGTCTGCGCCGCGATGGCATTGCCCACGTCCTGCGCCGAGAGACCCTTGGACTGCAGGGCCTGCGGATCGAGGTCGATCTGGATCTGGCGCGTGCGGCCGCCGAAGGGCAGCGGCATGGCCGCGCCCGGCACGGTGACGAGCTGGGTGCGGATGAAATTGAAGCCGACATCGAAGAGCTGCTGCTCGTTCATCCCTTCGCCGGACAGGGCAAGCTGCAGGATCGGCACAGTGGAGGCGTTGTAGTTCAGGATCAGCGGCGGCGTGGTGCCCGGCGGCAATTGGCGCAGCAGCGTCTGCGAGACGGCGGTGACCTGCGCATTGGCGAGGCGGATATCGACCCCCGGCTGGAAGAAGATCTTGACGATGCCGAGGCCGGGATAGGAGGTGCCCTCGATATGCTCGATGTCGTTCACCGTGGTGGTGAGCGAGCGTTGATAAGGGGTGAGGATTCGGCCCGCCATATCCTCGGGCGTCAGCCCGTTGAAGGTCCAGCCCACGGCAATGACCGGCACCGGGATATTGGGAAAGATGTCGGCCGGCGTGCGCCAGGCGGCGAGGCCGCCACCGAGCACAATCACCAGCGCCATCACAACGAAGGTATAGGGGCGGGACAGCGCAACACGGACCAGGGCTAGCATGCGGCAGCGCCCGCAGGCCGGTGTCCGGACGGCGCATCCTGGAATGCCTGCCCTGGAGAAGCCGTGTCAGGGCTGCTTCCTGTGAATGCTTCGCCCCTGTCCGCCGCAGCCATCATCTGTCCCTCGCATCCTGAAGCGGCCGGCGCTGGCCTGAGCAGGAAGGATAATCCATGAGGCCAGGCACGCTACCGGCGGCGGCGAGGACAGAACAGCCCCCTCTGGATGCGGCGGCGCGCTGGATTGCATCCTGGCTACTTCGAGCGCTGCCATTCTCCTCATTATCCGGCGAAGTCTCGATTGCGCGAGATTTTCAAGCATGTTTCGCTGGTCCGGTGTTCTTGGGCAGGCAGACCTCGGGGGCGAGTTTCGGCACGGTTCAGAATCGGCCAGTTTCGGATCGCACGGGCGCGCGAGGGGGCGTCGGCCTGTGAGGGTCGGATGCGCCTTGTTGCAGCGGTCGGCGGCTTGGTCGGCTTCGGTTAGGATAAGGTCGGGGCGTGTCCCCCTCACTCTGCAGGGGCAGCCTACTTGCCATTCAAAGCCAACACCGCTCGTCGGCACCACATTCCCAAGCAGAAGCACCGGGTCACCAACTGGGCCGATTGCTCGAGCAGGTCGACGGTTCCGTGGCGGCCTTCATCGGCGATGGTGCCTACGACCGTGACGATGTCTACGCCGAGGTCGCGGCGCACCATCCCGGCGCGGCCGTGGTGGTCCCGCCACGCTCGAGCGCGGTGCCGAGTGCGGCAGCCGAGACCACGCCGACGCAGCGGGACGTGCATCTGCGATGTATCGCCGAGCGCGGCCGCATAGGTTGGCACGAATGCTCGAGCTTGGGCGGCCGGAATACGTCCGCGTCGCATGATCCCGAACGTGGGCAGGGATCAATGCATCCAAGCCGCCGACCGCGGCAACAAGGCGATCTCGAGATGGAAGCGTGTCATCGGTGACGGACTGCGCTCGCAGACTGATGGACGGCAGGCGACTGAAGTGGCGGTTGCTGTCAACGTGCTGAAGCGCATGCTCGAACTCAGACGTCCGGAATATGTCCGGCTTGCATAATCCCAAATGTGATATGGGATCAGTGCGTCCAGACGGCTGACCCATGCAACATGGTGGAGCTCAGCGGCAAAGACAAACCCGAATTTACTCGCTCGCCGTGGCGATCCCCCAGTCCTGTAGCAGTCCCTCGCGCGTCGCTTCTTCGCCCGCGCCGCCGTTCAAGGTTATGGCACGTAGCTTGCATAAAGCTATGCCGGATGGCTTCGGTCAATCACCGGTACGTCCTCGAACGGACGGCTTCGCGCGGAGGGTCGCTCATGGCAAGCAGTCTCGGGATGGTCATGGCCCGTCGGGCCGCCATGGCAGCGGCATTGGCCTGCGCCGCGGCGCTGCCCGCCGCGGCGCAGCGCGCGGAACCCTGTATCGGCGCCTCCTGGGAGATGACCGGGCCGCTGGCGAACAATGGCGGCATGCTGCGCATCACGGTCGAGACGGCGCTCGAGACGATCAACGCCGCCGGCGGCGTGCTGGGCAAGCCGCTGCGCCTGGTGATCTACGACGACGTGGGCGAGCCTGCCCGCGCCGTGGACAATGCCCGCCGCATCGGTGAGCGGGACAACTGCATCATCATGATGGGCGGCGGCCGCACGCCCAACGCCATCGCGCTGCGGGAGCCCCTGGCCGAGATGGGCATGCCCTGGATCGGCCCGATATCCGCCGGCACCACGGTGATCGAGCACCAGAATGGCCGGAACGAATGGATGTTCCGCGTCTCCATGAAGGATCGCTGGGTGACCGGCTACCTGGTGGACCAGGCGAAGCTCCGCTCGCCCACCGGCAAGATCGGCTTCGTCTACGAGGGCACCGCCTGGGGTCAGGGCGCGCTGCCCGATGTCGAGGCGGCGGCGAAGCGTGCCGGCGTGACGTTGGCAGGCCGCGAGACCTGGAACATCGGCGACCAGGACATGTCGGCGCAGATGATCCGGCTGCGCGACGCCGGCGTGGACACCATCATCCTCTGGGGCGTGGACCGGGAGAGCGCGAACATGCTGCGCTCCATGGACCGCATCGGCTACAAGCCGAAGATCGTTTCTGCCTGGGGCCTGACCACCGCCTTCGCCAAGGCGGTCGGCCCGCTGGCGGAAGGCGTCATGGTGGCCGGCACCTTCAACTGGAACGGCCAGCTTTCTCCCGCCGCGCAGGGCGCCTTCGATGCCATGAAGGCGAAATTCCCCGATCGCATCCGCACCACCGCCGATCTCGAGATCCCGTCCGGCATGGCCAATGCCTGGGACGCCACCTTCATCATCGCGGAAGCCATCAAGCTGGCCGGCGCCTATGACCGCACCAAGCTGCGGGATGCGATGTTCCGGGTGAACTACGAGGGATTGGTGGCGAACTACCGCCCCGCCTTCATCAAGGGCAACCAGGAACGCATGGATGCGGTCCTGCCGGAAGCCTACAAGATGCAGGCCTTCCACAACGGCGTGCTGATGCCGATCGAGGCGACGCCCTACGGCATGCGCAACTGACGCGATGGCGGGGCCGCAGGGCTCCGCCCAATCCCCGGGCCGGGAGCAGAGCGGTGGAAGCGATCCTGCAATACCTGCTGACCGGCCTGTCGGTCGGCAGCGTCTACGCCATGGTGGGCCTCGGCTTCTACGTCATGTGGTCCGCCGCCAAGGCGGTGAACTTCAACTTCGGCGACATCGTCATGCTGGGCGCGGTGCTCACCGTGGTCCAGCTCGACGTCGGTATGCCGCTGCCGGTGGCTTGCCTCGGCGCCGTCCTCGCCGCCGGGCTGCTGGCGGCGGTGATCGAGCGTGGCTTCGTCCGGCCCTTCAACCGCGAGGCCAATGCGATCGGCTGGATGCTGACCACCATCGCGGTCGGCACCATGATCGAGAGCGCGACCACCGCCCTATTCGGCTCCAACCCCCGCCGGCTGGAGACGCCGCTGGTGCAGGCGCCGCTGCGGATCGGCGGCAGCGGCATCTATCCGCAGGAATTGCTGCTGCCGGTGGCGCTGGTCCTCGTCGCCGGCGGGCTGGAGTTCTTCTACCGCCGCACCGTCACCGGCCGCGCCATGCGCGCCGTCGCCTACAACCGCACCGCGGCCGGGCTGGTCGGGATCGATGCGGACCGGATGACGCTGCTCTCCTTCGGACTCGCCGGACTGCTGGGTGCGCTGTCCGGCGTGCTGATCGGACCGGTCATCCAGGCCAGCGCCACCATGGGCGCCATCATCGGCCTCAAGGGCTTCCTGGTCGCCATCATCGCCGGCATCGCCAATGCCCGCGGCGTGGTCATCGCCGGCGTGCTCTACGGCGTCTCGGAGAAGTTCATCGAGGCCTATCTCTCCACCGCGGCGCGCGATGCCATCGGCTTCTCGCTGATGGTGCTGCTGCTCCTGCTCTTCCCCCATGGCCTGTTCGGCAAGGCGGAGTTCAAGAAGGTATGATCGCGCGCCGCGGAGGCTGGATCGCGGCCGCCCTGCTGGTGCTGGCGATCGGCATCTTCCCCTATCTCGGGGACCTGCTCGATACCCGCTTCCCCACCAGCTACGAGCTTCGCCTGGTGATGCGGGCGATGATCCTCGGCATCACCGTCGTCGGGCTGAACATCCTGGTGGGCTTCGCCGGCCTCGTCTCCCTGGGGCAGGCGGCGCTGATGGGGCTGGGCGCGCATGCCGCGGCGCTGCTGGCGCTGCGGGCGGACTGGCCCTTCGCCGCCTGCATGACCGCCGCCGTCGCCGTGCCGGCCATGATGGGCGCGGTGCTGGCCTTCCCCACGGTGCGGGTGCGCGCGCTCTACCTCACCGTCATCACCATCGCCTTCGGCTTCGTCTTCGTGAACGTGCTGCGGGAATGGGTCTCCTTCACGGGCGGCGCCTCCGGCCTCGCCAGCATCCCGCGGCCGACCCTGTTCGGGGAGAGGCTGATGGCGACGCGTGCCACCGGCTTCAACTACTATTACCTGATCGCCGCCTGCCTCATGCTCGCGCTCTGGGTGCAATGGGCGCTGGCGCGCAGCCGCTATGGCCGCGCGATGCGGGCGACGGCGGAATCCGAGAACGCCGCCCGTGCTCTGGGCATCAACGTCACCGCCACGCGGACGCTGGCCTTCGCCGTCTCGGCCGCGCTGGCGGGGCTGGGCGGCGGTCTCTTCGCCAATCTTGCGCTCTTCGTGAACTACGAGACCTTCACCTTCTCCGCCTCCATCGAACTGCTGCTGATGACCATCCTCGGCGGCAGCGGGACCCTGGCCGGGCCGGTGGTGGGCACCGGCGTGCTCTTCGCCGCGTCGCAGATGCTGCAGGGCTTCCGGGAATGGCAGACCTTTGCATACGGTGCCTTGCTGGCGTTGGTGCTCTTCGCCATGCCGGAAGGGATCGTAGGCGGCCTCAAGCGCCTGCGCGCCAGGCTGGCCCGCCGCGGCGCGGAGAAGCGGCGCACCGGCGCCTGGCCCCATTTCGTCCCGGGCTTCGACGCCCTGGCGCAGGAGAAGGACGAGCCCGGCCAGGCCACGCTGGTCACCCGCGACCTGACGCTCCGCTTCGGCGGGCTGACCGCGGTGAACCTGGTGGACATGGAGGTGCGGTCCGGTACCGTCCACGCCCTCATCGGCCCGAACGGCGCCGGCAAGTCCAGCCTGCTGAACCTCGTCTCCGGCTTCTACCGCGCCAGCGCCGGCACGGTGACGCTGTTCGGCCAGGCGGTGAAGGACCAGCCGCCGCATGCCCTCGCCCGCCTCGGCGTCGCGCGCAGCTTCCAGAACACCGAGCTCTTCGGCCGCATGACGGTGCTGGAGAATGTCCTGGTCGGCTGCCACATCCGCTACCGGGCCATGCTGGCGGAGACGCTGCTGCGCCTGCCCCGCTTCCTGCGGGAGGAGCGGGAGAGGCTCGCCGAGGCGCGGCTGCTGCTGGAGGTGGTCGGGCTGTCCGACTTCGCGGAGGAGCAGGCGCGCAACCTGCCCTTCGGCCATCAGCGACGGCTGGAGATCGCCCGGGCGCTCGCGCTGCGGCCCAAGCTCCTGCTGCTCGACGAACCCGCGGCCGGCCTGACCCATGGCGAGATCGAGGACCTGATCGCGCTCATCCGCGGTCTGGCCGCGCGCGGGATGACGGTGATCCTGGTGGAGCATCATGTGGAGATGATCATGGCCGTGTCGGACCGCGTGACCGTGCTGGACCATGGCGAGGTGATCGCCGACGGCCCGCCCGAACAGGTGCAGGACGATCGCGCGGTGATCGAGGCCTATTTCGGCCATGGCGCGCCCGCCGCCCAGGCCGCGGTGCCGGCCCAATGACGGCGCCGCTGCTGCAGGCGGAGGGCATCCGCGTCTCCTATGGCCGGATCGAGGCGGTGCGGGGCGTCGACCTGCAGGTGGGCCCCGGCGAATTCGTGGGCGTCATCGGCTCGAACGGCGCAGGGAAGAGCAGCCTGATGCGCGCCATTGCCGGCGTGCTGGCCCCGGCGGCGGGGCGCGTACGCTTCGCCGGAGAGGAGACCACCGGCCGGCCCAGCCACCGCATGGTGTCGCGCGGCCTGGCCATGGTGCCGGAGGGCCGCATGATCTTCGCGGACCAGACGGTGCGGGAGAACCTGCTGCTGGGCGGCTATAGCCGGCTGCGCCGCGATCCACAGGGCGTGGCAGCGGACGAGGAACGCATGCTCGCGCTCTTCCCCCGGGTGAAGGAGCGGCTGGGGCAGGAAGCCGGCACGCTTTCGGGTGGGGAGCAGCAGATGCTGGCCATCGCGCGCGGCCTGCTCTCCCGCCCGCGGCTGCTGGTGATCGACGAGCTCTCGCTCGGCCTCGCGCCCGTCATCCTCGACATGCTCTTTCCGGTGCTGGCGCAGCTCAACAAGGAAGGCCTGTCTATCCTGCTGGTGGAGCAGATGGCGTCCTATGCGCTGTCGGTCACCGACCGGACCTATGTGATGGAGAATGGCTGCATGCTGTTCGACGGTCCGTCGCGCGAGCTGGCCAACGACCCACGCGTCCTGGATGCCTATCTCGGCCGCCGCAAGGCCGCCTGACCAAGGCTTTCAAAAGCCCCGCGGCCATCGGCGGGGTGGGTTTGGGAGGGGCAGCGCCCCATAGGCGCGAAGCTAGCTAAGGAGCAGATTGCCCTTTCTCGGGCGCGCTTTTGGGGTGGAACCAATGCTCCCACCCGCTGAAAGCGCCTCTTCCGAAGGGAGATCAGCGCCCACGAGGCCGCCGTGGCCGGGCAAAGTGCTTATCTCCGCGCGTATGAGGCAGCGCCCCTCCCAAGGTGCTGCTCACGCCGCTCGCACCTGCGTCCGCACGAATTGCGCGCGCAGATGGTGTCCGCTGGTCGTCGGCGGAAACAGCGGTTCTTCCCCCCGCGCCACGGTGCCGGGCAGCGCCGCGACCGGCGCGTCGTAATTCGGGTTATGGAAGAAGACGAGGGAGAGCCGGCGCGATGCCGCGGCCTGGTCCATCGGCGGGTTCACCACGCGATGCAGCGTCGCCTTCCAGCGCCCGTTGGTCCAGCGCGCCATCAGCTCCCCGATATTGACGATGTAGCTGTCGGGCGCGATCGGCACGTCCACCCACTGCTCCGCCCGGTTCAGCACCTGCAGCCCGCCCGGCTTGTCCTCCGCCCGCAGGATGGTCAGCGAGCCGTAGTCGCAATGCGCCCCGGCGCGCAGCTGCCCCGGCTTCGGCGGCAGCAGCGGCGCGGGGTAGTTGCGCACCCGCAGGCGGCTGATGTGGCGGTCGATCTTGTCGGCGAAGAATTCCTCCGGCAGGTCGAGGGCGAGCGCGAACATCGCCATCAGGTCCTCCGCCAGGCGGCCCATGGCGCGGAAATAGGCTTCGTAGAGCGGCCGCAATTCCGCCGGCCGCGCCGGCCAGAGGTTGGGGTGGAAATGCTTGCCCGCCGCCGGGCCGAGGAAATACGGGTCGCCCGGCGGGACGTCCACCGGGCCGATCATCAGGCTCTCGTTCAGGTCGCCCGGCACGTCCAGGCCCTGGCTGCGGCCGACGCTCTCGGCTTCCAGCGGGATGTAGCCGCGCGTCACGTCCGGCGCCGGGCGCAGCACCTGCAGCTTCTCGGCCTCCGGCAGGTCGAAGAAGGCGTTGGATACGGCCTGCACCTGCGCGATCAGCCCGGGATCCACGCCATGGCCGGTGATGACCAGGAAGCCGATGTCGTTCACCGCGCGGCCGACCTGCGCGGCGATGGCACGCCTCGCTGCGGCGTCGCCGGCCTGGAAGGGCGCGACATCGATGACCGGTACTTCGAGCAGCATGGCGGTGTCCCCCTACAGGTCCAGGCGCATGGCGGTATCGGAGAAGAGGAAGGTCGCGAGGCGCGCATCCGCCCCCGGCGCGGCGAAGAGCAGCGCACCCACCGGCAGGCCGGTGGCCGGGTCGGCGCCGGCGCGCAAGGTTGCCACCGGCCCGCCCAGCGCGGTGGTCGGGATGACGAAGGACGGGTCGCCGGTGGTGCCGTCGGCCGGCGCCACGTCCGGCGCGGCGGGCAGCAGCAACAGATCCTCCGGCCCGAAACCGGCCCAGAATTCCCGCCGCTGCGCCGCCAGGCTGCGCAGCGCGGCGTGGTACTCCGCCTCGGGGATCGCCAGCCCGGCTGCGATATCGGCGGCGAGGCGCGGCGCGATACGGTCCCCCGGCAGGCCGGCATGGGTGCGGCCAAGCTCCGCCAGCAGCACGCTGCGATGCGCCGCCAGGATCGCCGTCAGCCCCACCGGGGTCGCGGCGCGGCGCAAGGGCAGGCCGGCCGCGGCCAGCTTCTCCGCCAGCGCGCCGATGCGCGAAACGGTGCCGGGCGCGGCCAGGCGGTCCACCAGCGGATCCTGCAGCACCACCAGGCGCGGCGCCGCGCCGGGGGCGCCGATGCGCAGATGGTCCGCGGCATAGCCGGCGGCGAGATGCGCCGCGTCCTGCGCCGTCGCGCCGAAGGCGCCCACCGTGTCGAAACTCGGCGCCAGCGGCACCACGCCGGTGCCGCCGATGGCGAGCGTCGAAGGCTTGAAGGCGCCCGTGCCGGTATAGGCCGCCGGCCGGTTCACGCTGCCCGCGGTCTGCGTGCCGAGCGCGAGCGGCACCGTGCCGCTGGCGATGGCCGCACCCGACCCGGCCGAGGACCCGCCCGGCGTGCGCGCGAGGTCCCAGGGGTTCCGCGTCGGCGGGCGGGATTCGTAATAGGCATATTCGGTGGTGTGCAGCTTGCCGAGGATGACGGCGCCCGCTGCCCGCAGATGCGCCACCACCGTCGCGTCGGCCGTCGCCGGCGCGATGCCGTCGCGGGACGGGCTATTGGCGCGCGTCGGCAGGCCGCGGATGTCGATCACGTCCTTCACGCCCACCGGGATGCCGTGCAGCGGGCCGCGGACCTGGCCGGCGGCGCGTTCGGCATCCAGCGCGCGGGCGGTGGCCAGCGCCTCCTTGGCCGGGACATGCACCCAGGCCCGCACCTCGCCGTCCACCGCGGCGATACGGTCCAGACAGCGGCGCACCAGCGCCTCCGACGTCAGCACGCCGGACGCAATGGCAGCGGTAAGGTCGCGGACCCGGCCGGGGTCCTGCACCAGCCCGCTCATACCCGGGCCGCCCGCAGCGCCGCGGTCGCCGCGACGTCCACCGCCAGGCTCCCATCCTCGATCATGCCGGTCAGCACCACGCCATGGACCTCCTGCACCTTCTCGCCGTGTTTTCAGCCTTCCAGCACATCCTACGGCACGCGCGCCGGGCCGCGGGCGAGGGGGGGCGCCATAGCCGCCGCCCGCGTTGGCGAGACCATACGGAGCCGCGGGCGACGTCAAGCTGCATCTGCCATGGCGTGCCGACCTCGGGTTGGGCGAAAGCTCGAGCAGCGCTGCCGAAGAACAGCCGTGAAAGTGTCGTTCATGGCAAGCAGGTCGCGGCGAGAGCAGCCTGATGTTCCCCACGGCTTGGCATTCTCCCGTCATCGGACAGGCGCATCGCCAAGCATGCTTGGCGACGCCAGATCGTCACAGCATCACGTCGCCGCCATTCGGGTTGAAGCTGGCGCCGGTGTAGTAGGAGCCCTCGTCGGAGGCGATGAGCACTGCCGTGGGGGCGATCTCGCCGACCTCGCCATAACGGCCGAGCGGCAGCTCGGCGAGCTTCCGCTGCTTCCACTCGGCCGAACCGCCCCGCGTCATGTCGGTGTTGATCGGGCCCGGGCAGATGGCATTGACGGTGATGTTGTAGGGCGCGACCTCATAGGCGAGGGAGCGGGTGAAGCCCAGGACCCCCGCCTTGGCCGCGGCGTAGTGCGTCAGCTCCCGCCCACCCTTGTGGGCGAGCTGGGAGCTGGTGCTGATGATCCGGCCGAAGCGCCGCCGCATCATGCCTGGCAGCACGACCCGCGTGCCGAGGAACACGCTGCGCAGGTTGACGGCGATCATCTCGTCCCAGACCGCGACGGGCATGTCGACGAAGCTCATGTGGGTGCTGATGCCGGCATTGTTCATCAGCACGTCGACGCGCCCGAGGCTCTCCTCGGCCGCCGTCAGTGCCGCGGTGATCGATGCCTCGTCCGAGACATCGGCGGCGAAGGCAAAGCCCGCGACGCCGAGCGCCCGGACCTCGGCCGCCACGGCTTCCGCCTGTCCGGCGAGCCTATCGACCACGGCGACATCCGCCCCCTCCTGCGCGAAGGCGAGGGCAATGGCGCGGCCGATGCCCCGGCCGCCGCCCGTGACCACGCAACGCCGGCCCTGCATCCTCGGCATGATCGCTCTCCCCGTCAGACGCGCCGGAAGTCCTGGAAGCGCAAGTTGTTCGAGGTATAGTAGGTCAGGCCCGCGATGTTCTTCTTTCTGGCGATGGCATATTTGGGATAGACCATGAAGACCCAGGGCGCCTCCGCCATGATGATCTTCTGCACCTCGGTGAAGATCTCCTTGCGGCGGCCGTCGTCGACGACGAGCATCCCCTGCTGGATCAACTCGTCCACCCGCGCATTCTCGTAATTGCTGTAGTTGACGAAGCTCTTCGAGGAGAAATAGAGCGCGGTCGAGTAGCCCGGATCCGGGGTCCAGGGCGAATCGAGGTAGAAGATGATGGGCTTCTGCCGGCGGCTGACATTCTCGTAGAAGACGCCGGCCGGCAGCTTGTCGAGCACCGCCTCGATGCCGACGCGGCGCAGGGAGGTCTGGTAGATCAGCGCGATCGGCTCCTGCACCGGGTTGCCGGCGTCGTAGCTGATGCTGGTGCGGAAGCCGTCGGGATAGCCGGCCTCGGTCAGCAGCCGCTTCGCCGTCTCGACATTCTCGTCGTAGCTGAAGAAGCTGTCGTCGGCCATCGGGTAGCCTTCGGGGATGCAGGCCGTCTGCTTGTTCGCCAGGTCGTAATAGACGGTCTTGATCACCTGCTCGCGCGGCATCAGGTAGTTCATCGCCTGCCGCACCTTCGGATTGTCGAAGGGCTTGATCTTGGCGTTCAACTCCAGCCACAGCGCATAGGAGGAGGCGACCGCGTCGTAGGTCGTGGCCGGGGAGGATTGCAGCGACATGTATTCGCGGGGCGAGAGGAACTGCGCCATGTCGACCGCCCCACCCTGCAGCAGCGAGAGCCGGCTGGCGGAGGACGGCACCTCGCGCATCACCACGGTGTCGAAGAAGGGCTTCGGCCCGTAATAGTCCGGCCGGGCGCGGAAGACCGCCTGCTGGCCCCGCACCATCTGGCCGAGCGCATAGGGGCCGAAGCCGGCGCTGTTGTTCTTGGTGAACTCCACCGCCCAAGGGTCGGCGCTGGTCGCCACCGCCTTCATCTTCGTCGCGTCGAAGATCGGGGCCGAGAGGTTGCAGTGCAGCTTCAGGATCAGCGGCGTCGGCTGCGGCAGGTTGAAGGAGACGACCTGCGGCGATTCCACCTTCACCTGCGCCGGATCGGTGATGCCGAGCATGCGCGCCATGAAGGCGCCGTTGCCCTTGCTGTGGAAGCGGCGGTCCCAGGAATACTTGACGTCCTCGGCCGTCAGCGTGTTGCCCCAGTTGCTCTTGACCCCCTGGCGCAGGGTGAAGGCGACGCGCGTGCCGTCCGGCGACAACTCCCAGCTTTCGGCCAGGCGCCCTTCGAGGGCCAGGCCGCCCGGCAGGTCGGAGTGGACGCCGGTGTCCTCGCGCAGCACCTCGGGCGAGGCGGCATCCGGGATCTTCCTGAAGGCAATCAGCGTGTCGTAGAGCGCGCCGGAGGCATCGACCGTGCCGAGGCTGACGTCGTATTCGAGGTCGAGGCCCTGCGGCGTCGCGGGGCTGGCGATCACCATCGTCTTCGGCGGATCGGCCGCGATGGCATCCCCGGGCTTGGCCGAGGCGGCGGCAAGGCCGGCCGTCCCCTGCAGGAGATGGCGGCGATGGATCGGCGTCGGCATGCTCTTCTCCTCCTTCCGGTTGCGCACCTCTCAGATCATCACGTCCCCGCCGTTCGGATTGAGCGAGGCGCCCGTGTAGTAGGAGCCCTCGTCCGAGGCGAGCAGCACGGCGGTCGGCGCGATCTCGTCCACCGTGCCGAAGCGGCCGAGCGGGAGTTCGGCGCGCTTGCGCGCCTTCCACTCCTCGGGCAGGGCGGCGGCGAGGTCGGTCTCGATCGGGCCGGGGCAGATGGCGTTGACGGTGACGTTGTAGGGCGCGACCTCATAGGCGAGGGAACGGGTGAAGCCGAGCACGCCCGCCTTCGCCGCGGCATAATGCGCAAGGTCGATGGCGCCCTTATGGGCCAGTTGCGAACTGGTGCTGATGATGCGTCCCCAGCGGCGCTCGATCATGCCGGGCAAGGCGATGCGGGTGCCGAGGAAGACGCTGCGGAGATTGACCGCGATCATCCGGTCCCAGACCGCGACGGGCATGTCGACCACCGGCACCGCCCCGCCGATGCCCGCATTGTTGACCATGACATCGATGCGGCCGAGCGCGCGCTCCGCGCCGCGGACGGCCTCGGTCGCCGGCGCCTCCTCCGACATGTCCGCGGCGAAGGCGACGCCCTTCGCCCCGAGCGCCGCGATCTCGCCGGCGACCCGGTCCGCCACATCGGCATCGCGGTCGATCACCGCGACCATCGCGCCCTCGCGGGCGAAGGCCAGGGCGATGGCGCGGCCGATGCCGCGGCCGCCGCCGGTGACGACGCATGCCTTGCCCTTCAGTCGGTCCATGCTGGCTTCCTCCTCATCCATGCTGCGCCAGCGGGGCCGGGGCGCCCACGCTGAGGATGCGCTCTGCCTCCTGCTGGAAGCGATCGAAGGTGTCGGCGGCGCGCTCCGCCTTGGCGACCTCGCCATGGCGGATGCAATGTACCAGGTGCCCGCCGCCCAGCGCCTCGGCCGGCGGCATGGCTGCCCGGCAGGCCTCGACGACGAAGGGGCAGCGGGAGGCGAGGAAGCAGCCGGGCGGCAGGTCGATCGGGCTCGGGATCTCGCCGGCCAGGCTGATGCGGGTGGCCCGGCGCAGATGCGGGTTCGGCAGCAGCACGGAGGACAGCAGGCCGGCGCTGTAGGGATGGCGCGGCTCGGCGAAGACCGTCGCGGCATCGCCCTGCTCGACGATCATGCCGAGATACATCACCGCGATCCGGTGGCTGACGAAGCGCACCGTGCTGAGGTCGTGCGAGATGAAGAGATAGGCCGTGTTCAGCTCGCGCTGGATCTGCATCAGCAGCGCGATGATATCGGCCCGGGCGGTCGGGTCGAGCGCCGAGGTCGGCTCGTCCAGCACCAGCAGCTTCGGCCGGGTGATCATGGCGCGCGCTATGCCGACGCGCTGCTGCTGCCCGGCGCTCAGCTCCATCGGGTAGAGGCGCAGCAGGTGCGGGCTCAGCCGGACGAGGTCCATCGCCTCCGCCACGCGCCGGCGCCGCTCCTCGGCGCCGATGCCGAGCGCGAGCAGCGGCTCCTCGACCGAGGCGGCGATGCGCAGCCGCGGGTCCAGGGCATCGGCCGGCTCCTGGAAGACGATCTGGATGCGTCCTCGGAGGCTCCGCGGGTCGCGCCGGCGGGCCTCGAGCAGGTCGGCGCCTTCGAACTCGATCCCGCCGGCGGAGATGCCGGTAAGGCCGAGGATGCAACGGCCGACGGTCGTCTTGCCCGAGCCGCTTTCGCCGACCAGGCCGAGCGTCTCGCCCGGCGCGATGTCGAGGGAGACGCCGTTCACCGCCTGCACGACCCGGCCGGACCCGGCGATCGGGAAATGCTTGGTGAGGCCGCGGAGCCGGAGCAGGGGCGTCATCGCGGCACCGGGAAGTGGCAGCGGGAGACATGGCCGGGCGCCAGTTCGCGCAGCGCCGGCCGCTCCGCGGCGCAGCGCGGCTGGGCCAGCGGGCAACGGGCGAGGAAGGGGCAGGCCCGGCCGGCTGCCGCGGGCTCGAGCGGCGGCGCCGAGCGGGTCCAGAGGCGCCGCAGGCCTTCGTTGTGTGCGAAGGCGGCCATGAGCGTGATGGTGTAGGGGTTCCGCGGACGGAAGAAGAAATCCTCCCGCGCCGCCAGCTCCATGATCTCGCCGTTCAGCATGACCGCGATGCGGTCGCAGAGATGCGCGGTGATGCCGATGTCGCGGGTGATGAACAGCATGGCGCTGCCGCGATCGGCGGCGAGGCGCTGCAGCAGCTCCAGGATCTGCGCCTGCACCGTCACGTCGAGGCCGCTAGTCGCGTCGTCGGAGACGATGAATCTCGGCGAGCAGACGAGCGCAATGGCGATGACGATGCGCTGCGCCATGCCGCCGCTCAGCTCATGCGGGAGGGCGGCCATGCGGCGCTCGGGGTCGGGGATCTGCACGGCCCGCAGCATGTCGAGGGCGAGGCGCCGGGCCTCCCGCCGCGGCACGCCGAGATGCACGCGGGCGACGGTCATGATCTGCTCGCCCACCGGCAACAGCGGGTTGAGCTCACTGCGCGGGTTGGGGACGATCATGGAAAGGTCCCGTCCGCGCATCCGGCGCAGCGCCCGCTCGCCGATCCGCAGCAGGTCCTGGCCCTCGAAGCGGATCTCCCCGGCGGCGACGCGGCCGGGCGCGGGCGGCAGGCCGAGGAGGGAGCGGGCCAGCGTGGTCTTGCCCGCGCCGCTCTCGCCGACGAGGCCGAAGATCTCGCCCCGCGCGATGCTGAGATCGAGCTCGCGGATGGCCGTGCTCGACCGGCCCGACAATGTCGGGAACTCCACGGTCAGGGCGCTGATGTCGATGACGGGCGGCGTGGTGTCCAACGCCTCTGCCGCCCGGGGTTCCGCCTCGAGGCTCAGCATCTCAGCGCCCGATCCGCGGATCGATGAGGAAATAGAGGATGTCGACGAGCAGGTAGACCGCGAGCGAGAAGACCGCGGAGAACAGCACGAAGCCGAGCACCGGGTAGATGTCGGAGTTCAGCACGCCCTGAACGGCGTACTGACCTGCCCCACCCCAGCTGAAGACGATCTCGACCAGCACCGCGCCGCCGAGCAGGTAGCCGTAGAGCACGCTGATGATGGTGATGATGGAGGGCAGCGCGTTCCGCAGCGCATGGCGCAGCACCATGCCGCGCGGCAGGCCGCAGAGGACCTCGAAGCGGCTGAAGTCGGATTGCAGCATGCGTTCGGTGCTGGATTGGGCCATTTTCAGGATCGGACCCGCATTGATGACGCCGAGCGTCAGGACCGGCAGCAGCAGATGGCCGGCCGCGGAGGAGAAGGCGTCCCAGTCGCCGGCGAGCAGGCTGTCGATGAGGAGGCTGCCCGTGACCGGGTCCGGCGGCAGGATGGCGAAGTCGAGCCTGCCGAGCGGCGCCGGCACGAGCTGGAACAGGGTGTAGAAGATGAAGACGAGCACGAGGGCGAACCAGAAATCCGGCAGGGCGCCCGCGGCGAGGCCGTAGAGCCCGGCGATGCGTCCCATGATCCCCTTCGATTCGAAGGCCGCGGCGATGCCGAGCGGCAGGCCGATCAGGATGGCGAGGAGCAGGCCGAGGGTGACGAGCTCCAGCGTCGCCGGGAAGCGCTGCAGCAGATCCTCGAGCACCGGCCGCGTGGTCTGCCAGGAGGTGCCGAGGTCGCCATGCACCAGGTCGCCGAGGAAGTACCAGAACTGCACGGGCAGGGAATGGTCGAGGCCCAGCTTGCTGCGCAGCGCGCCCACCGCCTCGGCCGTCGCCATCGGCCCGAGCATGAGCACGGCCGGATCGCCGGGGATGGACTTGATGAGGAAGAAGCTGACCAGCAGGATGCCGAAGAGCTGCGGCAGGATGAACAGCATCCGCTGCCCGAGGAAGCCGAGCAGGGCCTTCATACCGCCCTGCCCGCCGCCCGGTCGCGCAACGCGATATCCTGCACCAGCCGGCGGGCCTTGGCCGGGTCGCTCAGCACCTCGATGCTGCCGCCGACGAGCGAGAAGCCGAAGACCGTGATCGCCAGGGCAAGGCCCGGGAAGACGGAGGGCCACCACTGGCCGGTCACGACATTCTGGAATCCCGTCGCGATCATGCTGCCCCATTCGGGTGTCGGCGCCCGGACGCCGGCGCCGACGAAGCTGAGGCCTGCCGTCAGCAGGATCGACCAGCCGATATTGACCGAAAGCTGGGCGATCGCCGGCCCCATGGCATTGGGGATGACGTGCCGCAGGATGGTCCGCGCATCGGACAGGCCGGCGACGAGCGAGGCCTCGACGAAGCGCATGTCGCGGATGGTCAGCACCTGCGACCGCATCAGCCGCAGGTAGATCGGGATGTTGACGAAGGCGATGGCCAGGATGACGGTCTGGATGCTTTGCCCGAGGCTGGCCACCAGCGCGATGGCGAAGACGAAGACCGGGAAGGCCTGCATGACGTCGGCGATGCGCATCACCAGATAGGCGATGGCGGAACGCATGCCGCCGCGTCGGCTGTAGTAGCCGAGCCAGGCGCCGAGCAACCCACCCGCCAATGCCGACAGGACGGTACCCGTCACGGCGATGGTGAGGTCGATGCGCGGCGCATGGATGACGCGGGACAGGATATCCATGCCGACGGCGTCGGTGCCGAACCAGTGGCGCAGGCTGGGCGGCTGAAGGAATTCGGCCGGGTCCGCTTGTATGGGATCATAGGGTGCGATCAGCGGCGCCAGCAGGCCGAGCAGGACGGCGCTGAGGACGATGGCATAACCGAGTACGAAGCCGGGCCGCGCACGTGCGACGCGCAGTGCTGTCCAAGGCCATCCGGCCCGCACGGGGTCGTTTGGCTCAACCATTCGGACACGACGTCAAGGCTCGGCAGAGTGACATGGCTGTCCTCGGGCGAGGGGTCTCAAGGCAGATCGAGGCGGTGATTGAACCACCTCGAACAGGGCCGATCAGCCCACGAATTTCTCCGAAAACGCGCTCCATTCCGGTATCGACGAAGAATTTGTGCTCATATTTGGCGCGTTGCACTGGAAGTGGGCGCCTGCAGCGCTGGTTCCGAATACGGAACTATGCTCCGTCAGTCCGCGCGTCTCATGTTGGACGGGAAGATGCCGAATACTCGGCAGGCTGGCGAGGATGCCCTGGTTCACCCGTTGGTTGTGTCGGGGTTCGTGCTGGATCCTCTGCAGAGTCATTCTGACTGCTTGGTCGATCCTGGAATGACGTTCTGGCGGTCGCTGGCGGTCGATGACCAGGGTAGCGGAGCGAGCGCCCCCGGCTGACGTGAGATCAAGCCGGCTTTCTCAAGTATCAGCAGCATCTGGTGCACTGAAGGTGGGCTGACCTGAAAGAAGCGCTGGATATCGGTTTCGGCCGGCGCGCGAGCGCGCGGGCGCCGGTGGTCATGGATGAAAGCGGGATAGGGATGAGATCGACCAAGACTCTTGTGCGTCCGATCGGGTATTCCCCCCTGGCACGGGTGACCGCGCGGCGAAGAGCGGGGCTCGGAGGTGCAAGCCCTGCCGCGCAGCCTTTATCGTCGCGCCTCCTTTGCGGCGCCCGTGTACCCTGATGGCGACCGTGCTGGCTGCCAATTTTTGACAGCGTGATCGTAGGCACGCTCGGCCTGCCGGGCGGCCTCGATGTCGCGGTCACGCAACTCCTTGACGTGGTATTCGTGGCTCGGCCCGCGCTTGTTGCCCTTGCGCTTGGGTTGCCCGGCCTGCAGTTCCATGGACCTGACCTTGTGGGCCACCAGCGCCGGGCGCTGCCAGAGGTAGTCAGTGTCCTTGGTCAGCAGATGCCAGCAGATCACGGCGAGCTTTCGGGCGACCGCCACAGCGGCGACCTGATGCCCTCGCTTGGCGCGGATCTGCAGGACAAAGGCCCGCAGCGGGCCCGGCGCCTTGCTCGCCGCCCAGGGCTGCCTCCACCAGCATGGCCCCCTGGCATGGGCCCGGCCGTGCTTGCTGATGCGGCCATGCTGCGCGAGGCCGAGACCGGACTGACGGACGCGCGGGTTCAGCCCGAAATAGCTGGCCAGCGTCTCCGGGGTCGCTGTGCCAGCGATCGGCCGTGGCTCTCCAGCCATGCCACCGTCTCCGCCCTGAACTCGGCCGTGACGTCCCGCCTCGTCTTGCTGGCCATCGGGACACCTCGCTCTTCTCGAGCTCAGCAGCGGTGTCCACCATCTGCGGGGAGGTGCAGACATTCGGGGCATTGGCACGAAATCCAATGGCGTGCTTCGTGCCCACCGGGATCGCGACCGGAAGGTCGTGGCGGGAACCCGCACATGTCAACCAGCGGCGTTTTCAAAAGACATTCTTTAGTACTTATCTCCAACAAGAAATAATACTTCAAGAATTTTTTATCCACTTAGCGAATTTAACATGTTTCCACGAATTGAATTCGACATTAGGGTCCTACCGAGGGCGTCCCATTTTGTGCCAGAATTATCAAAATAGACCAATAGTAAAAATGCAATCTCCGGGAAGAAAGTACTTTCCTGCTTAATTTGCTCAAACTGGAGTGCGATCGAAAGTGGACATCTCTCATGACTCCAAGCGAGGCAGGCGCCTCCTGGGAACGTTGGTGTCTGCGCCGTTCTCCCTGCTTCTGCTTTCGGGTGCCGCTGGCGCTCAAGATGTGGGGCAGGCAGCGAGCCCCAACTCCGTCGCCCAGCAATCCGTCCGGCCGTCACCGGCACATTCCGCCGTGCCGGATGAAGTGAAGCTCGCCGTTGGCGACAAGCTCAGGATCACGTTCTACGAGCGCCTCGCCGATGCCGAGGACCGTTGGGCCAATCAACAGCGCCAAACCAGGCCCGAGCTGAATTTCTACCTGCAGCAGGGCCTGTCGGGCGAACTGACCATTCGCTCGGACTGGCGGGTTTCCGTACCGCTGCTCGGCAGTTTCGTTGCTGCCGACCGAAGCACGGGCGAACTCGCCGCGATCCTGGCGGCCGCCTACGAACGGATCATCGGACGTCGCGGCTCGGTGAATGTCGATCTGGTCGAGCGCAGGCCCATCTTCGTCCTCGGCCCGGTCCGTCAGCCCGGAACCTACAAGTTCGAACCCGGTCTCACGCCGTTTCATGCCATGTCGCTCGCGGGTGGACTGCGTCCGCCGGATGTCGACCGTTGGGCCGGCATCGAAGCGCTGCGCGAAAGCGGCAAGACGTCCTCCGCTGCAATGCGCATTCGCCGCGTGCTGGCGAAGTCCGCCGTGCTGAGGGCCGAGCTCAGCAACGACTCGCCTGCGCTGCCCGATCAGCTCGTGCAATTCGCCGGCCGTGCCGAGGCGCAGTCCCTGGTGGAAGAGGCGCGGGTCGAGCGCGCCCCCTTCGTCGCCGCGCGGCAGGAGCGCGAGAAGTCAGTGGCGATCGCCGTCACCACGGCGGAGCGTGCGGTCGAAGTCGCACGCAGCCGGATCGAGCCGATGCGAGCCAATGTCGAGCAGCGTCGAAGCCGGCTCGAGGGTATGCAGCGCTTGTTCGATACGGGATCGATCCATAAGCTCCTGCTCGCCCAGACCCAAAGCGAGCTGAGTGACGCCATGGACCGTGAGGCCGGCACGCGCGCCGCACTGGCCGATGCGGAGCACCGGCTCAGTCTTGTGCAACTCGAGCAGGCGCGCCTCCGCTCGGACATCATCGGCGGGATCGAGCAGGAACTCGCCGCATTGCAGCGCGAGGCCGATGAGCTCACGCCATTGCTCGCCGCAGGATCGGGCATCGTGGCTTTCCTGCGGCCCATGCTGAGCGGCCCTGCGGCTGAGACGGAGCTCCGCTTCGAGGTCGTGCGCCAGACGTCGGAAGGCTCCGAGACGCTCTCTGCCGAGCCGACCATGCCCCTTCGCCCGGGCGATCTCGTCCGGGTCATCACCTTGTCGCCTCGGGATCGCCTCGCCGATCTGGGCGAGCGCAGCCTGTTGAGCGCGCGGTCCCTGTCCGGAGAAGGGTCGTCCAAAGTCCAACGTTGATCCTTGCTGCATCCGTGACGGGTGGCACCTGCGCTTTCGGGTGATCGCGGCTGCAGTTCCGACCAGGACGGTGCGCATCTTGCCGGAGCGATTGAACCAAGAAGGAGAATGGCCCGTGGTACACCCGCTAGACCATGCTATCGACGTCTCGTCGCGCCTCCTCCCCGGTGGCAATCCTGCTCCTGTCATTCATGGTCTGCCCGCGATGCCGCGGGTTTCCGTGGTGCTCCCGACACTGAACGAGGCGCAGAATCTGCGGGTCCTGTTGCCGCTTCTGCCGAACTGGCTCGAGGAAGTGGTCATTGTCGACGGCCACTCGACCGACGGCACGGTCGAGACCGCACGCGCCGTGCGAGAGGGCGTGCAGATCGTCCAGGCGGAGCGGCGCGGCAAGGGTGCCGCGCTGCGCGCCGGCTTTCGTGCCGCCCGTGGCGACATCATCATCGCACTCGATGCCGATTGTTCGATGCACCCGCGCGAGATCGTGCTGATGGTCGGCGCGCTGCTTGCGGGCGGCGATTTCGTCAAGGGATCGCGCTTCATTCAAGGGGGCGGGACCGACGACATGTCCGCCATCCGACGCCTCGGCAATTGGGGCCTGACCCAGGCGGTCCGGCTGCTCTACGGCGGGACGTTCAGCGATCTTTGCTACGGCTATTTCGGCTTCTGGCGCCGCCATGCCGAACTGCTTGAGCCGACATGCGACGGCTTCGAGGTCGAGACCTACCTGAACCTGCAGGCCCTTCGGCACCGGCTCAAGGTGATCGAGGTGCCGAGCTTTGAGGCGCCACGGCTGCACGGAAAGAGCAATCTCCGCGCGCTTCCGGATGGCTGGCGCGTCCTCAAGACCATTGTCCGCGAGAGAGTGCGGCCGGTCGCCAGGGAGGGCTATGCCTGGTGACGACCCTCGCCGCGCCGCTGGCGCCGGCCCCGCCTGCCCCAGCACCCGCCGGAACGCCAATCGAGCCGGGCGAGGACAGGCCGCTGCGGATCCTGATGGTCGCGGCGCGCTACCTGCCGGACATGGGCGGTATCGAAACCCATGTCCGCGAGGTTGGGCGGCGCCTCGCCGCGGCCGGCCATGCCGTCACCGTGCTGACGGCCGACCGGACGCGGGCGCGCCCACCGGTCGAGGCAGCGGACGGGATGCTTATCCGGCGCGTGCCGGCCTGGCCGCGTGGCCGGGATTACTATTGGGCGCCCGGCATCTGGCGCGAGGTGATGCGCGCCGACTGTGACCTGCTGCATGTTCAGGGCTGCCACACGCTGGTCCCACCGCTCGCCATGCTGGCCGCGCTGCGCCGGCGCCTGCCTTTCGTCATCACCTTCCACAGCGGCGGCCATTCCTCCTCTCTGCGAAATCGGTTGCGCGGGCTGCAGTGGGCGCTGCTCGGCGGTCTGGTGCGGCGTGCCACCCGGCGGATCGCCGTGTCGCGCTTCGAGGCCGATCTGTTCAGCGCGCGGATGCGCTTTCCCCGCGATGCGGTGAGCGTGGTGTCCAATGGCGCGCAACTGCCCGCCGCCAAGGCGCCCGCGGCTGCGGATCCCGAGCGCCCGCTGATCGTCTCGATCGGCCGGCTGGAGCGCTACAAGGGCCACCATCGCGCCATCGAGGCAATGCCGGACATCCTGGCACAGCGGCCCGGTGCGCGGCTCCGCGTGCTGGGCGAAGGGCCCTATCAGCAGGCGCTGACGGAACTCGCGGACCGGCTCGGGATCGCGGACCGGGTCGAGATCGGAGGCGTGCCGCCGGCAGAGCGCGAAAGGCTCGCGGCCTTGCTTGGCAGCGCCGCGCTTGTCGTGCTGCTGAGCGAGTACGAGGCGCATCCTGTCGCCGTGCTCGAGGCGCTCGCCCTCGGCCTCCCCGTCCTCGTCACCGACTCCACCGGATTTATGGAGATGGCAGAGGAGGGCATGGTCGCGACAGTGCGACCGGCGGCCGGCAGCACCGAGATCGCCCAGGCTGTCTTGGCGGCGCTCACCGACAACCGCGCAGGCCGCGCCGCACCGCTGCCGGATTGGCAGGACTGCGCCGATCGCCTCTTGGCCGTCTATCGCAGCGCGACCAAGGGCCGATGACTTTGATCGCGCATCGGCAGGACATGACCCGGTCCCGGTTCGCCGATGCGGGCCTCGGCGCCGGGATGGCACGCCCGGGCCTGCTCCGTCGACTGCTCGAGCCGATCGGCCCCGGCACCCTCCCGCAAGAAGCGGCCGTTACCGTATCGCCGAGCCCGTGGTGGATCGCAGCGCTCAGCCTCACCACCGCCGTCTGCCTGCTGGCGGTGGCTGTCGCCCATCATGCCGGATATCACGGCGCCCCCTGGGCGTCTCCCCTGCTGTGGTCGAGCTTCGCCGCGCTCTACCTGCCGATTGCCATGCGCGTTGCCTGGCACACGGTTGCACGCGCCGAGCGGATCCTGTTGCTGCTGCTGCTCGCCGCCGCCTGCTTCGCGCTGAAGCTGCTCTATGCGCCGACCGCCTTCGTGCATTTCGATGAATTTCTGCACTGGATGACGGCACTCGATATCCTCGAGACCCGTCGGCTCTTCCTGCCCAACCCTTTACTGCCGATCAGCCCGCTTTATCCGGGGCTGGAACTGGTCACCACGGCCATGGTCGAAATGACCGGCCTGTCGGTCTTTGCCTGCGGCACTCTGCTGCTGGCGGTCTTGCGCCTTGTCTTCGTCACGGTCCTCTTCATGTTCTACGAGCGGATCAGCGGTTCCGCGCGGCTCGCGGCCATCGCCTGCCTTGTCTACATGGGAAATTCCGGCTTCGTCTTCTTCAATGCGCAGTACGCGTACGAGAGTTTGGCGATCGTTCTCTTCGCCTGCGCATTGCTCGCAAGCACGATGCTGCACGATCCGCTCGCGCCGCGGATCGGGGTGGCGCTCGGCATCGTGGTTCCGCTCTTCGCGGCACTGGCGGTGACCCATCACATGTCGGCGTATTTCGCGGCGATCTTCATGCTGCTGCTCGCTCTTATGGTCTGGCCGTGCGCCGCGCGGGCCGTGCGGCGATGGGGCATCTTGAGCATTGCAATGTTGACGGTCTTGCTGCCGGGCTTCTGGGCATGGGCGCTGGGCAACCCGAGCGAGAACTACCTTGGCCCTATCCTTGAAAAAGGCGCGGCCGAGTTGACCCGCTTCATCAACGGCGGGCCCATGACCAAGCAGCTCTTCGTCTTGCCTGGCGGACAGGTGACCCCGATCTGGTTGAGGGTCACGAGCATCCTGTCATTGCTGCTCGTCGCCGTGACACTGTCGACCGGGTTCTTGCGCGCCCTCGCGATCGCAGCCCGGCCCGCTGATGGCTGGAGCGCCTTCCGGCAGTGCCTGCGGCTGCGGTGGACCAATCCCTGGATGGTGCTGCTGGCGCTGGTGACCCTCGGGCTACCGGTCTCGGTCGGTTTCCGCCTGACCTCCGCGGGCTGGGAAATCGGCAATCGCATGGGGTCTTTCGTCTTCCTTGGTGTCGCCCTGGTCGTAGCGGTGAGCATCGTCCATCTCTGGACGGCCGGACGCCACCGCTGGTGGTCGGCACTCGGGACCGGTCTGGCACTGACGGTCATTTTTGTCGGCGGCATCGTCGCCGGCTGGGGCGTCAGTGCCATTCGCTCGCCCTATGCCGTCGCGGCGGATTCCGGTTCGGTCGAGCCGATGGGCATCGAGACAGCTCTCTGGAGCAGGGAATGGCTCGGCGAGGGCAACCGCTTCGCGGCTGATCGGGTGAACCGACTGCTACTTGCAACCTATGGTCGGCAGCAGGTCGTGACCGGGCTCTACGACGGCATTGATACCTCCTATCTTTTTCTCTCGTCGCAAATCACTCGGGGTGAGCGTGAGATTCTGCGGCGCGGGCAGGTGGACTATCTGCTCGTTGATTACCGCCTCACCACGGCGCGGCCCACTCTCGGTCACTATTACGATGACATGGAGGACCTGTTTGCATCACATGGCTTCGTCGATCCCGCCACATTGCTGAAATTCAGCCGGATGCGCGGCGTCGACCGCGTCTTCGACAATGGCTTCATGGGGATCTTCGCTGTTCAGAGACTGCGCGATGGCGGCTAGGTCAGTCAGCCTCGCCCTCGCCTGCCTTTGGGCGGTCGGTGCGATCGGCGCCGTCGCCTACAGCGAGGATGTAGCGGTTCGAGCAGCTGTCTGCCTTCCCCTGGCCCTGTACTGGCCAGGACACGCCTTCCTGCACGCCATCCGTCTGCCCCGGCGGTCGGGATTCGAATGGCACTCGCTCGCTGCGATCTTGAGCATTGTCTGGGCTGTGCCGGGAGGCTTCCTGCTGGCTGCGCTGGGGAAGCTCGGGCCTATGGGGTGGGTCGGCTGGTTCGCTGGCGGCGTCGTGTGCGCCGCGAGTGTTGCCATGATCCGCGGTGCGGCCGAGCAGGTTCAGCGCCTGCCATGGAGCGGCGCGACCGTCACCATCCGCGTCGGGCCATGCTGCCTTCTTGTCCTGGCGCTTCTCGTGACCGGATCCGCCTTTGCCCTCGCGGTCCATGACTCCCGCAGTTTCCGAGAATTCAGGGTCACTGAATTCTGGATGGTACCCATCGGGGAGGCAGGGTCCGGGAGAGTGACCATCGGCATCCGGAATGGCGAGGACATGCCGATCCGATACGAGGTCGAGGTTCTCCGTGACGGCCTGCCCGTCGTGCTTTGGCAGGCGCTCGACCTCGCTCCGGGCGAGAGCCTCACGCGAACCTACGACTTTCACTCGCCAGCGGGCAGGGCGCTCCGCATCGAGGCCCGGCTCTTCAAGAGCAGCAACCGTAGCCGCGTCTACCGGAAAGTCTGGATGGAACCTGAAGCTTGAGGAACCACGGATGCGGATGCAGGACGCTCACATGCCAAGCCATTCCGCGCGAACTGGCGTGATCGACCGGCGCGAGTTGGCGGCAGTCAGTTGCTGCCCGCGCTGCCAGGAAGCGCCGGAGGCCGGCGACCGAGCCTGGCGCTGCACGAATCCGGATTGCCTCTATGCGGCGCGTGGATTGCCGGTCGTTGCCGGCCAGCCGGTCCTGATCGATGTCGAGCAAAGGATCTTTTCGCAGGAAACCTATGCGCGCGGCACGGGGTCGTGGATTGCGCGTGACGATACCGGCCGAGGTCTCACGACGCGGCTGTTACTTCCTCGGAGGGCGGATCGAGACCGCCATGCTGCGCGAAGCCGACATGGTGGCCGATTGCGACCATCAGGTAGCAGCGCCGTGACTCCATCTTCTGCCGGATCCATTCGCCGCGCCTGTCAGGCCGTGGCAGCCGCAGCGCGCGACGCCGCTATCCAGGCCTCGACGGAACCGAGTGGGGCATCATGCGCATTCTCCAACTGACTCAGTTCTACCCGCCCGTTATCGGCGGTGAGGAGCGGCACGTCCGGAACCTGGGCGCGGCCCTTGCACGCCGGGGTCACGAGGTTTCGGTCGCCACGCTCCGGCACCCGGCCGCCGCCGTCGAGGAGATGGACGGCGATGTCCGGGTTCTGAGGCTGCGCGGCACGCTCCAGCGCGTGGGAAGCCTTTTCACCGAGAGCGACCGGCGCCTCGCGCCCCCCTTCCCCGACCCGGAACTGTTGGCCGGTCTTGCGCGCGTGATGCGGCGGCAACGTCCGGACATCGTGCACGCGCACAACTGGATAGTTCATTCCTACCTGCCGCTCCGGCCCCTCTTCCCGGCCCGCCTCGTGCAGACGCTGCATGATTACAGTCTCGTCTGCGCCAGAAAGAACCTGATGCGGCAGGGACGTCCCTGTAGCGGGCCGGCGCTCGGGAAATGCCTCACCTGCGCCCGTGCCCATTACGGCACCGCCAAGGGCACGGTGACGGCTCTCGCCACCCGCGCCTCAAGCCCTTTGGTGCGCAGCGGCGTCGACCGCTTTCTCGCCGTCAGTTGCGCCGTCGCTGCGCTGAATGGGCTGGAAGGGCACTGCGAGGTGGTGCCGAATTTCATTCCCGACGACCTCGGTGCGCCCCCGGCGATCCCCCCTGCATTGCCGGAGCTGTTGCCGGACGCGCCTTACATGCTCTTTGTCGGCGACCTGAATTACCAGAAGGGCGTGCCTGTGCTGCTGCAGGCCTATCGCCGCTTGCAGGACGCACCGCCTCTGGTCCTGATTGGCCGGAGCTATGCCGAAGAGCTGCGCGACCTGCCGCCGGGCGTACGGGTGTTCAGCAGTTGGCCGCACGCCGCGGTATTGGAAGCTTGGCGCCGCTGCATGTTCGGCCTCGCGCCCTCGGTCTGGCCCGAACCCTGCGCAACCGTGGTGATGGAGGCCATGGCCTTCGGCAAGCCCATGATCGTCACCGATATCGGCGGCATGCCGGACTTGGTCGAGGGCGGGCGGAACGGCTTGCTGGTGCCGCCCGGCGATGCCGAGGCGCTGGCGGCCGGGATGCAGCGCCTTCTCAATGATCCCGGGCTGCGAGCGCAACTCGCCGCCGGGTGCCTGGAGCGGATCGAGACCCTGAAGGCCGCTTCCGTCGTTGCCCGTATCGAGGCGATCTACCGCGACCTCCTGGCCAAGGATGCCAGCCAGCGCCGCAACAGCGAAGGAGCGGTCCATGCCCTTCCGGCAGAGCGCTCCTGATGCCATCGCCGCGGTGGCGATGCCGCATTCGGATGGCGCGGCGCGTGGCGTCGGCTCCTACCGACCGCCACCCGACTCGATACGAGGCGTCACGATTGGGACGGTCCTGATCGCGCAACGCAATGCGCACTCGCCTCGGTATCGACCAGAACCATCAGGCGGGACGGACTGCGAACTGAAAAGCCCACCATCGAGTGCAGCTTCCAATCAACCGTGGGGCTCATTCGGAGTCTTCGAGGCTCAGAGGAATTTCGAATGCGCGTTTGGATGAGAGAATACCTCGAGGATGTTGATCGGTATCGTCGCTACTGTCCAAACATTTCACGCTTGGCATTGATCGTCCTGAATCAAGGCTTATGGGCGCTGCTGCAATATAGGATCGCTCATTCTCTTTATGCCAGCCGACTTCCGCCAACCATAAAGGGGGCTTTGCTTGTGCTTTGTGTGATTTGGCAGAAGGTAGTTGAAATAAGTACTGGTATTGAAATACCTTACCGTGCGACCATAGGGCCCGGCTTCTACATCGGTCACTTCGGCAATATAATTTTGCATCCAGACGTGATCATCGGGAAAATGTGCAATATTTCCCAAGGTGTCACTCTGGGAATTTCCGGGCGTGGAGAGCGGCGTGGCGTCCCCGTACTGGGCGACCGCGTCTATTTGGGCGCGAACGCCATACTGGCCGGTAAACTGGAAGTGGGAGACGACGCGGTGATTGCGGCGAATTCCCTGATTACACGGGATGTTCCTCAAAAGGCAGTTATGGTGGGCAATCCGGCACAGATTGTAAGCTATAAAGGATCGGCCGATTATCTGTCTGCGTAGAGGACGTGAAAGTTGAAGCCGAATGCCGGTGACCGGAACCCCTGCGGAAGAGCGGCCTCAATGAAAACCGCGGCACTCTCAAGCCAAGACGCTGCGGACATTACTCGGTTGAATTCGAATGGGATTGCTGCCACGAGCGATTTCTTTTTGCTCCTGCGGCCCGGGACCGTCCACCTGATCGGGCCGATGTCGAAGCCGGCCCTCGCGCGTGCCTCGCTCGTACTGAGCGTCAGGCCCGCCACGCAGTCACTGCATCCGCCGCGACGGCCGCCGCTGCGGCGCGTCCGCGGCATTTTTGCGGCCCCGCGCCGGGGCGGCCAGGCATGCGCCGCATGACCACGGACACTCCCATCCTCATGTACCACAGCGTCTCGGAGCGGGCACCGCGCCGGTTCCGGCGCTTCTCCGTGACGCCGCGCGGTTTCGAGCAGCAATTGCGGCATATGCGCGAGCGGGGCTGCACCGCGCTCACCATCGGCGAGCTGATGCGGCTCCGTGCCGGGCGTTTGGAGAACCCGCCCGCGCGCCCGGTCGTCCTGACATTTGACGATGGCTTCGCCGACTTCCACGAGCACGCGATGCCGGCGCTCGCCCGGTACGGCATGCGTGCGACGCTCTATGTCACGACCGGCTATGTCGGCCGGACGAGCGCCTGGCTGCAGGGCATCGGCGCCGGGCACCTGCCCATGCTCAACTGGGGGCAACTGGCCGAGCTGGCGCAGCACGGCATCGAGATCGGCGCCCATACGGCAAGCCACCCCGCGCTCGACGCGCTGCCAAGGATCGAGGCCGCACGCGAGATCGTGGTTTCGAAGCGCACGCTGGAGGACAAACTGGGCATTGCCGTGGACAGCTTCGCCTATCCCTTCGGCTATCATTCTCCGGGCGTCCGCCGCGCGGTACGAGAGGCCGGCTTCGGCTCGGCTTGCGCCGTCGGCTACCGCACCAGCCGCCCGGACGAGAATCCTTTCGCGCTGTCGCGTCACATCGCCTGCGAGCAGACGCAGACGGTAGCGCTGGACGCACTCCTCGGCACGCGACCGACGTCCATGGCCGTCCTGCGCGATCGCCTCCGATCGGCCGCCTGGGCCCGTCTGCGTCACCATGTCCTGGGGTACAACCATGCCTGAGAGCCGGCGTAGCATCTCCGTCATCATCTGCGCCTACACACTGGATCGCTGGGATGCCATAGGCGAGGCGATCGCCTCCCTGCGACGCCAGACGCGGGTGCCGGAGGAGATCCTCCTTGTCGTCGACCACAACCCGGAACTGCTGACGAGGGCCGCCGAGGCTTTCCCGGATCTCAGGGTCGTCGCCAACGAGCAGCAGCGCGGCCTCTCGGGCGGACGGAACACCGGCATCGCGCTGGCAGGGGGCGACCTCCTGGTCTTCTTCGATGACGATGCGGTCGCGGCGGAGGACTGGATTGAGCGCCTGGAACGACGCTGCGCCGAGCCGGGCGTGCTTGGCGCCACCAACCCGGTGGCGCCGCAATGGCTGGGCACGCCACCGGCCTGGTTCCCCCCCGAATTCCTCTGGACGGTCGGCTGCAGCTTTCCCGGCGCCGAGGCGCTCGGCGGCGGGGAGGTTCGTAATCTGCAGGGCGGTGCCATGATGTTCCACCGCGAGGTGTTCGATCGCATTGGCGGCTTCAGCCACCAATTGGGCCGCACCGGGGCGAATACGGTTTTGTTGAGTTGCGAGGAAACGGAACTTTGCATCCGCGCCCGGGCGGCCTTTCCGGATGGGCGGTTCATGAGCGACGCTTCCACGCGGATCTGGCACAAGGTGAGCGCCGAGCGGATGACGGTGCGCTATTTCTGCCGCCGGACTCACGCCGAGGGCCTGTCCAAGGCGCGCGTGGCGGCGCTCTCGGCGCGTCACGGCAATCTGGCGACGGAGCGCGGCTACGTGCTCGGCGTGCTCAGCCGCGCGGTGGGCCGCGATCTCGTCCGCGCGCTCACGCGGCTGGACCGGAACGCGGCGGCGCGCGCCGGCATGATCATCCTCGGTCTCGCCTGCGCCGGCGCGGGATTCATCCGTGGCCGACACCTGTGGAGCAGGTCGGAGCGGCCGGCCGAGGCGGCAGGAGCCGCTGCGACACGCACGGCGGAGGGCTGATATGCTGCCGGCGGCGCGAAGGGCCCTGCGGGTGAACCTACCCCTGCTGCTCAACTCCGGTGCAGTGACCATCGGGAATGTCTGCACCGCGGTGCTGGGCTTCGCCTTCTGGTGGGTTGCAGCGCGGTCCTTCCCGCCGGAGACGGTGGGCATTGCGTCCGCCCTGATCTCGATGATGGGTTTGATCGGTCTGCTCGGTGAGGTCGGGCTGGGCACGCTGCTGATCGGTGAGCCCCCGCGCCAGGACCGGGCCGATCGGGGCCTGATCCCGGCGGCGCTGCTGACATCGCTCGTGGTCTCCGGCGCGCTCGGTCTCGCCTATGCTCTCCTCACTGCGGCCTGGCCCGTTCTCGGCCGCGCCGGCGACGGCGGGAGCATGCAGATCCCGCTCTTCGCGGTGGGTTGCGCTCTCACCGGCGTTGCGCTGGTCGGCGATCACGCATTGATCGGGCTGCTGCGAAGCGACATCCAACTCCTCCGGAATGTCAGCTTCTCCCTCGTCAAACTGCTGCTTCTCGCCGGCATGGCGCTGCTTTGGCCCGGGCAGGGCGGCATGGCCATCCTGCTCGTCTGGACGCTGGGGGCGGCCCTTTCGCTGCTGCTGGCCGGCAGCATTGCGGTCCGCCGCGGCGTCTTCGTTCCCGGGCCTCCCGACATGCTGCTATTGCCGCCGCGAATCGCTCGAGTGGCGGACCACCATGCGCTCAATCTTGCGGCGCAGGCACCAGCTATCCTCTTCCCTTTTCTGGTGGCGGTGCTCTTTTCCCCGACCGTCAACGCTGCCTTCTTTCCGGCCTGGGCCGTGGTTCACGCCGCCTCGATGTTTCCGGCGGCGCTCACCGTGGTGCTCTACCGTATCGGTAACCAGGACGCGGATGGCGGCGCCGGGCGGCTCGGATTTTCGCTTATCCTGGCAACGGGATTTTCCCTTCTCGCCGGCCTGGTGTTGTTCCTGGCCTCGCGCGACATCCTGGCCTTCTTCAACCCAGCCTACCCGGACATCGCCGGCGCCAGCCTGCGACTTCTGGGCTTCGGGATCGTCAGCCTGTCCGTGCGGGCGCACTACCTGGCGCTGATGCGGCTGCGGGGAACGATGCGTCGCGCATCGGTCCGCTACGCCGCCTGGAGCAGCTTCGAGATCGCGGCCGCCTGCCTTGGTGGATCCTTGGCGGGGCTGGAGGGATTCACCCTGGGCTGGCTGCTGTCGATCTCGGCGCAGGCGCTGGCCATGCTGCCGCCGCTACTGGCAACGGCGCGGTTTCCGCTGGGGATGAAGGGGGCGGCGATGGGTTACACGGCTGGGCTGCGTGCGGCCCCCGAGGTCAGCAACCGGCCTGGCGCGGCAAAGGAGGCTCGGCCGTGACCGTGGCCGCAGAGTCCACGGCCCGGCGCCAGGAGATTGTTGGAATGCGGTCGATCCTCGCCTCGATCCTGCTGCTCTGCCTGGCGCTCCTGCCAGGCAGAGCAGCGGCGCCGGACGTCGTGCCGCGGTCGCCGAGGGCGGGATTCGTCGGGGTGGACGGCACGCAATTCGTGCTCGACGGCAAGCCGTTCCGGGTCGCCGGCGTGAACAATCATTATCTGACCTACGGCTCTGACCAGGAGGTGCTCCGCATGCTCGACGATGCGGTCGCGCTCGGCGCAAACACGGTGCGAACCTTCCTGCAGCCGGTGATTGGCTCCATCGATGGGACGGTGCCGACGATCTGGGATTTCCAGAGCAAGAGCGAGACAAGCAATCTCGGGGTGAACGGGCGCTATATGCTCTATTGGGACCCGACGCGCGGCGGTATGGCCATCAATTGGGGGGAGAACGGGATCGGCAGATTCGATATGCTCGTTGCCGAGGCGAAGAAGCGGAATCTTCGCTTGATCGTCGCCTTCCTGGACTTCTGGGCCTTTACCGGCGGCGCGCAGCAGATGCGGGCTTGGTACGGCAGCGACGACAAGCATCGTTTCTTCTTCGAGGATCCGCGAACCCGGGCGGATTACCGCCGCTGGGTCAGGGAAATCGTGGAGCATGTCAACCCTCACACCGGCCTTGCATACCGGGATGAGCCGACGATCATGGCCTGGAACCTGATGAACGAGCCGGAGGCGAAACCCGAGCGGCTGCAGGAGAGCTGGATCTCCGACATGGCGGCCTATGTGCGTTCGATTGCCCCGAATCAACTTATAACATCCGGCCAAGCGAATGTTGTGAACCGGCTTTCAGATGTCGCCGACCCGCATCTCGACTTTGCCGTGTGGCACGGCTACCCACTCTATTACCGGCTCACGCCTGCGCAGTTTGACGACCGCATTCGGGATTTCTGCGCGCTCGGCCAGCAGCAAAACAAGCCAGTGCTGCTGGAGGAGTTCGGCTATGCCCGCAGCCATCCCGACCAGGCGCAGGTATACGCGAACTGGCTGCGCACGATCCGCGACACCCCTGGCTGCGCCGGTTGGCTGATATGGCGCCTGGTGTCGCGCCAGGACCACGGGGGATATCCCAAGGACGAACACGACCAATTCGACATCCACAACGACGGCGGGTCGACCTGGGATGTGCTGCGCAAGGCGGCCACCGAGCGACATCAAGGGGCCGACGCGAAGTAACTGCGTCAAGGGGGTTTCCTGGCTGGGAGCGCCGACCCACCAGTGGAATGGGAAGGTCGCCGCCTTCGGACGAGCGAGAAACGCCTCCGACGGTCTCACCGGGGCATAGATGGCAGCACGCATGGCAGAACATCGGTGCGCAATAGGGGAAGTCTGTCCCGGCGATCGCGGCGCACCCATCCGGTGGAGGCCGCCTGCCAGACCTGCGCTGGATCTGTCTTCCGATTTTACCGGCGTTCTTTCGAGCGCCGGTAAGGACGGAGGGCAGGATGCGGGATGGAGGTCATCACCGGGGCTGAGCGGCGACGCCGCTGGCGGGATGAGGAGAAGCTGCGGATCCTGGGCAAGCTGTCCCGGCATGCGCCGGTCGCCGAGGCTATGGACTACATGCTGGTGCGCTGGGAAGCCTTCGCCGTTGGAAGCAGTGCTTCCAACCCTCGCCGATGGCCGCATCTGCCGCACGAACAATGCTGCCGAACGGGCGCTGCGCGGTATCGCCCTCGGCAGGACGTCATGGCTGTTCGCCGGCAGCGATCGCGGCGGCGGCCGCGCCGCGGCCATGGTCTCGCTGATTTACACCGCCAAGCTGAACGACGTCGATCCGCGCGCCTGGCTGGCCGATGTCCTGGCCCGCATCGCCGACCACCCCGCCTCGCGCCTGCACGAGTTGCTGCCCTGGAACTGGGCCCGGGCGAGGGAGGGAAAGGCGGCGGCATGACCAGCAGCATCGCCCGGCTCAAGATCACCCTCGACGACGTCAAGCCCGCAGTGGCGCGCCGTGTCGAGGTGCCGCTGACCATCCGGCTCGATCGCCTGCACCTGGTGCTCCAGGCCGCCATGGGCTGGACCAACAGCCATCTCTACGAGATCCGCGCCCGCGGCGTGGGCTGGGGCGTGCCCGACCCGGACTGGGGAGACGGCCCGCTCGATGCCCGCAAGACGCGCCTCCTCGACGTCATCGAGGACACCGGCGCGAAGACGCTGAAGTACCTCTACGACTTCGGCGATGGCTGGGAACACACGGTCAAGGTCGAGCGCATCACGGATGCCATCCCCGGCCTGCTCTACCCGTTCCTGATCGACGCCACAGGCCGCTGCCCGCCCGAGGACGTTGGCGGACCCCCGGGCTATGCCGAGTTCCTCGAGGCGATCGGCGACCCGAAGCACGAGAGCCATGCCGAGATGGTCCAGTGGGTCGGCACACCCTTCGATCCCGCCGCCATCGACTTCGATGAGCACGCAAAAGCCGTCGAAGATTTCGCCAAGGCCTGGTCACGCAAGCCAGCCACCCGGCGCAAGCCAGCAGGCTGACCACGGCACGTCCAGGATGGGCGCCGCCGAGGACTTCAGCCCCGACCCGTGACGGCGAACGCCGCCCGCCCCTGACCTCGGCGTCCGCGGCCTTGGCCATAGGGATACTCTTGAACCGGACCATGAAGGAGTGGACGATCCCCTTGAGGAATGGACCGCCGCCAAGGTGCAGTTCGCCAACCTCTTCGAGGACCGCTTCACCACCGCCTGATCATCGCGGTCCCACGCGAAATTCCGGATAGTCCCCCGACAGCGTTCCGACGCCTTCGCCGACCCGGGCCGCCCGGAATCTGTGCCCTTCCCCGCCCGGCGCCGCGGTGATACCCCGCCGCCATGACCACCCGTCCTTCCGGCCGCACCTCCGACGCCCTGCGCCACGTCGTCCTTGAGCCCCATGTCGCCCGGCATGCCGAGGGCTCCTGCCGCATCCGCATGGGCAACACGGAGGTGCTCTGCACCGCCTCGGTCGAGGCCCGCGTGCCGCCCTTCCTGCGCGGCAGCGGCCAGGGCTGGGTTACCGCCGAATACGGCATGCTCCCCCGCGCCACCCACACGCGCGGGGATCGCGAAGCGGCCCGCGGAAAACAGTCCGGCCGCACGCAGGAGATCCAGCGGCTGATCGGCCGCTCGCTCCGCGCCGTGACCGACCTGAAGGCGATGGGCGAGATGTCCATCACCCTCGACTGCGACGTGCTGACCGCGGATGGCGGCACCCGCTGCGCCAGCATCACCGGCGCCTGGGTGGCGCTGCACTTGGCCTTCCGCCACTGCCTCTCGAAGAACGTCATCGCCACCATGCCGCTGAAGGACCAGGTAGCCGCCGTCTCCTGCGGGCTGTGGCAGGGGGAGGCGGTGCTCGACCTCGACTATGACGAGGACAGCAAGGCGCAGGCGGATGCCAATTTCGTCCTCACCGGCAAGGGTGGCCTGGTGGAGGTGCAGGGCACGGCGGAGGGCGAGCCCTTCTCCGAGGCGCAGCTCCTCTCCCTGCTCGGGCTCGCCCGCCACGGCACCGGGCAGCTCTTCCGCCACCAGCGCGCCGCCGTGGGCATCGGCTGATGCCGTCCGATGACCGGAGCGGCGCAGGCCGCGGAGGTCTGAATCGGCCGGCCCCAGCCATGCCGCCCGATGACCGGAGCGGCGCCCCACCCCGCGAAGCGCCGCTTCGCGGGGATCCCGGAGAAGGCCGCGAGGGTCCGGATCGGCCGGCGCGGGCCGCGCCCCCTCGACGGCTCGAACCGGGCCGGCTGGTGCTGGCCAGCCACAATGCCGGCAAGCTGCGGGAGGTCGCGGCGCTGCTCGCCCCGCACGGCCTGCAGGTGGTCTCGGTGAAGGAGCTCGGCCTGCCCGAGCCGGCCGAGACCGAGGACAGCTTCCTCGGCAATGCCGCCATCAAGGCGCTGGCCGCGGCGCGCGCCGCCGGGCTGCCGGCGCTGGCCGATGACAGCGGCTTCTCGGTCGCCTCGCTCGGCGGCGATCCTGGCGTGCGCACCGCCGACTGGGCCGAGATGCCGGGCGGCGGCCGCGACTATGCCATGGCGATGGCGAAGGTCGCGGCGCTGGCGGCGCCGCATGCGGACCGCTGCGCCTGGTTCACCTGCGCCCTCCTCCTCGCCTGGCCGGACGGCCATACCGAGGGCTTTGAGGGCAAGGTCCAGGGCAGCTGGGTCCACCCGCCGCGCGGCGGGCGCGGCTTCGGCTACGACCCGATGTTCATCCCGGACGGCCATGCCGAGACCTTCGGCGAGATGGACCCCGCGCTGAAGCACCGCATCAGCCACCGCGCCCGGGCCTTCGCGCAGCTTGCCGCGGCCTGCCTGCCGCCGCCGGGTTGATGGCGCCCGGCCTCCTCAACCCTCCTCGGAGGCCGCCTCGGCCGCCGGCGTATGCGCCTCGAGCCCATGCGCGAGCAGCCACCGCCAGCCCTCCTCCGGCTCGTCCACCAGTCCGAAGAGCGAGAGGTCGTGCGAGTCGACCAGCCCGTGGCGGGCCAGCGCCTCGAAATTCACCACCTCCTCCCAGTAGTCGCGGCCGAACAGCACCACCCCGACCGGCGGCGCCTTGCGCGTCTGCAGCAGGGTCAGGATCTCGAACATCTCGTCGAAGGTGCCGAAGCCGCCGGGGAAGACCGCCAGCGCATTGGCCCGCATCGCCAGGTGCATCTTGCGCATGGCGAAGTAGTGGAAGCGGAAGGTCAGCGCCGGCGTGCTGTAGGCGTTCGGCTCCTGCTCGTGCGGCAGGGAGATGTTGAAGCCGATGCTGGGCGCGCCGACATCGGCGGCGCCGCGGTTGGCGGCCTCCATGATGCCAGGGCCGCCGCCGGTGGCGACGACGTTGTCCCGCAGCCGGCCCTCGGTCGCCAGCGCGCCGCCGCGCAGCGAGACGATGCGGGCGAACTCCCGCGCCTTCGCGTACCAGGGCGCGAGATGGGCGCGCGGCGTGCCGGGCACCGCGGCCTCGGGCGAGGGGATGCGGGCGCTGCCGAAGACGACGACGGTGCTGCGCACGCCCCAGTTGCGCAGCACCAGCTCGGCCTTCTCGTATTCCATGGCGAAGCGCAGTGCGCGCATCTCGTCGTGCATGAGGAAATCGGGATCCTCCACCGCCAGCCGGTAGCTGGGGGAGGCCTTCTGCGCCGCGTTCCGGTCCATGCTTCCATCCTTTGGCCTGGACGGGTGTAGCATCCGGCATGCCCCGCGCGTTCCGCCTGCCCCGCCGGCTGCTGCCGGCCCTGCTGTTGCCCGCGCTCGCGCGGGCCGAGGGCGGGCGGATGATGCGCCCCGGGGCGGCAGCGATGCGCGGGCCCGGCCGGGCCGCGGGCGCGCTGGTCTGGGCGCATCAGCACTACCAGGACGGCCCGCCGCCGGAGCCGCCGCCCTTCCTCGACCGGCTGCTCGCCCGGGGCTGGGACCTCTGGCGGCTCGACCGGATGGCGCAGGCCAGCGGCTTCACCCCCGGCCTCGACCCGCTGGAGGGCGGTGCCGAGGTGCTGGCGGCCGGCACGGCACGGCTGCGGGCCGAGGGCCGAGGGCTATCGGGCAATCGCGGTGGTGGGCGAGAGCCGCGGCGCCTTCATCGCGCTGGTCGCGCTGCGCCATGCGGCGCTGGCCGATGCCGTGCTGCTGCTGGCGCCGGCCGCCCATGGCCCGCGGCCGGAGCGGCGGGCGGAGGCGCTCGCGGCCTTCCACGGCGCCTGCGCGGCGGCGGCGCCCGGCGCGGTGCGGCGCGGCGGCCTCGTGCTCTTCGCCGGCGATCCCTACGACCCGGACCCGGCGGCGCGGGCCGCGGCCTTCGCGGCCGGCATGGCGCAGTGCGGCGCCGAGGCGCTGGTCATCGACCGGCCGCCGGCGCCGACCGGCCATGGCGCCGCGCGCGACCCGGCCTTCGACGGGCTCTTCGGCGCGCGCCTCGCGGCCTTCCTGGTGGGCTGATCGGCGGCCGGGGCGTCAGTGCCGGCCGATCAGGGCCAGCCCGCGCGCTGTCGCGCCGACCTGCAGCCCCTCCGGCCCGCCGGGCCGCAACTCGACGAAGCCGCCATCCACCGCATCCTCCCACACCGTCAGGCGCGGGCAGGAGGTGCGCCAGGCCTCGATCACCTCCCGGTAGGGGCGGGGCTCCGCCGCCACCCAGGTCACCAGGTCACGGACCAGCGGCGCGATCACGTCGGACATGACGGACTCCTTCTCGGGCGAAGGCCAGCATAGGCCGGCCGGTCCCGGGCCGGAACCGCGCCTGTGCCATCCCCTTTCCCGTTGCGGCGGTGCCGTGCCGGCGGCCTCGGACCTTCCGCCGGTCCTGGCGTGCGGGGGGATGCGGCATCCCGCCGCGCCCGGGCGTTGCGGCCCGGCAGGCCCGTACCTGAAGGAGCAGGACCATGGAGATCACGCGCGTGGGGTCGCAGCCCTCCGGCCGAGGGCCCGGGGAGTGGTTCACCGGGACGGTCCGCATCGACCCGCTGTTCAGCCCGCCCGATCCGGCCCGGGTCGCTGGCGCCCTGGTCACCTTCGAGCCCGGCGCCCGCACCGCCTGGCATACCCATCCGCTCGGCCAGACCCTGGTCGTCACCGCCGGCTGCGGCCGGGCGCAGCGCTGGGGCGGGCCGGTCGAGGAGATCCGGCCGGGCGACGTGGTCTGGTTCCCGCCGGGCGAGAAGCACTGGCACGGCGCCGCGCCCGCCACGGCGATGAGCCACGTCGCCATCCAGGAGAAGCTCGACGGCAAGGCGGTGGAGTGGATGGAACAGGTGACCGACGCGCAGTACGGCGGCTGAGCCGGCGGGCTGTCGCCGCGGATTGACAGGGACGGCGCGGCGCGCCCTGCTACGGGGCGTCAAGGAATGCCGCCCCGTCGAAGGCGGCAGCGGAGGTCCCGGAATGTCCAAGGCATACCGCAGTGCACGTCTGCCGGCGGCCGCTCTGGCCGCGCTGCTCGCCGCCGCCGCGCCCGGCGCCCGCGCGCAGACCACCGCCGTCGAGGCCCGCCCGGGCGAGATCGCCGGCACCGTCACCGGCCCGAACGGGCCCGAGGCCGGCGTCTGGGTCATCGCCGAGACCACCGACCTGCCGACGAAATACGCCAAGCTCGTCGTCACCGACGACCAGGGCCGCTACCTGATTCCCGATTTGCCGCAGGCGAAGTACAAGGTCTGGGTCCGCGGCTACGGGCTGGTGGACAGCCCGCGGGTGGACGGCGCGCCCGGCCAGGCGCTGAACCTGACGGCCATGCCCGCGCCGACGCCCGCCGCGGCGGCCGAACTCTATCCCGGCATGTACTGGTACTCGATGCTGCGCATCCCGGCGGCCGACCAGTTCCCCGGCACCGGCGACGGCCGCGGCGGGAACGGCATCCCCGACTTCATGAAGGCGCAATACGCCTGGATCGACACCGTCAAGCAGTCCTGCCAATCCTGCCACGCGCTCGGCAGCCAGAACATCCGGCATCCCAGGAAGGAGCTCGGCACCTTCCACGATTCGACCGAGCTCTGGGCGCGGCGCATCCAGTCCGGCCAGGCCATGGGCAACATGGCGGTCGCCATCACCCGCCTCGGGCCGGAGAAGGGCCTCTCGCTCTATGCCGACTGGACCGACCGCATCGCCCGCGGCGAGCTGCCGGCCGACAGGCCGCGCCGGCCGGAGGGGCTGGAGCGGAACATGGTCGTCACGCTCTGGGACTGGGCGGAGCCGCATACCTACCTGCACGACGCCATCTCGACCGACAAGCGCAACCCGACGCTCTTCCCGAACGGGCTGATCTACGGCTCGCCGGAGGAATCGACGGACGACGTGCCGGTGCTCGACCCGAGGACGCACCGCGCCTGGAAGATCAGGCACCCCTTCCGCCCCGGCACGCCGAGCCTGCTGGACGAGCCGCGCGGGCCTTCGCCCTTCTGGGGCGAGGAGCCGATCTGGGATGGTCATACCAGCAACCACAACCTGATCCTCGACGACAAGGGCCTGGTCTGGTTCGCCGCCCGCATCCGCGCGGCGACCGACCAGCCCGCCTGGTGCAAGGCGGGCGGCGACCATCCCTCGGCCAGGGTCGCGCCGATCAACGCGTCCAACCGGCACCTGTCGGTCTATGACCCGAAGACGCAGAAATTCGACCTGATCGACACCTGCTTCGGCACGCACCATCTCTATTTTGGCTACGACGCCGACAACACGCTGTGGACGAGCTGGGGCGGCCCGGCCGGCAATTCGGTGGGCTGGCTGAACACCCGCAAATACCTGGAGACGCGCGACGCCAAGGCGTCCCAGGGCTGGGCGCCGATGGTGGTGGACGTCCCGGGCTGGGGGAAGCGCGGCGAGTATGTGGAGGCCGACAAGCCGCTCGACCCGGCGAAGCAGAAGCGCGTCATCGCCGGCTTCTACGGCGTGCAGCCGAGCCCGACCGACGGCTCCATCTGGGGGCAGTCGATGGATACCGGCTTCTCCCGCATGGACCAGCCGGGATACCTCATCCGCTTCATCCCCGGGCCTGACCCGACCAATACCGGCCTGACGGAGCTCTTCCGGCCGCCGCCGGGCGGCTTCTCCCCGCGTGGCATCGATGTGGACGGCAAGGGCGTGGTCTGGACGACGCTGGCCAGCGGCCACCTCGCCAGCTTCGACCGCAGCAAGTGCCAGGCGCCGCTGACCGGGCCGAAGGCCACGACCGGCGAGCAGTGCTTCGAGGGTTGGACGCTCTATCGCTTCCCCGGGCCGCAATTCGCCGGCGTCGATCCCGCCGGCAGCGCCGACCATGCCTATTACGTGTGGGTGGACCGCTTCAACACGCTCGGCCTCGGCCGCGACGTGCCGATCGCCAGCACCAATGGCAGCGAGAGCCTGACGGTGCTGGTGGACGGCAAGCTGCACCAGCTTCGCGTGCCCTATCCCCTAGGCTTCTTCACCAAGAACGTCGATGGGCGGATCGACGACCCGGAGGGCGGCTGGAAAGGCCGTGCGGTCTGGACGACGACCGGCACGCGGGCGCCCTTCCACAGCGAGACGGGCAAGGGCGAGCGGCCGCGGGTGTTCAAGGTGCAGATGCGGCCGGATCCGCTGGCGCGGTGATTGAGGGGGCTTCGCCCCATAGGCGCGAAGATTAGGCGGCTCTGAGGTGTTTGGCCTGTGCTGGTCGTCGGCGCGGGGTGTCTTGGAGGTAGCGGTGCCATCGTCTGCGGTCGTGTGGGGTGCGGTAGCGCGGCCTGGGGAGGATGGCGGCGAGCAGGATACGGCGGGCGAGCGCCCAGGCGCGCCAGAGCGAGGTGGTCGGGCGCGTCTTGTCAGGCGGCGGCTGAGGGGGGAAAGGCGAGGATCGCGGTGGCGATGTCCTCGGTCAGCACGGCGGCGATGAGGTGGGCGAGCAGCCAGCTTCGGGCGAGGTCCGGGTCACTGGCTGGCAGCGCGTCGAGCCTGCCGAGAGTTTTGAGCCGCTTGAAGCCGAGTTCGACCTGCCAGCGGCTGCGGTAGAGCGTGACCACCTGCTCGGGCGTGGTGGTGGCCGGCAGCGAGGTCAGCAGCATCAGGTAGCCGGCCGCGATGGCGGTGCCGGGCTGCGTGGTCTGGCCCTTGCGGCTGGCCCGGCGCGCGAGGCGGCGCTGCGGCTCGGCCTGCTTCTCGGGCGGGATGCGGGCGATGACGAGCCGCAGCGGCCGGTCGAGGTCGCGCAGCCGCACAGGGTGCTCAACCGGCGCCTGGCCTTGCGGCAGGTGCGCCATCAGGTCGAAGCGCTGGCCCGCCAGGTCCAGCAGGGCGAGCGAGCGCCAGCCGATCCGGCTGACGATGTCGCTGCCGGCGGTGATGGCCGCGCGGATGTCGCGCGCCCGGCCATAGCCGCGGTCGACCACCGTTGTCGTACCCGCCTCGAACGCGGTGCGATCCACCCGCTCGGCCTGCTGCCCCGGGCCGAGCGAGAGATCGACGAAGCGCCCGCGCGCCGGGTCGTAGCGCGCCTGCAGCCGCCAGTCGCTGCCCGTGCTGCCAGGCCGGCAGATCACCGTGCTGTCCACCAGCGCCAGGTGCACGCCGGCGCCCTCCGCCGCGGCCGCGGGCAGGCCGCGGCGCGCCGCCAGCAGCCGCGCCAGGATCAGCGCCAGCCAATCGCCGCAGCGGCGCAACCGGCCCAGCACCGCCTTGTCGCTCAGGCAGGCAATCCCGGCATCGCCGGCTGCCGCCGCCCCGCTGAGGGACAGCCCGCCCGGCCCGTACAGTAGCGCCAGGCGCAGCAACTCCTCCGCCCGGCGGATCTTGCGGGCCCGCCGCAGCGCGCCGCTCGACCGCGCCGTCGCCTCCAGGTCAACGACCGCGGCAGTCGTTGCAACAACCGAGGACCAATCGCAGCCAGAGGGCGAGAGCGTGCGCATCAAACCGATGAATCACACGCCCCCGCGTCGCTCCAAGACCTTAGATTCGCGCCTATGGGGCAAAGCCCCCTCAAGCTCCCCCGCCAAGGGCTTAAGGCCCTTGGATCCCGGGAGTTGGTTGTGTCGGGCATGCGTAGCCGGCACAATGCCGCGCCATGACCCGGGACGAAGAGGACGCGATCCTGCGCCGCTATGCGGCGGGTGAGATCAGTTGGCATGCGCTGCGCGAGCGTGGCTTTGACAGCTACCGCGACGTGCTGGGTGGCCTGGGCGCGCTCGGCCTGCGGCCGCCCATCGCGCCGATGGATGGACCGAACCTCGCCGCGCGGCAGCGCGCCCGCGCCGTCATCCGGGCGGCCCTGACAGCCGGGCGGGGATGAGCCGGCGGCTCGGCCTGCTGGTCACCGACGCGTCGCCGCTGATCACCCTGGCGGCGGCGGAGGCGCTGGACTGCCTGACCCTCCCGGGGCTGCACGTCGTGATCCCGGACATAGTCTATCTGGAAGTGACCGAGGATCTGGCGAAGACCGGCGCCGAGGAGATCGTGCACTGGGCGCGCCGCCACCGGGACCTGGTCGAGATCGCGGTGACCGCGGTCTTCGCGGAATTCCAGGTGCTGCGCGCGGCCAATCCGCGCGCGCGGTCACGTGGGCGTGGCGAGCAGGCGGCGCTGGAAGTCCTGAATGCGGCGGTCAGCGAGGACCCCGGGATCGAGGCGCTGCTGCTCTACGAGGACAACGACATCCGGTCGCGCCGCTTCGTGCGGACGCTGCCGGAGCGTGTGACGGCGCTGTCGACCGGGGATCTGCTGCAGGAGCTGGAAGCGGCGGGACGGATCCAGTCGGCCGACCACATCCTCGACCGCGCGGCGGACAGGGAACGCAATGTGGAGCGCCCGCGCCGGCCCTCGCAGGACGATGCCGCGCGGCGCCTGCTGCGGCAGCGACTGAAGGCGCCGCAACCCGGCCGGGAGGAAGACGGCGCGTAGGCGGCCGCCGCTGTCTCATCAGGCGTGCAGCCCCGGCGCCTCCTGCCCGGTCCGCGCCACGTATTCCGTGTAGCCGCCGCCATACTGGTGGATGCCCTCCGGCGTCAGCTCCAGCACGCGGTTCGACAGCGCGGCCAGGAAATGCCGATCGTGCGAGACGAAGAGCATGGTGCCCTCGTAGTTCGAGAGCGCCGCGATCAGCATCTCCTTCGTCGCCATGTCGAGGTGGTTGGTCGGCTCGTCCAGCACCAGGAAATTCGGCGGGTCGTAGAGCATCAGCGCCATGACCAGCCGTGCCTTCTCCCCGCCCGAGAGCACGCGGCAGCGCTTCTCCACCTCGTCGCCTGAGAAGCCGAAGCAGCCCGCGAGCGCCCGGAGCGAGCCCTGGTTGGCGCGCGGGAAGGCGTCCTCCAGCGTCTCGAAGACGGTGCGCTCGCCATCCAGCAGCTCCATGGCGTGCTGCGCGAAATAGCCCATCCTCACGCTGCCGCCGAGGGTGACGCTGCCGGCATCCGGCTCGGTCGTGCCGGCGACGAGCTTCAGCAGCGTGGACTTGCCGGCGCCGTTGACGCCGAGCACGGCGCAGCGCTCCCGCCGCCGCACCAGCAGGTCGAGGCCATCATAGATCACCTTGCTGCCGTAGCGCTTCGAGACGCCGCGGAGGTTCGCCACGTCATCGCCCGAGCGCGGCGCTGCTGGGAAGTCGAACATGATCGTCTGGCGGCGCTTCGGCGGCTCGACCCGGTCGATCTTCTCGAGCTTCTTCACCCGGCTCTGCACTTGGGCCGCATGGGAGGCGCGGGCCTTGAAGCGCTCGATGAAGTTGATCTCCTTGGCGAGCATGGCCTGCTGCCGCTCGAACTGCGCCTGCTGCTGCTTCTCGGCCAGCGCCCGCTGCTGCTCGTAGAACTCGTAGTCGCCGGCATAGGCGGTCAGGGTGCCGCCATCGATCTCGAGGATACGGTTGACCACGCGGTTCATGAACTCCCGGTCGTGGGAGGTCATCAGCAGCGCGCCGTCATAACCCGCGAGGAACTGCTCCAGCCAGATCAGGCTCTCGAGGTCGAGGTGGTTGCTCGGCTCGTCCAGCAGCATGACGTCGGGGCGCATCAGCAGGATGCGGGCCAGCGCCACGCGCATCTTCCACCCGCCGGAGAGGCGGCCGACATCGCCCTCCATCATTTCCTGGCTGAAGCCGAGGCCGTCGAGGACCTCCCGCGCCTTCCCGTCCAGCGCATAGCCGCCGAGCTCCTCGAAGCGGGCCTGCACCTCGCCGAAGCGCTCCACCAGGCTGTCCAGCTCGTCGGCCCGGTCGGGGTCGGCCAGAGCCGCTTCCAGCTCGGCGAGCTCGGCCGCGACGGTGCTGACATCGCCGGCGCCGTCCATCACCTCGGCCACCGCGCTGCGGCCTTCCATCTCGCCCACATCCTGGCTGAAGAAGCCGATCGTGACCCCGCGGTCCACCAGGACCTGGCCCTCGTCCGGCTCCTCCTGCCCGGTGATCATGCGGAAGAGCGTGGTCTTGCCGGCGCCGTTGGGGCCGACGAGCCCGGCCTTCTCCCCCTTCTGCAGGGCGGCCGAGGCCTCGACGAAGACCAGGCGCTGGCCGTTCTGCTTGCTGACATTGTCCAGGCGGATCATGGGCGGGCGGGGGTCCGGGGCGGTTGCGGCGGGCTTATGACATGGCCGGCTTGCGGGATCATGGCCCCCGGCGCGCGATGCGGCGCCGCCGGTCCGGATGACGGGACGATCTCGCGGCCAGCGGCCGTGCCGTGGCCCGCCCCGGGCGGCGTCAGCCGCCGGCGGTGCGCTCCCCCGGCCGGTCCGTCGCCAGCGGGGACGGGGACCGCTGCGCCGCCCCGTCGCCGAAGACCAGCCTGGCGCGATCCTCCAGCCCCATGACGTCCCAGCGCTCGCCGGCCTCCGCGCGGTCCGCCGACCCCTCGGTGGCCATCCGCCCCTCCACGCGCCGCCGCTGGGCAGGCGTCAGCTCGCTCCAGAACCGGGCCAGCCAGCGGTTCTGCCGCAGGCGCTGCTGCAGGTCGGGGGTCTTCTCCGGCGCCGGGCGCGACGCGACGGCGCGCGCCGCCGGCGGGTTGGGCCGCGGCGCCATGGCGCGGATGGGGCCGGGCCGCGGGTCCCATTGCGAGCAGCCGCCGGCGGTCAGGCACAGCATGGTCAGGAGAAGGCGACGTTCTCGCCGCAAGGGGGCACTCCGTCCGGCAGGGCGACGGGATGTCGGGCCGCGTGCCGGCCGCAACGTCACGGGCTGAAGACCGTTACGGCCCCGGCCTCGCCGGCGCCGGACCTGCCGATAGCAGGGCGGCCGGAGCCTGCAAACCCGGCCCCGGCCCTGCTGTCCGACTCTTGCGATCCTTGTCGGGGCCGCCCGCCGGCCGCGCCGCGGCAGGTCACCGGCGGCGGGACGGGCCGGGATGTCGGTGGGGGAGGGGAGCCCTGCCGCGACCTGGCCGGACCGGGTCACCCACACCGCCCCATGGCCCCCACACCCGTTCCGGGCTAGACCCCCGCCCCATGCTCAAGGGCGTCCTCACCGTCGGCGGCTGGACCATGGCCAGCCGGACCTTAGGCTTCGCGCGCGACATGCTGATCGCGGCCAGCCTCGGCGCCGGGCCGATGGCGGATGCCTTCTTCGTCGCGCTCAAGTTGCCGAACCTGTTCCGCCGGCTGTTCGGGGAGGGCGCCTTCAACGCCGCCTTCGTGCCGGCCTTCGCCGGGACGCTGGCGGTCGAGGGCCCGAGGATCGCCCGGCAACTCGCCGAGCGCATGGCCTCGCTCATGACGCTCTGGCTCTCCCTGCTGGTGGTCGCCGGCATCCTGACCATGCCCTGGCTGATGACGGTGCTGGCGCCGGGCTTCGCCGACGATCCCGCGAAGTTCCAACTCGCGGTCGAGCTGACGCGGATCACCTTCCCCTATCTGCTGCTGATCTGCCTGACGGCCCTCGTCTCCGGGGTGCTGAACGGGCTGGACCGCTTCGCCGCCGCCGCGGCGGCGCCGGTCTTCTTCAACCTGCTCTCCATGGCCGCGCTGCTGGTCCTCACCCCCTATGTGGCGACGCCGGCGCATGCGCTCGCCTGGGGCGTCACCGCCTCGGGCGCGGTGCAGCTCGGCCTCGTCCTCTGGGCCTCGGCGCGGGCGGGGATGGCGCTGCACTTCCTGCGCCTGCCCTCGCTGGCGCCGGAGGTGCGGCAGGTGCTGCGGCGCATGGTCCCGGGGATCATCGGCGCCGGCGTCACCCAGCTCAACCTCGCGGTCGATGTCATCATCGCCAGCTTCCTGCCGGCCGGTGCCGTCTCCTACCTCTATTATGCCGACCGGGTCGGGCAATTGCCGCTCGGCGTCATCGGCGCGGCTGTCGGGACGGCCATGCTGCCGCTCCTCTCGCGCCAGGTGCGGTCGGGGGAGAGCCTCTCGGCGCATCGCACCATGAACCGGGCGATGGAGATGTCCCTGCTGCTCTGCCTGCCGGCGGCGGCGGGGCAGGCGGCGGCGGCGGAGCCGATCATGCAGGTGCTGTTCCAGCGCGGCGCCTTCGGCTTGGCGGAGGCGAACGCGACGGCGGCGGCGCTGGCCGCCTATGCCATCGGCCTGCCGGCCTATGTGCTGGTGAAGGTCTATGCCCCCGGCTTTTTCGCCCGCGGCGACACGGCGACGCCCGTGAAGGTGGGGCTGGCCGCGGTCGGGCTGAACCTGGCGCTGAACCTGGTGCTCACGCAGTGGCTGCTGCATGTCGGCGTGGCGCTGGCGACCGCGATCTCCGCCTGGTTCAATGCCGGGATGCTGGGCTGGCTGCTGAACCGGCGCGGGCAGATGATCCTCGACCGGCGGCTGCGCCGGCGCATCCCGCGCCTGCTGCTGGCGGCGGCGCTGATGGGTGCCTCGATCTGGACGCTGGAGGGGGTGCTGTTCCCGGCGCCCGGCCTGCTGCGCTTCCTGGCGCTGGGCCTGCTCGTCGGGTCCGGGATCGCGGTCTACTTCGCCGCGGCGCAACTGCTGGGGGCGGTGGACCTCAGGGAGGTGCGCGGGATGCTGCGCCGGCGGCGGAAGGCGGCGGCTGCCGCTTGACCTGCCGCCCCGCACGGGCAATCACCGCAGCCCTTCACACCGCGGATGGTCTCCACCCCCATGCAGCGCGTCTTCTCGGGCATCCAGCCCTCCGGCGTTCCCACCCTCGGCAACTACCTCGGCGCGATCCGCAACTGGGTCCCGCTGCAGGACACGCATGACGCGATCTATTGCGTGGTGGACCTGCACGCCATCACCGTCTGGCAGGACCCGAAGGAACTCGCCCGCCAGACGCGGGAGATGGCGGCGGCGCTCATCGCCTGCGGCCTCGACCCCGCGAAGTGCATCCTCTTCCTGCAGAGCCATGTGAACGCGCATGCGCGGCTGGCCTGGATCTTCAACTGCGTCGCCCGCCTCGGCTGGCTGAACCGGATGACGCAGTTCAAGGACAAGGCCGGCAAGGACCGGGAGGCGGCCTCGGCCGGCCTCTATGTCTATCCGAACCTGATGGCGGCCGACATCCTGGCCTACAAGGCGGTGCTGGTGCCGGTCGGCGACGACCAGAAGCAGCACCTGGAACTGGCCAATGACATCGCCGAGAAGTTCAACCACGACTACGGCGTGCCCGGCTTCTTCCCGCGGATCGAGCCGCTGATCCAGGGCGTCGCCGCGCGCGTCATGTCGCTGCGCGACGGCACGAAGAAGATGTCGAAGTCGGATCCCTCCGACCAGTCGCGCATCAACCTGACGGACGACCGCGACGCCGTCGCGCTGAAGATCCGCCGCGCCAAGACGGATCCGGAGCCGCTGCCGGAGCATGTCTCGGGCCTCGAGGCCCGGCCGGAGGCGCGCAACCTCGTCGGGATTCTCGCCGCCGTCACCGGCACCCTGCCGGAGAACGTGCTGCGCGAGCATGGCGGCAAGGGGTTCGGGAGTTTCAAGGAGGTGCTGGTGGAGGCCCTCGTCGACCACCTCTCGCCCATCCAGGCGGAGATGGCGCGGCTGCTGGACGATCCGGCGGCGCTGGATGCGCTGCTGCGCCAGGGTGCGGACCGGGCGGCGGCCATCGCCGAGCCGATCGTCGCCGAGGCGGAGCGGGTGGTGGGCTTCCTGCCGCGCTGATCGGCGGCCCGAAAGCGGGGCAGGGGAGCCGAGGCGGATCGCCGGAGGCGCGCCCGCCCGGCCCCGCGCCCCGATGCGGGTCGGCAGTGGATTGCGTAGGGGCGCAAACGCAATCCACTGTCATTCCGGCGGCAGGCCCGGGCTCAGGCGGCCCGCATCTCGCCGAGGAAGCTGTCGATCGCCTGCCGCAGCGTGGCGGAATTGCTGGACATGGTCTGGGCGGCGCCGCTGAGCTTGTCCGCGCCCGCCGCACTCGCATCCGCATCGGTGCGGACCTCCTGCATCAGCCGCTCGACATGGCCGTTGTTCGCCGCCGCCTTGGCGGCGCTGCGGGCGATCTCGTTCGTGGCGGTGCCCTGTTCCTGCACCGCGGCCGCGATGGCGCCGGTCGCCTGGCTGATCTCGCCGATGACCTGGCCGATGCCGCGGATGGACTCGACCGCGCGCTGGGTCGCCGCCTGGGTCTGGGTGATCTGCTGGCTGATCTCCTCGGTCGCCTTCGCCGTCTGGCTCGCCAGGTTCTTCACCTCGCTCGCCACCACGGCGAAGCCCTTGCCCGCCTCGCCCGCGCGGGCGGCCTCGATGGTCGCGTTCAGCGCCAGCAGGTTGGTCTGGCCCGCGATCGCGCTGATCAGCCGGACCACGTCGCCGATCCGCGCCGCGCCCTCGGCCAGCGCCTGCACGACCTGGTCGGTGCGCTGCGCATCGCCCACGGCGCGCTCGGTCATGCCGGTCGACTGCTCGACCCGGCGGGTGATCTCGCCGATGGAGGCGGAGAGTTGCTCGGCCGCGGCCGCCATGGTCTGCACTTCGGCATTGGCATCGCCCACTGCAGCGGCGGCCTGATTGGCCCGCTCCGCCCCATGCTTCGCGGCCGCGGCGATCTCCGCGGAGGTCCGGGCCAGGTCCTCGGTGGAGCGTCCCATATCGGCGACCACGCTCTGCACCTTCGTCTTGAAGCCGCCGGCCAGCTTTTCCGTGATGGCGGCGCGGCTGGCCTGCTCGGCCTCGGCATAGGTCTCGAGCAGCACTTCCAGGTCGAACCAGGCAGCCTTCTGCAGGGCGACCCGGAGATCCCGCTGGTCATTCGCCCCCTTGCCGGCGAAGCGCTGGGCCGGGCGGTCGAGCCCGAGATCGGCGATCACGCCATTGAGCACGATGGAGTGGCAGAGCGTGACGGCATAGGCCGGGACGCCGCGCCGGTACATCGCCGTGGCGAGCGCCCGCGCGGAGTCCATGAAGCCGGTGCCGACCTCGCCGCCGGCGACCCGCTGCCAATGCGCCACGCGGACCCGATGCACCTCGGGGTCCATGAGAGCCCGCTGGATCTCCGGCCATTTCCCGAAGCGAGGATGCAGGCCCGCGAGGAGGCCAGGCAGCTTTTGCCGTGCGTAATCCCCTGCTTGCGTGCGCAACAGCTCCCAATCCGCGTTCGACAGGCCGAAGGCCTCGAAGCGGTTCATCTGCGCCTGACTCAAGCTGTCGACCATAAGCCTGTTCCTCAGAAGACCGATCCCGGCCGTCGACGCTTAGTAGCCGAAATCTGCTGCTCCTGAGTTGATAGCATCCCAGCCCGGTGCCTCATTGCAGCGGAACCGGCTATGACGGAGGCAGGGGAGCCGCTGCCGGCCGCCGGCGGATATGGGCCGCTGCGTCCTACCCCACCCTGAGCAGCGCCGGCCCGTTCACCCGCAGCCACTCCACCGCCGCGTCGCGGTGCGGCGTCAGCCGCTCCACCAGCGCCCAGAAGCGCGGGCTGTGGTTCAGCTCCTTCAGATGCGCGACCTCATGCGCCACCACGTAGTCAAGCACCCAGTCCGGGGCCATGACCAGCCGCCAGGAGAAGGCGAGGGTGCCGTCCGGCGCGCAGGAGCCCCAGCGGCTGCGGGTGTCCTTCAGCCGGATGGCCTTGGGCGAGACGCCGAGCAGCGCGGCATGCCCCGCCGCCAGCACGCGGATGCGCCGCTGCGCCTCGGCCTTGAGGAAGGCGCCGATCTGCGCCGGCAGCCGTGCCTCCGGGCCGCCCACCAGCACCGCGCCGGCCGCCAGCACCACCCCCGGCGCGGCGCCCGGATCGTGCCGGATGACATGCCGGAGGCCGCCGAGCGGCAGCTCGGAGCCCGGGGCGAAGGGGATATGCGGGGCGAGGGCCGCCAAACGCTCCCGCACCCAGGCGGCATGGGTGGTCAGCAGCGCCATGCCGGCGCGGCGATGGGCGCGGGGCGGCAGGGTCACCACCACCTCCCCGGCCCTGGCATCGATCCGCAGGCTGACGCGGCGGGCGCGACTGGAGCGGCGCCAGCGCACCGGGCAGGCCAGGGTCTCCGGCATGACGCCGCCGGACGCGGCCCCCGGCAGGGCGACGGTCTCCGCTTCGGTCTGCTGCATGGCCCCACCATGCGGCGGCGGGGGGTGTGGTTCAACGCCTTGACACGCACCGTTGCGGAACGGGCGGATGGCGGAGACGCGAGCGTTGCCGCCCCGGGCAATCCGCGCTGGGGCAGGGCAGGATCTGCCCGGGAATTCGCCAGAAAGTTGAAGGTCCGGGCATAGACCCTCGCCGGATCAGCCCGGCCAAGCCTTCACCTCGGTCTCCACGAAGGAGAGCGGGGCGGTGCCGCCATTGACCACGTTGTGCTCCACCCCGGCGAGCCGGGTATAGGCGACCCCGGCGTTGAGCTCGGCGGTCATGGTCTCGCCGCCCGGCAGTTCGACCAGCAGGGTGCCGTCGGTGACCGGCACCACGACGTAGAGCCAGCCATGCCGGTGCCAGCCGGTCTCCGCGCCGGGATTGAAGTCCCAGCGCGTCACCCGGACATGGGCATCGTCGACCTGGGTGGTGGCGACCGCCGGCTCCCGGCAGCGCAGCGGCTCGCTCATGCCGCGGCCCTCGCCGGGGCGAGGCCGGGCAGCGGCAGCGCGCCGGCGGCGCCCCAGGCGGCCCAGACCGCCTCCGCCTGCGCCGGGGTCAACTTGAGGTGCGGCGGGCGGATGGTGCGCCAGCCGTCGTCGCCGGTGCTGCGGGCGATGATCTCGCGCAGGCCCGGGATCAGCGGCACGGAGGTTGCGGCGCGGCGGGTCGCGGTCAGCACCGCCTGGGCGGCATCCGCCTCCGGCCCCGTGCGCCTGGCATAGACGATCCCGCCCCAATGGCTGTTGCCGTTGGAGGCCGCGGTGATGCAGCCGGCGCCGCCCTCGGCCAGGATGCGCTGCAGGTACTCGTCGGAGCCCGAATAAACCTCGAACCCCTCGGCGGCGAAGGCGTCCACCATGGCCTTCATGTTGGCATAGTCGCCGCTGCTGTCCTTCACCCCCTTGATGGCGCCGGGGAAGGCCTTGAGCAGCCGCTCGATGAGCGGGAGGCTGAAGGGCACCGCCGATTGCTGCGGGAAGTTGTAGAGGTAGAGGGCGATGCCACCGCCGACACGGTTGATGACCTCGGCGAAGTAGGCGAAGAGCCCGTCGTCGCTCGGGTTCTTGTAGTAGAAGGGCGGCAGGAGGAGGACGCCGCGGCAGCCCTGCGCCCGGGCGTGCAGGGTCAGGTCCACCGTATCCGTCAGGTTCGCGGTGCCGGTGCCGGGCATCATGGCGGCGGCGGGGACGCCGCGGGCGATCAGCCCCTCCAGGATCGCCTTCCGCTCCTGCAGGCCGAAGCTATTGGCCTCGCCGGTCGTGCCGAGGACGCCGAGGCCGTTGCAGCCATGCGCCAGCAGCCACTTGGCATGCGCCGCCATCCGCTCCGGATCGGGCGAGAGGTCGGGTTTCATGGCGGTCAGCACGGCAGCGTTCACGCCGCCGAAGAGGGCATCCTTCATGTCTCGTCGTCTCCATCCTCGGGCTTCGCTGGGGGCTGCGCCCGCTTGCCGCGCGGGGTCTGGCCCGGCCAGCGGACGATATGATCCTCGAAATGGCCGGCATCGCGCTCCCGCACCGCCTTGCCGCGGACGGAGACGCCGGCTTGGTGCACCGTCTCCGGGTCGCCGGAGACCAGCGGGTGCCACCAGGCTAGGTCCTTGCCCTCCGCCACCAGGCGATAGGCGCAGGTCGGCGGCAGCCAGTCGATCCGCCGCAACTGCTTCGGCGTCAGCTTCACGCAGTCCGGCACCCATTTCTGCCGGTTCGGATAGTCGGCGCAGCGGCAGGTCTGGATGGTCAGCAGCCGGCAGGCGACGTTGGTGAAGGCGAGCTCGTTGGTGTCCTCGTCGCGGAGCTTGTGCAGGCAGCAGCGGCCGCAGCCGTCGCAGAGGCTCTCCCACTCCTTGCGGGTCATGGCCTCGAGCGGCTTGGTCTTCCAGAAGGGCTGTTCGGGGGGCACGCGGGCACCCTAGCGGCCCGAAAGCGTGGGAGGAACGGGGGGAAGGGCAGGACTGCGTCGCAATTGGCGCAGTCTGCACGCCCGGCCCCACCTTCGACCCTGTCGAAGGAGGTCCCCGGGGCTACTGCGCCGCCCCGAACCGCATCAGCGCCGCCCGCAGCGGATCGGCGCCCGGGTTGTGCGCCTGCATCGCCACCACGATCTGCCGGGCCGAGACCTCCTGCCCGTAATAGGCCCGGTTCAGCTCGCTCCGCGCGCTCAGCAGCGAGCCTTCCAGCGCGATGCCGGCGAAGAGGCCCCGCGCCCGGGCGAAGGCGACGATGTCGGCGCCCGCGCCGGCCGTCGCGCCCTCCACCCCCGCGCCGACCGTCGCCACCGCGAGGGAGGCATCCGCGCCCAGCTTGAACTGGCTGTCCATCAGCGCCGTCAGCGCATGGTCGGACATCACCAGCATCATCACCTGCATGTCCTGCACGCCGATCTGCAGGCCGAGGCTGCCGGAGGCCATGCCGTAGAAGGCCGGCGAGGACCAGGACCCCGCCCCGTCGCGCGCCACCATGACGCAGGCGCCGCCTTCCCCGCCCAGGATGAAGCCGGCGCGGAAGATGCGCGGGCAGACCACCGCGGCGCGGGCGCGGCGGAGGAAGCGGCGGGCATCCTCGATGGCGGCCGCATCGCCGGTGGTCAGCATCTCCTGCACGGTCAGGGTGCTGCGGTCCACCAGGGCCTGCGCCTCCGTCCGGTCGTCCGCCCGCGCCGGCAGGGCGGCGAGCAGCAGCAGGAGGGCGAGCAGCGCGCGCATCAGCGGAGCGGCGGCAGGGTGGAGCGCTGCACCGGCCCGCTGCCGAGCGTCTGGCCCGGCACGAGGCCCGGACCCGGATCGGCCGCCGCGGGCACCGGCGCGGCCGCCACGGTCCCGCCAGCGCTGCCGAAGCGCATCATCGCCGCCCGCAGCGGGTCGGCGCCCGGGTTGTGCGCCCGCATCGACACCACTATCTCGCGCGGCCCGACCTCCTGCCGGTAATAGGCCCGGTTCCACTCGCTGCGGGCCGAGAGCAGTGAGCCCTCCAGCGTCAGCCCGGCGAAGAGGCCGCGGGCGCGGGCGAAGGCGACGATGTCGCCGCCCACCGCCGCCGTCGTCGCCCCCTCCACCGAGCCGCCGAAGCTCGCCACCGCCACCGAGGCATCGGCGCCGAGCTTCAACTGGCTGTCCAGCACCGCGTCCAGCGCCTTCTGGTTCATCACCAGCATCAGCACCTGCAGGTCCTGGATGCCGGCCTGCAGGCCGAAGCTGCCGGATCCCAGGGTGTAGAAGGCCGGCGAGGACCAGGAGCCCGCGGCATCGCGGCCAACCAGGACGCAGCCGCCGCCCTCCCCGCCGAAGAAGAAGCCGGCGCGGAAGATGCGCGGGCAGATGATGGCGGCGCGGGCGCGGCGCAGCAGGCGCTGGGCGTTCAGCCGGTCGTTGCCTTCGCCCAGGATCTCCTGCACGGCCAGGGTGGAGCGATCGACCAGCGCCTGCTCCTCCCCGGCGCCGGGCGCGCCGGTGCAGCCGGCCAGGGCGGCGAGCGCGACCCCCAGGATCGCGAACCGCCGCATCATGAGACGCCGCATGAAAACCCCCTGCCAAACCCCCGGACCGGCGGGAGACTACCGGTGGCGACCGGGGCTGTCCAAGGGCGAGGTCACCGCCGCGGCGGCAAATCCCGCCCCGGGCCGCGCGAGCGGAAGCGGCAGCCATCAAACCCGCGTGTCGTGCCGGCCAGCATCATGGCCCATCCGCAGGACGCCGCCACACCGACCCGGCGCGCAATCCCGGCCGGGATCACTCCCAGTCCGGCGGGGTCCAGGGCTCCTCGTTCACTGCCGCCACGCGCCAGTCCGGCCCGACTTTCTCCAGCCGCGTCAGGCCGAGGTTGCGGATGGAGAAGGCCAGCGCCTGGTGCCCCGTCAGCCCCAGCGCATGCGCCAGCGAGGCGCGGATCGAGCCGCCATGCGCAACGATCACCACGTCCTGGCCGGGGTGACGTTCCACGATCCGCTCCAGCGCGACGCCGACCCGGGCCTGCACCTGGGCGAAGCTCTCGCCGCCCGGCGGCTCCTCCTCCGCCGCATGCGGCCAGAAGGGGTGGGGCGGGTGGCGCAGGCGCTCGACCAGCGCCTCATGCGGGATGCCCTGCCACGCCCCGAGATGCTGCTCGGCGAGGTCGGGCTCGACCGTCAGGTCCTGCTCCGGGTAGCCGGCGGCGAAGATGGCGGCGGCGGTGGCGCGGGTGCGGGCCAGGTTGGTCACCACCCAATGCGCGGGGCGCGGCAGGTGGAAGGCCAGCCAGCGGTAGAGCGCGGCCTCCTGCTGCAGGGTGATGTCGCAGAGCGCGACGTCCATGCTGCCGTAAAAGACGGTGCGGGCCGAGGGCTCGACCAGCGCATGGCGGATGAGGAAGAGGCGGGTGGGATCGGACACGGGGGCGGTGTAGCAGCCCGCCCCCGAGGCGTCACACCGGCGGCGGCCGCCTACTCGTTCAGCCCGCGGCCGGGATAGGGATGGGTGGCGATCCAGTGGCGCGCGATGTCGGCCCGCCGGGCGATCCAGACGCCCTTGCGGTGCATCATGTGGTCCAGCAGCCGCTGCAGCCCGACCGCGCGGGCGGGATGGCCGATGAGCCGCATGTGCAGCCCGACCGACATCATCTTCGGCGCCCTGCCGCCTTCGGCATAGAGCATGTCGAAGGCGTCGCGGACGAAGCTGAACCATTGGTCGCTGGTGCCCATCCAGCCCGCATACTTCCCGTCGTTGTTCACCAGGGAATAGGGCACGACGAGCTGCGGCCTGCCGTCCACGGTCAGCCAGAAGGGCAGCTCGTCCCCGTAGTAGTCGCTGTCGTAGAGGAAGCCGCCATGCTCGACGACGAGCCGGCGGGTGTTCTCGCTCGGGCCGTAGCGGCAGTACCAGCCTTCCGGCTTCGTGCCGATCGTCTTCTCGATGCTCGTCACCGCGCGGGCGATGTGCTCGCGCTCCTCGGCCTCCGGCAACTCGAAATGCTTCACCCAGCGCCAGCCATGCGAGCAGATGTCGTAGCCGGCCTCGCGGATCGCCGCGCAGGCCTCCGGGTTCTGCTCGAGCGCCAGGGCGCAGCCGAAGATGGTCAGCGGCAGGCCGCGCTCGGCGAACAGCCGGTGCAGCCGCCAGAAGCCGACGCGGGAGCCGTATTCGAACATGCCCTCGGCGGCGAGGTCGCGGCCGGACTTCACCTGGTTCAGCCCATGCGCCTCGGTCAGGCCGCTCTCGGTCACCCCGTCGCCGAGCGCGAAGGAGGGCTCGGAGCCCTCCTCGTAGTTGATGACGAAGTTGACCGCGAGGCGCGCGCCGCCCGGCCAGTGCGGGTCGGGCGGGTTGGGGCCATAGCCGCGGAAGTCGCGGGTCACCTCATAGGGCATCGGGGATCTCCACCGAGAATTCGGGCACCTCGACGAATTCCTCGTCGCCCTTGGTGCCGTCCTTCCACATGACGATGACGAAGCGTGCCTCCCGGTCCAGCACGGTGAAGGGGTGGTGCCAGACATTGGCGCCATAGGTGACGCCCTGGTCCGGCCGGGCGAGGAAGGCGCGGGCGCGCGCCATGTCCGGCATTGGCGTGTTTGCGGCTCCGCCGCGGGCCTCCGCCGCATGCGGCGCGACGATGGCCAACCAGCGCCCGCCCTCCTGCGGGATGAAGGATTGGGAGGAGAACTCGTGCCGCTCCATGGTCGTGGAGCGCAGCGGCAGGGCGGTGAGCGGCTGCTTGACCGTCAGCGAGATGCTGGGCCGGGCCTTCGGCCGCAGGTTGGCCAGCGCATCCTCGAAATAGGTGCGGCCCGGGATGCGGGGGCATTCGATGACCTCGCCATAGGGCAGGAAGGCGGCGGAGGTCAGGGGTTCGGCTTTCAGGAACATTCGGTCAGCCCCGCATGCGGCGCGTGAGGCCGGTGAGCCGCTCCATCACCAGCATGAGCAGGAAGGCGACCAGGATCAGCGTGCCGGAGACGGCGGCCACCCGGACGTCGAGCGTGCTCTCCATCATGCCCCACATCCGGATCGGCAGCATGTCCGTCCGCGCCGAGGAGAGGAAGAGGGAGACCGGGACATTGTCCACCGAGGCCATGAAGGCGAGGAAGGCGCCGGCGGCGATCCCCGGCGCGATCAGCGGCAGGACCACCCGGCGGAAGGTATGGACGGGGCCGGCGCCGAGGCTGCGGGAGGCGTCTAGCAAGGCGGGGTCGAGCTGGGAGAGGGAGGCGCCGACGGTCCGCAGCACGAAGGGCGTCACCACGACCATATGGCCGGCGATGATGAGCTCGAGCGAGGGCCGGAAGCCGAGCAGGGTGAAATACATCAGCGCGGCGAGGCCGAAGGCGAGCCCGGGCAGCACCAGCGGCGACATGAAGAAGGCATCCGCCAGCCGCCCGCCCCGGCCCGCGACGCGCGAGAGGCCGAAGGCGGCGGCGGTGCCGAGCAGCGTGGCCGCGCCGGCGGCGATGAGGGCCACGTGCAGCGTATTGCCCGCCGCGCGGTGGATCTGCCGCGACCGCACCCCGTCCAGCAGCAGTTCGTACCAGCGCGTGGAAAAGCCCTGGGGCGGGAAGCGGATGGAACGGCTGTCGGTGAAGCTGGTCGCCAGCACGATCAGGATCGGCCCGACCAGGACGACCAGCGCCAGCACGGCGAGGCCGCCGATGACCAGGGCATAGGAGAGCTCCCCGAGGCTGTGCCGCCTCCCCATGCACCCGTCCCCCCATCAAGGTCCCGCGCGGCCGGCCGCGACCCGCCCGGCCATGGCGATCACCGCCAGCACCGCCGAGACCGAGAGCAGCAGCGCGATGGCAATGGTGGCGGCGAAGGGCCAATGCGCCGCGATCATGGCCTGCTGCCAGATCATGGCGGGCAGGTAGACCAGCCGCCCGCCGCCGATGACGGACTGGCTGATGAAGGCGGTGGTGGCCGAGGCGAAGACCAGCAGGCAGCCGGCGGCGAGGCCGGGCGCCGCCAGCGGCAGGATCACCCGGACCAGCGTCCGCCATGGCGAGGCGCCGAGCGAGGCGCTGGCATCCATCAGGTTCGGGTCGATCCGCGACATGACGGAGAGCAGCGGCAGCAGCAGCAGGGGCATTTCGATCTGCGTCAGCGAGATCACCAGACCCAGCTCGGTCTGCAACAGCCGCAGCGGCTCGGCCGCGAGGCCGAGGCCGAGGACGAGCTGGTTCACCACCCCCTCCCGCCCCAGGATGACGATCCAGGCGAAGGTGCGGACGACGACGCTGGTCAGCAGCGGCATGACCACGACGAAGAGCAGCACGCGCTGCCAGGCCGGCGAGGCCGCGCGGTAGACCAACGCGAGCGGGAAGCCGAGCAGGACCGTGGCGATGACCGCCTTGAGGCCGAGCAGCAGCGTGTCGGCAATGACCTTCCAGTGGAAGGCATCGAAGAGGAAGCGCCGCCACTGGTCGAGGCCGAGGCGCGTCATCCGCTCGTCGGCGTAGAAGGAGACGGCGATGAGCATGACGAGCGGCGCGACGAAGAAGGCGGCATAGGCGAGGCCGAGCGGCGCGGCCAGACCCCAGGGCGACAGGACGGGCGCGGCGGCCCCGCGGGCGCGGGGCGCCGGCAGGGCCGCCGCGCTGCTCACTTCGCCATCTCGCGGTTGAAGCGCTCGATCCACTGCGCCCGGAGCGGATTGATCTTGCTCCAGTCATGCGTGACGAATGTCGACATCTCGTCCAGGCTCTTCATCGGCAGGTCCTTGCCGAGCGCGACCTCCTTGTTCACCGGGATGAAATTGTAGGGCGGCTTCTGCAGCGCGTCCTGCACGCCCTTGCTGACCACCGTGTCGATGTACTTGTAGGCCGCGTCCATGTTCTCGCAGCCCTTGGCGATGTGGAGTGTGGTGAGGAAGGTGGTCGCGCCCGTCTCCGGCACCGCGAATTCGATGTCGACGCCGCGGTCCTTCAGCGTCGTCACCGTCTGGGTATTGGTATAGGTGATGTCGCACTGGCCCTGCTGCAGCAGGCCGGGCAGGGCGGCGGGCGTGCTGACGGCGGCGATCTTGGGGAGGACCTTCTTCAGCTCGACCAGCGCCGGCTCCACATTCGTCTCGCTGCCGCCGAAGACCTTGGCGATCTCGATCAGGCTGACGGTGCCGAAGGTCGTGCCGAAGCCGGTGATGCCGAGGCGCGAGACCCAGGGCTCCTTGAACAGGTCGGCATAGCCCTTGGGCTTGGGCAGCTTCTTCGGGTTGTAGGCGATGCCCACCACCTGCGCATTGCAGCCGATGCCCCAGTCGTCGATCAGCATGGCCGGGATGGCGGCGCGGTTCGACAGCTTCGAGGCATCGAACTTCTCGAACATGCCGCGCTCGGCCGCCGTCGCGCGCGGGCCGGGGTCGAGGACGAAGCAGTCGAAGGGCGGCGCGCCGCGGCTGGCGGCGAACTTGGCCACCTGATCCACCGCGAAGAGCGCCTGCATCTCGAGCTCGATCCCGTGCGCCTTCAGCAGCGCCGGCGCGACCAGGTCGCGGAAGGCATCCTCCCAGGCGCCGGGATAGATGGCGGCGGTGACGCTGCCGCCCTTCTGGGCGCGCGCGACCGCGGGCATGGCCAAGGCGGCGGCGCCGGCCAGCAGGGCGCGGCGGCTGATGGGCAGGGACATGCTCAGTCCTCCTCGGACGGGGGCTTGGGGAAGAGGGCAGGGCGCGCCCCGGGCGCGAGGGCGCAGAAGGCGCGCCCGCCGAGGTCGCGGATGGCGCCGAGCCGCGGCTCGGTCAGGCGGAGCGGCGTGCCGTCGGGGAGCCTCGCCTCCCGGATGGTCTGGCCGCCGAGCGGCAGGGCGAGGCCGAGTTCGACCGGGAAGGCGTCCGGCCCCGCCTCGTCCCGCAGCACGAGCTGTTCCGGTCGCACCGTCAGCAGCGCCGGGCCGGGCGGGGCCTCGGCGGGCACCGCCAGCGCCGTGCCGTCGGGCAGGCGGACCGTGGCCATGCCATCCGCCGTGCCCTCCACCGTGCAGGGCAGCCGGTTGGTGGTGCCGATGAAGCCCGCGACGAAGAGCGTCTCCGGCCGCTCATAGACGTCCACCGGCGTGCCGAGCTGCTCGATCCGGCCGCGCCGCATGACGGCGATTCGGTCGGCGACGCTCATCGCCTCGTCCTGGTCATGGGTGACGAGGATGGCGGTGAGACCCAATTGCCGCTGCAGCCGCTTGATCTCGATCTGCATGTCGAGGCGGAGCGAGCGGTCGAGGGCGGCGAAGGGCTCGTCCAGCAGCAGGATGCTGGGCTCGATCGCCAGCGCCCGGGCGAGGGCCACGCGCTGCTGCTGCCCGCCCGAGAGCTGCCGCGGCAGCCGGTCCCGCATCGGGCCGAGCTGCACCATCTCCAGCAGTTCGGTGACGCGCGGGGCGATGCGCGCCCGGGCCTCGCCGCGCGCCTTCAGCCCGTAGGCGACATTCTCGGCGACGCTCATATGCGGGAAGAGCGCGTAGTTCTGGAAGACGATGCCGACGCGCCGCCGGTTGGGCGGCAGGTCGTCGATGGAGGTACCGTCGATCAGCACTTGGCCGCTGTTCTGCCGCACGAAGCCCGCGACGCTGCGCAGCAGGGTGGTCTTGCCGCAGCCGGAGGGGCCGAGCAGCGCCAGCACCTCCCCGGCGCGGACGGAGAGGTCCACGTCGTCGAGCGCGGTGAAGGCGCCATAGCGCACGCCGAGGCCGAGCACGTCGAGCGTGTGGCCGCGCAGCGCGGCCTCGGCATCGGGGGGCGGGCGGTGCAGCACTTGCGTCTCCGGATTGCATGCGGGATTACGCAACCCCCATGCCATGCACGGAAGGGTGCCGGGTGCCGCCCGCGACCCGCGCGCGGCATGGCCATTTCCGCGCCACCCTGCCCGCGGTTGGGGCAGGCGACGGGGTGGTTCCGCCATCGCGCGCCGCGTGGCATGGTCCGCGCGATGCCGCGCGACACGCCCACCCTGCCAGGCCGCCACCAGCGCGCCGATGGCGCCTTCGACCTGGTCTTCGGCCTGTCGCCGCGCGGAACCGTTCTGCGCCATCTCTACCAGCAAGCGCCGCTGCGCATCCTCTTCCCGAAGCCGGAGCCGGCCGAGCCGCCGACGGCGGCGCTGCTGAACTGCGCCGGCGGCCTCGCCGGCGGCGATTCGCTGCGCCAGGCGGTGCGGCTGGAGACGGGGGCGCAGGCCACGCTCTCCACCGCCGCGGCGGAGAAGCTCTACCGCAGCCTCGGCCCGGAGACGCGGATCGAGAGCCGGATCGTGCTGGAGCCGGGCGCGCGGCTGGAATGGATCCCGCAGGAGACCATCCTCTTCGATGGCGCCCGCCTCGACCGGCGCATGCGCGCCGACCTCGCGCCCGGCGCGGTGCTGCTGGCCGCCGAGACGCTGGTCTTCGGCCGTGCCGCACGGGGCGAGCGGATGACGCAGGGCCTGCTGCGCGACCGCTGGCGGCTGCACGGGCCGTCGGGGCTGCTCTGGGCGGATGCGCTGGCGCTGGAGGGCGACCTGGCCGCGCTGCTCGCCGCGCCCTTTGGCTTCGCCGGCGCCGAGGCGCTGGGCACGCTGCTGCTGGCGGGCGGCGAGGCGGAGGCAGGGCGCGACCTGCTGCGGTCCTTGCCGGAGGTAGCGCCCGGCGCCTGCACCATCCCCCGCCCCGGCCTGCTGCTGGCGCGCTGGCTGGGCCCTGCGGCCGCGGTGCGGCAGGCGGTCGGCGCCGCCATCGTCGCGCTGCGCGCGGCGCAACTCGACCTGCCAGCGCGGCTGCCGCGGCTCTGGACGAGTTGAGGTGCCGCGGACCATGATCGCGCGAGAGAGGTTTGCCCGCCCATGAACCTGACGCCCCGCGAGAAGGACAAGCTGCTGATCGCCATGGCCGCCCAGGTGGCGCGCCGGCGGCTGGAACGCGGCGTGAAGCTGAACCACCCGGAAGCGGTGGCGCTCATCACCGATTTCGTGGTGGAGGGCGCGCGGGACGGCCGCAGCGTGGCGGAGCTGATGCGCGACGGCGCGACGGTGCTGACGCGGGACCAGGTGATGGAGGGCATCCCTGAGATGATTCACGAGATCCAGGTGGAGGCGACCTTCCCCGACGGCACCAAGCTCGTCACCGTGCACGAGCCGATCCGGTGATCCCCGGCGAGCTGTTCCCCGCGTCCGGGGAGATCGAGCTGAACGCCGGCGCCGACAGCCTGGAGCTTGAGGTGGCGAATGCGGGCGACCGTCCGGTGCAGGTCGGCAGCCACTACCACTTCGCCGAGACCAACCCGGAACTCCGCTTCGACCGCGCGGCGGCCAAGGGCCGGCGGCTCGACATCGCCGCCGGCACCGCGGTGCGGTTCGAGCCGGGGCAGACGCGCAGCGTGCGCCTCATTCCCTTTGCCGGCGCGCGCATCGTGCACGGCTTCCGCGGCGAGACGGAAGGACAGGTCTGATGCCCGCACGCCTCTCCCGCGCCGCCTATGCCGGCATGTACGGCCCGACCACCGGCGACCGTGTGCGCCTGGCGGATACCGACCTAATCATCGAGGTGGAGAAGGATTTTTGTACCTACGGCGAGGAGGTCAAGTTCGGCGGGGGTAAGGTCATCAGGGATGGGATGGGCCAGTCCCAGGTGACCCGCGCCGGCGGCGCCGTGGACACCGTCATCACCAATGCCCTGATCCTCGATCACTGGGGGATCGTGAAGGCGGATATCGGCATCCGGGACGGCCGCATCGCCGCCATCGGCAAGGCCGGCAATCCCGACACCCAGCCGGGCGTCACCATCGTCATCGGCCCGGGGACGGAGGTGATCGCCGGCGAGGGGCGGATCCTTACGGCCGGCGGGCTCGACGTGCATATCCACTTCATCTGCCCGCAGCAGGTGGAGGAGGCGCTGGCCTCCGGTGTGACGACCATGTTCGGCGGCGGCACCGGGCCCGCGCATGGCACGCTGGCGACGACGGTGACGCCCGGGCCCTGGCACATGGCCCGCATGCTGCAGGCGGCCGAGGGGCTGCCGGTCAATCTCGGCTTCCTCGGCAAGGGCAATGTCGCGCTGCCCGCGGGAATCGAGGAAGTGATCCTGGCCGGCGCCTGCGGCCTGAAGCTGCACGAGGACTGGGGCACCACGCCGAAGGCGATCGACACCTGCCTGAGCGTCGCCGATGCGCTCGACGTGCAGGTCGCGATCCACACGGACACGCTGAACGAGAGCGGCTTCGTCGAGAGCACCATCGCCGCCATCAAGGGCCGCACGATCCAGGCCTTCCACACGGAAGGGGCGGGCGGCGGCCACGCCCCGGACATCCTCCGCGTGGTCGGCGAGCCGAACTTCCTGCCGAGCAGCACCAACCCGACCATGCCCTACACGGTGAACACCGTGGACGAGCATCTCGACATGCTGATGGTCTGCCATCACCTCGACCCCCGGATCCCCGAGGACGTGGCCTTCGCCGAGAGCCGCATCCGCCGCGAGACCATCGCCGCCGAGGACATCCTGCACGACTTCGGCGCCATCAGCATGATGTCCTCGGACAGCCAGGCCATGGGCCGGGTCGGCGAGGTCATCATCCGGACCTGGCAGACCGCGCACAAGATGAAGCAGCAGCGCGGCCGCCTGGCGGAGGAGACGGGCGACAACGACAACTACCGCGTCCGCCGCTACGTCGCGAAATACACGATCAACCCGGCCATCGCGCAGGGCATCTCGGCGCATGTCGGCAGCGTGGAGGTGGGCAAGCTCGCCGACCTCGTGCTCTGGTCCCCCGCCTTCTTCGGGGTGAAGCCGGACCTGGTGCTGAAATGCGGCTCCATCGCCATGGCGCCGATGGGCGACCCCAATGCCTCCATCCCGACGCCGCAGCCGATCCACTACCGGCCGATGTTCGCGGGCTTCGGCCGGGCGCTGCAGGCCAGCAGCGTGACCTTCGTCTCCAAGGCCGCGCTCGGCCACGGCATCGGCGACCGGCTCGGGCTGCAGAAGCAATTGCTGGCGGTGGAGAACACGCGGGCGGGGATCGGCAAGCGCGACATGGTCCTCAACGACGCCCTGCCGAAGATCGAGGTCGATCCCGAGACCTATGAGGTCCGCGCCGACGGCCAGTTGCTGGTCTGCGAACCGGCCAAGGTGCTGCCCATGGCGCAGAGGTATTTCCTGTTCTGATGACCGACGAACCGCTCCCCCGCGCCACCCAGGTCCTGCGCAAGGGCAATTGGGTGGAGCGCACCGCGAAGCACAGCGTCACCCTCGACTTCGACGACCGCTTCCGCCGCCGCAAACGCCATGTCGCCGAGAGCGGCTTCGCCTTCCTCCTCGACCTCGAGGAGGCAACCGCCCTGCGGGACGGCGACGGGCTGCTGCTGGAGCAGGGCGGCGTCGTCCTGGTGCGCGCGGCGCCGGAACCGCTGGTGGAGGTGCGCGCCGCGACGCCGGGGCACCTGCTGCGCCTCGCCTGGCATCTCGGCAACCGCCATTTGCCGACGGAGATCCAGCCCGACCGGCTGCTGATCCGCGACGACCACGTCATTGCAGCCATGCTGCAGGGGCTGGGCGCGGAATTGCGCAAGGTGGACGCGCCCTTCAATCCGGAAGGCGGCGCCTATGGCGAGCACAACCGCCAGCCGGGGCACCGGCACGGCCACCATCATCACCACGATCACGACCACTGCGACCACGACCATGGCGATGGCCACCACCATCACTGAGGGCGCGGCGCTCTACCGCCTGCTGGCCTGGCTGTCGCCCGCCTATCCCGTCGGCGCCTATACCTACAGCCACGGGCTGGAGACGGCGGTGGAGGACGGCCGCGTGACCGACCGCGCCGATCTGGTGGCCTATGTCTCGACCGTGCTGCGCGCCGGCGCCGGCCGGGTGGATGGCGCGCTGCTCGCCGCCGTCTGGCGCGCGGCCGAGGCCGGGGAGGATGCCGCGCTGGACGAGGCCGCCCTGCTCGCCGCCGCCTGGCGCGGCACGGCGGAGACGGCGCTCGAGACCATGGCGCAGGGCACGGCTTTCACCGCCGTCACGCAATCCGCCTGGCCCGATGCGCGCTTCGCCGCCTTTGCCGCGCGCCATCCGCGGGCGCTGGCGCATCCCGTCGCCTTCGGCGCCGCGGCGGGGTTCCAGGGCATCCCGCTGCGCTCGGCGCTGCAGGGCTGGCTGGCGGCCTTCGCCGCCAACCTGGTCTCGGCCGGTGTCCGTCTCGTCCCGCTCGGCCAGACCGACGGGCAGATCGCCACGGCGGCGCTGCACCCGGTGGTGGAGGCCGCGGCCGAGGCTGCCCTGGCCGCCGATCTAGACACCATCGGCACCGCCGCCCCCATGCTGGACCTGCTCTCGATGCGACACGAGACGCAATACACGAGGCTCTTCCGATCATGAGCATGTCTTCCGCTGCGCGTTCCGCGCGAGGCCCCTTCCGCGTCGGCATCGGCGGCCCCGTCGGGTCCGGCAAGACGGCGCTGACCGAGCGGCTCTGCCGCCATCTCCGCGACACGCACGACATCGCGGTCATCACCAACGACATCTATACCAAGGAGGACGCGGAATTCCTGACGCGCGCCGGCGCGCTCGACCCGTCCCGCATCGCCGGCGTCGAGACCGGCGGCTGCCCGCACACCGCCATCCGCGAGGACGCGTCGATCAACCTCGCGGCCGTCCATGACATGGCGCAAAGATTCCCCGGACTCGAGGTGCTATTCATCGAGAGCGGCGGCGACAACCTGGCCGCGACCTTCAGCCCGGAACTCGCGGACCTGACCATCTACGTCATCGACGTCTCGGCCGGCGACAAGATCCCGCGCAAGGGCGGGCCCGGCATCACCCGCAGCGACCTGCTGGCGATCAACAAGATCGACCTCGCGCCGCTGGTCGGCGCCGACCTCTCGGTCATGGACCGGGATGCCCGCAGGATGCGCGGCGCGCGCCCCTTCATCTTCACCAACCTGAAGGAAGACAAGGGCGTGGCCGAGATTGCCGATTTCATCCTGCAACAGGGCGGAATCGCCCCGAGGAGAGCTGCCTGATGACCCGCTTCGCCCTTCCCGCCGCGGCGCTGCTGCTGCCCGCGACCGCCTTCGCCCATCCAGGACACCTCGAGCATGCCGGCTTCCTCGCCGGCCTGCTGCATCCGGTCTCCGGCCTGGACCACCTGCTGGCGATGGTCATGGTCGGGCTCTGGGCCGGGCTGCTGGGCGGCGCGGCGCGCCTCGCGCTGCCGGGCGCCTTCCTTGCGGCCATGCTGGCGGGCTTCGGCCTTGCCGCCGCGGGCCTCGTGCTGCCGGGCGTGGAGGCGGGCATCCTCGCCTCCGTCGTGGTGCTCGCGGCTTTCGCGCTGCTCGCGGTGCGCGTGCCGGTCGCGGCCGCGGCGGGGCTGGTGGCGCTGGCCGGGCTGTTCCACGGCCATGCGCATGGGACGGAGATGCTGGGCGGCGTCGCGCCCTATGCCGCGGGCTTCCTGCTGGCGACCGCGGCGTTGCATGCGGCCGGCCTGGCGCTGGCGGCGCCTCTCGCGCGGCACCTCGGCACGCGCCTTGCCGCCCGCACGGCCTGAGCCGAACCGGGGCGCGGCCCGTGCCGCGCCCCGATCCGCCTATTCCTCCTTGAAGCCGTAAGCCGGGATGCCCTGCTCCGCCCCATAGTACTTGTAGGGCAGGAATTTGCCGGTCATCTCGATCTTCACCCGGTCGCCTTTCTCGTGCGCCATGCGCTCGAACTGGAAGTCGAAGTCGATGGCGGACATGATGCCGTCGCCGAACTCCTCCTCGATCAGCGCCTTCCAGGCGGGTCCATTGACCATCACCATCTCGTAGAAGCGGTAGAGCAGCGGGTCGGTCGGCGGCATGGGCGTGCCGCGATAGGGCACCTCGTTCAGCATCCGCTCCTCGACCTCCGACAGGCCGAACAGCGCTGCGGCCTTCTTCGCCAGCGGCTTGACCAGCTTCATCTGGCCGAGCAGCGCGCCGACGATCAGCGTGTCGGAGACGCCGCCGATCTCGGCGCAGATCTGCTTCCAGGTCCACCCCTTCTCGCGCTTGATGTCGAGGATCTTCTCCGTCAGTTGGGCGCGGGTCATCGTGTCGGCTCTCCCTCTCTGCTTGGCGTCACTGCGCCGCGACGGGCAGCGGCGCCTCGGCCGGCCGGACCTCCGGCGGCGATGTCGGGTCCCAGCCCGGCGGCCGCGTGCCGGCGAGCGTGCGGCTGCGCGTCAGCAGGAATTCCAGGATGTGGTCGCGCAGGGCGTGGTAGCCCGGCAGCTTGTGCAGGGTCGCGCGGTTCCGCGGTTTTGCCAGTGTGTTCACCACGGTTTCGGCGATCCTGGCGTCGGGCCCGTTCGTCATCAGCAGGATGCGGTCGGCCAGCAGGATCGCCTCGTCCACGTCATGGGTGATCATGAAGGCGGTCTGATTGGCCTCGGCGACCAGCCGCGCCACCTCGTCCTGCAGCGCGCTGCGCGTCAGCGCATCCAGCGCGCTGAAGGGCTCGTCCATCAGCAGCATCTTGGGGTCGAGCGCCAGCGCGCGGGCGATGCCGACGCGCTGCTTCATGCCGCCCGAGAGCATGGCGGGCCGGCGGTCGGCCGCCTGGCCGAGCCCGACCTTGTCCAGCGCCTCGCGCGCGGCGTCCCGCAGCCGCGCCTTGCCCCATCGGGGATGGCGGCAGGAGAGGGCGAACACGACGTTCTGCTCCGCCGTCATCCAGGGCATCAGCGCATGCCCCTGGAAGATGACGGCGCGGTCGAGCGAGGGACCGCGGATCTCCTGCCCGTCCACGATGACGCCGCCGGCATCCGGCGCGTCGAGCCCGGCCAGGATGTTCAGCACGGTCGTCTTGCCGCAGCCGGAATGCCCGACGAGGCAGACGAACTCCCCGCGGTTCACACCGAACCAGAGGTCGCGGAAGACGACATGGCCGGGATAGGCGCGCGTCACGCCCTCGACCGAGACATAGGGGTGCTGCATGGCGCTCAGTCCTGCCATGCCACCAGCCGCGCGACGGCGCCGAGCAGCCGGTCCAGCAGCAGCCCGACGATCCCGATCAGCAGGATGGCGATGACGATGTCACTCAGCGACAGGTTGTTCCACTGGTTCCAGACCCAGTAGCCGATGCCCGTGCCGCCGACGAGCATCTCCGCCGCCACGATCACCAGCCAGGCGATGCCGATGGAAATCCGCGCTCCGGTCAGGATGGTGGGCGCCGCCGCCGGCAGGATGACGCGGAAGGCGGTCTTCAGCGTGCCCGCCTCCAGCGTGCGCGCCACGTTCAGCCATTCCCGCCGCACCGACTGCACGCCGAAGGCGGTGTTCAGCAGCATCGGCCAGATCGAGCAGATGAAGATGACGAAGATGGCGGAGATCGCGCTGTCCTTGATGGTGAAGAGCGCGAGCGGCATCCAGGCGAGCGGGCTCACCGGCCGCAGCACCTGGATGAAGGGATTGAGCGCGCCCGAGAGCAGCGGCGACATGCCGATGAGGAAGCCGAGCGGGATGGCGACCAGCGCCGCCAGGCCGAAGCCGGCCGCGACGCGGAGCAGGCTATGGGCCAGCTGCACGCCGATGCCCTGGTCGTTGGCGCCGCGGATGTAGAAGGGATCGCGCAGCAGCTCCCAGAGCCGGGCGGCGATCTCGGAGGGCCGGGGGAAGGGCGTCTGCCCGCCCTGCGCCGCGGCCTGGCCGAGCAGCGCGGCATATTCCGGGTCCACCGCCGCCCCCGTCCCGCCGCCGCGGCCGGCGGCGAGCTCCCAGGCGCCCAGGAGTAGCGCCAGCAGGACGACCGAGAGCAGCGCCTGCTGCCAGGCGGGAACCGCGCGCTGCATGGCGTCAGGCGCCGCGGATCGCGCGCTCGGTCCAGGGCGCCGGGTCCGCGGGATCGAAGCTCCGGCCCATGATCGTCTCGACCCGCATCGTGCTGCCGGGCACCGGCAGGCCGAGCTCCTGCATGGCGCGGCCGGCATCGAGCGCGAGGAAGACCTGCTGCGCCACCTGCGCATAGTCGAGGTCGCGCTGCACCTGACCCCAGCGGCGCATCTGCGTCATGATCCAGATCGCCATGGAATGCCAGGGGAAGGGGTCGAAGCCGATGCGCGCCGGATCCCGCCGGACCTGGCCGAGGCCGTCGGCGAAGGTGCCGGTCAGCACCTGCGCCACCACCGTCTCCGGCTGGTTCAGGTAGTTCTGCGCGCTGATCGCGGTCGCCACCTCCCGCCGGTTCTCGGGCTTCGCGGCATAGGCGGTCGCCTCCACGATCGCCCGCAGCAGCGCGCCGAAGGTGTTCGGCGCCTCGGCGATCATGCTGCGCGGCACGGCGAAGGCGCAGCAGGGATGGCCGTCCCACAGCTCCTTCGTCAGGAGGTGGATGAAGCCGACGCCATCGAAGACGGCGCGCTGGTTGAAGGGATCGGGGCCGAGGAAGCCGTCGATGTTGTCGGCGCGGAGATTGGCGACCATCTCGGGCGGCGGCACCGCGCGGATCTGCACGTCGCGGTCCGGGTCCACCCCGTTCTCCGCGAGGTAGTGGCGCAGCAGGTAGTTGTGCATGGAGAAGTCGAAGGGCACGGCGAAGCGGAAGCCCTTCCACTGCTTCGGGTCGCGCCTGTCCTTGTGCTTGTTGGCCAGGGTGATGGCCTGGCCGTTGATGTTCTCGACTGCCGCCACCGCCCAGGGGATCGGCTGCGCCACCCCGATGCCGAGCGACATCGCCGCCGGCATCGGCGCCAGCATATGGGCGGCGTCGTATTCGCGGGCGATGGCCTTGTCGCGGGTCACCGCCCAGCCGGCGGTGCGGATCACCTCCACGCTCAGCCCGTGGCGCGCATAGAAGCCCATGGGATGCGCCATGATGATCGGCGTGGCGCAGGTGATGGGGATGAAGCCGATCTTGAGGTCCTTCTTCTCCGGCGCGCCGGCCGCCTGGGCCATGGCCTCCCGCGCAGCCCCGAGCGGGAAGACCTGGGAGAGGGCGCCGGCCAGGGCCGCGGCGCCGAAGCGCGCGAGCAGGCCGCGGCGGGTCGCGTCATCGGGGAAGACGGCGCGGAAGACCGCCTGCTCCGCCGCCTCGCCGAAGGCGCCGGTGCCGTCGGCCGGCGGCGGCGCGTCGCAGGCCGGCCCGCCATGCTCCCGGCCGCAGGCGCAGGCCCCGAGGCGTGCATCGGGGTCGAGCGGATCGGCGAAGAGGCGTGGCACGGTGGCGTCTCCCGGCAGGGCAAGGCGAAGCGGGATGGCAATGGGCGTGCCAGGGGCGAGGGCGTGAGGGACCGGTCGGTGCGGACGGGATATGCGCGTGCGCCGCGCAGCCCTGCCTGACAGGCAGGCAGGCACGCCAGCCGGAGACGGCGCCGGGGGCGTCGGCGCATTCCGGGGCGGGGAGGAGCCTCAGCCCTCGCGGGGTGCCAGCGCCGTGAAGCCGGCGAGCAGCGCCTCCGGCAATTCGGTGGGTTGCCGCGTCTCCCGGTCCAGCATGACCATCACGGCGCGGGAGGTGGCGAAGCAGGCGCCGTCCAGATACAGCCCCTGCTCCACCGTGATGCTGGTCCGGCCGATCCGCGCGACGGCGGTGCCGATGCGGACGCGGCCGGGATAGTGGATCTCCCTGAGATAGTCGATCTCGACCCGGGCGACCGCCATGCGCACCGGCCGCGCCTCGGGCGGGCCAGCGACCTCGTGCATCACCTCCGCCCGCCCGGCCTCGCAGAAGACGCCGATGGCGCCGTTGTTGATGTGGCCGTTCTGGTCGGTGTCGGCGATGCGCAGCTTCTCCTCGGTCCAGAAGGGGAAGCGCGCGGCCGCGGGCGGGGGTGGTGCCAAGGGAGTCTCCTTTGGCGGTCCGATTCAGACCTTCGCGCCCTGCGGCGCTGCGGTCATCGGACCGCGCTACCGGCCCTTCTCGGCCTCGTAGCGCGCCTTGTTCTCGGCATTCGGCGGGTAGAGGCCGGGCAGCCTCTCGCCCTGCTCGACCTTGGAGACGATCCAGGCCTCCAGCCGCTCCTGCTCCTGCCCGCCCTGCACGACATCGTCGAGGAAGGCCTTTGGGATGCAGACCGCGCCGTCGTCGTCCACCACGATGATGTCGTCCGGGAAGACCGCGACGCCGCCGCAGCCGATCGGCTCCTGCCAGCCGACGAAGGTGAGGCCGGCGACCGAGGGCGGCGCCGCGCCGCCGCGGCACCAGACCGGCATGTTGGTGCCGACCACGCCGGCGACATCGCGCACGCAGCCATCCGTCACCAGCGCGGTGACGCCGCGCTTCATCAGCCGGGCGCAGAGGATATCGCCGAAGATGCCGGCATCGGTCACGCCCATGGCATCGGCGACGGCGATGACGCCCTCCGGCATGTCCTCGATGGCGGCGCGGGTGGAGCGGGGCGAGGACCAGGATTCGGGCGTCGCCAGGTCCTCGCGTGCCGGGACGAAGCGCAGCGTGAAGGCCGGGCCCACCATCCGCTTGCCCTTGGCCGTCGGCGTGAAGGGCTGCGGCCCGCGCATCCAGATGTTGCGCAGGCCCTTCTTCAGCAGCAGCGTGGTGATGGTGGCGGTGGAGATGGTCTCCAGCGTGGCCTTCGCGGCGGGGTCGAGGGGCATCGGGCGCGTCTTCCCAGGATTGGTCCTGGATCCAGCCTTACCCCCGGACCGCCGGGCGGGCCAGGGGGCCTACCGGGCGTCCAGCAGCCGCAGCGCCCGCGCCACGATCTCCTCCGGCGGCGGCGCGACGGAGAGGGTGATCGCCCCTTCCTCCTCGTCCGGCAGTTCCAGCGTGGCGAACTGGCTGGCCATCAGGCTTGCCGGCATGAAATGGCCCGGCCGCGCCGCCTGCCGTGCCCCGATCAAGTTCGGGTCGCCCGAGAGATGCAGCAGCCGCAGCGCCGGGCGGCCGGCGCGCAGCCGGTCGCGGTAGGCGCGCTTGAGGGCGGAGCAGGTGACGATGCCGCCCTCGCCGGCCATCCGCCGCGCATCCACCCAGGCGCCGATCGCGTCCAGCCAGGGCCAGCGGTCCTCGTCGGTCAGCGGCTCGCCGCGGCTCATCTTGGCGATGTTGGCCGCGGGGTGGAAGGAATCGGCATCGGCGAAGGCGACGCCCAGGCGCTCGGCGAGCAGGGTGCCGACCGTGCTCTTGCCGGCACCCGAGACGCCCATCACGAGAACAAGGTGGCTCACTTCTTCTTCGGCTCCAGATGCCCGCCGAAGCCCTTGCGCTGGGCGGAGAGGACCTTGCCGGAGAAGCGCCTGCTGTCCCGGCTGGCGAAGCGGGCATAGAGCGCGGCGGAGAGGACAGGCGCCGAGACGGCCGTCTCCACCGCCGCCTGCACGGTCCAGCGGCCCTCGCCGCTGTCGGAGACATGGCCGGAGAAATCCTCGAGCTCCGGGTCCTGCGCCAGCGCCTGCGCCGTCAGGTCGAGCAGCCAGGAAGCGACGACGCTGCCGCGGCGCCAGGTCTCGGTGATATCGCCGAGATTGAGCGTGAGGCGATGCTCCTCCGGCAGTTCCGGACTGTCGGCATGCTTGAGGATGTCGAGCCCCTCGGCGAAAGCCTGCATCATCCCGTACTCGATGCCGTTATGGACCATCTTCACGAAATGGCCCGCGCCGTTCGGTCCCGCATGGACATAGCCCTGCTCGGCCCGCGGGTCGCCGGCGAAGCCGGGGGTGGGCGGCGCGGCCGGCTTGCCGGGGACGAGGGCGGCGAAGATCGGGTCGAGGCGGCGGACCACCGCCTCCTCCCCGCCGATCATCAGGGAATAGCCGCGCTTGAGGCCCCAGACGCCGCCCGAGGTGCCGATATCGAGGAAATGCAGCCCCTTCGCCCGCAGCGCGGCGCCGCGGCGGACGGCGTCCTTCCAGAAGCTGTTGCCGCCGTCGATCAGCACGTCGCCGGGGGAGAGCAGGGCGGCGATGGTCTGGATCGCCTCCTCGGTCGCCGCACCCGCGGGCAGCATGATCCAGATGGCGCGCGGCGCCTCGAGCGCCGCGACCATGGCGGGCAGGTCGGCGACCGCCTGCGCGCCCTCGGCTGCCAGGGCCTCCCGCGCCGCCGCGTCGCGGTCGAAGGCGACGCAGTGGTGCCCCGCCTGCAGCAGCCGCCGGACGATGTTGCCGCCCATGCGGCCCAGGCCGACCATGCCGAGTTGCATTGTTTGTGCCCCTGCTCCGTGTTGTCTTGGCCAAGCAAGGTTGGGGAGGGAAAAGTATTCCCTCCCCAAGCCCCACCCTTCCTTTCTGGGAGTCAAAAAGAAACTCACAAAAATAGATGAGGGGCTTGGGGAGAATACCTTCTCCCCAACCTTTTCCGTCTACCCGAACCGTTCCAGGCCGAATTCCCGCGGCACCGCCGCCCGCCCCAGCACCGCATCCGCCGTCATCCGGCCGGCGATGGGGGCCAGGGTGTAGCCGTTGCTGGTGACGGCATGGAAGAGGCCCGGCAGGCCCGGCGTGCCGCCGAGCAGCGGCGCCCGGTCCACCTCCACCGCCAGGCCCGTCCAGGCGCGGATGGCATGCAGGCCGGCGAGGGCCGGGACGACCCGGCCGGCGACCCAGAGATTGCCCTCGATCGACCGCCGCAGGTTGCGCGGCGAGCCGCGGTCATCCAGCCGCCCGGGCCAGCCGCCGCCGACCAGCAGGTGGCCGCCATCCCCCTGCTTGAGCGAGAGGTGCCGGCCGGCATGCGCGACCAGGTGGCGCATGCTGGGGCCCGCGGCCTCGGTGGCGATCACCTGCTGCACCGCGCCCTGCACCGGGATCTCGACCCCCAGCATCCGGGCGACGCGGCCGGCGAAGGCGCCGGCGCAGTTGACGACCTTGCCCGCCCGGATCGGGCCGCCCGCCGTCTGCACGACGAAGCCCGTGCCCTCGCGCGCGATGGCCTGCACCTCCACCCCCTGCTGCAGCCGCGCCCCGGCGCGCAGCGCCAGCCGCCGCAGCGCATGGGTGCCGCGCAGCGGGTCGATCTGCCCCTCGCCCGGCGCGAAGCAGGCGCCGAGGAAGCCGGGCCCGAGATAGGGGGCGAGGCTGTAGAGCTCGTTGGCGCCGAGCAGGTGGCTCTCCACCCCTTTGGCCCGCTCCACCGCCACCTTGGCGCGGGCCCAGGCGAACTGGCGCTCGGTCTCGGCCAGCATCAGCCCGCCTTCGGTGCGGATGCCTAAGGACTCGCCGGCCTCGGCGGCGACCTCCCGCCACAGCGCGATGCTGCGTGGGCCAAGCGGCAGGCGGTCGATGGCCGGGCCGCGGTCGCTCTCCCCGTCGAAGTCGTAGGTGAGGAGCTGGACATGCAGGCTGCCGGCATTGGCGGTGCTGGCGGCCATGCCGGCCTCGCCGCGCTCCGCCACCAGGACGTCCGCGCCCTCCCGCGCCAGGTACATCGCGGTGGCGAGGCCGAGCGCGCCGCCGCCGATGACCAGCACCTCGCACTCTGCCGGCGGCGCCGCGTCGGCGCGTCCGGCCCAGGTGTTGAAGGCCGGGGCGGAGATGGGCGACCAGTCCGCCGCCGCCTCCGGCAGTTCGAGCATCAGCGCCGCGGCCGGTACCGGCTTCACCGGGGCGCGGGGGTGGGCGAAGCCGGCTTCCTCCGTCGCGCCGCAGAGCCGCGCGACGGTCGCGCCGCACATCCGCCCCTGGCAGCGGCCCATGCCGGCCCGCGTCGCCTTCTTCAACGCGCCGAGGCTCGCCAGCCCCTCTGCCTGCGCGGCGCGCAGCGCGCCGGCCGTCACCTCCTCGCAGCGGCAGATGACGGTGTGGTCGGGGATGGCAGCGATATCGAAGGGCGGCGCGGCGAACAGCGTCCAGAGCGCCGCCTGGAAATCCAGCGCCCGGCGCAGGGCGCCGCGGGCGGCCGGGTCCTCGGGCGCCGCCAGCCCCAGGTCGCGCGCCGCGGCGAGGCCGGCGAGGCGGCCGCGGGCCAGCGCCACCCGCGCCCCGCCGATCGCCGCGCCGTCGCCCACCGCGAAGACCGTGCCGAGCGAGGTGCGGCCCGCCTCGTCCGCCACCGTCTCCAGCCGGCCGAGGCCCTGGTCCAGGAAGCGGTGCTCGGCGCCGAGCGCCCGGGCGAGGCCCGTTTCCGGCTGGAAGCCGCAATTAAGCGCGCAGGCATCGGCCTCGATTCGCTGCTCGCCCGCTGGTGTCGAGAGGCGCAGCGCCCGGAACCGCCCTTCGCCCTCGGCCTCCAGCGGCTGGCTGCCCCAGAGGACCGGCACGCCCGCCGCACGCAGCTTGCGCAGGTAGAAAAACCCGTCCCAGGCCAGGTCCGGCGCCGCCCGCAGCAGCGCCGCCGCCTGACGCCATTGCGCGAGGCCCGGGCGCGGCGCCGCCTCGGCCACCGCCGCCACCTGCACGCCGCCATCCAGCAATTCGCAGGCAAGCTGCAGGTTCAGCGGGCCGTTGCCGGCGATCACCACCCGCTCCCCGGGCGAGACGCGGTTGGCGCGCGCCAGCGTCTGCAGCGCGCCCGTGGTCATGACGCCGGGCAGGGTCCAGTCGGGGATCGGCACCGGGCCTTCGTGCGCGCCGGCGGCCAGCACCAGGCGGCGCGGGCGGAAGGTGACGGCGGTGTCGCCGATGAGGGCACCAAGTTCCTCCGGCGCGAAGGCGCCCCAGAGCGTGGCGCCGGTCAGGATCTCGGCGCCTGCCTCGAAGGCCGCCTGCCGCAGCGCCTCGCCCTGGCGGAATTGCCGGTCGGGCGCGGCATGGCGGTGGCTGGCGGCGAGCGGCTTCAGGTATTGCCCGCCCGGCTCGCCCCGCTCGTCCAGCACCACAACGCGGGCGCCGGCCCGCGCTGCCGCCTCGGCCGCCGCCAGCCCCGCCGGTCCGGCGCCGACCACCAGGACGTCGCATTCCCGCTCCGCGATCGCCTCCGGCACCGGGGCGAGCGGCGCCGGCGCGGCGGGCGGCGCGCTCTCCACCACCATCCCGTCCCGCGCCTTCACCAGGCAGGCGCGCTGGCCGGGCTTGCCGTCCACCGTGACGATGCAGTCGAAGCAGGCGCCCATGCCGCACCAGAGGCCGCGGGGCGTGCCTTTCTCCGTCCGGCGGAAGGCCAGGATCCCGGCGGCGGCGAGGGCGGCGGCCAGCGTCTCGCCCGGCAGCGCCTCCACCATCTCGCCGTCGAAGCTGAGGCAGGCCGGCGCCACGGCCCGCGCGATGTCGGGATGGCAGAGCCGCACGCCCTTGCCGCGGGGGAGGGGATCGGGAAGAGTCGCATCCATCGCGTGCAGCATGACCGGGGCCGGCAGCATGAAAAAGCCCTTCCGCGGGACCTATACCGTCCTCGTCACCCCCTTCACCGCCGATGGCGGCGCGGTGGACCTGAAGGCGCTGGAGCGCCTGGTGGAGTTCCAGATCGCCGAGGGCATCGACGGCCTCATCCCGCTGGGATCCACCGGGGAGTTCCTGTCCTGCTCGCGCGAGGAGAAGACCGCCATCGCCGAGACGGTGATCAGGACCGCGGCCGGCCGCGTCCCCGTGCTGATCGGCACCGGCGCCGAGGACACGCGGGAGGTGGTGGCGCTGAGCCGCGAGGCCGAAGCGCTCGGCGCGGACGGCGTGATGATCATCCCGCCCTTCTACAGCGTGCCGACCGAGGACGAGCTCTACCACCACTACAAGACCGTGGCGGACGCCATCGGCATCCCCATCATGGTCTACAACAACCCGGCGACGGCGAATGTGGACATGGGGCCGCAGGTCCTGGCGCGGCTCTCCACCATCCCGAACTGCCGTTACGTGAAGGAGAGCACGCTGGAGGTGACGCGGGTGCGCGACATCGTCGCCGCCTGCGGCGACCGGATGGAGGTCTTCGCGGGCGTGCTGGGCTATGAGAGCGCCTGGCTGGGTGCGATCGGCTGGGTGGCGGTGTGCAGCAATGTCGTCCCGCGCCTGTCGCGCGACATGTTCGCCGCGGCGGCCTTCGAGGCGGACCGCGCCAAGGCGCTGCCGCTCTATCGCCGTCTCGCGCCGCTGCTGCCCTGGGTGGGCGGGCCTCGCTACGTCTCCGGCACCAAGGCGGCCTTCCGGCTGATGGGCATGGATATGGGCCCGCCGCGCCCGCCCCGCCTGCCGCTGCCCGAGGCCGATCTGCCCGCCCTGGCGCGGGTCTTGCAGGACATCAGCGTGCTGCCCGCCGCCCGCGCCGCGGCCGAATAGAGGGGATTCCGGGGGACCATGCTTCGCCGCCTGCTGATCGGCGCCGCGCTCGCGGCGGCCGCCATGCCCGTATCCATGTCCTCCTGGGCGCAGACCTGCGCCCCGCGCGTCCCGGATGCCGAGCTGGTGAAGCCGCGCACCCTCACCCTCTCCACCAACCCGACCCTGCCGCCCATGCAGTTCGTCGATGCGCAGGGCACACTCCGCGGCATGCGGGTGGAGCTGGGCACCGAGATCGCCCGGCGCCTCTGCCTCACGCCCGAGCATATCAGGGTCGAATTCGCGGCGATGATCCCGGGCCTGGCGGCGCGCCGCTGGGACATGATCAACACCGGCATGTTCTACACCGAGGAGCGCGCCAAGCTGATGCAGCTCGTCCGCTACGAGGAGCAGGCGATCAGCGTCAGCGTCCCACGCGGCAACCCGAAGGGCATCGCGGGCATCGCCGATCTCGCCGGCCTGACCGTCGGCGTGGAGCAGGGCGGCTTCGAGTTCCGCCGCACCCAGGACATCGCCAAGGAACTGGAATCGAAGGGGCTGAAGCCCATCACCATCCGGCCCTTCGACAATTTCGCCGTCTCCTTCCAGGCGCTGCGCGTCGGGCAACTCGACGCCGCCATCTCCATCGACAGCACGGCCAAGGAATACGACGACCGCGGCGAGTTCACCCGCGCCGTCAGCGGCCTCTACGGCACGCCGATCAATTTCGGCTTCCGCAGCAAGGTGCTGGCCCAGGCGGTGGCGCAGGTACTGACGGAGATGAAGAACGACGGCAGCTTCCCCGCGCTGCTCGACAAGTACGGCGTGAAGCCCTTCGACGGGCCCTTCGAGGTGGTGGGACCGTAACCCCAACCCATGCAGGCCTGGCGCTGGGACGGGTTCCTCGACTACCTCTTCAATGCCTATCTGCTGGAAGGCGCGGCGATCTCGGTCGGGCTGACCGTGGGGTCGCTGCTCTGCGGCCTGGCGATCGGTGTCGGCATCGCCGTGCTGCGGCTGTCCGGCAACCGCATCCTCGCCGGCCTCGCCGCCTTCTATTGCTGGATCTTCCGCGGCACGCCGCTGCTGGTGCAGCTCCTCGTCATCTATACCGGCCTGCCGCTCTTCGGCATCCGCTTCTCGGTCTGGGAGGCGGCGCTGATCGGCCTCTCCCTGAACGAGGCGGCCTACCTGTCGGAGATCGTGCGCGCCGGCATCCTCTCGGTGCCGGGCGGCCAGCGGGAGGCGGCGCTGGCGCTCGGCCTGCATCGCGGGCAGGTCTTCCGCCTGGTGACCTGGCCGCAGGCGCTGCGCGTGGTCATCCCGCCGCTCGGCAACAGCGTGAACGGCCTGCTCAAGACCACCTCGGTCGCCAGCGTCATCAGCGTCGACGAACTGCTGCGGCGGACGCAGATCCTGATCCAGGAGCGCTTCCTGGTGCTGGAGCTCTTCGCGGTCGCGGCGCTCTACTACCTCGTCCTGACCACGCTCTGGGACCTGGTCCAGCGGCGGCTGGAGGCGCGCTTCGGCCGCGGCCATGCGACTGAGGCGGCGGACCGGCGGTAGCGGGGGCGCCACCCGCTGCCGTTGTGCAACCCGCGCAAGGTTCATCCGGCGCTGGCGCGGCGCTTGCTAGTCTTCCCGCATGGCCGATTGCATCACCCTCGTGCTGAACGGTTCGCCGGTCACCCTGCCGCCCGGCACCTCGCCCACCATGACGCTGCTGGACTGGCTGCGCGGCCCCGCCGGCCTCACCGGCACCAAGGAAGGCTGCGCGGAGGGCGATTGCGGCGCCTGCACCGTGGTGCTGGAGGGGGCCGACGGCACGCGCGCACCGATCAATGCCTGCCTCGCCATGCTCGGGCAGGTGCATGGCCTGGCCGTGCGCACCGTGGAGGGGCTGCGCGGCGCCGAGGGCGGCCCGCATCCGGTGCAGCGCCTGCTGGCCGAGAGCGACGCGACGCAATGCGGCTTCTGCACCCCCGGCATCACCATGTCCGCCTGGGCGCATGCGCGGCAGGGTGGCCCAGGGGGGAGCAGCGTGCATGAGGCGCTGGCGGGCAATCTCTGCCGCTGCACCGGCTATCGCCCGATCATCGAGGCCTTCTCGAGGTTGCAGGACGACGGGGCCGCGCCGCCCGCGCTGCCCGCGCCGGCGAGCGCGGTCTTCGAGGCGCCGGGCCAGGTCTTCTTCCGCCCCGCCGGCCTGCAGGACCTCCTGGCCCTGCGCGCGGCGAACCCCGGCGCCCTGTTGCTCGCCGGCGGCACCGATCTCGGCCTGCTGGCCAGCGAGCACCGCCAGCGCCCGCCAGCGGTGATCGGCCTGCTCGGCGTGCCGGAACTGCAGGCGCTCTCCGCCGATGCGGCGGGCCTGACCATCGGCGCGGCGGTGCCCTATGCCCGGCTGCTGCCGCTGCTGGACGGCCCGCTCGCACCGCTCGGCGCCATGCTGACGCGGCTCGGCTCCCGCCAGATCCGCGCGCTCGGCAGCATCGGCGGCAATCTCGGCACCGCCTCGCCGATCGGGGACATGCTGCCGCCCCTGCTCGCCCTCGGCGCGACGCTGCGCATCGCCTCGCTGCGCGGGGAACGGGATTCGGGCGTCGAGGACTTCCTGCTGGGCTACCGCAAGACCACGCTGGCGCCGGACGAGGTGATCCTCTCCATCCGCCTGCCGCGCCCGCCGGAGGGCGCGGTGCTGGCCTGCGAGAAGGTCAGCAAGCGCCATGACCAGGACATCTCGGCCGTCTCCGGCGCCTTCCTGGTCCGGGTCGAGGCCGGCCGCATCGCCGAGGCGCGGCTCGCCTTCGGCGGCATGGGCCCGATGGCGGCGCGCGCCCGCGCGGCGGAGGCGATGCTGACCCGCGCGCTGATGGCGCCGGCCAGCTTCGCCGATGCGGCGGACGAGCTGGCGAAGGATTTTGCGCCGCTCTCGGATTGGCGCGGCAGCGCCGCCTATCGCCTCGCGGCGGCGCAGGGGCTGCTGCGGCGGCTCTACTGGCGCGTCGCGCGGCCCGACCTGCCGGCGGAGGTGCACGCGCTGTGAACCATCTCCCCTCCCCCGGCGCCGCGGATCCCGGCGCAGCGCAGGACGGCGCCGAGCTTCGCGGCGTGACGCAGCCGCAGGGCATGGGCGCCGCGCTGCGGCACGACAGCGCCCTCAAGCATGCGACCGGCGAGGCGCGCTTCCTCGACGACCTGGCGGAGCCGCCCGGCCTGCTGCACGCCGCGCTCGCGCTCTCGCCGGTCGCGCATGGCCGCCTCCTCGCGCTCGATCCCGCGCCGGCGCGGGCGGTGCCGGGCGTGGTCGGCGTCCTGCTGCCCGCCGATATCCCCGGGCGCAACGACATCGCCGCCGCCGGCGCCAACGAGGCAATGCTGGCCGAGGAGCTGGTCGAGTTCGCCGGCCAGCCGCTGGCCATCGTCGTCGGCACCACGCGCGACGCCGCCATCGCCGGCGCCGCCGCGCTGCGGCCGGAGATCGCGCCGCTGCCGCCGGTCCTGACGGTGGAGGAGGCGATCGCGCGCGAGGCCTGGGTGCTGCCGCCCCAGGCCATCACCCGCGGCGATGCCGCCGCCGCCCTGGCCGCGGCGCCGCAGCGCCTCTCCGGCGAGTTCCGCGCCGGCGGGCAGGAGCATTTCTACCTCGAGGGCCAGATCGCCATGGCGGTGCCGGGCGAGGATGGCGACCTGCAGGTCCATTCCTCCACCCAGCACCCGACCGAGGTGCAGCACGTCGTCGCCCGCGTGCTGGGCTGCGACTACAACCGCGTCATGGTCTCGACCCGCCGCATGGGCGGCGGCTTCGGCGGCAAGGAGAGCAATGCGAGCTGGGTCGCGGCCGCCGCGGCGGTGGCGGCCCGCAAGCTCGGCCGGCCGGTGAAGCTGCGGCTCTCGCGCAAGGCGGACATCGCCGCGACGGGCAAGCGCCACCCCTTCTTCTACCGCTGGACCGCGGGCTTCGACGCCACCGGCCGCATCCTGGCGCTGGACGCGATCATGGCGGCCGATGCCGGCCACAGCCTCGACATGACCGGCGGCGTCATCTTCCGCGCCGTCACCCATGCGCTGAACTGCTGCGACGTGCCGGCCCTCTCGGTCCGCGCGCTCGCCTGCAAGACCAATACCGTCAGCAACACCGCCTTCCGCGGCTTCGGCGGCCCGCAGGGCGCGCTGCTGATGGAGGATGTGGTGCACCGCGTGGCGAGGGCGGCCGGCCTGCCGCCCGAGCAGGTGCGCGAGCGCAATTTCGCCGGCGGCGGCAATGGCAGCGAGACGCCCTATGGCCAGGAGATCGAGGGCGACCTGATCCGCCGCGTCTGGGCGGAGGCGAAGCAGGACAGCGGCTGGGAGGCGCGGCGCCTCGAGGTCGCCGCCTTCAATGCGCAGCACCCCACTCTGCGGCGTGGCCTCGGCAGCATGGTGCTGGCCTTCGGCATCTCCTTCGGCCAGATGCACATGAACCAGGCGGGCGCGCTGGTGCATGTCTATACCGACGGCTCGATCCGCCTGAACCATGGCGGGACGGAGATGGGCCAGGGCCTCTTCATCAAGGTCGCCCAGGTCGTTGCCAGCGTCTTCGGCGTGGAGGTCGAGCGGATCGGCATCACTGCGACCAGCACGGCGGAGGTGCCCAATACCTCCCCGACCGCCGCCAGCACCGGCAGCGACCTGAACGGCTGGGCGGCGCATGCCGCGGCGAGCGCGATCCGCACCCGCATGGCCGAGGTCGCGGCGGAGGAATGGGGCGTCGCGCCTGCCGAGATCGAGTTCGCCGAGGGCATGGTCCGCGGCGGCGGCAATCGCGCCATGAGCTTCGGCGAACTGGCGAAGCTCGCCTACATGAAGCGCGTCTCGCTCTCCGCGACGGGCTTCTACCGGACGCCCGACATCCACTGGGACCGCGTGGCCATGCGCGGCAAGCCCTTCTTCTACTTCTCCTACGGGGCCGCGGTGGCGGAGGTCGCGGTCGATACCCTGACCGGCGAGCATCGCTGCCTCGGCGCCTGGCTGGTGCAGGATTGCGGCCGCAGCCTCAATCCGGCGGTCGATCGCGGCCAAGTCGAGGGTGCCTTCGTCCAGGGCATGGGCTGGCTGACCTGCGAGGAGCTCTGGTGGGATGCCGAGGGACGTCTCCGCACCCTCGGCCCCGCCACCTACAAGATCCCCGGCAGCCGCGACGTGCCGCCGGTGCTGCAGACCCGCCTGCTGGAGGGCGCGCCGGCGCGCGCCGAGACCATCTTCCGCTCCAAGGCGGTGGGCGAGCCGCCGCTGCTGCTGGCGACCGCGGTCTGGAACGCGCTGAAGGATGCGATCGGCACCGACCGGCTGGACGCGCCGGCGACGCCGGAGCGGGTGCTGGCGGCGATCCGCGGGCGGTAGCGGCCGCCACCTGCCGGTGCCACCATGGCCGCAAGGCCATGGGAGGACCGACATGCCCATCACGCGCCGGGCCGCGCTGGCCGGGTCCCTTGCCGCGCCCATCCTCGCGCGGGCGGAGGACGGCTTCCCGAACCGCCCCGTCCGCCTCGTCGTGCCCTACAGCGCCGGCGGCATCGCCGATACCGTCGCGCGCATCGTCCAGCCGAAGGTCGCCGAGCATCTCGGCCAGTCGCTGATCGTCGAGAACCGCACCGGCGCCTCCGGCGCCCTCGGCGCCGCCCTCGTCGCGCAATCGCCGCCCGATGGCTACAGCATCGTGATGGAGGGCGCGACGGCGATCACCTCGCCGCTTGCCAACCGCTCCCTGCCGCTGGACTACGACAGCCTGGTGCCCTTCGCCCAGCTCACCAGCGCCCCCTATGTGCTGGGCATGCGGTCGGGCTTCCCGGCGGACGACCTGCGCGGCTTCCTCGAGCAGGCGCGGCAGCGCCCCGGCGCGGTCACCTTCGGCACGCCGGGCGTGGCGCATATCGGCCATCTGATGGGCGAGTTGATGCAGGCCATGGCCGGGGCGAAGATGGAGCACATCCCCTATCGCGGCGGCGCGGATGCGGCGCGCGACCTGGCCGCGGGGCGGATCGACAGCGTCTTCATCAGCGAGAGCAGCCTGCGCCCGGTGCTGGAGAGCGGGAAGGCGCGCGCCATCGGCGTCACCGGTGCCCGGCGCCGCCCCGGCCTGCCGGAGGCGCCGGCGATCGGCGAGGTGCTGCCGGGCTACGAGCTCTCCACCTGGATCCTGCTGTTCCTGCCCGCGGGAACGCCGGCGGCGGTGCAGGATCGCCTGGCTGCCGCCATGCGGCACGCGGTGATGGATCCCGGCACGCGGGCACGCCTGCAGCAGACCGGCAGCGACCCGGTCTGGGCCTCGCCGGCCGAGGCGCGGGCACTCTTTGCCCGCGACAAGGCGCTGATCGCCCGGCTGATGCGCGAGGCCGGGCTGGTCGCAACCGGCGGCTGAGGCTCAGCTTCCCTTGTCGCCGCCGCGGCTGCCGGGCGGCCGGTCGAGCGGCGCCACGCCGCCGGCGCCGGGCGTATAGGGATTCTGCACCTGCGGCAGGCCCCGCGTTTCGCTCGGTCCCGGCGCGGGGCGGGACTCACAGGCCACGAGCGCCGTGGCGGCGATTAGGGACAGCAGGGCAATGCGCATGGGAAAACTCCGGACGACATGAACCATGGAAAGAACAGGCGCAGAGCCGCCACAACGATATCCGGAGCGGCTGGCCGTCGCGTGAACGCCTCGCCGCCCCGGAGTTCCCGCCAGTGGCCTTCACTCCCGCGGCAGGCTCGGCGTATCGGCGCTGCCGCGGCCGGTCGCCTTGTCGTCCGTCTGGCCCGCGGCCTGGGGGCCGCTGTCGTCGGGCTTGTCCTGCTTCACGCCGATATTCACCGGCCCCGAGGGCGCGGCGGCATCGGTGCGGTTCACGCCCTGCTCGCGGTCATGCTGCGGGTACTGCGCCTCCGGCCGCTTGTCGCGGGGCCGCGCCTTGGCGCCGGCGCCGGAGGAGACGGTGTTCTCGTAGTCCTCCCCCGGGTTCTTCGACTGGTCGGGGCGCATCACGGGATCGGTGGACATCGGCTGGCTCCGGGCTCTCCCCGGTGCAACGCCCGACCCCGCCGAAGGATCAGGCCCGCTCGGCCGCCGCGCGCGAGGCCGAGGGGACGCTGCCGCCGCCCTCGCCGGGCGGGGCCAGCGCGGCCTCCATGGCCGTGCGCAGGCTGGCCAGCTTGCGCTCGTTCTCCACCTTCAGGCCGAAGACGTCCTTGACGTAGAAGACGTCCACCGCCCGCACGCCATAGGTGGTGATGTGGGCGCTGGCGATCTGCAGGCCCTGGTCGCTGATCGCCGCCGTCACGTCGTGCAGCAGGCCCGGCCGGTCGCGGCCGTTCACCTCGATGACGGTGTGGCTGTTGCTGGCATGGTTGTCGAAGACCACGCGCGGCGGGACGGTCACGGCGCGCAGGCGCGCCGGCTCCCGCCGGACCTTGCGGATCTCGTCCTTCAGCCGCAGCCGGCCGGAGAGCGCCTGCTCGATCAGCACCGAGAGCCGCGCCAGGCGATGCGGCGCGTCGAAGGCGCCGCCCATGGCGTCCTGCACCCAGAAGGTGTCGAGCGCCATGCCGTTGGTGAGCGTATGGATGCGCGCATCCACGATGCTGGCGCCGGCGACGGCGAGCGCGCCGGCGATGCGGCTGAACAGGCCGGGATGGTCGGCGGCATAGACCGTGATCTCGGTGACCGCCCGGCTCTCCAGCACGCGGGTCCTGACCGTCAGCGGCGCCTTGCTCGCCTCCGCCTCCCGGATCAGGGAGGCATGCCGGGCATGCGTCTCGGCATCGAAGGAGAGCCAGTAGCCGGGATAGCCGAGGGCCAGGAAATGCTCCCGGTCCTTCTCCGGCCAGGCCGTGAGCATGGCGGCCGCGGCGTCGCGGGCGCGGGCGACGCGCACGTCGCGCTCCGGTACCGAGAGGCCGCCCGCCAGCACCTCGGCGACGCGCCAGTAGACCTCCCGCAGCAGGGTCGCCTTCCAGCCGTTCCAGACCTTGGGGCCGACCGCGCGCATGTCGCAGACCGTCAGCACCAGCAGCAGCCGCAGCCGCTCCGGCGACTGCACCAGGTCGGCGATGTCGAGGATGGTCTTCGGATCCTCGATGTCGCGCTTGAAGGCGGTCTGGCTGATCAGCAGGTGGTGCAGCACCAGCCAGGAGACGGTCTCGGTCTCCTCCGGCGTCAGCCCGATCTTCGGGCCCAGTTCGGTGGCGATGCGCGCGCCGAGCTCGGAATGGTCGCCGCCGCGGCCCTTGGCGATGTCGTGCAGCAGCGTCGCCATATACAGCGCGCGGCGGGACTGGAGCTGGCCGATCAGCTCGGAGGCGACCGGCGCCGCCTCCGCCAGCTCGCCCCGCTCGATCTGCTGCAGCACGCCGATCGCCTCGATCGTGTGCTCGTCCACCGTGTAGACATGGTAGGTGTCGAACTGCATCAGCCCGACGATGCGGGCCCAGTCCGGCACGAAGCGCGACAGGAACCCCGTCTCGTTCATCAGCCGGAGCCAGGTGGCGGCGTCGCGGCCGGAGAGCAGGTCGAGGAAGAGGGTATTCGCCTCCGCATCGCCGCGGATGGCCGCGGCATGGTGGGCATTGCGGATCAGCGCGCGGATGGCGAGCGGGTGGACCTCGAGCTTGCGGTCGCGCGCCGCCTTCAGGATGCGCAGCATCAGCACCGGCTCGCGCGAGAAGTCGCGGTTCGGCGGCGCCGCCACCAGCTTGCCGTCGGCGAGCGCGAGGCCCGCCTCGGCCAGCGCCGCGTCGCCCTGCCGGCGCGTCGCCGGCGGGCCGAGCGCCGCCCGCTCGATCGCCGGCTCCAGCACCCGGGTCAGGCGCAGCACGTCCCGCACCGTCAGGAACAGGTGCTTCATGAAGCGCTCGACGCCGTCCTGGCGGCCGCGCGGCGTATAGCCCATGCGCGCGCCCACCACCGGCTGGAAGTCGAAGGTCAGGCGCTCCTCGGCGCGGCCGGCGACATAATGGAGGTGGAACCGTACCGTCCAGAGGAAATCCCAGGCGCGGCGGATGGCCCGCGCCTCGTGCTCGGTCAGCAATCCCCCGCCCGGGCTGTCCGGCCCGACCAGGTCCGGCATGCGCTGGGTGCCGAAGGCATAGCGCGCCAGCCAGTAGAGGGTCTGCAGGTCGCGCAGGCCGCCGCGGCCTTCCTTGATGTTCGGCTCGACCAGATAGGGGCTGTCGCCGTAGCGGGCATGGCGCCCGGCGCGCTCGGCCCGCTTGGCCGCGAGGAAGGGGCCGAGGCCGCGCTGGCGGTTGGACGCCGTGAAGGCCTCGGCGAAGCGCTCGTAGACCGGCTTCTCGCCGGCGAGGAACCGGCTGTCGACCAGCGCGGTCAGCACCGTGCTGTCCTTGGCCGCTTCCTCGATGCAGTCGCGGATGCAGCGGGTGGCATGGCCGACCTTCAGGCCGAGGTCCCAGAGGAAGTAGAGCACGAACTCCACCACCCGCTGCGCCCGCGGCCCCGCCGGCTGGTCGGTCAGGAAGAGCAGGTCGATGTCGGAGAAGGGCGCCAGCACGCCGCGGCCATAGCCGCCGGTGGCGACCAAAGCGAAAGGCGCCTCCGCCAGTTCCGCCGCCCCCTTGGCCGGGACCATCGCCAGCGCATAGTGGTGGATGGCGCCCATCAGCCCGTCGGTCAGCGCCGCCAGCCAGCGGGCGGAGGCGAGGCCGGACAGCTCATGCGCCTCGAAGCTCTCCTGCACCGTCGCCTGGATGCGGCCGAGATGCCGGCGTAGCAGGTCCAGCGCATCCTCCCGCCGGATCGGGCCGCCCCCGGCCTCCCCCGTCAACTCGGCGATCAGATCGGGAATTACGGTCGGCACTTCGGCCAGCACCGGGTGGCGCTGGCCCGGGGCCCGGGTGGGGAAGGCTGCGGGGGCGGTCATTCCCGCCAGAGTAACCCCTCTCAGCCCCCGGGGACAGCACCATTCGCCAAGGTTTTCAGCCGGTAGAGCGCCTCCTGCGCCTCCCGCGGGGACAGCGCGTCGGGGTCCAGCGCGGCGAGCGCGGCGAGCGCGGGATGCCCGTCCCCCGCCGCAGCCGGGGGCGGCGCGGCGGCCGGGCGGGCGAAGAGCGGCAGCTCGTCCGAGAGCGGGTCGAGGCCCTTCGCCCGCGCCTCGAGCGCCGCCAGCACCTGCGCGGCGCGGGCGAGGACGGCGCGCGGCACGCCGGCGAGCTTGGCCACATGCAGGCCCCAGGATTTCTCCGCCGTGCCCGGCGCGACGGCATGCAGGAAGACGACCTCCCCCTTCCACTCCCGCACCCGCATGGTGGCCGGCGCGAGCTCGGGCAGCTTGCCCGCCAGCGCCGTCAACTCGTGGAAATGCGTGGCGAAGATGGTGCGGCAGCGAGTGCGGTCGTGCAGCGCCTCGAGCGCCGCCCAGGCGATGGCGAGCCCGTCCCAGGTCGCGGTGCCGCGCCCGACCTCGTCCAGCACCACCAGGCTGCGCGGGCCCGCGAGGTTCAGGATCGCCGCCGTCTCCGCCATCTCCACCATGAAAGTGGAACGGCCGCCGGCGAGGTCGTCCGAGGCGCCGACGCGGGAGAAGAGGCGATCGACCAGCCCGAGACGCGCGGCCTCGGCCGGGACGAAGAGCCCGGCCTGGGCGAGCACCACGAGCAGCGCATTCTGCCGGAGGAAGGTGGACTTGCCCGCCATGTTCGGCCCGGTCAGCAGGCAGATCCGCCGCCCGGGCGAGAGGTCGCAATCGTTCGGCACGAAAGCCGGGCCGCGGTTGCGGACGAGCGCCGCGGCGACGACGGGGTGGCGGCCGGCGGTGACGCAGAACTCCGGGCGCTCGGTGATCTCCGGTCGGCACCAGCCGCCCTCGGCCGCGAGCTCGGCGGCCGCCGCATGGACATCGATCTCGGCCAGCGCCTCGGCCGCATCGGCGATGCCGGGGGCGGCGGCGAGGATGAGGTCGCGGAGGTGCCGGGCGATCGCCTTCTCCCGCCGCGCCGCCTCCTCGGCCGCTTCCGACAGGCGGCGGTCCAGCGCGGCGAGCGCGGCGCAGGTGAAGCGCACGCCATTCGCCATGGTCTGGCGGTGGATGGGGGCGAAATCGCCGGTGGCCCTGGCCGGCGGGTTCCGCAGCAGCGTCTCGCCGGCGGCGGCCGGAAGCTCGGCGAGGTAGCCGAATTGCTGATGGTGCCGGACCTTCAGGCTGGCGACGCCCCAGGCCTGGGCGAGGTCGAGCTGCAGCGCCGCGATGGCGCCGCGGGCGTCGTCGCGCAGGCGGCGCAGCCCGTCGAGTTCGCCGTCATAGCCGGCGGCGACGATGCCGGGGTCGTCGAGCCGCGCCGGCAGCGTCTCGGCCAGCGCGCGCGCCAGTTCCGGCGCCGGGTCGTTGGCCGGCCGCAGCGCCCGGGCGCTCCCGGCCAGAAGGGGGGGAATGGTGGCCAGCCCCTCCGGCCGCTCCAGCGCCGCGGCGATGGCGGCGGCACGGGCGAGGCCGTCGCGGATGGCGGCGAGGTCGCGCGGCGCGAAGCGGTCGAGCGCGAGGCGGCCGAGCGCGCGCGCCATGTCCGGCGCGCCCTTCAGCGTCGCGCGGATCCCGCCCCGCAGCGCCGGCGCCGCCAGCAGCGCGGCGACGGCATCGTGCCGGGCGGCGATCGGCGCTTCCTCGGCCAGCGGGCAGCCGAGCCGGTCGGCCAGCAGCCGCGCGCCGGCCGCCGTGACGGTCCGGTCGACCGCGCCGAGCAGGCAGTCGCGCGGCCCGCCGCGGTCGCTGCGCAGGATCTCGAGGCTGCGGCGCGTCGCCGCATCCATCTGCAGCACGCCGCGGCCGCCGCGCGGCACGGGGCGGGACAGGTGCGGCAGGGTGCGCCCCGCCTCGCCCTTCTGCGTCGCCCGGATATAGTCGAGCGCCATGGCCGCGGCGGCGGCCTCGGCGGCGGAGAAGCTGCCGAAGCCCTCCAGCGTGGCGAGGCCATAGGCCTCGGCGAGGCGCCGGGCGCCGTCGCGCGGCGGGTTCGCCTCCACCGCGCCGGGGAGCCCGAGCGCCGCGGGGGCCAACACCTCCACCGGTTCCAGCCGCGCCAGCAGCGCCGGCAGGTCCCCGGCGGCGAGCGCCTCGGTTTCGAAGGCGCCGGTCGAGAGATCCAGCCAGGCGGCGCCGAGCCGTTCCTCCGCCGGCGCGAGCGCCAGCAGCCAGGCGGGGCGGGAGGCCTCGAGCAGCGTCTCCTCGGTCACCGTCCCGGGCGTGACCAGCCGCACCACCTCGCGCCGCACGGCGCCCGCCTTGCGGCGCTTGGCTTCCTCCGGCGTCTCCATCTGCTCGGCGATGGCGACGCGGAAGCCGCGGCGGATCAGGCGGGCGAGGTAGCTCTCATGGCTATGCGCGGGCACGCCGCACATAGGGATCCTCTCGCCCTGGTGCTCGCCGCGATAGGTCAGCGCGATGTCGAGCGCTTCCGACGCGGCCTCGGCATCGGCGAAGAACAACTCGTAGAAATCGCCCATGCGGAAGAAGAGCAGCGCCTCCGGATGCGCGGCCTTGGCGGCGAACCATTGCTGCATGGCGGGGGAGGCGCCGGCCGCGCTCGGCAGCCGGGCGGCCGGGTCGGGAGCCTGGTCCATGCCGGTACCTAGCCCGGATCCGCTCCCGCCTCCATCCGGCCGGACGGACGTGGGCCCTCAGATCCCGAAGGGATCCGGGGCCGCCTGCCAGCAGCCCCGCCCCGCCGCCTTGGCGGCATAGAGCGCCCGGTCGGCGGCGCGCAGCAGCGCCTCCGCATCCGTCGCGTCGCGCGGGCAGAGGGCGAGGCCGACCGAACTGCGCAGCGGGATCGGGATGCCCTGGAAGCTCCAGGGGGCGGCGAAACCCTCGAGCAGGCGCCCGGCCATGGCCTCGGCGCCGGCGGCATCGATGGGCGCAGGCAGCAGCACGGCGAATTCGTCGCCGCCCAGCCGGGCCGCGAGGTCGGATTGCCGCAGCGTGGCCCCGATGCGCCGCGCCACCTCCCGGAGCATCGCGTCGCCGGCGGCATGGCCATGGGTGTCGTTCACCGCCTTGAAGCGGTCGAGGTCGAGGCAGAGCAGCGCGCAGGGGGCGCCGCGCAGCGCGCCCGCGACCGCCCGGCCCAGGGCCTGTTCGAAGCCGGCGCGGTTGGCGAGGCCGGTGAGGTGGTCGAGCGTCGCCGCCCGGTGCAGCCGGAGGGCGGTGCGATGCAGTTCGAGCATCGCGCCGACGCCGCTGGCGAGGTCGAGGAGGGTCTGCCGCGCCGCCTCCTCGAGCCGGCGCGGCACCGTGTCGCCGATGCAGAGCGTGCCGAGCGCATGGCCTTCCGGCGTGCGCAGCAGGGCGCCGGCATAGAAGCGGAGCCCGAGCGGCCCGGTCACCATGGGATGGTCGGCGAAGCGGGGATCCTGGGCGGCGTCCTCCAGGACCATCACCGGCTCCCCCAGCCCGACCGCATGAGCGCAGATCGAGGTCGCCCGCGCCGGCTCGTAGGGCCGGAAGCCAAGGGTCGATTTGTACCAGGTGCGTTCGTCGTCGACGAGGTTGATGGCCGCGAGCGGCGTGCCGAGGGTCCGCGCCGCCAGCCGGGTGAAGAGGTCGAAGCGCGGATCGGGCGGCGTGTCGAGGATCTCGAAGCCGCGCAACGCGGCCAGCCGCGCCGCCTCGTCCGGCGGCAGGGGGGCGATGGCTGGCATGGTCGACGCTGTCCTCGCGGCCTCGGTACGGATGCCGAATAGACCCGTTCCGGTGCTCTCGGGAGCGTATCGGGTGCCTCTTTCCGCAGCCCCGCCGCGCCGCCCTTCGCAGGCGCGAAGCCCTGGCCTTCACGGGCCCCGCCCCGGCTGCGACAATGCGCCGAGGGAGGGGGGGCCAAGGAAAGGCCCCTCGCGGTAGGGCGAGAGGACTGGTTGCACATGGACGATTCACCCAAGGCGGCGATGTCGCCGATCTCGCTCGCGGATGTCCGCACCGCCCGGGTCACGCCGGAGGAAGCGCTGGCGCTGCATTCGGAGGGCCGGCCGGGCAAGCTGGAGACGCGGCTGACCAAGCCGCTGATCACGGCGCGCGACCTCTCGCTCGCCTACAGCCCGGGCGTGGCGGAGCCCTGCCTGCACATCCACCGCGACAAGAGCCTGGCCTACGACTACACGGCCAAGGGCAATTTCGTCGCCGTCGTCTCGAACGGCACCGCGGTGCTCGGCCTCGGCAATCTCGGGGCGCTCGCCTCCAAGCCGGTCATGGAGGGCAAGGTCGCGCTCTTCAAGCGCTTCGCCGATGTGGACGGGATGGATCTCTGCATCGACACCGAGGATGCCGACGCCTTCGTCAATGCCGTGCGCTACCTCGGCCCCAGCTTCGGCGGGATCAACCTCGAGGACATCAAGGCGCCGGAGTGCTTCGTCATCGAGCAGCGCCTGCGCGAGCTCATGGACATCCCGGTCTTCCACGACGACCAGCACGGCACGGCGATCGTCGCCGCCGCCGGGCTGATCAACGCCGCGCACCTGACGGGACGCGACCTCGCCGCGACGAAGCTCGTTATCAACGGCGCCGGCGCCGCCTCCGTCGCCTGCGCCGAGCTGTTGCGGGCCATGGGCATGCGGCCCGAGAACATCACGATGTGCGACACCAAGGGGGTCATCTACCGCGGCCGCACTGCGGGCATGAACCAGTGGAAGTCGGCGCATGCGGTGGAGACCAGCGCCCGCACGCTGTCCCAGGCGCTCGAGGGCGCCGACGTCTTCTTCGGCCTCTCGGTCAAGGGCGCGGTGACGCAGGAGATGGTCCGCGCCATGGCGGACAGGCCCATCATCTTCGCCATGGCGAATCCCGATCCGGAGATCACGCCGGAGGAGGCGAAGGCCGCGCGTCCCGACTGCATCGTGGCGACGGGCCGCAGCGACTACCCGAACCAGGTCAACAATGTCCTCGGCTTCCCCTTCATCTTCCGCGGTGCGCTCGACGTGCGGGCCAGCACCATCAACGACGCGATGAAGATCGCCGCCGCCCGGGCGCTCGCCCTGCTGGCGCGGGAGGACGTGCCAGAGGAGGTGGGCTCGGCCGGCGCCGGCAAGTCGCTCCGCTTCGGGCCGGAATACATCATCCCCAATGCCTTCGACCCCCGCCTGATCGCCCGCGTGCCGGTCGCCGTCGCCAAGGCCGCGATCGACAGCGGCGTCGCCCGCCGGCCGATCACCGACCTTACCCGCTATGCCCGCAGCCTCGCCGGCCGGCTCGACTCCACGGCCAATGCGCTGGAGCTGATCACCGAGCGGGTGCGGGCCAATCCGCGGACGGTAGTCTTCGCCGAGGGCGAGGAGGAGAAGGTCATCCGCGCCGCCATCGCCTTCCGCCAGGCAGGCTACGGCACGCCTGTCCTGGTGGGGCGGGAGGACCGGATCCAGGCGACCGCCCGCTCGCTCGGCATGCCGATCCCGGACGGCATCGTCATCCGCAATGCCCGCATCGCCGAGAACACGCGGCGCTACGCGGACTATCTCTACGGCCGGCAGCAGCGGCAGGGCATGCTGTTCCGCGACTGCCAGCGCCTGGTCAACCAGGACCGCAACGTCTTCGCCGCCTGCATGGTCGCGCTCGGCGATGCCGATGCGCTGGTCACCGGCGTGACGCGCAGCTACTCGGTCGCGCTGGAGGGCATCCTCTCCGCCATCGACCCGGCACCGGGCGAGGTGATGTTCGGCCTGACGCTGCTGCTCGCCCGCGTCTCCGGCACGGTCTTCATCGCCGACACCGCGATCCATGAGCGGCCGGATGCCCATTGCCTGGCCGAGATTGCGACCCAGTCCGCCGCCGCGGCGCGCCGGCTGGGGCATGAGCCGCGGGTCGCCTTCCTCTCCTTCTCCACCTTCGGCGACCCCAAGGGCTCCATCCCCGGCAGCCTCCGGGAGGCGGTGAAGCTGCTCGACGAGCGGAAGGTCGATTTCGAGTATGACGGCGAGATGTCGGCCGATGTCGCGCTCGACCCGGCGCTGCGCGCGCATCTCTATCCCTTCTGCCGGCTGACCGGCGCGGCGAACGTGCTGGTGATGCCCGGCCTGCATGCCGCGCATATCCTGACCAAGGCGGTGCCGCGGCTGACCAGCGGCACGGCGATCGGGCCGCTGCTCATGGGCCTCTCCAAGCCGGTGCAGATTGTCCCGGTCGATGCCGGGGTGAACCAGGTGCTCGACATGGCCTGCCTCGCGGCGCATGCCGCGAGCGCGCGCTAGGCCGTGCAGGCCGCGCCGCTCTTTACCATCGGCTACGAGGGGGCGACGCTCGACGGGCTGATCGCCACCCTCCGGGAGGCCGGGGTGACGCGGCTGGTGGACGTGCGGGAACTGGCCAACAGCCGGCGCCCCGGCTTCGCCAAGCGCGCCCTCTCCGAGGCGCTGGGGCGCGCGGGCATCGGCTATGCGCATGTCCGGGCCCTCGGCACGCCGCCGGAGGGGCGGGCCGCGGCGCGGGCCGGGCGCAGCGCCGAGATGAAGCGCATCTTCGGCGCGCGCCTGGCGGGCATCGAGGCCCAGGCCGCCGTCGCCGCCCTGGCGGCGGAGGGGCGGGAGGCACGCCTCTGCCTGCTCTGCCTCGAGGCCGATCCGGCGCAGTGCCATCGCAGCCTGGTGGCGGAGGCGGTTGCGGCGGCCGGCGGTTTGGGCATTGTCCACCTGCATCCCGGCGCCGACTCTGCCGGCCGATGACAGGGGGTACCCGGCCATGGCGCTCAGCCTGATCCTCCACGACCTGACCGGCCTGGCGCCGGAGGACGAGAAGCGCTTCTTCGAGGCGATCTTCCAGGTCGCGCCCGAGCACTGGCCGATGGACCGGAGGACGACGCTGGTGGTGACGGGCGTGTCGCCGACCTACCTGCGCGACCACCTGGTCCGCGCCGTCCCGGCGGCCGCGAGGCCCGGCCTGCGGCTGGTGGTGACGCATGTGCCGGCCGATGCCGCCTGGCACGCCCTGCCGCCCGAGGGCGAGGCCTGGCTGCGGGAGGCGCTGGCGGACAATTGAGCCGGGCGGCTCAGACCCCGCCCTCGCTCCGTAGCGCCTCCTCCAGCGGGTCGCGCCCGGGTGCCGCCGTGGCCTGGGCTTGCGCCAGGCTGTCCCGGGCCTGGGTCACCTCGGCCTCGGCAGTCGCGAGGCGCCGGCGCGCTGCCTCGATCTGGCCGAGCGCGTCGCGCGCGCAGGCCTCCATCAGCACCCTGGCCCGTCTCTCCCGCGCCTTGGCCTGGGCGCGGATGACCGTGGCCGCCGCCAGGGCAGCGGTGCCGAGGGCGACGGCGAGGCAGACCAAAGCGAGGGCGAGGGAGGGGAGGGCGGGAATGCCATGCACCGCCTGCTGCGCCGCCGGGTCGAAGGCGGCGGCGATGACCGCGCCTGTCAGCAGGGCGGCGAAGAGGCTGCTGCCGCGGCCGAAGACGAGCCCGGCCAGGACCACGCCCGGCACCGCAAGGAAGACCTCCGCCGGCAGCCCCGCGCGGACGAGGAGCTGGGCAAGGGCCGCCCCGGCCAGGGCCAGGGCGGCGGCACCGGCATCGCGCGTCGGCGCGGGCCAGGCCGCCACCCGGGCGAGGAGGCGCTCAGGCCGGGGCACGGGGCATGGTCAGGCCTTCCGCAGCAGGCCGCGCGCATAGTCCCGCATCTGGAAGGCGATGGGCGGGACCAGCGAGCGCATGAAGGCCTTGGCGCGCGTCTCGCGCGTGCCGGGCAGGAAGGTGATCGGCGCGCCGCGCTCGATCTGCTCCGGGTCGGGTGCCCAGTAGAAGATCGAGACCGACTTGCGGGACCGGCCGACCGGGCAGGTCATCGGCGTGGGGAAGCCGTGCAGCGTCTCCTCCGTCGTCGGGAACAGCGCGGCACGGTTGAAGAAGGGCTCGATCCTCGCGCCGGCGGGGCCTTCCTTGCTGCCCCACAGCTCCAGTGCGCCGCCCCAGTCCGCGTCCCAGTCACGGTTGAGATAGACGATGAGGTTCAGCCGGCGCACCAGCGGCAGGTGCGGGTGCTGCGTCCAATCGGCATGGATGTTCAGCCAGCCGCCGCGGAAGCTCTCGTGCAGGCCGCCGCCATGGAACAGCGGATCGGCCACCAGATCCTCGATGCCCGTGATGTCGCGCAGGATCTCGAGGAAAGGCTCGGAGCAGAGCTGCCACAGGAAGGCCTGGGCGAAGGGCGGGACGCCGACCAGCCCGCGCGAGGTGCGCTTGATCTCGTCCTTGGTGTCGTAGCCGATCCAGTCGCGCGGCGTCTCCTTCGGGAAATCCGCCGCCACCCGATCCAGGATGTCTTCCTGGAAGTAGCCGTCGAGCACCAGGTTCGAATAGGGCTTCCCGGCGAGGAAGCGCGCCCGCAGCGCCTCCCGCTCCGCCACCAGGCGGGCAAAGGGGACCATCCGGCGGACCGTGGCATCGAAATCCTCGGTCTTCGGCATGGACCCCAGACCGGCCTCGGCCGGCCGCGTCGCAGTCATCGCAACCATCGTCAGCGCCCCCAAGGGAACCCAAGAGGCGCATCCTCTAGCACCGGAACCGGTCCGGCTTCGGTACACGCTCGATTGAGGAGGCACGCAACAGTCCCGGATGTGACTTCCCGCACCCTCTGCCACAGCCTGCGCTGATACAGGATTTTGCGATATGCGGGCGGCGCCGTGCGGGTCCATGGCCGAACCGATCTCGGCTGGCGTCCGGATCAACCTATGGTTATCGGCTGCTTCGGGCCGGCGCGGCGGTGGACTGGCCGCGCATGTAGCGGCGCTCGGGCCGATAGATCAGCCAGTGGCGGAAGCGGTCGAGGAAGCGCTGCAACATGCGCGTCGGTCCTGGAGTTCCTGGATGAGGACCGACTCATAACACCATGGGATTGTGGAAGAGTTACGGCGGTGCCTCCTTTGCGATCACCACAATTCCGACCGAAGTCGCGGGATAGCCGGCGATCGACAGCCGCAGATGCGGCGGCGAGAGGTGGCCGAGCGGCACGCGCCCTTCCTCGAAGGGCGGGACATCGACGAACTGGTCCATGATCCCCGGATGGTGCGCGTGGTCGAGCACGAGCATACGGTGGCCGAGGGCGCCGAGTCGGGCCGCGAGCGCCTCAAGATGCCGGAGCTGGAACAGCACCGTGCTGCCCTGCGACAGGGTCTCGCCCGCGGCGTCGAGGTTGAGCTCGGTGGTATGGACCGCGATGCCGCCCGGCTTCAGGCAGCGCATCGCCGCCTCGACGAAGGCCAGGCCGCGCTCATGCGAGCCGAGATGCTCCATCGAGCAGGCGGACCAGACGATGTCCCGGCTGCCGTCCTGCAGGTCCTCCGGCAGCGCCGCCATGTCGACGCTGCGGAAGCCGACGAGGCGGTCGAACTCCGCGCGGTCCGAGAGGTGCGGCCGGTAGAGCCGGTCGGTGCCGGTGCCGTGCTGGCCGGTGGCGATCCAGTCCTGCGCCCGCGCATCCTCGGCGGCGATGTCGGTCGCCAGCACCTCCACCCCGCGGGAGGCGAGGATGGCCGGCAGCGGCTCCTCCCCCACGGCGAAGCCCAGCGCCCGCTGGCCCGGCTGCAGCTTGCCGTGCTCCCACAGCACCTGGAGGATGAAGCAGTCCTCCCAGAGCTTGCGGTGGTAGAAGGGCGTGGTGCCCAGCGCCCGGCACCAGTGCCGTACCCAGGCGCCCTCGATATCGGTCTGCCGGCAGGTGCGGCTGGTCAGGCCGGCGGGGGCGGGGGCCTCGGGCAGCGGCACATGCGGGCCGGCGAGGCCGGCGGCGTAGTGCCGCTGCACCATGTCGGCGCCCAGCACCTTCACCGTCCAGCGCAGCATGTCGAGTTCCCGCGCCTGCAGCCGCAGCCATTCGGCCGGCTGGGGCAGGGTGGCGCGCCGCCGGGCGCGGGCGAGGGAGCGGATCATGCGGAGCGGCATGCGGCGGGGTTTGCCGCAGCCCGCCGCCAGACACAATGAAGACGGGGGGAAATTTCACTCAGGCGTCCAGGCGGATCCCCAGCTCCCGGATCAGCGGCCGCCATTCGGCATTCTCGCGGGCGACGAATTGCTGGAACTCCGCCGGGCTCCAGGGGGCGCTCTCGATGCCGAGGCCCCTGAAGCGCTCCTGCACCTCCTCCGCCGCGACCGCGCCCTTCAGCGCCTCGGCCAGCCTGGCGAGGATCGGCGCGGGCACGCCGGCCGGCACGCTCATCCCCTGCCAGCCATAGGCGACGGCATTGGCGAAGCCGAGCTCGCGGAGCGTCGGCACGTCGGGCGCGCGCGGGCTGCGCGCCTCGGAGAAGCAGCAGAGCGTCTTCACCTTGCCCGAGGCGATGAAGGGGATGCCGGTCGCGCAGTCGATCACCACGGAATCGACATTGCCCGCCAGCAGGTCCTGCATGGCCGCCGGGCCGCCGCGATAGGGGACGTGCACGGCATCCAGCCCGGTGCGGCGCTTGACCATCTCCATCGCCAGGTGGTGCGGCGAGGCGACGGCGGGCGAGCCGTAGGTCGGCGCCTTCGCCTTCGACCGCGCCACGAAGTCGGCGAAGTCGCGCGCCGGGTCGTCCGGCCGGACCACGATGAAGAGCGGGAAGCGGCCGATGAAGCCGACGCCCTGGAAGTCGCGGTCCGGGTCGTAGGGCAGCTTCGCGTAGAGCGCCGGGTTGTAGACCAGGATGCCGTTGTCGACATGCATCAGGGTATAGCCGTCGGGGGCGCTGCGGGCGGCCGCCTCGCTGGCCACCACCGCGCCGCCGCCGGGACGGTTCTCGACCACCACGTTCTGGCCGAGCGCCTTGCCGATCTGGCCGCCGATCAGCCGGGCGAAGGTGTCGCTCGCGCCGCCCGGCGGGTAGCCGACGAGCCAGCGCAGCGGCCGCTCCGGCCAGGCCTGCGCGCGGGCGGACCCCGCGCCCGCCAAGGCCGCCGCCCCGAGCCCCAAGCCCAACCCGCGCCGTCCCAGCATGGCCCTCGCTCCGTTCCGATGCCGTCCTTCTAGAGCAGATCGCCGCGGAGTGGAAACGCTCGGAGGCGTGAATCTGCTCTGGAAATCAACGGCCTAGAGCAAACGATGCCGGAGCGGACCCACCCGGGCAGCGGAATTCGCCCGGCCCGCCGGATGCTCCCGGCCGAAGCGGCCGCGACCGTCACGGCCCCAGCAGCAGGATCCAGAGCGGCAGGGAGACGACCGAGAGCAGGTGCTCGAGCGTCGTCAGCGCCGCCATCAGCGGCGCGTCGCCGCCCATGGCGCGGGCCATGACATAGCTCGTCGTCGCGGTCGGCAGGGCCATGAAGACGAGGGCGACGGCCAGCGCCAGGGGCTCGAGCCCGAGCGCCCGGCCGATGCCCAGCACCATCAGCGGCACCAGCACCAGCTTGATGCCGCAGGTCGCGAGCTGCAGCGGCAGCCGCCCGCGCAGCGCCCCCGGCGAGAGCGCCGCACCGACGCAGAGCAGGCCGAGCGCGACCGAGGCCTGGCCGAGGCTGCGCAGCATCGGCGCGATGCCCGCCGGCAGCCCGCCCGCGAGCGAGACGGCGAAGCCGGCGAGGCAGGCGAGCAGCAGCGGGTTCAGCGCCAGTTGCCGGAAGGCCCGACCGGCCGCGAAGCCCCGCCCGCCGCCGAGGGCGAAGACCAGGCTGGTCAGCGTCTGCACGAAGGGCACGATGAGGCCGGTCGCCACCGCCCCGAGCGAGGTGCCGGCCGCGCCGAACAGCCCGCCGGTGATGGCGAAGCCCATCAGGTTGTTGAAGCGGATGCCGCCCTGGAAGACCGAGGTCCTGGCCGGGTGGTCGATCCGCGCGGCCTGCGCCAGCAGCAGGCTCAGCGCGCCGCCGCCGAGAAGCGCGAGCCAGATCGCGGTCGCCATGTCGCCGATCGGCAGCGTCCGCAGATCCACCGCGCCGATCGCCGAGCAGAGCAGCGCCGGCATCAGCGCCCAGAAGACCAGCTTCTCGATGCCGGCCCAGACCGCGTCCTCGCGCAGCAGGAAGCGGCGCAGCAGCGCGCCCAGCAGCAGCAGCCCGAAGGGCGGCACGAAGACGTCGAGGTAGAGGGTCACGGGACTCCGGCCAGGCTGCGCCGGCCGATAGGGACGCGTCACGGCCTCCCCGTCCAGCCCCCGGCGGCACGACGGCCGGCGGATGTCGACTCAGGCACCGCGATCGGCCGCGGCGGCCGCCGGCAGGAGCCGCAGACCGGGCGGCGCGGCGATCTCGCTGAGGCAGGCCGCCTCGGTCCGCGGCGCCGCGCCATTCGCCCGGGCGGCGGCATGCGCCACGCGCAGCCCGCCGCCAGCCGGGTAGAGCACGAGGTCGAGGGCACAGGCCTCGGCGGCATAGAGCCAGACCTCGGCGTCGCCCTCGGCGCGGCGGAGCGAGGGCTCGCCCAGCCAGCGGCGCAGCGCCTCCGGCCCGGCGCCGAGCAGTTGCGCCGCCTCGGTCGGGCGGGCCGGGACGTGGCGGATGTCGAGGAGCCTGGCGCGGGGCGGGGATTGCGGCGGTGGCGGCACGGCGGCGGGCGCCGGCGGCAGGTCGGGCAGCGCGATCGCCGCGAGGCCGGCGCGGCCGGTATCCATCGCGGCCTGCAGGGCCGCGGCCTCCCGCTCCGCCGGTGCGGTGCAGCCGGCGGCGAGCAGGAGGAGCAGGCAGCGGAGGCGGCGCATCATGGCCGCGCTGTCTCCGGGTCGGGCCCCGCCGGGCAGACGGGGGCCGGGGTGGAGGCCCGCCCTGGCGGCGGGCCCTTAGCAAATCCCTCGGGGTTTGCGCCGCAACACGATCCTGAGCAGGCTTTCATCTCAGGGGCCTGGGCCGCACGAGGTGCGGCCCAGGCCGCGAAAGCCTGCTCAGGCTCAGGCGTCGGCCGGGCTGGGCAGGCCGGCGGCGACCGGCACGGGCCGCGGCCCGACCGGGGCGGCGGCCTGCGCGTCCGTCAGCATCTCCATGCGGCCGGAGACCTGGCCGCCTTCCTCGACGGAGAGCTTCTTGCAGCGCGCCACGCCGTTCACCTTGCCGGTGGCGCGGATGATCAGGCTGTTGCGGGCGGTGATGGTGCCGTCGAAGAGGCCGGCGATCTCGGCATCCTCGACCTGCAGCTCGCCCTTGCAGACGCCGGACTGCGCGACGAAGAGCTCGGCCGCCTGGATCATCTGGCTCTCGACCGTGCCCTCGACCACCAGCCGCTCGGCATCGGCGACGGTGCCCTGCAGGCTGATGCCCCGCCCGACGACGAGCGTCCGGCGATCGCCGGCATCGGTGCGCGGGCCGGGCCGGGCCGGGACGCCGACCGCGGGCGGGCGAACGGCGACGGCCGGCGTGGCGGGGACGGCGTTCGGCTTCGGGGCAAGGCTCATATTCGGAGCGTCCTTGGATGCTGGGCGGAAAGGCGGCACGCCGATGTCGGAATCCCGGGCGGCCGGCGGCGCGGCCGGTGCGGGGTCGGCGGCCGGGCTGGCCGGCGCCTCGTCACGTTTGCGGCCGAAGATGGCCATCATGCCCCCCTTCAGAGCGGTACGGCGGACAATGCGTCGGGTGATCCCGGCTTGCGTGTCGCGCAATGCCCGGGGGCTACCATGCGGGCTTGCGCTGGCACAACGGCGAGATCGCGTTCCCGCGAGGAATTTGCAGGACGTTCCGCCTTAGGGGCGATGCAACAGGTGTGTCATCGCCGCCGTGCCGAGCACGGGCACCAGGAGATTGACCACGGGCAGGAGGGAGAGCGCGGCGAGGATCGCGCCGAGGCCGAGCACCGCGCCCTCGCGCCGCCGCCGCAGCGCGCGCGACTCCGGCACCGACATGCGGCGCTGCGCCACGCCCTCGAACAGCCCGTGGCCGAGCGCGACGGTCGAGATCGCCCAGAGCGCCACGGCGCCGAAGGGCGGCGCGAGGATGGCGAGCGGCAGGGCGATGAGCGACAGCCCGGCCACCTTGGCGCCGAGCCCGATATTGTAGGCGGCCTGGGCGGCGAGGGGCGCGCCGCGCGCCGGCGGCAGCTCCGGGTAGAAGCGCCGCTCCACCGCCCCCGCCACCGGGTCGAGGAAGAGGCCGGCGATCGCCAGCATCGCCGGGATGAACAGCCACCAGGCGAGGCCGAGGGTCAGCAGCCCGCCCGCCGCGGCGGCCAGGTTCGCCAGCCAGCCGGTGCCGCCGGCGAGCCAGCCCGTGCCCCAGGCGGCGAGGCCGGCGAGCGCGGCGAAGACCGCGACCGCGCCGAGCAGCCCCTTGGCGAGCGGCGCGAGGAAGGCGGGTTCGCCGAGCTGGCGGAGGGTCAGCAGGCAGGCTTTCAGCATGCATCGGTCCCGGCAGGGGAGGGCGGTTGCCGCCGCGGGGCCCGGGAGGTATCCGGTCCGCGACGCGCCCGCAACGCAGCCAGCCCCGAGAGGTCCCCCTGCATGAGCGAACCCAGCCTCGACATCCTCGGCATCGGCAACGCCATCGTGGATGTGCTGGCCCGCGCCGAGGACGGGTTCCTCGATGCGCACAACCTAGCCAAGGGCGCCATGCGCCTCATCGGCGCGGCCGATGCGGAGGCGCTCTACGCCGCCATGGGGCCGGGGACCGAGAGCTCGGGCGGCTCGGCCGGCAATACCTGCGCCGTCGCCGCGGCGCTCGGCGCCCGGGTCGGCTTCCTCGGCAAGGTGGCGGACGACCAGCTCGGCCGCGTCTTCGCGCATGACATCCGCGCGGTCGGCGTGCATTTCCCGACGAAGCCGCTGGTCGGCGGCGCGCCGACCGCGCGCTGCCTGATCCTGGTCACGCCCGATGCGCAGCGGACGATGAACACCTTCCTCGGCGCCTGCGTCGAGTTCTCGGCCGCCGATGTGGAGGAGGCCGAGGTGGCGCGCGCCAAGGTGCTTTACATGGAGGGCTATCTCTTCGACCCGCCGGCGGCGCAGGCCGCCTTCATGGAGGCCTCCCGCATCGCCCACCGGCATGGCCGACAGGTGGCGCTGAGCCTGTCCGACGCCTTCTGCGTCGAGCGGCACCGCCAGGCCTTCCGCAAGCTGGTGCGGGAGGAGGTGGACATCCTGTTTGCCAACGAGAGCGAGATCCTCTCGCTCTACGAGACCGACGACTTCGAGGAGGCGGCGCGGCTGGCGAGCGGCGAGGTGGCGCTGGCCGCCCTGACCCGCAGCGAGAAGGGCAGCCTGATCGTGGCCGGCGGGGAACGGCACGCGGTTTCGGCGCAGCCGACCCGGGTGGTCGACACCACCGGCGCGGGCGATGCCTATGCCGCCGGCTTCCTCGCCGCCCATACGCGCGGCCTGCCGCTGCCGGAGTGCGGCCGCTGGGGCGCGGTCGCGGCGGCGGAGGTGATCTCGCATTTCGGCGCGCGACCCCAGGGTGATCTCAAGGCGGCGATTGCGGCGGCTGGTGGAAACCGCCCCGTCTCCGCCGTGTTGGGCTGAGGCGGGCCGGTCGCAGCAGGTCCACCGCGGACCGCCGATCGCCAAGGCCGCCGCCCGGAAGGGCCGGCTGCCCGCGCTCGACGTGAGCGGAGACCCCCCATGAGCTGCAAGACCCTTCTCGCCAGCGCGCTCGGCGCGGCGCTGCTGGCCACGCCCGTCGTGGTCCAGGCCGCCGCTGGCCCTGACGATGGCCGCATCATCCTCGCCCAGGCCGGTGGCGGCGGCGGTGACTCCGGCGGCACCGGTGGCCTGTCCGGCGGCACCCCCGGCTCGCCGGCCGCCGGCAATCTCGGCAGCACGCCGCAGGAGATGCTCGGCCGCAGCCAGCAGCCGGCGCAGGGGGCGGCGACGACCCTGGCCCCGACCACGGGCCGCGGCGCCCCGGACCCGAGCGCCCTGCCGGGCACCATGGAGACCGCGCCGGGCGGCACGGCCGTCATGCCGGGCGACCGCACCCGCCGCTGACCCGGGCGGCCGGCCGGGCCGCGGTCGCCGACCGTGGTCCGGATCGGGAACCGGACCGTTGCTGCCGTGTTGAAAATGTGCGGGTCGGGCGCAACGGATCTTCGACCGGGAGGCGAACACGCATCCGGTCCCTGGTCTTGCGGGCGCCGCCGGCCGCCACCACGGCAGACACAGGAACACCAGCCATGCGTCGTATCCCCATGCTAGTTGCCGCGCTCGGCGTGGCGCTGGCCGCCGGCCCTGCCTTCGCCCAGGGCGGCGGCAGCAGCGACAGCAGCGCGACCGGCGGCTTGAACGCCGCCACGCCGGGCTCCCCGGCCGCCGGCAACCTCGGCAGCACCCCGCAGGAGATGAAGGGCCGCAGCGAGCAGCCGGCCCAGGGCGCGGCGGTGCCGCTGGCCCCAGGCAGCAGCAGCGGCCGCGGCGCCAACGACCCGAGCGCCATGCCCGGTGCGCGCCAGACGGCGCCCGGCGGCACGGCCGTCATGCCGGGCGACAGCGCCACCGGCACCCGCCGCTGACGGACCGGGGGCGGGGCCCGGCCCCGCCCCGACCTGCGGCCAGGTCCCGGCTGCCCTGCGGCAATGAATGCTCGCATTTCCGGCGCCGAGCGCCTATCTGTGCGCCGCAACATGCCGCCCTGCTGCGTCACCCGCCCCGGTCCCCGATCGACCGGGCCGGGTGACTCTGTGCGTTGCGGCCGCAAGGGACCCCGACCCCCATGGATATCCGCAACGTGGCGATCATCGCCCACGTCGACCACGGCAAGACCACGCTCGTGGACAACCTGCTGAAGCAGGCCGGCGCCTTCCGCGCCAACCAGCACGTCGCCGAGCGTGCGCTCGACCGCAACGACCTCGAGCGCGAGCGCGGCATCACCATCCTCGCCAAGTCCACCGCGGTCGAGTGGAAGGGCACCAAGATCAACATCGTGGACACGCCCGGCCACGCCGATTTCGGCGGCGAGGTGGAGCGCATCCTGTCCATGGTGGACGGCGCCATCGTGCTCTGCGACGCGGCCGAGGGCCCGCTGCCGCAGACCAAGTTCGTGCTGACCAAGGCGCTGGCCCGCGGCCTGAAGCCGATCGTCGTCATCAACAAGGTGGACCGCCAGGACGCCCGCCCGGACGAGGTGCACAACGAGGTCTTCGACCTCTTCGCCGCGCTGGGTGCGACCGACGAGCAGCTCGACTTCCACACCCTCTTCGCCTCGGGGCGGCAGGGCTGGGCCGACCTCGCGCTCGATGGTCCCCGCAAGGACCTGGCGCCGATGTTCGACCTGATCCTGAGCCATGTCCCGGCGCCGAAGGTCGAGCTCGACAAGCCCTTCGCGATGAACGCCTCGATCCTCGAGAGCGACAACTTCCTCGGCCGCATCCTCACCGGCCGCGTCGAGCAGGGCACCGCGCGGGTGAACATGCCGGTGCGCGTGCTGCGCCAGGACGGCACGGTGGTCGAGAGCGGCCGCCTGACCAAGCTGATGACCTTCTCCGGCCTCGACCGCGTGCCGGTCGATGAGGTGCAGGCGGGCGACATCATCGCCATCGCCGGCCTCTCCGACGCGACCATCCCGGACACCATCGCCGCGCCCGAGGTGGCCGAGCCGCTGCCGGCCATCCCGGTCGATCCGCCGACGCTGGCCATGACCTTCCGCATCAACGACGGCCCGCTCGGCGGCCGCGAGGGCAAGAAGGTCACCTCCCGCCAGATCCGCGACCGGCTCTTCAAGGAGACCGAGGGCAACGTCGCCATCAAGGTCAAGGACTCGGAGGAGGCCGACAGCTTCGAGGTCGCCGGCCGCGGCGAGCTGCAGCTCGGCGTGCTGATCGAGACCATGCGCCGGGAGGGCTTCGAGCTCACCATCGGCCGCCCGCGCGTGCTGACCCGCGAGAACCCGGAGACGGGCGAGCGCGAGGAGCCCTACGAGGAGGCGCTGATCGACGTCGACGAGCAGTATTCGGGCGTCGTCGTCGAGAAGATGTCGCTGCGCAAGGGCCAGATGCAGGACATGCGGCCCTCCGGCGGCGGCAAGGTGCGGCTGACCTTCCACATCCCGTCGCGCGGCCTGATCGGCTACCACGGCGAGTTCATGACCGACACCCGCGGCACCGGCATGATGAACCGGCTGTTCCTGGGCTACTTCCCCTGGGCCGGAGCGATCGAGGGCCGGCGCAACGGGTCGCTGATCTCGAATTCGGACGGGGAGGCGGTGCAGTATGCGCTGTTCTACCTGCAGGAGCGGGGCACGCTCTTCGTCGACCCGGGCGTCAAGGTCTATACCGGCATGATCCTCGGCGAGCACTCCAGGGACAACGACCTGGACGTGAACCCGATCAAGGAGAAGAAGCTCACCAACATCCGTGCCGCCGGCAAGGATGAGGCACTGCTGCTGATCCCGCCGCGGCGGATGAGCCTCGAGCAGGCCATCGCCTATATCGAGGATGACGAGCTGGTGGAGGTTACGCCGGGCGCGATCCGCCTGCGCAAGCGTTACCTCGACCCGCATGAGCGCAAGAAGCATGCGCGGCGGGCGGAGAGCGAGGCGGCGTGAGCCGCCCCATCTGAATGGGTTGCGGCAGCGGCGTCCGGGGCAACCCCTGGGCGCCGTTGTTGCATCCGGGGGGTGCGACGGCGTAAGCCGGAGGGGTCGCACCGGATGCGGATGAAATGGCGAGACGACCGAATGCGCCGGGGATGCTGCGGGCCCGGGTGGATGCCAAGGGGCGGATCACCCTGCCCAAGCCGCTGCGGACACAGCTCGGCCTGACGCCGGGCAGCCAGGTGCTGCTGATGGCGGAGGGGGAGGAGTTGCGCGGCGTGACACCCTCGGCGCTGCTGCGGCGGATGCGCGAGATGCGGTTGGCGCTGCAACGCAGGCTGGCGGAGACGAAGCGGGAGTAGAGGACCGCGGAAATGGCGGCAACGCGCCGTTGCCATTCCGGCCGGCCATGCCGCGACCGCTGTTCGTGGCGCCGGACTACCATTATCCCATGCTAGAGCATAACGATCCATTCGGCCTAGCTGCGGCGCTGACGGTCGGTTGAGGAGTATTGATCAAACCGCGCCAATGCGAATCGAGCTTCCATCGACTCGATTTCATCCATATTGTGATGTTGTGGAATTGGAGGTCGTGCTGCCATGGATCAGGTCACCGTCAGGGTCGATGCCGCCGGCCGCATGGTGATCCCGCGCGACCTCCGCGACGCCCTGGGCATTCCGGAGGGTGGAGAGCTTCGCCTCTCCCTCCAGGATGGCGAGCTGCGCGCCACGACCCGCCTCGCCGCCCTGCGCCGCATCCAGGCGGAGCTGCGCGCGCTGCCCCGTGCCGCCGGCTTGGCCTCGGAGGCGCTGATCGCCGGCCGCCGCGCGGAGGCCGCCCGCGGCCTGCACGAGGACCAGGCGCCGGCCCCCGTCCCGCCGCGTGGCTGAGCCCCGGCTGCTGCTCGATGCCTCGGCATTGCTCGCCCTGGTCTTCGAGGAGCGGGGTGCCGAGCGGGTCCTCGCCTCCCTCGACGGCGCGGCGATCTCGGCGGTGAACCTGGCGGAGGTGGTGGAGGTCGCGGCCCGTCGCGGCCTCGACCCGGCGCGCGCCGCGGCCTGGGCGGAGGAGCTCTCGCTGCCTGTCCTCGGCTTTGCCGCGCCCATGGCCGCCCGGGCCGGCGCCCTGCTCGCGGCCTTCCGCCACCAGGGCCTCTCGCTCGGCGACGCCGCCTGCCTCGGCACCGCCGCAGTCCTCGGCCTGCCGGCCGTGACGGCCGATCGCCTCTGGTCGGAGATCGCGGCGGGGGTCGAGGTCCGCCTTATCCGCTGAGCCGCCCGCGCTACACTCGCCGGCAATCCACCGAGCGAGACGTCATGCCCGAGACCCCGCCTGCCATCGAGACCCGCGTCACCCGCCTGCTCGGCATCCGCTACCCGATCGTCCAGGGCGGCCTCGCCCGCGTCGCCACCGCCGACCTCGCCGCCGCCGTCTCCAATGCCGGCGGCCTCGGCCAGATCGCCAGTGCCGGCCTCGACGGGGCCGACGGGCTGCGGGCCGAGATCCGCCGCTGCCGCGCCCTGACCGACCGTCCCTTCGCGGTGAACTTCCCGATCGGCCGGCAGGACATCCGCCCGGGGCTGGAAGCGGCGCTGGAAGAGGGCGTCGGCATCATCGCGCTCACCGCCGGCAACCCCGCCCCCTATATCCGCCGCTGCCAGGAGGCCGGGGCGAAGACCCTGGTGCTGACCGCCGGGCCGGAACTGGCGAGGAAGGCCGAGGCCGCCGGCGCCGACATGGTGGCGACCGTGGGCTATGAGGGCGGCGGCCATATCGGCCGCTCCGACGAGACGACGCTGGTCATGGTCCCGCGCGTGGTCGCGGCGGTGAGCATCCCGGTCCTCGCCTCCGGCGGCATCGCCACCGGCGCCGGGCTGCTGGCCGCGCTCGCGCTCGGGGCGGAGGGCGTCGAGATGGGCACCCGCTTCGTCGCCACGGTCGAGGCGCGGGCGCATGCCGCCTACAAGCAGGCGCTGGCCGCCGCCGCGCCGGGCGACACCATGATCATCAAGCGCAGCCTCGGCATGCCCGGCCGCGTGCTGCGCAGCCCGCATGCCGAGGCGATCCTGGCCGCGGAGGCCGCCGGCGCGCCGCAGGCCGACCTCGTCGCCATGATCGGCGGCGCCATGAATGCCCGCGGCACGGATGCGGGCGACCTCGCGGGCAGCTATGTCTGGGCCGGGCAATGCGTCGGCCTGTTCGAGGACATCCCCGGGGCCGGTGAGGTCGTGCACCGCATGGCCGCCGAGGCGGCGGCCGGCATGGCCCGGCTGCGCGGCGTCTTCTGACACCCCGCTCCGCCGGGCATGCGCCGCGGCTCACCCCCAACCCATCCCTCTCCCGCCCGGCGGGGAGGGGACGGAGGCACCCGATGACCGACCCCGCGCTGCTCCCCGCCCGGACCCTCGCCGGCCTCTATGCCCGCCGCGCCCTCTCGCCGGTCGAGGCGCTGGAGGCGGTGCTCGCCCGCATCGCCGCGCTGAACCCGCGCCTGAACGCCATCATCGCCCTCGACGAGGCCGGTGCCCGTGCCGCCGCCCGGGCGAGCGAGGCGCGCTGGCGGGCGGGCACGCCGGCCTCGCCGCTCGATGGCGTGCCGCTGACGGTGAAGGACAACATCACGGTCGCCGGCCTGCCCTGCGCCTGGGGCAGCCCGCTGTTCCGTGGCTTCGTGCCGGAGCGGGACGAGCTGCCGGTCGCCCGCGCCCGCGCCGCGGGGCTCGTCATCCTCGGCAAGACCAACGTCCCGGAATTCACCCTGCAGGGTTACACGGACAACGCGGTGCATGGCGTCACCCGCAATCCCTGGGACCTCGCGCTGACGCCGGGCGGCTCCTCTGGCGGGGCGGTCGCGGCCGTCGCCGCGGGGCTCGGCCCGCTGGCGCTGGGCACCGATGGCGGCGGCTCCATCCGGCGGCCCGCCTGCCATGCCGGCCTCGTCGGCCTCAAGCCCTCCATCGGCCGGGTGCCGCGCTGCGACGGGCTGCCGGCCATCCTGCTCGACCTCGAGCAGATCGGGCCGATCGCGCGGACCACCGGCGACCTCGCGGCGCTGCTGGCCATCCTGGCGCCGGCCGATGCGCGCGACTTGGCCAGCCGCGCCCTGCCGCCCTTCGCCCTGCCGGCCGCCGCGCCGCGGCAGCGGGTCCTTTATGTCCCCCGCTTCGGCGACAACCCGGTGGATCCGGAGGTCGCCGGCAGCGTGGCCGAGGCCGCCGCCCGCCTCGGCGCGCTCGGCCATGCGGTGGAGGAGGGGGAGGCGCCCTTCACCACCGAGGAACTCGCGGCGATGTTCGCGCCGGTGAGCCAGGCCGGCCTCGCCTGGCTGCTGGCGGAGAAGGGCGGCGAGCCAACGGCGCCCGCGCTGCGGGAGATGGCGGCGGCTGGCCGGGCGCTGTCGCCGCAGGCGCTCTTCGCCGCCATCGACGGCATCGCCGGGTTCCGCCGGCGCATGGCCGCCTTCTTCGGCGCCTGGGACCTGATCCTGACGCCCGCCGCTGCGGCGCTGCCCTGGCCCGCCGACCAGGTCGCGCCCGAGACCATCGCCGGCCAGCCGGTCGGCCCGCGCGGCCATGCCGTCTTCACCAATTTCGCCAATCTCGGCGGTCTGCCGGGCATCGCGCTGCCCTGCCGGCCCGCTGCATCGGGCCTGCCGATCGGCTTCCAGCTCGTCGGCCCCGCCGGCGCGGACGGCGTGCTCTGCGCCCTCGCGGCGGAGTGGGAGACGGCCGAGCCCTGGGCGGATCGCCGGCCGGACCTCGCCGGAGCCTAGCAGCCTGTCGGATTTGGCCGCTCGTTCCGTCCAGGGCGGCCGAATATTCATGTGGCAGGCGATTTTCGCGGATTTGCGCAGAAGAGGTGCACGCAGCGCAATTATACTGCATCCACGCCGCACATCCGACGAGCTGCTAAGGGGTTGATCAGTTAGGCAAATTGCGGCGCCTGCCGGAACCCACTCAGGCGTGCATTGCTCCGGCGGCCGGGTTGAAGGAACAGGCTGTGCAACCCAAACTGTCCCCAACAGTTCCGCCGTGCCCGGAGGCGCGGCCCCCCGTCCCGAGGACCGCTGCCCTGACCCCCGCCCCGTTGCCGCGCCGCCGGCTCGGCCTGGCCGCCACGGCCTTGGCCCTGCTGCTCCCGTTCGCCGCCTGCACGCCAGGCCCGGCGCTCGCCCAGCGCGGCCTGCTGCCCGACTTTGCCGACCTTGCGGAGCGGGTGCAGCCCGCCGTGGTCAACATCGCCGTCACGTCGGAGCAGCGCGCGGTGGAGATCCCGCCCGAGCTGCGCGGCACCCCCTTCGAGCGCTATTTCCGCGACCGGCTGCGCAATCGCCGGCAGGAGGTGGTGGGCGCCGGCAGCGGCTTCGTCATCGACCCCTCCGGCTACATCGTCACCAACAACCATGTCGTCGGGAGCGCGAGCCGCGTCGTCGTCTCCCTGCAGGATGGCTCGGAACTGCCGGCGCGGGTGGTCGGCACGGACGAGCTCACCGATCTCGCCCTGCTGAAGGTGGAGCCGCGCGCGCCGCTGACCGCCGTCGCCTGGGGCTCCTCCGCCGCCGCCCGGGTCGGCTCCTGGGTGCTGGCGGCGGGCAATCCCTTCGGCCTCGGCGGCACGGTGACGGCCGGCATCATCTCGGCCCGCGGGCGGGAGATCGGCGCCGGCCCCTTCGACGACTTCATCCAGACCGACGCCGCCATCAACCCCGGCAATTCCGGCGGGCCGCTGTTCAACGCGGCGGGCGAGGTCATCGGCATCAACACCGCCATCTACTCGCCCTCCGGCGCCTCGGCCGGCATCGGCTTCGCAACCCCCTCCGACCTTGCCCGGCCGGTGATCGAGCAGCTCCGCCGCGACGGGCGGGTGGAGCGCGGCTGGCTCGGCGTCTCGGTCCAGGACGTGGTGCCGGAGGATGGCCGCACCGGCCGCCGCGGCGTCCTGATCGCCGGGGTCGAGCGGAACAGCCCGGCCGGCCGCGCCGGCCTGCGCCAGGGCGACATCGTGCTGGCGATCAACGGCGACCGCGTCGAGACCTCCCGCGCCCTGGTCCGCACGGTCGCGGCGGTGGCGCCGGGCCAGACCCTGCGCCTGACCGTGCTAAGGGAGGGGCGGGAGCGCGACCTGCCGGTGCAGGTCGGCCGGCGCCCCGGCGCCTGATACCGGCCTGCAGAAGTTGTGACTTCTGCAGGCCGGTATCGCGCGCAGGGTTGGTGTGGCGGCTGCGCGCCAATCATAAAGCCATACCGGTCAGCATTTATGCTGGCCGGTATGAGGTTGCGCGCCGCGAAAGGCATGTGGTGTGGAATCAATGCGGCCGGCAAGCTGCGGTAAGCCGGTTCGGGGTCAGGAATGACGGCACCGGCCCTGGCGCTCTGGGCCCTGGCCGGGCGAGGACGGGAAGGCGATGCGGATACTGCTGGTCGAGGACGATGCGGAGGTCGCGCGCTTCGTGCGAAAGGGCCTCCAGGAGGCCGGCCACACGGTGGAGCACGCGACCAATGGCCGGGACGGGCTGTTCCTCGCGGCCTCCGAGCAATTCGACATGCTGGTCCTCGACCGCATGCTGCCGGGCGGCGTGGACGGGGTGCGGCTGGTCGAGACGCTGCGCAGCCAGGGCAACCGCACGCCGGTGCTGTTCCTCTCGGCGCTGAGCGCGGTGGACGAGCGGGTGAAGGGCCTCAAGGCCGGCGGCGACGACTATCTCACGAAACCCTTCGCCTTCGCCGAGCTGCTGGCGCGGGTCGAGGCGCTGGGCCGCCGCCCCTCGGTGGACGCGCCGGCGACCAAGCTGCGCGTCGCCGATCTCGAGCTCGACCTGCTCTCGCGCACGGTGACGCGCGCGGGCAAGCGCATCGACGTCCAGCCACGTGAGTTCCGGCTGCTCGAGCACCTGATGCGCCATGCCGGCCAGGTGGTGACGCGCACCATGCTGCTCGAGAAGGTCTGGGACTACCATTTCGATCCGCAGACCAACGTCATCGACGTCCATGTCTCCCGCCTGCGGCAGAAGCTCGACAAGGGCTTCGACAAGCCGCTGATCCACACGGTGCGCAACGCCGGATACATGATCCGGGCGGAGCCGTGAGGCCCGCCCCGCCGCGGTGAGCCGCCGGAGCCTCCTGCCGCCCGCGATCGCGGCCCGGCGCCGGGCCGCGCCGCCGGGGCCGCCCAGCCTCGCGCTCGGCCCGCCGCGCCTGCTGCGGAGCGCGGGCTTGCGCTTCGCCGTGCTCTTCGCCGCCATGTTCGCCTGCGCCGCCGTCGCGCTGGTGGCGGTGCTGTGGTGGGCGACCGCCGGCGCGGTGGACCGGCAGACCGACGCCGCCATCCGCGCCGACGCCGTCGCGCTGACCGAACGCTGGCGGGAGGCCGGGACGACCGGGCTGATCGAGGCGATCGAGGACCGGCTCGCCACCGATGTCGAGAACGAGTCGATCTACCTGCTGACGAATGCGGAGGGGACGCGGCGGGTTGCCGGCAACCTCGATGCCTGGCCGCGCGGCTGGCCCGAGGCGAGCCCCTGGTTCCGCACCCGCGTGCTGCATGACAGCCTCCTGGTCGAGGCACGGCTGCACCGGCTGGAACTGCCCGGGCTGCGCCTGCTGGTCGGGCGCGACGAGACGGAGCGCACGCAGCTTCGCCGCCTGCTGACCGAGGGCGTGGTCTGGGCCTCCGGCGCCGTGGTGCTCTTCGCCATGGTGGGCGCCTGGCTGATCCGCCACGCGCTGCAGGCCCGCATGCGCCCGGCCTTCGTGACGACCGCGGCGATCGCCGGCGGCGACCTCTCCTCCCGCGTCCCGCTCTCCGGCCGCGGCGACGAGTTCGACCGGCTGGCGCAGACCATGAACATCATGCTCGACCGCATCGGCACATTGATGGAGGGCGTGCGCGGCGTCTCCGACGCCATCGCGCATGACCTGCGCACGCCGATCGCGCGGGCGCGCGCCAAGCTCGAGGATGCGCTCGAGACCTCGGCGAGCGGCGAATCGCTGCGCGCCGCGGTGGAGCAGGGGATCGCCGACCTCGACGCCATCAGCCGCATCTTCCAGGCCCTGCTGCGCATCGCCGAGGCCGAGGCCGGCGCCCGCCGGGCGGCCTTCGCGCCGCTCGACCTGGTGCATGTCCTGTCGGATGCGGCGGAGATCTACGAGGCCGCCGCCGAGGCGCGCTGCCAGTCGCTGACCACCAACCTGCCGCAGCGCCTCGACCTGGTCGGCGACCGCGACCTGCTGCTGCAGGCGGTCGCCAACCTGCTGGACAACGCCATCAAGTTCACCCCGCCGGGCGGCCGGGTGCACCTCTCGGCCGCAGCGACGCCGCGGGGCATCGAGGTGGCGGTGGCGGATGACGGCCCGGGCCTCTCGCCGGAGGACCGCGGTCATGCGGGGGAGCGCTTCTTCCGCGCCGACCGGGCGCGGGCGACGCCGGGCTCCGGCCTCGGCCTCTCCCTCGTCCGGGCGGTGGCGCATCTGCATGCCGGCGAGATCGAGCTGGAGGATGCGGTGCCGGGCCGGGATCCGCCGGGCCTCCGCGTGGTGATCCGGCTGCAGGGGGCATGACTGAAGCGTCATGTTCCGCCCACTGCGCCTTGAGCCGCCCCGTACCAGTGTCCGCCGCACGATGCTGGCCGTGCTGACGCCCCCTACGGTTCTCCTGCTTCTGGTGGTCACCGCCGGGGCGGAGCCGAATGCGCGCGTCACCACCGACACACCGGAATATTGCAACAGCCTGGTGACGCGCCTCGCCTCCCTGCCCGCGGCGCGGCAGGAACCCTCCCGCAGCCTGGCGGCGGAGGGCGAGAGGCTCTGCGGCACCGGCCATGTCCGCACCGGCATCGCCAAGCTGCGGCGCGCCGTGCGGGCGGCCCAGGCCAGTCCCTGACATCCAGGCCCCGGCCCCGGCGGGTTGAGGCCGCGGCACGGCGCGCGTAGGCTTTCCCCAAGCATGTCGGGGGAAGCGCCGTGAGCGAGCTGCTGTTCGAGACCGCGGGTGGCATCGCCACCATCACCCTGAACCGTCCGGACAGCGGCAACGCCTTCACCACGGAGATGCTGGCGGCCTGGGAGCAGGCCCTGCGCGAATGCATCCGCGACGACGCCATCCGCGCCGTGGTGCTGACCGGCGCGGGGCGCATCTTCTGCTCGGGCGGCGACGTGAAGCGCATGGCGCGGAATGCCGCCTCCGGGCAGTCCGCCTGGGAGCGCGGGCAGTACCTGATCGACCACGTCCACCGCATCCCGCTGACGCTGCAGGAGCTGGACAAGCCCTACATCGTCGCGGTGAACGGCGCGGCGACCGGCGCGGGCATGGACATGGCGCTGATGGGCGACCTGCGCTTCGCCGCGCAATCCGCGCGCTTCGCCGAGAGCTACATCAAGGTGGGCTTCGTCGCCGGCGATGGCGGCGCCTGGATGCTGCCGCGGCTGGTCGGCACGCCGAAGGCGCTGGAGATGCTGTGGCTGGGCGACTTCGTCGGCGCGGAGGAGGCCGAGCGGATCGGCCTGGTGAACAAGGTCGTCGCCGACGACCAGCTCATGGCGCATACGATGTCGGTCGCGGAGCGGCTGGCGAATGGTCCGACGGTCGCCATCCGGCTGATGAAGCGCATGGTGCGCCAGGGCGCGACCAGCAGCTTCGCCGATGCGCTGACCTTTGCCGCGAGCGCGACCGGGGTGGTCGCCGGCACGGAGGACTACCGGGAAGCGACGGCGGCCTTCGCCGAGAAGCGCAAGCCCGTCTTCAAGGGGCGCTGAGAGTGACGCGGCCCTGCCTCCCCTGCCTGCCGCCTGATCGCCCACCTTCCTTCACCGTGCCGCCCGGCGCCTGCGACAGCCATGTCCACGTCTTCGGCCCCTATGACCGCTTCCCGCTGGCCGAGGATCGCAGCTACACGCCGGCGGAGGCGCCGGTCGAGGCCTTCCTAGCGCATCTCGCGGCGCTCGGCTTCGAGCGCGGCGTGATCGTGACCGCGAGCGCCCAGGGCACCGACAATGCCGCCATGCTGGATGCGCTGCGCCGGCATCCCGCGCGCTTCCGTGGCGTCGCGGTGCTGCCGCCGGAGACGACCGACCGCACGCTGGACGAGATGACGGAAGCCGGCGTGCGGGCGCTGCGGCTGAACCTGCTGCGCGGCGCCGCGGGCGAGCGGACCTACCGCAACGGCGTCGGGATGGAAAGCCTGCGCGCCCTCGGGCCCCGCATCCGGGAGCGCGGCTGGCACCTGCAGGTCTGGATCCATGCCCGCGACCTCGCCGAGGCACTGCCCGAGCTAGAACCCTTCGGCATGGACCTCGTCGTGGATCACATGGGCCGCATCGACACGCGGCAGGACGGGCTGGACCATCCCGGCTTCCGCCTGCTGTGTGACCTGCTGCGCGACGGCCGGGCCTGGACCAAGATCTCCGGCGCCGACCGGATCACGCATGGCGAGGCGCCCTGGTCCGCGGCCGATCCCTTCGCCCGCGCCCTGCTGGCGGCGAATGCCGCGCGGTGCGTCTGGGGCACGGACTGGCCGCACATCGCCTATTTCGACCGGCCGATGTCGGAGGATGCGGCGCTGGCCGACAAGCTCGGGGAATGGTGCCCGTATGCCGCGACGCTCCAGGCGGTGCTCGTGGACAACCCCGCCCGGCTCTACGGATTCTGAGAGGGAGACCTGAGAATGCTCGACGGAACCACCTGGCGCGTGCCCTCCATGCGGCACAAGGTCAGCGCGGAGGAATGGCAGGCGCGCGTCGACCTCGCGGCCTGCTACCGCCTGGTCGACCTCTATCAGATGAGCGACCTGATCGCGAACCACGTCTCGGTCCGGGTGCCGGGGGAGGACGCCTTCCTCATCAACGCCTATGGCATGCTCTATGAGGAGATCACCGCCTCCTCCCTCATGAAGATCGACTACGATGGCAATGTCATCCTCGCCCCCGAATTCCCGGGCGAGACCCAGTATGGCGTGAACCGCGCGGGCTTCGTCATCCACTCCGCCATCCACCGCGCCAAGCCCGACATCCATTGCGTCGCGCATACCCATACCTGGGCGGGCATGGCGGTCTCCACGCTGGAATGCGGCCTGCTGCCGAACACCCAGACCAGCATGCGCTTCGCCCATGTCAGCTACCACGATTTCTCGGGTGTGGTGCTGGACCTTTCCGAGCAGGAACGCCTCGTCCGCGACCTCGGCGACAACAACGCCATGATCCTGCGCAACCACGGCCTGCTGACGGTGGGGCGCACCATCCCGGAGGCCTTCAACGCCCTGCACCGGCTGGAACTGTCCTGCAAGACGCAGATCGCGGCCATGTCCTGCAACAGCCCGATGATCACGGTGCCGCAGGAGGTCGTGGAGAAGACCTACATGAACTACCAGCCGCATGTCCGCCGGCCCTTCGGCGTGCTCGACTGGCCGGCGCTGCTGCGCAAGCTCGACCGGATCGACCCGAGCTACCGGGACTGACCAGCCTGTCGGTGGAGGAGGCATGCCCGGAAGCTTGAACCGGCCGGCGGGCGAGGCCCTGCGGGTGCTGCTGTCCGATGTCGCGGCCGCGCGGCACGGCGCCCGCATCCAGGAGGCCCTGCCCGAGGCCGCGCTCGTCCCCGTTGCGTCGGAGGGCCCGCTGCCCGATCCCGCCGGCGCGGAGGTCGCCTTCGTCACCCGCGACCTCTTCGTCGGCGGCACGCGCCACCGGCTGAACCCGCGCTTTCTCCGCTTCGTCGAGTTCCTGAAGGTGGCGCCCGCGCTGCGCTGGGTGCAGACCTTCTCCGCCGGCACCGACCTGGTCGTGTACCAGGAGATGCTGGCGCGCGGCCTGCTGCTGACCAACAGCGCCGGCGCGAGCGCGCCCGCGGTGGCGCAGACCGCGGTCACCGGCCTGCTCGCGCTCGCCCGCCAATTCCCGCGCATCGTCGAGGCCCAGCGCCGGCATGCCTGGGAACCGCTCTATGACGGGGAGGAGCCCCGCGAGGTCGAGGGCCAGGCGGCGCTGGTCGTCGGGACCGGCCCGATCGGGCAGGAGATCGGCCGCCTCTGCCGCGCCTTCGGCCTGCGCACCACCGGCCTGCGCCGCGATCCCGCGGCCGGCATCCCGCCGGGCTTCGATGCCGTCGCCGGCTTCGCCGCCCTGCCGGACCTGCTGCCGCGGACGGACTGGCTCATCCTCGCCTGCCCGCTGACCGAGACCACGCGCAACCTGATCGATGCCCGCGCCCTCGCCCTCCTGCCGCGCGGGCGGCACCTGGTCAACGTCTCCCGCGGCGGCGTGGTGGAGGAGGAGGCCTTGCTGGAGGCGCTGCGGAGCGGCCACCTCGCCGGCGCCTTCCTCGACGTCTTCACGCAGGAGCCATTGCCGGCCGGGAGCCCCTTCTGGGACCTGCCGAAGGTCATCGTCTCGCCGCACAGCGCCGCCGCCTCGGACGGATTGCCGGAGCGCGTGGCGGCGATCTTCTGCGACAACCTCCGCCGCTGGGCGAAGGGCGAGGCGCTGCGCAACCTCGCGCGGTAGCCGGCCTGTTGTTGCCGAGCGGAGGCACGCCTCCGAGCGTTTCCACTCCGCGGCGATCTGCTCTACCCCGCCCGCGACATCACCGCCTGCACCTGGCGCTGCCAGGCCTCCCAGGCCGCATCCGCCGCGGCGCCGCTGCGCTCGGCGGCGAGGCTCGCCTCGGTCAGCCGGCGCCGCGCCTCCTCCTTCGCCGCGCCGCTGCGGTCCTCCACCGCGGCGCGGGCCCGCTCCAGCGCCGCCGCGGCCAGGGCATGCGCCCGGATCGCCGTGCGGGCCGCGTCCAGCAGCCGCCGCGCCTCGCCGAGCGACTCCACCACCTCGGCCAGCGCGGCCCGCCCCGGCGCCTCGGCCGGCAGCCGCTCCAGCACGCTGCGCAGCGCCTCCAGCGTGCCGGGGCCGCCGGGCAGGCGGCGAAGCTGCGCGTCCAGGTCGATGTCGCGCCAGCGCAGCAGCCGCGGATCCCCGAGGCCGGCATCCCAGAGCGGCACCTCCCGCTCCATCGCGCGCTCCCAGGCGAAGCGCAGCGTGGCGGCGGCACCGTCCAGCATCGCCTCGGTCCGCAGGCCGAAATCCCCCTGCGCCACCACGGGGAAGAGCGGCGTCCAGCCCTCCCGCCGCGGCAGGTCCACCGCCAGCCGGCCGCGCGCGCCGCGGGGATCGATCGCCAGCGCCGTCTCCGCCCGCCTTGCCAGGGCAATGACGACCGTCCCGCGGCGCAGCGTGATGCCGGTCGGCCGCTCGCCGTCCTGGTTCGCGGTGGTGACCTGCACCTCCCGGTCCCTGGCATAGGCCAGGATGCGCTGCTCCCCCGGCGGCATGGCGCGCAGTTCCGCGTCGCCGAGCCAGGCGCCGCCCGCGGCATAGACCGCGGCCAGGCCGTCCGGCAGCACACGGTCCGTGGCATTCGCCAGCCGCACCGCGTTCAGCGGATGCCGCGCCGAGAGGTCCTGCACCCACCATAGCGGCTCGGCCGGCAGCGCGGCATCGAGGAAGGGCAGGTTCGCCGTCTCCCCGCCACGGATGCTGACCGGCCTGGGCAGGGTGAAGGCGACGCGGCCGGCGGCGGAGTCGGCCGCGGCCTCGGGCAGCGCCGCCAGCGGCGGGGGCGGGGCGCCGGCTTCCTTGGCCCGGGCCGCAGTGGCCAGCATGGCCGCGGCCGGCGCCGGCACCGGGCGCGGGCCGGTATCGGCCTCCACCGTCACCCGCTCCGCCGCCCGCACCGGCACCTCCGGCCGCGCCACCCGGACCGGCGCATAGAGCGCCTGCGCGAAGGCCGCCGGATTGCCGGAGACGAGGGAGAGCCGCACGCCCTCCCAATCCGCGCCGGAGCGGTTCTCGACGACGGCCCATCCCTGCAGCCGCGCCTGGCCGGCCGCATCGGGCAGCACCAGCCGCCAGGAGGGCTTCCAGAGCGGCGCCGCCGCGACATAGGTCAGCCCGACCTCGCGCGCCGCGGTCGCGCCGGAGAGGCGGATCGTCACCTCCCGCGTATCGGCGCTGCGGCTGGCCGCCATCGCCTCCGCCGCACGGGCGATCAGGCCGGCGAGCGCCGCATCCGCCAGCGCCACCTCCTCCCCCTCGCGCAGCAGCAGCAGGCGGAGGCCGCCCGGCGTCAGCAAGGTCAGCCGCAGCCCGGCCTCGGTGTCCTCGGCATCCATCAGCCGGCCCTCTGCGCCGCCGGCCTTCACCGCCTGGCCGCGCAGCGCGCGCATCAGGCTCGCGCGGCTCTCGAAATCGCCGGGGCGCAGCGGCAGGCCATGGAAGGCCTCGGCCTCCAGGTCCTGCGCGGCGAGGCGCACCTCCTCCACCCGCCCGGCCGGGTCGCGCAGCAGCAGCGACTTCAGCAGGTCGTCGACGGAGTCGAGCGGCACGCGGAGCGTGATGGCGGCGTCCGGTGCCAGCGCGCCCGCGTGCTCGACCTGCATCAGCCCGGCATTGGAGAGGGTGACGCTCCGCACCGGCAGGTCCGCCGCGGCGGCGGGCAGGGCCGCAGCGGGCAGGGCGAGGGTGGTGGCGAGCAGGAGGGCGCGCATGCGAGTCGTCCGGGTTGTGCCGGGAGAGGTTCCTAGCACGGGATCGCCGGCACCGGCTTCGGGCGGCATGGGCGCGGCGCCGGGCCGCGCGGGACTATCCGGAATTTCGTGTGGGACCGCGGTGATCAGGCGGTGGTGAAGCGGTCCTCGAAGAGGATGGCGAACTGCGCCTTGGCAGCGGTCCACTCCCTTGCGGGCATCTTCCACTCCTTCATGGTTCTGTTCAAGACGAGGAAGAGCAGCTTGAGGGCGGCCTCGTCGGTTGGGAAGTGGCCGCGCGCCCTGACAGCACGTCGCAGCTTGGCGTTCAAAGCCTCTATGGCGTTCGTGGTGTAGATGATCCGACGCACCTCGGAGGGGAAGGCATAGAATGGGATCACCTCCGCCCAGTGCCGTCGCCAGGTCTGGGCGATGACGGGGTATTTGCGCCCCCAGGGCCCTTCGTCGAAGGCGTCCAGCGCTGCCTGGCCGGCGTCCGCATTGCGAGCACGGTAGATCTCCTTCAGCGCGGCCGCGACCAGCTTGCGGTCCTTGTAGGAGACGTAGTCCAGCGACGTGCGAATGAGATGGACGACACAGGCCTGAACCTGGGTCTTGGGGAACACGGCGCTGATGGCCTCAGGGAACCCCTTCAGCCCATCGACGACGGCGATCAGGATGTCCTGCACGCCGCGGTCCTTGAGCTCGTTCATCACCCGGAGCCAGAACTTGGCGCCTTCGGTCTGCTCGATCCACAAGCCCAGCACCTCCTTGGTGCCGTCGGCGCGGACGCCAAGGGCGACGTAGACGGCCTTGTTGCGGACCGTGCCCTCGTCGCGGACCTTGACCCGGATCGCGTCGAGGAAGACCAGCGGGTAGAGCGCCTCGAGCGGGCGGTTCTGCCATTCCGTCACCTCGTCCAGGACGGCATCCGTGATGGCGCTGACCAGGTCGGGCGAGACCTCAAGGCCATAGATCTCGCGCAGATGCCCCTGGATCTCGCGGGTGCTCATCCCACGGGCGTACATCGACACGATCTTGTCGTCGAAGCCGGGGAAGCGGCGCTGGTATTTGGCGATGAGCTGCGGATCGAAGGTCGCCAGCCGGTCGCGGGGGATCTGCAGCTCCAGCTTGCCGGTGCCGGTCAGCACCGTCTTGGCCCCATAGCCGTTCCGCCCATTGGACCGCCCGTCCGGCTCGCCGGTCTCGAGGTGATGGTCCAACTCGGCGTTCAGCACCCGTTCGGCCAGCGCCTTCTTGAGCCCGTCCAGCAGACCACCGTCGGCCAGGGCCGCCCGGGGGTCGGATCCGCCCAGCAGTTGGTCCACCAGTTCATCCGGGATCGCGGGCTGTTTGCGTCGAGGCATACGATGGCTCCTTCAGCAGCATCGTACGGTCCCCAACACGAAATTTCCGATAGTCCCGGCCGCGCTACTGCACCGCTGCCAGCCGCACCGGCGGCTGTCGCGCCAGTGCCACCGCCGCACCGAAGGCGGCGAGGGAGAAGAGCAGCCCCGCGCCGAAGACCGCCGCATGGCTCTCGCCACTCGCGGCGAAGAGCGCGGCCAGCGCGAAGCCCACCACCGTCTGCACCACGGCGAAGCTCGCCGTGCACTGCACCCAGAGGCCGGTCGCGCGCGGCCCGGCCATCTCGCGCGAGACGCCGAGGGTCACCGTCGTCACGCCGACCGCGGCGAAGCCCGCCGTCGCCGCCGCCGGCACGACGAGGAGCGGCCCGGGCACCAGGGCGAGCGCGAGGGCCACCACCTGGATCAGCAGCCAGAGCCGGAGCGTTGGCCGGCCGCCGAGTCGGTCCACCACCCGTCCGCTCAGCACCCCGCCGGCGACGCCGGCGAGGCCGAAGACCAGCCAGAGTAGCGCGCCGATCCCGACGCCGAGGCCGCGCCCCCGCGCCGCGAGGTCGGCGAGATAGACCATTGGCGGCACCATCCCCGCCCCGTGCAGCCCGTAGAGCAGCAGCAGCAGCCGCGCCCGCGGCGGCGCCTCCGCCGCCACGCCGGTCATCGCCATGTCCGGCCAGCGCGGATGCGCGAAGGCCCAGAGCAGCAGCACGAGGCCGGCGAGGCCGAGCCAGGTCGCCGCCAGCCCGCCCGCCAGCAGGGCCGGCACCGCGACGGCGCCGATCGCGATGCCGGAGCCGACGCCCGAGATCACGATGCCGCCCGCCGCGCCGCGCCGCGCCGGCGGCACCGAGGCCTGGGTCGCCGGTCCGGCCAGCGCCATCAGGAAGCCGCCGGCGATGCCCGCCATCGTCCGCCAGACCAGGAACCACCAGAAGCCGCCGTTCCAGGCGCAGGCCGCGAGCGAGAGGACGATCAGCCCCATGCCGGCATCGAGCGTGCCCGGCACGCCGAGCGCCCGGCCCATCCGCCGCCCGAGCAGCGTGCCGATGAGGTAGCCGAGCAGTGCGGCGGCGCCGAGCGTCCCGGCCTCCCCACCATCGACCCAGCCGGCGCCGACCATGGCGGGGAAGAGCGGCACATAGGCGAAGCGGGCGAGGCCATTGCCGGAGGCCGTGGCGGCGGCGCCGGCGAGCGCGCGGAGCAGGAAGGAGGTCACGGGGAGAGCCTAGCCGGCCGCGGCGCCTGCGCCATGGCCGTCGCATGATCGCGCCGTCATGCTGGCGGAACCGCACGCGGTGCGCGGCTTTTCAGCCACATGGCCGATTCAGCCCAGCGCAGCGGGGACAGGTTGCTGGCGCAGCAGACGGCGCTGGCCCGCTTCGGCGAACTGGCGCTGCATTCTGAAGACCTGCAGGAGATCCTGCACGATGCCTGCCGCCTGGTGGCGGAGGGCCTCGAAACCGGCCTGGCCAAGGTGCTGGCGCTGCAGCCGGACGGCCGCACGCTGCTGGTGGTTGCCGGAGTCGGCTGGGAGCCGGGGGTGGTCGGGCATGCCGTGCTGCGCGCCGATCCCGGGACGCTGGAGGCCTGCGCCCTGGCCGATCCGGACCCGCTGGTCTGCGCCGATACCGAAGCCGAGACGCGCTACCGCATCGCTCCCTTCATGGAGGCGCATGGCGTGCGGTCCTTCGTGAATGTTCTCGTCATCGGCGCCGACGGCCGGCCGCCCTGGGGCATGCTCGAGGTGGACAGCCGCGAGCCCCGCGAATTCGACGCCGACGAGACCGCCTTCCTGCAGACCTATGCCAACATGCTGGCGGCCGCCGTGGACCGCTTGCGCAGCGGCGACGAGCTGCGCGCCCGCGCCGCCGATGTCGAGCGGCTGTTCCGCGAGTTGCAGCACCGGGTGAAGAACAACCTGCAGGTCATCGTCGGCCTGATGCAGCTCCAGTCGCGCCGCGCCACCCAGCCCGAGACGCTGGAGGCGCTGCGGGTGGTCAGCCAGCGGGTCGATGCGCTGCGCCTGCTGCACGACAAGCTCTACCTCGCGGGCGATGTCGACCGCGTCGATCTCGGCGCCTATCTCGGCGAGCTGGCCGGGACGCTGCTGCGCTTCCACGCGGCGGAGGAGCGGCAGGTGCGGCTCGTGCTCGAGATGCGGCGGATGATCGCGGCGCCGGAGCAGGCCGCGCCGCTCGGCCTCATCGTCAACGAGTTCATCACCAACAGCCTGAAATACGCCTTCGAGGGGCCGGACGGCACGGTCGGGCTGCGGCTCGAGCCGGCACGCGGCGGGGAGGCGAGGCTCATCCTGTGGGATGATGGCCGCGGCCTGCCGGACCAGCGGGCGGGCGGCACCGGCATGCGGCTGATCGACGGCCTGGCGCGGCAGCTCTCGGCCCGGGTGGACTGGTCGCCCACCGGCCGCGGCACGCGGCTTAGCTTGTTGTTGAAGGGTCCACGCCCGGCCTGACGGCAAGGTGAGACGCTTCCGTAACCAATGATGCTGGATCCTGTCCGGGCAGGTTTTCCCAGACGGCGACAGGCCGACCAGAAGGTTCCATGGAGCAGCAGCACAGGGCAGAACGGCAGGCCGGCGCGCGGCTGGCGCTGGTGGTGGAGGACGAGGCGCTGCTGGCGCTGGAGATGGAGGACGTCCTCCGGTCGGAGGGGTTCGAGGCCCGGCTCGCCTGCACCGAGCTGGCTGCGCTCGCCGAGCATCCCGACACGCTGAGCGTGGCGGTGGTGAACCTGCGGCTGAACGGCCGGTTGCTGGGGCATGAGGTGATCCGCCGCCTGCGCCGGCGGCAGCCCCACCTGCCGGTGGTGGTGGTGACGGGCTATGACAGCGACGCGCCGCAGGCCGATCTCCGCGGCCTCGGCTGGCCGACCGCCCGGCTGCAGAAGCCGATGCAGGGGGACGCGCTGACCGCGGCGCTGCGCAGCGTCATCGCGCAGGCCAGGACCGGCCTGCGGCCCGCCGGCGGGCGCCGGCGGATGGACCGGGAGGCCCGACCGTCGCCCTGATCAGGGCGTCCCTGGTTCCGCGCTGAACAGGTCCTTCTTGCCGGGCTTGTTCTTCCATTCCTCGGCATCGGCCGGCGGCTCGCCCTTGCGGGTGATGTTCGGCCATTGCGTCGAATAGGTGCGGTTCAGTTCCGCCCAGTCCGCGGCGCGGTCGTCGCTGTCCGGCACGATCGCCTCGGCAGGGCATTCCGGCTCGCAGACGCCGCAGTCGATGCACTCGTCCGGATGGATGACCAGCATGTTCTCGCCCACGTAGAAGCAGTCCACCGGACAGACTTCCACGCAGTCCATGTACTTGCACTTGATGCAATTCTCGAGAACGACATAGGTCACGGCAGGCTATTCCCTCGACCCGGCGATGCGGCGTGCCGGACAGATGGACCGCGCCGCCGGCAAAGGCAAGGCATCCGCCGGCCGCAGGCGCCGGGTCAGCCCTGCCCGCGCGGCATGCTCAGGACTCGCGCGTTTCCGGCTGCGATGCCGAGAGGTCCTCGAAGAGCAAGCGCGCCTCGCTGGCCGGGCCGCGCCGGTCGCCGAGCGCCGCCACCTTCCAGATCCGCACCACGCCGCGCTCCGGCGAGCCGAGGGCGAAGGTCAGCACGTCGCCCGGGCGCAGCTTCGCATGCGGCTTGTCGGTGGGCTGGCGGTTGACCCGGAAGCTGCCGCCCTCGACGAGGCGGGCGCAGGCGCCGCGGGTCTTCGCGACCCGCGCGCACCAGAGCCATTTGTCGAGCCGCTGCCAGTCCCGGTCCTCGCCGCCCTCCGCCACGCCGCGCCCCGGTCCTCAGCCCTGCTGCTGCTGCAGCTTGAGCCGCGCCAGCACGGCGAAGGGCGAATCGGGGTCCGGCCCGGCCGGCTCGGCCTGGCGGGCCGGCTGCTCGAAGCGCTCCGGCCGTGGGCCGCGCGGGCCGCGATCCTCGTCGCGCCGGCCGCGCGGGGGACCGCCCGGGCCACGCGGCGGGCCGCCGGGGCCGCGGTCGCGATCCCGGTCGCGCGGTCCCTTGCCGCCGAAGCCGCCGCGGCTGACCTCGAGCTTGCCCGGGCCCTTGCGCAGCTCGGGCGGGATGGGCGGGCCGTAGAAGATCATGGCGGCGCTGGTCGGCGGCGGCAGCGGCACCTCGGGCGCGGGCCGGTGCTCGCGGGCCTCCCGCGGCGGCCGCTGGTCGCGGTCGCGGCGCGGGCCGCGGTCCTGCCAGTCGCGCGGCGGGCGGCCTTCCTGCCCGTTGCGTGGCGGGCGGTTGTCGCGCGGCGGGCGGGCTTCCTGGCCCTCCCGCGGCTGCCACTCGCGCGGTGGCCGGGTCTCCTGGCCCTCGGGCCGGGCGTCCCGGCGCGGCGGGCGGCCGTCCTGACGCGGGCCCTCGCGGCGCGGCGCGCCCTCCGGCCGCGGGCCGCCATGGCGCTCCCCCTGGCCGGGGCGGCCATGCGGGCGGGGGCCGCGCTGATGGTGATGCTGCGGCCGCGGCTGGGCGACGCGCACCGGCGTCGGCGGGCCGTACTCGTTCTCCGCCAGCGGCGGCGGCTCGAGCAGGCGGAAGCCGAGCGCCTGCAGCGCCACGCCGAGCGTATCCGCCTTGACGCCGAGCCGGCTGGCGAGGTCGGGCGGCGGCGGCGCCGGGGCGCGGCGCGTGAGGAAGCCGAGCTCGGCCGCGATCCGCTCCGCGACGTCGAGGCGCAGCAGGACCGGGCCTGCCGGCAGCCAGCCCATGACCTGGGCGAAGCCCGGCGGCCAGCCGACCGGCGGCGGGGGGGTCTCCTCGCCCTCATGCGCCTCGCGGATATGCAGCGCGACCAGGCCGGGCGCGGGCAGGGCGGGCGTGTCGATGTTGCGCGACATGGCCCAGAGCTGGGCGCGCAGCGCCATGGCGCGCGGCTTCAGCGCCTCCGGAACGAAGAGCGCGAAGCGGCCGGCGCGGACGCCGATCGCCTTCAGCTTCTGCCGCAGGTCCTGGCTGATCTCGGCATTGGTATTGCCGGGGACGAGGCCGAGATGCTCGCGGAGCTGGAAGGCCGGGCCGCGCAGCGCCCCCTCCGCCTCCGCCTTGGTCTCGATGGTCGTGAGGATCGCGAGCTCCTTGCCGACCAGCCCCTCGACATATTTGGCGAGGCGGGCGCGCACGCGCTCGCGCTGGGCGCCATCGAGGAACTCGCTCGCCAGCACCTCGACCTGCGGCTTGCCGGGCTGGTCGCCGGGGCGGAGCCGGGCGATCTCCGCCGGCTCGGCGCCCGGGCTGGTCCAGGTGATGCGGTGGTTGGGCGTCAGCGCGAAGGCCTCGTCCTTCGCCGTCTCCACGGCGGCGATGCGGCGCGGCATCTCCTCGCGCAGGGCGCGGCGGGCGGCGCGCAGCACCAGCTTGCGCTCCTCCTCCGTCTCGGCCTCGGCCTGCGGGTGGAAGAGGAAGCCGGCGACCTTGCCGACGGGATGGCCCTCGACCACCACCTCGCCCTGGCGCGTCACCGCGGAGAGCAGCTCCTCCTCGGTATCGTCGAGGCGGCGGATCAGGTGGGCGGCGCGGCGATCGACGAAGCGCGCCGTCAGCCGCTCATGCAGTGCGTCGGAGACGGCGTCCTCGGCCTTGCGCGCCTCCGCCTGGAAGGTCGCGGCGTCGCGGGTCCAGTCGGCGCGGGCGGCGACATAGGACCAGACCCGGATATTGGCGAGCCGCGCCATCAGCGTATCGAGGTCGCCCTCGGTATTGCCGCATTGCGCGATCTGGCCGGCCACCCAGTCGTCCGGCAGCGTGCCGTCCTCGGCCAGGTGCTTGAAGATGCGGCCGCAGAGCCGGACATGGGTGTCGTCCGCGAGCTTGCGGAAGTCCGGCACCTGGCAGGCTTCCCAGAGCAGGCGCACCCGGTTGCGGCCATGCGCCAGGCCGCGCACCTCCTCCTCCCGCGCCAGCATGGACAGCGTGATGAAGTCGTCCGCGTCGTTGCCGCGGGCGAGGCCTGGGAAGGGCGGCGGGGAGGAGAGGCTGTCGAGCAGCGCATCGACGCTGGTGAAGTCGAGCTCGCCGTTCCGCCAGGCGAGCGTCTGCAGCGACTCGAAATTATGGTTCTCGATCTTGTTGACGATCTCGTCCGGCAGGGACGGGCAGTCGCCCGTGGTGCCGAAGGTGCCGTCGCGCATGCCGCGGCCGGCGCGGCCGGCGATCTGCGCGGCCTCCTGCGCCGTCAGCGGCCTCGCCTTGTGGCCGTCGAACTTCTGCAGGGCGGCGAAGGCCACATGGTCCACATCCATGTTGAGGCCCATGCCGATCGCATCGGTCGCCACCAGGAAGTCGACCTCCCGGTTCTGGTAGAGCGCGACCTGGGCGTTGCGGGTGCGGGGCGAGAGGCGGCCCATCACCACGGCGCAGCCGCCGCGGCGACGGCGGATCGCCTCGGCAATGGCATAGACCTCGGCCGCCGAGAAGGCGACGACGGCGCTGCGCGGCGGCAGCTTGGTGAGCTTCGCCGGGCCGGCATGGGTGAGCTGGGAGAGGCGCGGGCGCGTCTCCACCTCGGCCTGCGGCACCAGGCGCTGCAGCAGGGGCCGGATGGTCTCGGCGCCCATGAACATGGTCTCGACCATGCCGCGGGCGTTCAGCAGGCGGTCGGTGAAGACATGGCCGCGGTCGGGGTCGGCGCAGAGCTGGATCTCGTCCACCGCCACGAACTCGACCCGGCGGTCCAGCGGCATGGCCTCTACCGTGCAGGCGAACCACTTGGCGTCGGGCGGGACGATCTTCTCCTCGCCCGTGATCAGGGCGACATGCTTCTCGCCCTTGGCGGCGACCATGCGGTCGTAATTCTCGCGCGCCAGCAGGCGCAACGGAAAGCCGATGATGCCGCTGCTATGGGCGAGCAGGCGGGTGATCGCCAGATGCGTCTTGCCGGTGTTGGTGGGGCCCAACACGGCCTTGACCCGGGCGTCGAACATGGGGGTGTGAGTGTCGGGCATGCGGCGCCATGCATGGGCCGGATGCGCGCGATTTGCAACCGCGCGGACCGGCGGGTAGGGGGCCGGCGATGCCAATCCTGCGAGACCTCTGCGCCAGCGCGCCGGCGCCCTGCGCCTGAGCCGGCTGCCCCATGCCCCTGCCCATCCCGGTCCCCGGCCGCTTCGCCCTGCTCTTCGCTGCGCAGTTCACCGCCGTCGGCGTGCTGATGCCCTTCCTGCCCGCGGTCCTGGCCGGCCATGGGCTGACGGCCCAGCAGATCGCCCTGCTGCTCGCCGCCGGCTCCGCCGTGCGGCTGCTGGCGGCGCCGGCCGTCGGGCGCGGCGCGGACGGCTTCGGCGATGCCCGCACCGTCCTGGTATTGGCCGCGGCCTGCGCTACCTGCACAGTGACGGGCTTCGCCCTGGCGGGAGGCCTCGCCGGCCTGCTGCTGGTCGCCGTGCTGCACGCCATGGTCAGCGCGCCGGTCGTGCCGCTCTCCGACGCGCTCTGCCTCGGCGCGGCGCGGGAGCGGGGCTTCGACTACGGACGGGTGCGCTCGGCCGGCTCGCTCTCCTTCATCCTGGCCGCCGTCGCGGCGGGGCAGGCGGTGGAATGGCTGGGGGCGGCGAGCACCGTCTGGCTCGCCGCCGCCGGCTTCGCCCTGACCGCCCTGGCGGCGCGCGGCCTGCCGCCGCTGCGGGCGGGCGGCGGCGGGCGGGGCGGTTTCCGGGCGCCCTTCGCCTCGCCCGCCTTCCGCCGCATCCTGCCGCTCTCGGCCCTCATCCAGGGCAGCCATGCACTCTATTATGGCTTCGCCACCATCCACTGGCAGGCGGCCGGGCTCTCGCCCGGCGTCATCGGCCTGCTCTGGGCGGAGGGGGTGGTGGCGGAGGTCGCGCTCTTCCTCTGGGGCAGGCCCCTGGTGGAGCGGCTGGGCGCGCCGGGGCTGGCCGGGCTGGCCGCGGCGGCGGGCCTGGTCCGCTGGGGCGTGACGGCGGAGACCGCCTGGCTGCCGGCGCTGGCCGCCGTCCAGCTCCTGCATGCCCTGACCTTCGGGGCGCAGCACCTGGCGGCGATGCGCGTGCTGTCCGGCCTGCCGCCCGCCCAGGCGGCGACGGCGCAGACGCTGCACAGCTCCTTGGGCGTCGGGCTCGCCTCCGGCCTGCTGACCTATGCTTCCGGGCCGCTCTATGCGGCCTGGGGCGGGCAAGGGTTCTGGGCCATGGCCGGGCTCTGTGCCCTGGCGCTGCCGCTGGTTTGGCGGCTTGATGGAGCGGTGCGCACCGTGGATGCGCACCGCAGCTGAACCTCAATTCGTTGCCTTCGGGCAGAAATTTTCGGGTAACGACGACAGAGATCGTGTTTTGTCATCGACTTTGATGGTGTTGGGCAGTTGTGATACCTTGCTCGCCAACTCGGCCGCCGACGCCTTACTGCTAATATTGCAGCCAGTCGCGTTGAGAACGGCTGCGGCAGCTGCTCCCCAAGCTTGTCCCGCCGATTTCTGTTGCGCGTCGTCCAGGGTACTCATTTGCTTCAGGACAGCTTGCAGAGTCTGGCGATCACGGCTCTTGTTGAATGCCTCAACGCGGGCCAGCAACGGACCCCCGTTCGTCAATTGTTGGATTGCCTGTTCCACAGAACTGGCGCCTTCCGCGGCTGCAGTATTGATGCGATCCAACATCGCGCGCTGTGCGTCTTTAACCGACTTGCCTACCACCATCTGTTGTGCCACTACTTTCAGCATTACGACCGGAAGGTCTGGCTCCGCAACAATACTGCTTTCATTTGAGCTGTTTCCAGGGTGTTCCATTGGTGCATCGAGTAAGGTTTTCAGCTCAGCTTGGCTGGCGATGTCTTTTGTAGTATTCTCAAAAATTTTTCTGTTTTTCATGGATCCAATTTGGAGATTGTCGGATCGGATCAACAGCGGCTTGCCAGGAGACTGCTTATCCCAAAAGTCTTGATTCGCTCCGATGACAACCATTCGGTTCTCGATTAGGGGTGTTAGCCAAGCAGAGTTCGCTGGAGGAAGAGCGGGCCCAGAATTTATGTCTTGGACTTTAGAACTAAATGCTGGCGTGAACTGTACCGTAAAGTCGACAATAGGGCGATTTTGTTGATTGTCTACTATTATGCGTGCCGTATTGATGGCAAGTTCCGCAAAGGACCCTGCGACCGGGTTGCCGGCCGCACTGGATAACACGTTTCCCACGCGCTCCACAGTCGCCAGCCCACGACGCGCTTCCTGATTTTTCTCAGCCGTGACATCCATGACGCGGATCCGCACCCTCGGAGGATTGCCTGAATCCCACGCGTCTCTGGCATAAATGAGAAGATTCTCAAGATTGAGGCGGCCGCCGGATCTCACTTCTCTCTGATAAAAGGCGACGACCGACGTCGGTGGTTCGTCGCCAATGGCGAGGTCAATGATGACCGCGACATCCAACGTTGCCTCACAAAGCATACAATACCATGGCGAGTCAAATAATCCACGGCGCGGAGGCCACCCCTTATATGTAATGCCTCGACTTTCCGGTAAACGAACGTGTTGAAGAAAAAGTGACACCGGGCGGTTGTGGTTAATCCAGAACTTGTCGTCGGACGCCACTAAACTCAAAGGGACCAGTTCCGAGATGTTGGCCGGGTAGTTGTTAATGCATGGGCGAGCTTTGCAAGCGGAATCTGGTTTAGGTTCATTCTTGTCGTCCGGATTTCGCACTCCTCGAGTTGTCGCATCAAGAAGAAAATTATAGTCCCAGGTTCCGAAAATCCGATTCTCGGTGAATAATGGTGTTGTGGAGGGCTCATTTTGGCCTGTCCCAACTGCGTTGCTGCAACCGGTCACTGCGAGTGCGATAACACCCGCAATTAGGCTCCGTTTTGGCATCGGTGAAAATCTCTCGGATCGCTTGTCGATGAGATCAGTCTCGCGAAAGCGGGAGTAATGCGCAAGCGGTATGATACGCCAAGTGCGAGGCGAGCATTCACCGTGCTGCCAATACCGCAAGCTTCGAGGCTTTACCGCAAATACTACCCGGAAGTCGATGAGCCTAATTTGGTTAGAATCCAAGCAAGTGCGAAAGCAGTATCCGCATTACTGCAAGATGCAGCGAATAGATTCAAGGCTAGCTTACCTAGCCGTCAAGGCTTCCAGAAACAGTGACCCGAGCCGATCGTCCC
>NZ_JAUTWS010000169.1 GCF_030657435.1 Paracraurococcus lichenis | reverse complement strand
CACCAAGGCTTTCTCGGCGGTCTTCCGGGGCTCCAGGAAGGGCGGGTAGTAGGTCCCCTGCCGCAGCTTCGGGATCCGCAGCTGCAGGGTGCCGAGCCGGGTGTCGAGCGCCCGGTCCCGGAACCCGTTGCGGTAGGTCAGCCGCTCGCCGGTGCGCTCATGCCGGGCGGCGCCGATCTGACCCTCCACATCCGCTTCCATCAGCAACAGCAGCACCGCTTCCGCGACGCTGCGCAGAAAATCCGGGTCGCCGCTCTTCGCCAGCAGCTCGGCCAGTGGCAATCTCTCCTCGGTCATCGGGTCCTCGGGCGGTCAGGGGTGGGAGCTTCGCAACTCCACCTTACCCGCCTGAGCCGATGACCACCTCAGCCCTGCTCCCCCGCCGGGGCGCAAATTCCACCACACCCTCGGACGCTACCCGGCGCCCGCCGCCCGGCGACCGCGCCAGGAGCGAGGAACAAGGTTCGCGTGGTGACCCGCGTTTCCATCGCCGTCGGAGATCAGCACTCCGTCTCCGGCCTGCTCGACCTTCCGGACGGCTCCAGGTCCATTCTCGTGCTGGCGCACGGCGCTGGGGCGGGCATGGATCACCCCTTCATGGATCTCCAACGGTGGTCTACGCACACTGAGTCAGGCGTCCGGAAAGCACGACATTCGGCAGGTCAGGGCCACTCGCCTTTCCGGGCTGGAAGGCGACCACGAGCGCAGCCCCTCTGCGTGGCGGAGGTGTGGCTTTGCCGCAGGCCAGGTAGGCGCGAAAGGCCGGGCCATCCACCGGAACGACCTCCACCGCGAGGCGGCAATACCCTGCGGGCCCGAGGACGACAGCCCGGGCGCGCATCATTCTGGGTGAGCCTCCTGTTTGCAGGGACAGCCGGCGGATAAGGGCGCGACCGCCCGCCAGGGGCATCGAGGGATTGAGGAGGTCTGCGGCGAGGGACAGGGCCGCATCCTCGTGCGACATGGACCAGGCGGCTATTGCGCAGCCCACACCAAGCCGTTCGGAGCATCAGCACTGGCGCCTGAGGCAACCCGATTCCTTCCGTCGCCATGTCGCGACGATGAAGCTCAGTAGTGGCAAAGGCTTGCGCTCCCACAACTTCCGGATGAATGTTCGTCCCGCTGCTTCCGATCCTTCCTGTTCCACGCCCTCCTGAGTGAAGCTCGATAGCCGCGGTCAGAACCTGCGGCCGAAACAGCCGAGGGAGGGAAGAACATTGTCACAGGAGCATCATAGCCGCCGCGGCCTGCTGAAATCCGCTGTCGCGGCTTCGACGTTTGGTACCATTGCGATGGCAACGCCGGGCGATGCATTCGCGGCCGGGCCGGGAACGGACGGTATGGCCGGCCTGCGGGCGGGGATCGATACCGTCCTGCGCAGGGCTGTCGACGCGCGAGAGGTTCCCGGCGTCGTGGCGATGGCCGCGACCGATCGGGGCGTCTTCTACGAAGGCACCTTTGGCACGCGAAACCTCGCGTCGGGTCCGATGATGACGCCCGACACTGTGTTCCGCATCGCGTCCATGACCAAGGCGGTGACCTCGGTCGCTGCGATGCAGTTGGTGGAACAGGGCAAGCTCAGGCTCGACGATCCGGTGCCGAACATCGACCCGGCCCTGGGCACGCCGCAGGTGCTGGAGGGTTTCGACGCCTCGGGGGCGCCGCGACTGCGTGCCGCGCGCCGGCCAATCACGCTGAAGCACCTGCTGACCCATACCGCCGGCTTCAGCTACGAGCAGTGGGACGCAAACACGACCCGCTACGTCAAGGCGACCGGCATGCCTTCGACCAGCACGGGCAAGATCGCGTCGCTGCGCATGCCGCTCGCCTTCGATCCCGGCGAGCGCTGGGAATACGGCGTCAACATCGATTGGGTCGGGTTGCTCGTCGAGGCAGCCAGCGGCCAGAAGCTCGATGCGTATTTCCGCGAGCACATCTTCGGCCCGCTCGGCATGAAGGACACCGGCTTCGCCACCACGCCCGAGCAGCGGGCACGCCAAGTGAGCGTGCACCAGCGGCAGGCGGACGGCTCGCTCGAGCCACAGCCGCTGGAGACGCAGTTCACACCGGAGTTCTGGGCCGGCGGCGGCGGGCTGTACTCGACGGCGACGGACTACATGGCCTTCCTGCAGGCGTTGCTGCACGAAGGCAGCTTCAATGGCGCCCGCATTCTGCGACCAGAGACGGTCGCGCTCATGGGCCGCAACCATGTCGGCGATATCGAGGCGGGTATCCTGAAGACGACGAACCCGCAGCGCTCGGTCGATGTCGACTTCTTCCCCGGCGCCAGCCTGAAATGGGGCCTCGGGTACATGATCAATGCGCAGGCCGGACCCAATGGTCGCAGCGCCGGATCCCTGACCTGGGCCGGTATCTTCAACACCCATTACTGGATCGATCCGGTGCGGCGCGTCACCGGCCTGATCATGACCCAGGTGCTGCCGTTCGGCGATCCGCAGACGATGACGCTCTACGGGCAGTTCGAACGCGCCGTCTACGACTATCTCAGGGCCGCCTGACGGATGTGCCGGGCCGGGACCGCGCCGGCAGACCGGCCAAGCAGCCGGCGCGGTCGCTGGCTCCTTTCCGCCCCCGCCCTATCCAGGGCGGCGGGACCGCCTCGCCAGCATGCGGAGGAAACGAAGGATGGACGCGACGAAGGCGGACGATGATCTCGACGCACTGGAGCGGTTGAACCGCGACTACATCGCCTCCGTGCAGCATGGGGACGTGCAGCGGTTCGGCGAGTTGCTGGCCGATGATTTTCTCTGCTCGAATCCGGACGGCACGCTTGTGAACCGTGCGCAGTTCCTGGCGCAGACCGCGCAGCCGGTGACGATCAGCGGCCTGGTCGCCGAGGAGGTGAAGATCAGGCTCTTCGGCGACGTCGCCCTCGTGCACGCCCGCACGCGGTACCGGACTGCCGGCGGCGACGAACGGCATGGCCGCTACACCGATGTCTGGGCGCGCCGTGGTGGCAAGTGGCTCGCCATCTCCGCACATGTGACGCGGTAGAGCGCCGAAGGACAGCGGCATCGTCCACCGCATCGCCGCGACGGCATGGGCATCATCGGCGGAGGTGCCCCTGCCAGCCCCCGGGAGGGGGCGGTCTGCACCCTTGTCGCCGCGGCCATCTCCGTCTCATGCTCTTGGCCGGCCGAAGCGCCGGGCTTCGAAGGAGCATTGCCATCCATTCGCGCCGCCATCTGGGAGGCCTCGTCGCAGCCGGCGGGTTCGGCGCCGCGGCCACGCGGTCCTCCGTTGCCCAACCGCCCGCCTGGCCGGATCGCACCGTCAGGGCCATCGTGCCTTTCGGTCCCGGCGGCGCGCCCGACATCCTTGCCCGGATCATGGCGCGGCATTTCCCGGCGCATGCGCGTGGCCAGCAGCTTATCGTCGAGAACCGCAGCGGCGCCGGTGGTACGATCGGGGCCGCCCACGTCGCGCAGTCCCGGCCGGATGGCCTGACCCTCCTCATGGCTGAACAGGGCTCCGCCGCGCTGGCGCACGAACTCTACCAGGATCTGCCCTATGATCCGCGCCGGTCCTTCACGCCGGTGATCTGGCTGGTGGACCTGCCCATGGTGCTGGTGGTGCGCCCTGGCCTGGGTGCGCGTGATGTGCCGGCGCTTCTGGAGCAGGCGCGACGGCAGCCCGGCAGCCTCAGCTATGCCAGCGTCGGCGTCGGCCACATGGGCCATCTGGCCATGGAGTTGCTGCAGCGCCGTGCGGGTGGCGGCATCCAGTTGCTGCACGTCATCTACCGCAGCGGCGGCGACATCATGGCCGCCCTCGTCAAGGGCGAGGTGGACATGACGGTCGCCTCCTATTCCAGCGCCCAGGCGTTCCTGCAATCGGGCGCGCTGCGGCCGATCGCGGTCACCACGGCGGCGCCCTTGGCCGAACTGCCCAGCGTGCCGCTGCTCTCCGAAACCATGCCCGGCCTGACCGCTACTCTCTGGTACGGGCTTCTTGGACCAGCCGGCATGTCCAGAGATCTGGTGACAGAGATCAATGCCGTCTTCAACGCCGTCCTTGCCACGCCAGAGTTGCGGGAGACGGTCCGTCAGCAGCAGGCGTCCGATCCGGTTGGCGGCCCATCTGAGCGCTTTGCCGAACACCTGCGCAGGGAGGTCGCGCAGTGGACCCCAGTGGTTCGTGCGGCCGGTGGGCGGGTACAGTGATGTGCGACGAACATTCCAGTCGACAGGCAACCGAGCAAGGGCGCTGAGGTTTTGCCACGACCCTGCTGGCTCGCTCTGTGCCCATGCATTGTCCATTGTAGCCAACCGGCAGGAGGGGAAGGACGGAATGCGCTTGGCTTTGATCTTGGCGGCGAGCGAGGCCGAGGCGCTGCTGCCGCAGGTCGAGCCGATGATCCTGGACTCCAACGGCAACGCAGTCGGTGCGATCGACATCGTTCTAGACGGTTGACGGCGCTTGCGGCAGCGGCCTGCTACAGCGCCTCGGCGATGTGGTGCAGACCACAGCGCGCCGCCGCGGCGCCGGCTACGAATACGGCACTTCGTTTCCTCCCCGCGCCTCGGGCCGGTGCACTGCACCGGCCCCTTTTTCCGTCTACGGTCCATCGTCCCGGTACCGTGCCAGACGCGCACATCCGAAGGCAGGTTACCCGCTGAGGGCTGGAGGCAGGCGAACCGGCATCAGCCGCCCGCCGCGATCCTGATCGGGTTCTCGAGCGCGCCGTGCGGCAGGAGCCGCCGGGCCATGGCGTCCCAGCGCAGCTCCCACTGGCCTGGCCGGCATCCCCGGCCAGCCACCAGCTCCAGCCGCCAGCAGGGATCGGCCAGATCGTGGTCCCACGTCCCGGTGCCGGGGATGGACGAGATGCGCCAGCGCGTCCGGGCGGCGGAGGCGGTGGCGAGGTGCGGCTCGGGCACGACCATGATGCCGAGCCCACCGCCTGCCTCTGCTGCCAGTTGCAGGCGGCGCGAGGCCGTCAGATCGGGGACGATGCCGACCAGCACGCAGGTGCCGACGGCGGGGCACCGCAGCGCCTCCTCGGCTGCCCACAGGCTGTCCGTGCCCCGGGCGGCGACCAGGACCAGCGCGGCAGGGTCGAGCCCGAAGGCCACCGCCCCGGCAGGCCAGAGGCTCGGCGTCGGCTCGATCCAGATGGTCGTGTCACCGGCACGCCCCGCCAGGAGCGCGGAAAAGGCGAAGGCGGCGCCGGTGTCCGCCTCGCCGCGCGCCGGCGCCACCTCGTGGACGGCACCGCGGGCGAGACCGCCGTCGGGCAACTCGTCGTCGACGACCTCCACGACCGGCACGGCGCCCCGGTCGCGGTCGGTCGAGGCTCCGCCGTGCCGCTCGAGGCGGGCGCGGAGGGCGGCAAACACGGCGGCGCGGTCGGTGAACATGGCGCGGCAGCCCATCCCAAGTTCCTGGTTCGTTCCAGAACGCCGTGGCGGCTAATGGGTTGAGCCAGCCTGCTGGCCAGGACGCTGGGTGGCGCTACTCGGGCGGGGCTGCCCGGCAGCCGGGGTCTCAAGCCGGCGCAGGGCAGCAATCCGCCGCCCCTGCCTCTCGATGGCCAGCAGCCGCACCTCGGTTCGTCGGACCGGCCGGATCTGCTCGCCCTCGAGGACGACGCAGTCGAGCCGGTCACGGCCCTCCGCGCCGGGCAGCGACAGGCTGGCCTCGATCGCCAGGACGGACAGCACGGCCCCTCGCTTCGTCATCTCCGATTGCAGGATGGCCGCCAGCGCCTGCCGGCCCGCCTCGTCATCGGGGACGGGGAAGGCGAGGCTGGTCACCTCGCCGGCGGCATCGGCCGCATAGGCGCGGCCGGGCATGGCATCCCGGCCGGGAAGCCACCGGTGCAGGTGCCCCTCGATGTAGTCCAGAAGTCTTGCCAGGGTGACGTCTTCGATCCGGGGCATGACCGCCGCTGCGCTCCGTTCCGCAGAACGCCGGATGCCTGTGGATCGTGGCAGGCGAGCAGGCAATATTCCTCGCGGAGCCTACCTCCGAAGCTGTGACCAGCAGCGCGTCCTCGCCCAGA
>NZ_JAUTWS010000168.1 GCF_030657435.1 Paracraurococcus lichenis | reverse complement strand
CTTCTCCCACCCCGATGACGGCGTGCAGGCCACCGGCTCGATCAGATAGTAGCTGCACATCTGCAGGAAGCGCCGGTTGTAGGCGCGCTCTTTGCCAACGAAGATCGCGTCCACCGCGGTCTTCATGTTGTCGTAGATCCCGCGCGTGCAGGCACCCCGGAAGAACGCAAAGGCACGGTCGTGCGCGTCGAACACCATCTCCTGCGTCTCGCGTGGATAGGCGCGGACGAACATCATCCGGCTATGGCACAGCCGGACATGCGCGACTTTCACCGTCACGGTCGCGCCGTCCAGCACTACGACCTCGTGGCTCCAGTCGAACTGGTACGCCTCGCCGGGTGCGAAGCTCAGCGGCACGAAGGTCGCCGCGGGCAGTGACGCGCGGGCCTTCTCCCACGCCCGCGCATGCCGCCGCACCGTGTCGTAGCCACCCTCATAGCCGAGCGCCCGGAGCGCCTCGAACAGCCGGATCAGCGCCAGCTTCTCGCGCGACGACCGCGCCGCGTTCTCCTCCAGCAGCCGATCGAGCTCGCCCTGCCACGCGCCCAACTTCGGCAAAGGCTGGCGCGTCCGCTCGTAGCGGAACTCCGTCGCGCCAGACCGCAGGACCTTCCGGACCACCTTCCGCGACAAGCCAAGCTCACGGCAGATCGCCTTGATCGAGCGACCTTCCGCCGTATGCGTCAGCCCACGCTGGCGGGTTGACGGCTTGGCCTGAAGTTCCAGGGCAGCAGCTCGTCGATGCGGGTGATGGGATGGCCGTTTGCGAGGCGGTCGAGCACGGCCGCGATGTAGGCTTCCGGGTCTAGGCCGTTCAGCTTCGCGGTCTCCGCGATGGTGTAAATGATCGCAGCCCGTTGCCCGCCAGCATCGCTGCCAACGAATAGATAGTTCTTGCGAGTGACAGCTATACCCCTGAGCTGCCGCTCGGAGAGGTTGTTGTCGATCGAGAGCCTGCCGTCCTCGATGTAGCGAGACAGCGCGTCCCAGCGGTTCAGCGCATATTGCAGCGCCTTGGCCAATGTGGATTTGCTGGACAGCCGGCGCCGCTGCTGCAACATCCAGGCGTGCAAGGCGTCGAGCAGCGGCTTGCTCTCTGCCTGCCGCACGGCGCGGCGGTGCTCGGGCGCCTGGCCGTTGATCGCCGCCTCGATCGCATAGAGCTCGCCGATCCGCCGCAAAGCCTCCTCGGCGATCGGCGACTTGGTGCTGTCGTAGACCTTGAACAACTCGCGCCGGGCATGGGCCATGCAGGCGACATGCGTGATCTGCGGCGGCTTGCTGCCCTTCGCCGCGGTCAGCGCGTCGTAGCCGGCATAGGCATCGGCGTGCAGCCAGCCGGCATAGCCGGCCAGGTGCTCCCGCGGCCGCTCACCCTTGCGATCGGGCGAGTAGTGGTAGATCGCCGCCGGCGGCCCGGTGCCGCCCCAGGGCCTGGGGTCGAAGGCATAGACCCAGAACCGGCCTATGCGCGTCCGGCCGCGCCCCGGGGCGAGGACGCGGATGGTGGTGTCGTCGGTCCAGATCACGCCCTGCGCCAAGGCGTAGGTGCCGATCGCCTCGGACAGCGGCCGCAGCCACCAGGCGCCGTGGCCCACCCAGTCGGCGAGCGTCTGGCGCTCGATCGCCACCCCCTCGCGCGCCAGGATGCCCGAGAGCCGGAACAGCGGCAGGCCGTCGAGGTACTTGGAGACCAGCACATGGGCGACCAGGCCGGGCCCGGGCCGGCCCCGCTCGATGGGCAGGGCCGGGGCGGGCGCCTGCAGCATGGCCTCGCAGGCCCGGCAGGCGTAGCGCGGCCGGACGTGCCGGATCACCTTCAGCCGCGCCGGGATCTTCTCCAACACCTCTGTGACGCTCTCGCCGAGCCGCGTCAGGCGGGCAGGATCGGTGCAGCCGCAATGGCAGGCGAGGACGGGCTCGTGCACCACCGTCTCGCGCGGCAGATGCTCGGGCAGTGGCCGGCGCGTGGCGGGCTTGCGCTGGTTGCCGGATTTGCCCTTGCTCCGGCGCTCCTTCTCCGCCGCCGCGGCCTCGCGCTCGGCCTGGTCCTCCTCGAGGTCGCCGATCAGCATCTCGAGTTGGTCGGCCTCGGCCGCCAGCTTCTCGGAGGAGCGGCCGTAGCGGTCGCGCCGCAGCGTCGCCAGCTGGACCTTCAGCTTCTCGATCTCGTAGCCCGCGTTGCGCAACTCGGCATCGCGTTCGGCAATCAGCGCATCGCGCTGCGCCAGCAAGGTGCGCAGCGTCTCGACGTCGTCCGGGAATGCCGCGGTGTCGAGCTCGGGGGCCACGCGTGAATCGTCGCAGGGCTCGCCGCGTCGCTGCAAATAAGGAGGGTGTTACCCGACCACCTCGGGCCGGGCTGTCCAAGCTGGCATGCGCCAATCTATGCCTTCCAGGAGCATCGAGAGCATCGCCGGGGTCAGAGAAACAACACCGCTCGTCGCCTGCGGCCACACAAAGCGACCCTTCTCCAACCTCTTGGCCACGAGTACCAGCCCCTGCCCGTCCCAGACCAAAATCTTCAGCAGGTCACCTCGACGGCCACGAAAGCAGAATACCGCGCCGCTGTACGGATCCTGCGAGAGCACAGCTTTCACCTGCGCGGCCAGGCCATCAAATCCTTTCCGCATATCCGTCGCACCGCAAGCGAGGTAGACGCGCGTACCGGGCGGTGGACCAAACATCACCGACCACCAAGCTCGGCCAGCACGACCCGCAGCACCGCCATGTCCACCCGGCCGCTGGCACGCACTGTCGCGCCCGAGGGCAAACCGATCTCGATCATGCCGGCCGCGTCAACCACATCCTCCCGTGCCGGCGCAGGTCCTGCCACACGCGGCACCTCCGGCATCACCGCCACTGGCACGAACCCCGAGACCGCCGCCGCCAGCATCTCCTTGCGCCAGGTGTAAAGCTGCGCCGTGCTCACCCCGTTCCGGTCCGCCACCGCCTGCACCACCGCACCCGGCTGCAGGCTCTCGCGGACCACCCGCACCTTGTCCCCATCGGGCCACTCGCGCCGCCGCACCGGCCGCACCTCGACCTGAACGCCCCGATCCGGCCGCGCTCGCAAAGCGCCCTTCCGACCGTCGGAAGGAGCCGCTCCGAGCGCTTCCACCACGTCAGCTTCGTCCGTCATGCCCGCCATCTCGGCAGGCATGCCCGGTCACCTCAAGGCCACTGACGGCTGACGCTTACCTTCCGCCAGGTGCAGCCGTCGGATCTTCGCAACCGTCTCCACGACCAGCATCCCGTCCATGGCTCCCGTCCATCACGGAAGCCAGCGTGAACCCCTCTCTCAGAGGGGTCCCTTTTGGACGCCGATCACCCCTCCAAGGGGGTCCCTATTCCACGCCGAATCACAAGTTGCCGAGGTACCGGGTCGCCACGCCACGGCAGCGCCCGTTTACCAGCGCTTTGATCTGGCCGTGATGCGCGTTCACCCGTCCAAGCCCGAGGCGACCCTTTTGCCGCCGCTTGGTTGGCAGCGGAGCGACCTTCACCGTCACCGGCGTGGTGGTCGGCACCACCACTCGGCGATGCTCGGCGCCTGCTTTCACCGCTGCCTTCACATAGGCCGCCGTACCGTCGGAGCAGACCACCGACCCTGGTGCGATCCGGCCATCCAGCGTCATCTCGATCGCTGTCAGCGATGGCAGGATGGCTTCGTAAACCCCGCCCGCATTGTCCAGGGCGGTCAGCACCGGCACCTGCTCATCCGACAGGCCCCGCTTGGTGGCGCCCCAGGCACGCGGGCGCGCGGCGCGGGGCTCGGGTGGCCTGCCCTTCACCCATCCTCGGTGCCCCTTGCAGGAGCGCACGAAGAACGTCTCATCGGCCTCGATCACCCCAGAGAGGATTGCCGTATTGTCCTGCGCGGCAGCCTTGAGGAAGCGGTGACGCCAGCGCCAGACAGTCGTGTGATTCACGCCGATCCCGGCCTCTACGATCTTTCTGACCGAACAGTGGTCCGTCATGTAGGACAGGTATTGGCCCCACTTGTCGGGCATCCGGGCGCGCGCCATCGGCGTGCCGGTGAGGATGTTGAAGGTGCGGCGACACTCGGAGACGCGACAACGGAACCGCTGTCGGCCGTTCTTGTCTTTGCCGTGCAGGTGAGCACTCTCAGCCCCGCAATGCGGGCAACACCGCTTGATGCAGGCCACCTCCGTGCGGCGGGCCAGAGCCACCTCCGCAACCCGCATGGACGCGACCTCGGCGACGAGCCGTTCGATGGTGATGAGCTGCTCACCCGAGGCCGCCCGGATGGTGGATTCGAGATGGCTGAGACGACGAGATTCGAGGCTGGACATAAAACATCATGTAGTCAGCCCTCGTCAGATTTTCTCGTCTCCCACACCCATGTCGAACAGCGCCTAAAACAATGCTGCACTGCAGCCTACACCGCATTCCCGATTGAGCATGAGGCACAATCTCCGTTGCTGGACGCCATGCTGCAGCCGCTCCATTCGAGACAGCCCTGGTGGTACCCTACAGCAACCGGGCGGTCGGCTGCAGCTCTCCAGGTATAGTAGCTTCCAGTTACGCGCCTGCCTTGTTGGGCCTGTGCTGACCGATATCTGACCCGTTGCACTCTCGCGCCTGAATGTCCGCAAGACACGGCGCAAGCGCAAAGACGAGCGGAAGGGTTGTCAGCGCGACCAGCGCAGTGGCGGCTGTCGCCCAATGGGCGCCGACCCAGTCGCCGAGCACGCCGTACAATACCGGCGAGATCGCCCCGGATCCGATCGTTCCCGTGTAGAAGAGAGCGAAGGCACGTTCGGCCCGATCGGGCGGCGTGAGATCGGGAACCGTGCCGTAGAGCACTGAGGACGTGCCGTTCAGCATGCCTCCCAGAACGGGCAGCAGCGCGAACAGAGGAACAGTCGGCAATACCAGTACGGCCAGGATGCAGGCTGCCGTCCCGCCTTCCGTCACCAGCACGGTCGGCAGCACGCCGATGCGGTCGCCGAGCCACCCGCAGGCGAACTTCCCGGCGGCGCCGCCAAGGAAGACGAGCGCCAATCCAACGCCGACGGCTGGCAGGGAGGCGCCCTTTTCCTGCAGCAAGAATGGCAGGAAGGTCAGGAGCCCCATCCGTACGCCGGTATCCAGCACACCGATCGCGAACAACAGCGAAAAGCCGCCATGACCTCGGCTGCTCGGCGTGCGGGGCGGCTTGACCCCTTCCACCATGCCGATGGGCGGCATGAGCAGAAGAACTATAAGTGCTACGACGGCACCGACCGCGGCGAGAAGCCAGAGCGCGCCACGCCACGGCATCAGGGTGAGCAGCAGGGAGGTGATGCCCGGAATGGCGGCTTTCCCGAGGTCGCCTGTGAAGTTGTAGGTCCCGAGCGGGCCGCGCGCCGATGCACCGTAGGCCCGGGACACCGCTGCGGAGGCGATGGGGTGCTGAGTGCTTGACCCGGCGCCGGAGAGGGCCAGCGCCCCGCACAGCCCCACCAAGCTGCCGGTGAAGCCGGCGAGCGCGTAGCCCCCAGCGGCCAGCGCGGTGCCGATGGCAAGGACGACGCGCCCGTCCACCCGCTCGGCAAGCCAGCCGGATGGAAGCTGCAGCACCGCCATGGCGGCGGCGTAGAGGCCGCGCAGCGCCGCCAACATCCCGTAGCCCAGGCCGAACTCGGCCTGCCAGAGGGGCAGCAGGACATAGATCAGGTCGGTGTAGCCGTCATGCAGGGCATGCGCGGTTCCGGCGATGGCGAGCGTGCACCTGGCGTCCGGGTGCTCCCTCGGACGGCTTGCGGGCGCGGTGGCCCCGGGCCGTCGGGTGTCCTCCTTGGTCATCCCGGCTTTCCCGCCCCGTCGGCCTTCGCCGCCATGGCCAGGGCCATCGCGGCGACAACCCGGACCACTTGCTCGAATGGCAGGAACGTACGACGCATCGACCCGACGGCACCGACGGCTCTGGCCCAGATACCAGGCCAGGATCCCCGCGCAACAGGCGGTGCGACGAAAGCTGACACGACGTTGGCGGAGCTTCCAGACCTTGTTGTCTCGGACATCACAGACGCTTCGGAATGCTGTGGGTAGCAGCGACCATGCGCCCCTTCCATGGTCCCGACAAACGACTAATACTGCGCGTTCAGGTCAGCAAAAGTCACCTGGGCCATGCTCACGTCCCGCCTTCCGTTGC
>NZ_JAUTWS010000167.1 GCF_030657435.1 Paracraurococcus lichenis | reverse complement strand
GCCTGCATCATGGCCGCCCTCTGGCCGGAGCGGTGCCGTGCCCTCGTCTCGGTCAGCGGCTACCTGATCGGCAGCCCCGAGGCCAACAAGGCGCCGCTGTCGCCCCGAGCGGAGCTCGCCTGGTGGTACCAGTTCTACTTCGCCACCAGCCGCGGCCGCGCCGGCTACGAGGCTCATCGCCGCGACTTCGCCCGGCTGATCTGGCAGACCGCCTCGCCGCGCTGGCAGTTCAACGATGCGACCTTCGACCGCAGCGCGCCGGCCTTCGACAACCCCGACCATGTCAGCATCGTGATCCATAACTACCGCTGGCGGATCGGCCTCGCCCAGGGTGAGCGGGAGTACGACACACTGGAGGAGCGCCTGGCCCGGTTTCCACCGATCGGCGTGCCGACCATCACCCTGGAAGGCGACGCGAACGGCGCACCGCATCCGGAGCCGGCCTCCTACGCCAGCCGTTTCACCGGCCGCTACGCGCACCGCCTCGTCACCGGCGGGGTCGGCCACAACCTGCCGCAGGAAGCACCGCGCGACTTCGCCGAGGCCATCATCGCCGTGGCCACCTCCTGAGCATGGCGCCGGATCGCAGGGAGAACCGCATGCAACGTCGCACGATCCTGCCGGGGCTGCTCGCTGCCGGTGCCATGCTGGTGGGACTGCCGCCGCTCCTGCGCAGCGCCGCGCAGTCCGCACGCGGGGTGCCCGCGCCGGAATTCGCGGGAATCGAGGGATGGCTGAACACCGACGCGCCGATCTCCCTCTCGGCGCTGCGCGGCAAGGTGGTGCTGGTCGATTTCTGGACCTATTCCTGCATCAACTGCCGCCGCACCGTGCCGTACCTGAATCGCTGGCAGGCGGAGTACGGCCCGCACGGCCTGCAGATCATCGGCATCCACACGCCGGAGTTCGGTTTCGAGCGCGTCCGCCACAACGTCGCGGATGCCGTGCGGGAGTTCGGCATCCGCTATCCCGTCGGCCAGGACAACGGCTTCCAAACCTGGCGGGCCTGGAGCAACCAGGCTTGGCCGGCCTTCTACCTGGTCGACCGGGAGGGCCGGATCGTCCTGCTGCGCGAAGGCGAGGGCCACGCGCGCGAGATGGAAGGCGCGATCCGGTCGCTGCTGGGGCTCGCCGGCACGGGACCATTCGGCCAGCCGGGCGATGACCCGGATCTCACGCAGATCCGCTCGCCCGAGATCTATTTCGGGTCGCAGCATCCGACGCCGCAGGACCCGGCTCAGTCACCCCGCCGAGGCGAAGCGGAGTACGCGTTCGGTCCCGGGCGGGGCCCAGGGCTGAACCAGTACCAGCTCGACGGGCGCTGGGTGCATGAGGTGGAGGCTCTGGTGCTCAAGTCGGCCCGTGGCGGCCTACGGCTGCGCTTCTCGGCGGCGAAGCTGCACCTGGTCGCCGCTGCGCCGGGATCGGCCGCATTGCGCGTGACAGTGGACGGCGACGCGGAGCGGACCATCGAGGTTGGACGGCCCACGCTCACCACGCTGGTCGACGGCACGACCTATGGCGAGCACTGGCTTGCCATGGAGGCGGCGACGCCCGGTCTCTCCCTGTTCAGCGTGACGTTCGGATAGCGGGCCCGCATGGCCGACGAGGATCCCACGAGGACGCGTATCATGGTGCTTGTCTGCCTGCTTGCGGTGTGGAGGACGGATGGGTGGTACCGTTGTGCCGGCGGCCTCCGAAGGATGCAGCGCCGTCGCAGTGCCGCCGATCTTCGGCGCCACAATTCCGTTGGGCTACCGGCCCTGGGAACTGGTTGCGCCGGCTCTGGAAACCGTGCCGCTGGACGAACTGCGCACCGTGCTCGGCGACACGACCGTGATCGTGGCAGCACCTGCGGTCGGACGAGTTTCCGCCAGCCCCGTTTTCTGCCGCGGGCACGACGATTCTGATCTTGGTCAAGCATACAAGGCGATATGCCGCGACCTGCGGCTAGGGCTTCGATCGGTTCGTGAACGGGACACCGGCTGACGAAGCGCAGCATGAGGCCTGCTTCCCCTGCCATGCTGCGAGCGTCAGGGACGACGATAACGTCCTCATGCGTTACGCGCCGTGAAAGCCGCCCCGCGTGACTTCGCCAGGCGTACCTCATCTGCGCTGGTACCAGAAGGCACGCCATGCCCGGACCAGGGGACCACCCGAGGTCCACGCCACCAGCTCCTGGCGGATGCTGCGGTGGGCAGCCGCAAGCTGGTCAGCCTGCTGGCGTGCTGCCTGGAGTTCCGCGTCCATCGCGGCACTGCGGATTCGTGCGGCATCGCGTTCCCCTTCCGCACGCTCGACCTGCGCTTCCAGCTGGTCGACCCGTGCCCGCTCGCGCTTAAGCTGGTCTTTCAGGAAGGCGAGCAACGCGACTTGGGCGTGCTCCGGCGTGTCAATGAGCTGAGCCGCCCCGTTCAGGGCATCGGCGGGCACGGCTACCCGTGTCCTGCCATCGTTCCCGGGCTGTCGTGGCCAGCCGAGCCGCCGTGCCTTCCGGGCGACGCTGTCTGCGCCAATCCCGAGCTGCCGTCCGGCCTCCTCGTAGGTCAACCAGCGTGCGTCAGGCTGAGCGTCGTCCCCGCTGGTCGCCATGATCGCCCCCTCGCATGCGACCGCTACCGGAGTAACGCTAGCCGCGCGGTAGCGGCGCCGGCAACATGCCCGGCAAGGCACCCCGGACTGCGCTGGCTCTGCCCGTCCGCCGGGCCGGGTGCGCGGGCGGGGGAGCTGGCGGGGCGGGTGGAGCGGGTCATCTTCCGCAGCGAGGCGGTGGCTTCTACGTGCTGCGGGTCAAGGCGCGCGGCCAGCGCGATCTGATCACCGTGATCGGGCACGCCGCCAGCATCGCGGCAGGCGAGTGGATCACCGCAATGGGCGAATGGGGGATGGATCGCACCCACCGGCCAGCAGTTCCGCGCCCGCCACTGCGGCGGGGGTCGAGCGCTACTTCGCCGCCGGCATGATCCACGACGTCTGCCCGACCTACGCGGCCAAGATGGGGCGGGCGGTAAGAGCAGGGTCGGCCGATTCGGTCCAGGACAGAGGTCTGGACGGTTGAACCAGCGACCTTGGCCATCTCCGCCGGGCTGACTGCCTGTCCGCACGACCCGTTGGTCGATCCAGTGCCAGCCCTCGGCGTTGTCGCGAGCCAGACCGCGTCGGCCGTACGAGGAAACCGTGACGCTACCAACCACCCACCCGCCAGCGGGCCGAGGCTCTCTCACGCCTGAGCAGACCATCGACCGGCTCGAGGAGTTCCATACCGCCGCCGTGATGGCCCAGCGGGTCGCCCTCGAGCGGTTCCTCGCGGGCGGGCCGCCTCCCGATAGCGAGGAGCGTCGCCGGTTTCACTATCCCGAGCTCCGCTTGACCTACAACCCGGTCGGCCATCCACCGCCACCCTCGCGCAGAGCTTGGGCCAAGCTTCAGGCACCGGGCACTTACGCCGTGACGGTAACCCAGCCAGGGCACTTCCGCCCCTACCTTCTTGAGCAGCTTCGGCACCTTGTGGCCGACTTCTCGCCCACCATCGAAGTCAGGCCGAGCCTACAGGAGATCCCCTATCCCTACGTCCTCGAACGTGGGGACGCCTTCGACGGGAATACCGCCTCCGGTACAAGCCTGGCGCGGCACTTCCCAAGTCCCTCGCTGGCAGATGTCGGGGACGAAGTGGCCGACAGCCTCTGGCATGTCGAGCCCGCGTCGCCTCAACCCCTCGCGCTGTTCGATGCCGTGCGGGTGGACTACTCGCTCCGCCGCCTGGTCCACTACACTGGGACCGATTGGCGACATGTCCAACCCTGGATTCTGCTGACCAACTACCACCGCTATGTCGACCAGTTCGTGCGTTGGGGATTGGCCGCGTTGGCGTCGGCCGAGAGTCCATACGACAGGCTCGTACTTCCGGGCGGCGTCGAGGCAGCGTCCGGCGAGACCCCGGCCGTGGAGGCGCTCGTCGCCTCCACGGCATGGCACCGCTACCAGATGCCGGCCTACCACCTTCTGCGGCGGGATGGCACGGGTGGCGTAACCCTCGTCAACATCGGTGTTGGTCCGTCCAACGCGAAGAACATCACCGATCATCTGGCAGTGCTCCGGCCGCATTGCTGGCTCATGGTGGGGCACTGCGCGGGTCTCCGGCAGTCCCAGACCATCGGCGACTACGTCCTGGCGCATGGCTATCTTCGGCGCGACCGCATCCTGGATGACCTGGTGCCACCCGAGGTGCCCATCCCGGCCCTCGCCGAGGTGCAGGTCGCGCTACAGCAGGCAGCAGCGCGGGTCACGGGCGAGGAGGGGGATGGGCTGAAGCGGCGGCTACGCACCGGCACGGTGGTGACCTATGACGACCGTAACTGGGAGCTGCGCTGGTCGCGTGAGCGACGCCGCATCAACCTCTCCCGCGCCATTGCGGTGGATATGGAGAGCGGCACGCTGGCGGCACAGGGCTACAGGTTCCGGGTGCCCTATGGGACGCTGCTTTGCGTCTCCGATCGGCCTCTGCACGGCGAGATAAAGCTACCGGGCACCGCGAGCGCGTTCTACGAGCGCGCTGTGGGGCAGCACCTCACCATCGGCCTGATAGCCCTCGGCATCCTTCGTGGTCAGCTGGGCGCGCTTCATTCGCGCAAGCTCCGCAGCTTCGACGAGCCGCCCTTCCGGTGAGCCACTCTGGCTTGGCCGGAAGCCGTACGAACTCATTCGGCAAGGTGGACCAGAGCGCGATGCTGGCTGTGTCAGCGTCGCTCTAGCATCATTCGTGCCTCCTCTCGCAATGCGGCGCGCGAGCCGTCGAGCGCGTAGAACATGTGCCCACCCGGATAGGCAAGGAACCGGATCCGATCGCCGCCCGCGGTTGATGGCATCTGGTCGAGGATGACCCTTGTGGCCGTGTAGGGGGTGACGAGGTAAAAAGAGGCCGTGCGCCACGACAACGCGCAACCGGGTGTCGAAGGCGAGCGCGGTGCGCAGGCTGCCGATGGCTTCGGGCGGGCTCAACGCGCCGCCCCAGCCCCATTCGCGGTTCACGCTGCGGTTCAGCAACTCATACCGCCGGCCGTCTGGCCGCCAGTCCAGGCGCTTGCCGTAGAGCTCGAGCATGGCGCTGGCCAGCGGGGCCATGAGCCCGTCCAGCACCGGATCGGGATGCCGGCTCACCAGGGCGGCTGGGAAGGGATCCGGGCGGGTCTCGGTGGCATCATAGGCACTGCCGACGCGGTGGCGGCCGCGATGCAGCTCGCGGAGGAACTCGCCCGTCTCCAACCGGCCTCGCCGCTGCCGCACCAGGGCAGAGTCGAGGCCGGTCAGCGCAGCCACGCGCTCCGACCGGCGCGCCACCGCTTCGGCGTCGCGCTCGCCGCGGAGCAGGTCGGTGAGGTACTCGCCGAGCGCGTAGCGCTCGACCTCGGCGAGGCTCTCCCGGGTAACCACAGCCCCGGAGACAGCCCGCGCCGCTGCAACCATGCTGGGCAGGCGCGTGGCCTGGGTCAGTGGATCGAAGGGCAAGGCGCGGCCGGCGAAGTCGAGCACCGGCGAGATCAGCATAAGCCCGAGCAGGCCGATGCCCTGGTCCACCTGCAGCGCGCGGGCCAGCCGCGGCCCGCGGAAGCCGCCATAGCTCTCGCTGACCAGGAACTTCGGCGAGCCGACCCGGCCGGCGTTCTCCAGCCAGCGGCGTATGATCTCGGCCAGGGACTGAATGTCGCCCTCGACCGACCAGAGACGTCGGCGCAGTTCGTCGCCGGGCCGCGCGAAGGCGCTGTAGCCGGTGCCGACCGGGTCGACGAAGACCAGGTCGGTGAAGTCGAGCCAGGTCTCGGCATTCGGCAGAAGATCCGGGGGAGCGGAGGGCAGGGCCGCGTCGCCCGCCATGGGCAGGCGCCAGGGGCCGAGGGCGCCCAGATGCAGCCAGGCCGAACTCGCGCCAGGACCGCCGTTCAGGACGAAGGTCACGGGCCGCTGGCTGGCCGGCTGGTCCGCGTCCCGCCTGTAATCGATGAGGGCGACGTCGGCCTGCGGTTGCCCCTGCGGGTCAGCGAGGCGGATGCTTCCGGCTGTCGCACTGAAGCGCAGTGTGCGGCCGGGCAATTCCAGCGCATGCCGGGTCGTCACATCGGCCGGCAGACGCCGCTCGGCAGCGTCAGGCTCGGGCCGGGTTGCGCTGGGGCGCCCGGCATTGCGCGCTTCCACCGGGGCGCTCGGTCCCGGAGTGGCCGTGTCCTGCGCCAAGGCGGCAAGGGTCAGGCAAGTTGCCGCGAGAGTGCCCAACCATGCCCCGCAGCGGA
>NZ_JAUTWS010000166.1 GCF_030657435.1 Paracraurococcus lichenis | reverse complement strand
ACTTCGTCACGCTCGATCCGGGCCACCTCGGTCTCGGTCACCACCCCGGGTTCCAGCTCCGCGACCAGCTTCACTCGCCACATCAGCTTCGGCACCGGCCCCGCTCCCTTCGCTCCCGCCGGTCGGGAGCTTACCGGAGCGGTGGCTTGGCACCTTGCCTGCTCCGGGTTCGCGGGCTCTTCGGCGGCGCTCACCCACCGTGGCCACTTGGGCCGTGACGATCTCGGCCTGTAATGCCGCGGTGAGATGCTTCACCTCTTCAAGGCTGAGCCCGAGATCGGCCAGCCCGCCCGCCTCGCTCCGCTCGATCCGGGCGAGTTCGGTCTCCGTCGTCCCTTCAGCCTCCTCGGCCACCAGCGTCAGCCGCCATACCCGCTTTGGCACCGGCGTCGCTCCTTCGCCCCCATACCCGAGGAGCTTACCAGATAGGCGCCCTCGCGGCCCTCCCCCACAGCTTTGCATGCTCTCCTCGGCTCGCGTGCTGGCAGGGCTCGGCTTCGAGGCACTGGCGACCTCCTCGGGCGCTTGCGCCGCTACGTTTGGCCGCCGCGACGGAGCGGTCACGCGTGAGGAGGCGCTCGCCCACGCGCGGGCGATTGTCGAAGCAACAGACCTGCCGGTCTCGGCCGACCTCGAGCGCTGCTTCGCCGACGAGCCGGCGGGGGTGGCGGAGACCATCCGCTTGGCCGCTGGCGTTGGTCTTGCAGGCGCCTCGGTGGAGGATGCGACGGGCAACCCCGGGCAGCCGCTCTACCGCCTTGAGGATGCCGAGGAGCGCGTGCGGACAGCGGCGGAAGTGGCGCGCAGCCTTGGCGTCCCGTTCGTGCTGACAGCAAGGTCAGAGAACTTCCTGCGCGGCAATCCTAACCTTGATGACACCATCGCGCGGCTGCGCGCCTACGAAGCGGCCGGCGCGGATGTGCTGATGGCGCCTGGCCTGCCCGACCTTGAAGCAGTGCGCGCGGTGTGCGCCGCACTGTCGCGTCCCTTCAACTTCATGGCCGGGATCAAGGGAAAGTCATTCCCAATTGAGGACCTCGCGGCGGCCGGGGTGAAGCGGGTCAGCTTGGCGACGTCGTTGTACCGCGCCGCAATGACCGGCTTGGTGGACGCGGCATGCGAAGTGAAGGAGCGAGGCACCTTCGGCTACGTCGAGAAGTCGCTACCTACCCCTGAAATCAACCGATTTATGCAGTGAAGCGCTTTTCCGCACCTTACCAGTAGAGGTTGCGGATCCCGCTGGTCGGGAGGGATGCCCGGCTGCACATGATTGGGTTACTGTGGGAGCTGTGGTGCGGCGAGTGCGGCGAGCCACCGTCCGTCGTTGGGTAGTTCAGGTAGAGATTCCGGGCATCTGAGGACTACGTTCATGCTGATCGTGTTCGGAGGCTTGCCGGGAATGGGCAAGACGACGCTGGCGTCCCGGATCGTTCGCAAGCTACCCGCTACCCATCTGCGCATCGACACCATAGAGCAGGCGCTGCGATCAGCGGACGTATTGAAGGGTGACGTCGGGCCGTCCGGCTACATGATCGCCTATGCCCTGGCCGAGACGAACCTTCGCCACGGTCAGATCGTGGTTGCGGATTGCGTAAATCCGCTTACGGTTACACGCGCCGCCTGGCGTTCGGTGGCCGCGGCAGCTTCGTCACCTATTGTCGAGATTGAGGTCGTCTGCTCCGATCCTGCAGAACACCGCTGCAGGGTCGAGACCCGCACAGTTGACATTCCCTGACTTGCACCGCCGACTTGGGAGAGCGTCAAGCGGCACGAATACGAGCCGTGGTCCACGCCACGGCTTGTACTGGATACCGCGGGTCGCAATATCGCGGACTCGGTAGCCGAACTTCAGTCGCGTCTTAATCCTCTCCAGAAGCGATAAGCCGGAACGCTCCCGGAGTGGCGGTTGTTGCCTGCCCGCCTCTCTCGGCAGTTCGACCTGAGCGGTCAGGCTGCCGCCCGCGCACCCAGTTTTGTCGATCCAGCCCCGCGCCGTTCGGCTTGGCCACGCTGCGCTTGGCGGAAAGCTGATGCCGCGGGTTGCCGCTGGGCCTCGGCCGCGGGAGGCTGGGTCGGCAAAGAGAGTTGGCCCACGGACATGGCAATGACCGCGCTGAACACCCGAGCTGCTACACTTCGCGCCAAGCTCGATGTCTCCCGTCCGGCAGTCGCCATGGCGGCGCACAATCCCCTCGCGGCGAAGCTCGCCGCAGAGGCCGGCTTCGATGCGATCTGGGGGAGTGGATTCGAGCTGTCTGCGTCCCATGCCGTGCCGGATGCCAGCATCCTGCCGATGGACACGCACCTCGAGATGATGCGGGCCATGGGCGAGGTGCAGGAGGCGCCTGTCATCGCCGACATCGACACCGGCTTCGGCAATGCCGTGAACGTGGCCTATGCGGTGCCGAAATACGCCGCCGCGGGCGTCGCGGCTGTGGTGATCGAGGACAAGACCTTTCCGAAGGACAGCAGCCTGCGCCCTGGCGGACGACAGGAACTGGTTCCAGTGGGCGAGTTCCAGGGCAAGGTCGAGGCTGCCAAAGCGGCTGGCGACATGCTTGTCATCGCCCGTACCGAGGCGCTCATCGCGGGGCTGGGGCAGGCGGAGGCGCTCAGCCGCGGCGCCGCATATGCCGAGGCGGGTGCCGATGCCGTGCTGATCCACAGCAGGCAGAAGACACCGGACGAGATCCTGGCCTTTTGCCGCGCTTGGCCGGGGCAGGTGCCGCTGGTCCTGGTGCCGACTAGCTACCCGCAGCTCTCCTTCGCTGATGTCGGGAGCTTGGGAAAGGTCGGGCTGATCATCTGCGGCAACCACGCGATCCGTGCCGCGGTCCGCGCCATGCAGGAGACGTTCCGCCGCATCCTGGCCGAAGGCGGGATCGCGGGCGTCGAGAGCAGCATCGCCTCCGTGTCCGACGTTTTTGCCCTGCAAGGTGATGCCCTAATGCGGGAGATCGAGAAGGCGTATCTCAGGTGATCGCCTGCTTCGACACTCTTGGTCGTCAGGCAACGGTGTGTGGTATCGAGACGATCACGAGTACTGACGAGCCAACGGCTGCCCTTACCATCACCCGCGCGACCGTCGTGTGGGTCTATGCCGCGCCGCCCCGGTGCGTCGGCGCCCCACGTTCGGTCAGCGCCCGCAGAATCGCTGCTTGGCCGGTGACGCCCTCCGCCCGCAGCCTGTCCACCTCCAGCGCCAGGCGGTGTGCGCGCTCCGCCGCCATGCGTCCCGCCTGGGGCGCTGCCGCGGTGCTCGGCCCCCCCCCGACGGCCAATACCCCAGTCGCCGGCCAGCGCCGCCCAGCGCGCCTTGGTGGCCCACAGTGCGGCCCTCGTCCGCTCGCTGAACAGCTCGCGCTCCTTCTGCGCCATGGCGGCGTAGATCCGCATCGACCATTCGTCGGCTCCTGGCATGTCGGCGGCGCGGGTCGAGCGCATCGCAAGCGAAGATTGGCAACGGTGCACTTTGCCATAATTGCTGCGGCAGTCGGCTGTGGCTGCGGCCCGTCAACCTGCAGGGAGGAAAACAAATGATCCGGCGCCGACCGATGTTGCTTGCGAGCTTAATTTCCACGCCAGTTCCTGGTGCGTCCGCTCAAACCGCTGCGACAACCTGGCGTCCCGAAAGACCACTCCGCGCCGTCGTGCCTTTCGCACCCGGCGGGCTGGCCGATTTGACTGCCCGACTGGTCGCGGAGCCAGCCGGCTCGCTGCTCGGCCAGCCGATCGCCGTCGAGAACCGCACCGGCGGCGCCGGGGGGGCTCATCGGCACCGACCTTGTCGCCAAAGCACCACCCGACGGGTACACGATCCTGATCAACAGCAGCGCGCACGCAATTGCGCCAGCGCTGGTCGTGCGCATGCCTTACGACGTCGCCACCGACTTTGTCGGGCTTGCGGTGCTCTCCGCGGCGCCAATGGTACTGGTTTGCAATCCAAGCTTGCCGGCGCAGAACCTCGGCGAGTTGCTCGAGCTACTGCGCATCAACCCGGGGCGCGTCAACTTCGCCGGCGCCGGCATCGGCAGCACAGTGCACCTGACTGGTGAAGTGTTCCGGGCCGCCGCGCAGGTCGAGCTTCCGATCGTCCACTATCGAGGCGGCGGTCCGGCCCTGCAGGCAGTGATGAGCGGCGAGGTGCAGTTGACGGGCGTCACGCCGGCCGAAGCGATGGCGCATGTGCGCTCGGGCACGGTACGCGCACTCGCGGTCGGCGGACCGACGCGCAGCAAGGTGCTGCCGCAGGTCCCGACCGCGACAGAAGCGGGGCTGCCCGGCTTCCGTCAGGACATCTGGATCGTTGCCGCTGCTCCGGCGCGCACGCCGCCGCACATCGTCGCTGCGTTGAACACCGCCTTCAACGAAAGCGTTCGGCGTCTCGAGCCGCGCCTGACGGAGCTTGGTCTGCAGAACAAGGAAGGGGTCGAGACACCCGGCCAGGTGGATACCTTCATCCGCTCTGAGCTTGAGCGCTATGCTGCGGTACTGCGTGCTGCGGGAGTACAGCCAGAATAGGCCAGCTAGGTGCGCGATTGCCCCGGGTGATTGTTCCCAGCCGGTCTGTGGAAGATAGTAAGGCAAAGTCGAAGTGACTACGTAAAGCCGATTGAGTCGGCCAAGACCATCAGTCCCATCTCGGCTTGGTGGCTTCTCGCCGCCGGCCATTGGCAACCCCTATTGGACGACGATATGCAAGCCGTTTTAGTGATGATCGAAGAAGACCTGAGCCGTGCCCCATCTTTCGGCGTGCGAGCCAGAGTTTTCGTCGGCGCCGGACTCAAACCTCGGATGCCTTTTCGCCTCGGCGGGCGGGTCGTGGCGCATCATGGTCGGGGTCAAGCGTGCCGACGCCATCCAGCCCCGCCATACTTTCTTGGGCGCCCGACATGACCATGGCACTCGGCTTTCTTGGCCTCGGCCAGATGGGCGCGGCGATCGCAGAGCGGCTGCAAGCCGCTGGCCACACACTGCATGTCTTCGACCCAAGCCCTGCCGCGATAGCGCCGTTCGTCGCGCGCGGCGCGGTCGCCGAGACCTCCGCCACGGCTGTCGCCGATGCGGCCCCGCTCGTCTTCGCCTGCCTGCCCAACGGCAGGGTCAGCGAGGCCGTGGCGCGCGATGTTGCGGCGGGCGGTGCGGTGAAGACATATGTCGAGATGTCCACCATCGGCAGCCCGGCGCTCGAAAAAGTCCGTCAGATCGCCGCCGCGAAGGGCATCGCGCTGGCCGACTGTCCGATCAGCGGCGGCCCCAAGGGCGCGCGTGCGGGGACGCTGACGATGCTTTGCGCTGCCCCACCCGAGGTGCGCGCCATCATCCGGCCTTATCTGGAGCAGGTTGGCCGCACGATCTTCGAGATCGGCGATCGGCCCGGCCAGGCGCAGCTCATGAAGCTGGTGAACAACTTGGTGAACGCCGCCAACATGGCGACCGCCTTCGAGGCGTTGGTCCTTGGCGCGAAAGGCGGACTTGATCCCGACCAGATGGTCGCGGTGCTGAACGTCTCGACCGGCCAAAACAGCGCGACCCTGACCAAGGTCCCGAAGTCGGTGCTCCCCGGCAGCTTTGACTATGGGTCCAGCCTGACGACGATGCTGAAGGATGTCGACCTGGGCCTTGCCGAGGCCACAGCGCTGGAGGTGCCGATGCTGGTGCACCAGCAGGTCGGCACGCTCTGGCGACTGGCGGAGCAGCTGGGCTTCGGGCCGCAGGACTTCACCGCCTTGATCAAGGTGATGGAAAGCTGGGCCGGGGTCGAGGTCCGCAGCCGCGCGGCGGCGCCCGACTGATCTCCAGTTCAACCGTGTAACCGACCATAGATAGCGGCGCGGTGTCGTGCCGCCGTTGAAGTTGAACCTCTGACGTAGGGAAGACGATGGCTGGCGTATTCAACTTCGGCGCGGCGCCCAGCAGCATGCGATCGAGGCGCGCCGCCACCAGGAACGCGCCCAGTTGTCGGCAGCGGGCCAGCGCCGCCTGGAAGCCCCGTCCGGCGGTCGTCCCGCCGTTGGCGATGTCGGAGTGATCGGCGACCAGCGTCTATCCCAAGCCGGCTGCTGCTCAATAAGCCCAAGGCCTCGGCAGCATGGTAGACGGCAATAGCTGCCCTTGGCGCTGACCTTACTGGGGCCTGCGAAAAGGCCGCGGACACGCTGTGCCAAAGTGCACCGCTAAAAAGGGGTAACGGCTATTCGGTCCTTATGAGAAAGCTGTCCCTCGCCTTGCCTTCAGCCTCAGCTGCATGAAGCCATTTCCGCATCCTGCCCCGTCCGCTCCACAGCTCCCCGTTGGGTCCTTTGTATTTCGCCTCGACGGGTGCCCGGTCCGCCTTGCCAGTATCGCCAGACTTTCGTCCCCGCTTAGCAGGAGCAGG
>NZ_JAUTWS010000165.1 GCF_030657435.1 Paracraurococcus lichenis | reverse complement strand
AGGTGACGGGCGCGGCCAAGCCGGGCCCCTACGCGCAGGCCTGGCCCGGCACCGATGTGTGGCCGGGGCCCGAGCTCGACGTCATGGAGGTGCTCGAGGACGGCACCCCCTACGGCACGGTTCACTGGAAAGGTGGAAGTGGCGACAACCAGTTCCGCTCGGTGCGCTACGAGCGCGTCAACGTCCTGGACGTGCACACCTACTCGATGCTGTGGCTACCGGGACAGATCCGCTTCTACGTGGACGGCAAACAGTACGGTGACGCGATCACCGAGAACGTGCCGGCCGATGGCGCGCATGGCGGCGAATGGCTGGCGCCGGGCGTGGGCATGCAGACCTGGTGGAACAGCGGCGCTGCCCATGGGGTCGGCATGGAGGTCTACAACGTGAGCTATGCCACGGTAGGGGATTGTCAACTTGGCGAACGCACATCGGAATGAGCGCCGGATTATGTCGCCCTCAGCGCTGGAGGCGGCAAAAAGGCTGCGTTCACCCTCCGTGGCGGCGACGCATCGTTGCGAATTTTTGTTCCGAGACGGCACGGGTTGACAATGCCGAAGGCTGGCCTTCAGCGTGCCACTGGGCAGGTCGAACAGCTTCAGCGAGGTCGGCTGCTTGCCGCCGGGCACCTGCAGCCCGGCCCAGCTCATATCAACGGAACAGGCATAGAGGGTGCCCGACCGCTCATCGGCAAGGATGCCGAGGACGGAGGAGAGGCCGCTGGTGCCGGCCGGGATCCACTCCCGGGCCTCGTTTTCGCCGGGCATGGCCCGGAAGATCCGCCCGCCAGCCATGCTGCCGAAGTATAGCGTGCCATTGGACGTAGCCGTCATGCTCTCGGGGAAGTCGGTGCGGCCGGGGACGACCACGTCGGCCGCGCGCGCCATGCCGTATTCCGCGGTGACAAGGGCGGCCGCCAGCATCGCTGGACGGACAATCTGCCTCGCTTTGGAGAACAGGCTCTGCATGGAATCCTCCCACGATTCGGTTGGACCGCCGCGTCTTCGCCGGCCGTGGGCCAGTGTATCACGCGTTCATAAGCGGTCGTATACCAATGAAGACAGCGGTTGCAGTATCCCTCGTGCAGACCAGTCGTTGTCTGGCGCTTTCGAGGCCTTGGCTCGCCATGTTCCATGCCGCGCTCGCCGCAAGCGCGAGGCGCGAGGCTCGGGAGCGAGGACGGTCGGTGCGGTCAGCCCTGTGCGCGGCAGGCGGTTGTTCCATCATCCCCAGACAAGGTCATGTGTGATGGGGGTGGCGTCGATGTCCACAACCTGGATTGAGGCGAGGTTGGAGATGTAACGGCCACCGGCTGTGTCGTCCGGCACCACCAGGCGGGCAAAGCCGTCATTCCCATCCGGGCCAAGCTGCCCGAGCGTGTCGTCATAAGCCACGACCACTTTTCCGTCGCCGAAGCGCGGGTCGAGTTCGCCCATCGAGAAGACGGCGCGGTACCCATCAGTGCCGGTGGCGACGACGTAGAGGCCGAGGATATCGTTCTTCACGGCCGGGTCGGTCAGCACACCGGCGGACTGCAGCAGATCCCAGAGCGGCACACCGGTATAGGTGTCGGTCACCTGGCCGGCACCGGACGTGTAGATGGCGGTCAGTGTCACCCCGGACAGGGTGGCGAGGCTGGCTTCATCGTAGGTCCCGGGATGTGCCACGGCGCCATCGAGGTGGAACTCGGTGGAGACGCTGCCGGAGCCGGGGGCGAAATCGGGCCCGCTGCCGGCGCTGAGCCCGACCAGATGCGACACATAGCGGCCGCCGGCCGCGTCGCCCGGTACGATCATGCGCAGCCAGCCTTCGGATCCGTCCGGGCCGAGTTGGCCGGAGGTGTCGGCATAGGAGACCAGCACCGGCTCGTTGCCGAAGCGCTGCTCCAGTTCTCCCATGGAGAACACTGCGCGGTAGCCATCACTACCCGTAGCCACGACGTAGTGGGCGAGAATGTCATTCTTCACCGCCGGATCGGTGATCACGCCGCCTGCATCGGCGAGGAGGTCGCGCAGCAGCACGCCGGTGTAGGTGTCAGTGACCTGGCCGGCGCCGGAGAGGTAAGTCGCGGTTTCCGCGGTGGTCGGCAGCGTTTGCAGCTCGCCGGCGGCATAGATGCCGGGGTCGCCCAGATCGCCCCCGAGCCGCACCAGCCCGAGTGCATCGAGAAAGGTTGGTGGCAGCGGCACCCAGTCGGGCAGCTCGGCCAACAATCGTGCCATGATGCTGCTCAAGGCTCCCTCATGCGGGTCGCTGCCATTGCTGCACGCATCGTGCATGCCCCATCCCTTCCTGCGTCTGCCTGTATTTATTCGTATACAACGAAAAGGAAGGCTGCAAGACGGTACGCTTCGCCACCATGCAAAGTCGTATGCTCGTTTCCAGTGGCGTGAACCCCCGCTCCCCGCGTGAAGGTAGTCACCGGTGCGGCAAAGGGCACGGACGCTATATGAGACTAAACATCACGTTGGTCCTGCTGACGGAGGCCCCATAGCGTCCATCGCACGCATCGCAGCCACAATCCGCGACCAGAGGCAGGCGGGACGGTCGGCGCCATGCACAGGAAGGCACGCCGTGTATCAGCAAGCCATACAGACCATCCAGAAGTAGGTCACTTTCCGTCACCGCTATGAAAGCCGCATCGGCGGCCGCTGAGTACGGCCCATTGAGGGCCGCACGTTCGAGAATCAGGCTGGCCGCGTCAGTGCCTAGCCTCCGAACTCGGCGTCGACGGAGTGGCGGCGCGCCCAATCGCTTTCAGCACCGCGCGATTGAGCAAGAAGGACAACGTGAAACTTTCAACGGTCGCCAGTGTCAGCACGCACTGCTCCGGCTCGCCCGGCATCGGCCCCACCAACCAGCGGCTCACCGGGTGGAGAAGCGGCGCCCCTCCCGGAGCCTCATGCCGCTGCCGTTCAGTGAACAGCGCGATTGCGGCCAGCGCCAGCCGAGCCAGGAGGCGCCCGGGGACAAGCAGATCGCGTTCCGCCCCCTTCGTGGTCAGTATCTTCAAGGTGCCTTGGGCGGCGGGACCGAGGCGCCAGTTGAGGATGGCCTCAACCGTGTCGGGCGGCCCTGGCAGTGTGGCAGCTACGGCATTGTCGTCTCCCTACATCGGCGGCTTCCTCGTGATGGCATTTCCGTTGCGTTCACCGCCTGCGGTGTGAGCCAAGGGAAGGACCGGCGAGGCATCGACCAAGCCCGGATGCCCAGGCCGGCGTGGTCCAGCCCGTCCCAGAGGTCAGCCCCCTGCGCGGGCGGACCTGCTTCGGCAGCCGATCCACCCGGACCCCGGAGTTCAGCGTCCCCGTACCGCCCGCATCGCCGTCGGGCTTAGGCCGTGCGGATCCACACCGACTTGACGTTGAGGTACTCCTCCACGTGCTGCTTGCCGCCCTCGCGGCCGTAGCCGCTCATCTTGTAGCCGCCGAAGGGCACGGCTGGGTCCATCGCCTGGTAGCAGTTGATCCAGACCGAGCCGGCGCGGATGCCGCGTGCCAGCCTGTGCGCCTTGCTGACGTCGCGCGTCCAGACGCCGCTGCCGAGGCCGTAGGTGGTCGCATTCGCGCGGGTGATCACCTCCTCGATGTCATCGAAAGGAATGGCCGAGATCACCGGGCCGAAGATCTCCTCCTGTGCAATGCGCATGTCATCGCGCACGTTGGCGAAGACGGTGGGTGGCACGAAGTAGCCCTTCGACAGCGCTCCCTCGGTCAGCCGCTCGCCGCCTGAGAGCGGCCGCGCGCCCTCCTGCCGGCCGATCGAGAGGTAGCCAGTGACGCGGTCGAGCTGCTCGGCCGAGACCAGCGGGCCCACCTGCGTCGCCGGGTCGCGACCGTCGCCGACCTTCAGCGAGCGGCCGTAGTCGGCGACGCGCGCGGTGAACTCGTCATACACCTTGCGCTCAACGAAGAGCCGCGTGCCGGCGCTGCAGATCTGGCCCGAGTTGGCGAAAACCGCCATGCCAGCGCCTGGCGCAGCCGCATCGAGGTCGGCATCAGCGAAGACCACGTCCGGCGACTTGCCGCCGAGCTCGAGCGAGACCCGCTTGAGGTTGCCGGCCGAGGCCTGCACGATCTTCTGCCCCGTCACGTGCGAGCCGGTGAAGGCAACCTCGTCAACGCCGCGATGCGCGGCGAGCGCGGCACCGGCGGTCTCGCCGAAGCCGGGCACGACGTTGACGACCCCAGGTGGGACGCCGGCCTCGAGGCAGAGCTCGCCGAGGCGGAGCGGCGTCAGCGGCGCCTCCTCGGCGGGCTTCAGCACGACGGTGCAGCCGGTCGCCAGCACCGGGCCGAGCTTCCAGATCGAGGAGGAGAGCGGGGCGTTCCAAGGAATGATGGCGCCGACGACGCCGACCGGCTCCTTCAGCGTAAAGGAAACGTACTCACCCGGCAGTGAGTTCTCAATCGTCTCGCCATGAATCGCCACCGCTTGGCCGGCGTAGTAGCGCAGCATGCCGACGGCACGCTGGCGGTTTGCGCCGGTGCGGCTCACCGGTGCACCCATGTCGAGGGTGTCGAGCGCAGCCAGCTCCTCGAAGGCGGCGTCAACCAGTTCGGCGAGCTTCAGCAGCAGCTTCTGCCGCTCGTAGGGCTTCATCTTCGCCCAAGGGCCGTCGAAGGCCCGGCGAGCCGCTTCCACCGCGCGGTCGATATCCTCGGCGTCGCCCTCGGCAACGCGGGCCAACACCTCGCCCGTTGCAGGGTTGAGTGTCTCAAAAGTCTTGCCGGAAGCCGCCTCCACCCACTTGCCGTCGATCAGCATGCGTTTCGGGCGGCCATCGAGGAAGGGGTGGGCATGAGCCAGGCGGGTGATCTCGTTCATGTCGATCTCCTCGGTGTGTTGGACCGCGGCGTCAGGGGCCGGGTGCTGCCATGACCAGGTACGGGATGATGGACGTGGTCACCGCGATGACGAGGTCTCCGCCCTCCTGAGCGAGGAAGCGGAGGGCATCGAAGTTGCCCTCCGCCACCGACCCGTCGAGCAGGTCGTGCACCGCGGTGCAGCGGCACTTCGTGCCGTCCTCGCTCTCTCCGCTTGCCTCGAACATGACCGAACCCTCTTGCGCCCTGCGCGTCGCTATACTCACATAGATACAGCGAAAGGCAAGATGGAGGTGCTGGTGGCAGGTCTCGATCGTCCATCCTGGGCGGCCTTCACGGCGCTGGCCGACCCGCGCGCGACCTGGCTGCCTAACCTCAGCGCCGTTCCGATCGTGGCGGCAGCGGCCAAGGCGTCGCAATCCGCTTCCTCGCGGCGGCTGCGCACCTGGGACCTGTCCTCCAACCTGCACTGCTCCATCATCGGCACCTGCCTCTCGGCACACGACCTCCGCCGGCTGCTGCGCAAGCTGGGCCTCGGTGCGCCGGACGCCACGGACCACGCGCTGCACGGCCTCGGCGTGAGCCTGGCTCCGCGGCAGGACGCCGCGGCGAAGCTGTTGAACAAGACGCTTGACGATCGTCATCACGCTGCCATCCGACGCTTCGACGCGGCGAGGGACATCTCCGCCCTTCGTGCGGCGTGGCGGGGCGCGAAGGAGGCTGGCGAGATCCCGGGGGCTTACTGGGCGGTGCTCACCCACCCGGCGGCGGACCAGGACCTGGTCACCGAGGCCTTCGGCGATGTGCACATGCTCTCCCACCTGGTCGGGGCGGCGAACCGTGCCGACATCCGCCGGCTGGCAGCACAGGACCGCGAGATTGCCGTCCTGCGGGACACGGTGACGCGGCAGCAGGCGCGGCTTCGGGCCGACATCACCGAGCGCGACGCCCGCATCCGCTCCCTACAGAACATGCTGGCGGCGCGGCCGGGGCCGCCAGCAGTCGAGACCGCCAGCGAGGTGCTGGAACTCGGTCGGCTGGTTGCTGAGCTGCACGGGCGGCTGGAGCGCGAAGCTCGACGTCGGGAGGCGACGGAACGCCGCACCGCAGCGACCGAGACCGCCTTGACGCAGGAGCGGGCCTGGCGCGAGACGGCCGAGCACGTCGCGGCACAACTCGTGCGCGAACTGGCTTTGGTGGAAACCGCCCTGGCTGCCGGTGAGGCGCAACAGCTGCGGACGGAGGTGCCGTTCCCGGGAACGGTGCTCTATGTCGGCGGGCGTTCGGGTCAGACCGCGCTGCTCCGTGGCGCGGCGGCACGCCGTGGGGCACAACTGCTGCATCACGATGCCGAGCAAGGCGTGACCTTGCTGCCGGGCTTGATCGGGCGGGCAGACCTGGTCGTCTTCCCGGTTGACTGTGTTAGCCACGATGCGGCGCTCGCGGTGAAGCGCCTGTGCCGGCAACTCGGCCGTCCATTCCGCGCGCTGCGATCGACCGGTCTCGGGAGCCTGCTGCAGGCGCTGGATGCAGGAGTCCAAGCCACCCTATGATGGACGTGCCGTGCAACCCTCGTTATGTCCGGCGGTGAATAACCTCCCCGGCTGGAGTTTCTAGTCCGCCCCGGCCCTGAGGCGTCTGACGGGATCGAGGCGGCGCCGCCGGGCGTCAGTCCCCATGTTGCGGGTGTCTGACCAAACGCCGGATGGCGCCATGGAACCGCAACCGGAGACCGACTTCCCGGCGACA
>NZ_JAUTWS010000164.1 GCF_030657435.1 Paracraurococcus lichenis | reverse complement strand
CAAGCGGCAGCCGCGCGTGCAACAATGGCGAAGGCGCGGGAGGCGAAAGTGGCCGAGAAGGCACGCCAAGTGCGGCTCAATGCACTCGCGCGCCAAGGCGAGGCCGTCTGGCAGGAGGTCGAGCTCGAGATTGAGCGCCGTAATGCCTCGGGTTACGATAGAGCGCTTGCTCTGCTTCTCGATCTCAAGATGCTTGCTGAGCAGCGCAATACTTCCGCAGACTTTGCGGAGCGCATGGCAGCGATACGGGACCGGCATGCACGCAAACCACGCTTCCTCGAACGGCTCACAGCCTTGTAGTTCAGTGTTCGATATTCGACTGCCGCAACCCGTTCCTGCCAGATCCGGTCCGTCTCGGTAATGCCGGAAACGTTGGTGCTCACCGCTGAAGCCAATCCCAAGCGCTGGCCGAGCGATCGTCGGGGCGAATAGCGTCGTCCTGCGGAGACTGTAGGTCGGCGTGAACGTTCGGCGACTTCGGAGCCTGACCAGGAGCGGCGGACGAGCAGCAGGAAGCACGCCATGACGAAGCACTTTCGAACGGGACTCACCAGCTACGGCGACGCCGGGTTCTCGCCGTTCCGGTCCAGGCCGCCGGCTACTCCGACAGCGTCCGTCGACCGCCACATCGCGACTTCTTCGCAACATGCCGCCGCGGGACGCTGCTGCATCAGGATTGGTGCCGAGCCTGGCTCGAGGAAAACCACAATCGCAGCGCCTTTATCGCTCGAAGTCCGGGTCGGCACCGAGCACCAAGCCTGCGGGCAACGCCTCGCCATATAGGGCAGTGCGGTCAATCCGCCCAACCGGCGTGAACGCCCTGACCGTTGCGGTGCATGCGCGCGTCACACCGGCGGCTTCCAGACGGTAAGCGATCCGATCTCGGAGCGATTTGGGGACATCCAGGTTTCGGTCGTCCACGACGCGCGCCGCCCTGAGGAATAGGTTCTGCAACTCCACCAGTTCGGGTTCAATCCAGTCAAGATCTTCGAATGCCGTGTAAGCGCGCGCGACGAACTCCGGCGGCAGGACGGTCTCCGGTCCGCTGTAGATCGGAACCCGGTTCAACAGAAAGCCAAGGGCGGCCAGGTACGGCGTGCAATGCTGCTTCGCCTCTACCCGCTTCAGCACCTGTGCAATGAACGTCTCGATCAGATCCGTCTTCGTCTCTCGGGGCAGACGTTCGAGCGAGCCCGAGAGGCGTACAAGCTCAGGCGCAGCTTTCCCCGCGAGGATGCTATCGAGCTCACCCGCCAAGAGCATCGCCTGTCGTTCAGCCGTGAGCCCGCCTGCCACCCGACGCCAGAGAATATGTGCCTGAGTCCTGCTGCGTTTCCCGGGAAAGCAGAGTCCTGCATCACGCAGCCGCCATAGTTCATCCATGCGAAGCGCGTCATGCGCAAACCCAAAACCTGGACGCAGCATGAATCCGGCCAAGGTGAGCCAGGCCTCCTCATGCTCGACTGAAAGCTTCCGGCCGTTCATCCGTTCGTTCAGGCCCGGCCAAAGATTGCGCAATAGAGCGGCATTCCACTCATGCCGAGGCAATCCGACAATGCGTTCCAGATGTCCTAGGACTCCATTGGCGGTCAGCCTGCCGGATCTCGCCGTCGGCCGTGCGAACGTCGTCAAGATCAGATCCCGCGCAGCTTGCTGAGCCTCGGCCGTGGCATTTGGCTGTATGGGCATTGAAGCCGGCCAACCAAGCGCAGCCTCGCGGTCATGCTCATGTGGGCGGAGATTCCATTCGAGCGGCCAGGACCGCGGTGTCAGCGGGTCTGTGCTGACACAGGAGATCTGCAGCAGTCCCAGCGAATTCATCTTTGCTGCCAGACGAACGGGCACGGTCCGGCCTGACCCGACACCAGGCTCACTGCCTGTGTTGATGACCGTTTGCAGAGGTGGCAGCGCGTGAAAGGCTTCTGCGTCCCAAGGCAGAACATCTCCCACTTGGCAGCGGCCATGGCGGGTCGAGGAACAGGCCTGGAAGTTGACCATCTGGCCGGTGCGCACTTCAAGCCCCGGCAGATTGACTTCGAAGGTGTGCTCCGGCGGCGCGTTGCGAGGTAACACGCAAATCAGAGCAGGCGGAACAGTCTGATGTGTCGCCGCCTGTGCCGTCTGCACCTGGAGGAACACCGCGCGGGCAGCGCCCGCCGCGATGCGACCGGAGTGGCCGCGCAGCAGCTTGCCAAATCGTGCCGCGCCACGCGCGACAGCGAGGTCGGGCTCGGAATTCTCCAGTTCCGTCGGACGAATACCGCCTTGCCATGTTGCGACTTGTTCGAGCAGGCGCTGGCGCACGAGTGCAGGTTGGAGCGTACCGCCATTGAACAACACAAAATCCACGCGTGGTCGGCCCTTAAGAAAATCGGCCAGATGGCGCGTCACCGCACCGTCGGTAGCGTAGGGAAGTCCCCAATCACGTAAACCTGCCTGGGTGCGATAGGGCCGCGCGCGCGCTTCGCAAGCAGGAAAGAAGCCATCCAGTACCAGCCGCACGACCTCGTCGCGCGCCAGTGTCACAGCCTGTGTTCCGGCCACAAGGCTGGCTCCCCTGCCCGGGAGCGCCACCGTGAGCTGCTCGTTTGCCGAAGTGCTACCCGAAAGCGCCTGCTCCTTGAGATGGCGACATGACGCGACGAGGTGATCCCAGCGCGGGCCGGAAATCTGACCACGCTCTCCCATAAGCCGCGGTTCAAGCAGGACGGCGAGGGCCAGATCGATATTGTCGCCGCCGAGCAAAATGTGTTCGCTGACAGCAACGCGCCTTATGTCGGGCATCACGCTCAACGGACCGGGCCGCAGCTCGAACAAGCTGAAATCCGAGGTGCCTCCGCCAATATCTACGACTAGGACGTGTTGCAGCTCGGCAGCGTGCGTCGCCAGCCGTTCCCACATCGGGTCGGTCGCGCTGTACTGTTCCAGCCAGCAGTAGAAGGCTGCCTGCGGCTCCTCGAGCAGCCGTATGCCGCTGGGGAATCCGGCTTCTTCAGCGGCATTCAGGGTCAGTCGCTGTGCGGCCGCGTCGAATGAGGCGGGAACCGTGATGGTGATATCCTGGTCATCGAACGCACAACCGGATTGGGCGAAGTGGCTGTCCCAAGCGCCCCGCAGATGGTTCAGGATGAATGCGGCGGCGCGAACGGGTGAGATCTTTTGCGCTGGCGCAAGTTCCTCCGATCCCCAGGGCAGAATCGCCGCCGACCGGTCGGCCGTGTGGTGACACAGCCAGGACTTTGCCGACCGGGCGACCCGGCCGGCCGCCTCGCCCGCCCTGCGGCGGGCGAGGCGGCCGGCAATCCATCCTTGGGTTTCCGTAGCCCTCCCGCCGAGTTGGGCGGTCAGCGCGTCTTCCGGCAGATACAGGAACGAGGGCAGCGTCGGCGCCTCGACAAGCGTGCCGGGGGTTTCCCACTGCGGTATGGCGAGAGCTCCGGCGGGCTCACTGCCGACGAGCGGGACGTACGCCAGGGCGGAGTTGGTCGTGCCGAGATCAATGCCGATGGAATAGCGGGTCGTCATCGCTGAGGCAGCGCGTCGCGCAACCGAGGGCGAGCGCTATTCCGTGCGGACTTGGAACTCAATTTTCCATTTCCGGTCCGAGTTGGTATGTTTCATCCAGAGTTCGAGCGTGCCGAGCTCCGTGACGACGGCTTCGATTCGCACCGGCACGACCTGCCCTGAGGAAACATCGGGTAACGCCGGAAGCTCGACTTCCAACAGACTGGTTTCCTCCAGTTCACGTTCGGCGTCGGGTAGGATCTGCCCAGGTATGTCGCCGCTTCGTACAGCGGAAGAGAAGAAGCGGAACTCTGCCGCCTCGCCGGTCACAAGACCGAACGTGCGCCCCTCAATCAGCAGTTCGGTTCCCTCCTGCATGCCCTGCGGCACGACGCAGAGCGCCTTGACCGGTGGACGGAACCCGGGAACCGCCGGCATCGACGCTTTAAGACCGATGTAGTACGAACGCGAGGTGCCGGCCTTGATGCGCATGCCTTTGCCAGTCGCGCGGTGCCGGCCGTAGAGGGCGGCGCCTTGTGCGACCGCGAGATCTGGCTCAAACCCCTCGAGTTCCCGAACCGCTTGTCCGCCATTCCAGGATGCCAGCAGGTCCAATACCCGGGCACGGATCGGCTCGGCCTTGAACACGCCGCCATTGAACAATACGGCCGTGGGCATGAGCGCTTGCCCTCCGGCCCGCGATCCAACCAATGCGTGCAACTTGTCGCTCGCTTTTACATTCTGCAAGCTGCGCGTGAGAAAGCGGGCCAGATGCTTACTGATCACCGGATCAGATGCGTAGGGCAGGCCGAATTCCTGTAACCCTGTCCGACGCGCTTCGCGCGGGAGATCGTCTATCGCGGTCTGCGCAAAGAAGCCGTCGAGGATGACCTGCGAGAGCAAGGTGCGATCGAGTGCGATGGCAATCGTCTTGGCAAACAGACTGGAACCGCGCGACGGAATCGCGATCGGCGCCTCCGCCAAAGTAGTGTCTTCGAACAAGGTGATCTTCGCGTGCGATGCCGCATGCACGAGCGCCAGGAACTGCCAGGCATCTAACGCTTTGCCTTCGGCTTCCAATCTGGCCTGAAGCGTGTAGGCGAGGGCGAGATCCATGTTGTCGCCACCGAGGAGGATGTGTTCGCCGACGCTGATACGCTCCAACTCCAGATTGCCGCCGACATCGGTCACCGCAATCAAGCTGAAGTCGGCGGTGCCGCCGCCCACATCGCACACCAGGATGATGTCGCCAGGTGCCACCGCATCGCGCCATTGCCGGCCGGCCCGCGCGGACCACGCGTAAAAGGCAGCCTGCGGTTCCTCCAGCAACGTAACGTAGCCTAGCCCGGCGGCCTCGGCCGCTTCGGCCGTGAGGCTGCGCGCCACCTCGTCAAAGGAGGCGGGGACGGTCACGACGATCTGGCCATCGGCGAGTTCCCACTGCCTGCCCTGGGCGTTTACGGTGTGGAGGAAAGCGTCCTTGAGATGCTGCAGGTAACAGCGTGAGCACTCGAAAGGCGAAAGCTTCTGTTCCACACTGTCTGACCGCCAGGGCAGCGTGCGCTGCTTCGGATCAACGTGTGGGTTGGACAACCAGGATTTGGCGGAGGTCGTTAAGCGATCCGGCACGAGGGCGCCATGGTCCCGGGCGAATTGCCCAATAATCCCCGAGGTTTCGCCAGCGCTCCAAGGCGGGCGGAACGATCCCTGCGGGAATTCCTCGGGATGCGGCAGGTAAATCGCAGACGCTAAAGTTGGCTTCTCGCCCAACTGGTTGGCCGCCAAGATTTGGGGGATCGGCAGAACTTCGGTCCGATCGGTTTCCAGATCGGTCAGCGCCATTGCACAATTGCTGGTGCCGAGGTCAATGCCGAGACTGAAGCGAGCCTTCATGGACGCTGGTGCCCTGGTGGTTTTCGATCCAACTGACGAAGCCTGCTGTGTCTCTCCGAAACGTCGGAGGCCGCTATTTGAGCTCCACTTCTGCGGGAGCGATGGCGGGTAGCCGGTCGGTAGCGCGGCGGAGCAACTCGGGAAGCTTCACCATATCCGTCCTCCAGCCTCGATGGACAAGTACCCCGGAGAAAGGCGCTGCTCCCGCAACCCTGCCAATCAACCGATATTCGTCGGCGGAGTATCCGGCGGGAACCTGAACCGTCGACCCTTCTTGCTCTGTTCGTATAGGATAAACCCGAAAATATTCCTGCAAGACGCCCTTACATCCCATATGAACCACTCGGGCGGCTGCCCCGACCTGGGCATCATTGTAGGCATTGATGTCGTCCATCAGGAAATCGACCAGTCGCCCCTTCTCCTGAAGAACCGCAAGGAATTGGACGATTTCGGCATCTGCACCGCTCGCTTCAGACTGTCCCAGCGCTGGTCGGGCGGGTTCGACTGCGGGCTTTGCCGGGACTGCGTTCTCACGCCGTTGCATGAACAGCCCAATCAACACCAGAATCGCAAGCCCGAGGGTGGCTCCTGACAGGTACGGCTGGATGGGCTCCGCGGGGGGCATCAATGCCGCGCCGCTCATTCCCACCAGGAGCACTGCCGCAACAATCAAGACCACCCTCATCTCGGACACCCCTTGTGAACGCACCGCTGCTTGCAGGAGTCAGCAGACGCTAAGCTAGTCCTGGCAAACGCGGCAGGTTAAGGCCTCAAGATAGGGACGTCCGGCCGGTGCCGGCTGCCCTGTCCTGCCAGGTCTCGGCCTCAGTCATCGCCGCCCTCCGGATAATCAGGCTACCCGTCGGTGATGGTGGGGCAGGAGTGCGTGGCAGCCCGCTTCGGCGGCCTGGCCGATACGGTCACCATCCCCGAGGGCACAAATGCCGGCGCGGTGCGCCAGGTCGTGCGCGAGGTGCAGACAATCCCCGGTGCCGTCACCAGCTTTCACAGTTGCACTGGCCAGCGCGCTGCATGCATCAGCCGACCTGGGGCACCGGCATAAATCCGATCGAGCACGTCTCGACAGCCGAGGCGAAGGCAATGGCGCTCCGGTTGGCGCCAGAGGAGGGCCTGTTCTGCGGCACTTGGACCGGCGCCAACGTCATGACCGCGCTGCGGCTTGCGAGGCAGTTGGGG
>NZ_JAUTWS010000163.1 GCF_030657435.1 Paracraurococcus lichenis | reverse complement strand
TTCTGAACGACACGCTCGAGGATGCCTTTCGGCAGCGCTACCCGGGCTTTCGTCCCACCGAAGGTCAGCAGGCCATGGCAAAGGCAGCCTGATCAGCCCCCACGACATTGCATGCTCTCCTTGACAAAGGGCTTGACGTAAGCCGGCTGAATCAGACGCACTGTGTGGCCCAGCTTGCTGATCTCTCGTGCCCAGTGGTGCGCGCCGCCACAGGCCTCCAGCGCCACGATACATGGCGCCTGTCGCGCGAGGAACTCAAGCACCTTGGCCCGTACCAGGCGCTTACGGAACACCACATGCCCAGCGGCGTCGGCGCCGTGCGCTTGAAATACGTTCTTCGCGACGTCGAGCCCGATCGTGCTAGCCTCGCCCACGGACGCCTCCCCTGGTGGTTGCTCAACACCTCCACCTTGGCACATCGATGCCGTCGGGGGGCGTCCACACCATCACGATGTCCACACCATCACGATGTACCTGCGTCCACACCGATGATCGATGCAACAGCATGCCCTACACGTCCTCGGCCTGATGCCCGACTCCCAACCCGAGTGGCACCTCAAGACTGCATACGAGACCTGTTGGCTCCCAGGTGAGCAACACTTTGCCGCCAAGTTGCACACGCACAGTGCCATCCAACACTCGACCGCCAAAGCCGCGTCGCTTTGGTATGCCGGTGATCGGCGGCCCGCCCGTCTCCACCCAGCGTAGCCGCAGCAGCGCCGGCCCGTCCGGCGACCGCCCGACGACCCAAGACACAGAGACCCCACCCTCTGCCACGGACAAGGCGCCGTACTTTACAGCGTTGGTGGCCAGTTCGTGTATTGCCATCGCCAGCGGCTGCGTCGCCTTCGCGGGCAGTGATACTTGCAGTCCGTTCAGTGCGACGCGCGCCTTGCCGCTCAGGAAGGGCGCGAGTTCCCCTTGCAGCATTGCGTGCAGATCCGCACCGGACCAGCGATCCTCGGCCAGCAGCGTCTGCGTCCGTGCCAGGGCGGCAACACGGCCCTCGACCTTGCGGATATAGTCCGGCATGTCCGCAGCTGTGGTCAGCCGCAGCGCCGCCTGCACCACTGCCAACGCGTTTTTTGCGCGGTGGTCGACCTCGCGTGACAGAAGCGCCTGTCGTTGTTCTGCGACCTTGCGCTCGGTGACGTCAAGCGAGACGCCGGCCATGCCCAGGGGTGTCCCATCCGCGGCATGGACCGGCTGGCCGCGCACCTGCACCCAATGCACCGTGCCGTCCGGCCACACCGCCCGATACTCGATATCATAGTCCATACGCTCTGCAATCGAGCGCGCCACGGCTGTCTGCATAGCCTCGCGGTCGTCTGGGTGGATGGAGGCACGCAGATCGTCGTAGGTGAAGGAAGAGCCGGGGAGTCGGCCGAAGTTGGCCAGGCAGGTCTCTGAGGCTTTGAGCGCGAAGGTACGAAGGTCGAGTTCCCAAGCGCCGAGCCGTCCCGTCGAGAGCGCCAGACGTAATCGCGCTTCGCTTTCGCGCAGCGCCGCAAGTGTCTCGCGCTGTCCGGACCGCGCCCGTGTCTCGGCCATGGCACGCTCGACGGCGACCGGCAGTCGCGCGAGGCGCTGCTTGACCACGTAGTCTGTCGCACCCCGCTTAACGGCCTCGACCGCCGCCTCCTCGCCCAGAGTCCCAGAGACGAAGATGAACGGCGTGTCGGGTGCGAGGTCGCGTGCCATCATCAAGGCCGCGAGCCCGTCGAAGTCTGGCAGCACGTAGTCCGCCAAAATGATGTCGAAGCTGTCCTCGATCAGCGCGGCAGAGTAGGTGGCCCGCGTCGCCACGAGTCGGATTGTGCAGGCCAAGCCGGGACGAGCCAAATGTTCGGCAATGAGCTCAGCGTCGACTGGACTGTCCTCAAGGTGCAGAATGCGGCAACTGCCCTCCTGCACCGCCACCTTGACGGAGAAGGCGGTCATATTTTGCCGCCAGCGTCAGGAGCCTCCGGGAGGCCTGGATGCGGCTCATTGAGCACGGCCCAGAAGGCGCCGATGTCGTGGATTGCCTCGAAGAACTCGCGGTGGCCGACCGGCTTGACCACGAAGGCGTTGACACCGAGACCATAGCTTCGGATCAGATCCTGCTCCTCGCGCGAGGAGGTCAGCATGACAACCGGCACGTGCTGGGTGCGTGGCTCCCGCCTGATCCGCTCCAGTACTTCGAGTCCGTCCACCCGAGGCAGTTTGATGTCCAGCAGCACCACCGCCGGCAACTGCGGCGTCCCACCACCCGCGGCATTTCCACGCCGAAACAGGTAGTCCAGTGCCTCGACACCGTCGCGGGCCACCACCACCGGGTTGGCAAGCCGACTCCGTTCAAGTGCCTCCAAGGTCAGCTCGATATCATTCGGGCTGTCCTCGACCAGCAGGACGGGCCTCAACTGTGCCATGTTACGTCGTCTCCGCCGCGGATGCGCCGCGCCGCGGCAGCGTAAAGTGGAAGACCGCGCCCTCGCCGAGCCTGCCCTCAGCCCAGATCCGACCGCCGTGCCGCTCGACGATGCGCTGCACGTTGGCCAACCCGATGCCGACGCCCTCGAACTCCTCGGCCCGATGCAGCCGTTGGAACACGCCAAAAAGCTTGTGCACATAGGCCATGTCAAAGCCGGCGCCGTTGTCGCGCACATGGAACTCGATCTCGGCTTCGCCCGTCGCGCAACCCACCTCGATCACCGCCGGGTCGCGGTCGCGCGTGTACTTCATCGCGTTCGACAGCAGGTTCTGAAATACTTGCCGAAGCATGGCTGGGTCAGCCCAGATCGCAGGCATCGGCGCGATCCGCCAATCGATATGCCGATCAGCCTGCTCCGGCTCCAGAGCCTGGCGCACTTCGGCCACCAGCACCGCTGGATCGAACTCGATCGGCACTAGAGCCGTGCGGCCCATCTGCGAGAAGTTCAGTAGCGCATCGACCAGGCGGCCCGCGGTCTCTGCCGCTTGCGCGATGGTATCGATGTAGCGTCGCCCTCGATCGCTGAGCTTCTCGCCCTCGCGCTCGCGCAGCAGCTCGGCAAAGCCGACAATGTGGCGGAAGGGCGCGCGCAGATCGTGCGATACCGAGTAGGAGAAGGCGGCCAGCTCCCGATTGACCTGCTCCAGCCGGCCGGTGAGCGCGGCTCGCTCCTCGGCTGTGCGTAGCACGACGCCGACGATGGCAGAGCGGAGATCTCGCGCGGCCGCGATCTCCGCAGCGCCCCAGGGAAGTGAGCGTTGCTTTACCGTCTCCGCCCAGACCGCGAAGGAGCGGCGCGGGTGCAGCCGGTCGGGGGCCGCCTCGGCGGGCTTGCGCGGGTCGCCGCCCCAGGACACCGTGCGAACCACCTCGGGGCGGAACCATAGGACGAAGCTGGGGTGTATTCGAGATACTGACACGGCCAGCAGGCCACTGGCGGTGTCGGCCAGGGCTTCGGCCCCGGGCAGCAGTGAGGCCAGAAAGCTGGTCTCGAACACCTCCCCCACGCCGCGCTCCTGCAGCCATGCGGCGATGCGCCTTACCTCTGCCTCGGATGGCGTGTACCCGGCCAGTGCGCAGCCGCCCTCCGTCAGCACTGCCGCCCCGGCCGCCCCGGTCAGGTCGAGCAAGTTCTGCGGGACGGCCAGGAGACCGTCCTCAAGGCGTCCGACCGCCGTCATACGCGCAAGCAGGCGCCCTTCCAGGCCCTTGAGCCGTGCACGTGCCTCGGCCTGAGCCATCTCCTCGCGGGCGGCGACGCGGACCGCAAACATTTGCGCGACGAGGTCGCAGGCGTTCCGGGCTGCAAAGGACACCCGGCGTGGTGCGGCATGGTGGCAGGAGACCAGCCCCCACAATCGGCCATCGCCGCGGAGAATGGAAACCGACATCGAGGCCGGCGTGCCCATGTTGCGCATGTACTCGAGATGGACGGGCGAGACGCTCCGCAGGCTGGCGAATGTAAGGTCGAGTGGCGGCCCGAGCTGCGCTGATCGGATCGGTACTGGCACGTAATCTGCGTCGGCGATCAGGCGCTGCGGGTTCACCTCGTAGAGATGCCGCGCCTGCGCCGGGATGTCCGAAGCTGGGAAGCGCAGGCCAAGGTAGGAGGGCAAGCGCCCGTTCCCGTCCTCGGCAATCACGGTGCCGTCCCAGTTCGGCTCGAAGCGATAGACGAGCACCCGATCGAAGCCGGTGATTTGCCGCACTGCCGCGGCCACGGTTGTGGCCAGCAGTTCGACCGAGGCAGCGCGCCCGAGGCGGGCGAAGGCGTCGCGGACGCCCGGGTAGAGCGCTTCGAGCGTGGCCTCGGCACCCGGGCCGTCGCCTTCGGCTTCCGCCTCGAGCTCGAGCACAGCACGCCCATCGGGCGAGCGGTGCCCGATTGCCTGAAACGCCGCTCCGGAGGCCGTACGGAAGCGGCCGAACTGCATTGGTCCGGTCGCGGGCAAGCGGCCCAGGCCATCGCGCAACGCCTCGGTCGGCCTGCCGGCGAGGATGCGCTCGATGGGCTGGCCGAAGGCGGTGGCGATGCTGGTCGAGAGCACCGCTTCAGCAGCAGCGCTGGCATGCATCAGGCCGAGGTCGACGCCAGCGAAGGCGAGCAGGTGGCCGTGTGGCTGAATGCTGCCGGGAATGTGGATCGGCTCTCGATCACACCCCACGGTCGGATCGGTCGAGGGAAGGGCGTGATCGGGAGACATTACAGCGGGAATTCCGGCGCACAGGGCGCGCAAAGGCGAAAGTCGCGATGTAGACCAGCGGCGCAGTGCCGAGGCTTACAGCGAGAACCGATGCCGCGCGTGCTCCGATCCGCGTTCCTGGGGCGTCCCCTGAAGTCCTGGGGGACAGTACCAGGATGCAGTGTGCGGCGGATAACCTGGCGCATTAGGTAGTGCCACCTCGAGGATTCCGGACAAAGGGCAGCGAAGCGCCCGGAATGACGGCAGTCCCAGGCGACGTTGCTGTGTGCTCACGCCACAGGCGCGCCTTGGCGGCAGCAACGGTCGCGCGGCGGTCAGTTAGCTCAGTGTCACTGAAATCGTCCAGCACACCGGCATCACGCAGCGCGCTCAGCACCAGCGATCGCACGGTCTGGCCACGCGCCTTGGCTGTCGCGCGGACCTTGGCACGGACCGTGGGCGCGACCATGACACAGAGCTGAACCTCACGGGCCGCGCTGTCGGGCTCAGGGATGGTTTGCGGGAGCGAGTGGCGACGCGAAGGCAATACCACTTCCGAAAGAAGTTCCTCCGTACATCTACCAAAATGCCGTAGATCTCGTCCAGCACTTAGATTGAATGCCGCAAAGCGATGAACGTCATTCGAGTTGTATTCATTCCGAATTCGTGAATTAAGACGTGTTATTGCACGGGTCGCCTGGTTCGGGACGTTCGGGTAGGCTGGCGAGGCGGGTGAGCCCTCGACAGAGGGGACCTCACCATGCCGTTCAAATCGAACGCTGCTCGCCGGCACCATATTCCGGCCCAGCGGCAGAAGGTCACCAACTGGGCTGAGTACGATGCCTGCCTGCCTGCGCGCCCGCGGCAGCCTGCCCGTGTGGTTCACGGCCGAGGCGATTGAGGGCTGGCGGGCCGAGGCGGGCAGCCGAAGTACTCGGCCTTGGCGATCGCCACTGCCCTGACACCACGGGCCGTGTTCCGCCTGGCGCTGCGCCAGACCGAGGGCCTGATCGGCTCCATCTTGCAGCTGCTTGGCCTGGATCTCGCGGTGCCGGACCATTCGACCCTCAGTCGTCGGGCGGAGACGCTGCAGGTGCCGCGACCACGCTGCGGGGGCGAGCCGGTGCATCTGCTGGTCGACAGCACCAGGCTGCGGCTGTGCGGTCCGGGTGAATGGTTGGAGGAGAAGCACGGCAGCAAGCGGCGTCGGGCCTGGAAGATGCTTCACCTGGCGACGGACGCCGACACCGGCCAGATCGTCGCCTCGGTGCTGACTGACAGGGAAGCCGATGATGGCTCGCAGGTCGGTCCCCTGCTCGACCAGGTTGATGGTTCCGTGGCATCCTTCATCGGCGATGGTGCCTACGACCGGGACGATGTCTACGCCGAGGTTGAGGCGCGTCATCCGGGTGCTGACGTCATCGTGCCACCACGCGCGAACGCGGTGCCGAGCGACGCTGCTGCGGCCGCGCCGACACAGCGGGACGTGCATCTGCGATGTATAGCAGAGCGCGGTCGCATGGGCTAGCAGCGAGCGTCTGGGTACAACTCGCGTGCTCTGGTGGAAGCCGATGTCTCGCGCTGGAAACGCGTCATCGGTGACGGGCTACGGTCGCAAACCGACGGTCGGCAAGCAACCGAAGTGGCCATCGCCACCAACGTCCTGAATCAGATACTCGATCTCGGATGGCCGGAGTACATCCGGATTGCATGATCTCGCACCCGGCAGGGATCAATGCGTCCATACCGCCGACCGATGCAACACGATGCCGCATAGGCCGAATCATCTGGGCTCATCGTACATCTCTTGCCGTTTTCAGAACGAACATCGCTGCGAGCCGCAATAAAAACAATGTCGATTTCGTCCACGGGTCCCGCACTGTCGTCAGAGCTCAGCGCCAGATCGGCTCCTTCTGGCAACACAAACCCAGCTCCGCTTGTGACCCGGTTT
>NZ_JAUTWS010000162.1 GCF_030657435.1 Paracraurococcus lichenis | reverse complement strand
TCACGAGGCGGGCCTCGGTGACACGACGCAGAGCTTCTTCCTCTCGCGCCGGTCGGGCGTGCCGGGGCTGACCTGGGGCCTTGGGCCCGCCGTGCTGTGGCCAACCGCGACGCGCCCCACCCTTCAGTCCCGGCAATGGGGCCTTGGGCCGACCGGCGTGCTGGTCCAGACCTTGGGGCCCTGGACCTTCGGTGCCCTCGCAAACCACCTCTCGGGCGTTGCCGATTCAGCAAGCCGGCAAGGCCGACCTTCCCTCAATCAGACTTTCCTGCAGCCTTTCGTGTCGCACAACTTCAGCAGCGGCTTCGCGCTCACCGCGACGCTGGAGGCGAGCTACGAATGGACCGCTCGGCAGTGGACGCTGCCGATCGGCACGGGCGCCAGCCAGCTGGTCAAGATCGGAGAGGTCCCCGTCAACCTCGTCGCACAGGCGCGATACTGGCTCGACGGTCCGCGCGACGCGCCACAATGGGGCCTACGCTTCAACGTCGTCCTCGTTCTTCGTTAGGGATCGGCCGGCATGCGAACGACGCTTTCCTGTTTCGCCGCGATCGCCATTATCCTGCTGCCGTCGACCGGCCGCTCCCAGCCCGCAGCCCCGCCCGGCGGCTGGACCTTCGACCTCACCACCTATGGCTGGATCAGCGCCGTCACCGGGCGGATCGGCGCGGGTCCGAACGTCGTCAGCGTGGACAACAGCTTCTCGGACACGCTGCACCAATCGGACTCTGCGCTCGGATTCATGGCGCGCGGCGAGCTTCGCCGTGGCCAGCTCGGACTGTTCCTGGACGGCCTCTATTCGAAGCTAGGCTATGACGACGTGCGGCTGGGTCCAGCGACCGTCGACGCGACGAGCGTGGTCGGGCTGTTGGAATTCGGCGCGGCCTACGAGGTGGCGAACGGACGCTTTGGGGCCAGTGATGCGCACCCTTGGGCGCTCGACGTCATCGGCGGCGGCCGCTGGACGCATCTCTACAACAAGGTGTCCCTCGTTGGCATTTCGACAGCGAAGAGTACGACCGACTGGGTGGATCCCTTCGTCGGGCTGCGGCTCCGTGGCCGGCTCGCTCCGCGCTGGGACTATACGCTACGCGGCGATGTTGGGGGAGGCATCGGTGGCACACGCGTCGCGTGGCAGCTCTATTCCACCGTGGGCTACAGCTTCGAGATGTTCGGGCACGAGAGCACGGTCTACTTTGGCTACCGCGCCTTGTCGCAGGACTACGAGAGCGCAAAGCTCGTATGGGACGTCACGATGCACGGGCCGGTCTTCGGCCTGAATGTTCGGTTCTGACGCATGCGCAGCCAGCAAGGAACGTGGCCGATGAGGAATCCCCTGCCGCGCAGGCTCCTGCCGGCGCTGGCCGCGCCGTTCCTGCCGGTCCAGGCGGAAGGCCAGCCGGCGCCACCCCTCACACCGTCACTCGTAACTCCGCGCGAGCGCGCGTTGCATCGCCGCGCCGTCGAGGCCGTCATCTGGGGCATGCCGGCAGTCAACTTCGAGCTGATGGCGCAGGCCATGCGGGGCGCTGGGGCGGCGTTCAACCAGGTGGTCTACTGGTCGCGCCCGCTGAGCTGGAAGAACCAGACGCTGACGCCAAACCCCGACACCATCTACCTCATGCCCTTCTATGACACGAAGGATGCCGGCCCCGTCGTACTCGAGATCCCGCCCGCCGAGGAGGGCAGTTCGATCACCGGCAGCATCGACGATGGCTGGCAGACCGCGCTCGAGGATGTCGGCCCGGCCGGCGCCGATAAGGGCGCCGGCGGCAAGTACCTCATCTTGCCGCCGGACCACCAAGGGGCGACGCCGGAGGGCATGATCGCCCTGCCTTCGGGGACCCATGCTGGTTTCGCGTTGCTCCGCTCCAACCTCCGCGGCCACAGCGACGCCGACCTCGGCAGGGCTGTCGCCTACGGGCAGCGCGTCCGCGTCTACCCGGTCGCGCAGGCCGCAAGCCCGCCACCGACGCGTTTCGTGGACGCTGCCGAGGTGCTGTTCGACAGCACCATTCCCTATGATGCGCGCTTCTTCCGTGCGCTCGACCGCTTCGTGCAGCGCGAGCCATGGATCGAGCGCGATCGCGCGATGGTCGACCCGCTGCGCAGCCTTGGCATCGAGAAGGGCAGGGCCTTCAATCCCGATGCGCGGACGGAGGAGATCCTCGCCACCGGCGCCCGCGAGGCGCACGCCTTCCTCGACGCCGGCTACGAGGCGCTATTCTCGCCGCCCTACTTTGAAGGCACTCAATGGGCCCTGCCGGTACGGCCCAATCTTCTCCGGGGCCTGCAGTCGAACTTCGCCGACCGCAACAGCTACCCTGCCGACGAGCGCGGCATCCTCTACGCCATGGGATACTTCAGCGCGAAGCGCCTCGGCGAGGGCCAGTTCTACCTGGTAGCCCTGCGCGACAAGGCCGGGCAGCCGCTCGACGGCGGCGGCATCTACCGCCTCACCGTGCCGGCCAGGGCGCCGGTGCGGCTCTACTGGTCGGTCACGGCCTATGACCGCGCCACGCACGCGCTGATCCGCGGTCTCGACTGGTCGAGCCGCGCGTCCAACACGCCGGCGCTGCGGGCAAACGCCGATGGATCGACGGACATCTTCTTCGGTCCGACTGCGCCCGAAGGGTGGCGCGACAACTGGGTGCCGACGCGCACCGGCAGCGGGTTCGAATTGATGTTCCGCTTCTACGGCCCCGAGCGCCCGCTCTTCGACAAGACCTGGCGGCTGCCAGATATCGAGCGGATGGGGTTGTGATGCGCGGGCAATGGGAGGACGCCATGGATCGGCAGCTGAAGGGCACGGCACTCGCCATCATCTTCGCGCTGGTGGCGCAGGCCGCACCGGCGCAGGGGCCATCGCCGACGCCGGTCGCCGTCACGCCCGACAACTTCGTCCGGGCGGAAACCGACCGCTACTTCGCCGGCTCCGTGCAGCGGGCGGGGCGCGGGCGCCTCGAACACCACCGCACCCCCATGCCGATCGACGCGCAGACCGTCATCCGCGCCAACCGCGACACGCTCTATTCCAGTGGCGTCTTCGACCTGGAGGCCGGTCCGGTCACCATCACCTTGCCTGACCCGGGCAACCGCTTCCTTTCCATGCAGGTGATCTCCGAGGATCACTACACGCCTGCCGTCCACTACGGCGCGGGCCGCCACATCGTGGCGCGAGAGTGGGTCGGCACGCGCTACGCCCTGGTCGGCGTCCGCATCCTGATCGACCCGTCGGATCCGGAGGACGCCCGCCGGGTGCATGCCCTACAGGACGCGATCGCCGTCGCGCAGGCGGGGCCCGGCCGATTCGAGGCGCCGGACTGGGACCAGGAGAGGTTGGCGAAGGTGCGGACCTTGCTGCTCGGGCTTGCGGAGACCCTGCCCGACACGCGGCGTATGTTCGGCACCCGGGACAGGGTCGATCCGGTGCGGCACCTGATCGGGACGGCCTCAGCCTGGGGCGGCAATCCGGAGACCGAAGCGCTCTACCTCAACGTCGTGCCCGGTCGGAACGACGGCGACACACTGTACCGCCTCGATGTCGGCCAGGTGCCCGTCGACGGCTTTTGGTCAGTCAGCGTCTACAATGCGGAGGGCTATTTCCAGGCCAATCCGCTGCACGCCTATTCGCTTAACAGCCTCACGGCGCAGCAGGCCGGCAACGAGGCGGTGCGGGTGCAGTTCGGCGGCTGTGACGGACGGGTGCCGAACTGCCTGCCGATCATGCCGGGCTGGAACTACATGGTCCGCCTCTACCGCCCGCCGGCCGAGATCCTGGACGGGCGCTGGCGGTTCCCCGAGGCGCGACCCGCCGGATGACGGGCGCGGCCTTCGGCCCCTCGATCCGCCCTGAGTGACGCATACAGCGATGGAGAGGACAAATGGCCAAAGACCTTCCCCAACCCGATGCTGCTGCACGGATGGGCCTCGACCGGCGCCAGATGATGATGGCGAGCTCGGCGCTTGTGGCGCTTGGCTTGCCGTCGCGCCTCGTCGGGTCAGCCCAGGCGCAGCCGGCGGCGGGCGGGACGCAGGCCAAGCCGGCCACGGCGGCCACCAAGGCCGCGAACGACGCGGTCCGGAATGCCCTGAATTTCAATGACCGCGACGACTTCGAAAACGCGACGCGCGGCCTGATCGCGCGACCGGACACGCTGACCATCCGGGACGCGAAGGGCGGGGTCGTCTGGGATCTGGAAGCATACAAGTCCTTCATCGCGGTTGACAGGCCCGCGCCGGACACGGTGAACCCGAGCCTCTGGCGCAACGCCCAGCTCTGCATGCAGTACGGGCTGTTCCGTGTGCACGACCGCATCTTCCAGGTGCGGGGCCATGACCTCGCCAACGTCACCTTCGTCCAGGGCGACACCGGCTGGATTGTTCTCGACACCGGCAGCAATCTCGAGACCGGGAAGGCGGCCCTTGAGCTGGTGAGCCAGCATCTCGGCCGGCGGCCAGTTCATGCCGTGGTCTACAGCCACAGCCACGGCGATCACTACGGTGGCGTGCGAGGCCTAGTCGAGGAAGCCGATGTGCGCGCCGGCAAGGTGCAGATCATCGCGCCGGTGGGATTCACCGAACATGCGATCAGCGAGTTCGTCATCGCCGGCAACGCCATGGCGCGGCGCGGTGTCTACATGTACGGCCCCCTGCTGCCTCGCAATGTGCAGGGCGGCGTGAACGCCGGCCTCGGCCAGACGGTCGGGCATGGGAACGGCGGCCTGCTGGTGCCGACCCGCGAGATCACGCGGACCGGCGAGGAACTGACCATCGACGGCGTCCGCCTGGTGTTCCAGATGACCCCGGGCACGGAGGCACCGGCGGAGATGAACACCTATTTTCCGCAGTTCCGCGCCATGTGGATGGCGGAGAACACGACCAACACGATGCACAACCTCCTCACCCTGCGCGGAGCGGTGGTGCGCGACGGACTGGCCTGGGCGAAGTTCATCAACGAGACGATCGAGCTCTACGGCGACGCTACGGACGTGAAGTTCCAGGCGCACCACTGGCCGATGTGGGGAAACGCCAAAATCATTGATTACTGGAAGAAGCAGCGCGATTTGTACAAATACATCCACGACCAATCCGTTCACCTGATGAACAAAGGCTACACCGGGGTCGAGATCTCCAACATGATCCGGCTGCCGCCGGAGCTCGACAGGGCGTGGTTCAACCGCGGCTACTATGGCTCGCTGAAGCACAATTCGCGCGCCGTCTACCAGCGCTACATGGGCTTCTATGATGGCAACCCATCGACACTCGACCAGTTACCGCCGGAGGAGGCGGCCAGGAAGTACGTCGAGTACATGGGCGGCGCGGCAGCGATCCTGCAGAACGCACGCGCCGATTTCGAGCGGGGCGAGTACCGCTGGGTGGCGGAGGCGCTGAAGCACGTCGTCTTCGCCGACGCGAGCAACCGCGATGCCAGGGAGGTGTTGGCAGACGCGTATGAGCAGATGGGCTACCAGGCCGAGTCTGGGCCCTGGCGCTCGATCTATCTGCAGGGCGCGCTGGAGCTGCGGCGCGGCGTACCGAGTGCCGGCGAACTCAACACCTCCGGTCCGGACACGGTACGGGCGATGCCGCCGGAGATGACGTTCGACTATCTCGCAGTGAAGCTCAATGCCGAGCGGGCCGCGGGCAAGGCGCTGTCGCTGACGATCGAGTTCAGCGACTTGAACCAGGCTTATGCGCTGCTGGTCGAGAACAGCGTCCTCAACTACACGAAGAAGCCGACCACAACGGAAGCCAAGCTGACCCTGACCAAGGAGACTTTCGATCAGGTGCAGGCAGGTGAGCTGCCGGTGGACCAAGCCATGTCGTCGGGCGCCATCCGGGTCGATGGCCGCAGGGACGCCGTGCGGGAGTTCGTCGGCCTGTTCGACAACTTCCCGTTCTGGTTCAACATCATCACGCCCTGACGGGCGTGCTCAGGGTTTCGTCGCGCCTTGGACCGGAGCCGCCGCGTCCCGTTCGGTCCGTGGCAGGCCCGTGGCCTGTCGCACGATCAGGTTCCGACAGTTGGCGGCCGTGCGCTCCTGAAGCTCGGCCGACGCTGCGCGCAGGCGCGCCGAGTCCTCCCGGACTCTCCGCGCCACGTCTCGCGAGGCAGCCGCTAGAACCCTGGTGCGGCGGACATCATCCCGCGCTCTTTCCTGGTTTCCGCCTGGCCAGTGATCGCTGGTATGCAGCGGGACCGTCGCCTGCACGACCGTCCCACCGTGACCGGATTCGATCCGCAGCGTGCCGCCCAGCTGGCGAACCCGCGCGCGCATGCCGGGTATGCCGACCCCAACCGCTCGCGGGTCGTCGGCCGGCGCGCACGCGTCGCTGAAACCCCGGCCATCGTCCTCCAGGCACAGCTCGGCGAAATGGCCCGGCATGACCCGGAGGCGCACGGCCACCGTGTGTGCGCCGCTGTGCCGGGGGGATGCCCCGCCCAATGTTGAGGACGGCGGGCGACGCGACCCGAGGTGACCTTATGCGGCGCGTGGCTGCTGAGCAATCGGCGCGTTAGCTTTGGTCTTCGCACGATGAACGATGAGGGCGGCGCGGAGCGCCGGAAGGTGTCGCTTCGCCTTCAACTTGCGAAAGCCCTTGGC
>NZ_JAUTWS010000161.1 GCF_030657435.1 Paracraurococcus lichenis | reverse complement strand
TGCGGCGCCTGCTGGACGGGCTGTTCTACCTCGTGCGGACCGGCTGTCAGTGGCGGCATCTGCCGCCCCCTCCGGCATTCCCGCCATGGCCGACCATCTACGGCTATATGCGTGCCTTCCTCCGAGACGGGGGGTGGGAGAGCATACGCCACCATATCGTCGTCATGCTGCGCGAGGGCGCGGGGCGCGAGCCAAGCCCGACAGCGGCCATCCTCGACACCCAGAGTGTGAAGACAACGGAGAGCGGCGGGCCTCGCGGCTATGACGCAGCCAAGAAGGTCAAAGGGCGCAAGCGGCACATCGCGGTCGACACGCAGGGGCTGTTGCTTGGCGTGCTCGTGCATGCCGCATCCATCCAGGATGCTGACAGCGCGGGCGAACTGCTCCGGCGTATCAAGCCCCTCTACACCTGGCTTCGGGCCGTGTTCGCCGACAGCATCTACGACCGCCTTGCCGTTCTGCGCGCCTGCTTTCTGCTCGGCCTGACGTTGGTCGTCGTCCGCCGCGTCGCAGGCACCAAGGGCTTCGTCCTGCTGCCACGCAGGTGGCTGGTCGAGCGAACCATCGGTTGGCTCGGGCGATGGCGGCGCCTGTCGAAGGATTACGAGCAACGGCCCGACGTCGCCGAGGCGATGATCACCCTCGCCATGATCCGCCTCATGCTCCACCGCCTCGCTCACCCAAACCGCAAGCGACTTCCTGCCCTGTAGCTTCCAAAACAGCCTTTCAGTTTGCCATAACTGTGCGAGCAGCGGGTAGAGAGCACTTTCCCAGCCGGTACCCGCGAAGCTATCTTGAACGGCACCGTCAGCAGAGCGGAGGTGGATGCCTGTAGCCTGACCCTATCCGCTTCCTCCTCACCGCTCTCGGTCTCTGTGTCTTCATGTGGTGCGCGCTGGTAGTGTGCGGGGCATCAAGGAGCGACAGGCTGCGTCAGCGCCGTTCAATGGCAGGCCTTCAAGTCTCTCTCGAGGACATGCTGCGAAGTATGGCCGCACACAGAAGGGCCAACTCAGATGCCGGATGATGACGTGTCGGACGGCAGCCAACAGGAGCTGAGACGTCGCTTGGAGCAGCGCCTGGAGGAGCAGGCTGTGGAAATGGAGTCGGACGCTGACCTTGTCGAGCTCGCGCAGAGGATCGAAAGGCGGGTGGCGGATGAGCTCAGCCGCGGCGCGTACACAGTGCTCGATGGAGATGAGGCATTGTCCGCGTGGATGAATGAGAAGCTGGCATGTCTTTGTGAGAAATTGCAATGAAGCCGAACGACGATTAGGCGCTGGGCGGTCTGCGCCAGGACGTGACTCTTGACTACGCCATGTCTCCTCTCCAGTTCGGCTTCCTGGATGCCAGGGCTATCGTCCTCACCGCCAACAGCCGCAGCGGCATCAGCACTCTGTCCACCCCGGCATACAACCGAGGCGTCGTGGTCCACGGTGCGCAGTCGGTCAGTAAAAGGTGGACGGGAACTAAGCTCCGCTCGGCTCCCGATATTCCCCTATTGTCATCAGCGTCATCGGCTTCACCACCTGCATGCCTTGCAGGAGGCACCAGCGGAACAGACCGGCCTGCCTCACTGGTAGTAGGAAGGAGACCGGCTCGGGGCTCGCTGCCGCTGCCGCAGCGATGAGCGCCTGCATATCGCCTTCGGTCTCGGCGACCCCATGGTTCATTGGCCAGAATATGGGTGCAGTTGCATAGCCGGTGATCCGGCTGTCGTGCTCAACGACTAGAGGATGGAATGCGTTCAGAGCGTCCCGAAGTTCGGCGCTGCGCTCGACGCCATGAACTGCGGCGCAGATCCGTGCGGCCGGTTCGATGTCGTCGGGCACGAGCGGGCGAACGGTGTAGCCGGGCACCGGTCCACCGCGAGGCGTGCCGGACATCAGCAGCAGGGGCTCCTTCACTTCAAAGCTAAGCGAGGAATAGAGGGCGACCGAACGGGTGTTGAACGCTTCCTGCACGAGGCGCACTCCAACAGCTTCTCCGGCGCGTTCGAGGACGGCCCCCATGATTTGCCGTCCGATGCCGCCTCCTCGATACGCTGGATCAACCGCGATCGGTCCCACTGCGCGGATCGCATCGCGTTCGGTGACGAATCCGGCGCCGACCACCCGTCCGTCCACCTCGGCGACCACTCCGAAAATAGAGGGATGGGCAATGAACATGGCGGCAAACTGTGTGGGGACGTCGATGGACGGGAAGTCTCTCCGGACGCCGTGGGCGTCGGCAATGCCGTTGAAAGCCTCATAGATGATACGGCCGCACACCTTCGCATCGTCGGTCAGAACTGGGCGGATACGCGTGCTCATCCCTAACTGCCTCCTGCCCAGTTATGGCGTGGCTACGTCACGGCTTGCGCTCGCATATATATACCTGTCCAGGTTCTCAGCCGAAGCCTTCGCCACCACGGTACCCGCGCGCCAGCGCCATGACCCGTCCGTGCATCTCGCCGCCTTGTAGGAGTGCTTCGCGGGGCGTCAGCCCGTCCAGAACTGTGTCCTCGGTTACCAGGAACTCCAACGTCACCCAGGGACCCGAGGCTCCAAATGCTGCAATGATGTCCGCGAGGCCGGGAATGGCTTTGCCATTATGGAACTGCGCGCGGGGGTATTCCCAATCGGCCCCTTGGGGCAACGCGAGCAGGACTCCTGCCCGGCGGCGTTCATCAACAACCTGTCGGCCGATACCAAAGAGATGTCCGACGGCCTCGCCGGACAGGATACCGCCCGCGCGTAGTTCGATCGCCCTGCGGTGGACCTCTTCGGTCGTCGGCTCCAGGACCTTGCCGACCATCGCTGGGTCGAGTGGTTTCTGGCCCATACGCATATCCCTCTGAGCGATGAACGACGCTTTGCTCCGGGTGTCTTCGGGTCCGCTTGCACAGGCGTTCAGGCAGGCTGGCGGCAGCGTCGGGGACGGTGCAGGCACCGAGGTTGGGATCTCGCTCCAACATATCGGCACCTCCTGCCCGGGTCAGGCGTGCCGCGCTTCGAACCCGGCGCGTGACAAGCTGAATACGGCCTCCTTGCCCAGGGTGGTCCGATCAACCAGACCGGCCGCCGACATCAGATTGAGAACCCGGGTTAGGTTGGCCTGCCCGAGCGACAGGTGTTTGGCGATGTCGGCGCGGTTGACCTGGCCGCCCCGCCGTTCGAGGAACTCGAGCGCTGCCACGACGTGCTGCCGCTTGGTGACCTCGTGCACAGACAGTGCCTCGGAGACGGCGATGGACTCCGCCAACAACTCGCCGAGCGCGGTGAGGCGTTCGGCCAGGCCAGGCTGGCCATTCAGTGCCATGGAGGACGAGGCGGCGGCGAGGATGTCGCACCAATCCCGCAGCTCCGGGTCGCGGCGCCGCTGGTCGAGCGCTTTCCAGGCCCAGGAGCGCAGGACGAGGTAGGTATCCCGCAACAGCTCCGGCGATGGGTTCCCGAAGGCGGCCAGCAAGGCCTTCCGCGCCTGCACCGGAGTCGCCTCTGCTCGGGCAATGCTGTTCAGGTCGGCTTCCGGCACCATCGCGTGCCTCCGTTCGCTCCCTCTCAATTTTGCAATGTTTTTGCGCACCTTTGAACTCTGGCCTGGGTTCACGACTGGCGGAGCTGACTCATGTCACAGCCCAGCACCGTGTTCGCGCTGACGTTCCTGGCCGCGCCCGGATCGCAATCAGGCATTCGGACCACAGTCCCAGCAGCGCTGCGGTATGCGCGGCGGGTTCGGTCTCGGTGCCGGGCATGGACCGCAGCTTCGGTTATCGCCCTGATATACCTGCTGCCATACACGGGCCCGATCCGCAGGCGATCTGCGCTGAGTTGGGCACCCGTTACGCAATTGGATGACAGTCCAGCATTGCCCGCCTCGGCCGGAAGCGTTCTATTTGTGTTCCTGTTTCTGAGCGTCTCGTCCACCTGGGAGGGGTTGCTGACGTGTCCGAGCCAGAGGATCCGGACGACTTTCAGGCTCTTCAGTGGCTGATTGAGCAGCGCCAAGCAAAGGAATCTGTCGACCTTGAGTACGCTGCGGTGTTGGACGCTGCCACGGACACATGGGGCAGCATGGAGGATGCCCATGAGTGGCTCCACCGGCCGCACGCCTTACTCGGCGATCGCACTCCCGCCGCCGTCGCCACCGAGGGGGATGCCGGACGACAGCAGGTGCTCGACATCCTCGGCCCCCTGCGCGCGGGCACCGCACCGTGAGAGTCCTTGGCTCAACGAAGCTCCCTGAGGGAAGGCGCATGAACGTCAACGAATTTCTGGAGTGGCAGCACAGCGAGCCGGATCTCCATGAACTCATCGACGGCGAGCCGGTCCGCGCATCCGACGAGAAGCAGGCGGCACGACGAATTCTGCGCGTCCTCGCTGCTGCCGCAAAAGCCATCGGCAGCACGAGCGCGGGACAGAGGTGGCTCGAGGAGTTGCAGCCCGAGACCGGCTTCTCGCCAATCGAAGTCGCTGAGGCGGGATGGGGCGGGGTGCTGAGCTGCCTGATGACATTGGAGAACAGGTACCCGGGGTGCACGGCGTACGACTCAGAGACCGCAGCAATCCGCATCGACGCGCCTGCCGACCTGCTTGCGGAGGCCAAGCGCTACGCCGAAATCGAGAACCGCCGCCGCCACAGCGGCCCCGGCCTCCGCATCTTCCTGGCGATCGCCGACTTCTGGGGACTTGATAACGCGCAACGACGCCGCATGCTGGGCGAGGCGCCGGACATTGACAAGTGGATCCAGGCGGCCCAGGAGCACAGGCCGCTGGACCTGCCTCAGGATGTCTTGCAACGGACCGACGTCATCGTCGTCATCTATGGCTGGCTAGCCGTCCTCCTCACGACCGACGAGGAAGGGGTGAAGTGGCTCCGGACCCCGCACGGGGCGGCTGTGTTCGGCGGCAAGCCGCCGCTCGACCTCATCACCGATCGCACGCCCGAGGGGCCGCTCGCTGTCCTGGGTTATCTCCAGGCCACCCGGCACGGCATCTACATGCCCCCGAGACCGCTCGACCGCGTTCGGCAGCCGCTCAACGGCGATGACATCGACTCGTTGACGTTCGACGCCGAGGCCGACATTGCCGCCGGACGCCTCACCGACATCTCGGACGAGGCTGCCTTGGATGCTGCGATGGATCTAGCAGACGAGACGGCGGACATGCTGATCGCAAGCCGCGGGCAGGACGCCGACAGGGGTAAAGGAGCCGCTATGCCCAACACAACCGATGAAGCATCCATGGACGGCGTCCAACTTCGTGCGACCATCCACTTCGGTGCATGGCGCGCACTTAGTCCGTTGCTTGTGGCCCGGAATGCCGCAGAAAACACAAAGTACGAGACAGCGGCTCGGTCCGCCTGGGCCGAAATCGAACGGTTCCTTGATGAGGTCGAAGCGGACGGCGAGAAGGAGGGTCGTCCTCTGGTGCGGCCACCGCCGTACACGGGTGACCGAACAGAAGGTGCCGATGGCGCTACCAAGGTGGTCATCGAGGGTCTTGGGCCCGAGAGCCTCATGCGTCATCCGGAGGCCGAGCGGCTGTCAGGGAGGCCGGTCCGGGTCGCCATCGAACTGCTGGATTAGTTCGGCCTGGCCTTCCGCTGGCGCCGCCCGATGACCTGGTCGACGATCCGCCGCAGGCCGACGGCGTGCTTCTCCGCCGTCGAGTAGGTCTCATACCGGGCCGCCGCAAAATCTGCATCGCCGCGGGCAATGTTCTCCGCAACCTCGTCCCAGACGAGGGCAATGTTCTCGTTTGCGGCGGCGATTCCGCCACCGACCACCTCCGCTATTCCGCGAGCACTGGAGCCATTGCGTGAACAGGACAGCAACGCATAGTAGTCCGAGCGCACAGCATCGCTAAACCTAAGATGAGCTTCAGGGCGGTCCCGCCCCCAGGCTGTCAGGACCTCGCATTCAGTTTACTGCGCGAAACTGTATAGCCTCGATTCAACATACTGGAGAGACTCGGCAAAGATTCCTCTGCCCTCATGAGGCACGTATTTCAAGCATCAAGGAAAACCACACGTCAGCTTCTGCGGAAATCTACCAAACCATTCTTCTATACAGAAAGTTTTAGTTTTGGAGCAAGTTCACCTACAGAACACTTCTCCGCTTCTCATAGGGTTGGCTCTAGCTCGATATCTCTTCTGTCCGGCGGCACCGTTTCGGCAGCAGGGTGGGAGGACACCGGGGTGGATGCAAGTAGTAAGTGGAACCAAGTCCGATCACAACGGTCGGGCGCACGGCTCCCCCAAGGACATCAACAGCGCGGGCGCCCTGTGCAATCACCACGCGCTCTTGGAGCACAACCGAGAATGTCGCCCGACGTGTCAGCATCCCCCGACGCGGACTGGTTGTCGAGCATGCTCTCGCAGTGGCGCGACGAGGGACCGCCCATCCCATTGCCGCCAGAGTCGCCGCCGCTGGTAAGCCGCGACTGGGATCCAATTTCCGGACCACGAGAAGCCTCGATGCATGCAGCGATACTCCGCCGCCATCCTGAGCTCACCTTTGCCTTTAGCGACCTGCCTGTGCTCCGAATGACGCGCCACCGGGTTCCCTTCGGATGGGGCATCAAAAAGGAGTTCGCGAGCCAAGTCACGAATAGAGATGTCTTCGCCCACTCCTCGTTAGA
>NZ_JAUTWS010000160.1 GCF_030657435.1 Paracraurococcus lichenis | reverse complement strand
ACCGCGTTCGGTCGCGGACCCGCAGTTCTGCGCCAGTTCCCCCCCCCAAGACCAAACGACTCGTGCAACAATGTCGCGTGGCGTCGCCGTGCTTGCCCCGTCGGTTGGCGGCAGCGCAGCCACCATCCGTGCGTATACGGATCATGCCCAAGTTTGGGACGGTATTACGCCCGACTGCCCAAGGGCTGGGCGGAAGAGTCCGGCTCTCACTGAATTCGACGGCAGTCGGCGGCCGCCGGCCCTTATGCCGCTTGACGGTCCTCGATAGCCTCCCTCATCGCGAAAAGCCCGCACTGGGAGCATCAAGGAATGATGGTACAGCGTCGGCACATCCTGGCCGCCCCGGCACTCCTCCTGCCCGCCACCGCTGGCGGCCCGGCGGGCGCACAGTCCCGCGCGGCAACCCTCGTGGTCGCGGGCCCCCGCGTGCCCGAGTCCCTCGACCAGGAGTACCCACCGACGGAGGCGGGGCACGAGGCTCGCCGGAACATCTTCGAGCGCCTGCTGCGGTATGCCCCGAAGACCCAGGACGGCGTGCAGGCCGAGAACTTCGACGTCCTGGAGGGAGCTCTCGCCGAGAACTGGGACCTCGCCCCGGACGGCAGGTCGATCACCTTCCGCCTCCGGCCCGGCGTGAAGAGCTTCGCCGGGAACACGCTGAGCGCCGACGACGTGATGTGGACCTTCGAGCGCGGCTGGAACCTGAAGGCGACCTTCCACTGGTACATGACTCAGGTGCTGAAGATCACCTCCTTCGAAGACGCCTTCAGGAAGCTCGACGACATGACCGTGCGGGTGAGCCTGCCCTCGGCCTCCCCGCTCCTGGCCCGGCTCTGGGTCAACAACGATCTCGGTATCATCGATTCGGCGGAGGCCAAGAAGCGGGCGACTGCCGAGGATCCCTGGGCGTCCCGCTTCCTCGCCACCAGTTCGGCGTCGTTCGCGCCCTACCACGTCACGGAGTTCGTACCCGGCCAGCGGGTCGTCTACCAGGCCAACATGGCCTACTACCGCGGCGCGCCGAGGCTCGAGCGCGTCATCTTCCAGGAGATGCCGACCTCCGCGAACCGCCTCGCCGCGCTCCAGGCCGGGTCGGTCGACGTTGCCGAGTGGCTGCTGCCGCGCGAGCTCGCGCTGCTGCAGAGCTCGCCGACGACCAAGGTCTGGACCGTCTTCGGCAATTACATCCACCGGCTGGAGATGAACAATACGCTCAAGCCGTTCGACGACGCGCGCGTGCGCCGTGCGCTCAACCACCTGGTCCCGCGGGACGCGATGGCCCGCAGCATATACTTCAACACCGCCCGGCCGACCCGCAGCCCGATCTCGGAGATCTACCCCGGCTGGACGGGTGACTACTTCGCCTTCGACACCAGCGTCGAGAAGGCGAAGGCGCTGCTGAACGAGGCCGGCTACCCCGACGGCTTTCAGACCGAGATCGGCTACCGCGCCGACGACCAGCTTGAGGAGGAGATGGCGGTCGCGCTCCGCACCGCCTTCGGCAGGGCTGGCGTGCAGGCCCAGCTCTCAAAGATGCCGTCCTCGACCCTGGTCGAGCGCTACACCAAGGGCCAGATGCCCATGTACTTTTTCCGCGACATGGCGATCGTCCCGGACGCCGCCTACGTCGCGAACCTCTGGCTCAACAGCAAGTCCATCGTGAACTACGCGCGGTTCAAGGTCGACGAGGTCGACAACCTCATCAACGCAGGGCTGACTTCCGTAGACGAGCCGAGGCGCCTCGCGGACTCCCGCCGTGTCCAGCAGATCACCATGGAGCAGGCACCCTGGGTCTTCCTGTTCAACCCCGGTTACCAGCTCGCCACGCGCGCCAACGTCAAGGGCTTCTCCTGGTACACGCCGAACGGCAATAGCTGGTACGACTTCTACAAGGAGGGCTGACCGCTTGATCAGCGTTGCCAGCGGGGCGGCCCGGGCGTGGCGGCGGGCGCCCCGCCCGCTGCAGATCGTCTCGGCCCGCGCCGCGATGCTGGTGCCGCAGCTCTTCGCCGTGACCCTGGTCACCTTCGTGATGGTCCGCCTCCTTCCGGGCGATCCCGCGCTCCTGCTGCTCGGGAACATGGCGACGCCGGAGGCCATTGCGTCGCTGCGGTCAAGGCTTGGACTCGACCGCAGCGTCTGGGAGCAGTTCCTGCTCTACCTCGGGCGCGTCGCCCACGGCGACCTGGGCACGTCGATCTTCACCTCCCAGCCCGTGGTCGCCGACTTGGCGCAGCGCGCCCCGGCGACGCTCGAGCTCATCACCTACGCGATGCTGGCGACGATCCTAATCGCCGTGCCCGTGGCGCTGGCCTCGGCGGTCCGCTCCGGCGGCGCCGCCGACCGCGCGAGCAAGGTCTACGGCCTGGTCGCCGGGGCGCTGCCGGACTTCTGGGTGGCGCTGCTGCTGATCTATCTGCTCTTCCACCTCGCGGGGGTGGCCGCCCCGCCCTTCGGCCGCATTGACAACTTCGTGCCGCCGCCGCCCAGGGTAACCGGCTTCTACACCGTCGACAGCCTGCTCAGCGGCGATACCGAGGCGTTCCTCTCTGCCGCGGGCCGTCTCGTCCTGCCCGTGGCGACCATCGCACTGGTCAATGCGGGGGCGCTGATGAAACTGACCCGCGCCGTGTTCGAGGAGGCGTGGCGCAGCGACTACGCGATGCACGCTCGCGCGTCCGGCCTCCCCGAGCGGATCATCGTGCGGATTGCCTTCCGCAACAGCCTGCCGCCGCTCATCACCCTGGTCGGCTTCATGACCGGCTTCCTGCTCGGTGCCGCCGTGCTGGTCGAGACCATCTTCGCGTGGGGCGGGCTCGGGCAGTATGCCGTCCAGGCGGTCGTTAACAGCGACTACCCCGCGCTGCAGGGCTTCGTGCTTGTCGCGGCCGCCTTCGTGCTCACCGTCTACACGGCCGTCGACGTGCTTTACGAAATCGTAGATCCCCGGATCGAGGTCTAGCGCCGTGTCACGGCTCCGCACTTTCCTGTCGAGTCCGGCGGGGCTCCTGGGCTTCGGGCTGCTGCTGGTGCAACTCGCCGCGGTGGCCTTCGCCCCGGTGCTCGCACCGTACCCGCCGACCGAGGCCGACCCGCTCAGCTCGCTGCAGCCGCCTTCCCCGGAGCACTGGCTTGGGACGGACGTCTCCGGCATGGACATCCTCTCCCGGATCGTCTTCGCCACCCGCATAAACCTGCTCATCGGCCTGACCAGCGTCGGCGCCGCATTCGTGGCGGGGGTGGCGATCGGTGTCCTGGTCGGCTTCTACCGTGGTTTCTGGGCCGGGCTGGCGATGCGGGCGCTCGACTTCCTCCAGGCATTCCCGGTGTTCGTCCTCGGTATGGCGCTGGTCGCGGTGATGGGCCAGGAAATCTGGAATGTCGCCATCGTCCTCGCGGTGCTGTTCATCCCGATGTTCGCCCGCCAGGTTCGGGGCGAGGTGCTGTCGCTGCGCGACAGACCCTTCGTCCGCGCGGCCCGCTGCTCCGGCGCCGGCGACATCAGCATCATGTTCCACCACATCCTGCCGAACGCGGTAACGCCGGTCCTCGTCCAGGTCTCGATCAGCATCGGCATGGCCATCCTGCTCACGGCCGGCCTGTCCTTCATCGGTGCCGGGGTCCGCATGCCGACCCCGGAATGGGGGCTCATGGTGGCGAACGGGGCCCAGCAGATGATCCTCGGCATCTGGTGGATCTCGCTGTTCCCCGGCCTCGCCATCATGCTCTCCGTCCTGTCCTTCGCCCTGCTCGGCGATGCCGCGCGCCGCGTCATGGCGCCGTCCGCCGGGGCGATGGGCCGGTGACCGCCCCGGCGATCCTCGCGGCGCGGGATCTCTCGGTCGACTTCCCGGAGGGCCAGGGGCGCCGGGCGGTCCTGCACGACGTCAACATCGAGCTGCGCCGCCGGGAGGTGCTGGGCATCGTCGGCGAAACCGGCGCCGGCAAGTCGGTGCTGGCACGGGCGCTGATGGACCTCGTGCCCGGAGGCGGCCGCATATCCGGAGGACGGGTGGAGTTCGACGGCACCTCCCTCGCCGAGCTGGACGACACGGCGAAGCGGGCGCTCAGGGGCGGGCGCATCGCCCTGATCGGCACCAGCGCCAAGTCCCTCCTCGACCCGGTCGAGCGGGTCGGGACCCAGATCGCCAGGGTCCTGCGGGCCCATCGCCGGTGCAGCCGGGCCGAGGCGGAGCGCGCCGCGGTGGGGCTCCTTGGCGATGTCGGCATCGTCGATCCGGAGGGACGGGCGAGGGCCTATCCCCACGAGCTCTCCGGCGGCATGGCGCAGCGGGTCGTCATCGCCATGGCGCTGGTCGCCGGGCCTGAGGTGGTCCTGGCCGACGACGCGACGCTAGGGCTCGACGCCACCGTCCAGGTCCAGGTCCTGGACCTGCTGGTGGACCGCGTCAGGAAGGCCGGGGCCTCGGCCATGCTCATCACTCACGACCTCGGCGTCGTTGCGCGCTACTGCGACCGGGTCGCCGTGCTGCGGGACGGCCGGGTGGTCGAGACGCAGCCCGTCGGCCGCTTCATGGCCGCCGCGGCCGATCCCTACAGCCGGGAGCTGCTGGCCACGGCGCGGGCGCGGCCCACCCCCAACATCGTCCACCGGGACGGCAACGGGAGCGTGCGCGGGCGGCCCCTGCTGGAGGTCCAGGACCTACGGAAGCTCTTCCCGCTGCCCGGCGGCGACAAGGTGGTCAGGGCAGTGGATGGGGTCTCGTTCTCGGTTGCGCGCGGGGAGACCCTGGCGCTGGTCGGCGAGAGCGGCTCGGGCAAGACGACCGTCGGGCAGTGCATCCTGCGCCTGCTGCCGGCGACCGCCGGGCAGATCCGCTTCGACGGGCGCGAGCTCCTGGCCTTGCGGGAGCGCGACTTCCGCCCGCTGCGCGCGCGCATCCAGATGGTGTTCCAGGAGCCCTATCTGGCGCTCAACCCGCGCTGGACCGCGCTGGACCTCGTCGCCGAGCCGCTCGGGCTGCTCGGCCCGGCGAGCCGCCGCGAGCGCGCGCTCAAGGTGCACGAGCTCCTGGAGATGGTGGGCCTGCCCCCTGAGGCGGCCAGTGCCTATCCGCACGAGCTGACCGCGGGGGAGCAGAAGCGGATCGGTATCGCCCGCGCGCTTGCCACCTCGCCGGACCTCGTTGTCTTCGACGAGCCTACCACCGCGCTCGACGTCCGCGTCCGCGCGCAGGTCATCGACCTCGTCCGTGACATCCAGGCACGCACCGGGATGTCCGCGCTGTTCATTACGCACGACCTGAACTCCGTCCGCTCGCTGGCACACTCGGTCATCGTCATGCGGCACGGGAAGATCGTGGAGGCTGGCGAGACCGAGGCGGTGTTCGCGCGCCCGGCGCACCCATACACGGCCGCCCTGCTCGCCGCGGAGCTGCCGGTCGAGGGCCAGGCGGACGGTGCGGGGGCGCTGGCGGCTGCGGTGGGAGGGAACGCATGAGCGAGGGCAGGGTACTCGTCACCGGCGCGGCGGGGCTGATCGGCAACGCCGTCTGCGCGCTGCTGGCGGCCCGCGGCCGCAGGGTCGTCGCGGTGGACCGGGCGCCCGCACCGGGCTGCCCGGAGGGGCTTGCCGCCGTTGATGTGACCGACGTGCATGGCCTCTACGCCGCGGTCGGAGACCTGCCGCTGGATGGCGTCGTCCATTGCGGCGCCTATTCTGGCCCGATGGTCGCGCGGGACACCCCGCACGACATGTTCAGGGTCAACGTCGCGGGCACCGCGAATGTCCTGGAGCTTGCCCGGGTGAGGGGTGCCCGGCGGTTCGTCTTCTGCTCCTCCACCAGCGCCTACGGCCCGACCGGGCCGGGTCCGGTGACCGAGGACCGTCCGCTCGTCTCGGGGACGCTGTACGGTGCCAGCAAGGCCGCGGGCGAGGCGCTCGTGCGCGGCTACGCACGGCAGTTTGCTCCCGATGGCGCCTCCCTCCGCCTCTGCTGGGTCTACGGGCCTCGCCGGACCACTGACTGCATCATCCGGACCATGATCACCGACGCGCAGGCAGGCCGCCCGACCAGGGTGCCCTTCGGGCGCGGGTTCCCCCGCCAATTCATCCATGTGGAGGATGCGGCGCGCGCGCTGGTCACGGCCCTTGACGCGCCGGGGCCCCTCGGCGGGCAGGCATTCAACGTGACCGGCGGCGCCTTCCTGACGCTCGACCAGGTCGCCGCGGCCGCCCGCGAGGTGCTGCCGGAGGCAGACATCGAGCTCGCGGAAGGTCCCGACCCTGTCGACGACCTCCAGCAGCGCTTCGACACCTCTGCCGTGGAGCGCGTCCTTGGGTTCCGGCCGGGGATCCCGCTGGATCAGGGGATCCGGTCCTACGCCGCCTGGCTCGCCTCCGGCGCCCAGGCAGCCATTCAGGGGAGACAGCCATGAGTGGCAAGCTGGGAGGCCGCCGCGCCCTGGTCACGGGGGCAGCCGTGGCATCGGCGCAGCCATCACCGAACTCTTCGCGCGCGAGGGAGCCGCGGTCGCGGTCTGCCAGCATCCCGACAACAGCCCCGATGCGTTCCTCGCACGGATCTCGGCGCGGGGGCTCACGGTCCATGCGGCGGGCTGCGACGTCGCCGACGAGGACTCCGTTGGGCGCCTGGCGGACTGGGCGGTCGACA
>NZ_JAUTWS010000016.1 GCF_030657435.1 Paracraurococcus lichenis | reverse complement strand
ATAGGGACGCCGACAGCGGGCATTCTGGCTGGGGCGGAAAGCCGCCCATCCGGTCAGCGCTTGCTGCGCGCCTTGCGGGCGGCGCAGCGGGCGTCGCGGGCGGCCTTCTGCTCGGCCTCCAGCCGGGCGGCCTCGGCGGCGCGGGCGGCCGTGCGCTCGGCGATGCGGACCTCGCGGGCCTCGGCGATCGCCTTCAACTCCGCCTGTCGCGGGAGCAAGGCGGGATCGTAGGCGGCGGGACGGGCCCGGATCTTCTCGAGGATCGCCTGCCCGGCGCATGTCGCGGCGGCGATCCCGGCCCTTCCGGCGTCGGGCTTTACTCTCGGGATAGTTCCTGGGCGGGGGCCGCTGCTTGGGTGGCGGGCGGGTGCGCTTGCGCGACGGTCGCCGCGCCCGGCCTGCGCCGGCCGCCTGCCGCGCCGACCACATGAACCGGCAGATCCGGCTAACGCGCGACAGGAAGCCGCTGCCGCTGACGCGCGACTGGATGTGGCAGGGCGAGTGGGACCGCGTCGGGGCCTGATCCGCTCCGGCGTGGCGGTGTGTCCGGACGCCCGCCCCGGCCGGGCGTGTCCCCGCCACCACGTCCGCGTGCCGTACCCCGCCGTCCCCGTTATCCACAGCCATCCCCATGATCCACAGGCGCCGTTCCGCGCTAGGATCGCCGCATGAATACCATCGACCAGCCGCCGCCCTATGCGGGCGCCGGGGGCCTGCTCGGGCTCTCCCAGCGCGTCCCGCCCTCCAACCTGCAGGCCGAGCAGGCACTGCTGGGCGCGCTGCTGGCCAACAACAAGGCCTATGAGCGGGTCTCGGAGTTCCTCGCGCCCGAGCATTTCGCCGACCCGATCCATGGCCGCATCTTCCGCGCCGTCCAGCGCCGCATCGAGGCCGGGCAGCTCGCCGATGTCGTGACGCTCCGGCCGGAATTCGAGCATTCCGGCCTGCTCGACGAGGTCGGCGGCCCGGCCTACCTGGCGCAGCTCCTCTCGGCCATGGTCGGCATCATCAATGCCGGCGAGTACGCCAGGATCGTGCATGACTGCTGGCTGCGCCGGCAGCTCGTGGATGTGGGCGAGGAGGTGGTGAACCGCGCCTTCGGCGCCGAGGCCGAGCTCTCGGCCAAGGAGCAGCTCGAGGCGGCCGAGCAGCGGCTGTTCGACCTCGCCAAGGATGGCGGGACGGAGGGCGGCTTCGTCACCTTCGAGCGGGCGCTGACCGAGGCCGTGCTGATGGCCGAGCGCGCCTTCTCGACGCCGGGCGGCGTCAGCGGCCTGCCCACGGGGCTCCGCGACCTCGATGCCAAGACCGGCGGCCTGCACGGCTCCGACCTGATGATCATCGCCGGCCGCCCGGCCATGGGCAAGACGGCGCTCGCCACCAAGATCGCCTTCGGCGCCGCCCAGGCCCTGGTGCGGGAGGCGCAGGAAAAGGGGGAGGGCCTGCAGCCCCGCGGCACGGTCGCCGTCTTCTCGTTGGAAATGAGCGCCGACCAGCTCGCCACCCGCCTGCTCTCCGAGACCGCGCGCATCTCGGGCGACCGCATCCGCCGCGGCGACATCAGCCAGCGCGACTTCGACCGCTTCGTGGAGGTGAGCCGCGAGCTCTCCGCCCTGCCGCTGGTCATCGACGACACCCCGGCGATCACCATCTCGGCGCTGCGGACGCGCTGCCGGCGGCTCAAGCGCACGCGCGGGCTGGAGTTGGTGGTGGTGGACTACCTCCAGCTCATGCGGCCGGCGGCGGGGACGCGGCCGGAGAGCCGGGTGCTCGAGATCTCCATGATCACCCAGGGCCTCAAGGCGATCGCCAAGGAGCTGAGCGTCCCCGTCATCGCCCTGTCCCAGCTCTCCCGCCAGGTCGAGAGCCGGGAGGACAAGCGGCCGCAGCTCAGCGACCTCCGCGAATCCGGCTCGATCGAGCAGGACGCCGACATGGTCATGTTCGTCTACCGCGACGAGTACTACCTGGCCCAGCGCGCCCCGAAGGAGCTGACCTACGACAACGGCGCCAAGTTCGAGGAGGCGATGACCAAGTGGCAGGCGGACATGGAATCCGCCCACAACAAGGCCGAGCTGATCATCGCCAAGCAGCGCCACGGGCCGACGGGCACGATCAAGCTGTTCTTCGAGAGCGAGTTCACCCGCTTCGGCGACCTCGACCAGGTGCACGGCGCGATCGAGGGCCACTGACGCGGCGGCCCGGCGAGGGAGATCGCGGCGGGCTGGGAGGCGGAGGACTGGGTGCGGCGGTGACGGGGGCGCCGAGGCGCCCCCGCCGGGGTGTCAGGCCTGGCGCTCGGGCCCGACCTTCCGCTCCTGGATGGTCTCGACATCGACGTCCTGGCGGCGGACCGTATCCCGCACCACCTCGCGCCGCTCCACCGCGCGCTTGCGCAGCGCGACCTCGCCGGTGACGCGCGCCTCCTTCGAGACGACGGGCCGCTCGCTGGTCGCGGTCAGCTCCACCGTCTCCTCCTTGAAGGCGCGGCCGGCTTCCTCCGGGCTCAGCCGGTGGTCCTCGCGGCGGCGCTCGACCTCGACCTCCTCCTCGTGCAGCGTCACCGGCTTCTCGACCGTCCGCTCCTGCACGCTGGTGACGAGGCGCTTGCCGCCGACGGCGGTCTGCTTGCCGACCTTCAGCTCCTCCTCGACCGACTGCACGCGCTCGACATGCTCGCCCCCGATCATGTCCTCCGGCGCCCGCAGCTCGAAGCGGTTCATGACGGCCAGCGCCTGGTCGGTGCTCTCGGCTTCCGCCGCCACCAGCACGCCGCCGCGCTGCACCGCCTGGGCATAGAGCCGGGCCCGCCCTTCCTCGAGCCCGCGGTCGACCAACTCCCCGGACAGGCGTTCGCCCGCCTGCCGGTCGAAGATGACGATGTCCTGCTGCCCGATGCCGGCCCCGGTGAGGGCGGCGCGCAGGCTCTCTGCCTGCCCGCGATCCGCGAGCAGCCCGATAACGGATTCCATCATCGACTATTCCTTGTCCCTGAATGCTCTGGTGCTGTCTCCGGGGGCCGCCTTGCCTGTCCGGCGGACCGGTTCAGACCTCCGGGCCGGCCGGCCCTTCGGTCATCGGTCCGCTGCGGCCCCCTTGTCGCGGGCCGGATCGCGCGGGGCCGCCGCATGCTCGACGGTGACCTCCTCGCGCCGGAGCGCGACCTCCTCCCGGACGTGCCGGGTGGCCTGCCGGCGGGTGACGCGCACCTCCTCCACCAGCCGCAGGCGCTTCTCGACGACGAGGACCTCCTCCACCACGGAATAGACGGTGGTCTCGCCCTCCTGCCGGATGGCCGGGGCCGCCTCGATCCAGCGGCCCATCGGCACGCGCTCTACCTCGAGCGTCTCGGTCCGGACGGGGATGTCCAAGACCTCCTGGTCCTCATGGACCCGCTTGTGCAGGCGCACCCGGTCGGTGACGACCTGCTCCTTGTAGACCACGGCCGTTTCCTCGATGACCGGGACGACCTTCTCTTCGACAAGTCTTCCTGTCCGTTCGGGCGCGGCCATGACTTCCTCCTGCCGGCGCGGCACTGGCCGCGACAGCCAATTCGGCAATCGGTACTTAGGTTTGTTTGCTTTGTACTTGGCCCCGGCCGGGATTTCCTGGAGCACCCCGGCCGCGCCGGTCAGAACAGGCCGGGCCGGGGGGCGTTCCGCCGCACTGCACAATTTTCCCGGCCGCGCCCGCGCCCGGCCTCAGCGGCCGGGGCCGATCTCACGCTCCATCTCCTCGGTCGTCCGCCGCGCGGTGCCGAGCAGCATCGACTGGCTGGCCTGCAGGGCATCGAGGTAGCTGCGCAGCATCCGTTGCTGGAACTCGATCATCGCCGCCGGATTGGCCAGGCGGAACAGCTCCTGCCCGATGCGCAGGTTGGTCCGCACCATCTCGCTGACCATCTGGGAGAAGTCGGGCATGCCGCCGGCGCCGGGCATGGGCGCGGGGAACATGCGCCACATCGCCTCGAGACCCTGCCGGGCCTGGCCCTCCATCTCCTCGGTCCGGCGCAGCGTCTCGGCCGTGCCCTGGGCGGCCATGCCGGCCGCGGCCTCGCCGGCCTGCCGGGTCGTCTCCAGGCCGCGGCGCGCGACCTCGGCGCCGGCTTGCCGGGCGGGGCGGGTCGCCTCCTCCGCCACGCTGGCGCCCTCGCGCATCGCCTCGGCCGCACCCCGGGCGGCCGCGTTGCCGCGGCGGACTACCTCCGCCGTGGGGGTCCGGTCGTTTGGCCCGTTGTTGCCGTCCGCCATAAATCCTCCTCTCCCGGTGCCTGGCCGGAAAAAATCCAGTCCGTGGAAATGTGCCGCGCAGCAAAACCAATGGCGATTGTGCGGCCGGCCCACCCAACGTCATTCGCGGTCCGCGGTTGCGGTGCTTTCGGGGGCTTGCCCGGGCCGCTGAGCGGGTTCATGCCGTGGTGCAGCATAAATCCGGGGTGAGGTCATGCAGGCGGTCCTGACCGTCGATCTGGGCGCCATCGCCGCCAATTGGCGCCTGCTGCGGGACCGGGCGGCGCCGGGGCTGGTGGCAGGCGTGGTGAAGGCCGATGGCTACGGGCTGGGCGCCGGTCCGGTCGGCCGCGCCCTGCTCGAAGCCGGCTGTCGGCATTTCTTCGTCGCCCATCTGGCCGAGGGTATCGCCCTGCGGGCCGCCATCGGCCCCGGCCCCATGATCGCCGTGCTGAACGGCTTCGCCCCGGGCGGCGACGAGGGGGTGGGGCTGCTGCCCGTCCTCAACGGCCCGGGCGACGTTGCCGCCTGGTCCGCCGCGGCGCGTGCCGCCGGGCGGCGCCTGCCGGCCCTGCTGCACCTCGACACCGGCATGGCCCGGCTCGGCCTGGCCGAGACGGAGGTGGCGGCCCTGGCCGAGGATCCCGGGCGGCTCGCGGGGATCGATCTCCGCTGGGTCATGACCCACCTGGCCTGCGCCGACGAGCCTGCCAGCCCGCTGAACGCCGCCCAGGCCGCCCGCTTCGCCGCGCTGCGCGCCCGCCTGCCGGCGGCGCCGGCGAGCTTCGCCAATTCCTCCGGCCTGTTCCTCGGGCCGGCCTTCGCCTCCGACCTCGCCCGTCCCGGCTGCGCCCTCTACGGCATCAACCCGACGCCGGGGCAGCCGAACCCGATGCGGCAGGCGGTGCGGCTGGAGGCGCCGGTGCTGCAGGTGCGGGAGGTGCCGGCCGGCACCCCGGTCGGCTATGGCGCCACCTGGACCGCGCCGCGCACGTCCCGGATAGCCACCGTTGCCGCCGGGTATGCCGATGGCTACCTTCGCAGCCTATCGGGGCGGGCAACCGGCATCCTGGCCGGCCATCCCGTGCCCCTGGTCGGCCGGGTATCCATGGACCTCATTACCTTCGACGTGACCGACCTGCCCGCAGGCGCGCCCGCTGTCGCGCCAGGCGCCATGGTGCAGTTGATCGGTCCCGGCAATACGCCGGACGATGTGGCGGCGGCGGCCGGCACCATCGGCTACGAGATCCTGACCTCGCTGGGCGCGCGCTACCGGCGCGAGTATCGCGGCGCCTGATGGCTGCGATCCTTCTCGATCCGCTCGCGGCGCTCGGCCGCGCGACGCTCGCCGCCTGCCGCACCGTGGGCGGCGTGGCGCTCTTCGCGCTTGAGGCCGTCACGCATCTCGTGCGGCCCCCCTTCTACGGCCGGCTCTTCTGGCGCGCCTTCGTCGAGATCGCCTGGTTCTCCCTGCCCGTCGTCGCGCTGACCGCGGTCTTCACCGGCATGGTGCTGGCGCTGCAGAGCTATACCGGCTTCGCCCGCTTCAACGCCCAGAGCACCATCGCCAGCGTCGTCGTCATCTCCCTGACGCGCGAGCTCGGCCCGGTGCTGGCGGCGCTGATGGTGGCGGGCCGCATCGGCGCGAGCTTCGCGGCCGAGATCGGCACCATGCGCGTGACCGACCAGATCGACGCACTGACCACGCTGTCCACCAACCCGATGAAGTACCTGGTGGCGCCGAGGCTGCTGGCCGCCGTCATCGCCCTGCCGCTGCTGGTGCTGGTGGCCGATGTCCTCGGCGTCATGGGCGGCTGGCTGATCGGCACCTACAAGCTCGGCTTCGTCTCGGTGGCCTATCTGAAATCGACCTTCGACTACCTGCAGACGGACGACGTGGTCTCCGGCCTGGTGAAGGCCGGGGCCTTCGGCTTCGTCATCGCCCTGATGGGCACCTGGTGCGGCTATACCAGCAAGGGCGGGGCGCAGGGCGTGGGCGGCGCGACGACGACGGCCGTCGTCGCCTCCTCCATCTTCATCCTGGCGCTGGACTACGTGCTGACCGAGGCCTTCTTCGCGCAATGAGGGACATGTCATCCCCCTGGCCGGACCCGGCCCTGGCCGCCGCCGCCGCCGCGGTCCCGGCCGTGCCGAAGATCCGGCTGCGCGGCCTGCGCAAAGCCTTCGGGCCGAAGCGGGTGCTGGACGGCGTGGATATCGACGTGGCGGCCGGCCACTCGCTGGTCATCCTCGGCGGCTCCGGCTCCGGCAAGTCGGTGACGATCAAATGCATCCTCGGCCTGATCCAGCCGGACGAGGGCACGATCGAGATCGACGGCCGCGACGTGCTGCACATGTCCCGGCGGGAGCGGGAGGCGCTCGGCGACCGCATCGGCATGCTGTTCCAGAACGGCGCGCTCTTCGACAGCCTGCCGGTCTGGGAGAATGTCTGCTTCAAGCTGCTGGCGCAGAAGCGCATCACCCGGGCTCAGGCGCGCGACAAGGCGGCGGAGGTGCTGGCGCAGGTCGGCCTGGCCGGCTCGGTCGGCGACCTCTCGCCGGCGGAGCTCTCGGGCGGCATGCAGAAGCGCGTGGCGCTGGCGCGCGCCATCGCGGCGCAGCCCGACATCATCTTCTTCGACGAGCCGACCACCGGCCTCGACCCCATCATGGGCGCGGTCATCGACGGGCTGATCGTGGATTGCGTGAAGCGGCTGGGCGCGACGGCAGTCTCCATCACGCATGACATGGCGAGCGCGCGGCGGATCGGCGATACGGCTGCGATGCTGCACCGTGGGCGGATCGTCTGGAGCGGCCCGGCGGGCGAGCTTGGCCATACCGGCAATGCGCTGGTCGATCAGTTCGCCAATGGCGAGCGCGAGGGGCCGATCCAGATGGAGCTCAGGCGCTAGGACGCCGGGCCGGGCGCTCCCTCGCGTCAGCGCGCGTCGGCGACCTCGACCACCGCCGGTGCGCCGAGCACTGTCAGCATCGCCCCGTGCATCTCCCGCTGCCCCGCGATGGACCGGCCGATCCAGCGATGCACCTCGGCAAGGCTGAGCGGCCGCCCGTCCTCGCGCGCGGCGAAGACCTCCCGGTTCAGCGTCAGCGCTTCGTTCGAGACGAAGTCCTTCGCCGGGGCGTCCGGCGTGCGGGCCAGTCCGGCGAGGAAGCGCTGCGCCCCGGCGGTGCCGAGCAGGTGCACGAGATAGAGGTCCTCCGCCGTCGGTCGCCGGCCGAGGCTCGCCTGCAGCGCCTCGCGCGCGCGGTTGATCCGCTCCGCCGCCAGCACCGCCGCGTAGCGCGGGTTGTCGCGCAGCGCGAGCACCTGCTGCATCTGCCGCCAGTTCCGCGTGCCGATGGTCCCGGTCTGCCAGTTGGTCTGCAACTGCGCCGCCGTCGGCGCCAGGCCGTGCCGCGGGCCGAAGTCGCGCACCACCTCCAGCCAGGTCGCGTCGGTGAACTGCATCAGCCCGCGGGCCGAGGAGCGGCGATTGCGGGCGCGCGGGTCGAAGCGGCTCTCCTGCCAGGCGAGCGCGACCAGCAGCACGGGATCGAGCCCCGTCGCCCGGCTGGCCTGGCCGAGCGCGGCGGTGACGCGCTGGCCGGTATCGACCGGCGCGGCGCGCACCGGCCGGGCGGCCGGGGTGCCGCGCGTCGGCGCCGCACGGGCCGGGCTGGCGGCGGGGACGACGCGGGCCGGTGCGGCGCGGGCGGCCTGGCGGGCGGGGCGGGCCGCCGGCCGGGCCTCCCGCGCCGCCTTCGCCTGCGCCGCGGGCGCATGGGCGGCGGGCTTGCGCGGCTGGCTCGCCTCCGCGCGGGGCCTGGCGTGGCGGGCCGCCTCGGCGCCGGGCGCCAGCAACGGCGCGGCGAAGAGCGCCGTCGCCAGGGCGATGCCCAGCCGCAGCGGCGCGCGTCTCTGCAGCAGGCTTCTCAGCGGCCCGTCGACGCGGGCACGCATTCGCTCATCGCGCCGCGCAGTGGCGGCACGACCATTCTCGGGTTGCATACGGCAGGCCTCCCTCGGGGGGTGGGAGAACGGGCGTGGCAGTCCCGGGGTAAATGCCTCACGCGCCGGTGGGTTCCGGCACGCGAACCAACGGAGGCGCGAGCGGCAGCGGAAGCGCCATCGGGCTTTCGCGTCAGGGTTGCGGCAGGATGATCAGCCGCTCCACGGGCGTGCCGCCGAGCAGGTGGAGATCGACAATCTCATCAACATCCTCGGGCGTGCGCGGTGCGTACCAGATCCCCTGGGGGTAGACGACCATCAGCGGCCCGGCACGGCAGAAGCCGAGGCAGCCGGTGGCAACCATGGCCATGTCTGGCTTGCCCTCCATGCGCTGCTGCAGCCGCTGCCAGAGCGGCTGGGCGCCGGCCTGGCCGCAACTGCCGCGCGGGTGCTGCGGCGGGCGCTGCTGGAAGCAGGCGAAGACATGGTGTCGATAGACCTGCGGGAGGTCGAGGGCCTCGCTCATGCGATCCGTCCTTGCTGCGATGCAGCAGGGACGACACAAAGTCCGTGCCATGCGCCCAGAGCGGTTCCAGGCCCGCAAACCCGCGGAGTTGTCGGGGCTGCGACCCGGTCGGTCGGCAAGCCAACAGAGATGCTGTCGGGAAGGCGCCAGGCTCGTGCCGCTTCGCCCATCACGAAATCGAGACGGCCTGGAATTCCGTCCATCCGCCGCCGCGCCGGCGCGCATCCTTCCGGGGCCGGGCCGGGCCGTGCGCTGCGGCCAAGCACGACCCCAGGGAGGATAAGGATGCAGGACGTCACCCGCCGCACCACGCTCGGCCTCGGCGCCGCGGTGCTGGCCACGCCGGCGCTGGCGCAGGGCGGCATTCCCCGCAGCGAGGGCGGCGCCCTGCGCGCCGCGCCGGAGAGCGGCGCCAGTCTCCGCGTCATCCGCCCCGCCCGCTTCGTGGAGCCGGACGAGACCATCTTCCGCGCCAATGCCCAGCGCTTCCAGGAGCGCTTCAACATCCCGGTCCGGGTGGATTTCGTGGGCTGGGAGGATATCCGTCCGCAGACCGCGGTCGTCGCCAATACCGGCACCGGGCCGGACATCGTCATCGGCTGGTCGGACGACCCGCATATCTATGCCGAGAAGCTGGTGGAGATGGGCGACGTGGCCGAGTACCTCGGCCAGCGCTATGGCGGCTGGGGCGCGCTGTCGGAGAAATACGGCCGCCAGCACATCACCGGCAAATGGCTGGGCATCCCGATCGGCGGCAATATCGGCCCCTGCGTCTGGCGGCAGTCCGCGGTGAAGGAGGCGGGCTTCGACAGCGTGCCCGACGACCACGAGGGCTTCCTCAAGCTCTGCCTGGCGATGAAGAAGAACAACAAGCCGGTCGGCTTTGCCCTCGGCAATGCGGTGGGCGACGGCAACGGCTTCGCGCAATGGCTGCTCTGGTCCCACAACGCCTCCCTGGTCGATGAGGAGGGCAAGGTCTCCGTCAACAGCCGGGAGACGGTGGAGGCGCTGAAATACCTGCAGGAGCTCTACCAGGCCTTCGTGCCGGGCACGCTCTCCTGGCTCGACCCGTCCAACAACCGGGCCTATTCGGCGCAGGAGATCTATCTGACCTTCAACGGCGTCTCGCTCTACTTCACGCTGAAGAACGACCCGAAGACGGCGGCGATCGCCGAGGACACGCAGCACACCCTGGTCCCGAAGGGCAAGGCGAAGTCGTCGCCGCATACGGCGACGGTGATGAACGCCATGGTCTTCCGCCACTCGCGCTTCCCGAACGCGGCCAAGCAGTTCATCGCCTTCATGCTGGAGTCGGAGCAGTACGACCCCTGGATGCAGGCGAGCCTCGGCTACTGGGCGCATCCGCTGCGCGCCTACAATGCCAGCACGGTCTGGACCAGCGATCCCAAGCTGACCCTGTTCCGCGAGACGATGGAGAGCAGGTACTGGTCCGGCTACAAGGGCCCGATCAGCCAGGCCTCCGGCGCGGTCGCCGCGGACTACGTGCTGGTGCAGATGTGCGCCTCGGTCGCCACCGGCCAGGCGACGCCCGAGGCCGCGGCGCGCGAGGCGGAGCGGCGGGCGCGGCGCTACTACCGGAACGCCTGAGCGCCGGATGGCCCGGAGGCCGTCCAGGGCCGGGCCCTGGACGGCCTGCCCCGTGCGAGGCCCCGAGGCGAGGGGTCGGTCGCTTGACCGCGGCCGGCCGGCGGGGCCTAACATATCAGCCGGAGGACCCGGCCATGCCGCTGCAAATCACCCCGCTTCACCCGCTCTTCGCCGCCGAGGCCAGCGGCCTCGACCTGCGCACCCCGCCCCCGCCGGAGGTCTGCGAGGCGATCCACCGCGCCATGGACCGCTACGCGGTCCTGGTCTTCCGCGACCAGCGCCTGGACGACGACCAGCAGATGGCCTTCGGCGAGGCGCTCGGCGAGCTCGAGGTCGCGCGCGCCACGGTGGATGCGCACAAGCACCGGCTCAAGCATGACCGCATGGCCGACATCTCCAACCTCGACGTGGACGGCAAGCTGCTCGGCGCCGATGACCGGCGGCGGATGTTCAACCTGGGCAACCAGCTCTGGCACAGCGACAGCAGCTTCAAGGCGACGCCCGCCAAGTACTCCATGCTGCATGGCCGCGTCGTGCCGCCCGAGGGCGGCGAGACCGAGTTCGCCGACATGCGCGCCGCCTGGGACGCGCTGCCGGAGAAGACCAAGGCGCAGGTGAAGGACCTCGTCACCGAGCACAGCCTGATCTACTCGCGCGGCCAGATGGGCTTCGAGGAGTATACCGAGGAGGAGAAGCAGAAATTCGCCCCCGTGCCGCAGCGCCTGGTGCGCTGGCACCCGCGCTCGCAGCGGCATTCCATCTACCTGTCCTCGCATATCGGCCAGGTGCGCGGCATGCCGCGGCCGGAGGCGATGATGATGATCCGCAACCTGACGGAGTTCGCCACGCAGCGCGCCTTCGTCTATGCGCATCGCTGGCGGCCATGGGACCTGGTGATGTGGGACAACCGCTGCACCATGCACCGCGCCCGGCCCTTCGACGACCATGCCTATCCGCGCGACATGCGGCGCGTGACCCTGACCGATGCGGCGCCGACGCTGGAGCAGGCCCTGCCGCTGGCCGCGGAGTAGCGGTCAGCCCACCGCTTCGGCCGCGTCCACCTCCCGCCCCCGTCCGGCATTGCGCATGATGTCGGCGAGGTGCGGGCGGATGCGGAGCTGGTGCGCATAGAGCGCGGATGCCGCCGCCGGCAGCGTCCCGCCGCGGCCGAGCATGGCGTCGCCCATCTCCAGGATCCGCAGGTTCGGCCAGGCCTTCTCGCGGATGCCGAGGATGCCCTGCAGGATGTCCTCGGCCGGCATCTGCGGCCGCGCCTGGGCCAGCACCAGCGCCATCGCGGCGGTGGAGCGCGAGATGCCGGCATGGCAATGCACCAGCAGCCGCGAGGCCGCCTCCGCCTCCAGGTCCCGGCCGAAGGCAAGGATGGCGCGCACATCCTCCTCCCGCGGCGCGACATGGCCGGGCGACTCCTCGATCACGTCGTGGAAGCGGAGTTCGAGCTTCGCGTGCTCCCCGAAGCTGCCGAAGGCTTCCGGCACCGGCCAGTCCGGGTCGAGGATGGAGAGCACGTGGCTCACCCCCGCCTCGCCATGGCCGGAGAGTTCCTCGATGCCGCAGACGGTGAGGGCGAAGGGGAAGAGCGTTTCCATGGGCGAATCATGGGTGCCCCGGGCCGATCGGTCCAGGGTGTCCGCGCCGAATCGGTGACGCGGGGCGGGCAGCGCCCTATATCTGGTGTTCACCTTTCGTCCCGAAGGAGCCCCCGGCTTGGCCAAGGAGCGCAACCGCTATGTCTGCCAGGCCTGCGGCGCCGTCGCCCCGAAATGGCAGGGGCGCTGCGATGCCTGCGGCGAGTGGAACACGCTGCAGGAGGAAGCCGCCCCCGCCGCCCGCGGCCCCGGCCCGGCGGCCAAGGCCGGCGGCGGCCGGCGCGTCGCCTTCGTCGGCCTGCAGGGGGAGGCCGCGCCGCCGCCCCGCATCCCGACCGGCATTGCGGAGCTGGACCGGGTGCTCGGCGGCGGCCTCGTCCCCGCCTCGGCCGTGCTGGTCGGCGGCGATCCCGGTATCGGCAAGTCCACCATCCTGCTGCAGGCCGCCGCGCGCATCGCCAGCGATGGCCGTCGCGCGCTCTACATCAGCGGGGAGGAGGCGGTGGCGCAGGTCCGGCTGCGCGCCCTGCGCCTGGGGCTGGAGGGGGCGCCGCTCGAGCTCGCGGCCGCGACGGCGCTGCGTGACATCGCGGCGAGCCTGGAGGAGGAGCGGGACGCGGCGCTGGTCGTCATCGACTCGATCCAGACGCTCTGGCTCGACGCCCTCGATTCCGCGCCGGGCACCGTCGCGCAGGTGCGCGCCTGCGCCGCCGAGCTGATACGCCTCGCCAAGACCCGCGGCTTCGCGCTCGTCCTGGTCGGGCATGTGACCAAGGAAGGCACGCTGGCCGGCCCGCGGGTGCTGGAGCACATGGTGGACGCGACGCTCTATTTCGAAGGCGACCGCGGCCACCAGTTCCGCATCCTGCGCGCGGTGAAGAACCGCTTCGGCGCGACGGACGAGATCGGCGTCTTCGAGATGACCGAGCGCGGCCTGGTCGAGGTGCCGAACCCCTCCGCGCTCTTCCTCGCGGAGCGCCGCGGCAATGTCTCCGGGAGCGCGGTCTTCGCCGGGATCGAGGGCACGCGGCCGGTGCTGGTGGAGGTGCAGTGCCTGCTGGCGCCCTCCGCCGGCGGCTCGCCGCGGCGGCAGGTGGTGGGCTGGGACACCGGCAGGCTCGCCATGCTGATGGCGGTGCTGGAGGCGCGCTGCGGCCTGACCCTCGGCATGAACGACGTCTACCTCAACATCGCGGGCGGGTTGCGCATCGCCGAGCCCGCCGCCGACCTCGCCGTCGCGGCGGCGCTGGTCTCCGCCGCGACCGACCGGCCGACCGACCCGGAAACGGTCTATTTCGGCGAGGTCGGCCTCAGCGGGGAGATCCGTCAGGTCGCCCAGGCCGAAGCGCGGCTGCGGGAGGCCCAGAAGCTCGGCTTCGCCGGTGCCGTGCTGCCACGGCGGCTGGCGCGCGGCGGCCGGGCGCCGGTGGCGCTGGAGGGGCTGCGCCTTGCCGAGATCGGCCATATCGCCGACCTGGTCGCGCCCTTCGCCGCCAAGGCGGAACGCCGGCGCGAGCCCGCCAGGGCGGGTTGAGCGTCGGGCGGGGCGGCTGCATCCTCCTCCGCAACGGGGCTGCGACGCGCCCCTGCGGGAGAACCGTCCATGCCCCTCCACCGCCGGGCCCTGCTGGCCCTGGCCGCCGCGCCGGCGATCGCCCGGGCGCAGGCCGGCTTCCCGGACCGGCCGGTCCGGCTGATCGTCCCCTTTGCCCCGGGAGGCAATGCCGATACCGTCGGCCGCGTCGTGGCGCCGAAGCTCTCGGAGCGGCTGGGCCAGCCTGTCGTGGTCGAGAATCGCGCCGGCGCCGCCGGCAATGTCGCCGCCACCGCCTTCGCCCGCATGAAGCCGGATGGCCTCGTCGTCTTCCTCGGCTCCAACGGGCCGCTGACGGTCAACCCGCTGATCCAGGCCAATCTGGGCTACGACCCGGCGCGGGACTTCACCCCGGTCGGCCTCATCGTCCGCACCCCGAACGTGCTGGCGGTGCATCGCAGCCTGCCGGCGCAAACGCTGGCCGAGCTGATCGCGCTCGGCAAGGCGCAGCCGGGGGCGATCACCACGGGCTCCTCGGGCAATGGCAGCACCTCCCACCTCGCCATCGAGAGCCTCAACGCCGCGACCGGCGCGGGCCTGCAGCACGTGCCCTATGGCAGCGGCGGCGCCATGGCGCCGGACCTGATCGCCGGGAACATCAAGGCCGGGATGACGGAGATCTCGACCGCGCTGCCGCTGCACCGGGAAGGGGTGGTGCGCATCCTCGCCACCGGCTCCGCCCGGCGCCTCGCTGTGATCCCTGATGTGCCGACCTTCGAGGAGGCGGGCGTCCCCGGCTTCCGTGCCGCCGCCTTCATCGGGATCGTGGTGCCGGCGGGGACGCCGCCGGAGGTGGTGGCGGTGCTGGCCGCCGCCCTGGGCGCGGCGGTGGCCGACCCGGGCAATCGGCAGCGGCTGGGGGAGATGGGCAGCGAGATGGCCTCGGCCGAGGAGGCGCGGCCGGCCGGCTTCGCGGCCTTCCTGGAGAAGGAGACCGCCTGGACCCGGGCGGCGGTGGAACGGGCGGGGCTGCGGGCGGGCTGAGCAAACCCCCTCGGGGTTTGCGCTGCACCAGCATCCTGAGCAGCCCTTTGCCGCAAGGGTTTGGGGCGCGCGAAGTGCGGCCCAGCCCGCGAAAGGCTGCTCAGGCGCCCCCGGCCGCCCGCTGCGCCTCCATATGGCTGCGGAGGGCGGCCGCCATGCGCTCGGCCGCACCCGGTCCCTGCGCCTGGAACCAGGCGAGCACCTCGCGGTCCACCGGGATCGCGACGAACCCGGCCGCGTCGGCGGCAGGGGAGGGCGGAGACGCGTCAGCGTAGACGCCTTCGTCCGGGTCGCCGGCGATCAGGGCCTCGAGGTCCTCGTCGGTCATGGCCGCGACGCGCGCCCAGTCCGTCCGGCTGGCTCTCGCCACGGGCGCGCATCGCGCGAAGCTCATCGAGAGTATAACGAACGATACGCTCGTCGCTCATCCTGTCTCGCCCTCCTCAGCGAGATCACGCGGATCGCGGAGCCCCGCCGTGTCGAGACGAGGGCCACGACCATACCGTGAAGGCTGCCGACAGTTATCGCACGCCGCTCGCTGCCCACGAACCGGATGTCGTAGGTGAAGTGGTTTTCTTCGAAGATCAGGTCAACATCCTCGAAGTCGAGCCCATGCTTCGCCAGGTTCAACAGCCGCTTGGCCTCGTCCCACTCGAACTCCATGCGGTCCCCGCCGCATCAACCATCTGGATCATCGGCGAGCTCTGCAATACACGCAACGGTTACAATCTGTCCCGCGCGTGGACACCGCCTCCCCGCCGCCGCTATACCCCCGCCACGATGACCTGGGTCGACGGTGTGGTACTGGCGGTGCTCGCCGTCTCGGCGTTGCTCGCCTTCATGCGGGGGCTTGTGCAGGAGGTGCTGGGAGTGGGGGCCTGGATCGGCGCCGCCTTCCTCGCGCTCGCGCTGCGGCCGAAGGTGGCGCCCCTGCTGCAGGGCAGCGTGGAGCCGGCCTGGCTGGCTGATGCCCTCGCCGCGGGCGGCGTCTTCCTCCTCGTGCTGATCGTCCTCAAGATCATCATCAGCCTGATCGCCCGCCGCGTGCAGGACAGTGTCCTCGGCGGCACGGACCGGGCCCTTGGGCTGCTATTCGGCCTCGCGCGGGGTGCGTTCCTCGTCCTGCTTGCCTATATCCTGGGTGGCATGCTGCTGCCCGTCGCCGATCGCTGGCCGGAGGCGGTCCGGGACGCCCGGACCCTGCCCCTGGTCGTGGACGGCTCGAACTGGCTGGTGGCGCAATTGCCCCCGGAATACCGTCCCCGCGTCGCCGCCCCGCCGGACCGCCGCGGGCCCACCCAGGACGACTTCCTGCGACCGCCGGCGCGGAACCGGACGTGAGGACCCTGATGACCGAGCTCTCCACCGTGCCGTGGCCGAAGGGGGGCGACCCCGACGATGACAAATTCCACGAGGAATGCGGCGTCTTCGGCGTCTGGAACGCCACCGACGCCGCCGCGCTGACCGCCCTCGGCCTGCACGCCCTGCAGCACCGCGGCCAGGAGGCTGCCGGCATCGCCTCCCTCGACAATGGCGGCATCTTCCATGCCCACAAGGGCCAGGGCCTGGTCGGCGACACCTTCTCCGACCCCAAGGTCATGGCCGGGCTGCGCGGCCGCGCCGCGGTCGGCCACAACCGCTATGCCACGACCGGCGAGACCGCGCTGCGCAACGTCCAGCCGCTCTATGCGGATTTCGCCTTCGGCGGCTTCGCGGTCGCGCATAACGGCAACCTGACCAACGCCCTGCAGCTCCGCCGCAGCCTGGTCTCCCGCGGCTGCCTGTTCCAGAGCACGACGGACAGCGAGGTCTTCATCCACCTCATCGCCATCAGCCTCTACTCCACCGTGGTGGACCGGCTGATCGACGCGCTGCGCCAGGTGCAGGGGGCCTATAGCCTGGTCGCCCTGCACAACGGCGCGCTGATCGGCGCGCGCGACCCGATGGGCGTCCGCCCGCTGGTGCTCGGGCGCCTCGGCGGGGAGGGCGGGTCGCAACCCTCCTGGGTGCTGACCTCGGAGACCTGCGCCCTCGACATCGTCGGCGCCGAGTTCGTCCGCGACATTGATGCCGGCGAGATCATCGTCATCGACGACCAGGGCGTGCACAGCATCAAGCCCTTCGGGAAGAACCCGGAGCGCTTCTGCATCTTCGAGTACATCTACTTCGCCCGGCCCGACTCCGTCGTGGAGGGCACGCCGGTCTACGAGACCCGCAAGAAGATCGGCGCCGAGCTCGCGCGCGAGAGCGGCGTGCCGGCGGATGTCGTCGTGCCGGTGCCGGACAGCGGCGTGCCGGCCGCCATGGGCTATGCCATGGAGAGCGGCATCCCCTTCGAGCTCGGCATCATCCGCAACCACTATGTCGGCCGCACCTTCATCGAGCCGACCGACCAGATCCGCCATCTCGGCGTGAAGCTGAAGCACAGCGCCAATCGGGCGATGCTCGAGGGGCGGCGGGTGATCTTGGTGGATGATTCCATCGTCCGCGGCACCACCAGCCGGAAGATCGTCGAGATGGTCCGCGCCGCCGGCGCGACCGAGGTGCATATGCGCATCTCCTCCCCGCCCACCACCCATAGCTGCTACTACGGCATCGACACGCCGGAACGCGGCAAGCTGCTGGCCGCCAAGCACGACCTCGAGGAGATGGCGCGCATCATCGGCGTCGACAGCCTGGCCTTCATCTCGCTCGACGGCCTCTACCGCGCGCTCGGCAAGCCGGGCCGCGACATGGCCAAGCCCGCCTATTGCGATGCCTGCTTCACCGGCGACTACGGCATCCCGCTGACCGACGCGCAGGACAACAACGACCGGCAGCTCTCGCTGCTGCAGGCCGGCTGACATGGCGAAGCCGCTTGAAGGCTCCGTCGCGCTGGTGACGGGTGCGTCCCGCGTAGCTGGCCCTTGGGCCAGCGAAGCCGACCACGTAGCTGGCCCTTGGGCCAGCGAAGCTGACAATGGCCCGTGGGGCGCGCCATGAAGCCGCTTGAAGGCTCCGTCGCGCTGGTGACGGGCGCGTCCCGCGGCATCGGTGCCGCGACGGCGATCGAGCTGGCCCGCCTCGGCGCCCATTGCGTGCTGACCGCCCGCACCCAGGGCGCGCTCGAGGAGGTGGACGACGCCATCCGCGCCCTCGGCGGCCAGGCCACGCTCTTCCCGCTCGACCTCATCAAGGACGGCGAGAAGCTCGACATGGTCGGGCCCTCCATCGCCCAGCGCTTCGGCCGGCTCGATATCCTGGTGCATGCCGCCGGCCTGCTGGCGAAGCTGACGCCGGTCGCGCACATCATGCCGCGCGACTGGCAGGAGGCGGTGGCGGTCAACCTCTCCGCCTGCTGGCGGCTGATCCGCACCTGCGACCCGCCGCTGCGTGCCGCGCCGGCCGGGCGGGCCGTGGTCCTGACCGACGGGCTGGTGGCGGAGCCGCGCGCCTATTGGGGCCTCTACGGCTTCGGCAAGGCGGGGCAGGAGCACCTGGCGAAGTCCTGGGCGGCGGAGGTCACCACGACGCCGCTGCGGGTGAACCTCTTCGATCCCGGCCCGGTCGCCACCAAGCTGCGCGGCATGGCCATGCCCGGCGAGGACCCGGCGACGCTGGCGCAGCCGGAACAGGTGGCGCCGCAGATCGCCGCGCTCTGCCTGCCGGCGGAGGCGCGGCACGGCGAGGTCATCCGTCGCCACTGAGACTGGAGGGGCGCTGCCCCTCCAGACCACCCCGCCAGGGGTCAAGCGACCCCTGGACCGGCCTGAGTCCGCCATGCCATGAACTACCGACACGCCTTCCACGCCGGCAACTTCGCCGATTGCATGAAGCATGCGCTGCTGGTCTGGCTGCTGCGCGCGCTGGCGGCGAAGGAGAAGCCCTTCCGCGTGCTCGATACCCATGCGGGCATTGGCCACTACGACCTCGCGGCCAGCGAGGCCGAGCGCACCGGCGAGTGGCGGCGCGGCATCGGCCGGCTGCTCGACATCGCCGAGGGGCCGCTCGCCGACTACGTCGGCCTCGTGCGCCAGGCCGGTGCTCCCGCGACCTATCCCGGCTCCCCCGCCCTGGTCCGCGCCCTGCTGCGCCCGCAGGACCACCTGCTGGCCTGCGAGCTGCACCCGGAGGACCACGCCACCCTCCGCGCCCTGTTTCGCCGCGACCCGCAGGTGGCCGTGCATCACCGCGACGGCTGGGAGGCGCTGAAGGCGCTGACCCCCTTCCCGGAGAAGCGGGGTCTCGTCCTGGTCGACCCGCCCTTCGAGCAGGAGGGCGAATTCGACCGCCTGGCCCAGGGCATCGCGCTGGTCAGCCACCGCTTCCGCGCTGCCATCCAGGCCTGCTGGTACCCGATCAAGCACCGTGCCCCGGTCCGCGCCTTCCACACCGCGCTGCGGGAGAGCGGGGTGCGCGACCTGGTCGCCGCCGAGCTCTGGCTGCGCGAGCCGACCGACCCGCAGCGGCTGAACGGCTGCGGGTTGCTTGTCGCCAACCCGCCCTGGCGGTTCGAGGAGCAGGGTGGCGCCATCCTCGCCGCGCTGCTGGACAGGCTGGGGGAGGGCGAGCCCGGCCAGGGCTGGGCCATGACCCGGATCGCGGAGGAATAGCGATGGCACGGCTGGCCGTGCTGGGCGCCGGCGCCTGGGGTACCGCCCTGGCCCTGCAGGCGGCCCGCGCCGGGCGGCAGGTCGCGCTCTGGGCCCGCGATCCCGCCCGCGCCGCGGCCATCGCGGTGGCACGGGAGAATACCCGCTACTTGCCCGGCATCGCGCTGCCCGAGGCCCTGTCCGTCACCGCCGACCTCGCCGCGGCGCTGCAGGGTGCCGAGGCGGCGATCCTCGCCGTCCCGGCCCAGCACCTCCGCGGCGTCCTCGCCGGCCTGCCCGCCGCGGCACCGCCTCTCGTCCTCGCCGCCAAGGGCGTGGAGCAGGGTACGCTGCTCCTGCCGCTCGAGATCCTGGAGGCGCTGCGCCACGGTGCCCCCGCCGCCGTGCTCTCCGGCCCCAATTTCGCGCATGAGGTCGCCGCCGGCCTGCCCGCCGCCGCCGTCATCGCCGGCCGCGACGCGGCGCTGCGCGAGCGCATCGGCGACCTGCTGGCGACGCCGGCCTTCCGCCTCTACGGCTCGGACGATCCCATTGGCGTGCAGGTGGGCGGGGCGGCGAAGAACGTCATCGCCATCGCCGCCGGCGCGGTCATCGGCGCCGGCCTCGGCGAGAATGCCCGCGCCGCCCTCGTCACCCGCGGCGTCGCGGAGCTCTCGCGCCTCGCCGTCGCGCTCGGCGGGAAGGCGGAGACGGCGGCCGGCCTTTCCGGCCTCGGCGACCTGCTGCTGACGGCGAGCGGCCCGGCCAGCCGCAATACCTCCCTCGGCCTGGCGCTCGGCCGCGGCCGGACCTTGCCGGAGGTGCTGGCCGAACGTGTCGGCGTCACCGAGGGGGTGTCGACCGCCCCGGCGCTGGTCGCGCGCGCCCGGGCGGCGGGCGTCGAACTGCCGATCTGCGAGGCGGTCGCCGACCTGCTGGCCGGGGCACTGACGGTGCCGGAGGCCATGGCCCGCCTGCTCTCCCGCCCGCGGCGGGACGAATAGCCCGGCGCGACGTCACGCTCCGCTCAACGGGCGTTTCCTTTCCGCGGCATATATCATGTGTTGGATGCCAGGGTGCGACCGGCTGCCTAGGGTTCCCGTGCCGGGTACGGACATCGTGTTCCAGGCAGGGAGAAACCATTACCGGATCGATTGCAGGAGACGCCATTGCAGACCGCCCATCAGGGCCTCGGGGGTGCTTTCCGGCTCCCTGGCCGTTTCGTGACCTTTCTGTTCAGCCTGATTGCAGCCTTCTTCATCCCGAAGCCGCGGATGGCCGTGCCGACGAGGCCCGGTCCGAAACCTGCGGCGACCCCGGTGTCCCGATTTCCGGGCGACGGGGAGGACAACCAGTTGATCTGAGCCCAGGAAGTATTTCGTCCCGCTGGAACCGCCATGCCGCGTAGAGGCAGGGCAGGCATGGAGTCCGTCCGGGGTCGCAGCCGCTTGTTCGACCTCGGTGTAGCAGATGGTTCGGTGTGGCCCCTGGCGTTGCGGCTGGCCAGGGGCCACCTGTCACCGGTGCGGCGTCAGGCCGCCTGCTCGAGCGTCGGGGCCATGTCGGCGACCGTCGTCCGGTGCAGGTCGCGCACCGCCTTGGCGTCATAGCGCCGGGCGCGGTGCATGGTGACGCGGTTGTCCCACATCACCAGGTCATGCGGCCGCCAGACATGGGCATGGACGTTCTCGCGCTGCGTCGCGTGCTCCGTCAGGTCGCGCAGCAGCGCCCGCGCCTCGGGGATCGGCCAGCCCTGGATGGCGCCGGCATGCGACGACAGGAAGAGCGAGAGCCGCCCCGTCCGCGGATGCCGCCGCACCAGGCGCTGCGGCACCGGCGCCCATTTCGCCCGCTCCTCCTCCGTGAAGTCGGTGAAGCCCAGCGTGCCGCGCGAGTAGATCTGGCTGTGCTCGCAGATGAGGTCGCGCACCTGCGCCTTCGTCTCCTCCTCCAGCGTGTCCCAGGCCCGGCGCATATCGGCGAATTCGGTGTTGCCGCCCGCCCCGGGGATGACCCGGGCCGAGAGCAGGGAGAACTTGGCCGGCGTCGCCTTGAAGCTGCTGTCGCTGTGCCAGAGCATGTTGCCGAGCGAGAAGAGCCGCTTGCGGTCGTCCCGCGCCATGACCGAGCCGTCGCGATTGAGGTTGGAGATGTCGTTCACCTCCATCGACAGCCGCCGCTGCTCGCCCTGCACGATGTCGCCGGTGGCCATCTCCAGCGGGCCGAAATGGCGGCTGAAGGCGATCTGCTGCGCGTCGTCGATGTCCTGGTCGCGGAAGACGAGGACGCCGTAGCGGTCCATCCCCGCCTCGATCGCCGCGGCCTCGGCCGCCGAGACGCCGTCGCGGATGGAGACGCCCGAGACCTCGCCCACGAAGTCCGGGCGCTCGGGGTTGGCGGGGCGGATGGAGAGGGTCATGCGGGTTTCCTCCTGGCCGGTTTTGTCCGCAGCCTAGCCCGCCTGCGCCCGGCGGGGGAGGGGCAGGGACCCGCTCAACGATGCGACGTGACCCCGACCTGCCGGCACTGCCGCTGCAGCGCGCAGGAGGAGCAGCGCGGCCGCTCCCCGGTGCAGACGAACTTGCCGAAGGGCACCAGCCGCTCGTTGATCTCGACCCAGTAGCGTTCCGGCAGCGCCGCCAGCAGCGCCTGCATGGTCCGCTCCGGCGTCGAGGCCGCGACATAGCCCCAGCGGTTGGTGATGCGGTGGACGTGGATGTCGACCGAGATGGCGGGCTTCCCGAAGCCGACGCCGAGCGTCAGCGCCGCGATCTTCGGCCCGACGCCGCGCAGCGCCTGAAGGCCCTCCATCGTGTCCGGCACCGCGCCGGCCGCGGCGATCTGGCGGGAGAGGGCGAGGATGTCGCGCGCCTTGGGCTCGGGGAAGGTCGCGCCGTGTAGCAGCCCGACCAGCTCCGCCTCTGGCAGCTCGGCCATCGCCTCCGGCCTGCGGGCGCGGGCGAAGAGGCGGTGGCAGACCGGGATGGTCGTCTCGTCCCGCGTCCGGGCGGAGATCAGCGCCGCGACGAGCTGCTCGAAGGGCGAGGCATAGCCCTGGTCGCGCAGGTCGAACATCGCCGCCTTGGGCAGGCCGGCGGTCGCGCCGCGCAGCAGGCGGAAGACCTGGTCGATGTCGAAGGGGTCCTTGTCCGGCGCGGGCAGCGCTGCGGGCAGGAGAATACGGGGGGCGGGGGCGGAATCAGGGGAAGGGGTGTTGCGGGGCCGGGGCATGTTGCCCCAACGCGGCGCGCCGCCCCGGTTTGTCGGGCGGCCCCATTCGGGCCTCCGGCCCTCGGGTGCCTCAGTGAGGCCCGGGCTCCGGGCGCATGTCGGGCAGCAGCCCGGGCAGCAGCTCGTCCGCCTTCGCCTCCCGCGGCTTCCGCGCCGCCGGGGCCGGCTTCACCGCCTGCTGCCGCAACCGCATCAGCTCGTCCACCAGCCGGTCCACGGTCTGCCAGAGCGGCTCCTCGCCCTGCCGCTCCGCCATGACGAAGCGGTGCGCCGCCAGCGTCACGTTCAGCGTGCCGCGGGTGGATTCGGGGCGGGGGCTGCGCATCTGCACCAGCGCCTTCTCCACCTCCTCGACCGGGACGTTGAAGCGCTGCGCAATCTCGCCCGGCGCCAAGCCCTGCCGCCGCAGGGCGCGGGCCTTCGCGGCCTCCTTCGGCTCGAGCGCGATGTTCGGCCGCAGTGCCTGGGTCCGGCGCGACATCTCGCCCGACCCGCTGCCGGGTGGCCTGCCTTTGAACGGCATCGCTGTCCCCCTCGATTCGCCCTATGGGTGAAGCGGGAAGACGCGAATCGGTTCCCTCGGCGGGATCGCCGGGCTGGGCTATTCCGCCGCCTGCTTCGCCGGCTGCGTCCCGGGCTTCCTCACCCTCAGCCGCCGGATGCGCCGGGGATCGGCCTCCAGCACCCGGAACTCCAGGCCCGAGGGATGCGAGACCAGCTCGCCCCTTGCCGGCACCCGACCCGCCAGGGTGAAGACCAGCCCGCCCACCGTGTCGATGTCGGCGGCCCGCTCCTCCTCGGTCAGCACGGCGCCGATCTTCTGCTCGAAGGCCTCGACCGGCATCCGCGCGTCGAGCTCGATGGTGCCGTCGGGACGCTCGACCATCTGCGGCGGCAGGTCCTCGTCATGCTCGTCGGAGATGTCGCCGGTGATGGTCTCGACCAGGTCCTCGATCGTGACCAGGCCGTCGATGCCGCCATACTCGTCCACGACCAGCGCCATGTGGATGCGCGCGGTGCGCATCTGCAGCAGCAGGTCCAGCACGGGCACGCTGGGCACGGTGAAGAGCGGCTTGCGCAGGATGGCCTTGAGGTCGAAGGGCGCCTCCCGCCCCACCGCGGCGAAGACGTCCTTGATGTGGACCATGCCGACGATCTCGTCGAGCTGGCCGCGGAAGACCGGGTAGCGGCTATGGCCGTCCCGCTGGATCAGCCGGATCGCCTGGTCCAGCGTGAAATCCTCCGGCATGGCCATGATGTCGGCCCGCGGCACCATGACGTCGGACGCGGTCTTGCCCCGCAGCTTGAGGACATTGCCGAGCACCGCGCGCTCCTGCGCGCTGAACTCGTCGCGGTCCTCGCCATTGCGGTGGCCGTCGCGGCGCGGCTCCTCGCGCTCCTCGATCAGCTCCTCCATGCGGTCGCGGACGCTCTCCGCCTCCCGCCGGCGGAGGAGGCCCTGCAGCCGCCAGAGAATGCCCTGGCGGTGCTCGCGCGCCTCGGAGTTCGACATGCTCATGCCGGCACCTCGCGCCAGGGATTGGGCAGGCGGAGGCGGTGCATGGCCCGCGCCTCCGCGCGCTCCATCCGCCGCGCCTCGCCGGCGGCGAGGTGGTCATGGCCGATCAGGTGCAGGGCGCCATGGGCGACGAGATGCGCGAAATGCGCGGCCGGCCGCTTGGCCGAAGCCGCGGCCTCCCGCCGCACCACGCCGAGGGCGAGGGCGATGTCGCCGAGATGCCCCCCCGTGCCCGGGAAGCTCAGCACGTTGGTGGGCTTGTCCTTGCCGCGATGCGCGCCGTTCAGGCGCCTCAGTTCGCGGTCGTCCGCCAGCAGGACGCTGACGGTGCCGGCCTCCCCGCTGCCCTGCAGCGCGGCGGCGACGGCGCGGCGGGCCAGGGCCTCGGCCCGCGGCACCAGGCGCCGCCAGGCCGGCTCGGCCAGGATCACCTCGACCTCCACGGATTGCGGAGGCTGGTCCTCCTCATCCCAGATCCCGGCATCGGCGGGGGGAGGGTCCCCCGCCAGGCCGGGACGGCTACTTCCCGGTTCCATCCTGTTCCTTCTTCCCCCGGCGGCCCTGCTGTTCGGCAGAGACGTCGGCACGCCCGTAAGCCGCGACGATCCGCGCCACCAGCGGGTGGCGCACCACGTCGCGCTCGTCGAAGCGGGCCACCCCGATGCCCGGCACCCCGTCCAGGATGCGCAGCGCCTCGGCCAGCCCGCTCTGCTGGCCACCGGGCAGATCGACCTGGGTCGGATCGCCGGTGATCACCATCCTCGTCCCCTCGCCCATGCGGGTGAGGAACATCTTCATCTGCGCCGGCGTGGTGTTCTGCGCCTCGTCCAGGATGGCGAAGCAGTGCGCCAGCGTGCGCCCGCGCATGAAGGCGAGGGGCGCGATCTCGATCTCCCCGGATGCAATCCTCCGGGCCACCTGTTCCGCCGGCAGCATGTCGTGCAGTGCGTCATAAAGGGGCCGGAGGTAAGGATCCACCTTTTCCTTCATGTCGCCGGGCAGGAAGCCCAGGCGCTCGCCCGCCTCGACCGCCGGCCGCGAGAGCACGATCCGGTCGACGCGGCCGGCCTGGAGCAGCGCGACGCCCTGGGCCACGGCCAGGTAGGTCTTCCCCGTGCCGGCCGGGCCGACGCCGAAGACCATCTCGTGCCGGGCCAGCATGTCGATATAGGCCGCCTGGGCCGGGCTGCGCGGGGCGATGGCCGCCTTGCGGGTCCGGATCTCCGGCGTGTCCTGCAGCGGCAGGCGCGGGTCGTTCTCCGCCTCGCCTTCCGCCATGCGCAGCGCCGCCTCCACATCCGCCGTGGTCACGCCCTGCCCCTTCTCCAGCCGCCGCCACAAGGCCCGCAGCGCGGCCTCGGCCACCTCGGTCCGCTCCGGCGTCCCCGCGATGGTCAATCGGTTGCCGCGGGAGCCGAGCCTTACCCCGAGCCGCTGCTCGATCCGCGCGAGGTGGCGGTCGTGTTCCCCGTAGAGCAGGGGGAGCAGGGCATTGTCGTCGAACTGCAGGGTGACGGTCCGCTGTTCGGGGGTGGAGGGAACCGGGCGCGGCAGGGCGCCCCTTTCCCCGGGCCGGAGGGCGATGGCGGCGGTGTTCAAGCGGGCGCAGGCTCCTCTTCGGGCTGGACATGGGAGACGGCCTCCCCGGCTGCCAGCCGGCCGGAGAGGGAGTTCGGATGCGCGGCGAGCACCGTGACGGGGGCTTCGGTGCCGACCAGCGACAGCGGTCCGGTCAGGTGCAGGGGCTGCAGCCAGGGGGTGCGGCCGGCGACCTGGCCGGGATGCCGGCCGGGGCCGGTGAAGAGCACGGGGAAGGTCATGCCGACGCGCGAGCGATTGAACGCGTCCTGCTGGTCCCTGAGCAGCGCCTGGAGCGCCTGCAGCCGTGCATCCTTGTCCGCCTCCGGCACCTGAAATGGCGCGCCGGCGGCCGGCGTTCCAGGGCGCGATGAGTATTTGAAAGAAAAAGCCTGGGCGAAGCCGACCCGGCGGACGAGGTCCATGGTCCGCTCGAAATCCTCGGCCGTCTCGCCGGGATGGCCGGCGATAAAGTCGGAGGAGAGGGCGAGGTCCGGCCGCACCTCCCGCAGGCGGTCGACGATGCGGAGGAAATCGGCCGCGGTATGGCCGCGGTTCATGGCGGCGAGCACCCGGTCGCTGCCGCTCTGCACCGGGAGGTGCAGGAAGGGCATGAGGCTGGGCAGGTCGCGATGCGCCGCGATCAGGTCCTCGTCCACGTCCCGCGGATGGCTGGTGGTGTAGCGCAGCCGCAGCAGGCCGGGGATCTCCGCCAGTGCCCGCAGCAGCCGGCCGAGGCCCCAGTCGCGGCCATCCGGGCCTTCGCCATGCCAGGCGTTGACGTTCTGGCCGAGCAGCGTCACCTCCCGCGCCCCGGCCGCGACCAGCCGCTTCGCCTCGGCCAGCACCTGCGCGACGGGGCGGGAGAACTCGGCGCCGCGGGTATAGGGCACGACGCAGAAGCTGCAGAACTTGTCGCAGCCCTCCTGCACCGTGAGGAAGGCGGTCACCCCCTGCGGGGCGGCGGCATCCGGCAGGTGGTCGAACTTGTCCTCGGCGGGGAACTCGGTCTCGATCACGGCGCCTGCGGCGCGGCTGGCGCGGGCGACCATCTCCGGCAGGCGGTGATAGGTCTGCGGCCCGAGGACGATGTCCACCCAGGGGGCGCGGGCGGTGATCTCCGCCCCTTCCGCCTGGGCGACGCAGCCGGCGACGGCGAGCACCATCTCCCCGCCTTCCGCCCGCCTCGCCGCCTTCGCTTCCCGCAGCCGGCCGAGCTCGGAGAAGAGCTTCTCCGTCGCCTTCTCCCGGATGTGGCAGGTATTGAGGATGACCATGTCGGCCCCCTCCGGCGTCTCCGTCGGCACATAGCCGATGGGCGCCAGGACATCGGCCATCCGGGCGCTGTCATAGACGTTCATCTGACAGCCCCAGGTCCGGATGAAGAGCCGCTTCCGGGGGGTGGACGCAGTCGTGGTCATGCCGGGAAAACACTCCGCCGCCCCGGCCGCGATGGGATGCCGGGGTCCGCGGGGCAGATGCGCAAGGCCCGCTGCCGGGTCAAGCGCCTGCCGGGGCCGGCCGGTGCCGGGCCACGGGGCCGATTCGAACCACGAAGGAAGCCTCGGGCACCCGGGCCCTGCCGGTCAAGCGGCGGATGGGTGACGCTGTGGCGCGATGGGCACGACCGGCCGGTTCTGCCGCAGCCGCTCGGCGCCCAATGACACGATCCGCTCCGCTTCCGCCGCCAGCGCCTTGCGGTTGGGCAGCAGGCCGGGCGGGAAGGGCTCGTGGAACACCACCGTCACCCGCGCACCGCTGCGGCGGGCGAGCCGCCAGGCATGGCTGGCGATCTCCATGTCGCCGTACCAGGCAAACAGCGGCCGGTCCCGCCGGCAGGCCGGCAGCCCGCCGAGACGGTCATAGACCACCGAGACCGGCTGCACCTGCCGCGCCCCCTCGGCGATGGCGAAGAAGGGGCTGCGGAAGGGCAGCACCCGGGTGCCGTCGTTGCTGGTGCCCTCGGGGAAGAGGATCAGGCTGTCGCCGGCCGCCATGCGGGCGCGCATCTCCGTCGCCTCCTGCGCCGTCGCGCCGCGGCTGCGGCTGACGAAGACGGTGCGGCCGAGCCGCGCCACGGTGCGGATGACCGGCCAGGTCCCGACCTCGGACTTCGCCACGAAGGGCGCGGCCAGCAGCCCGCCGAGGACCGGGATGTCGAGCCAGGAGGAGTGGTTGGAGACGAAGAGCACCGGCCGGTCCCGGCTGGGCGTGCCAACGACCTGCACCCTTATGCCGAGCAGCCAGCAGAGCGTGCGGTGATAGACCCGCGGGAAGCTTGCCCTGGCCTCGCCCGGCAGGGCCAGCAGCGCCGCCTGGACCGGGATGCAGAGCAGGGTCCAGAGCAGCACCAGCACCAGCCGCCGGACGGCGCGCACCCGACCGCCGAGCGGCCTGTCCTCGAAGACGTCGAACAGACGCCCGCCGGGCAGCCGGCTGTGGAAGCGGAGCGGCTTGCGCCGGCGCAGGCGGCGCGGGCGCAAGGCGTCGATCGGGGCGCGGGCCACGGTTTGCATGATCGTCAGGCGTTAGCCCGCGACCGGCGACGCGGCAATGACGAGTCCGCGACGAGTGGATGACAAGCGCCGCCGTCGGAGGGACCGCTCAGCCCGCGCCGTCGAGCGCCCGCAGCACGATGCCCTCCGTCAGCACCTGCGGCAGTACCTGCGGCGCGCCGCCGCCGGCGGGGTAGAGGAGGTACAGCGGCACGCCCTCCCGCCCATGCTCGCGCAGCAGGGCGCCGATGGCCGCATCGCCATTGGTCCAGTCGCCCTTGAGAGTGGCGATGTTGCGGCCGGCGAAGGCGGCCTGGACCGGCGCGGATTTCAGGACGAGCTGCTCGTTCACCTTGCAGGTGATGCACCAGGCCGCCGTCATGTTGACGAAGACCGGCCGTCCCTCGGCCTGCAGCGCCGTGACGCGGGCGGCGGACCAGGGTTCGGCGCCGGCCTCGGCCGCGGCCTCCCGCGGCGGGGCGGCAGCGAGGCCCGGCAGCAGGGCGAGAGCCGCGACGGCCGCCACCCCGGCCAGCGCCCGGCCGGCCCAGCGCCCTTTGCCGCCGCTGCGCTGTGCCGTGCCCAGCACCCAGGCGGCGAAGCCGATCAGCACGGCGCCGGCCAGCAGCAGCGCCAGCCCGTCCGACCCCGCCTGCTGCGCCAGCACCCAGGCCAGCCAGGCGGCGGCGCCGTACATCGGGAAGGCGAGGCCCTGGCGCAGCCGCTCCATCCAGGCCCCGGGCCGCGGCAGCAGCCGGGCGAGGCCGGGGGCGAGCCCGAGCAGCGCATAGGGCGCGGCGAGGCCGAGGCCGAGCGCGGCGAAGACCGCGAGGGTGGCGGGCGCCGGCAGCGCGAGCGCCGTGCCGACGGCGGCCGCCATGAAGGGCGCGGTGCAGGGCGTGGCCACCAGCACCGCCAGCGCCCCGGTCATGGCGCTGCCGAGATGCCCGCCCCGGCCGGCGAGCGCTCCGCCCGCCCCGACCGGCCCGCCCATGGCATAGACGCCCGAGAGGTTCAGCCCGACCGCCAGCATCAGCCAAGCGAGGGCCGCGACGAAGGCCGGCGCGGTGAACTGGAAGCCCCAGCCGGCGGCGACGCCCGCGGCCCGCAGCCCGATCAGCAGCCCGGCCAGCGCCAGGAAGCAGGCCAGCACGCCGGCGGTATAGCTCGCGGCATGGGCCCGCACCTCCGCCCGCGCCGCGCCGGAGAGGCGGGCCAGCGCCATGGCCTTCATGGCCAGGATCGGGAAGACGCAGGGCATCAGGTTCAGGATCAGGCCGCCGAGGAAGGCCGAGAGCAGCGCCTGCCAGAGCGGCAGCGCCGAGGCATCTCCCCCTGGGGCCGTCTCGACCGGGCCGCCGACCGGCGCCGCGACCTCATAGGCCGCGCGCACCCCGGCCGCGTCGGTGATGGCGAGGACCCCGGCGAGGCTGGCCGGCGCCGCGGCCGCCTCGGGCCGCGCCAGGCCCAGCACCAGGCGTCCCTCGGCGAGGGAGAGACGCTGCGGCGCCGGGTTCTCGATCAGCCTGCCATCGGCCGGGAAGAAGAAGGCGTCGCGCACGGTCGCGGGCGACAGGCCCTCCCCGGTCAGGGTCAGGCTGCCGCCGCGGCCGGCGAGCGCCGCCCGGGCCGGCCAGGGGGAGGGGCGGGGCGCCGCCGCCTCGGCCACGGTGAAGAGCGGGGCGAGGGCGCCGTCCGTCCGGCCGCCCGCCGCCACCGGCAGGTCGAGGCGGAAGCGCCCTTCCTCCGGGATGCAGAGCTCGGCGCAGACCAGCCAGGTCGCCTCGGCCTCGATCGCCAGCCGGTCGCCGGGGGCGAGGCCGGCGGGGGCGGCGAGGCGGAAGGGCAGCAGCACCTCGCCTTCGTAGCCGAAGCTGACCAGCGGTCCCGTCGGGATGCGGCTCGGCGCCGGCCAGCGGATCGGGCCGGCCTCGGCGCCGGCGGGCGCCAGGACCGTCACCTCCGGTGGCGCGCCGGCATCGCCCGGGTTGCGCCAGTAGCTGTGCCAGCCGGGGGCGAGGCGGAGCCGGAGGCCGAGCTCCACCGGTTCCCCGGGTGCGACCGCGGCGGCGGCGGCCACCAGCGTGGCGGTGGCGCGCGGGGAGCGGATAGCCGCGCTCTCGGCCGCCTGCGCGAGCGGCGCGAGCAGGGTCAGCAGCAGGGCGAGGAGCAGGCGGGCCATGGCGCAGCCATAGAACGGATCGGCGCCCGGCCAAAGCAAGCGCCGCGGGGATGTGACGCGGCCATGGCTGGATGCCGGGCGGTGGCCGGAACTCCCGGCGGCGCGGCCCGCTTCCCCCGGGCGGCGGCCCGCGGGTTGCGGGGCGCCGCCGCGCCTCACCCCGGCCGCAGGAAGGACCCAGCCATGACACTCTACACCGTCGAGGTCGCGGGCCGCCCCGTCCTCGTCTTCTCCGAGGAGACCCGCGACTCGGCGGAGGAACTCGTCAACTCCCTGATCGGGCAGGACCTGAAGGAGTTCGAATCGGGCGGTGCGCCGCTCTGGGACGGGACGGCGGCGCTGACGGTGCGCGAGGCGGGCGAGGCCGAGACCACCCGCTGGGAGGAGGGGCTCGAGGAGGCGCGGGAGGGCGGGTCGATCGGCGACGATGCCGAGGAGTTCGCCGTCTTCCTCGTGCCGCTCGACGAGGAAGACGAGGAGGAAGACGAGGACGAGGACGACGAGGAGGCCTGAGCCGCCGCGGATCCGCGCGCCGGGCTGCGCGACCGGGCGGCCTCCCCGCCGACGGTGACCGGCCCTCGGAGCCCCGGCGCGCCGGGCCGCTGCCGGACGGACGGCGCCGGTCGGCTGCCGGACCGGCCATCTTGCCGCGGCCGGCAGGGACGGTCGCTGGCCACCGCCGGATGGCCCCTCCTGCCGCGTTAGGCAGGGCCGCCCGCCCTGTGCTGTGACTTTCCGCGCCGTCCCGCCTATGTCCCGCGCATGCTTCCCGACCTTCCCGTCGTCGAGGCCCTGCCGGCGCTGACTGCGGCGCTGCGCGAGGGCCCGAATGCCCTGCTGATCGCGCCGCCCGGCGCGGGCAAGACCACGCTCGTCCCGCTGGTGCTGAAGGACGAGCCCTGGGCGGCCGGCCGCAAGCTGCTGGTGCTGGAGCCGCGCCGCGTCGCCGCCCGCGCCGCCGCGCGGCGCATGGCCGAACTGGTGGGGGAGGGCGCGCCCGGCGGGACCATCGGCCTCGCCACCCGGCTCGACCGCGCCGTCTCCGACCGCACGCGTGTGGAGGTGGTGACGGAGGGGCTGCTGGTGCGGCGCCTGCAGTCCGACCCGGGGCTCGAGGGCGTCGCCGGCGTGCTCTTCGACGAGGCGCATGAGCGCAACCTCGACACCGATCTGGCGCTGGCCCTCTGCCTCGACCTGCAGCGGGCGCTGCGGCCGGAACTGCGGCTGCTGGCCATGTCGGCGACGCTCGACGGCGGCGCCTTCGCCGGGCTGATGGGCGGCGGGGCGCCCGACGGCGCCGCGCCGCCTGGATCGCCGGGCGAGGCGCCGAGGATCGAGAGCCTGGGCCGCGCCTTCCCGGTCGCCATCGAGCACCGGCCGCGCGACATCCAGGACCCGCGCGACCTGCCGGAGGCCATGGCCGGCGCCATCCGCACCGCGCTGCGTGAGCATCCCGGCGATGTCCTGGCCTTCCTGCCGGGCTGGGGCGAGATCCGCCGCACCGCCGAGCGCCTGTCCGGCATCGAGGCCGATGTCCTGCCCCTCCATGGCGAGATGCCGCCGGCCGAGCAGGATCGCGCCCTCAATCCCGGGCCCCGGCGCAAGGTCGTGCTGGCGACCTCCATCGCCGAGACCTCGCTGACCGTCCCCGGCGTGCGCATCGTGGTGGATGGCGGCTTCCGCCGGGCGCCGCGGCTCGATCCGGCGACGGGCCTCTCGCGCCTGGTCACCGTGCGGATCTCGAAGGCGGCGGCCGAGCAGCGGGCAGGGCGCGCCGGCCGCACGGCGCCGGGCGTCGCCATCCGGCTGTGGTCGGAGGCGCTGCATCGCGGCCTCGCGCCGCAGGACCGGCCCGCGATCCTGGAGGAGGAGTTGTCGGGCCTCGCCCTCGACCTCGCGGCCTGGGGGGCGGAGCCGGGCGCGCTCGCCTGGCTGGACCCGCCGCCCGCCGGCGCCATGGCGGCCGCGCGGGCGCTGCTGGCCGACCTCGACGCGCTGGACCGCGAAGGGCGGGTGACGGCGGTGGGACGGCGCATGGCGCGGCTCGGCACTCATCCGCGCCTCGCCCGCATGCTGGCGGCGGCGGAGACGGAGGGGGAGAAGGCCATGGCCGCCGACCTCGCCGCCCTGCTGGAGGAGCGCGACCCGGTCCGCGGGAAGGAGGCGCCGAGCGACATCACCCTGCGCCTCGACCTGCTGCACGGGGGCGACCATCCCAATGCCGACCGCCCGGCGATCCAGCGCATCCGCCGCGCCGCGGCGCTGCACCGGCGGCGGCTGGGCGTGCATGGCAGCACCCACCCGGAGGGCGATCCCGGCGCGCTGCTGGCCGCCGGCTTCCCCGACCGGATCGCCGCCATGCGCGGCGTCATGGCCGGTGCCTTCCGCCTCGCCGGGTCTCTGCATTCCGGCTCCGCCGGGGGCCAGGGCGCGCGGCTGCCGGCGACCGACCCGCTGGCGAAGTCGCCGCTGCTGGCCGTGGTCGACCTCGAATTGCAGGGGACGGAGGCCCGCATCCGCATGGCGGCAAGGCTCGACCGCGCGGCGCTGGAAGCGCGCTTCCCCGAGCGCTTCGTGCGGGAGGAGGGGGCCGCCTTCGATGCCCGGAGCGGCGCCGTGCAGGCCCGCCGGCGCCTGCGCTTCGGCCCGCTGGTGCTGGAGGAGGCGACCATCCCGCATGCCGACCCGGCCGCCGTCGCCGCCGCGCTCGCCGCGGCCGTCGCGGAGCGCGGGCTGCGCGACCTGCGCTGGACGGACACGGCGCGGCAGGTGCAGGCGCGCATCGGCTGGATGCGGAGAAGCGAGGGCGAGGCCTGGCCCGACCTCTCCGACGCCGCGCTGATCGCCACCGTGCAGGACTGGCTGGCGCCACATCTGCACGGCATGACGAAGCTCTCGGAACTCGCCGGCCTGAACCTGCCGGACATTCTGCTGCAGTCCCTGCCCTGGGAGCGGCGGCAGCGCCTGGACGCCGCCCTGCCCGCACGCCTGCCGCTGCCGGCGGGCCGCAGCGCGGCGGTGGACTATGCGCGGGAGGTGCCGACGCTGGAGGCGCGGGCGCAGCACCTCTATGGCCTGGCCTCGCTGCCGCGCCTCGCCGACGGGAAGGTGCCGCTGCAGGCCGCGCTGCTCTCGCCGGCCGGCCGGCCGATCGCCGTCACCGGCGACCTCGCGGGCTTCTGGAAAGGCGGCTGGCTCGATGCCCGCAAGGACATGCGCGGCCGCTACCCCAGGCACAATTGGCCGGAGGATCCGGCGACGGCGCAGCCCGATCCGCCGCGGCCGGGGCGGTAGCGCGGGGGCCATGGGGCCCTTGCCGCGTCAAGGACGCAGCCGCGCTGCGCGCGGTCGGCCTGCGGCCGATCCTTGACCCGGCAAGGGCCCCATGGCCGGGGCTCGGAGTGCGCTCGACGGGGTCGAGCGCGCGTGGCGCGCCCGTGGCGACGGCTACCGAGTCAAAGATCGAGGTGCAGGAACTGGTTGAACTCGCTGCGGACGTAGTCCCCGAAGGCTTCGCCGTCGCGGAAGCCGCGCCTGCGGTACAGCGCGAGCGCCGGCTCGAAGGCCGGGCCGCTGCCCGTCTCGAGGCTCAGCCGCCCGAGGCCGCGGGCGCGCGCCGTGGCGATGATATGCTCGAGGATCGCCGCCGCCACGCCCTTGCGCAGATGGTCCGGATGGGTCCGCATGGACTTCACCTCGGCCGTCCCGTCGCCGAGTTCCTTCAGCGCGCCGACGCCGGCGATCGCCTCCTCATCCCAGGCGGTGAACACCGTCACCTCCGGCACCTGCAGGCCGGAGAGGTCGAGCGCGAAGACATGCCCGGGCGGGGAGTTCGCATGCATCCCGGCGAGATGCAGGGCCAGCAGCGCCCGCACCGCCTCCCCCGTCAGGTCGTCCTCGCGGATCCGCAGCATCGGCCACCCCATCCCGGTTGCAGGCGCCCAGCCTGCCCCGTCCGGGCCGCGGGCGCTATGCCCCCATCAGCCGCCGCCGCAACTGCCCCGACACGGCGTCGATCACCGCCACCATGGCCAGGATCAGCAGCACGATGAAGGCGACGGTCGGCCATTCCAGCGTGCGGATCATCTCCGCCAGGATCAGCCCGATGCCGCCCGCCCCCACGATGCCGATGATGGTGGAGGACCGCGCATTGCTCTCGATCATGTAGAGCACCTGGCCGGCCATGACGGGCAGCACCTGCGGCAGCACGCCGAAGCGCAGCCGCGCGCGCCCCTCGCCGCCGGCGGCGACCACGCCCTCCTGCGGCCGGCGGTCGGCGGCCTCGATCGCCTCCGAGAACATCTTGCCGAAGATGCCGATATCGCCCGTCATCACCGCCAGCACGCCGGCGAAGGGGCCGAGGCCGACGACGCTGACCCAGATCAGCGCCCAGATCAGCGCATCGATGCCGCGCAGGCTGTCGAGCAGGCGCCGCGACAGGAAGCGGACCACGCCATTGACCGTGGCGTTGCGCGCGGCGAGGAGGCCGAGCGGCAGGCCGAGCAGCGCGGCCATCAGCGTGCCGAGGAAGGCGATGGCCAGCGTCTCGGCCAGGGCGTGCAGGATGAGGCGCGTCTGCGCCCAGGAGCCCGGATCGGGCGGCAGCATCAGCGTGACGAAGTGCAGCAGCTCGCCGAGGCCGGAGAGCAGCCGGCCCGGCACGATCTGCAGCCGCCAGATGCCGAGCGCCAGCAGCGCCGTGCCGAGGAGGAGGAGGCCGAGCACCAGCGCGCGGCCGGGCGTGAGCCGGCGGAAAGCGGCGGGATGCGCGACGCGCAGCGCCGGCAGGCGGGCCAGCGCATCGGCGCGCAGCGTGCTGTCGCTGACGCGCAGCGTGCTGCCGCTCATGCGCGTCCCTCCTCCAGCAGGCGGCGGCGGAGCGCGCCGGTCAGGGCATCGATGACGAAGACGGTGAGGATGACGAGGACGAGCAGCGCCGCGACGTCGTTGTAGTAGAACTTGCGGATCGCCTCGACCAGGTCCTGGCCGATGCCGCCGGCCCCGACGAAACCCAGCACCGCGGCGCCGCGGACATTGATCTCGAAGCGCAGCAGCGCGTAGCCGAGGAAGCCGGGGAGCACCTGCGGCACGACAGCGAAGCGCGCCATGGCGGTCCAGGCGGCGCCGGCGGCGATCGTACCCTCCACAGGCTTCATGTCGATGTTCTCCACCACCTCGGAGATCTGCTTGCCGAGCGCGCCGAAGCTGTGGATGGCGAGCGCGAGCACGCCGGGCAGCGGGCCGAGGCCGAAGGCGATGACGAAGACCAGCGCGAAGACGATGTCGGGCACCGTGCGGCAGAACTCCGCCAGCCGCCTCACCCCGATCCGCACCCAGCCGTTCGGGACGATGTTCGCGGCCGAGAGCAGGCCGGCGGCGAGGCCGCCCGTCGCGCCGAGCAGGGTGCCGACATAGGCCATCAGCAGCGTGTCGCCGAGCAGGGCGAGCCAGTGCGGCAGGCCCCAGAACCACTCCGCCGGGTCCATCCAGACCCGCTGGCCGGCGTGGGCACCGGATTCGAGCGTCGTCAGCCGGTCGAAATAGCCGAGGAAATTGCCGCCCTTGGCCCAGAGCAGGACAGGGTCCACCTGCGCCACCCAGCCGCTGAGCAGCAGCAGGGCGAGGGTGGCGGCGCCGAGGAGGAGGGTGCGGCGGCGCCCGGCCGCGCGCACCCGGTCATAGGAGGCGGCGAGCGGCGCCAGCCTGTCGCCGCGCAGGACGATGAGGCCGCCGCCGCCGCTGCGCATCGGCCGCGATCAGCCGCGCTGGCGACGCAGGTTGTCGACGAAGCGGTTCAGCTCGATGATCGGCTGGTAGGCGGCATTGTCCACCGGCTCCCAGGGCTTCTGCTTGCCCTCGTAGATCGCGTCGAACGCCGCCCTGTCCTTCTCCGGCATCTCCAGCACGGCGGTGCGGATGGCGGCGCGCAGCTCGGCCGGCAGGCTGGTGAGGTAGGCGAGGGGCGAGTTCACGATCTGCTCGGACTTGAAGATGATGCGGAAATCCTCCGCCTTTACCATTCCCTTGCGCGCCATGCGCAACAGGTTGCTCTCCTGCTCGTCGTTCCACCAGTTGGCGGCGACGTCGACCGTCCCCTGGCCGAGCGCGATCACCGCATTCTCGTGGCTGCCGGTATAGACCACCTTGCCGAAGAACTGATCGGGGTTGATGCCCATCTTGTTCATGGCGAAGCGCGGCACGTTGTTGCCCGAGGTGCTGTTCGGGTCGACCAGGCCGAGGTTCCTGCCCTTCAGGTCCTCGATCGTCTGGTAGGGGCTGTCCTTCCTCACGTAGAAGACGGAGTGGTAGCCCTTGGTGCCGTCGAGGTTGACCTCGATGGCGAAGGCCTCGATCTGCGCGCCGGTCATCAGCGCCCGGGCGAAGGAGGAGGGGCCGTAGCTGGCGAGGTGGATGTTGCCGGCGCGCTGGCCCTCGATGACCGCGGCGTAGTCGTTGGCGACGCGCAGCGTCACCTTGGTGCCGAGCGTCCGCGTCAGGCTCTCGACGAAGGGCGTGTAGCGGTTGATGACGCCCGAGGCGTTCTCCGACGGGATGATGGCGAAGACCAGCTCGGGATACTGGCCCTTCCAGGCCTGGGCGCGGAGGGCGGCGGGCGCGGCGGCCATGGCGGCGGTCGCGCCGATCAGGGTGCGGCGGCTGAACATGCGTGTCGTCTCCGTGGGTGGTTCAGGCGTGGACCGGCACGCGGGGCGCGTCCCTGCCCACCGCCTCGGCCGCCTCCAGCCCGTAGAGCTGGCGGGCGGCCTCGTCCGTCAGCGCCTCGGGCGGGCCGTCGAAGACCAGCCGCCCCTGCGCGAGCCCGACCAGCCGCTCGCAATAGGCGCGGGCGAGGTCGAGCGAATGGATGTTGACCAGGATGGTGATGCCGTAGCGCCGGTTGATGTCGGCCAGCGCGTCCATGACCAGCCTGGCATTGCGCGGGTCGAGCGAGGCGACCGGCTCATCCGCCAGGATGATGGAGGGTTCCTGCACCAGGGCGCGGGCAATGGCGACGCGCTGCTGCTGGCCGCCCGAGAGGCTGTCGGCACGCTGCGCCGCAAGCCGGCCGATATCGAATTGCTCGAGCGCCGAGAGGGCGATGGCGCGGTCCGCCTCCGGCCAGAGCCCGGCGAGGGACCGCCAGGGCGCCACATGGTTCAGCCGCCCGACCAGCACGTTGGTCAGCACGTCGAGGCGCGGGACCAGGTTGAACTGCTGGAAGATCATGGCGCAGTCGGTGCGCCAGCGGCGCAGCGCCGCGCCCTGCAGCGCGCCGACGTCGCGGCCGTGGAAGAGGATGCGGCCGGCGCTCGGGTCGGTCAGCCGGTTGATCATGCGGAGCATGGTGGACTTGCCCGCGCCGGAACGGCCGATGACGCCGACCATCTGGCCGGCCGGCACGGACAGCGTCACGGCGTCCACCGCCGTCACGGCGCCGAAGCGCCGCGTCAGGCCCTGCAGCTCGAGCATCGGCATCCCTCGTCCCTGGGCGGCCTATACGGGTGCCCTGTGACATGCGGATGACATGACGATGACATGCGTATTTCCGTCCCGTCTTGCTCGCGACGGCTTGCGCGGCCAGCTTGCGCCGCGAACGATACCGGGAGACCGTCCATGATCATCCGCCGCCGCGCCCTGCTGGCCGCGCCCGCGCTGTTGCCCGCCGCCGCCCGCGCCCAGGCGCCGGAGGCCTTCCCGGCCCGCGCCATCACCGTGATGTCCGGCTATGCGCCGGGCGGCGTCACCGACATCACCAGCCGCGCGGTCGCCGAGCGGATGGGCCGCGAGCTCGGCGTGCCCATGGTGGTGGAGAATCGCGCCGGCGCCGCGACCTCGGTCGCCGGCACCGCCGTCGCGGGGTCGCGGCCGGACGGGTACACGCTGCTGATGGGCACCTCGACGCTCGCCATCAACCCTGGCCTGCAGCCCAGCCTGACGCCGAAGGAGCCGCTGCGGGAACTGGCGCCGATCGGCATGGTCTTCCGCACCGCCTTCGTCCTGCATGTCCATCCCGCGCTGCCCGTGCGCAGCACCGCGGAGCTGGTCGCCTGGTGCCGGGCCAATCCGGGCAGGCTCAATTTCGGCAGCAGCGGCACGGGCGCGGTGAACCACCTGGCGCAGGCGCTGTTTGCCCAGCGCGCCGGGATCGAGGTGACGCATGTGCCCTATCGCGGCGGCGCGCCGGCGCTGCTCGACCTGCGGGCCGGGCGCATCCAGGCCATGTTCCAGGCGGTGCTGGAGGCTTTGCCGAGCCTGCGCGACGGCGGCACGCGCGGCCTCGCCATCTCCTCGGCCGACCGCAGCGGCCTGTTGCCGGACCTGCCGCCGGTCGCCGATGCCCTGCCGGGCTTCGACGTGGTGTTCTGGCAGGGGCTCTTCGCGCCGGCGGGCACCCCGGCGCCGGTGCTGGCGCGGCTGGAGGCGGCGCTGGCCGCCGCGACCCAAGATGGCGATGTCCGGGCACGCATGGCCGAGAGCGGCGTCACCATCACGACAGGCGATGCCGCGGCCCTGCGCCGGACGCTCGAGGCCGAGACGGCGATGTGGGGGGCGCTGATCCGCGACGCCGGGATCAGGCCGGACTAGGCGCGGCGCCGCGCCCCCTGCCATCATGCCCCCAACAAGCAGGTCGGGGGGAAGCGGCAATGCCCGAGGGATCGGTCCGGCGCGAGCAGGTCGCGGCGGTGCACACGACGGATATCCTGGTGCTCGGCGCCGGCTCGGCCGGCTGCGTCATCGCCGCGCGGCTGTCGGAGGATGCCGCGACCCAGGTGGCGCTGATCGAGGCCGGGCCGGCGGCCTGGCGCGATCCCTGGATCCGCATCCCGGCCGGCTTCGCCCGGCTCTATTCCAGCGGCAAGTACGACTGGCGCTTCCACACGGAACCCGAGCCCGGCCTCGAGGGCCGCAGCATCCACTGGCCGCGCGGCAAGGTGGTGGGCGGCTCCGGCGCGGTGAACGGCCTCGTGTTCCTGCGCGGCAGCCCGCGCGACTACGACCGCTGGGCGCAGTCCGGGGCGCGCGGCTGGTCCTATGACGATTGCCTGCCCTTCTTCCGCGGGATGGAGACCTGGGCGGGCGAGCCCTCCGCCGAGCGCGGGACGGCGGGGCCGATCCATACCTCCGAGGCGCGGCACACCTCCCCCGGCGCGCAGGCCTTCATCGCCGCCGCCCTGGCGATGGGCCACCAGCGGGTGAAGGACTTCAACGGCGCCTGGCACGAGGGCGTCGGGCCCATGCCGCTGAACATCAGGCGCGGCGTGCGGAGCCATTCGGCCGACATGTTCCTCAAGCCCGCGCTGGCGCGGCCGAACCTGCGGGTGATGCCGGAGCGGCCGATCCAGCGGCTCCTGTTCGAGGGCATGCGCTGCATCGGCGCACTGGTCAGGGGCCCGGCGGGGCTGGAGCGCTGGGAGGCGCGGCGCGAGGTGGTGCTGAGTGCGGGCGCGATCGGCACGCCGCAGATCCTGATGCTCTCCGGTATCGGCGACGGCGCGCACCTGCAGGAGATGGGGATCGAGACGCTCCTGCACGCGCCGGGGGTCGGGCGGAACCTGCAGGACCATTTCCTGCAGCGCATGCGCTTCCGGGTGAAGCCCTGCCGCACGGTCAACGAGTACTGGCACAGCCCGGTCGGCAAGCTGCGCATGGCCGCGCGCTACGCCTTCGACCGGCGCGGGCCGATGAGCATCGGCGCGGCGGAGGCCAACCTCTTCGCCCGCGTGCTGCCCGGCGCGGAGGAGCCGGACATGCAGTACCTCTTCGTGAACTTCACCGTCACCAGCTACGACCAGGGGCCGGACCGGCATCCCGGCTTCATGTTCAGCGCCTGCCAGTGCCGGCCGGACAGCCGCGGCACCATCACGCTGCGCAGCCCCGACCCGGCGGACAAGCCGGTGATCCGGGCGAACTACCTGGAGGCGGCGCATGACCGGCACCTGATGGTGGAGGGCGTGAAGTACGGCCGGAAGCTTGCGTCGCAGGGGCCGCTGGCCGCGCTGATCGAGGAGGAACTGACGCCCGGGCCGGAGGTGCGCACGGATGAGGAGATACTCGCGATGATCCGCCGCGACGGCGGCACCGTCTACCACCCCTGCGGCACGGCGCGGATGGGGGAGGACGCGCTGGCGCCCGTGGACAGCCGCCTGCGGCTGAAGGGCGTGGAGGGGTTGCGGGTGGCGGATGCCAGCGTCATGCCGCTGGTGCCCTCCTCCAACATCCAGCCGGCGGCGCTGATGATCGGGGAGCGCGCGGCGGCCTTCATCCGGGCGGGGTGAGGGCGCGGACGGCGGTACGCCGACCACGTCTTCGTCCTCGCAGCCGGGACCCCCTCCATGATCCGCGCCGCGCGCGGCCGGCCCGGGACGGCGCGCGCGGGTCCCGGCACCGCGCTACAAGCCCGCCATGCACCCCCGCCCCGACGTGTCCGGTCAGCCTGCCCCGGCCCGCCCGCTCCTCGTCCTGATCGGCGGCGCCGCCGACCGCCTGCTGCGCAAGGTCGGCCGGGTCCATGACCGCCTCGCCGGCCTGCCGGATGCCGGGATGCGCCTGGTCCATTACCGCCACCACGACCAGGAAGGCGCCATCCTCGCCCTGATCGCGGCGCAGCCGCCCGGCACGCCGATCCGCCTGGTCGGCCATAGCTGGGGCGGCCATGCCGCGGCGCGGATCGCCGCCCGCCTCGGCGAGCAGGGGCGACCCGTGGACCTGCTCATCACCGTCGATCCCGTCGCGCGGGCCGTGGATGCGAGGTTCCTCGCCCGGGTCCGGGCCGGCGCCCGGCTCTGGATCAATGCCCGCGCCCTGGGTGGGGCGCGATTCCATCCCTCCGACCTCGTCGCCGCGATCGGGGGATCCTATGGCCCCGCGCCGGGCCGGCACGCCCATCTGCACCTCGACCTGCCGCACCCGCATGCGGCCTTCGATGCCATGATGGCGTGCCGCATCCCGGGCGGGCCCAGCCTGCTGGAGATCGCCCTCGGCGCGGATGTCCCGCCCGCGGCCTGACGCCGCCCTTGCCGCCACGGCCCCCGGAGCCTCATATCGCAGGCAAACCTAGGGAGGCTTCCGGGAATGCTGGGCCTGATGCAGGACCGTCCGCTGCTCATCTCCTCCATCCTGGAGCATGCGGCGAGGAACCATGGCGGCGCGAAGATCGTCTCCGCCCGACCCAATGGCAGCCTGGTCCGGCACACCTGGCCGCAGGTCGCCGCCCGCGCCGCGCAACTGGCGCATGCGCTGACGGCGCGCGGGGTGAAGCAGGGAGAGCGGATCGCGACGCTCGCCTGGAACGAGCACCGGCACCTCGAGGTCTATTACGGCGTCTCCTCCATGGGCGCGGTGCTGCACACCGTGAACCCGCGGCTCTTCCCCGACCAGATAGCCTTCATCCTGAAGGACGCGGCGGACACCCACCTCTTCGTCGACCCGACCCTGATGAAGGGCGCCGAGGCGCTGGCCGACCACCTGCCCGGCAGCCTCAGGACCATCGTGGTCATGGGCACGGAGGCGGAGATCCCCGACCCCTGCCCGCTGCGCGGCCGCTTCGAGGTGGTGGCGCAGGAGAGCCTGATCGCCGGCCAGCCCGGGCATTTCGACTGGCCCGAGCTCGACGAGCGTTCGGCCTCCTCGCTCTGCTACACCTCCGGCACCACGGGCGATCCGAAGGGCGTACTCTACAGCCACCGCTCCACCGTCATCCACGGCATCTCGGTGCTGCAGAAGGACGTCTTCAACATCGGCGCCGAGGACGTGGTCATGCCCGTCGTGCCGATGTTCCACGTGAATGGCTGGGGCATTCCCTATGCCGCTGCGATGGCGGGCGCCTCCCTCGTCATGCCCGGGCCGAAGCTCGACCCGGCCAGCCTGCACCGGCTCTTCGAGGAGGAGGGCGTCACCTTCTCGGCCGGCGTGCCCACCATCTGGACCGCGCTGCTGCAATGGCTGCGGGCCGACCCGTCCCGGCGCTTCCGCCACCCGCCGCGGCTGGTCGTCGGCGGCACGGCGCTGCCGACGCCGATCAATGCCGGGTTCCTGAAGGAGTACGGCATCAACATCCGCCATGCCTGGGGCATGACGGAGCTGAGCCCGCTAGGCACCGCCAATGCACGCCTGCCGCAGAACGCGGACTGGGACGCGGACCGCTTCCTCGACTATGCGCGCAAGCAGGGCCGCGCGCTCTTCGGGATCGAGCTCAGGGTGCGCGACGGGGAGGGGAAGGAGATTCCCCATGACGGCGTCGCCTTCGGCGAGCTCGAGGTGCGCGGCCCCTGGGTGGCGAAGCAGTACTTCAACCGGCCGGGCGATCCGGCCTTCACCGGGGATGGCTGGTTCCGCACCGGCGACGTGGTGACGGTGGACGAGCTCGGCTGCATCGAGATCGTCGACCGCGCCAAGGACGTCATCAAGTCGGGCGGCGAGTGGATCAGCTCCATCACGCTGGAGAACCTGATCCTGGGCCATCCGGCGGTGGCGCAGGCCGCCGTCATCGGCATCCACCACAGCAAATGGGACGAGCGGCCGCTGCTGCTGATCGTCCCGAAGCCGGGGACCAGCCCGACGCCGCAGGACATCCTCGGCTATTACGAGGGCAAGGTGGCGAAGTGGTGGATCCCGGACCAGGTGGAGTTCGTGGACAGCCTGCCGCTGACCGCGACGGGCAAGCTTTGGAAGGCGGACCTCAAGCGGACCTACCGGGACCGCAGCGCGGGGTAGGGGGCGGAAGCCCCGCCATGCCGGCGCCGGCGCGGCGGCCGGGCGGTTGCACGCGGCTTGCAAGGCCCTGCCCCTCACCGGGACCGGAGCCTTGCATGCGACTGCGCCACCTTGCCCTCGCCGCCACCATCGCGGCCCTGCCGACCCTTGCCGCCGCGCAGCAGAAGACGCTCCGCATCGCCATGACGGCGAGCGACGTGCCGACCACCTCCGGCATGCCCAACAACGGCTCCGAGGGCATGCGCTTCCTCGGCTTCCCGGTCTTCGAGCCGCTGGTGGACTGGGACCTGACCCGCGCCGACAAGCCGGCCGATATCCGCCCGGGCCTGGCCGAAAGCTGGGCGCAGGATGCGGCCGAGCCGAAGAAATGGCGCTTCACCCTGCGCCAGGGCGTCGCCTTCCATGACGGCACGCCCTTCGGCGCCGATGCGGTCATCTGGAACCTCGACCGCTTCTATAAGAACGACAGCCCGCAATTCGACGCCGCCGGCGCGGCGCTGGCGCGCGGCCGCGTCTCCATCCTCTCGGGCTACCGCAAGATCGACGACCGGACGGTCGAGATCGAGACCGCCCGCCCGGTCTCCTACCTGCCCTACCTGCTGACCTGGATCCTCTTCACCTCGCCGCAAAGCTTCACCGCGGCCGGCAATGACTGGGGCAAGGTGGCGGCGGCCGGGGCGGCGGGCACCGGGCCCTTCCGGATCAGCCGCTTCGTCCCGCGGCAGTCCGCCGAGCTTGCCCGCAACGACGCCTATTGGAACCCGGACCGCCGGCCGAAGCTCGACCGCATCCTCCTGCTGCCCATTCCGGAGGCGAACAGCCGCCTCGCCGCGCTGCGCAGCGGCCAGGTGGACTGGATCGAGGTGCCGCCGCCCGACGCCATCCCCAGCCTGAAGCAGGGCGGCTTCCAGGTCGTCACCAACTCCTATCCGCATGTCTGGCCCTGGGTCTTCGCCGCGGGCAAGGCGGGCAGCCCGGTGCAGGACGTGCGGGTGCGGCAGGCGCTGAACTACTGCATCGACCGCGACGGCATGCTGGCGCTGCTGAACGGCACGGCCGAGCCCTCGGTCGGCTTCTACAAGGCGGGCGATCCGCTCTTCGGCTCGCCCGAGAACCGCTACCGGCTGGACGCCGCCAAGGGCAAGGCGCTGCTGGCGGCAGCCGGCTATGGGGCGCAGAAGCCGCTCAGGATCAAGGTCGGCATCTCCACCAGCGGCTCCGGCCAGATGCTGCCGCTGCCGATGAACGAGTTCCTGCAGCAGTCACTGCGCGAGAACTGCGGCGTCGAGGTCGGCTTCGAGGTGGTGGAGTGGAACACGCTGCTGGCCGGCCTCAGGGCGGAGCCGACGGCGCCGCAATGGCTGGGGGCGGATGCGCTGAACATCAGCCTGGTCTCGTCGGACCCCTCGCAGATGGCGCGCTGGTTCCTCTCCTCCAACGCGACGCCCGTCGGCTCCAATGCCGGCCACTGGAAGGATGCCGGGTTCGATGCGGCCTTCGCCGCGGTCGAGACCGAGCGCGACCCGGCGAAGATCGCCGAGGCGCTGAAGCGCGCGCATGAGCGGCTCGTGGACGGGGCGCCCTGGCTCTACATCGTCCACGACCTCAACCCACGGGCGATGACCCGGCGGGTGAAGGGCTTCGTCAGTGCCCAGTCCTGGTACCAGGACCTGACCCGGGTGGACCTGCAATAACCATAGGCAGCATGCCGTGTGCCTGGGCGAGGGGAGGGCCCCCTCGCCCGCCGGCACCGGAGGAGGCGCGATGACGAGCCGCAGGATGCACCTGGTCGCCTATCTCAAGGCCGGCCCGAGCTTCAGCTATCCCAGCACCTGGCGGCACCCCGCCGCGACGCTCGACGACCTCTTCGAGCCCTCCCGCTGGGAGGACTGCGCCCGCATCCTGGAAGCCGGGCTCTTCGATGCCTGCTTCTTCGCCGACGGGCTCGGCATCCCCGACCTCTACAAGGGCAGCTATGCGGATTATGTCGGCCGCGGCGGGCAACTCACCCTGGTCGATCCCATGGTCCTGCTGCCGCAGATGGCGCGCGTCACCGAGCGCCTCGGCCTCGGCGTCACCCTCTCGACCAGCTTCACCCCGGCCTATGCCGCGGCGCGCTGGCTCGCCTCGCTCGATATCCTCAGCAAGGGCCGGGCGGCCTGGAACGTGGTCACCACCGGCCGCGACTTCGAGGCGCGGAATCTCGGCCAGCCGGGCCTGCCGCCCAAGGAAGCCCGCTATGACATGGCGGACGAGGTGCTGGAGGCCTGCGATGCCCTCTGGCAGGGCTGGGAGGCGGACGCGCTGGTCCTGGACCGTGCCTCCGGCCGCTTCGCCGACCCCGCGAAGATCCACCGGGCGAATTACGAGGGCCGCTATGTCAGCACGGAGGGCCCGCTCTCCGTCCCGCGCAGCCCGCAGGGGCGGCCGGTGCTGATGCAGGCCGGCTCCTCCCCGCGCGGCCGCGAATTCGCCGCGCGCTGGGCGGAGATGATCTTCTGCACCCCGGCCACCAAGGCCGATGCAATCGCCTACCGCACGGATATCCGCAGCCGGATGGCGGCGATCGGCCGCGACCCGGACGAATGCGCCGTGCTGCCCTCGGTCACCGTGGTGCTGGGGGAGACGGAGAGCATCGCGCGCGAGAAGGCCGCCTTCATCGAATCCCTGGTGGACCCGGAACTGGTCCTCGCCGCCTCCTCCTGGTCGGTGGTCGCCGATCTCAGCCGGATCGAGGACCCGGCGGCGCTGGACGGGGCGGGGGGCAGCAACCAGGGCGTCCAGGGCCACCGCGACCGCATGCTGCAGGTGGCGCGGCAGAAGGGGATCAGCTTCGCCGAGGCCGTGCGGCGCCCGCGCGACCTGCTGGCGGGGACGCCGGCGCAGGTGGCCGATGTGCTGGAGGACTGGTTCACCGCCGGCGCCTGCGACGGCTTCATCCTGCCGCCCACCGTCTTTCCCGTGACCTTCGAGGAGGTGACGCGCCTGCTGGTGCCGGAACTGCAGCGGCGCGGCCTGTACCGCACCGCCTATGCCGGCCGAACGCTGCGGGAGAACCTGCGCAATCCCGGCTGAGGGCCCTGGCGCGGTCCTTGCTACCCACCGGCTCACCTCAGACCGGGAGGACCCCGCCGATGACCCTGTTCCACCGCGCCGCAGGCCTCGGCCTGGCGGCGCTTCTCGCTGCGGCGCCGCCGGCGCTGGCGCAGCAGAAGGTGCTGCGCATTGCCATGACGGCGGCCGACGTGCCGACCACCACCGGCGCCCCGAACAACGGCTTCGAGGGCGTGCGCTTCCTCGGCTATCCCGTCTTCGAGGGGCTGGTGCTCTGGGACCTCTCCCGCGCCGACCGGCCGGCGACGCTGCGGCCCGGCCTTGCCGAGAGCTGGTCGCAGGACCCGGCCGACCCGAAGACCTGGATCTTCAAGCTGCGGCCCGGGGTGAAATTCCACGACGGCAGTGCCCTCGACGCCGATGCGGTGATCTGGAACCTCGACCGCTACTGGAAGAACGACAGCCCGCAATTCGAGCCGGCCGGCAGCGGCATCGCCCGCGCCCGCATCCCGATCCTGGCCGGCTACAGGAAGATCGACGACATGACGGTGGCGCTGAGCACCACCCGCGTCGCCAGCTACTTCCCCTACATGGCCGTCTATATCCTGATGACCAGCCCGCAGAGCTTCGAGGCAGCCGGCCGCGACTGGGCGAAGGTGGCCATGGCGCCGGCCGGCACCGGCCCGTTCAAGCTGGCGAAGTTCACCCCGCGCGTCTCGGCCGAGCTGGCGAAGAACGAGGGCTACTGGGACAAGGCGCGGGTGCCGAAGCTCGACCGCGTGCTGCTGCTGCCGATCCCGGAGGCGAACAGCCGCCTCGCCGCGCTGCGCAGCGGCCAGGTGGACTGGATCGAGGTGCCGCCGCCGGATGCGATCCCGAGTTTGAAGCAGGCCGGCTTCAACGTGGTGACGAACAGCTACCCGCATGTCTGGCCGTGGTTCTACCAGCTCGGCGGCAGCGCCACGCCCTTCAAGGATGTCCGCGTCCGGCAGGGGCTGAACTACTGCGTCGACCGCGCCGGCCTCGTCTCGCTGCTCAACGACACGGCGGAGCCCTCGGTCGGCTGGCTGAAGCCCTCCGACCCCAATTTCGGCAAGCCGGAGAACCGCTATGGCTTCGACCCGGCGAAAGGGAAGGCGCTGCTGGCTGCCGCCGGCTTCACGCCGCAGAAGCCGCTCAAGTTCAAGGTGATGATCTCGGCCAGCGGCTCCGGGCAGATGCTGCCGCTGCCGATGAACGAGTACATGCAGCAGAACCTGAAGGAGGCCTGCGGCGTCGATGTCTCCTTCGAGGTGACGGAGTGGAACACGCTGCTGACGGCGGTGCGGCAGGCGCCGGATGCGCCGATCCTGAACGGCTCGGTCTCGGTGAACCCATCCTCGCCCTCCTCCGACCCTGCGGTCGCGGCGCGCTACTTCCTGCAGGCCTTCGTGCCGCCCAATGGCTTCAACTGGGGCCAGTGGAGCGACCCGGCCTTCGAGGAAGCCTTCGCCGCGCTGGAGAATGCGCGCAACGAGGCCGACTACAACACCGCCTATGCGAAGGCGCATGAGCGTCTGGTCGACAACCCGCCCTGGCTGTACATCGTGCACGACCTCAATCCGCGCGCCATGTCGCGGCGGGTGCGCGGCTTCGTCTCGGCACAGTCCTGGTTCCAGGACCTGGTGACGGTCGATCTGCAGTAAGCGGCCCGTCGCGGGACAATCGTTACAATGACCTAATCTGGCAACATCGCGCCTCTCGCTTCGCGTTTCTGATGCGAAGCGAGAGGCGAAGCTTTTTCTTCCTCATGTTTTCCCCCGGTTTTTCCACAGTTTTTCGTGTTCTGACCCTCTGCCAGAACTTGTGGCAGGGGGTCGCGTTGGCCTACCGTATCTTGTGGGCGACAACATCTAGTGGGTCGGGCTCGGGGAGAACCACATGGACTGGACGACTGAGGCAATCGAGCAGCTCCGTGGCCTCTGGGCGGAGGGCCATTCGACGGCCGAGATCGGCCGGCGCATGGGTGTCTCGAAGAATGCCGTGGTCGGCAAGGCCCACCGGCTGAACCTGCCGGCCCGGCCGAGCCCGATCCGCCGCGAGGCGGAAGGCCAGGCCACCCCGCGGCCCGTCGCCGCGCCGCGCCGCACGGTCGCCGCGCCGCCGCTGCGCGAGCCCGCGCCGCTCCGCCGCCCCGAGGCGCCGGCCGCCGCCGCGCCCGTGACGCCGCCCGCCGCCGTGGTGCGGCCCTTCCCGCGCGTCTCCGCCCGCACCTGCTGCTGGCCGATCGGCGAGCCGGGCACGCCGGAGTTCCGCTTCTGCGCGGCGGAGGCGATGCCGAGCAAGCCCTACTGCACCGAGCACGCCGCGGTCGCCTATGTGCGCGTGCGCGACCGGCGCGAGGACGCGGCGTAAGCCGCTCCGCCGCATCACGCCGTGTTGCGTCGTCATGGCCGGCCTCGCGCCGGCCATCGTCGTTTCCGGGGCCGGCCATGCGGGCGCGGGCGCGGGCGCGGTCATCGGCCGATCCGGATGGCCGGATCCTTGATGGCGTCGCGCGCCGGGAGCATCGCAGCACGTCTCCGCTCGCGCTTCCGCTGCGGCTGGGCCGCGGCGATGCTGGCTGCATGATCCGCCCGTCCGCGCAGGCATGAACGGCCGCCTCGCCGGCGTCGCGCTGCAACTCGCAGCGCTCGCCGTCTTCGTCTGCATGGACACGATGCTGAAGCTGCTGACGGCGCAGTTCGCCGTGCCGCAACTGATGTGGGCGCGCTTCCTCTTCAGCCTGCTCGCCGCCGCGCTGTTCTTCCGGCTCTGGCTGGGGCGGCTGCCCTGGCGGTCGCGGGCGCCGGGGCTGCAGGCGCTCCGCAGCCTGCTGCTGGCGGGGAGCAACCTGCTCTTCTCCAATGCCCTGGTGCATCTGCCGCTGACGGACTGCACGGCGATCGGCTTCGCCTCGCCGCTCTTCACCGTCGCCCTCGCCGCGGTCTGGCTGCGGGAGAGGGTGGGGCCGCGCCGCTGGCTCGGCGTCGGCATCGGCCTGCTCGGCGTGCTGATCGCGCTGCGGCCGCCCTTCCTGACAGGCGGCGCGCCGGTGCACTGGGCCGCCGTGCTGCCGCTCGGCACCGCCGCGATGTTCGCGGTCTACCAGATCCTGACGCGCCGGCTGGCGACCATCGACGACCCGCGCACCACCATCCTGCATACCGGCCTCGCCGCCTCCCTCGCCACCAGCCTGGCGCAGCCCTTCGTCTGGACGCCGCCGGCGTTGCCGGAATGGGGGATGCTGGCGGCGCTCGGCCTGCTGGGCGGGCTTGGCCACGGGCTGCTGGTGCTGGCCTATGCGCGGGCGCCGGCCAGCCTGCTGGCGCCGATGTCCTATACCCAGCTCATCTGGGCCTCGGTCGCCGGCGTGCTGGTCTTCGCGGACTGGCCGGATGGCTGGACGCTGCTCGGTGCGGGGGTGATCGCGCTCGGCGGGGTGCTGGTGGCGCTGCCGGACCGGCAGGCCCGGGGATGAACAAGGGTTGCCAGGGGCCCCCCGCTGGTCTAGCCCCACCGGCGCAGGCATTCATAAAAGGGTCACACGCATTCGCGAGGCGAGGCTGCTCCAGGACGCCCGCATAGGCCATCCCCGTGCCGCGCTCGACGCGGGTGCGGTGCGCGAGGCCTATCGCCGCTGGGCGGGCGTCTATGACGAGGTGTTCGGGTCCGTCTCCGGTCCCGGGCGCCGGCGTGCGGTCGCGGCGGTCAATGGACTGCCCGGCACCCGCGTGCTCGAGGTGGGGGTGGGCACCGGCCTGGCCCTGCCGCTCTATGACCCGCGCAAGCGGGTGGTCGGCATCGACCTGTCGCGCGACATGCTGCTGCGGGCGAAGGAACGGGTGCAGGCGAAGCGGTTGCGCAACGTCCTCGGCCTGCTGGAGATGGATGCCGAATCCATGGCCTTCGCCGATGGCAGCTTCGACGTGGCGGTGGCGATGTTCACCGCCACCGTGGTGCCGGATGCGCGCCGGCTCTACCGCGAGATGCGGCGGGTGGTGCGCCCGGGCGGGCAATTGCTGTTCGTGAACCATTTCGCGGCCGAGGGCGGGCTGCGCTGGTGGGCCGAGCGGACGCTGGCGCCGCTGTCCCGCGTGCTGGGCTGGCATCCCGACTTCGCCCTGGGCGACCTGCTGGAGGACCCGGCGGCGGCGGCCGAGATCCTCCCCTGTCCCCCCTTCGGCCTGTTCACCCTGGTCCGGGTCCCGCAACCCGCCTGACCCATACCGGCCAGCAAGAATGCTGCCCGGTATGGCTTGTGGTTCGGCGCGCAGCCGCCACACCAACCCTGCGCGCGATACTGACCGGCAGACGTCGAGACGTCTGCCGGTCAGTATCAGGGCGGGGTCCGGGGCCAAGCCTTGGCCCCAGCGGGGGAGTGCGAGGTGGGCAGAGCCCCCCTCTGGCAGGTGATGCGCGGCCTCGCTGCCCTGGTGGAGACGCGCAGCGCCGGCACCATGCCCGGCGCGCAGAGCCCCCTGGCCGCCGCGACCGGAATGGTCCCGCCGCCCGCTGCCCAGGCCGCGCCGAGTCGCGCCAGCACCACGCGGCGGTGATAGCCCGCGCCGCGCTCGGCATCGGCCGAGTGGTAGTTGGCGATCGCCTCCGCCCAATTGCCGAGCCGCGCATGCAGGTCGCGCAGGAAGGCGATGGCGTAGCGGACATTGGCGGCGGGCTCGAGACCCGCCTGCGCGTCGGGAAAGGCGCCGGGGTGGTGCAGCAGGTTCACCTGCATGCAGCCGATATCGATGGAGCGCCGTCCCGCGTCCTGCAGCGCCGCGACCTCGGCCGCCGCGGCGGCGCGGCTCTCCGGCCGGCGGGCCTCGCCCTCGACGTTCAGGGACCAGGGCCAGGGCTCGAAGCGGCCGGTGCGCGGGTCGCTGCGGCCGCTCTCGACGAGGGCGATGGCCAGCAGCAGCCCGGGCGGCAGGCCGGAGCGCGGCTCGGCCGCCGCGATGGCGCGGCGGCAGGCGGTCCAGGGGTCCTCCTCCGCCCGCGCCGGCGCGGCGAGGGCCGGCAGCAGGAGCAGGCCGGCCAGGGACAGGATGAGGGCCAGGGCAGGCCGGCCCGGCAGCCGGGAGGGGGCGGCGTCGCGGTGCACGGGCGGCGTGAAGCCCGCCCGGGCGGCCGGCGTCAACCGGCCAGCACGTCGGAGAGCAGCTTCAGGTTCATCGCCACGATCACGACGGTGGCGGCCCAGCCGAGGACGACCTGCCAGCGCGGCGCGGCCAGCGCCCCGAGCCGCGTCCGGTCAGAGGCGAAGAGCATCAGCGGCACCACCGCGAAGGGGAGCTGCAGGCAGAGCACGACCTGCGAGAGGATGAGGAGCTGGGCGGTGCCCGAGGTGCCGTGCAGCCAGGTCACCACCACGGCCGGCACGATCGCCACCAGCCTTGTGATCAGCCGCCGGATCGCGGGCGGCAGGCGGAGGCCGAGGAAGCCCTCCATCACCACCTGGCCGGCGAGCGTCGCGGTCACCGTCGCGTTCAGCCCGCAGGCAAGCAGCGCGATGGCGAAGAGCGTCGCCGCGACCGCGCTGCCGACCATCGGCGTCAGCAGCTCGTAGGCCTCCTGGATCTCCGCGACCTCGGTCCGGCCGCCGGCATGGAAGACCGCGGCGGCGGTGATCAGGATGGCGGAGTTGACGAGGAGCGCGAGGGAGAGGGCCGCGGTGCTGTCGATGGCGGCGAAGCGGATCGCCTCCCGCTTCGCGGGCAGGCCCTCGCCATAGGCGCGGGACTGCACCACGGCGGTGTGGAGGTAGAGGTTGTGCGGCATCACCGTCGCGCCGAGGATGCCGATGGCGATGTAGAGCTGCTCCTGGTCGGTCAGGATCGAGGCGCTCGGCACATAGCCGCCGAGCACCGCCGCCCAGTCCGGCTGCGCCATGAGGAGTTGCGCAGCGAAGCAGCCGAAGACGAGGAAGATCAGGCCGGCGACCAGCGCCTCCAGCCAGCGGACGCCGCGGTGCTGCAGCCAGAGGATGAGGAGTGCGTCGAGCGCGGTCAGCATCACGCCGAGCAGCAGCGGGATGCCGAAGAGGAGCTGCAGCGCGATGGCGGTGCCGATGAGCTCGGCGAGGTCGGTGGCGCAAATGGCGATCTCGGCCAGCAGCCAGAGCGCGAGGTTGACCGGGCGGGGGAAGCGGTCCCGGCAGAGCTGGGCGAGGTCGCGGCCCGTGGCGATGCCGATCCGGGCGCAGAGCGCCTGCAGCAGCATGGCCATCAGCGAGGAGAGCAGCGCGACGGCGAGCAGCGTGTAGCCGAAGGCCGAGCCGCCGGCGAGCGCGGTGGCCCAGTTGCCCGGGTCCATGTAGCCGACCGCGACGAGGTAGCCGGGGCCGACGAAGGCGAGCAGCCGGCGCAGCCAGCCCGCGGCGTCCGGGATGCGGACGCTGCGGTGCATCTCCGGCAGGCTGACCTCCGCCGCCGGGGCGGGAGGCGCGGCGGCCTCGGCCGGCGTGCGGGTCAGCATGGGCCGGGCCCGTCCGGCATGGCTGAACAGGTCTTCAACTGTTCAAACGCCCCTTGTTTTTCAGTGGGTTATACTATGTAGCGCAGGTGCCCCCGCGGCCGCGGCCTGTCAAGGGCCGCTTGTGGTGAGGGGCGCGAGGCGCGAGTGTTCCGACGCCGGGATAGGAAGACAGCGATGCGCGGTCGGGTTCGGATCGGAGAGGACCAGGTCGTCGAATTGGCGGAGATGTTCCGCCTGATGAGCGACCCGACGCGGCTGCGGATCATCCTGGCCTGCCTGGATGCGCCGGCGGCGGTGGGCGAGATGGCGGATCGGCTCGGCATCTCGGCCTCGCTGGTCTCGCACCACCTGCGCCTGCTGCGCGCGGCGCGGCTGCTGCAGGCGGACCGGCGGGGACGGCAGGTCTTCTACGCGGTGCAGGACGAGCATGTCCGATCCATGTTGTCGGACATGGTCGACCATGTCGCCGAGGTCGATGCGGAGGCCGAAGGCGGCACCTGAAAAACCGCGCCGGGCTTGCGTCATCGCAAGGCCGGCTCACTTGTGCGGTGCCAGGAACCGGCACTATGGTCCGGCCGCGTCTGCCCCGCCCTGCGGGAGCAGCCGTGCCGGCCGCCCGGCGGCCCGGCGGGGATGGAATATGGGCGGCGCGCGTCGCCTGCCCGGGCGGGAATGGGATGCGACGTGTGATCGGGCGATGGTTGGCTAAGGCATCGGGGCTGGCGACGGCCGGTCTCGTCTGGGCGTCCTGCCTGCTGGGGCAGGCGCTGGCGCAGGGCAACACGCCCACGGGCGGCATTGTCGGCGAGACCCATGGCAACCTTGGCGCGCCGGCCCCCTGGGGCATCGGCCTGCAGCCGGCGGCCGGCCCGGTGAAGGAAGCGATCCACGACTTCAACACGCTGGTGCTGTGGATCATCATCGCCATCACCGCCTTTGTGCTGGTGCTGCTGGCCTATGTGGTGTGGAAGTTCCGCGAGTCGGCGAACCCGACCCCGTCCCGCACCAGCCACAACACCATCATCGAGATCGCCTGGACGGTGATCCCGGTGCTGATCCTGGTGGTGATCGCCATCCCCTCCTTCCGGCTGATCTATTACGAGGACCGGGCGCGTGACGCCGACCTCACCATCAACGTCCAGGGCCGGCAGTGGTACTGGCACTACGCCTATCCCGACCAGGACTTCGCCTTCGACAGCCGCCCGATCCCGGAGGAGGACCTGAAGCCCGGCCAGCCCCGCAACCTCGCGGTGGATGAGCCGCTGGTCATTCCGGTGGGCAAGAATGTCCGCGTGCTGACCACCGGGCAGGACGTGATCCACAGCTTCTTCGTCCCCGCGCTCGGCGTGCAGAAATACTCGATCCCGGGCCGGACGCTGGAGACCTGGTTCCGCGCCGATAGGGCCGGGACCTTCTACGGCCAGTGCAACCAGATCTGCGGGACCAACCACTGGTTCATGCCGATCCAGGTGCAGGCGGTGCCGGAGGCCGAGTTCACGGCCTGGATCGAGCAGGCCAAGAAGAAGTACGCGCAGGCGGATGGCGCCCCGCCAGTGGCGGCCGCGCCGGCCGGCCCGCAGCAGCTTGCCGCCCTGCCCCGCTGACCGCGGGGCAGGTGCGAGCGGACAATGACCTCCAGGCAGGACGGATCCATGGCGACCGCGACTGACCACGCCCATCACGGGCATGACGCACATCACGACCATACGCCGGGCTTCGTGGCGCGCTGGCTGTTCAGCACGAACCACAAGGACATCGGCACCCTCTACCTGATCTTCTCGGTCTTCGCCGCGATCATCGGCGTCGCCCTGTCCGTGCTGATGCGCATGGAGCTGCAGAATCCCGGCCTGCAGTTCTTCGCCGACGGCCAGATGTGGAACGCGGTGGTCAGCGCCCATGGCCTGATCATGGTCTTCTTCGTCGTCATGCCGGCGCTGATCGGCGGGTTCGGCAACTGGTTCGTGCCGATCATGATCGGCGCGCCGGACATGGCCTTCCCGCGCATGAACAACATCAGCTTCTGGCTGCTGGTGCCGGCCTTCCTGCTGCTGGGCAGCAGCCTCTTCATCGGCTCGGGCCCCGGCGCGGGCTGGACGATCTACACGCCGCTGTCGAGCAGCGAGTACCATCCCGGCCCGGCGATGGACTTGGCGCTGTTCTCGCTGCACCTGGCGGGCGCGAGCTCCATCATGGGCGCGGCGAACTTCATCACGACCATCTTCAACATGCGCGCGCCGGGCATGACCCTGCACAAGATGCCGCTGTTCGTCTGGTCGATGCTGGTCACCGCCTTCCTGCTGCTGCTGGCCGTCCCGGTGCTGGCCGGCGCGATCACCATGCTGATCACCGACCGCAACTTCGGCACGGCCTTCTTCAACCCGGCGGGCGGCGGCGACCCGGTGCTGTTCCAGCACCTCTTCTGGTTCTTCGGCCACCCCGAAGTCTACATCATGATCCTGCCGGGCTTCGGGATCATCAGCCACATCGTCTCGACCTTCAGCCGCAAGCCGGTCTTCGGCTATCTCGGCATGGCCTATGCGATGGTGGCGATCGGCGTCGTGGGCTTCATCGTCTGGGCCCACCACATGTTCACCTCGGGCATCGACGTCGACACCCGCGCCTACTTCATGGCGGCGACGATGGTGATCGCGGTGCCGACGGGCGTGAAGATCTTCTCCTGGATCGCCACCATGTGGGGCGGCTCCATCCAGCTCCGCGTGCCCATGCTCTGGGCGATCGGCTTCATCTTCCTCTTCACCCTCGGCGGCGTCACCGGCGTGAAGCTGGCCAATGCCGGCGTCGACGTGGTGCTGCACAACACCTACTACGTGGTGGCGCACTTCCACTACGTGCTGAGCCTGGGTGCCGTCTTCTCGATCTTCGCCGGCTTCTACTACTGGATCGGCAAGATGAGCGGGCGTCAGTACCCGGAGTTCTGGGGGAAGGTGCATTTCTGGATGCTGTTCATCGGCGCCAACTTCATCTTCTTCCCGCAGCACTTCCTGGGCGCGCAGGGCATGCCCCGCCGCTACCCGGACTACCCCGACGCCTTCTGGGGCTGGAACATGGTCTCCTCGCTCGGCTCCTATATCGCCGCGGCGTCCATGCTGGTCTTCTTCTACGTCGTCTACCGCACCTTCACCTCGAAGGAGCAGGTCGCCGATAACTACTGGGGCGAGGGTGCGACCACGCTGGAGTGGCAGGTCAGCTCGCCGCCGCCCTTCCACACCTTCGAAGAGCTGCCGCACGTCCGCTGACCTGCGGAGGCCCGGAACGGCCGGGCACTTGCTGACGCTGCAGTGACCGCCGGAGCCTTCGGGCTCCGGCCCGCGTTCCCACACCGACCGGACCGCGCCATGCCGCCGGGCATGGCGTTTCCCCATGCAGGGCCTGGACTGCCACCCGATGAGCGATCTGACCGCCGCCACCCCCGACGTGCTCGCCCCGCCGCAGGACCTTTCGGAGGTGCGCGACTGGGTGACGCTGCTGAAGCCCCGCGTCGTGTCGCTGGTGGTGCTGACCGGCGTGGTCGGGCTGCTGGTCGCACCCGGTTCACTGCCGCCCGCGCTCTCGATCGCCGCCGTGCTCTGCATCGCGCTCGGCGCCGGCGCCGCGGGTGCGATCAACATGTGGTACGACCGCGACATCGATGCGCGGATGAAGCGCACCGCGACGCGGCCGATCCCGGCCGGGCGGATCATGCCGGGCGCGGCGCTGTCCTACGGCGTCGGCCTCGCCGTCGCCTCGGTCCTCATCATGGGGCTCGCCACCAACTGGGTGGCGGCCGGCGTGCTGGCGCTCTCGATCGCCTTCTACGTCCTGGTCTACACGATGTGGCTGAAGCGCCGGACCAGCCAGAACATCGTTATCGGTGGCGCCGCCGGCGCCTTCCCGCCTGTGATCGGCTGGGCCGCGGTCACCGGCCATGTGACGCTCGAGCCGCTGGTGCTCTTCGCCATCATCTTCTTCTGGACGCCGCCGCATTTCTGGGCGCTCAGCCTCTTCGCGCATGCGGATTACGAGCGCGTGGGCGTGCCCATGCTGCCGGTCACCCATGGCGCGAAGGAGACGCGGCGGCAGGTGCTGCTCTACACCCTGGTGCTGCTGCCGCTGACGCTGCTGCCCAGCCTGCTCGGCTTCGCCGGCCTGATCTATGCGGCGGCCGCGGTGCTGCTGGGGGCGGAGTTCCTGCGCCAGGCCATCGCGGTCTTCCGCGACCGGCAGGATGAGGCGGGCCGCAGCCTCTCGGGCGACCTGCCGGCGAAGAAGTGCTTCCGCTACTCGCTCTCCTATCTCGGCCTGCTGTTCATCGCGCTGGCGGTGGACCGGATGATCCTCGGATGACGGCGCAGGGGGCTGCGTCCCAGCCGATGACGCCGGAGCAGCGCGCGGATTTCGAGCGCCGCCGCCGGCAGAAGAACTGGGCGGTGCTCGGCGTCCTCATCGCCCTCGTCGTGCTGTTCTTCTTCATCAGCACCGCGCGCGTGCTGCGGGGCTAGCCCATGGACCGGCCCGCTCCCACCTCCCGCGGCATGGATCCCCTTCGCGCCGAGACGCTCCGCCGCCGCAACCGCCGCATGGCCGCGGGCGTCGGCGCCTTCGTCTGCGGCATGGTCGGCCTCGCCTTCGCCTCCGTGCCGCTCTACGACATGTTCTGCCGCGCCACCGGCTACAACGGCACGGTGCAGGTGGGCGGTCCCGCGGCGCCTGGCGCGAGCGGCCGCGTGATCACCGTGCGCTTCAACGCCAATACCCAGCCCGACCTGCCCTGGCGCTTCGCGCCGGGCCAGGGCCCGATGCAGGTGCGGGAGGGGGAGGAGGCCATGGCCTTCTACCAGGCGGCCAACCGCGCCGATGTTCCGGTGACGGGGGTTGCCACCTACAACGTCACGCCGGAGGTGGTGGGCAAGTACTTCCACAAGACCGCCTGCTTCTGCTTCGAGCAGCAGACGCTTGAGCCCGGACAGCAGGTGGACATGCCGCTCGCCTTCTGGGTGGACCCGAAGATCGCGGCGGACCCGAACACCCGCGACATCCGCACCATCACCATCAACTACAGCTTCTTCCGCAGCCTCGACGATGCGCAGCGCAGCGGCGCCCTGGCGAATGCCGGGCCGCATGTCGGCGCGGCGCCGCGCGGCACCCCGTAAACCCCTGGAAACTCCGCCAGGATCGGCCCGGCGGGCTTGATCGGGGCAGGGTTTTGAGGATTGATGCGCAGCAACCGGGACCCCGCCCAGTAGGGGCCGGTCCCGACTGAATCGGATCGGACCAGGACGTCAGATGGCCAGCACCACCGACATGACGGCGACGGCGGAGCCCGCCCCGCTGCACAAGCACCCCTACCACTTGGTGGATCCCTCGCCCTGGCCGCTGGTCGGCGCCTTCGCCGGCGGTGCGCTGGTGCTCGGCATCATCCTGCTGGCGCATTACGGCACCAAGTGGATGCTGGTGGTCGGCGTGCTCGGCGTGCTCGCCACCATGTTCTTCTGGTGGCGCGACGTCATCCGCGAGTCGCACACGCCCGGCCTGCACACGCCGGTGGTGCGCATCGGCCTGCGCTACGGCATGACGCTGTTCATCGCCTCCGAGGTGATGTTCTTCGTCGCCTTCTTCTGGGCCTATTTCCATTTCGCGCTCTACCCGAACCATGTCTCGGGCGCCGAGGTGGCGATCTGGCCGCCGAAGGGCGTGCTGACCTTCGATCCCTTCGGCCTGCCCTTCCTCAACACCATGATCCTGCTGCTGAGCGGCTGCACGGTGACCTGGGCGCATCACGGCCTGCTGCATGGCGACCGCAAGGCGCTGGTGCGCGGCCTGGCGCTGACCGTGTTCCTCGGCATCAGCTTCACCACCTTCCAGGCGATCGAGTATTCCGACGCGCCCTTCCATTTCACCGGCGGCGTCTATCCCTCGACCTTCTTCCTGGCGACCGGCTTCCACGGCTTCCACGTGATCGTCGGCACCACTTTCCTGCTGGTCTGCCTGATCCGCGCCATGCGCGGCGACTTCACGCCGCAGAAGCATTTCGGGCTGGAGGCCGCGGCCTGGTACTGGCACTTCGTCGACGTGGTGTGGCTGTTCCTCTTCGTCTGCATCTACTGGTGGGGTGCGGGCGAGATCGCGGCGCACTGACATGGCGGTGGGTGCGGCCCCGGCCTCCGGGGCGGCCCCGCTGGCACCGGTTGCCCTGCTGGGCCGCTGTCCGCGCTGCGGCAGCGGCCCGCTGTTTTCCGGGCTGCTGGCGGTGCGGGAGAGGTGCCCCGCCTGCGGGCTCGATCTCCGGGCACATGATTCGGGCGACGGGCCGGCCATGGCCGGCATCTTCATCGTCGGCGCGCTGACGGTGATCGCGGCGCTGGTGGTGGACGTGAAGTACGAGCCACCGCTCTGGGTGCATGCGGTGCTCTGGCCGTTGGTGGTGGTGCCGCTGTCGCTGGCGGTGATGCGCATCGCCAAGGGCCTGCTGGTGGCGCTGCAGTACCGCCACCGCCTGCGCGCGCCCACGGCATGACAGCCTTCCCCGGACCGGATGCGCCGTTGCGCCCCGGGGCATCATCTCGTCCGGCGACGCCGCGCGCGGCGGGCACCGCGAGGGCCCCGTCCGCCGCGGAGGCGCGATGCGGGTGCCGTCACGAATGAGCATCCGGCGCTGGCTGCCGGTGATCGCCGCCCTGCCGGTGCTGGTCATCCTCATCGGCCTCGGCAATTGGCAGGTCCGGCGGCTGCACTGGAAGACCGACCTGCTGGCCAGCATCGCGGCCGCGGAGGCCGGCCCGCCCGCGCCGCTCGACGCCGCCGCGCGTCCCTTCGCCAAGGTCGCTGCCGCCGGCCGCTTCGACTACGACCGGGAGGCGATGCTGGGCGTCGAACTGCGCGGCACCACGCTCGGCACCCATCTCGTCACGCCCCTGCTGCGCGACGGCGCGCCGCCCCTGCTGGTCGACCGCGGCTGGGTGCCGATGGAACGCACCCGGCCAGTGGCGCGGCCGGAGGGCCGGGTCGAGGTCACCGGCTTCGTCCGCCCCGCCGACGAGCGCGACTGGAACAGCCCGAAGGACGACCCGGCCGGCCGACGCTTCTATGTCTTCGACCCCGCGGCGATCGGCCGGGCGCTGGACCTGCCGCCTCCCATGCCCTTCGGCCTCGTCGCCCTCGCGCCACCGGGGGCGCCGGTGGATGCCCTGCCCGCCGCCCCGCGCCACCTGCCGCGGCCGGACAACCCGCATCTCGGCTATGCCATCACTTGGTACGGCCTGGCGGTGTCGCTGGTCGGGGTGCTCGGCGCCTTCCTGTGGCGGCGGAAAGCCTCGCCTTGAAAAGGACCCGGCATGAACGCCGCCTATGACCGCCTGAAGGCCCGCGCCGCCCGCATCGCCACCCTCGGCGAGGCGCAGGCCATGCTGCACTGGGATGCCAGCGCCATGATGCCGCCCGGCGGCGCCGCGGCGCGCGGGGAGCAACTGGCGACCCTCGCCGGCCTCGCGCATGAGCTGGCGACCGCGCCCGAGGTCGCCGAGGACCTCGCCGTCGCCGAGGCCGAGGGGGAGTGGGACCGGGCCAATCTCGAGCTCATGCGCCGCGCCCACCGGCGCTCCGCCGCCCTGCCCACCGCGCTGGTCGAGGCCATGGCGCGCGCCAACAGCGCCTGCGAGAGCACCTGGCGGGAGGCCAAGGCGCGGTCCGACTTCGCCCTGGTCCGCCCGGCGCTGGAGGAGGTGGTGCGGCTGCAGCGGGAGATGGCCCGGGCGCTCTCCGCCGCGCTCGGCCTCTCGCCCTATGATGCGCTGATGGAGGGCTACCAGCGCGGCGTGACGGCGGCCGAGGTCGAGCCGGTCTTCGCCGCCTACGAGGCCTTCCTGCGCGAGGCCCTGCCGCGGGCCGAGGCGATCCAGGCCCGCCGCCCCGCCCCGCGGCCGCTGCCCGGGCCCTTCCCGGTGGACAAGCAACGCCTGCTCTGCCGCCGCATGTCGGAGCGGGTCGGCCTCGACTACGGCCATGCCCGCCTGGACGAGAGCCTGCATCCCTTCTGCGGCGGCACCCCGACCGATGTCCGCCTGACGACCTTCTATGCCGAGGACGACGTCGCCAAGGCGCTGATGGGCGTGCTGCACGAGACCGGCCATGCCCAGTACGAGCGCGGCCTGCCCGCCGCCTGGGCCCGCCAGCCCGTGGGCGATGCCGCCGGCATGGCGGCGCATGAGTCGCAGAGCCTGATCGTCGAGATGCAGGCCTGCCGCTCCGACGGCTTCCTCTCCTTCCTCGGGCGCGAATTGCGGGCGAGCTTCGGCGGCGACCCGGCGCTCTATGCCACGGAGAACCTGGTCGCCCTCTGGCGCCGGGTGGAGCGCGGCCATATCCGCGTCGATGCCGACGAGCTGACCTACCCCGCCCATGTCATCCTCCGCTTCCGCCTGGAGCGGGCTATGATCGAGGGCGCGCTCGAGGTCGCCGACCTGCCCGCCGCCTGGAACGAGGGTTTCTCCGCCTTGCTCGGCATCGTCCCGCCCGACGACGCCCGCGGCTGTCTGCAGGACATCCACTGGCATGACGGCGCCTTCGGCTACTTCCCGAGTTACACCCTGGGCGCCATGGCCGCCGCGCAGCTCATGCAGGCCGCCCGGCGCGAGGTGCCGGAAATCGACGACGCCCTCGCGCAGGGCGAGATGCTGCCGCTGATGGCCTGGCTGCGGGAGAAGGTGCACGCGCAGGGCTCGCGCCTCGGCTTCCAGGACCTGCTGCGGCACGCCACCGGCAAGCTGCTCGATCCCGAGGACTTCATGGGGCATCTGCGGCGCCGCTACCTGAACGTGTGAATCGGGTGCATTTGCGCGCGGCTTCCCCCAAATAGAGGGCATGCCGCACGACACGCCGCTCCTCACCACGCTGGTTGCCGCCCTGACCGCGGCACTGCTGCTCGGCGTCGTCGCGCGCAAGCTGCGGCTGCCGCCGCTGGTCGGCTACCTGCTGGCAGGCGTGCTGATCGGGCCGCAGACCCCGGGCTTCATCGGCGACCTCGCCCTCGCCAAGGAGCTCTCCGAGATCGGCATCATTCTGCTGATGTTCGGCGTCGGCCTGCACTTCTCCCCGCGCGAACTGGCCGAGGCGCGCGGCGTCGCCGGGCCGGGCGCGCCGCTCGCCATGGCGGCGGGCAGCCTGCTCGGCTGGGGCGTCGCCCGGCTCTGGGGCTGGAGCGACGGGGAGGGGTTGGTCTTCGGCATCTGCCTCTCGGTCGCCAGCACGGTCGTGCTGATGCGGGCACTGGCCGAGCGCGGCGCGATGGCGAGCCGGGCCGGCAAGGTCGCGGTTGGCTGGGTGGTGGTGGAGGACCTGGCGATGGTCCTGGCCCTCGTCCTCGTGCCGGTGGCGGCGGCGCTGCTGGACGGACGGATGCCGGTCGGCATGCTCTCCGGCATGGGCGTCGGCGGGCATGGCCTGCTCGTCTCCCTGCTGATCACGCTGGGCAAGGTGGCGGTCTTCGTCACTCTGATGCTGCTGGTGGGCAGCCGGGTGCTGCCGGCGGCGCTCTCCATGGTCGGCGCCCTGCGCTCGCGCGAGCTCTTCTCGCTGGCCTCGCTGGTCGCGGCCCTCGGCGTCGCCTACCTCGCCTACGTCGCCTTCGGCGTCTCCCTCGCCCTCGGCGCCTTCCTCTCGGGCCTGGTGCTGGGCCAGTCGGCGCTGAGCCAGAAGGCGGCCGAGCAGACCCTGCCGCTGCGCGACGCCTTCGCGGTGCTGTTCTTCGTCTCGGTCGGGATGCTGTTCGACCCGGCGATCCTCTGGGCGCAGCCGCTGGCGCTGGCCGGGGCGGTGCTGGTGGCGATGCTGGGCAAGCCGGCGGCGGCCTGGGCCATCGCGCGGCTGCGCGGCCTCAACAATCGGGACGCGCTGGTGGTCGCCGCCTCGCTCGCGCAGATCGGCGAGTTCTCCTTCATCCTGGCCGGGCTCGGCGTGACGGAGAAGGTGCTGCCGGAGCAGGGCAGGGACCTGGTGCTGGCCGTGGCGCTCATCACCATCGCGCTGAACCCGGTCGCCTTCTGGCTCGCCGACCGGCTGGCGGCCCGGGCGGCGCCGCAGCCGGTGGCGCCGCCCAGGGCCGCGGAGGCCGATCGCCGGCGCGCGGCACCATCGGCGCAGGCCGAATCTCGGATGGAGCCGGGGCCCCGCGACCCGGTCGGCGTCCAGCCGCCCTGACGGACCGGCGCTTGCCGTCCCGGGCATCGGCGGCCACCCTGCCGCGCAGGGGAGAGAACGCCATGGCCGCCACAGCCTACGAGGTCCGCGCCCGCAACCTCTCGGCGCAGTCCGAGAACCGGATCCATGACGACACCGTCGCCCGGCGCTTCGGCTTCCGCGGCGCGCTGGTGCCGGGCGTGGAGGTCTATGCCTATGCCTGCCACGCCGCGGTGGCCCGCTGGGGCCGCGCCTGGCTGGAGCACGGCACCGCCGAGTGCCGCTTCCAGTCGCCGGTCTATGACGGCGACCTGGTGGCGGTGGAGGCGGCGGAGGCGGGCGATGGCCTTGCGCTGACGGTCCGCCGCGAGGAGGCGGTCTGCGCCACCGGCCGCGCCGCGCTGCCGCCGCCCGGGCCGCTGCCCGATCCCGCCGGCTGGACCTGGCGCGCCCCGCCGGCCGGGCGCCCGCCGGCAAGCGATGAGTCCCTCGCGCCCGGCACCCTCCTCGGCACCGCGCCGCTGCAGGTCACGCCGGCCCTCGCCGCCGAGTACCTGGCCGGGGTGGGGGAGACGGACCCGCTCTATGCCGGGGCCGGGCTGGTGCATCCCGGCCAGGTGCTGCGGCTCTGCAACCAGGCGCTGACGCAGAATGTGGTGCTGGGCCCCTGGATCCATGTGGGCAGCCAGGTGCGGAACCTGGCCGCGGCGCGGGTCGGCGGGACGCTGACGGCGCGCGCCCGCATCACGGCCAATGGCGAGCGGAAGGGGCACCGGATCGTCGACCTCGACGTGCTGGTGGTGGAGGGCGAGGGCACCCCGGTCGCGCATGTGCTGCACACGGCGATCTGGCGGCCAAGGCAGGTGGCGTGAACCCCGAGGCCGGGACGTCCGGGCCTTGATGGCCACGGTCCGTTGTCATGCCGGACAGTCCCGGTGCCCTCCCCGATGGACGGCCCATGATATTCGCCCGGCAATCACGAAATACCGCATCTGTTGCAAGCATTCGGCGAGCTTCGGATATTGCTGCGAAGAAGCAGACCCGGCTATTGCCTCCCTTGCATGACTTGTCGGGGCCAGTGCCTTGACGATGCCGGAAGGCCGGGTTCCGCACCGTCCGGCCCCGAGCATCTGCCGACTTCCCGTTGGAGTGCATACCGAGAGTGACGCTGGCCGCCCTTCGCCTCCAGAAGCTCGTGCTGCTGGCCGCGCTGCTCGTACCCGCCCTGGTCTTCGGCGCCGCGGCCTGGTGGAACCGCCGGGAGGTGCTGGGCGAGGCCGGCGACACGGCCGAGCGCAGCGTGGCCATCCTGCACGAGCACGCGGCCAGGACCTTCGACACCGCCGAGCTGGTCCTGGCCCGGGTGGCGGACCGGGTGCATGACATGGACCCGGCGCAGGTCGCGGCGCCGGAGACGAGCGCCTTCCTGCGCGCGACCCGGCACTCCTACGAGCAGTTCGTCTCCCTCTGGGTGTCGGATGCCGCCGGCCATGTCGTCGCCGGCAGCCAGCCCTGGAATCCCGCCACCAGCATTGCCGACCGGGACTTCTTCCGGGTCCAGCAGGACCGTGCCGATGCCGGCACCTATGTCAGTGCCGCCTTCACGGGGCGGGCCACGACGCTGCCCTCCTTCGCCATCAGCCGGCGCCGGACGGATGCCGCCGGCCGCTTCGCCGGCATCATCCACGTCTCGCTCGACCCCGATTACTTCGCGCGCTTCTATGCCGAGGCAGCGCCGCCCTTCCGTCACGTCACCGGCCTGTTCCGTGCCGATGGCGCGATCCTCGCGCGGCATCCGGTCTGGCCGGACGGCCGGACCTGGCTCCAGTCCGACAACCCGCTCCTCCGGCACGTCGCCATGGGCGCCGAGCGCGGCCGCATCGAGGAGCCCGGCTCCCCCGACCGGCAGCCAAGGCTCTACCTGTTCCGCAAGGTCGGGGCCTGGCCGGTCTATGTCGGCTTCGGCGCCGACAGGTCGGACCTGCTGGGTCGCTGGTACGAGAATCTCGCCGTCTATGGCGCGGTGGCCGTGGTGGCGGCGCTGACCCTGGTGGCGCTGGCCTGGCTGGCGCTTCGCCGCGCCCAGGCGGCGGAGGTCGCGGAGGCGGCGCTGCGGCGGGAGACCGCCGCCCGGGCGGCGGCGGAGGCGCGGCAGGCCGCCGAGGCGCGCTTCCGTGGCGTGTTCGAGAGCCGGGCGGTCGGCATGTCGGTCTTCGATCTCGAGACGGGCGCGACGCTGCTGGCTAACGACCGGCTGCTGGAGATGACCGGCGGCACCCAGGCCGAGTTCGTCCGCGGCGATTGGGACTGGCGGCAGGTGACGCCGGCCGAGCACCTGCCGCTGGACGACCGCGCGGTGCAGCAGGGGCGGGCGCGCGGCTGGTGGGAGCCCTTCGAGAAGGAGTATCTGCGGCCGGACGGCACGCGGCTGCCGGTGCGCCTCTCCTCCGCCCCCCTGCCGGGCGAGCCGGGCCGGGTGGTGGTGCTGGTGCAGGACATCTCCGAGCAGCGCGAGGCCGAGCAGCGGCGCGACCTGCTGATGCGGGAGGTGGACCACCGCGCCAAGAATGCGCTGGCGACCGCCCGCGCGGCGCTGCGGCTGACGCGGGCGCCGACGCTGGACGCCTTCGTCCAGCAGGTGGATGGGCGGATCGGGGCGCTGGCGCAGGCGCTGGCCCTGCTGTCGACCACGCAATGGCACGGCGCCGACCTGGCGACGCTGGCGCGGGGCGAGCTCGCCCCCTTCCTCGGCGCTGCCCAGGATGCCGGGCCGCGGGCGGAGCTGCGCGGCCCGCCGGTGACCATCGGCGCCACCGCGGTGCAGCCGCTGGCCATGGCGATCCATGAGCTGGCGACGAATGCCACGAAATACGGTGCCCTGTCGCGGGCGGAGGGCATGCTGACGCTGGACTGGGAGCTGCCGGGCGGGCCGCAGGAGCAATTGCGCCTGGTCTGGCGGGAGCGCGGCGGGCCGCCGGTCGAGGCGCCGCCGACCGGGCGCGGCTTCGGCACGCGGGTGATGCAGTCGACGCTGGCGCGGCAGCTCGGCGGGACGCTGGACCTGCGCTGGGAGCCCGCGGGCCTGACCTGCATCATCGAGTTGCCGGCTGCGCGCGTCCTGGCCGGGCAGCTCGACGCCGAGGCGGCCTGACGCGGCGCCCGCCCGTCAGTTGACCCCGACGGCGCCGCCCAGGACGTCGCCGATGCCCTCATGGACGACGAGGTCGGCGATGTCGTCGAGCGGCGTCTCCTGCCGGTTCACGATGGCGAGCCGCGCCCCCATCCGCTTGGCCATCTCCGGAAAGCCGGCCGCCGGATAGACCACGAGGGAGGAGCCGAGGACGAGGCAGAGGTCGGCCGCCGCCACCTCCTCCCGCGCCCGCAGCATGGGCAGTTCCGGCATGGACTGGCCGAAGCTGACGGTCGCGGTCTTCAGCAGCCCGCCGCAGGCGCGGCAGTCCGGCACCGCGTCGGTCTGGCTGAAGCCAGCGTGGATATCGGCGATCTCGTGCCGCATGCCGCAGGAGAGGCAGGTGGCGTAGGTGGTGTTGCCGTGCAGCTCGATCACCTGGTCGTCCGGGATGCCGGAGGCCTGGTGCAGCCCGTCGATGTTCTGGGTGATGACGGCGCGCACCTTGCCTTCCCGCACCAGCCGCGCGACGGCGCGGTGGCCGCGGTTCGGCTCCGCGGCGCGCATGGTCGCGTCGCTCTCGAAGCGGCGCCGCCAGGCCTCCCGCCGCGCGGCCGGGGAGCGGAGGAATTCGTCGAAGTAGATCGGCTTCATCTTCTCCCAGGTGCCGGTGCCCGGGCTCCGGAAGTCGGGGATCCCCGATTCCGTGCTGATCCCCGCCCCGGTGAAGACCACCACGCGCTTCGACGCCTGGATCATGCTGCGCAGCGAGTCGATGTGTGTGTTCAGCACGGTGCCAGACTCCCAGAAAACGAAGGGGTCCGGGGAAGTGCCTTCCCCGGGGTCTTTCTCTCTACGCCCTGGCCTCCTCGAGGATCATGGCGGCAGCCTTCTCCCCGATCATGATGGTGGGCGCATTGGTATTGCCCGTGGTCAGCGTCGGCATGACCGAGGCGTCGGCGACCCGCAGCCCCCGGATGCCCCGCACCCTGAGCCGGCTGTCGACGACGCTGCCGGGGTCCTCCCCCATGCGGCAGGTGCCCACGGGATGATAGATGGTGGTGCCGTATTGCCGGTTGAACGCCAGCAGCGCGTCGTCGGATGCGGTGCCGGGGCCGGGCAGGATCTCCTCCACGCTGTAGCGGGCGATGGCCGGCTGGGCGAAGATGGTGCGCACCATGCGGATGCCGGCGGCGAGCAGCCGCTGGTCGCCGGGGGCGGAGAGGTAGTTGGGCCGGATTGCCGGCCGGGCGAAGGGATCGGGCGAGGTTGCCATGACGGTGCCGCGGCTGTCCGGCTTCACCGGGCAGATGGCGCAGGTCATGCCGGGCTCGGTCTCCAGCACGCCGAACTTCCCGGCGGCGTAGCTGGCCGGCGTGAAGAGGAGCTGCAGGTCGGGGCTCGCCAGGCCTTCCCGGCTGCGGGCGAAGACCTGGGCGGTGGTGACGCCGAAGGTCAGCGCGCCGCGGCCGAGGGCGAAGAAGCGCGCGACCTCCCCGGCCAGCCGGAGCCCCCGCGCGAGCTGGTTGGTGCTGAGACTGTCCTTCACCCGGTGCTGGATGCGGGAGACGTAGTGGTCCTGCAGGTTCGCCCCGACCTGCGGCATGTCCTGCACCACGGCGATGCCGAGCGACTGCAGGTGCTCCGCCGGGCCGAGGCCCGAGAGCTGCAGCAGGTGCGGCGAATTCACCGCGCCGCCGGAGACGATGACCTCCCGTTTCACGTGGATCGCTTTCAGCACGCCGCCCTGGCGATATTCGGCGCCGATGCAGCGCCTGCCGTCGAAGAGCAGCCGGGCGGCCTGGGCCCCGGTCTCGACCCGCACCTTGCCCTTCGCCCGCGCCAGGAAGGTCCGTGCGGTCGAGCCGCGCCAGCGGCCGAGGCGGGTCATCTGCGAATAGCCGACGCCCTCCTGCTCCCGCCCGTTGAGGTCGCGGCGGAAGGGGTGGCCGGCCTGCTGCGCCGCCTCGATGAAGCGATGCGTCAGGGGCAGGATGGTGCGGTAGTCCTCCACCTGCAGCGGGCCGCCCTGGCCGCGATATTCCGGGTCGCCGCCCTGGACGTAGTGCTCGCTCCGGCGGAAGAAGGGCAGCACCTCGTCATAGGACCAGCCGCGGCAGCCCATCTGCGCCCAGATGTCGAAATCCGCCGGGTTGCCCCGCACGTAGAGCATGCCGTTGATGGAGGAGGAGCCGCCCAGCGTCCGCCCGCGCGGCCAGCGGATCTCGCGGCCATTGGTCGCAGCCTCGGCCTCGGTCGTGTAGCCCCAGTTCACCAGTGTCTGGTTCTGCAGCAGCTTCAGCATGCCGGCGGGGATGTGGATCCAGGGATGCCGGTCCTTCGGTCCCGCCTCCAGCAGCGTCACGCGCTGCCCCGCTTCGCCAAGGCGCGCCGCGACGACGCAGCCGGCCGAGCCGCCGCCGATGACGAGGTAGTCGGTCTCTTCCATGCCTGCGCTTCCCCCTTTGCTCGGGAGGGTGGCGCATCAGGCGCGGCGGCGGAAGATGACCGTCAGGTTGTTCGCCGGCATCTCCACCACCTCGGGCGGGCCGAAGCCGGCGTCGGCGGCGGCCGCGGCGACGACCTCGAGGTCCCGCAGGCCCCAGCGCGGGTCCTGGGCGCGGAGGCTAGCGTCGAAGGCGGCGTTGGAGGGGGCGGTGTGCCGCCCGCCGCGCCGGTAGGGGCCGTAGAGCACCAGCGGTCCGCCGAGTGGCAGTAGCCGCGCGGCGCCGCGCAGCAGGCCAAGCCCGGCCTCCCAGGGCGCGATATGGATCATGTTGATGCAGAGCACCGCATCGGCGCGTGCCACCGGCCAGGCTTCCGCCGCGGCGTCGAGGTCGAGCGGCGGGCGGAGATTGTCGAGCTTCGCATGGGCGGCCCAGGCGGCGATGCTGGCCCGCGCCGCCGGGTCGGGGTCGGAGGGCTGCCAGACCAGGCCCGGGAAGGCGGCGGCGAAACAGGCGGCATGCTCGCCGGTGCCGGAGGAGACCTCCAGCAGGGTGCCGGTCGCGGGCAGCACGCGCCGCAGGACGGCGAGGATCGGGTCGCGGTTGCGCGCGACGGCGGGGGCGGAGAGGCGGGCATCCATCAGCCGAGGCCGAGGGCGATGCCGATCCGCGCGCGGATGGCCGCCACCAGGTCCGGCGCCACCTGGGACTCCGTCGGCCGCACCCGCGCCTTGGAGGTCGCCGTCACATGCGTCGCCAGAGCGTAGGAGAGCTTGGTGCAGCCATTCTCCGGCGTCGGCGCGATGGGCACCGAGAGGTCGGGGATGCCGAGGCAGGAATCCTCGGTGATCGGCACCAGCAGCACGTTCGGGTAGGCCGGGTCGAACAACTCGCTGTCCTCGACGACGATCGCCGGGCGCAGCCGGTTCGGCTCCTTCGGGAGTGCGTCGCGCCAGTCGGCGATGACGATCTGGCCGGCGCGCAGCGCCAGGCTCACGGCTCGACCCGGGCGGTGGGCGTGCCCCAGTCCTCGTAGAACTGCCGCGCCTCCGGGGAGGTCGCCAGGTATTCGGCGACCTGCCGGCTCTGCTCCCGGATCCGCTCGCGCCGGATGCGCCGCGCCTCGGCCGTGGCGAGTTCCCGCAAATATGTCGCAAGGCCAATGCCGCGCGCCTTGGCTGCGCCGTCCAAAGTGCCGAGGACGTCGTCGTCGAGGCGGATGGAGAGGGGCGCGGCCATGCGAGGTCTCCTGCTGGCGAAAGTGTAGTTTGTCAGCGTAGTGTGGGCAAGCACTACGCCCTCAATTCACCCCCATGCCCGCCGCCTGCACCACGGGCCGCCAAGCCGCCTGGAAGTCCATCACCAGCCGCTCGTAATCCTGTGGCCCGAGCGGCCCGGGCGGCGGCGTCAGCCCGGCCTCCCGCAGCGCCCGCGCCACCTCCGGCATGGCCAGCACCCGGTTCACCGCCGCGTTCAGCGCCGCGACCATCGCCGGCGGCAGGTCGCGCGGGCCGCTCAGCCCCATCCAGGCCGTCGCGGTCAATTGCCCGAAGCCGAGCGCGGCGAAGCTCGGCACCCCGGGCAGAGAGGGCTCCGCCGCCGGCCCGCTCACCGCGAGCGCGCGGAACTGCCCGGCCCGCAGCCCCGGCATGGCGCTCGCCAGCGGCGCCATCACGCTGTCCACCTGGCCGTTCACCAGGTCCAGCAGCGCCGCGCCGGTGCCGCGATAGGCCACATGGGTCAGCCGCGCGCCGCTCGCCTTGGCCAGCATCTCGCCCTGCAGGTGCTGCAGGCTGCCGGCCGCGGGGCTGCCATAGGTCAGGCCGCGCGCCCAGCTCCGCCCGGCGCGGAGATAGGTCTCGGCGGCCTGGAAGCGGCTGCCGGCGGGCACCACCAGCACGCTCGGCGTCTCGGCGACCAGCGCGATATGGGCGAAGTCGCGGAGCGCGTCATAGGGCGTGCGCTCCTGCAGCGGCGCCATGCCGAGCGGGGCGGTGTTGCAGAGGCCGAGCGTCATGCCGTCCGGCGTGGCGCGGGCGATCGTCTCCGCCCCCGGGATGCCGCGCCCGCCGGGCCGGTTCTCCACCAGGATCGGCCGGCCGAGCAGGGCCGAGAGCGGCGGGGCGAGGATATGCGCCGTGGCATCCACCCCGCCGCCCGGAGCGAAGGGGACGATGAGGCGGATCGGGACGCGCGACCCGGCCTCGGGCGGCTGGGCGGCGGCGAGGCCCGGGGCCAGCATCGGGGCGAGCAGCGGCAGGGCAAGGATCAGGCGGCGCATTGGGGTCTCCCGGCGGGCACAGCTTCGCCGCCGCCGCGCCGCCGGTCACGCTAATCCTCCGCGAAGGCCAGCCCATGCCGCCGCGCATAGGCCTCGAGCCGCGCCGGATCCTGTGCCGGATCGGCGAGCCCCACATGCCCGTCCGGCCGCAGCAGGTAGGCGGCATCCTCGGCCAGCCCCGCCGCCTCGGCATCCCGGCTCCAGGCATAGGCATCCACCGGCAGGCCGAGCCGCCCGGCCGCCCCGGCCAGGGCCGGCGAGACGGCGCCGTGCACCTGCAGCCGCCAGCCCCGGCCGTCGAGCGGCGCGTGGTTGTCGCAATCCGCCACCCAGGGCTGGCGGTCGCCGGCCGCGACATCGCCGGCCCGACCCTCGCCGAGCGGGCTGTCGTGGTAGGCGACGCGGGTCTGCGACAGGGTCCGGAAGAAGAGGTGCCGCCCGGCGGTGAAGCCGGCCAGCAGCGGCAGCAGGTGCGGCACCAGCCAGCTCCGCATGACCTGGCCGCCGAGGCCGCCGCCCACCATGCCGCGGAAGGCCCGGTCGGTGGTCGCCACCAGGGTGCGGGCGAAGGCGATCCGCTCCGGCTCGTAGCTGTCGAGGATCGCCGGCGCCGCCCGCCCGCGCAGCACCGCGGCGAGCTTCCAGGCCAGGTTCACCGCATCGCCGATGCCGGTATTCATCCCCTGGCCGCCGGCCGGGCTGTGGATATGCCCGGCATCGCCTGCGATGAAGGCGCGCCCCGCCCGGAAGCGCTCCGCCACCCGGTGATGGACATGGTAGGTCGAGAACCAGTTGAGCTCGGCGACCCGGACGCCGAGCAGCGCCTCGACCTCCGGCCGGATATCCTCGAAGCGCAGGTCGTGCCGGCCGGAGAGCGCCTCCGGCACGATCCCGATCAGCCGGTTCACCCCGCGGCTGCGCACCGGGAGCATCAGGGCGAGGCCGCGGGCCTGCAGGTTGACGAACAGGTCCTCCCGGAAGGGCCCCTCCACCCGCGCATCGGTGACGTAGAAGAGTTGGGCATAGGTCCCGCCGGGGAAGCCGAGGCCGAGCGTCTCCCGCACCCGGCTATGGGCGCCGTCGCAGCCCGCGAGGAAGGCGGCCGCGCAGGTCGCCTCCGTGCCGTCCCGGCGCAGCGTCGCGCGGATGCCCCCGGCCTCCTCGCGGAAGTCGAGCAGCTCCGTCCCCCATTCCACCGCGACGCCCTGGTCGCGCAGCAGGGCCTCGAGCAGCCGCTCATGGTCGTCCTGCGGCAGGCTGAGGGCGAAGGGATAGGGGCTGAGGCCCGTGCCCATCTCCCGCAGCGGGATGCGCATCACCTCCCGGCCCGCCTCGCGCAGATGCGCCGCCTCGACCGGGATGCCGGCCTGCACGACCTCCTCCGCGATGCCGAACTGGCGGTAGAGCTCCAGCGTGCGGGCCTGCACCACCATGGCGCGGGAGGCGGTGCCGGGCCCCGGCGCCTTGTCGACGATGCGCAGCCGGATGCCCTGGCGGGCGAGGGAGAGGGCGAGCACCAGGCCGGTCGGGCCGGCGCCGGCGATGAGCACATCCGTCTCGGGCATGGCAGGATCCTCCGCTCGGCATTAAAATGACCCGCAGGTCAGTCCAGCGCCAGCCAAAACTGACCCGTGGGTCAGGCGTTCGCCGCACGATGCCGGGAGACGAGGGAATGGAGGTCGCGCCCGCCCGCCGCAGCCGCGGGCCGAGCCCGGAGCGCACGGCCCGCACGCGGGCGGCGATCCTGGCCGCGGCGCTCGACGAGTTCCTCGACGGCGGCTTCGCCGCGACCCGCATGGCCGATGTCGCCGCCCGCGCCGGGCTGGCGAAGGGCACGCTCTACCTGCACTTCGCGGACAAGGAGGCGCTGTTCGAGGGTGTGCTGCGCGGCCTGGTGGAGGCGCCGCTCGCCGGCCTCGCCGCCGCGGCGCCGGCGGAGGGGGAGGCGGTGCGGGACTTCCTGCTCCGGGTCCTCCGCCCGGTGCTGCGGGACATGGAGGCCTCGCGCCGCGGCGCGGTGATCCGGCTGGTGGTGGCCGAGGGCGGCCGCTTCCCGGCGATCGCGGCCATGTACCGCCGGATCGTCATCGCGCCCGGGCTCGCGGCGATCGGGGCACTGGCCGCCCGCGCCGCCGCGGCGGGCGAGTTGCGTGGCGAGGCGCTGCTGCGACACCCGCCCCTGCTGGTCGCGCCGGTGGTGTTGGCGGTGCTGTGGAACGGCCTCTTCGCCGCCGGCGACCCGATGGATGCCGAGGCGATGTTCGAGGCGCAGCTCGACCTGCTCTTCCCCGTCAGAGGCTCGCACCCGGCGGAGACGTGATCACGTTCTCCCGCGGTGCCGTCGCCGGAGCCGCCGGTGCATCGTTATCTATGCATCTAAAAGACCGGGGATGTGACAGGTGGCAGCACTGATGCGGGCTCTCGGTGTGCGCGGCCTTGCCTCCGTTCTGCTGGTTCTGGTGGTGGCGCTGGCCGCGCTCTCGGCACTGCTCGGCGCGCCGATCTATGGCTCGCTGCTCGGCCACGATGCCGACTTCGCCATCATGAGCATCCACCTCCTCGGCGATGGCTGGGCGCATGGCACGCTCTGGCCGCGCTGGCTGATGGGCGCGAATCATGGCCTGGGCGGGGCGACCTACTACACCTACCCGCCGCTCTCCCACTGGGTCGCGGCGGCCGTGACGCGGGGCCTCGGCGTTGCGGAGGATGTCGGCGTGCCGCTGACCATGGGCCTGTGGCGGCTGCTCGCGGTCCTGACCACCTGGCTCTGGCTCCGCCGCCATGTCCCGCCGGCCGCCGCGCTGGTCGGCGCCGCCATCGCCGCCCTGCTGCCCTATGCCTCGCTGATCAATCCCTGGATCCGCTTCGCCTTCGCCGAGACAGCGGCGGCCAGCCTGCTGCCGCTGCTGCTGCTCGCGCTCGAGCGTGCCGCGGAGGGCCGGCGGACGGAGGGGCTGCCGGCGCTCGCCTGCATCTATGCCGCGCTGGCCATGACCAACCTGCCGACCTGCGCCCTCGCCGCGCATCTCGGGCCGCTCTATGCGCTGGGCTATGCGGGCTGGCGGGGCTTCGGGCGATCGGTGCTGGGCGGCATCCTGGGCGCCTTGCTGGCCGCGGCCTTCCTGGTCCCGGCCTTCGGCCTGTTGCGGGAGACCAACCCGGCAGACTTCCACAATCCTTGGTGGAAGGAGAACATGCTGGGCTACTCGGCGCCCTCGCCCTACCTGCTGGTGATCTGGGGCAGCGGCCTGCTGATGGTCGGTCTCGGCCTCGGGCTGCTCCGGCCGGCGCTGGGCGGCACGCCACGCGCCGGCCTGCTGGCACCGGGCCTGCCGCGCGCCCTGCTGGTGCTCTTCGCCGCGAGCACCTGGCTTGCCACGGTCCTCGCCTATCCCGTCTGGGTGGCCATGCCTCAGCTTGCCGCCACCGAGCATCCCTGGCGCGCCCTCGGCCACCTCGTGCCGGTGGTCGCGGCGCTCTTCGCCCTGGCAACGGCGCGCCGGCCCGACAGGTGGTGGGTGGTCCCGCTCGGGCTCGCCCTCACGCTCATGGTGCCGGCCTTCCTCTTCGCCCGCATGCATCTGGGCAATCCCGGCTGGGTCCATTTCGTGCCCTTCGGCGAGCGGCTGACGGTGGCCGAGCACCACTACCGCGGCTCCTCCTGGGAGCACCTGCCGAAGGCGGCGGCGGCGGCCGGCTGGGCGACGATCCATGGCGGCGGCGCCGAGCCCTATGCGCGCCCGGTCCCGCCCGAGGGCACCGAGCGCCTGACCGACGGTTTCCTGGTCCATCGCGCGGCCGCGCCGTTCCGCCTGCCGCAATTCTACTTCCCCGCCTGGCGGGCGCATGACGCCATGGGCCCGGTGCCGCTGCGCGCCACCCCGGAGGGCTGGATCGAGGTCGCGGTGGACCGGCCCGTCACCGACCTGGTCGTCGAGATCGGCATCACCCCGCAGGAGCGGATCGGCTACGCGATCAGCCTGCTCACCCTGATGGGACTGCTCGGCGTGCTGGTCCAGCGGGTGCGCTGGCGGCCGCAGGAGGCGCCCGCGCCGCTGCGCTCGGCCAAGGGATAGGGGCGGAGCCCGGCTGCGCGGTCCGGGGGGCGGCGCCGGCCTGCCATGCCGGACCCGTCCGGCGGCCGCTCCGTCCTGGCGGCCAGGGCGCCGATTCATGCGTCCCGGCGTTTCCGGCCTGCGGCGATCTGCTCTAGGTTGCCGGCCCCATGCACTACCTCAGCACCCGCGGCCAGGCCGCGCCCCGCGACTTCGAAGGCGTCCTCCTCGCCGGCCTCGCCGAGGATGGCGGGCTCTTCCTGCCGGCGGCCTGGCCCAGCCTCTCGCCCACCGAGTGGCGGGGGCTGCGCGGCCTGCCCTATGCGGAGCTCGCGGCACGGCTGATGCACCGCTTCGTCGGCGACACCATCAGCTTCGCCACGCTGCAGGGCATGACCGAGGCCGCCTATGCCGGCTTCGGCACCCCGGCCGTCGCGCCGCTGGTGCAGCTCGACCACCGGACCTTCGCGCTCGAGCTCTTTCACGGCCCGACGCTCGCCTTCAAGGACATGGCGATGCAGCTGCTCGGGCGGCTCTTCGACCATGTGCTGGCGCGGCGGGGAGAGCGGATCACCATCGTCGGCGCGACCTCGGGCGATACCGGCTCGGCCGCCATCGAGGCCTGCCGCGACCGCGACGCCATCGACATCGTCATCCTGCATCCGGAGGGGCGGACCTCCGAGGTGCAGCGCCGGCAGATGACGACGGTGCTTTCGGACAATGTCGCCAACCTCGCCATCCAGGGCAGCTTCGACGACTGCCAGGACCTGGTGAAGGCGATGTTCGGCGACGCCCCCTTCCGCGCGGAGATGCGGCTGGCCGCCGTCAACTCCATCAACTGGGCCCGGGTCGCGGCGCAGATCCCCTATTACGCCTATGCGGCGCTCTCGCTCGGCGCGCCGGACCGGCCGGTCGCCTTCTCCGTGCCCACCGGCAATTTCGGCAATTTGCTCGCCGCCTGGGCCGTCCGGGAGATGGGGCTGCCGGTGGAGCGGCTGATCGTCGGCTCCAACCGGAACGACATCCTGACCCGCTTCCTCGCCGCCAACGACATGTCGGTGAAGGGCGTGGAGCCCAGCCTCTCGCCCAGCATGGACATCCAGGTGAGCTCGAATTTCGAGCGGCTGCTCTTCGAGCTGGTCGGGCGCGACCCGGAGGTCACCGCGGAGATCATGCGCCGCTTCCGCGCCGAGGGGCGGATGCCGGTCCCCGATGCCGCCTGGACGCGCGCGACGGCGCTGTTCCACGGCTTCGCCCTGTCCGACGAGGGGACGCTCGAGGAGATCCGCCGCCTCTGGGAACGGCAGGGCTACCTGGCGGACCCGCATACCGCCATCGGCACCGCCGCGGCGCGCGCCCATGCCCCGCGCGACCCCGGCATCCCCGTGGTGGTGGCCGCCACCGCCCATCCCGCCAAGTTCCCCGATGCGGTGGAGCGGGCGACCGGGCTGCGGCCGCCCCTGCCGCCGCGCCTTGCCGATCTCTACGGGCGGGAGGAGCGGTATTCGGTCCTGCCGAACGGCCTCGGCGCGGTGGAGGACTTCGTCCAGGCGCATACGCGGCGCAACCGCGCGGGCTGACCCGGCGCGGCGATCCGCTCTAGCGTCCGGCCTCGGGGCCCTCCGGCGCCCGGCCGAGCCAGAAGCGGTCGCAGGCCATCGCCAGGGCGGTGTAGTCGGCGACCGCGACCTGGTCGGAGCCCTGCGCCGTGCCGGGCCCGCGCAGGATCCGCCCGATCAGGTCGTCGAGCCGTCCCGCCGCCCCCGGCAGGCCGAGGGCGGCGAGGTCGCGTGCCGGCGTGTCGCCGGCCTCGAGATAGCGGTTGGAGGAGGCGGGATCGGGCGCCGCGACGCGCACCATGACGACCCGCGTCGCATAGGGCGGCTGGCCGCCGGGATCCATGGCGGTGATGCCGCACAGCATCCCGGCCAGCACGCTCGCCGGTGGCGAGGGCCGGAAGAGGGTGCAGAAGACCGGCGCCATGCCGGGGCTCGGCAGCCGGAGTTCCAGGCACATCGCATGCCCGAACAGGCCGACCGTGCCGCTCGCGCTGACCCGGCCGAGCGCGAGGGTCTGCGAGTAGGTGGCGAGGAGGCCCTGGCCGCGCCGCGGCGCGATCGCGACATCCAGCGTGCCGCGGATCAGGCGGCCGCGGTAATGCGGCGACTGGGCATGCGAGTAGCAGGCATAGCGGCCGCAGAGATAGCTGTCCGGCTGCGCGGCCGGCGCCGCGCCGGGCCCGGCGGGAGCGAGGCCGGCCTCGCGCAGCAGCGCCTGCGGGTCCCGGGCCTGCCGCTCCGCGAGCGCCGCCACGAATTCCTCGAGCGTGCAGCCCGCGAGCCAGGCGGCGGGCCGGTCCCCGGTGCCGACCAGGCGGGCCCAGTCCTCGTAGACCCGGGCCGAGCGCGGCAGGGCGCGGCCCTGCATCCATTTGTAGGACCGCTCCAGGTCGAAATCGGAGTTCGGGTTCACCCGACGGAAGGCGGCGCAGAGGTCCTTCTGGTTGGCGCAGCCCAGCAGGGCGGCCGTGACGCGCAGCTTCTCCGGTATGTCCCTGGCCGTCACGCTGACCACGCCCGCACTCTCCCTCGCCCATCCGGGCGTCAACGCTTCGCCCCGGCCCATCCCTGGAATTTCCTGGACGTTCCTCGGGTTTCCCGGGCCGGCGCGATGCCCCGGTGCTCTGCTGCGCCGCGGCACGCCCCGGGCCATCCCGGTCCTGTCTGCGCCCGCCCGCCGAGGAGCATCCCGTGACCGATTTCGTGATCGTCGTGGCCACCCTGGCCGCCCTCGCCGCGCCCGGCCCCGTGCCGGCCAAGGTGCCGCTGGATGCGCCGACCATCGGGTTCCGGCTCTATGGCGATCTCGCCGCCTGCGAGCGGGCGGTGGCCGCGGCGGTCGCGCCGGCCGGCCGGCGCCTCGTCTGCCTGCCGGTCGCGGCGCCGGAGACGGAACTGGCGAACGCCTACTGAGGCGTCCCGATGACCGAAGGGCCGGATGGCCCGGAGGTCTGAATCGGCTCGCCCAACATACAAGGCGTCCCGATGACCGAAGGGCCGAAGGGGTCCCCACGAAGCGGCGCTTCGTGGGGTGCCCCGGATGGCCCGGAGGTCTGAATCGGCTCGCCCGACATACAAGGCGTGCGGATGACCGAAGGGCCGAAGGGGTCCCCACGAAGCGGCGCTTCGTGGGGTGCCCCGGATGGCCCGGAGGTCTGAATCGGCTTGCCCAACATACAAGGCCTGCCCGCGCCGCTGCCGCTCCGCTGCGGCTGCCCCCGCCGGATGGCGGGAAAGGTCGCGCTGGCGGCGGTCCGGTACTACATGACAGTCTGACGCATCGCCGGCCGGGCGGCCGCCCCCATCCGCCGCCTCTGCCCAAGGAGCCAGAATGTCAGACGCCGTCCGCCTCACCCGCCTGCCCAATGGCCTGACCATCGTCTCCGAGACCATGCCGCGGGTCGAGACCGTCTCCATCGGTGCCTATGTCGCCGCCGGCACGCGGCACGAGACCGCCGCGGAGAACGGTGTCTCGCACTTCCTCGAGCACATGGCCTTCAAGGGCACCACCCGCCGCAGCGCCGCCGACATCGCGCGCGAGATCGAGAATGTGGGCGGCCACCTCAACGCCTATACCTCCCGCGAGAACACCGCCTATTACTGCAAGGTGCTGAAGGAGGACGTGGGGCTGGCCGCCGACATCATCGGCGACATCCTGACGCACAGCACCTTCATCCCGGAGGAGCTGGAGCGCGAGCGGGGCGTCATCCTGCAGGAGATCGGCCAGGCCAACGACACGCCGGACGACATCATCTTCGACCACTTCCAGGACACCGCCTATCCGCAGCAGCCCATGGGCCGCCCGACGCTCGGCACCGAGGACGTCATCAAGGGCATGCCGCGCGACGCCCTGGTGAACTACATGCGCCACCATTACGGGCCGGAGCGCATGGTCATCGCCGCCGCCGGCGCGGTGGAGCACGAGACGGTGGTGGACCTGGCCAGGCGCCACTTCGCCAACCTGCCGACCGTCGCGCCGCTGCCGCCCGAAGGCGCCCGCTATGTCGGCGGCGAGTTCCGCGAGGAGCGTGACCTCGATCAGGTCCATATCGTCCTCGGCTTCCCCTCGACCGGCTACAAGGACCGGCTGCACTACCCGACGCTGCTGCTCAGCACGCTGCTCGGCGGCGGCATGTCCTCTCGCCTGTTCCAGGAGATCCGGGAGAAGCGCGGGCTGGTCTATTCCATCTATTCCTTCGCGCATCCCTTCCAGGATGGCGGGCTCTTCGCCGTCTATGCCGGCACCGGCGAGAAGGAGGCCGGGGAGCTCGTGCCCGTCACGCTCGAGGAGCTGCGCAAGGTGCAGACCGACGTGACCCAGGACGAGCTGGACCGTGCCAAGGCGCAGTTCCGCGCCAGCCTGCTGATGTCGCTCGAGAGCACCGGCAGCCGCACCGAGCAGCTCGCCCGCCAGCTCCAGGTGCATGGCCGCGTCATCCCGGTCGAGGAGACCAAGGCGAAGATCGCCGCCGTCACCGTCGAGGACGTGCAGGAGGCCGCCCGCGCCGCCTTCCGCGCGACGCCGACCCTGGCCGCGCTCGGGCCGGCGGGCAAGGTGCCGGGGCTGCCGCAGATCGCCGAAAAGCTCGCCGCCTGAGCGAGGGGGCGCTGCCCCCTCGCGCTCCCCCGCCGGGGCCAGGAGCCTGGCCCCGGACCCCGGCCTGAGTCTCGGGAGATCCCATGTCCCACGTCGATACCCTGCAGGACCTCGTCGCCGCCGCGCGGAAGGCCGGCGCCGATGCCGCCGACGCCATCCTGGTCAGCAACGCCTCGCTCTCCGTCTCCCGCCGCCTCGGCAAGATCGAGCAGCTCGAGCGCGCCGAGGGCTTCGACCTCGGGCTGCGCGTCTTCGTCGGCCAAGGGGGGCAACTTCGGCAGGCGATCGTCTCCTCGACCGATCCCTCGCCCAAGGGCTTCGCCGCCCTGGCCGAGCGCGCCGTCGCCATGGCCCGCGTGGTGCCGGAGGATCCCTTCACCGGCCTTGCCGATGCGCCGGACGGCCTCACCACCGTCGACCTCGACCTCGCCGACGCCGCCGAGCCGACCGCCGAGGACCTGATCGCCCGCGCCGCCGCCGCCGAGGAGGCGGCGCTCGCCGTCCAGGGCGTGACCAATTCCGAGGGCGCCGAGGCCGGCTGGGGCCGCTACGCCATCGCGCTCGCGGCCAGCAACGGCTTCGCCGGCGAGTATGTCCGCACCAGCCACTCCGTCTCCGTCACCGCGCTGGCGGGGCAGGGGACCGGGATGGAGCGCGACTACGACTATTCCAGCACGGTCCACCTCGCCGACCTCGAGGACGCGGCCATGCTCGGCCGCCGCGCCGCGGAGAAGGCGGTCGCCCGCCTCAACCCGCGCCGGCCGAAGACCGCGCGCATCCCCGTCGTCTACGATCCGCGCGTCGCCGCCTCGCTGCTCGGGCATCTCACCGGCGCCATCAACGGCGCCGCCGTCGCCCGCGGCACCTCCTTCCTGCGGGACAAGCTGGGCCAGCGCGTCATGGCGGCGGGGCTCACGCTGGTGGACGACCCGACGCGCCGGCGGGGGCTCCGCAGCCGCCCCTTCGACGGCGAGGGCATGCAGGGCACCCGCCGCGCCATCGTCGAGGACGGCATCCTGACGACCTGGGTGCTGGACTGGCGCAGCGCCCGCCAGCTCGGCATGGTCTCCACCGGCCATGCCAGCCGCGGCACGGGCGGCCCGCCCTCGCCCTCCACCACCAATCTCTGGCTGGAGCCGGGCAGGCTGACCCCGGAAGCGCTGATGGCCGATATCCGCGAGGGTCTCTACGTCACCGAGCTGATCGGCATGGGCGTCAACGGCGTGACCGGCGACTACAGCCGCGGCGCCGCTGGCTTCATGATCCGCGACGGCGCGCTGGCCGAACCGGTCAGCGAGATCACCATCGCCGGCAACGTGAAGGACATGCTGCTGGAGCTGACCCCGGCCGACGACCTGCAATTCCGCCGCGGCACCGACAGTCCGACGATCCGGGTCGAGGGGCTCACCATGGCCGGCGGCTGAGCCTTTGTAGAAGAAGGCCCGTCAGCCCCGGGCGCGGACAGAAGAAGCACGTGGTTTCGACGCGCGCTTCTTTCGTAAGTTAGGTTGTTTTACATTTTCTGCGACCGAGAACCGGATCGGTCCGCCTGGAAACCGCGTGATCCCCCGCGGGCGTTACCTGCGGGTACAGGCGGACGCTCCTAATCTTCCGGCAGGGACAATGGGCCGCCAGGGCCCGCCACCTCAAGCCGGGGGGATCGCCCAATTCGTATCCACGCGCTCGACTCCCTGCGGGGCGTCGCGGCCTTCGCGGTCGTCATCTATCACTGCCTCCTCGTCTATCCCGACCTGTGCGAGACCCTCGCCGACAAGGGCGTCCCCTTCTTCCGGACGGCGCAGGACCCCGTCGCCGTCGCGCTGCTGACGCTGACGCCGCCCAGCCTGTTCTGGAGCGGGCGGGAGGCCGTGCTGCTCTTCTTCGTCCTAAGCGGCTATGTCCTGGCGCAGGCCTTCCTGCGCGGGCCGCAGCCCTGGCTGCCCTTCGTCATCCGCCGCGCCTGCCGCCTGCTGCTGCCCTGCATCCTCGTCATGCTCCCGGTGGCGCTGCTGGTTGCGCTGCTCGACCCGGCGCCGCACCCGGGCTGGAGCGCCTGGGCCAATGGCCAGTGGACGGGCGAGGTGACGCCGGGCGGCGTCCTCTCGCACGCCCTGCTGGTCGCGCAGCCCTATGGGCTCAACAGCCCGCTCTGGTCGCTGCACTACGAATGGCGCGTCTCGCTGGTCTTCCCGCTGCTGGTGATGCTCGCCGCGGCGGGGCCGGGCCTCGCGCTCCTCGTCAGCCTGCTCTGCGCCGTGATGGCGGCGGCGGAGTACCGGCTGACGGGCATGGGCTGGATCTCGCCCCTGCTCTTCCTCCCGCATTTCATGGCCGGCGTGCTGCTGGCGCAGGCGGGACCGGGCCTGCCGGCGCGCATCGCGGCGCTGCCGCGCGGCCCGCGGCTCGGCCTCTGGGCGCTCTGCTACCTGCTGCTGAACTGGCGCTGGCTGGCCCCGGGGCCGGCGCTGTCGCTCGACCTGATGAACGGCCTCGGCGCCGCGCTGCTCATCGCGCTGGTCCTCGCCTCGGCCCGCGCGCAGGCGGTGCTGGCCTGGCGTCCGGTCGCCTGGCTGGGGAAGGTCTCCTTCAGCCTCTACCTCGTGCATGTGCCGGTGATCCTGGCCGCGCTGCACCTCGCGCCGCCCGCCTGGCCGCTCTGGTGCGTGCTGGCCGGGGCGGTGCTGGCCTCCCTGCTCTTCGCCTGGGTGCTGTTCCACCTGGCGGAGCGGCCCTCCATCTGGCTCGGCCGCGCGCTGGCGCGGCGCGCGCCCGGCGGCGCGGGCCGGGCCGCGGCCCGCGCCGCGGCGTGATGCCGGCCGGATCGCGGGCAGGTCGGCGCGCGGTCGCGCACCAGGCCGGAGGCAATGCCGGCCTGGGCCCACCGCCGCCGCGCCCGGATGACGGCGCCGCCGGCCTTCGACGGATGGACCGATGCACGGCCCCAGGCGTTTCCGGCCGCCGGCGATCCGCCCTATAGCCGCGCCGGAACCGGGCGCGCGGCCGCCCTGTTGAGGCGTGCCGATGACCGAAGGGCCGGATGGCCCGGAGGTCTGAATCGGCTCGCCCAACATGCAAGGCGGCACGGGAGGGCAGGGGCAATGGCGGTCAGGGACTGGCGCAAGGCGCGCGAGCAGATGGAGCGGGAGGCGATCGCCGCCCTCGCCGAACTCGTCGCGGACGAGGAGGGGGCGCTGCCGCCGCGGGACATGGCCACCCTCGCCGTCGTCACCGCCCATCAGGTGCCGGAGCTGGTGGAGATGGGCGCCTTCCAGGCGGGCGACTTCGACGACGCGGCGCTCGAGGCGATGGCGGTCGTGGTGGACGTCGCCGCGGGCTGGGAGGATGAGGAGGAGCCGCTCGCCGGCTTCGTCGAGGACCTCGACGAACACGACCTGATGCGCCTCGGCCGTGCCGCCCGCGTCTGGGCACGCGCGGTCTGGACGCAGATGGTCCCGTTCAGCGAGTTGGAGAAGCAGACGACGCTGGATTCGCTGCGGCAGGCGTGACCGCGTCGCGCGCCGTCTCCGGCATCGCCTGCCAGAACAGCAGCGCGCCGGCGGCGGCCGTTGCGGCGAGCGCGAGGAAGGCAGCGGAATAGCCGGCCTGCACCACCACCCAGCCGGCCGCGGCATTGGAGAGCGAGGCGCCGATCCCCTGCGCGGTCGCGACCGCGCCGAGACCGGCGCCGAAATGCCCGGTCCCCTTCGTCAGGTCGGCCACGATCATCGGCATCAGCGCGCCGAACAGCCCGGCGCCGACCCCGTCCAGGCACTGCACGCCGACCAGCCACCAGGCATCGTCCGAGAGCGTGTAGAGCCAGCCGCGCAGCGCCAGCACCGCGAAGCCCGCGAGGAAGAGCGGCTTCCGCCCCCATGCCTCCGCCTTCGCGCCGGCGAGCGCGGCCATCGGCACCATGACGAGCTGCGCCGCGACGATGCAGGCCGACATCAGCGCCGTGCCCTGCTTCAGGTCCTGCTGCGCCAGCTTCTGCCCGACCAGCGGCAGCATCGCCGCATTGGCCAGGTGGAACAGCGCGACGCAGAGGGCGAAGACCAGCAGTGGCCGGCAGGTCGCCAGCACCCGCCAGGCGGAGGCGCCCCCAGCCTGCCCGCCGTCATCGGCGCCGCGGGCCAGCGCCGGGTCGATCCGCTCCGCCGGGATGGCGAAGGCGGCCGCGAGGCTGGCCAGCGCCATGCCGCCGAGCAGCCAGAACACCGCGACCGGCCCGAACCAGAGCGAGAGGCCGCCCGCCGCCGCGGCGGCGACGGCATTGCCGGCGTGGTTCCAGGCCTCGTTCCGGCCGGTGCGGCGGGCGAAGGCGGCGCGCCCCGCCAGCCCGAGCGTGAGGCCGGCGATGGCCGGCGGGAAGACCGCGGCGGCCATGCCGCTGCCGGCCTGCAGCGCCGCGACCGGCCAGAAGCCGGGGAAGAGCGGGATCAGCAGGCAGGCCGCGGTGACCATCAGTGCCGCCACGGCGATGACCGTCCGCCGCGCCGCCACCGCATCCACCAGCGCGCCGGCCGGGGCCTGCGCCAGCAGCCCGGCGATGCCGGAGACGGCCAGCACCAGGCCGGTGGCGGCCTGGTCCCAGCCCTGCGCCAGCAGATAGACCGCGAGATAGGGCCCGAGCCCGTCGCGGACATCGGCGAGGGCGAAGTTCAGCGCGTCCAGCGCGCGGGCGCCGGGGACGGAAGGGCTGGACATGCGACGGCTCCGGGATCGGCGGCCCGCCAACGCTGGCGCTGCCGCGGCGGTTCGGGCCGGGGCCGGTTACACCTCGCTCACCCGTCCGGGCCGGGGAGGCCGGCACGGCCGCTGCCCGGTGCGGCGGGCCGGTCCAAGGCACTGTCTTGGACGCCCGCCGCGCCGTCGGGCGCAGGCGTCGAAGGGCTCCGGTCCTCGGCGCGCGTCAGTCCACCCGGATCTCGCGCACCTGCACCTGGTTGTCGGCGCGGTGCGTCACCTGCACGCCCTGCCGCACCGCCCAGGGGATCATCATGTGGTAGAGCGGGATATGGCCGAGCTCGGCATTGTGCAGGGCATGCGCCTGCCGGATCAGGCCGCGCCGCGCCTCCGGGTCGGCCTCCGTCTCCACCCGCCGCACCAGCGCGTCGAACTCGGCATTGGAATAGCCGCCGACATTCCAGCTCGCGCTGCCGGCCATGCTGCGCGAGGCCATAACGGCGCGCAGCGTGTAGAGCGCATCGAAGGTCGGCACGCCCCAGGAGAGCACGTAGAACTGCGCCTCCCGCCGCTGCAGCCGGCCGAGGAAGACCGTGTTCGGCACCAGGTTCAGGCTCGCCTTGATGCCGACCTGCGCCAGCATGGCGACGATCGCCTGGCAGGCCTCGTCATAGGTGCCGACCGGGCAGTCCAGCGTGGTGGTGAAGCCGTTGGGATAGCCCGCCTCGGCCAGCAGCGCCCGGGCGCGGTCGCGGTCATAGGGCAGCCGCCTGTCGAGGTCCTGCGACCAGCCGTTCACGAACTGCGTCCACATCGAGCCGGTCGGCACCGCCTGGCCGCGCAGGGTGCGACGCTTCAGCGTCTCGACATCCACCGCCTGCGCGATCGCCTGCCGGACGCGGAGGTCCTTGAAGGGATTGCGGCCCTTCACGTCGCTCGACGCAAGCTCCTCCGCCTCCTGGTTCATGGCGATGAAGACGGTGCGGTTCTCCTGGCCCTCGAGCACCCGCAGCCGGTCGTTCCGCTTGATCCGCTCCACGTCCTGGCTGGGGACGACATGCACCATGTCCACCTCGCCCGAGAGCAGGGCGGCGACCCGCGTCGCGTCGGAGGCGAGGACGATATAGTGGAACTCCGTGACGTTGCCGGTCGCCGCCTTGGCCTCGATGCCCCACCAGGCGGGGTTGCGGGTCATGACGGTGCGCTGGTCGACCTCCCGGCGGGCGATCACGAAGGGCCCGGTCCCGTTGGTGTTGCGGCTGGCGAAGGTTTCCTCCTTCTGGCCGAAATTCTGCGGCACGGCGCTGCGGTTCGCCTCCGCCCAGCCCTTGTCCATGATCAGCACGCGGCTCATCTTGTCCGGGATGGTGGCGTCCGGCGCGCGGGTGAGGACGTCGAGCGTCAGGCGGTCCACCACCTCGGTGCCCGCGACCGTATCGACGTAGATGCCGTAATTGCTGGTCGGCGCCCGGGCGCGGCCGATGGAGAAGGCGGCGTCCTCGGCCTCGAAGCTCTCGCCGCCGCTGAACCGCACGCCGTCGCGCAGGTGGAAGCGCCAGCGGGTCGGCTCCACCTGCTCCCAGCGCACCGCCAGGCCCGGATGCAGCTTCAGGTCGTCGCCGCGATGCGTCAGCGGCTCGTAGACCTGGGACACCACCAGATAGGTAAACAGCGCGTTGGTCGCATGCGGGTCGAGCGTCGCGGCATCGGTCGCGGTGGCGAAGCGGAAGGGCTTCGGCGCGGTCTGGGCGGCGGCGGGGGTGGCGAGCAGCGGCGCGGCACAGGCCGCGGCCAGGGCGAGGCGTCGGATCATGCGAGGTCTCCCGGGCGGTTCGCGCCAGCCTGCGGTGCCGCCGGCCCCGGCGCAACCGGCCGCATCCGCCATCCGGCGGGGGCACAGGGAACCGTCGCAATCGTCCCTGCGCTTCCCTATATTGCAACCAAGTAAGATGATGCCGGAGAAACCCCAGACCATGCGTCGACCGTCCTTCCTGCTCGCGGCCTTCGCCGCCGCGGCTCTCGCGCTCGCGCCGGCGCTGGCCGATGCGCGGCCGGGCGGCGGCTTCTCCAGCGGCAGCCGCGGCTCCCGCACCTATAGCCCGCCGCCCTCCACCCAGACCGCCCCGGGCACCGCCGCGCCCATGCAGCGGAGCTGGACCGAGCCCTCGCGGCCGAATGCGCCCTATGCCCAGCCCTCGCCCTATCAGCGGCCGCCGATCGGCCAGCCCAACCCGGCGGGCGGCTTCTTCTCCCGCAGCCCCTTCATGGCCGGCCTGCTCGGCGGCCTGATCGGCACGGGCCTCGGCGGGCTGCTCTTCGGCCATGGCCTGTTCGGCGGCTTCACCGGCTTCGGCAGCTTCCTCGGCCTGCTGCTGCAGATCGGGCTGGTCGTGCTGCTGGTCCGCTTCGCGCTCGGCTGGTTCCGCCGGCGCCAGGGGCAGCCGGCCTATGCCGGCGCCCCGGGCGGCATGGCGCGCCAGGCGCAGGACAACATCGGCCACGGCCCGCGGCCGTCCTATGGCGGTGGCGGCGGCGCCGCGGCGGGCGAGCCCATCCAGCTCACCCCGGCCGATTTCCAGGCCTTCGAGCGTGCCCTGCTCACGGTGAACGAGGCCTGGTCGCGCCAGGATGAGCGCGCCATGCGCGGCGTCGCCACGCCGGAGATGATGGCGTATTTCGGCAATGACCTGCGCGACCTCGCCAGCCGCGGCTGGAAGAACGAGACGCGCGACACCGTGCTCGAGAAGGGCGACCTGGCCGAGGCCTGGCGGGAGGGCGCGCGGGACTTCGCGACGGTCGCCATGCGCTTCTCCCAGATCGACGTCACGCGCCGCGTCAGCGACGGCGCGGTGGTGGAGGGTGATCCCGCCCGCCGGCAGACGGTGACGGAGCTCTGGACCTTCACCCGCACCCAGGGCGGTCCCTGGCTGCTCTCGGCCATCCAGCAGACCCGGTGATGCCGGGGGCCGGCGATGGGTGACCATCGCCGGTCCTTCCTGCGCGGCGGCGGCGCGCCCCGACCGGGCCGTCCGTGCTGGCCCGCGCGTTGCGGGCGGGGCGGGATGGCGCTGCCGCCCGTGCTGCCGTCAATCAGTCACATTCGCTTCGCCTGTGATGCGCCGCACAGGCGGAGCGGTCGCAATTGTGGTGAACCGGGGCCAAATGATGGCATCATCGTGGCAGCCGCCCCTCCTGGCCGGGACGGCCGCCGCAGCCATCGGAGGAGAACCCGATCCATGATCGCCCTGTGCTTCCTCGCCGTCCTCGCCGCCCTCGGCGGGCTCGCCTCGGTGGGGCTGGCGCTCGGCCCGGCGGCCGCCATGGCGCCCGCGGCGCTGTTGGCCGCGCCCGCCCTTGGCGCCGTCTCGCTTGCCAGCGGCCTCGCCGCCGCGGTGGTCGCCCTCCGCCGCGCGGGCTGAGCCGGTCCGAGGACCGAAGCGCCGCAGGGCGCGGCGGTTTCGGTCGGGCCGCTCGGCGGACAAGGCGCGGTCAGGGCGCCGGCGTGCTGAAGGCGTAGCGCAGGCCCACGACCAGGGCGTGGTTGTGGTTGGTCGCCTCCACCGCAGCGTCGCGGAAGCCGAAGCGGCCGAGCTGGGCGCCGAAATTCACCGTTTGGTCCGCGACGCCGAAGAACCGGTACTCGGTGGTCAGGGACAGCCCGCGCACCAGCCCCGACAGATCCCAGGAGAGGCCCGCGAAGGCCTGGTAGGCGAAGCGGCCGTCCACGCCATAGGTCCCGGCGCCGGCCGAGCCGCTGCGCATGATGATGTTGCGATAGGCTGACCAGGCATAGCCGCCGCCGAGGCCGAGATAGGGCGTCACCGGCACGCCGAGGCGGAGGCGCAGAGGCAGCGCATCGTAGATGAGGTTGGCCATGACCGCGTAGGTATCGGCCGAGCCGGAGAAGGACGGCTTGCCGGGGATGCCGGTGAGGCTGATGGAGTCGACGTCGTTCGTCCGGTAGCTGAACTCCGCCTCCGTCCGCAGGGCGCCGAAGCCCCAGCCCGCGCTGCCCTGCGCGACCAACCCGCCGCCGCTGAAGCCGACCCGGCCGGAGGTGCCGAGGCCGAGGCGGCGCGCCATCGACGCTTCCGGCTCGCGCAGCGTGAGGTCCGACTGCTCCCGGAAATTCACCCCGACGCCGGCCGCCACATAGGGACCATAGGTCTGCGCCGCCGCAGGGGTGGCCAGCGCCAGCATGGCGGTTCCGGCCAGCACGTTTTGTCGTGTCCGATTCAACCTCGCCTCCGTGATCGTCACGCCGGGCGTGATCCCGGGTGTGGATGCGAGGCAGCCTAAGAACGCCAATGAAGGCGCAATAATCACCATGCCTGTGGTCGGAACCGCCTCAGTGCATTGTTACGGAATCCGGAAAAAACCTGTGAACTTCAGGTTGATGTTGGCTGTAATAAAGAAATCAACGCGATTTTTTCTCACTATCGGTGGTGGCGGAGGAGACCGGCAGCATCACCTGGAGCGGCCCGGACGCATCCTCGACCGTGACCGGCAGCGTCCCGGCCGGGTCGCCATCCGCCTGCACCGGCACCACGGCGCCGTGCAACTCGACCCGCCGGGCCCGGCGCAACTCGACCCCCGGCATGCCCGGCAGCAGGTCGAGCGGCAGCGCCGCGCCCGAGCCGCCGCTTCAGCCCGAGATCGAGCCGCGCCACCACCTGCGCATCGAAGCCGGCGCCGAGCATCTGGACGAAGAGCCGCTCCGTCCCGTCGCCGAAGCGGGCGAAGCCGGGCCGCAGCACCACCGGCCGGCCCTGCGCCAGCACCTCGGCCGCCGCCTCGGGCCGCGGCGGCAGGCCGAGTTCCCAGGCCAGCACGTTCGCCGTGCCGAAGGGCAGGATGCCGAGCCGCGCGGCACTGCCCGCGAGGCCGGCCGCCACCTCGGCGATCGTGCCGTCGCCGCCGGCCGCGACCACCAGCGGCTCCCCCTGTCCGGCCGCGATGCGGGCGAGGTCCGTCGCATGGCCGGGATGCAGCGTCTCCGCCACCCGCGCCAGGATCCCGGCCTCCGCCAGCCGGCGCAGCGCGCGGGCCAGTCGCCGCCTGCGCCGGGCGCCGGCGGCGGGGTTGAAGACGATCAGCATGCAGGCATCCCGGACAGCGGAGACGGGCGACCGCCGATCGTCGCCCCTTGCGTTACCACCTAGGGAAGTCTCGGCAACAGGTCCGCGTCGGCGCGATGGCAGTCGCATGACATCGCGGTCCTGCCCCGTGAGCGTCACGCAAGATTCATGACCAGCCCTGTCACCCTGCGTTACTGGCAGCGCGCGCAAGGCCGGCGACTCCCCGCCGCATCACCCGGGGGCGGAGGGGCCGGCGTCCGAAGGCAGGTGCGATGCAGACGACGCAGACGAAAAGGCACTACCGCACGATCTTCCTCTCGGACGTGCATCTCGGCACGCGGGGCTGCCGGGCGGATTTCCTGCTCGACTTCCTTCGGCGCAACGACTGCGACCGGCTCTTCCTGGTCGGCGACATCATCGATGGCTGGCGCCTGCGCAAGTCCTGGTACTGGACCGAGGAATTCGACGAGGTGCTGCGCAGCTTCGCCGGCATGGCCCGGCGCGGCGTGGAGGTGACCTACATCCCCGGCAACCACGACGAGATGTTCAGGGACTGGATCGGCCTCGGCCTGGAAGTCGCCGGGGTGAAGATGGCGCGCGAGGCTGTGCACGAGGGCGCCGATGGCCGCCGTTACCTCATCATGCATGGCGACGAGTTCGACGGCGTCATCCGCTACGCCAAGTTCCTCGCCCATCTCGGCGACTGGGCCTATGACTGGGCGCTGACGCTGAACCGCGTCTTCAACAGCCTGCGCCGCCGCCTCGGCTATCCCTACTGGTCGCTCAGCCAATGGCTGAAGCGCCAGGTGAAGGAGGCGGTGAAGGCCATCGACCGCTTCGAGGTGGCGCTGGCCGGCGAGGCGAAGCGCCGCGGCCTGGATGGTGTGGTCTGCGGCCATATCCACCATGCCGAGATGCGCACCGTGCAGGGCGTGCTCTACATGAACGACGGCGACTGGGTGGAGAGCTGCACCGCGCTGGTCGAGCATGCCGATGGCCGCTTCGAGCTGGTCGACTGGGCGCAGGAGAACCGCCTCTCCTTCTGGGACCGCGCGACGCGGCCCGCGGTCGCTGCGGCCTGAGCGCACGGATATCGGATGTACCTGGATCTGGAGGCCGCGCTGGACGGCGCGGTCACGGTGCTGCCTGATGCCGACATGCTCCGGCTGCTGATCGTCACCGATGCCTGGCACCCGCAGGTGAACGGCGTGGTGCGCACGCTGGCCACCATCGCCGGGACGCTCGAGGCGCAGGGCGACACGGTGGAGGTGATCGGCCCCGACCGCTTCCGCACCATGCCGATGCCGAGCTACCCGGAGATCCGCCTGGCGCTGCGGCCGCGGCCGGTGCTGCGGGCCCTGGTGGATGCCTTCCGGCCGACGGCGGTGCATATAGCCACCGAAGGCCCGCTCGGCTGGGCGATGCGGGCGCTCTGCCGCCGGCGGGGCTGGCCCTTCACCACCAGCTTCCACACCAAGTTCCCGGAATATCTGCAGGCCCGCACCGGCCTGCCGCCGCGCCTCGCCTGGGCGGTGCTGCGCCGCTTCCACGAGGCCGGGGCCGGCACCTTCGCCGCCACGCCCTCGCTCCGCGCGGAGCTTGCGGCGCGCGGCTTCACCAGGGTGCGGCCCTGGACGCGGGGCGTCGACCTCGCGCTCTTCCGCACCGGCAACCGCGACGAATGGCAGGACCTGCCGAAGCCGGTCTTCCTCTATGCCGGCCGCGTCGCGGTGGAGAAGAACATCGAGGCCTTCCTCGCCCTCGACCTGCCGGGATCCAAGGTGGTGGTCGGCGACGGGCCGCAGCGGGAGGAGCTGCAGAAGCGCTTCCCGTCGGCGCATTTCGCGGGCTGGCGGCAGGGGGAGGCGCTGGTGCGGGCCTATGCCGGCGCGGATGTCTTCGTCTTTCCCTCGCGGACCGACACCTTCGGCTTGGTGATCCTGGAGGCGATGGCCTGCGGCACCCCCGTGGCGGCCTATCCGGTGACCGGCCCGCTCGACGTCATCCCGGGCTCCGGCGCCGGGGTGCTGGACCAGGACCTCCGCCGCGCGGCGCTGGCGGCGCTCGATTGCGACCGCGCGGCCTGCCGGGCGCATGCGGAGCGCTATTCCTGGGAGGCCTGCGCCGCGAGCTTCCGGCGGCAGCTCGTGCCGATGGGCTGAGGCTCACCCCAGCTCGGCGATGCCGCCGGTCGCATCCACCAGCGCAATCCCGATGCCCGCCTGCGCGCAGCGGGGCGCCATCCTGTCCCTTCGTCGCTCGTCGAAGCCCGCCGGAAGCGGCCGGGAGCCCCGAGCAACTTCGTAGGATATTCCACAAGGTTCCGTCCTCGCCCGATGCCGCGGCCGGGGCTGGCCCCTGGAGGGGACGCTTCCGGCGCCCGCCCGCCCGTGCTACCCGCCCACCCTCGATATGCGCGCGCATCCATGTTCCGGCGGCTGATCCGCTCCGACGCCGCCCAGGGCCTCTTCGCCTGGCTGCTCGGCCTCTACCTCGCCGGCGTCTACCGCACCACGCGCTGGACCCTGGTGGGGGAGGCGAACCTGCGCGCCGCCCTCACCGACCCGGCCGGCGGCCACCGGCCGGTGATCGGCGCCTTCTGGCACGAGCGCCTGCCGATGATGCCCCGGCTCTGGCTGGAAGCGCTGCGCCGCGTGCCCGGCATGGCGGGGCGGCGGGGGCATGTCCTCGTCTCCCGCCATCGCGACGGCCGCTTCATCGGCGAGGTGGTGCGGCGCTTCCGGCTGGAGATGGTGCATGCCTCCACCAGCCGCGGCGGCGCCACCGGCATGCGCGTCCTGCTCCGGCTGCTCGCGGCCGGGGATACCATCGTCATCACCCCGGACGGCCCGCGCGGCCCGCGCCGGATCGCGGCGCCGGGCGTCGCGCAGCTTGCCGCCGTCTCCGGCCTGCCGGTGCTGCCCTGCGCCGCCCGCACCACCCGTGCCCGCCTGCTGCCGAGCTGGGACCGGATGGTCCTGCCGCTGCCCTTCGGCCAGGGCGTGCTGGTGGTCGGCCCGCCGCTCGCCGTGGAGCGCGACGACCCGCTCGCCGCCCTGCCGGCGATCGAGGCGGCGCTGACCGCGGCCTGCGACACGGCCGACCGCTGGGCGCTGGCGCCGGCCGCGACGCGCGCGGCCATGGCGTGACCGCCCCCGGACCGCCGGCATGAGCGCCGCCCTCGCCCTCTGGCGCCTCGCGGCCAAGGCCGCCGCCCCGCTGCTGCCGCTGCATCTCGGCCGCCGGGTCCGCCGCGGCAAGGAGGTGGCGGGGCGCCTCGGCGAGCGCCGCGGGGAGGGGGCGGCGCGCCCGCCCGGAAGGCTGCTCTGGCTGCATGCGGCGAGCGTCGGCGAGACCCTCTCGGTCATCCCGCTGCTCGAGGCGCTGGCGGCGCGCGCGCCCGACCTCACCATCCTGGTCACCACCGGCACGGTCACCGCCGCCGGGATGCTCGCGCAGCGCCTGCCGGATGCGCTGGGCGGGCGGCTGCTCCATCGCTTCGTGCCGCTCGACGTGCCGGCCTGGGTCGGCCGCTTCCTGGAGGGCTGGCGTCCCGACCTCGGCGTGATGGTCGAATCCGAGCTCTGGCCCAACATGATCGCGGCCGCCGCCGCGCAGGGCGTGCCGCTCGCGCTGGTCAATGCCCGCTTCAGCGCCCGCTCCGCCCGGCGCTGGCGGCTCGCCCCCGGGCTCGGCCGGCGGCTGATCGGCGCCTTCCGCCTGGTCACCGCGCAATCCGCCGCCGATGCCGCCCGGCTGCGGGCGCTCGGCGCCGGGGAGGTGCTGACCCTCGGCAACCTCAAGGACGCGGCGCCGCCGCTGCCGGCCGATGCCGCGGCGCTCGCCGCCCTGCGGCAGGCGATCGGCGGCCGGCCGGTCTTCCTTGCCGCCAGCACCCATCCCGGGGAGGAGGCGATCCTCGCCGCCGCCCACCCTTTGCTGGCGGCGGCGCATCCGGGGCTGCTGACCGTCATCGTCCCGCGCCATCCGGAGCGCGGCGCCGTCATCGCCGCCGACCTCGCCCCGCTGCCCACCGCCCGCCGCGCCGCCGGCGCGCTGCCCGGGCCGGGGACGGCGGTCTATGTCGCGGATACGCTGGGGGAGCTTGGCCTCTTCTACCGGCTGGCCCGGGTCTGCCTAGTCGGCGGCTCGCTCGTGCCGCATGGCGGGCAGAACCCGCGGGAGCCGGCGCGGCTCGGCTGCCCGATCCTGCTCGGGCCGCATTGCTGGAATTTCGAGGAGCCGGTGGCGCGGCTGCTGGCCGCCGGCGGGGCGCTCCGCGTGTCGCCCGACCCGGCGGCGCTGGCGGCGGCCGCCGGCGACGTGCTATCCGATGCTAACCGTGGACGAAGGATGGCCGAGGCCGCCGCCGCGGCCCTCGCGGCGGAGGCCGGCCTGCCGGACCGCCTCGCGGGGTTGCTGATCGGGCTCCTCCCCGGAGCCGGGCCGGGGGAGGGGGCTGCGATGCCCGCTCTCGCCGGACCGGCGGCAGCGCCGGGCCAGCCAACCGGATCAGGGAGCGGGCGTTGAGGACCGGGCTGCGACCCCGCAGCGGCATGCCGCGACCGGCATGGCGGGCGGGGCGGCGGCCCGGGGGCGAAGCCGCCGGGGTCCGGCCGCGCCGCAGCACGCGGCGGGGCAGGGGACCGGCACCTGGGATGCGAGGACCGGTCGAGGCCTGATGCGTGCCCCCGATTTCTGGACAGGAGACGGGCGTGGCGTGCTGCCCCTGCTCCTCTCGCCTGCCGCCGCGCTCTACGGCGCGGCGACGGCGCGCCGCATGCGGCGCCATGGCTGGGCCTCGCCGGTCCCGGTCATCTGCTGCGGCAATGCGACGGCCGGCGGCGCCGGCAAGACCACGGTCGCGCTCGACCTCGGGCAGCGCCTGGCGAACCGCGGCATCGCGGTGCATTTCCTGCTGCGCGGCTATGGCGGGCGGCTGAACGGCCCGGTGCGGGTCGACCCCGTCCGGCACGACAGCCAGGCGGTGGGCGACGAGGCGCTGCTGCTGGCCGCCGAGCGGCCGGCCTGGATTTCGGCCGACCGCGGCGCCGGCGCGCGGGCCGCCGTCGCGGGCGGGGCGCAGTGCCTCGTCATGGATGACGGGCTGCAGAACCCGACGGTGGAGAAGGACCTCTCGCTGCTGATCATCGACGGCACCTATGGCTTCGGCAATGGCCGCCTGATCCCCGCCGGGCCGCTGCGGGAGCGGCCGGAGGCCGCCGCCGCCCGCTGCCGCGCCGCGGTGCTGATCGGCGAGGACGAGACCGGCGCGCTGGCGCATCTGCCGCCGCGCTTCCCCGTGCTGCGCGCCAGCCTGCAGCCGGGGCCGGAGGCGGAGCTGCTGGCGGGCCAGCCGGTCTATGCCTTCTGCGGCATCGCCAATCCGCGGAAATTCTTCGCCACGCTGACCGAGGCCGGGGCGGTGCTGGCCGGGCGCATGCCCTTCGCCGACCACTACCCCTATGACGACAACGACCTGCGCGAGGTGCTGGCCGAGGCCGACCGCCTCCGCGCCATCCCGGTCACCACCCGCAAGGACTTCGTGCGCATCCCCGCTGCCTTCCGCAGCCGGGTGACCGTGGTGACGGTGCGGCTGGCCTGGGAGGAGCCGGCCTCGATCGAGGCGCTGCTCGAGCCGCTGGCGCAGCGCGTCCCGGTGCCGGCCTGACGCGATCCCCGGCGTGACACCCATGGTCCTGCGCGGCGGCGCATCGCCCGCCCTGCGGCCCGGCGCGGCCCGGGCATGAGGCGCTTCCAGTTCGCGCTGGAGCGGCTGGCGGTCCGGCTGGTCCTGGCGCTCGCCCGGGCGCTCGGGCCGGTCGGCGCCTCGGATGCCGGGGGATGGCTCGCCCGGCGGCTCGGGCCGCTGCTGCCGGTCTCCGGCGTCGCGCGGGGCAACTTGGCGCGCGCCCTGCCGGAGCTCGATGCCGCGGCGCGGGAGCGGGTGCTGCGGGAGATGTGGGAGAATCTCGGCCGCACCGTCGGGGAGCTTGCCCATCTGCCCGCCCTGGAATGGGAGATCGTCGGGGCGGAGCACCTCGCGCCCATTGCCGCGGCCGGCGGGCCGGCGATCATGCTCTCGGGCCATATCGGCAATTGGGAGGTGCTGCCGCCCGCCCTCGCGCGGCTCGGCATCCGCATGGGCAGCGTCTACCGCGCCGCCGACAACCCATTCGTCGATGCGCTGGTGAACGGCCTGCGCGCCGGGGCGGTGGCGGGCGAGCCGCTGCCGCTCTTCCCGAAGGGGTCGCAGGGGGCGCGGGCGGCGCTGAAATTCCTGGCGGGGGGCGGCGTGCTGGGCATGCTGGCCGACCAGAAGCTGAACGACGGCATCGCGGTGCCCTTCCTCGGCCGCCCCGCCATGACCGCGCCGGCGCCGGCGCAGCTCGCGCTGCGTTTCCGCTGCCCGGTCATCCCCGGGCGGGTGCAGCGCCTCGGCCCCTGCCGCTTCCGCCTAGTAGTGGACCCGCCCCTGCCGCTGCCCGACCTGCCCGACCGGCAAGCGGCGATCCGGGCGCTCACGCTCGCCATCAACGACCGCCTCTCCGCCTGGATCCGGGAGCGGCCGGCGGAGTGGCTCTGGCTGCACCGGCGCTGGCCGAAGCCGGGATAACGGAATCGTTTTGGAGCTTCTGTACCGGCCGGACGGTTGACAGACCGTCCAGCCGGTATAGTTCATGCCCATGTCCGATGGTTCCGCAACGAGCGACGCCCGCACCCGCATCCTCGATGCCGCCGAGGCGATCGTCCGCGCTCGCGGGGTCAGCGGCCTGACGCTGGAGGCGGCGGCGCGGCAGGCCGGCGTCTCCAAGGGCGGGCTGCTCTACCACTTCGCCTCCAAGGAGGCGCTGATCACCGGCCTGCTCGCCCGCATGGCCGACTGGATGCGGCAGGATTTCGAGGCGATGGTGGCGACCCAGGCCGAGGGTCCCGGCCGCGTCGCCCGTACCATGCTGGCCTGGGCCTTCGAACTGGCGCCCGAGGCGGTCAACGAACGCTGCGACCGCGCCGCCGCCGTCTTCCTCGCCGCCTTCCACCACGACCCCGCGCTGCTGGAGCCGATCCGCAGCGTGATCGCGGAGATGCGGCGGGCCGTCGTGGCGGACGGCCTGCCCCCTGGGCATGGTTTCGCCATCATGGCGGCCGGGGACGGCCTCTTCATGGCCAGGATCTTCGGCCTCTATCACCCGACCGAGCAGGAGCGTCACGACATGCATGCCGCCCTCTCCCGCTTGCTGGAGACAGGATCATGAGGCTCGCCACGGTGCTGGCCGGCACGGCCGCCGTCCTGCTGCTGGCCGGCGCCGCCGCCGCCGCCACCCAGGCGCATCCGGAGGCGCCGCGCCTGCTCGGCACGCTCGGCGTGCTGCTCGGCTGCGGCGACAGCTTCGACCAGGCGCTGCTGCTGCGCGACGCGCTGGACGAGGCGGAATTCGCCGCCGCCTTCGAGCCCTGGGCCGAAGCCGGCCCGTGAGCCGCCGCGCCATCCTGCTCGCGGTCCTGGCGCTGGGCGCGGCGGGGGCCGCGGCCCTGGCCTGGATGCGCGACGGGGTGGCCGACCGCGCGCCGGCACCCGCGCCTGCCCTGGCCGCGGCGCCGGTCGGCGTCGGCGCGCTCGGACGGGTCGAGCCGGCCTCGCGCATCCGCAAGCTGAACCAGCCCGGCGGCTTCAACGTCGCCCGGCTCGAGCGCCTGCTGGTCGCCGAGGGCGACCGGGTCGAGGCCGGGCAATTGCTCGCCGTCTTCGCCGATGCCGTGCAGCGCGATGCCGCCGTCGCGCAGGCCGAGGCGGAGGTGGCGCAGTCCCGCGCCTCGCTGACCCGCATCCGCGCCGCCGGCCGCGCAGAGGAGATCGAGGCGCAGCGCGCCCGCATCCAGGCGCTGCACGCCGCCGAGGCCAGCGCAAGGCGCGAGGCCGAGCGGGCCGAGGCGCTGCTGCCCTCGGGCGCCGGCAACGTCGCCGCCGCCGAGCGCAACCGCTTCGCCGCCAGCCGCGCCGCCGCCGAGCGCGCGGAGGCCCAGGCGACGCTGCAGCGCCTGCTGCGCCCGCGGCCGGAGGACCTGGCGGTGGCCGAGGCCGAGCTGCAGGCCGCCGAGGCGGGGCTGCTGAAGGCGCGCGCCGATGCCACGCTCTCGCGCGTCGTCGCGCCGATCGCCGGCACCATCCTCAAGGTCTATGCGCGGGCCGGCGACCAGGTCGGGACGGACGGGCTGCTCGACATGGCCGACCTCTCGGCGATCGACGTCGTCGCCGATGTCTTCGAGACCGACGTGCCGCGGCTGCGCCCCGGCGCGCCGGCCGAGGTGGTGGTGCCGGGCGAGCCGCGCCGCTACGCCGCGACGCTGCGCGAGATCGGCTGGCTGGTGCGCCGCACGACGCAGGCCAATACCGACCCGGTCGCGGCCGTCGATGCCCGCACGGTCGAGGTGCGCCTCACCCTCGGCGAGGAAGGGCGCGCGGTGCTCGAGCGCCGCAGCAACATGCAGGTGCAGGTCGCGATCCGGCCATGAACGCCCATAGCCGCAGCCTTCCCGCGCCGCCGCCGCCCGGCCTGCTGCCCTGGGCGCCGGAACTGACCGGCGATGACGCGCCGCCGCCGCCGCCGGCGTCCCCCGGGCCGGAGGCGCGCGCGCCGCGCCGCTTCCGCCCGGGCGAGGCGCTGTGGCTGCCCGCGCGGCTCGCCTGGCGGCAATTGCGGGCGGAGCGGGCGCGGCTCTTCTCCGCCATTGCCGGCGTCATGTTCGCCTGCGTGCTGGTCTTCATGCAGCTCGGCTTCCGCGCCGCGCTCTTCGACAGCGCGACCGCGCTGCTCGGCAGCTTCCGCGCCGACATCACCCTGATGCACCCGCTGACGACCGTGAGCTTCAAGCCGGAGACGCTGCCGCGCGTGCGCGTCTCCCAGGCGCTCGCCCTGCCCGAGGTCGCGCAGGCCGTGCCGGTGTATCTCGCGCCGGCGACTTGGCGGAACCCGGTGGACGGCACGCGCCGGCCGGTCCAGCTCATCGGCTTCGACCTGGAGGCGGGGGTGATGGACTTCCCCGGCCTCGCGCCGGTGGTCGAGGCGCTGAAGCGCCCCGATACGCTCGCCTTCGACCTGCGCTCGCGCCCCGAATTCGGGCCCGTCCCGAAGCTGCTGGCGGAGCGCGGGCCCTTCGAGGTGCAGGTCGGCAGCCGGCTGATGCAGGTGACCGGCCTGATCGAGATCGGCCCCTCCTTCGGCGCCGACGGCAACGTGGTGATGTCGGAGGTGAATTTCCGCCGCGTGGTGAAGGAGCGGCTGGCGAGCCAGGTGGACCTGGTCGCCATCCGCCTGGTGCCCGGCGCCGACCGCGCCCAGGCCGCGGCGCGGCTGCGCGCCATCCTGCCGCCCGATGTCCGCGTCTTCAACGGACGCGAGCTGGTGCAGCACGAGCGCGACTACTGGGAGACCGCGACGCCGATCGGCTTCATCTTCATGTTCGGCAGCATCATGGGGCTGATCGTCGGGATGGTGATCGTCTACCAGATCCTGTTCAGCGACATCGCCAGCCACCTCAAGGAATACGCCACGCTGAAGGCCATGGGATACTCGAACCTCTATCTCGGCCGTGCCGTGCTCTCGGCCGCGCTGATCCTGGCGGTGCTGGGCTTCCTGCCCGGCTTCGTCCTCTCCGCGCTGCTCTACGATTTCGTCGGCAAGGGCACCTTCCTGCCGCTGGCGATGGATGCCGGGCGCGCGCTAGGCGTCTTCGCCATGATCTTCACCATGTGCGCGGCGGCCGGCCTGCTGGCCATGCGCAAGCTGCGGGACGCCAACCCGGCGGACATGTTCTGATGCGCTTCCGGCTTTTCCTGCGTCGTATCAGGCGGACCGAGCTGCTGCTCGGCCTTGCCTGCGCCGCCGTCTTCGTGGCGCTGGCCGAGCCGCCCGCCCGGGTTCTGCTGCAGGGGGGCGAGATGGCGGGGGCGGCCTGGCTGCGCCTGCTCGGCCTTCTCGTGCTGGCGGCGGGCACCGGCCTCTGGCTCGCGGTGCGGCGCGCGCCGGTGCCGCCCGCCGCCGTGCTGCCGGTCCTCGGCATCGAGCTCGGCCTGGTCGGCGCCAGCCTCGCGCTGCTCGTCTGGCTCGGGCCGGCGCTCGGCCCGCCGGGGATGGCGGTGGTCGTGCTGGGACTGCTCGCGGTCGCGGCCGTGCTGGTGCGCGACGCCCTGCTCCGCCGGCCGGTCCCGGCGTGACCGCGCCGGTCGAGATCCACGGCCTGACCTATGCCTTCGGCGAGGGCGAGCTGCGCCGCCCCGTGCTGCGCGACATCGCGCTGGCCCTGCAGCCCGGCGAGATCGTGCTGCTCACCGGCCCCTCGGGCAGCGGCAAGACCACGCTGCTGACGCTGATCGGCGCGCTGCGCGCCATGCAGGAGGGGAGCTGCCGGGTCCTCGGGCAGGAGCTGATGGGCGCAGGCGAGGCGCAGCGCGTGGCGCTCCGCCGGCGCATCGGCTTCATCTTCCAGCAGCACAACCTGCTGGGCTACCTGACGGCGCGGCAGAACGTGGCGATGGCGCTGGAGCTGCATCCCGGCCTGACGGAGGCCGGGCGGCTCGAGCGCGCGACCGCGATGCTGGAGGCCGTCGGCCTCGGCGACCGCGGCGACAGCCGGCCGGCGCAGCTCTCCGGCGGGCAGCGGCAGCGCGTGGCGGTGGCACGGGCGCTGGCCGGCGATCCCGGCCTGATCCTGGCGGACGAGCCGACCGCGGCGCTCGACCGGCAATCGGGCGGGGAGGTGGTGCGGCTGCTGCGCGACCTCGCCCGGCGCCGCGGCGTGGCGATCCTGCTGGTCACGCACGACCCGCGCATCCTCGACCTCGCGGACCGCATCATCTCCATGGAGGATGGGCGGATCGTGCCCACGAAACAGGCAGGTGCCGTTCCGGCGCTGTAATTCGCCGCGCCGCGGCCGTTGACGGCCCACGAAGCACGCAGACAGCATCCCGGACCAATACCGAAAAGGGATCCGGGGGCATGCTGGGACGAGCCTTCCTTGCCGCGGCGGCGCTGGCCGGCGCGATCTTCACCGCCGGCGCCGCGCAGGCGCAGCAGACGCTGGACGCGATCAGGGCGCGCGGCCAGCTCGTCTGCGGCATCAATACCGGCATCGCCGGCTTCGCCCTGCCGGACAGCCGCGGCGTGTGGCAGGGCCTCGACGTCGATCTCTGCCGCGGCCTGGCGGTGGCGATCCTGAACGACGCGTCGAAGGTGCGCTTCGTGCCGCTGCCCTCCTCCTCGCGCTTCACCGCGCTCGGCTCGGGCGAGGTGGACGTGCTGTTCCGCACCTCGACGCAGACCATGCTGCGCGACACCACGCTCGGCCTCCGCCACGTCGTGACCTATTTCTACGACGGCCACGGCTTCATGGCGCGCAAGTCGATGGGCGTCGCCAAGGTGAGCGAGCTGCGCGACGCCACCATCTGCCTGATCCAGGGCACGACGAACGAGCAGGTGACGGCGGACTACTTCCGCACCATCAACACGCCCTTCAAGCCGCTGGTCTTCCAGCGGACGGACCAGGCGATGGAGGCGCTGCAGGCCGGCCGCTGCGATGCCTTCGGCACGGATGCCTCGCAACTCGCCGGGGCGCGGGCGACGCTGCCCGACCCGAAGGAATGGCTGATCTTCCCCGAGCGCTTCAGCAAGGAGCCCTACGGCGCCTATGTCCGGCGCGGCGACGACAACTGGCTCGATATCGTGCGCTGGTACACCTACGCCCTGATCGAGGCGGAGGAGCAGGGCGTGACCCAGGCCAATGTGGAGGAGATGCGGAAGACCTCCACCAACCCGAACACCCGCCGGCTGCTCGGCGTGACGCCGGAGCTCGGCGAGTCGGTCAGGCTGGACCGCTCCTGGGCCTTCAACGTCATCAAGGCCTTGGGCAATTACGGCGAGATGTACAACCGCACCATGGGCCCGGACACGCAGGTGGGCCTGCCGCGCGGGCCGAACGAGATCTGGACCAAGGGCGGCCTGCTCTACGCGCTGCCGCTGCGGTGAGCCGCCGCGGGGCGCCGGCCGGCATCACGCACGGATATGGCCATGGCGGTGCGTGCCGCCGCCATGGTCGTGCCGCCCCTCCTCGATCCGGGCCGGCACCACGTGCAGGGCGTGGTGGCGCACCCCGGTCTCGCTGGTGACGGCATCGGCGAAGCGGCGCACCGCGCCGGCCGGCCCGCGCAGCACCGCGACCTCGAGGCAGGTGTCGTGGTCGAGGTGCACATGCAGGCTGGCGATGCCGAGGTCGTGGTGCGCGTGGTGCGTGCCGGTCAGCCGCCGCGCCAGTTCCCGCGCCTCGTGGTCGTAGACATAGCTCAGCACCGCGACGCAGGGTGACGCCTCGGCCAGTGTCGCGGCGCGGTCCGTCTCCGCCCGCAACAGGTCGCGGATCGCCTCCGACCGGCTGGCATAGCCCTTCCGTTCCACCAGGGCGTCCACCGTCGCCAGCAGGTCGTCGTCGATGGTGATGGTGACGCGCTGCATCCGACCCCTCCCGCCCCACGCCCCAGAGTGGCCCGCCGCTTGCGCTCGCGGCAACGGGTGTGTGAGGATTTCGAAGAAAGATAAGAGGGAGCGCCCGGCGTGCGGTGGGGGTGGGGCATCGGTCTCGCGCTGGCGGGCGGCGTGGCGGCGGCGCAGGAGGCCGAGCTGCCCGAGGTGCTGGTTACCGCCCGGCCCGAACGCCCCGCCGCGGCCAGCGAGCGCAACATCCCGCGGGAGGAATTGACCGCCCGCCCGATCGGCAGGGTCGGCGAGGCGCTGGAGGCGGCGCCCGGCCTGGTCGTCACCCAGCACAGCGGCGAGGGGAAGGCGAACCAGTATTTCCTCCGCGGCTTCAATCTCGACCACGGCACCGACCTGGCGATCACCGTGGACGGCATGCCGGTCAACATGCGCACCCATGCGCATGGCCAGGGCTATGCCGACCTGAACTTCCTGATCCCGGAACTGCTGGGCGGCATGCGGGTGCGCAAGGGCCCCTATTTCGCCGACGAGGGCGACTTCGCCACCGCCGGCGCGCTGGGCCTCGACCTGGTGGGGACGCTGGAGCGGCCGGTGGTGCAGGCGACGGCCGGCAGCTTCGGCTACTGGCGTGGGCTGGCCGCCGGGTCCCGCGCGCTCGGCAACGGCACGCTGCTCGCGGCCGGCGAGGTCGCCACCTATGACGGGCCCTGGCGCCGCGGCGACGAGCTGACGCGGCTGAACGGCCTGCTGCGCTACAGCCAGGGCACGGCGCTCGACGGGTTCTCGCTGACCGGCATGGCCTATTCCGGCCGGTGGCACGCGACGGACCAAGTGCCGGCGCGCGCCGTCTCGGCCGGGATCATCGACCGCTTCGCTGCCGTCGACCCGACCGATGGCGGGCGGGCGCAGCGCTATAGCCTCTCAGGCGGCTACGCTACGACCGGTGACTGGGGCACCACGCGGGTCAGCGCCTATGCGATCCGCTCCACGCTCGACCTCTGGAACAACTTCACCTACTTCCTCGACGACCCCGAGAACGGCGACCAGTTCCACCAGCGCGACCGCCGCTGGGTGCTGGGCGGGGAGGTCTCGCACAGCATCCCCTGGACGCTGCTGGGGCGCGAGGCCGAGACGCGCTTCGGCGTGCAGACGCGGCATGACGACATCCGCCTCGGCCTCGACCGCACGCGGGCGCGGACCACGCTGTCCCCGGTGCGGGAGGACAGCGTCACCCAGGACAGCGTCGGGTTCTTCACCGATACGACGCTGCGCGCGACGGACCGGCTGCGGCTGACCGCCGGCCTCCGTGCGGACTGGATGGGCGGGCGGGTGCGCAGCGACCTCGCCGCCAATTCCGGCAGCGCCGGCGAATGGATCGCCAGCCCCAAGGCCGGGATCGTGCTCGGGCCCTGGTGGGCGACGGAGTTCTTCCTCAATGCCGGCAGCGGCTTCCACAGCAACGACCTGCGCGGCGCGACCATCCGCGTCGATCCGACGGATCCGCTGGTGCCGCTCTCCCGCGTGCCGCTGCTGGTGCGCGCGCGCGGCGCCGAGATCGGCGTGGCGACGCGCGCCATCGCGGGGCTGGACAGCCGCCTCGCCTTCTTCGTGCTCGAGCTCGGCTCGGAGATCGTCTTCCTCGGCGATGCCGGCACGACGGAGGCGAGCCGCGCGAGCCGCCGCATCGGCGTGGAATGGACCAACCGCTGGCAGGTGCGGCCCGAACTGGCCCTCGACCTGGACCTGGCCGCGACGCGGGCCCGCTTCACCCAGGACGACCCGGCGGGCAACCGCATCCCCGGCGCGCCCAACCTGGTGCTGGCCGCGGGCGCGACCTGGGACGAGGGCCTCGGCTGGTTCGGTGCGGCAAGGCTGCGGCTGTTCGGGCCGCGGCCGCTGACCGAGGACGGCAAGGAGACCTCGCGCAGCACGGCACTGGTCAATGCCCGCCTCGGCTACCGGTTCGAGCGCGGGATCACCCTGCAGCTCGATGCCTTCAACCTCTTCAACACCAAGGCGAGCCAGATCGACTATTTCTACACCTCGCGCCTGCCGGGCGAGCCGGCCGCGGGCGTCGCCGACCGGCATTTCCATCCGGTCGAGCCGCTGGCGGTGCGCGTCACGCTGGCGATGGCGCTGTAGCGCGACCGGCGCGGGGCCGGGCGGCCCGCGCCTCACCGTCCGAAGGAACGGCGTCGCCCCGGCATGACGCGCCATGCTCTGGCAGGGTTGGTGTGTCCCGCAGGATCAGGCGCCGAAGCCGCCGTCGATGGTGTGCATCGCGCCGGTGACGAAGCCTGCCTCCGGCCCTGCCAGCCAGGCCACCATCCCCGCCACCTCCTCCGGCCGGCCATACCGCTTGAAGGCCATGGACGGGTAGACGAGGTCCTTGAACGGTCCGTCCGCCGGGTTCATGTCGGTGTCGATCGGCCCGGGCTGCACGATGTTCACCGTGATCCCGCGCGGCCCGAAATCCCGCGCCAGCCCCCGCGCCATGCCCTGCAGCGCCGACTTGCTCATCGAATAGGCCGAGACGCCGGGGAAGGGGACGCGGTCGCCGTTGACGGAGCCGATGACGATGATCCGCCCACCCTCCGGCATCCGCCGCGCCGCCTCCACCGCCGCATGATAGGGCGCGGCCACGTTGATGCGGATCAGCCGGTCCACTGCGTCGGGGTCGATCTCCAGCGGGTCGCCGAAGACGACGACGCCGGCATTCACCACCAGCACGTCCAGCGGCCCGCTGTCGCGCACCCGCGCGATCACCGCATCCCGGTCGGCGCTGTCCGTCACCACGGCCGTGGCGCCGGTCTCGGCCGCCAGCCGCTCCGCGGCATCCTTCGAGCCGGCATAGGTGAAGGTCACCGCCGCGCCCTCGGCGGCGAAGCGCCGCACGGTCGCCGCCCCGATCCCCCGGCTGCCGCCGAGCACCAGAACGGACTTACCCTGAAAACCGGCCATCAGGCCCTCCTTGAGTTTCAACCTAGTGAGCGCTACATAAATCCCTCGCAGGCCTCGTCAAGGTATTTTATAGCAATGACTACAAATTTTCCGCGGCCCCGCGGCCGCCCCCGCCGATTCGATCTGGACCAGGCCGTCGCGATCGCCCAGCGCCTCTTCCATGCGCGCGGCTACGACGCCGTCAGCGTCGCCGACCTCACCGAGGCGATCGGCATCAACCCGCCCAGTTTCTATGCCGCCTTCGGCAGCAAGGCGGGGCTCTATGCCCGCATCCTCGGCCGCTACAGCGCCGGCGATGGCCTGCCCCTGGACGAGATCCTGCGGCCCGGCCGGCCGGTGGCGGAGGCGCTGGCCGAGGTGCTCGAGGAGTCCGCCCGCCGCTATGCCGCCGACCCGGCCGCCGCCGGCTGCCTTGCCATCGAGGGGGCGCGGTGCAACGACCCCGAGGCACGGCAGGCCGCCCGCGCCCTGACCGCCGCCGGCGCGGAAACCATCCGCCGCTTCGTCGCCGCCACCCATCCGGAGGCGGCGGAGCGGCTGGCCGACTACGTCGTCACGGTGATGACCGGCCTCTCCACCATGGCCCGGGAGGGGCACGGCCTGGATCGCCTGCTCGCCACCGCCCGCATCGCCGGCCTGGGCCTGGCCGCGGCGCTCCGCGCCTGAGCGCCGCATCGGCGGAGACGGCACGCGCCGCATGGCGGCGGCCGACTCGGAGAAAGGAAGGGTGGGGCTCGGGGAGGGAATGCCTTTCCCTCCCCGACCTCGCGTCAGGGGTCTTCGAAAGACCTGACCGGCCCTCAGATCCCGCCGCCATCCACCACGAAGCTCTGCGCCGTCACCATGCGGCTGTCATCGGCCGCCAGCCACAGCACCATGCGCGCAATGTCCGGCGCGTAAAGCTTCTCCTTCAGGCATTGCCGCTCCAGGTGCTTCGCCACCGCCTCCGGCGTCGCCCAGAGCTGTTCCTGCCGTTCGGTGAAGATCCAGCCGGGCACGACCACGTTGCAGCGGATGCCCTGCGGGCCCAGGTCCCGCGCCAGGCCGCGCGCCAGGCCATGCGCCGCCGACTTGGCCGCGGTGTAGGCCGGCATGCCGCCCTGCGACATCATCCAGGACACGCTGCCGAAGAAGATGATGGAGCCCTGGCGCCGTTCCTGCATCATCGGCGCCACCGCCTGGGTGCAGAAGAAGGCGTGGCGCAGGTTGGACTGGAAGCGCTCGTCCCAGTAGTCGGGCTCCACCGTCTCCCAGCCATGCCGGTCGTCGCGCGCGGCATTGTTGACCAGCACGGAAACGGGGCCGAGCTGCGCCTTCACCTGGGCGATGGCGGCGCGCAGCGCCGGGATGTCGCGCAGGTCGCAATGCACGAAGCTAGCGCCGGTCCGCCCCGCGACCTCCGGCCCGGCCCTGTCGTCGAAGTCGAGGAAGGCGACGCGCGACCCCTGCGCGGCGAAATGCTCGACCATGCTGGCGCCGATGCCGCTGGCGCCGCCGGTGATCAGCACCACGCGGTCCTTCAGGCTGGGGTAGCGGGCGAAAGCGTCGCTCATCGCGTCCTCCGGAGGTGTAGGGTTGTTCAACCGGCGCGGCAGGCCGGGGTTTCAGCCTGTGACCGGCGGCAGCACCGGTTGCGCGTCCAGCCAGGTCTGCAACCAGGACAGGCCGAAATGCAGGTGCGGGCCGGTGACGCGGCCCGTGGCGCCGATGGCGCCGATGCGCTGTCCCGCCGCGACCTTCTGCCCTTCCGTCACCTCCACCGCCGAGCAATGGGCGTAGAGCGTGTTCACGCCATGCCCGTGGTCCAGCACGATCAGGCGGCCGAAGAAGAAGAACTCCGCGGCGAGCGTGACGGTGCCGCCGCAGGCGGCCTGGATCGGCGTGCCGGTGGGGGCGGCGATGTCGAAGCCGAAATGGGGCTGCCGCGGCTCGCCGTTCAGGATGCGCTGGCTGCCGAAGACGCCGCTGACGCGGCCATGCGCGGGCAGCACGAAGCCCTCGGCGAAATGGGTCAGCGCGCTGTCGGTGCCGCGCACCGCGGCCAGGCGCTCGCGCTCGGCGGCGATGCGCCGCAGCGCCTCCGGGTCGGGCGTCACCTGCGCCGGGGGCAGGCCGGTGATGGACTGGACCGGCCACTGGCGCTTCGCCACGGCAAGGCGTTCCTGTCTCGGCGTGCCGCCGGGCGGGGTGACGGTCAGCACGGCCTCGGGCCCGTGGTCGCGGCCGAGGCCGAAGGCGTATTCGCCGCCGGGGCCGACGCGCAGTGGACGTCCGTCCAGCGCGAGGCGCGTGCCCGGCGCGACGCGGCCGACCACGAGCGCGCCCTGCTCATAGCCGTTGGCATGGGCGGGCAGGGCGGCCAGGCCGGCGAGCGCCAGCAGGCTGCGGCGTGGCAATGCGGGGGAAGGTATTCCCCCGCACCCCCATCTATTTCTCTGAGTCTGCAGGCTGAACTGTCGCGCCGAAAACTGACAGAAGAAGGAGGGGGCCCGGGGGAGTTCACTCCCCCGCTCTTCCTTCCTTTCCGTCACAGCAAAGCCCCCTGGTCCCCGCTCTCCCGCTTCTTCCGTCCCGCCTTCGCCCCCTCCGCCGTCGCGTTCACCGCGCCATCCCCGAAGGTCAGCACCAGCCGCTCCCCCGGCGGCACCGCCGCGGCGCTGGTCAGCGGCGCGCCCTCGGCGTCCGATACCAAGGCGAAGCCGCGCGCCAGCACCGCCTGGTAGGACACGCCCTCCAACCGCGCGACCAGCCCCTCCAGCCGCGCCCGCTTCTCCCGCACCAGCGCCGAAACGGGCGCCGGGGAGAGCCGCGCGATGGCCGGCGCCGCCTGGGCACGGGCCATCTGCCGCCGCATCGCCGCGTCGGCGCGCTGCCGCAACAGGCCGAGCACCGCGCGCCGCGCTGCGATCCCCTCGCGCGGATGCGGCAGGCGCGGGGCGATGCGGGCCAGCGCGCCGCGCTTGCGCTCGACCAGCGCCGGCAGCGCCACCGTCAGGCGCTCGCCCCGGTCCTCCAGCCGCTGCCGCATGGCGCCGAGAATGCCGGGCAGGTCGGGCAGGCCGCGCTCGGCCATCATCAGCCGGCGCCGGGCGCGGTCGAGCAGGGCGCGGCCGGCCTGCAGCAGCCGCGCCCCGGTCTGCGCCAGGTCGGCCAGCAGGTCGGCGCGGGCCGGGATCGCCATCTCGGCCGCGGCCGTCGGCGTCGGGGCGCGGCGGTCGGAGGCGAAGTCGATCAGCGTCGTGTCCGTCTCGTGCCCGACGGCTGAGATCAGCGGGATCGGGCTGTCGGCGGCGGCGCGGACCACGATCTCCTCGTTGAAGGCCATCAGGTCCTCGAGGCTGCCGCCGCCGCGGGCCACGATCAGCACGTCGGGGCGGGGCACCGGGCCGTCCGGCGGCAGCGCGCCGAAGCCGCGGATGGCGGCGGCGATCTGCTCGGCCGAGCCCGTGCCCTGCACCGGCACGGGCCAGAGGATCAGCCGGCGCGGGAAGCGACGGGCGATGGTGGTGCGGATGTCCTGGATCACCGCCCCGCGCTCGGAGGTCACCACGCCGATCACCCGCGGCAGCAGCGGCAGGCGGCGCTTCCGCTCCGGCGCGAAGAGGCCTTCCTCCAGCAGCCGGAGGCGCAGCTTCTCGATCCGCGCCAGCAGCGCGCCCTCGCCGGCATATTCCAGCCGGTCGATGACGAGCTGGTATTTCGAGCGGTCGGCATAGGTGCCGATCTTGCCGGTGGCGATCACCTCCACCCCGTTCTCCGGCTTGATCGAGAGCCGCGGGACCGAGGTCTTCCAGATGACCGATTCGAGCTTGGCGTTCTCGTCCTTGAGCGAGAGGTAGATATGCCCGGAGGGGTAGCGCTTGAGCTCGGTGATCTCGCCGCGCACCCGCACCCGGCCGAAGGCGTCCTCGAGGGTGCGGCGGATAGCGCCGGCGATCTCGGAGACGGCGAATTCGGGGATGTTGGGCGCGGTTCGCGGCGGAGTCGTGTCCATCGCCGGAGGATATGCTAGGGGCGCCCGGCCGGGGAGGGCGTTCCCCGGATGTTTCGGTCAGGGGTGCGGCGGATGAAGGTCCTGGTGGTCGGCGGCGGCGGGCGGGAGCATGCGCTGTGCTGGGCCCTCTCGGGCTCGCCGCTGCTGACGAAGCTCTGGTGCGCCCCGGGCAATGCCGGCATTTTCGACGTTGCGGAATGCGTTCCGATCGGCCCCGAGGACATCCCCGCCCTGGTCGCCTTCGCGCGCGAGAAGGCCATCGACCTGGTGGTGGCGGGGCCGGAGGCGCCACTCACGCTGGGCTTGGCAGATGCCTGCGCCGCGGCCGGACTGCGCTGCTTTGGGCCGAGCGCCGCCGCGGCACGGCTCGAGGGCAGCAAGAGCTTCACCAAGGAGGTGGCGGACGCCGCCGGCGTGCCCACCGCCGCCTGGGCCCGCTTCGAGGACCCCGCCGCCGCCCGCGCCTATATCCGCGCCCAGGGCGCGCCGATCGTGGTCAAGGCCGATGGCCTCGCCGCCGGTAAGGGCGTGGTGGTGGCGCAGAGCGTCGCGGAGGCCGAGGCCGCCATCGCCGACATCATGGAGGACCGGGTGCATGGCGCGGCCGGCGCCTCGGTGGTGATCGAGGAATGCCTGGTCGGCCAGGAGGTCTCGTTCTTCGCCCTCTGCGACGGCGGGACGGCGCTGCCCATGGCGGCGGCGCAGGACCACAAGCGGGTCGGGGAGGGCGATACCGGCCCGAACACCGGCGGCATGGGCGCCTATTCGCCGCCGCCGGTCTTCGACGATGCCATGCGCGACCGGGTGATGGCGGAGATCATCCGCCCGACCCTGGCCGAGATGGCGAAGCGCGGCACGCCTTTCCGCGGCGTGCTCTTCGCCGGGCTCATGGTCACGGATGCGGGGCCGAGGCTGATCGAGTTCAACGTCCGCTTCGGCGATCCGGAATGCCAGGCGTTGATGCTGCGGCTCCGCTCCGACCTGCTGGCCGCGTTGCTCGCCGCCTGCGACGGCGAGTTGCACGACTTCGACCTGCGCTGGGACCCGCGGCCGAGCCTGGTCGTGGTCATGGCGGCCCGGGGCTACCCGGGCACCTACGCGAAGGGCACGGCGATCCGCGGCCTCGATGCCGCCGCCGCCGTCCCGGGCGTGCAGGTCTTCCATGCCGGCACCGCGCGGCGGGAGGGCGAGGTGGTGGCGACCGGCGGCCGCGTACTCGGCATCGCCGCGACCGGCGGGACGCTGCAGGCGGCGCGCGACGCGGCCTATGCGGCGGTGGACGCCATCGACTGGCCGGAAGGCTTCTGCCGCCGCGACATCGCCCACCGGGCGCTGTAGGACGGCGCGTAGCGGCACCGCGCCGGCGCAAGCGATGCCGGCCGACCACCGCCAGGGTCCGCCGCGACGGGGACAGGGAGAGGAGCCGGCATGATCACCAGGCGCCAGGGCGCAGCGATCGCGATGGCGGTGCTGGCGGGCCCGCCTGCCGCCCGCGCGGCCAGCGGCAAGCCCGGGACGCTCGCCGAGGACCTCGCGCAGATCGAGTCTGCGAGCGGCGGCCGGCTCGGCCTTGCCGCGCTCGACACCGGCTCGGGCGCCCGCATCCTGCATCGCGCCGACGAGCGCTTCCCGCTCTGCAGCACCTTCAAGCTGCTCGCCGCCGGCGCGGTGCTGGCGCGCGCGGATGCGGGTCAGGAGAGCCTCGACCGCCGGATCCGCTTCCGGCCGGAGGACCTCGTCACCTACTCGCCCGCGACCGGGCCGCGCGCGGGCGGGGAGGGGATGACGCTGGCCGAGCTTTGCGAGGCGGCGATGACGCTGAGCGACAACACCGCGGGCAACCTGCTGCTCTCGGCCATCGGCGGCCCGGCGGGGCTGACCGGCTTCGCGCGCCGGCTGGGCGACCCGGTCACGCGGCTCGACCGCGTCGAGACCGCGCTGAACGAGGCGCTGCCCGGCGACCCGCGCGACACCACGACGCCGGAGGCGATGGTGGCCGATTTGCAGGCCCTCGCGCTCGGCGATGCGCTCTCGCCCGGCGGGCGGGCGCAGCTCATCGCCTGGCTGGTCGGCACCCGCACCGGCGACACCCGCATCAAGGCCGGCCTGCCCGCGGGCTGGCGCTTCGGCGACAAGACCGGCTCGGGCGAGCGCGGCACCGCCAACGATGTCGGGCTGTTCTGGCCGCCGGGCCGCCCGCCCGTCCTCTTCGCGGCCTACCTGACGGAGACGGAGGCGCCGATGGAACGGCGCAATGCCACCCACGCCGCGATCGGCCGCGCGCTGGCCGCGGCGTTGGGCTAGGGAGGCTCGGCGGCCCGGGGCGGACCCGCCCCTAGGCCTCCTCCAGCACCTCCTCCACCGGCCCGTCCGCCACCACCCGCCCGGCCTCCAGCCGGATGGCGCGGGTGCACCATTCCCGCACCACGGCCATGTCGTGGGTCGCCAGCACCAGGATGTCGGCGCTGCCCACCAGCCGCGCCAGCTTCTCCCGCGCCTTCTCCATGAAGGCGGCATCGCCGGCCAGGAACCACTCGTCCATCAGCAGGACCTCGGGCTCTATCATCGTCGCCATGGCGAAGGACAGCCGCACCTGCATGCCGGCCGAGTAGGTCCGCACCGGCACGTCGAGGAACTCGCCGAGGCCCGAGAAGGCGCCGACCTCCTCGGCCATGGCCTCGCTCTCCGCCTCCGACAGGCCGCGGTAGAGGCCGCGCAGGACGATGTTCTCCCGCCCCGTCGATTCCTGGTCCATCCCGGCCGAGGGATCGATCAGCGACCCGATCAGCCCCGCCACCTCCAGCCGGCCGCCGACCGGCTCATAGACCCCGGCGAGCGTGCGCAGCAGCGTCGTCTTGCCCGCGCCGTTGTGGCCGACCAGCGCCACGCGCTCGCCGCGGTCGATCCGGAAGTTGAGGTCGCGGAGCGCGGAGACGACGACGCGGTGCGACTCGTCCTCCCGCAGGCGAAGCGGCGACCTGGACAGGATCCGCTTCTTCAGGGACCGGGCGGCCATGTGGTAGAGCGGGAACTCGATGGTCAGGCTGTCCGCCAGGATGTGCGGCATGGCGGGATCCTTTCTCCGAGCCGGCTAGACCCAGAAGGCGATGCGCCCGCGGAAGCGGACGAAGAAGGCCAGCGCGACCGCGCCGGCCAGCAGCGTGTAGGCGATGGCGGACAGCCAGATGACGGCCGGCACCCCGCCCTCGACCAGCGGCCCGCGGACCGTCTCCATCAGCGCGTAGAAGGGGTTCAGCGGCAGCCAGACGGCGTTCTCGCCCAGCAGCTCCGGCTTCCACAACACCGGCGACATGAAGAAGGCGAGCTGCATGACGCTGCCGACGATCGGCGCTATGTCGCGGAAGCGGGCGCAGAGCATGCCGAGGAAGAGGGAGATGAAGAAGGCATTGACCGTGACCAGCGCGAGGCCGGGGAGCAGCAGCAGCGCCTCTGGCCCCGGCACGGTGCCGGTGGCGAGGAAGATGACGAGGACCAGCGGCAGGCTGTGCGCCGTGACCAGCGCATTGCGGAACACGGTGCGGAGCACGTGCACCGAATAGGGCAGGGGCATCTGCCGGATGATGCCCTCGGCGCTGGTCAGGCTGGTGCAGGCATCGCCGATCGTCTGGGAAACCATGTTCCAGACGATCAGGCTGACCGCGATGAAGGGCAGGTAATCGGCGAGGGTCAGCTTGAACAGCGAGGAGTAGAGCAGCCCGAGGCCGATCACCATCACCGCCGTCGAGATGGTCAGCCAGAAGGGGCCGAGCACCGAGCCGCGATAGCGGTTGCGGATGTCGAGCCTGGCGAGCGCCGCCGGCAGCCGCCAGCGGCGCAGGCCGGTCGCGAGGTCCTGCAGCGCCGCGGCGCGCCGGTTGGGCCGCGCGGCGTCGCTCACATAGACCGGCGGGGCCGCCTTGGGGGCCAGGGTCGCATCCAGCATGGCCGGCGCTATAGACCGGACCGCGCGAGGCTGCCAGCGGGGCGGTGCCGCGACGCCCTGCGCCCCCGGGACGGCCCCCGCTGTGGCGCCGCCGCCGCGCTGCGTGCGTTCCGTCACACTGTCCCGGTGCCTCAAGCTTGCGCCAGCGATACGGGCAGGACTATCGGTTGTACCAGGGCTACCGTAGGCGCAAGCCGCGGTCGGGCCAGCGGCAGCAAGGGTAGGATGACACCGTGAAGCATTCGGACTCCGGGCGTGACGGATTCGTGCGCTGGCGCATCGCCGCATTGCCGGCGGCCCTCGCCCTGGCGCTGGCCGGCTGCACGCCGGGCGTGACCCAGGGCACGGGCGGCGGCGCGGTGACCGGCGCCGCGGGCGGTGCCAGCAGCGTCGGCGCGCAGGACAGCCTGCAGCGCTGCTCGGAGCCGCTCGGCACCATCGCGGTCGATGACGGCCGGCAGCAGGCCTGGTGGGGGCCCTTCACCCAGGCGACCCGCGTGACGACGATCGAGCCCATGGTCCGGCTGGTGGTGCAGCAGTCCAATTGCTTCGTCATCACCTCCATCGGCAATGACCGGCTGGAGGACAAGCTGGGCCGGATCACCCAGTTCCAGCGCAACAGCGGCGAGTTCCGGGCCGGTTCCAACCAGCAGCGCGGCCAGCGCATCGCCGCTGACTACTTCCTCGAGCCGGCGATCCTCTTCGCGGGCTCGCCGACCGGCGGGATCGGCGGCGGCCTGGGCGGCTTCGGCGGCGGCTGGGGCGGGCTCGCGGCCGGCGTCCTGGGTGCCGCCATGCGCACGAGCGCCACCACCGTGACGATGTCGCTCTTCGACATCCGCAGCAGCGCGCAGGTCGGCGCCTCGGAGGGGTCCTCCACCACCACCGACCTGGGCGCGACCTTCGCCGGCCTCGGCCTCGGCACCGGGGGCGGCGGCTTCGGCGGCCTCTCGGCCTATCAGCAGACGCCGCAGGGCCAGGCGACGGTCGCCGCCTTCGTCGATGCCTACAACAAGCTCGTCGTCGCGCTGCGCAACTACAAGGCGCAGGAGATCCGCGGCGGCGCCGGCACCGGCGGCCTGCTGCGCGCCCCGCGCTGAGCCGGCCCGGCATGCGCCCGCCCGCCCACCGGCCTGCCATCTGGCCGGCCCTGGCCCTGCTGGCGGCGGTCGCGTCCTGCGCGCCGCCCGAGCCGGGCCGCAGCGGCTTCGGCCCGACCGTACGCGTCTGCGACGGCGGCGGCTGCCGGGAGCAGCCGACGGGCATGGTCACGGCCGAACTCGGCGACCGGCGCGCCACGCCGCCTACCGACCCCGATGCCTACAAGGGTGAGGATCCGGCGGCGCTGCGCGCGGCCGCCGCGGGCGGCGACGCGCGGGCGGCCTATCTGCTCGGCCAGGTCGAGGAGTTCGGCCTGGGCGGCCGGCCGCGCCGCCCGGCCGAGGCCGCCGCCTGGTACGACCGGGCGGCGGAGGCGGGGAATCCTTGGGCGCAGTTCCGCCTCGCCAACCTGCTCGCGGAGGGCAGGGGCGCCCGGCGCGACCCGGCCCGCGCCACGGCGCTGACTGCGCAGGCGGCGGGCGCCGGGCATCCGCTCGCGGCCTACAACCTCGGCATGATGGCGCTGCGTGGCCAGGGCGTGCCGCGCGACCCGAACGAGGCCGCGCGCTGGCTGACCCTCGCCGCCGAGGGTGGCGTGGTCGAGGCGCAGTACACGCTCGGCACGCTCTACCTGCGCGGCGACGGCGTGCCGCTGCGCCTCTACGAAGGCCTGACCTGGATGCGGCAGGCGGCGCAGGGCGGCTATCCGCCGGCGCAGAAGGCGGTCGGGCGGATCTACATGACCGGGCTCGACACCATGGGCCAGGACCTGCAGGAGGCGCGCACCTGGCTCGGCCTCGCCGCCGGGCGCGGCGACCGCGAGGCGCAGCGCTGGCTGCAGGAGATCGCCCGGGCCGAGCGGGAGGAGCGCGATTACCGCCGTGCCCTCGCCCTGCAGGCCGAGCAGACGCGGGCGATGCTCTATGCCGTCACGCTGGCGGCGATCCTGACGCCGCCGGTGGTCTACTACCTGCCGTACTGACGGCCGGCCCGTCGCCGCCCGGCCCTGCCGGCCGCGGCGCCGGACCTGGTCCCGGTCCCGGTGCCCTGCGATCCCCGGGGCCGCCGCGCGGCCCGTGAGGACGCCCGGCGCCCGAGGAGCGCGCATCGGACGTCGCGCCTGCCCGATGCGGGCCACGGGACTCGGCGACGGGATGGCGAGACGATCCGGTGCACCGAGGTCCGCGCCGATATCCGCAGCAACGATGCTTGCCAATGAGAACATCGCCACGGCAGGCCGAAGGCCCTGCCCCGCGCCCGGTGGCTGCGCCGCGAACCGGCGGTTTGCCGCGGCCTGGCCGGCAGCCCGAGGCTCCGGAAGTCGGCCTGCCGGCCGCCTGTCACCGCGCTGCCACGGGCAAGCGTATCGAGATTATTTAGTATACAAAGTATTGCGCCTTCAACTCGGCCTTGCCGAACGGGCCTGCCTGCGTGTAGGGCTTTGAGCCTTACGGACGCCAGACGTCCGCCAGGTCTTCGGGGCAGCCTGGGGGCACGCATCGTGGGGACGATGGGTGCCCTGGGGGGGCAGGCTTCGGAGTCCCGGTGGTCCAACACCCGACGGAGCCAAGGGGATGCCCCAGGGGAAGTGGACGACAGTCGAGACCGGCCGGATGTCGCCTGGGCGCAATGCCCGGGTGCTCAGGCCCGCCGTCGCGCTGTCGGTCCTCGCGTTGCTGGCCGCCTGCGGCCAATCGACTCAGACGACCGCGCCCGGCAAGCATGTCGCGGCGACCTACGGCCATTACAACCGGCCCAGCAGCTACGACCCGCCGGGATCGCCGTCCGATCCCTGGGGACCCTATATCCGCGAGGCCTCGCGCCGCTTCGACGTGCCGGAGCGCTGGATCCGCGAGGTGATGCGCCAGGAATCCGGCGGCCGCATCGGCGCCACCAGCCCGGTCGGCGCCATGGGCCTGATGCAGGTCATGCCCGGCACCTACCGGGAGATGCAGGGGCGCTACGGGCTCGGCGACGACCCCTACCACCCCTATGACAGCATCATGGCGGGCGCGGCCTATATCCGGGAGATGTACGACCTCTACGGCTCGCCGGCCTTCCTCGCGGCCTACAATGCGGGGCCGCGGCGGCTCGAGGACTATCTCTGGAACAACCGCGGCCTGCCGAACGAGACGCGCAACTACGTCCGCCGGATCGGGCCGAACATCATCGCCCACCACCCGAACCGCCGGGTCGCGCCGGAGATCTATGCGGCGGCCGAGATCCCGCTCGACATCCCGCCCGGGCCCCGGCGCATGGACACCGCGACCATGCTCGCGCTCAAGGAGCAGCGGGAGGCGCAGATGCCCGGCATCCAGGTGGCGCAGCTGCCGCCGGGGCCGGTGGTGCGGATGGATCCCATCCCGAACCCGCCGGAGGACCAGGTGCCGGAACGGGTGCAGGTCGCGGCCCTTGGCGGCGGCCCGGTGATCCGGATGGATCCGATCCCGGATGGCAGCACCTATGCCGCCCCGCCGCCGCGCGAGGTGGTGCGGATGGATCCCATCCCGAACCCACCCGAGCCGGCGCCGGAGGCCGCCCCGCGCCCAGCCGCGCGGCCCGAATCGCCGGCCCTCGCCTTCGCGCCGCCGCCGCGACCTGCCGCACCGGTGCTCGCCGCCCGCCAGCCCGCCGCCCCGGCCCGGACCCAGGTCGCGCTGGTTGCGCCGCCGGCCGCCGCCGCGCCCACGCGGGCGATGCCGGTGGTGCAGTCCGGCCCGGCCCGCGGCTTCGCCCTGCTCGGCACGGCGCAGGCCGCGACCCTCTCCGCCGGGATACGGCCGGCCGTTGCCCGCGGTCCCGCGCCGGCACCCGCCCCGGCCGCCTGGGCGGTGCAGGTCGGCGCCTTCGCCAGCCAGGCCCAGGCCCGCGACGCGGCGGCATCGGCGCAGGACGTCGCCGGCGGCCGCTCCGCGGTGCAGCCCGTCGCCGCCGGCAAGTCCACGCTCTACCGTGCGCGGGTCACCGGCCTGTCCCAGCCGGCGGCCCAGGCCGCCTGCGACCGGCTGAAGCGCAAGGGCGCCTGCATGGTCCTCTCGCCCGACGCGCAGGGCTGAGCGACCCGCCGGCCGAAGGGGTCCCGACGAAGCGCCGCTTCCCGGGGCGCCCCGCATGGCCCGGCGGCCTGATCGGCCCGCCCGGCATGCGACCCAGGCCGATGACCGCCGCGCCTTGGGTGCGGCGGCCTGGATCGGTCCGCCCGCCACGCAAGGGCGGGACGCGCCTGCAGCCCGGCGCGTGCGGGCGGGTCCATCCCGGCGTCGTTTCCGAAACATGTCACGCCGCCCCCCTGTCGGACCTGCCGGCCCGGGGTTAGACCTTGCCGCGCCGGTCGTGGCCCGCGACGCTGCGCCTGGCGAACACGTTCCGTCACCCGGCAGGGTCCCTGGCGGGGACGCGTGCGGCGGGTCGCACGTCGATCGGATCGGAGGAGAACGCATGTCCGACCCCATTCTGGTGCCTGGCCTCGCCGGCCTGTTGCCCGTCCCGCCGCAGGCCATCGCCCCGGCGCTCTCGCTGGGCGGCGAGGGCGAGGACGAGGACGAGGAGTTCGACGAGGACGAGGACGACGACCTCGAGGATGACGACGAGGAGTTCGAGGACGACGAGGACGAGGAATTCGACGAGGACGAGGATGAGGACGACGAGGATCTCGACGACCTCGACGAGGAGGAGGACGAGGAGGAGTAGCCCCTCCGCGCCGCGCGCCGGCGGCTGAGCGCGCGGCCCCCCTTGCTGTCCTGCCGCCGGTCCCGCAGGCTGCGGCAGGACAGACAAAGCCTTGGGGGAGAAGTCCATGACTGCCGAAGCCGCGCCGGCCGCCGCCGGATTCGCGTCGCTCGACGCGCTGGTGCGGCCGCGCTCCGTCGCCGTCATCGGCGCCTCCGACGAGCCGGCCCGCATCGGCGGCAGGCCGATCGCCTATATGAAGGAGCGCGGCTTCGCGGGCGACCTCTGGCCCGTGAACCCGCGCCGCGCGACCGTCCAGGGTCTCACGGCCTATGCATCCGTGGAGGCGCTGCCCGCCGCGCCCGATGTCGCCATCATCGCGGTGCCGGCCGAGCAGGTGATCCCGACCCTCGACTCATTGGGACGCAAGGGCTGCCGCGCCGTCATCGTCTTCTCCGCCGGCTTCGCCGAGATGGACGCGGCCGGCGAGGCGCAGCAGGAGAAGCTGGCGGCCGTCGCCCGCGGCCACGGTATCCGCATGCTCGGGCCGAACTGCCTCGGCCTCTTCAACGACAGCATCCGCTTCTACGGCACCTTCACCGCGAGCTTCGAGAAGGGCTTTCCGATTGCGGGGCGGATCGGCATCGCCTCCCAGTCCGGCGCCTATGGCACGCATGTCTTCTCGGCGGCGCTCGACCGCGGCCTCGGCGCGCCCGTCGTCATCACCACCGGCAACGAGGCCGAGGTCGCGCTCGGCGATGTCATCGGGTGGATGGCGCAGGCGCCCGAGGTGGAGGTGATCTGCGCCTATGCCGAAGGGATCCGCGAGAGCACGCAGTTCATCGCCGCGCTCGACCTCGCCCGACGCAACCGCAAGCCGATCGTGATGATGAAGGTCGGCCGGTCGCAGCTCGGCGGCGCGGCGGCGAAGTCGCACACCGCCTCCATCGCCGGCGACGACACGGTGACCCAGGCGGTGCTCGAGGAGTTCGGCGTGGTGCGGGCGCGCACGACGGAGGAGATGCTCGACATCGCCTATGCCGCGACGAAGCGGATCTATCCTGCGCGCAATACCCTCGGCGTGCTCACCGTCTCGGGCGGCGCGGGCGTGCTGATCTCGGACGCCGCGGAGCAGGCGGGGGTCGCGATGCCGCCGATGCCGGAGGCGGCGCAGGAGCGTCTGCGCTCGCTCGTGCCCTTCTGCGCGCCGCGCAACCCGGTGGACTGCACCGCGCAGGTGACGAACAACCTGCCGCTGATTTCCGAGTTCGCCGAGAGCGTGGCGCGGGACGGCGGCTATGCCTCCATCCTGTCCTTCTGGTCGCAGACCGCGGCGGGGCGGAGCGTCGGGCCGAGCCTGCAGGAGCAGATGAGGAAGGTCCGCGCTGCCTTCCCGGACCGGCTCTGGGTCATGTCCATGCTCGCGCCCAACAAGGTGCGGGAATACGAGGGGGATGGCTGGGTCTGCTTCGAGGATCCCTCGCGCGCGGTGAACGCCATCGCCGCCATGGGGGTCTTCGGCGCCGCCTTCGCGCGGGCGGAGCAGCCCGCTGCCGAGGTGCCGCTGCCGCGGGTGGCGCTGCCCGAGGCGACGCCCTCCGAGGCGGTGGCCAAGGCGCTGCTGGCCGAGGCCGGCGTGCCGGCGGTGCCGGAGCATGCCTGCAGCGATTCCGAGGCCGCTGTCATGGCGGCCGAGAAGATCGGCTATCCCGTGGTGCTGAAGATCCTGTCGCCCGACATCCTGCACAAGAGCGAGATCGGCGGCGTGCTGCTGGACGTGACGAATGCCGACGCGGTGAAGCATGGCTTTGCCACGCTGCTCGAGCGCGCGCGGCACCACGCGCCGGCGGCGCGGATCGAGGGCGTGCTGGTCGCCAAGCAGATCAAGGGCGCCGTCGAGATGGCGCTCGGCGTCTTCCGCGACCCGGTCTTCGGGCCGGTGGCGATGGTCGGCCTGGGCGGCATCTTCATCGAGGTGCTGAAGGACGTGTCCTTCCGCCGCTGCCCCTTCGACGCGGCGGAGGCGGAGCGGATGATCCGCAGCCTGAAGGGCTTCCCCTTGCTCGACGGCGCGCGCGGGCGGCCGAAGGCCGATGTGGCGGCGCTGGCCGGGGCGCTCTCCGCCCTCTCGGCCTTCGCCGCGGCGGCCGGGCCGCGGCTGGCCAGCATCGACGTCAACCCGATGCTGGTGCTGCCGGAGGGGCAGGGCTGCTACGCCGCCGACGCGGTGATCGAGCTGGATGGGGGAGGTCACTGACCATGGGCATCGTCTACGAGAAGCTGCTGAACTACCCGATCCCGGAGGTGCGGCAGGCGCTGCGCTGGCAGGATGTCGCGCTCTACAACTTCTCCGTCGGCCTCGGCCAGGACCCGATGGACGAGAAGCAGCTCGACTTCCTCTATGAGCCGCGGCTGAAGGTCATGCCGTCGATGCCTGTCGTGCTCGCCTCGCCCGGCTTCTGGTCGCGCAACCCGGATACCGGCATCGTCTGGCAGCAGATCCTGCATGGCGAGCAGGGCCTGGTGCTGCACAAGCCGCTGCCGACCGAGGGCGAGGTGATCGGACGCTCCCGCATCACCGGCCTGGTCGATCGCGGCGAGGGCAAGGGCGCGCTGATGTATTCCGAGCGCGAGATCCTCGACGCGAAGACCGGCGAGGTGCTGGCCACCAGCACCTCCACGAGCTTCATGCGCGGCAATGGCGGCTTCGGCGGCCCGAGCGGCCCGGTGAAGCAGCCGCATCCGGAGCCGCAGCGCGCACCCGACGTCACGCTCGACCTGGCGACGCGGCCGGAGCAGGCGCTGGTCTACCGGCTGAATGCCGACCTCAACCCGCTGCACATCGACCCCGCCGTGGCGCGGCAGGCGGGGTTCGAGCGGCCGATCCTGCACGGCCTCTGCAGCTTCGGGGTGGTCTGCCACGCGCTGCTGCGCAGCCTCTGCGACTACGACACCGCGCGTTTCGGGCGGATGGACCTGCGCTTCTCCTCCCCGGTCTATCCGGGGGAGACGATCCGGACGGAGATCTGGAAGGAGGAGGGCGGGGCGGCCTTCCGGGCGCGGGTCGTGGAGCGCGACAAGGTGGTGGTCTCGAACGGGCTGTTCCGCTACGCCTGAGGGCATGCACTGGCAGGGCGGACCGATCACCGTCTTCGACACCGAGACCACCGGGGCCGCCACGGGCGACCGCGTCGTCTCGCTCGGCGCCGTGCGGCTGGACGCGGCGCTGGAGCCGGAGGCGACGCTGCACCTGGCCTTCGCCCCCGGCATCCCCTGCCACTGGGGCGCCACCCGGGTGCATGGCATGAGCGACGCCTTCCTCGCGCGGCACCCGCCCTTCGCGGCGCATGCCGCGGAGGTCGCGGACTTCTTCGGCGGGCAGATGGCGGCGGCGCACAACATGCCCTTCGACCGCCGCATGCTGGGCGGGGAGTTCGAGCGGCTGGGCCTGCCGCACCCCTGGGGCGGGGCCGTCTGCACCCTGCAACTCTGGCGCCGGGCGCATCCCGGGCAGCGCGCCGGCCTCGCCCATGCCGCGGCGGCCTGCGGCCTGGGGCGGGAGACGGCGCTGCACGGCGCGCTGGAGGATGCCTGGCTCGCCGCCCAGTTGCTCCGCGTGCTGCACGGAATGCCGCCGGCGCCGATGCGGCTGCATGGCATCACCAACAGCCCGGCGGATCTGGAGGTCCTGGCATGACCACCACCACCGATGCCGCCGCGCGCGGCGAGCGCTTCGCGGCCCTGCACCGATCCGGCTGCTTCCTGCTGCCCAATGCCTGGGACGCCGGCAGCGCGCGGCTCCTCGCTTCGCTCGGGCCGGCGGCGCTGGCGACGACCTCGGCCGGCGCCGCCTGGACGCTCGGGAAGCAGGACAGCGCCATGGACCGGGCGGAGGCGCTCGCCAATGCGCGCGCGATCCTGGTGGAGACCGACCTGCCGGTCTCGGCCGATTTCGAGGACGGCTTCGGCCCGGCGCCGGAGGCCTGCGCCGCGACGGTGCGCGCGGCGATCGAGGCCGGGCTCGCCGGCTGCACCATCGAGGACACGACGCGTGACGCCGCCGCCCCGATCCACGGCTTCGACGCGGCGGTCGCGCGGGTGCGGGCGGCGGTCGCGGCCGTGCGGGAGAAGGGCCGGCCCTTCGTGCTGACCGCGCGGGCCGAGAATTTCCTGCATGGCCGCCCGGACCTCGAGGACACGATCCGCCGCCTGGTCGCCTTCGCCGAGGCCGGGGCGGATTGCCTCTATGCCCCGGCGCTGCCGGACCTGGAGGCCATCCGCCGCGTGGTGGCGGCAGTCGCGCCGAAGCCGGTGAACGTGCTGATCGGCCCGCGCGCCGGGCTGGTGCCGATGGCGGACCTCGCCGCCGCGGGCGTCCGGCGCGTGAGCCTCGGCGGCGCCCTGGCCCGCGCGGCCTATGGCCAAGCGCTGGACCTGACCCGGGCGCTGCTCGGCGGCGACCTGCCGCGGATGGCCGCGGTCATGCCGCATGCGGCGGTGAACGGGGCGATGCGCCCGCCGGGGTGACGGGGGCTGGACCGCCCGGACGCCGCGGTTTACCTGATCCCCAAGGCCCGGGAGGGATCGGATGATCAACAAGATCGTGCAGTCGGTGGCCGATGCGCTGGCCGGCATCAAGGATGGCTCGACGGTGCTGATCGGCGGCTTCGGCAGCGTCGGCCAGCCGGACGTGCTGATCGAGGGACTGATCGAGCAGGGCGCCAAGGACCTCGTCGCCGTGCTGAACAATGCGGGCGTCGGGCGCGTCGGCGTGGCGCGGCTGATGGAGCTTGGCCGCGTGCGCAGGATCGTCTGCTCCTTCCCGCGCAGCAGCGACCCGGTGGTGTTCGAGACGCTGTACCGGGAGGGGAAGATCGAGCTGGAGATCGTCCCGCAGGGGACGCTTGCCGAGCGCATCCGCGCAGCCGGCGCCGGCATCCCGGCCTTCTACACCGCGACGGCGGCGGGGACGCTGCTGGAGCAGGGCAAGGAGGCGCGCGAGTTCGACGGCAAGCGCTATGTCATGGAGCGGGCGCTGCGCGGCGATGTCGCGCTGATCGAGGCCTGGGAGGCGGATCGCTGGGGCAACCTCGTCTACCGGGGGTCCGGCGCCAATTTCAATCCTGTCATGGCCATGGCGGCGGACCTGACCATCGCGCAGGTGCAGCACATCCGCGAGCTCGGCGAGCTGCATCCGCACATGATCATGACCCCCGGCGTCTATGTGAACCGCGTGGTCCAGGTGGATCGCGGCGGCGACTGGCTGAAGCCCGAGAACGCCTGACGATCGGATCGCTGGAGGGCCGGCTGGCCCGGAGGCGTGAAGCCGATCGTGCGATCAGCATGTGAGAGGAGGACCGGACATGCCCTTCACCCGTGACCAGATGGCCGCGCGCCTCGGCGCCGACGTGCCGGAGGGGTGGTGCGTCAATCTCGGCATCGGCATCCCGACCATGGTGGCGAACCATGTGCAGGGGAAGGAGGTGATCTTCCAGTCCGAGAACGGCGTCATCGGCATGGGCCCGGCGCCGGCGAAGGGCGCGGAGGATCCCTGGCTGATCAATGCCGGCAAGCAGCTCATCACGCTCGCCAAGGGCGCGAGCTTCGTCGGCCATGCCGACAGCTTCGCCATGATCCGCGGCGGCCATATCGACCTCTGCGTCCTCGGCGCCTTCGAGGTGGCGGAGAACGGCGACCTGGCGAACTGGGCGACCAGCGAGAACGACACGGCGCCGGCGGTCGGCGGCGCGATGGACCTCGCGGCCGGTGCGAAGCGGCTCTGGGTCATCATGGAGCACACGACGAAGGACGGCCGCCCGAAGCTGGTGGAGCGCTGCGGCTATCCGCTGACCGGCCTCGCCTGCGTGCGCCGGGTCTATACCAACCTGGCGGTCATCGACGTGCTGCCGGAGAAGGGCTTCGTTCTCGTCGACCTCGCCCCCGGCGTGACGCTGGATGAGCTGCGCGCGAAGAGCGGCGCGACGATCCACACGAACTGAACGACATGGCTTTCCGAGCAGATTTACGCCTCCGGGCATCCGCCCTCCGGCGATCTGCTCAAGGGTTCCAAGGGCCTTAAGCCCTTGGTGGGTGGGTCCAGGGAGGGCAAAGCCCTCCCTGGATACTGGGGAGACGCATCCAATGAGTGCCGCGCTCGACGACGACCGCGCCGAATCCATCCGCATGATCCGCGACAGCGCCGCGGCCGTCGCCCCGCCGGGCGGCGACCTGAAGCGCGTGCGCGACCTGCGCTGGCAGGATCCCGGCTTCGATGCCGGGCTGTTCCGACAGATGGGCGAGATGGGCTGGATCGGCCTGCGGGTGCCGGAGGCGCTGGGCGGCGCCGGCCTCGGCGTCTCGGAGATGTGCGCGCTCGCCGAGGAGCTCGGCGCCGGGCTGGTGCCGGAGCCGCTGATTCCCTGTACCCTTTCCGCCCAATTGCTGGCCGCGACCGGCGGCAAGGGCCCGCTGCCGGTGCTGCTGGCGGGTGAGGTGGTGGTGCTGACCGCCTGGCAGGAGCGCGCCGACACGCTGGAGGTGCCGGGCAGCGCCGACGCGCCGCGGCGCTTCCTGCCCATGGCCTCGGGCGCCGACTTCTTCCTGCTGCCGGTGCGGGAGGGCGGCAAGCTCGCCCTGTATGAGTTGCCGGCCGCACGCTGCGTCCCGACGATCGAGCGCACGCAGGATGGCGGCAATCTCGGCACGCTGCAGCCCAACATGCACGAAGCGACGAAGCTCGCTGACGATGTGGGCGAGGCGCTGGCGGTGGCGCTGGACGAGGCGGCGCTGGTCACCGGCGCCTATCTCCTCGGCGGCATGGAGCGGGCCTTCGGCATGACGCTGGACTACCTGAAGACCCGCCAGCAATTCGGCAAGGTCATCGGCGGCTTCCAGGCGCTGCAGCACCGCGCGGCGGACCTCCGGATGCAGCTCGCGCTGACCCGCGCCAGCATCGAATCCGCCGCGGCCGCGCTGGATGCGGGTGCGGTCGGCGATGCGCGGCGCGCCGCCGTGTCGCGGGCCAAGGCGCGGGCTGCCGAGGCCAGCCTCCGCCTGCAGCGCGAATGCATCCAGCTCCATGGCGGCATCGGTTATACCGACGACTACGATGTCGGCCTCTACCTGCGGAAGGCGATGGTGATGGCCAACCAGTATGGCAGCGCCGCGCTGCACCGCCGCCGCTTCATGGCCGTCAGCCCGGAGGTCGAGGAATGAGCGGGTCGGGGATGGACCGGGCCGCCGCGCTGCGCGGAGGGCCCGCGGGGCATGGGCCGGAGGCCGCTGAAGCCCAGGCCTCCGCGATCCGCGTCATCGAGGAGCGGGACGGCCCCGTCCTCATCCTCACCATGGACCAGCCGGCGCGGCGCAATGCACTGGCCATGCCGATCCGCATCGCGCTGATCTCGGCGCTGGAGCAGGCGCAGGCCGACAAGGCCATCCGCGCCGTGGTGCTGACCGGCGCGGGCGGCCATTTCTGCTCGGGCGGCGACATCTCCGGCATGGACGTGAAGGATGCGCTGAGCGGCCGGGAGCGGATGCGGCTGACGCACCAGCTCATCCGCCTCATGGTCCTCGGCAGCCTGCCGGTGGTCGCCGCGGTGGAGGGCGTCTGCGTCGGCGGTGGCCTGTCGCTGGCCTGCGCCTGCGACACGATCGTGGCGGCGGAGGATGCGCGCTTCGCCGCCGGCTTCGGCAAGATCGGGCTGATGCCCGATCTCGGCCTGCCGCATACCCTGCCGCTGCGCGTCGGGCAGGGCCGGGCGCGGCAGATCATGCTCTACCACACCATGCTGAGCGCGCCGGAGGCGGAGCGCATCGGCCTCATCGACCAGGTCGTGCCGCAGGGCCATGCCCTGCAGGTGGCGCTGGAGAAGGCGCGCTTCCTCGCCGAGCAGGCGCCGGCGCCCATGGCGCTGACCAAGCAGATGCTGGGGGAGGGGCTGGACCGCGCCCTGGAGCAGGAGCGGCATTTCCAGTCCACCCTGTTCCTGACAGAGGATTTCGCCGAGGGCCGCGCCGCCTTCCTCGGCAAGCGCAAGCCGCAATTCAGGGGAGCCTGAGATGGACGCCATCCGCATCCCGCCGCCCGCGGAGCTCGACGGGCTGGAGGACGAGCATTTCCGCCAGGTCGTACGCGCCTTCCTGCACGAGAACTACCCGGAGCACCTGCGCAACCCGCCGAAGCGCCTGCACTGGGACGAGAACAAGGAATGGTACTTCAAGTTGGCCGAGAAGGGCTGGCTCTGCCCCGGCTGGCCATCGGCGCATGGCGGCCTCGGCCTCTCGCCCGCGAAGCAGATCATCCTGACCGAGGAATACGAGCGCCACGGCGTGGCGCGGACCAACGACCACGGCATCGTCATGCTCGGGCCGCTCGTCATCAAGTACGGGACGGAGGAGCAGAAGCAGCGCTTCCTGCCGAAGATCCTGACCGGCGAGCATATCTGGTGCCAGGGCTATTCCGAGCCGGGCGCGGGCTCCGATCTCGCGGCGCTGCGGACCGAGGCGGTGCTGGACGGCGACCACTACGTCGTCAACGGCCAGAAGATCTGGACCACGCTGGCGATGGACGCGAACTGGATCTTCCTGCTCGTCCGCACGGACAAGAATGCCAAGAAGCAGGAAGGGATCAGCTTCCTCCTGGTGGACATGAAGACGCCCGGCATCACCGTGCGTCCCATCATCAACCTCGAGATGCATGACGAGTTCTGCGAGACCTTCTTCGACAATGTCCGGGTGCCGAAGGAGAACCTGGTCGGCCAGCTCAACAAGGGCTGGGACATGGCCAAGGCGCTGCTCGGCTTCGAGCGCATCTTCCTGGGCTCCCCGCGGCAGTCGGGCTATGCCCTCTCGCGCCTGAAGATCCTCGCCGAGCGCATGGGCGTCGCCGAGGACCCGCAGTTCCAGGACAGCTACGCGAAGCTGCGGCTGGAATTCGAGGACCTGAAGGCGCTCTACGGCACCTTCGTCGACCGTCTCAAGCGCGGCCAGTCGCTCGGTCCCGACGTCTCCATGCTGAAGATCATCCAGACCGAGCTCTTCCAGAAGATCACCGACACCATGCTGGAGATCGCCGGGGAGAATGCCGGGCTGATGGAGCCGATGGAGGGCAACCGCGACCTCAATATCGGCGGCCTCTACATCCAGGCGCGGCCGGCGACGATCTATGGCGGGTCGAACGAGATCCAGCGCAACATCCTGAGCAAGAACGTGCTCGGGATGCCGGGCTGAGGAGCCATGGCCAAGCCCGACCGCGCCGACCTCGTCACCGCCGCCCAGATGGCGAACGAGGCCGGCATCGAGCCCCGGCATTTCGAGCGCAAGCTGCGGCGGGCGAAGCTGCCCTGGCATGTCCATGACCGGTCCTGGACGGTCCGCCGCGGCAGCCCGGAACATGCCGACCTGCAGCGCGTGCTGGCCGAGGTCCTCGCGGCCCGTGCCGCCGGCGTAGCGTCATGACCGGGGCGGCCGCCGCGGATTGACCCCTGCGGCGCCGCACCCGACCATGCGCCCGGCCGAACGGGATCCCTGACATGTCCGAATTCCGGCGCCTGTCCGCCCGGTGCGGGGTGGCGGCGTTGCGCCTTCTCTCGCTGCTGCCGCTGCTCGCCGCATGCGCCGGCGACCGGTCCTGCGGGGCGGTGCTGGCCAATGCCTCCGGCCAGCCGATCGAGCAGTTCTTCCTGGCGCCACCGGGCGCCGGGGCCTGGGGCGCCGACCTGCTCGCGGCCGGGGAATTGCCGCCCGGCGGCACGCTGCCCTTCCGCGTCCCGGGCAAGGGCCGCTACGGCATCCGTGCCGTCTGGACCGATGGCCGCGCGGTGGAGACGCAGGGGGTCGAGGCCTGCCGCATCACCCGCGTCACCATCCGCGATACCGCGCTGCGGATGGAGTAGGCGCGCTACTCCGCCGCCAGCGGCACGGCGCGCGCCGGCAGCACCGCCTTCAGCGCCCGCACGAGGTCGGCGATCATCGCATCGGTGTGGAAGGGCGTGGCGCAGAGCCGGAGCCGCTCCGTCCCCCGCGGCACCGTCGGGTAGTTGATCGGTGTGGCGTAGAGGTTGTGCTCCTCCAGCAGCCGCCGCGCGACCTGCCGGCAGAGCTCGGCCTCGCCGACCATGACGGGGACGATGTGGCTCGGCCCCGGGATGCGGGGCAGGCCGGCCGCGTCCAGCGCCGCCTTCAGCGCCGCCGCCCGCCCGGCCAGCGCCTCGCGCCGGGCCGGGTCCTGCTTCAGGGCCCGGACGCTGGCCAGCGCCGCGGCGGAGACGGAAGGCGGCAGGGCGGTGGTGAAGATCAGCCCGCCCGCGACGCTGCGGATGAAGTCGACCAGATCGGCCTCCCCCGCGACATAGCCGCCGAAGACGCCGAAGCCCTTGGCCAGCGTGCCCTCGATCAGGTCGATGCGATGGGCCGCCGCATCGCGCTCGCTGATGCCGCCGCCGCCCGCGCCGTAGAGGCCGACGGCATGCACCTCGTCCAGATAGGTCAGGGCGCCGTAGCGCTCGGCGAGGTCGCAGATGGCGTGGATCGGGGCGATGTCGCCGTCCATGGAATAGACGCTCTCGAAGGCGATCAGCTTCGGCGCCTCCGCCGGGGCGGCGGCGAGCTTCGCTTCGAGGTCGGCAAGGTCGTTGTGCTTCCAGATCACCCGGGTCACGCCCTTGGCGTGGCGCATGCCGGCGATCATGGAGGCGTGGTTCTTGGCGTCGGAGAAGACGATGAAGCCCGGCAGCGCCTCGAGCACCGTGGAGATCGCGGCGTCGTTGGCGATGTAGCCGCTGCCGAAGAGCAGCGCCCCCGACTTGCCGTGCAGCGAGGCAAGCTCGGCCTCGAGCGCCGCATGGATCGGCGAGGTGCCGGAGATGTTGCGCGTCCCGCCCGCGCCCGCGCCATGCTCCGCCACCGCCCGCGCTGCTGCCTCGAGCACCGCGGGGTGGTTGCCCATGCCGAGATAGTCGTTGGAGGACCAGACGGTCACCTCCCGCACGCCCTCCGGCCGGTGCCAGCGATAGACCGGGAAGCGGCCGGCCAGCTTCTCCAGATGCGCGAATTCGCGGTAGCGGCCCTCCCGGCGCATGGCGCCGAGCGTGTCGCGGGCATGGGCGAGGAGGGTGGCGCGGGTCTGCATGATGGCGCGCAGATGTAGCACGGGCGTGGCGGAAGGGAGCGGCATTGGCCGGAAAAACCCGATGAATCGGCCGCAACCCTGTGCCGCGGCGGTGACGATGCTCCGGCTCACGGGACCGCGCGGGGCGGCCCGGCGCCATGATCCAGATCAAGCGGCGCGGGCGCTTGCCGGCAACGGTCGGGCCGGTAGGCTGGCGCAGGCCGGGGAGGGCGAGGGCATGACGAAGATCGGGCTCCTGCAACGAGAACAGGTCGGCGCCGCTAGGGTGTCCGATGCCTGAGCGCCTGCATCCGCATCTCCGGGCCCTGCTCGCCGATGACTGGGCCCGCGTCGATCCGGAGATGCCGCGGCTGCTCGACCTGCTCCTCGCCCGCAGCGCCGGGGAGGACTGGCACAAGGCCGGTACCTTCCGGGACCACCTGCTCGGCGTGCTCCGCACCCTGACCCTCTGGGACCAGCCGCGGGAGGTGCGCCTCCTCGGCCTCTTCCACAGCGTCTATTCCAACGAATACGTGGACCTGAAGCTCTTCGACGGCGCCGGCAACCGGGCGGAACTGGCCGAGGCCCTGGGCACCGAGGCGGAGCGGCTGATCCACACCTTCTGCATCATGCCGCGCAGCCTCTTCACGCAGCGCCTGCTTGACGAGGAGGACCTGCCCGAGGAGGGGATGGCGCTGGAACGGGACGGGGCGCCGCCCGTCCTCCTCTCGGCCCGCGACGTCGCGGTCTTCGCCATCGCCACCATGGCAGACGTGGCGGAGCAGTGGCATTCCTGGCAGGACGAGATCTTCGCGGGCTTTCCCTTCCAGAGGCCACGCCCGACCCGGGAGAACTGGGCCGCCTCGCTCTGGCCCGGGCCGCTGAAGCCGACCGCGACGGCGCTCTCGATGCTCTCGCGCCTCGGCCGCGTCCTCTCCGACCTGCCGGAGGAATGGGGGCTGCCGACCCCGCCGGTCTTCGCCCGCTGCACCGCGGTGCTGGATCCGGCCGAGGAGATGGCGGCCTGCGCCCTCTATTGGCAGGCGGTCACCCGCGGCCTGCCGATGGGCGGGATGGGCCCGACCCACCGGGCGCTCGAGGCCTGCATCGCCCAGAACCCCTATGTCGGTGAGCCGCGGCTGATGCTGGCGCAACTCGCCCTTATCGCCGGCGACTGGGACATGGCGGCGGGGCAGGCGCGGGCGGGTCTCGACCTGCTGCAGGACTGGGGCGTGGCCTGGGACAAGCGCATCGCCTGGTCCGGCTGGGTCGCCTGGGCGCGCATCCTGCTGCAATCGGCCGAGGCAAGGCGCTGGCCGGAGACGCTGACCGGCCTGAACGGGCTGGGGCTGGTGGCGGCGCCGTCCTGAGGACCGGCGCGCCGGCCGCGCCGCCCCTTTCCCGCCGCGGCCTTCGGCGCCATGTTGCGCGGCAAGACCAACCGGGAAACGCCATGCCTCTCGCCACGCGCCGCGCCGCGCTCGCCCTGCCGCTGCTTGCCCTCCCCCTGGTGGCCCGCGCCCAGGGTGGGTCCTCCTCCTGGCGGCCGAGCCAGGCCATCCGCATCGTCGTCCCCGCCGCGCCGGGCGGCACCGCCGATATCAGCGCCCGCCTCCTCGCCCCCTTCCTGCAGGCCCATTACGGCCAGAACTGCGTGGTGGAGAACCGCTCCGGCGCCGGCGGCGTGATCGGCACGCAGGAGGTGGTGCGGGCGGCGCCGGACGGGCATACCCTGCTGCTCGGCAATATCGGGCCGCAGGCCATCGGCCTCTCGCTCTACCGCTCGCTCCCTTACCGGCGGGAGGACCTGACCCCGGTCTGCGGCACCGTGCGCGGGCCGAACGTGCTGGTGGTGCACCCCTCCGTCCCCGCCACTACCCTGCCGGAACTGGTCGCGCATCTGAAGAAGAACCCTGGCAGGCTCAGCTTCGGCTCGCCCGGCGTCGGGCAGAGCCCGCATCTGACCGGCGTCTGGTTCTGCCAGGCGACGGGGACGGAGGCTGTGCACGTCCCCTTCCGCGGCGCCGGCCCGGCGGCGCTGGAACTGGTCGCGGGCAATATCCAGTTCATGTGGGACAACCTCACCAGCGGCATCAGCCAGATCCGCGCCGGCCGGGTGCGGGCGCTGGCGGTCTCCTCGGCCGACCGCAACCACCAGCTTCCCGACCTTCCCGCGGCGCGGGAGACGCTGCCGGAACTGGCGAAGTTCGACGTCAACACCTGGTTCGGCATCTTCGTCCCCGCGGCGACGCCGCGGCCGGTGGTGGACAGCATCAATGCCGCGATGATGCAGTGGCACGGCACGGAGGAGGTGAAGGCCCGCTGGCGGGAGATGGGCGGCGTCGCCCTCGCCGGCACGCCGGAGGACTACGCGGCCTTCGTCAATGCCGAGATCGAGAAGTGGGGCGAGGTCATCCGCAAGGAAGGCCTGCAACTGGAGATCGGGTGATGGCTGCCGTCACGCGCCGCGCGGCGCTCGCCGCGCCCGCCCTGCTGCTCGCGCCGCGCGCCCGGGCGCAGTCCTGGCGGCCCGGCCAGCAGGTGCGGATCATCGTCCCCGCCGCCGCCGGCGGCACCACCGACATCATGGGCCGCCTCTGTGCCCAATACCTGCAGGCGCGCTGGGGCACGCCCGTGGTGGTCGAGAACCGCACCGGCGCCGGCGGCACCATCGGCACGCTGGAAGCCGTGCGGGCGCGGCCGGACGGCACCACGCTGCTCTCGGGCAATGTCGGGCCGCAGGCGATCGCCTATACGCTGTTCCGCAACCTGCCCTATGCGCCGCAGCAGCTCACGCCCATTGCCGGGCAGATCCGCGGCCCGAACGTGCTGGTGGTGAACGCGGATTCGCCGGTGCGCGACATGGCCGGCTTCGCCGCCTGGCTGCGCGCCAATCCCGGGAAGGTCAGCTACGCCTCCACCGGCGTCGGCCAGTCCACCCACCTGACGCCGGTCTGGATGCTGCAGCTCCTCGGCGTCGAGGCGATCCACGTCGCCTTCCGCGGCTCCGCCCCGGCGCAGATCGAGCTGATCGCCGGCAATGTCGGCTTCCTCTTCGACAACCTGACCGGCGTCATCGAGCATATCCGCGCGGGACGGCTGCGCGCCCTCTGCGTCAGCAGCGCCGAGCGCAATGCCGAGCTGCCGGAGGTGCCGGCGGCGCGGGAGACGCTGCCCGAGCTCGCGCGCTTCGAGGTGAATACCTGGTTCGGCCTGTTTGGCCCGGCCGGCCTGCCGCCCGCGGTCGTCCGGTCGGTGAATGCCGAGATCAACGCCATGCTCGACCTGCCGGAGACGGCGCAGCGCTTCGCCCAGCTCGGCGGCGTGCCGCTGAAGCTCTCGCCGGAAGGCTTCGCCGACTGGGTCGGCGCGGAGACCCGCAAGTGGGGCGAGGTCATCCGCAAGGAGGGCCTGCAGCTCGACGCGAGTTGACGCGCGCGCGGCCCCACCGCAGCCTGCCGCCCGGATGATCCTCTCGCCCCTCTGGCTGCCGGTGACCCTGGCCGCCGCGCTCTTCCAGACCTGGCGCACGGCCATGCAGCAGAAGCTGCGGGGCCAGCTTTCCGTCAATGCCGCTGCCGTGGTGCGCTACCTCTACGGCGTGCCGGTCGGCGCGCTGCTGCTCGGCCTCTATTTGCTCGTCATCGGCGGGTCGCTGCCGGCGCCAAGCCTCGCCTTCGTCGCGCTCGCCGCCGCGGGCGGGCTCGGCCAGATCCTCGGCACCAACCTGCTGATCATGGCCTTCGGCCATCGCGGCTTCGCGGTCGGCACGGCCTATGCGAAGACCGAGGCGGTGCAGGGCGCGATCCTGGCGCTGCTGCTGCTCGGCGAGCGCATCTCGGCACTCGCCTGGGTCGGCATCGGCATCGGCGTCTGCGGCGTGCTCTGGCTGTCGCTCGCCGGCAAGGCGCGCAATGCGGGGGAGTTGCTGCGGGCGACGGTGCAGCCGGCGGCGCTCTGCGGCCTGGCCAGCGGCTTCTTCTTCGCGCTGACCAGCGTGCTGATCAAGGCGGCGAACCAGGCGCTGCCGGGCGACGACCCGATCCTGCGCGCCCTCGTCGTGCTGGTGACGGCCAATATCCTGCAGACCGCCATGCAGGGCGGCTGGCTGCTGGCGCGCGAGCCCGACCAGGCCCGCGCCGTGCTGACGACCTGGCGGACCAGCGCGCAGGTCGGCGCGCTCTCGGCCTGCGGCTCCGCCTGCTGGTTCACCGCCTTCGCGCTCGCGCCCGTCGCCCTGGTGCGGGCGGTGGGGCAGGTGGAGATCATCTTCACCCTGCTCTTCGGCCGCTTCTACCTGCGCGAGAGCGCGAAGCCGGCCGAGATCGCCGGCGCCCTGACGGTCGTGCTGGGCGTCGTCCTCGTGCTGATCGGGCGCTGAGAGCCGGAACTGGTCATCCGTCAGCGCCTGGCCGGAGCCGAAATCCCCAACCAGCGCGCGATCAGCAGGCTTCCACATGGCGGCCTGCGGCCAGGAGACTGCCTGCAACGCCGTCTGAAGGGCCAGAATCAGCCCCTCACGGCAGCCCCGTCACGACGTCGAAAGCGGGCACTGAGCCGCGTCAGGCCACCACGCCCGCAGCCGTCGGTGAAGGCTTACGAATTTCAGGGCAATCCCCGATCCGCTCCTCTCCGATTGCGGCCTTGAGGATTGGCGACGACGGCAGCGACGGCAGGCAATCGCCGGCTGTCATGGCCAGAATTTGTTCTGGACGGCGCGCGGCATGTCGGCGGGAGGGAAGTCGAAGCGCCGGCGGGACGACACCAACCTGGTCACGACGTCTTTCATCCGATCGACTGCATGTCGGGCTTCTCTTCGAACCAACGCAGTCCGGGCGCGCGGAAAAGGAGGCACACTGCCACTTCAGTGCAGCAAGGAAGAAAGGTTACGAGAAATGTGGAGGTCGAGAACCCATGCCGCACAATCGCCTTCTCAAAAGCATTTCTGGTTCCTTTGACAGCTTGTCGCATGCCATCACCATCGCTTCCGCGACGATGCCGGGCATGCCTTTGGTTTATGTCAATCCCGGCTTTGAGAAATTTACTGGTTATTCCCGGCATGAAGTGCTTGGCCAGAACTGCCGTTTCTTGCAAGGCAAGCGGCAAAATCAGACAGGCATGCTTGCCATTCGTGACGCAATAGCGGGGCAGAAGTCCTGTATTGTGGATCTTGATAATTTCAGAAAAGACGGCTCCTATTTTCGTAACCGGCTTTCCCTGAGGCCTGTTTTTGATCATACGGGGCTTCTTATCTACTATATTGGCTTGCAGAATGACATCACCTCAGCGCAAGAGATTGAGGACAACATATTCGCAATACTCACGGCGAGAGATGTCGGTCCGACAGACAGGCCGGCAGGGTAGGCGCCAGGATTGTTTGACGCTGTGCGGTGGTGGGGGCGGCTGGCTTCCCACCGCATGCATCGCAAATGGAATCCGAGTACTCGCGACTGCGTGTCCTTCCCTGGCCTCGTCTTCACCCCGTGGGAGGGCGCCGTCCAGCCTCCGTCGGTACCCTGCGCGTTCTGGGCGCGCCGCCGCTCGGGCGGCCGTCCAAGCCAGGAGGGAGACGAGAATGCGTCCTGCCATCCGAGCCACCCTGCTCGCCACCGGGCTGCTGGCCTTCGGCCTGCCGCCTGTTGCCTCCCGCGCCCAGGAGAGCGCCGACAGCGCCACCATCCCCGGTGCCAGGCGCACCGGCGAGGCCATGCAGCGGCCGATGGCGGAGAACCCCGACATGAAGCCCTTCATGAGCGCCGCGCCGGCCCGGCCGGCCGCGGCGCCGGGCGGGCAGGTGGCGGATCTGGGCGGGCTGCTCCGCCGCGCCGAGACCGAGATATCGGCCAATCGCCTGCGGGAGGCGGATGCCGACCTCTCCGGAGCGCAGACCGCGCTGGTGCAGGCGAGTTCGGCCGGCCGGCCCGTGCCGTCGCAGGCCATGGGCGCGCTGAACCAGGCGCGGCAGGACCTGCAGGCCGGCCGGACCGCCGAGGCGCTGCGCGAGACGGACCAGGTCCTGGCGCAGCTTCGCTGAAGCTGGCGTCGATCCGGGAAGGATGCCTGGAGCGTCAGCAGCTTGGCCGCCGCCCGCGGTCCGCACCAGGGCGGGCGGCCCATGCCTCCCGCGCTCCGAACGGCAGGCGCCTGGCATCCGGCAGGCTGTTGCCGGTGCGCGGTCAGGCCGCCTGCACGGCCCCGCGCTCTGCCGCTGCGAGCAGCAACCGGTTGACATAGCGGTCCAGCGGCCGCGCCGGCCGCACCGGCAATGGCCGGTAGTCCAGTGCGTAGACCGGCAGGACCGAATACTGCACCTGCAGCATCAGCCGCGGTCGCGCCAGCGGCACGGCGCCGGCATGGATGCCCCAGGTATCGGCCAGGAAGCTCGTTCCTGCCGCGCCGGTCACGGCGCTCATCGCCGCCGTCCCATAGCGCCGCGCCAGCGCCTCCGGGTGGTAGGGTTGCGCCCGCAGCCGCCCGACCGTCCGGTGCGAGCCGCGGACGAAGACATGCGGGCCCGATCCGCTGTCCACCTCGGTCAGGTAGATGAAGAGCTTGAGGAACCGCCAGTCATCGGGATCGCGATGGAAGAACTGCACATCGGTCGGCCGGTCCGGCCGTGGCAGGGACCAGCGCAGCCCGATGCTCGAGAGGGTCGGACGGCAGCCGAGATAGGCCTCCGCCAGGGCCAGGATGGCGGGGTCGTTCGCCACCTCGAGGACATGCGGGCAGCGCAGCACGGTCTCCAGCGGATAGGAGGCGCTCGCCGTACCGGGCGGCAGCGCCGCGAGGGGCACCGGGCCCTGCGGGCCGAGCACGGGACGGGAGGCGAGCCAGTCCATCGTCTCCCGCAATGCGGTCCCGGACAACAACGGCGGGAGCGACACGATCCCGTCCTGCCGCAGCGCCGTCAGGTGCATCGCCGCCTCCGGCGGCAAGGCGGGGCGCCGCCCGGCGCGCCCGGTCCGCAGGTTCACGAGCGCCGCAAGCCCGGCACCGACCCCACGGCGGAGGCTGGGCGCGACTGCCAGCCGCTGCGCGTAGTAGAGGGCAGCCCGCAGCGGGCGGAAGCCTGGACCGAGCGTGAGGCGGGCATAGGGCAGCATGGCGTCCTTGGCCTGTGCAAAGGCGCGAGCGCGAAGCCCGGTCGTATGCGGGGCCGGTCGCTGGGTGGTACGGCCTGGGGAGAATTGCTGCCTTTGTGCATCGATGCGGCTGACAGGTCCGTTATGTTAGCCTTTCCATCTATCAACTAATAGTCAAGAACAACCAAGTGCATGAAACCATTGGGGCTGCGAAGGCATCTGCGCTGGCACTACCCGCCTGTCCTGCCTCTTCGGAGGCTGGCGGGCTCCTTCCGCAACTCCCCATGCCGGCTGGCAAACGTCGAGACGTCTGCCGGCCGATCTCAGGGGCCGGCCAGCACCGGCCGCGGCTGCCCCGCCGCGTCCAGCGCCACATAGGTGAAGTCGGCCTCGGTCACCTTGATGCGCTCGCCCTGGCCCTGGCGGAGCACCCAGGCCTCGACATGCAGGGTCAGCGAGGTGCGGCCGATGCGGGCGAGGTCGCAATAGACGCAGACCACGTCCCCCACCTTCACCGGCTTGAGGAAGGCCATGTCGGTGCAGGAGACGGTGACCACCCGTCCCTGCGCCCGGGCCGCGGCGGAGATGCCCCCCGCGACGTCCATCTGCGACATGATCCAGCCGCCGAAGATGTCGCCGGCCGGGTTGGTGTCGGCCGGCATGGCGAGGGTGCGGATCGCGAGCTCGCCGCGGGGTGCCGCGCTCATCCCGCGAACATGGCGCGGATCGCGGCCGGGTCCACCGCCTCGAGGCTCTTCGGCGTCCAGGCCGGCTTGCCGTCCTTGTCCACCAGCACGCTGCGCACGCCCTCGCGGAAGTCCGGATGCCGGTTCACCACGCTGCGGGTCAGCGCCAGCTCCATCGCCAGGCACTCATCGAGGCTCGCGCCGGCGCCGCGGCGGATCAATTCGAGCGAGACGCAGAGCGAGGTGGGCGACATGCGGCGCAGGATGGCCAACTGCTCGCGCGCCCAGTCCGTGCCCTCCGCCTCCAGCGCGGCCAGGATCTCCGGCAGGCTGTCCCGCCCGAAGCAGCGGTCGATGGTGGCGCGGTGCGGCGCGAAACCCGGCTCGGGCGGCGTCTCGGAAAAACCCTCGACGACGGCGGCATCGCCCTCCAGCAGCGCCGCACGCAGCCCGGGCAGCTTCGCCTTCGGGACGTAGTGGGTGGCGAGGCCGGCATGCACCGCCTCCGCGCCCCGGAGCCGCGCGCCGGTCAGCGCCAGCCAGGTGCCGACCGCCCCCGGCAGCCGCGGCAGGACATAGGAGGTGCCGACATCGGGGAAGAGGGCGATCGCCGTCTCCGGCATGGCCAGCAGGGCGGCCTCGCTGACCACGATGGGCCGGCCATGGACCGAGAGGCCGATGCCGCCGCCCATGCAGACGCCGTCGATCAGCGAGACCCAGGGCTTGCCGAAGGTCGCGATGCCGCGGTTGACGGCGTATTCCTCGGCGAAGAAGGCCTCGATCGCCGCCGCCTCGCCATCGATCGCGAGCTGCCGGATGCGGCGGACATCGCCGCCGGCGCAGAAGGCCTTGCCGCCGGCGCCCTCCAGCACCACCAGCCGGACCGAGGCATCGTCCTTCCAGGCATCGATCGCCGCCTGGAAGCCGCGGATCATCTCGATGTCGAGGGCGTTGAGCGTCTTCGGACGGTTCATAAGCAGCGTGCCGGCGGCGCCCTCCCGGCGGGCCAGCACGGTCGGTTCGCCCTCCCCCGCGATGCCCGGCTTCGCGGGGACCCCCTGTGACGTATCGGACACGCGATGCTCCTCGGGTGATGGCCTCGGAGCGTCGCCTACCCCGTTGCTGCCGGGCCATCAACCCGACGCGCCTCACCCCTCATGCGTGCTTCCGGCCGCCGCCCGCCCCGTCGGGCGGTTCAGTGCCAGCCGGACCCGGGCGGCCAGCTCGGTATCCCGGTAGGGCTTGCCCAGCACCGATTCCCGGCCGGCGCCGCGCGCCTGCACCAGGTCCTCGTTGTAGCCGGTGGTCAGCAGGACCCGCAGGCCGGGGATCATGGCGCGGGCCCGCTCCGCCAGCACCAGGCCGTTGATCCCGCCAGGCATGACGATGTCGCTGAACAGCAGGTCGACGCGCGTGCCCGACTCGCCCAGGATGCGCAGCGCCTCCTCCCCGCTGCGGGCCGCGAGGACGTGGTAGCCGCGCCCCGACAGGTGGTGGACGGCGAGGTCGAGCACGTCGTCATTGTCCTCGACGACCAGAATCGTCTCGGCGCCGCCCCGCGGGTCCAGCACCGGCTCGGTCGCCACCGGGCGGGGCGGCGCGGCGCCCTCCGCGGCGACCGGGAAGAGCATGGAGACGGTGGTGCCGGCGCCGGGCTCGCTGCTGATCTCGAGCCGCCCGCCGGATTGCCGCACGAAGCCGTGCACCATGGCGAGACCAAGCCCGGTGCCCTGGCCCTTGCGCGTGGTGAAGAAGGGCTCGGCGGCGCGGCTCAGCACCTCGGGCGACATGCCCGGGCCATTGTCCTCGATCGAGAGCACCACGTAGCGGCCGGGCTTCAGCCCATCCCCGCCGGCGAGGATCGCCGCCTCGTCGAGATCGGCCGTGCCGGTGCGGACAAGGGCGCGGCCGCCGCCGGGCATGGCGTCACGCGCATTCGCCAGGATGTTCAGCAACGCCATTTCCGCATGCACTGGATCGAGGATGCAGGGCGGCAGGTCGGGCGCGGTGTCAAAACCGATGCTGATGTCGCCGCCGAGCGTCCGCGACAGCATCTCGGCGAACTCGGCGACCACCTCGTCGAGCTGCACCGCCCGCGGCTCCAGCCGCGTCTTGCGGGCGAAGGTGACGAGCTGCTTGGTCAGCTTCGCCGCCTGCTCGCCAGCGCGCGAGGCCCGCTCGGCGGCGCGCAGCACCTGCGCCGGATCCGCGGCATGCGACTGCAGGCGCTTGAGATTGCCGAGGATGACCTGCAGCGCGTTGTTGAAATCATGCGCCAGGCCGGCGGTGAGCTGGCCGATGGCCTCCATCTTCTGCGACTGGCGGAAGGCGTCCTCGGAATTGCGCCGCCGCGTGACGTCGAGCTGGGAGGCGAAGAAATAGAGCAGCTTGCCATCCTCGTCGAAGATCGGCCCGATGAAGAGGGCGTTCCAGAAGGCGGTGCCGTCCTTGCGGTAGTTGAGGATCTCGGCTGCGAAGGGCCGGTGCTCCTGGATGGCCTCGCGCACCTGCTGGACGGTGGTCTGGCTGGTGAGCACGCCCTGCAGGAAGCGGCAATTCAGGCCGTGGATCTCGTCCAGGTCATAGCCGGTGAGGTCGAGAAAGGCGCCATTGGCGAAGACGACCGGGTTGTCCGGCAGGTTGGGATCGGTGACGATCATCGGCATGCGCGTCATTGCGACGGCGGCGAAGAAGACGTTGCCGCGGTCGTCGAGACCGGAATGCGCGATCCGGGCTTCCTGCCAGTGATTGACGCCCGGCCCCCCCGTGGGGCTGGTGCCGATCCCCTCGTGCCGCCCCTCGGCGGGAACGCCGCGGCTCTGGCGCCGGCCGACCGTGCGGGCGGCGTCCTCGGCGCCACGGAGCAGGGCTTCGGCGTCCTGCCCGGACCGCTGCGCCTGGCCTTGGATTGCAGCATCGCGCCCCGGGTCTCGATCGTCGGGCATCCCAGCCTCTCCGCTGCCAGAGATTGCGAGGGCAGGTCGCGGCCGCCCGCACGCCAGCACAACCGCTAGCGCTGGAAAAAGTTTCTATGGAATATGTATTCTGGGACTCTAAATCTGGGTCGTGACCATGTCGGTGCGGGTGCCGTGGCGATGAGCGGCGCGACGCCCGCACGGCCGATGGTCGGGATCCGCGCCGCGATACGGCGCGCCCAGGTGATGGCGGAAGGGACTTGGAAGGGCGGCTGACATGGCGCCGCGCCGCGGCACTGCCAGGACCCTGGGCAGGTCGCTTTGGGAACCGCGTGTGCGGACCGCAGGACGGCCAGGCGGGCCGCTTCGCGCGGCCGGGGCCGGTTCTGCCTCAAGCGGGAGAGACATGCGAGCGGGCCAGGCCGCCCTTGTATGTTGGGCGAACCGATTCAGACCTCCGGGCCGTCCGGCCCATCGGTCATCGGGTCGCCTTAGGCAGACGCTGGGGTGCCGTCTGCTCGCATCTCCTGCCCGCCCCGCGCGGAGCCGTCGGCTGAGGGCGGCGCAGGGCGGAAGACCACTGGCGAGAATGCGGTATGGCGCGATCCGGAGGGCGCCGCGACGGACGGCGACCTCCGGAACCGCGGCGTCACCGCCGGGCCATCAACCCGACCACGGCGGCGGTCAGCGCAGCGCCGACCAGCCCCTTCTTCGCCGACTGGCTGCGCAGCAGCGGCAGCACCATCGCGGCGCGCGCGGTGGTGTCGCCCACCTGCCGCAGCGCGTCGTCGCGGACCCGCTGCGCCTCGAGCGCCACCGGATCCTCCGCATGCCGCGCCGCCAGCCAGCCGAGGATGCCGGCCAGCACCAGGTCGACCGCGGCGACGATGACCGCGGCAACCGCCGGGTCACGCCCGCGCGCCAGCCAGATCAGCGCCGCGACATGCAGCATGATCACCAGCATCAGGGCGAAGACGGCCGCGACGGCGCCGAGCACCGCCTGGATGGCGTAGCCCCGGCCCGTCCGCTTCCAGCGCAGCGCTTCCGCCTGGGCGGCCAGGCGGAGAAGCTGGAACATGCGCATGCGCTACGCCCTCCCCGGGCTCAGTGCCGGTCGCGCGGATAGACGTAGGTATTGCCGCCCATCAACCGGCCGATCAGGTAGCCCGCGGCGGCGGCGATCGCGACTGCGGTCAGCGGCCGCTCCCGCACCGTGTCGGAGATCGCATCCGCCTGATCCTCGATGGTCTCGCGGGCGCGCGACGCGTAGTCCTGCACCTGGTCGGCGGCGCCGGCCAGCGCCGGCGTCACGCGCTCCTGCATCAGCCGCTCCACCTGCGCGCGCAGCCGCGCGAGCTCCTCGCGGGCGTCGTCGCCGACGCGCTGCGCGGAGGCCTGGGCCTGGTTGCCGAGGTTGCGGGCGTCATTCGAGAAATCGTTCGCGGCGCTCATGGCGTGCTCCTTTCCACTCCGGAAACTTGGCCAGGGAACGTCGCCGCGCCGCTGCTGGTTCCACCTTGCATCGACACGCTGGCGGGGGCTCTCTGCCGGTGCCGCGGGAAGGGGGAATCGCATGGGGGCACCGCTGCTGCGCCTGGACTCGGTCAGCAAGCCCTCGCTCGGCCTGCACGGCGTATCGCTCGCGATACCGATGGGCGCGACCACGGTGCTGCTCGGCGCCGCGGGCAGCGGCAGGACCGGCGTGCTGCGGCTGCTGGCCGGCCTCGCCTCGCCGGATACCGGCCGCCTGCTGCTGGACGGGGCGCCCTTCGACCGGCCGCCGCCGGGCTGGCGCGGCGCCGGGTTGTGGCAGCCGCTCGGCACGCCGGGCCGGCTGCGCACGGTGGAGCAGGTGGTCACCGCCCCCGTGCTCGGCCTGCCGCCGCGCGAGCGGGCGGCGCATGTCGCGCGCGCGCTGACCGCCTTCGGGCTGGACGGGCAGGAGGCGCAGCGGGTCGACCGCCTGGGCGAGCTGCCGCAGCGCCGCCTCGCGCTCGCCCGCGCCATCGCGCCGCTGCCCTCCCTGCTGCTGCTGGACGAGCCCTTCGCCGGGCTCGACCAGGCGCTGCGGGAGCGCCTCGCGCTCGAGCTCCGCGCGGTGCTGCGCGAGGCCGGCATGACGGCGGTGCTGGCGACGCGCGAGCGGGAGGAGGCGCTGCTGCTCGCCGCCCATCTCGCGGTGCTGGAAGACGGGCAGGTGGCGCAGGAAGGCACGCCGCAGCAGCTCTATGACGAGCCGGCGAGCGCCGCGGTCGCCGCCCTGACCGGCGAGTGCAACCGCCTGCCCGGCACCGTCCTCGCGCTGGAGGAGGCGGAGTGCCAGGTGCGCCTCGATTGCGGGCCGGAGCTCTGGACGCGGCGCGGCGACGTCGCCGGGCCGGGCAGCCGCTGCGTCGTGGCGGTCCGGCCGGAGCGCGTGGCGGTCGCGGCCATGCGCGCCGAGGAGATGGGGGAGGGAGCGCTGCCCGCCGCGCTCCGCGACATCATCTTCCGCGGCGACCACTGGCGGCTGGAGCTCGAGCTCGGCCGCGGCGGCAGCCTGATCGCCAAGCGGCCGGCGGGCAGCCGGGTGCCGCGGCCCGGCGGCCCTGCCGCGGTTGCCTGGGACCCCTATGCGGGCTTCGCCTTTCGTGTATTCCGCTAGGCGCGCAGGCGGAATGCGACCCTGAAGTGGAGCTGCCCGCCCGGACCTGCCCACCCCGACCTGATCGTGATTCGCCGTGCCCGCCGACATGCGGCCCTTGTTGCACCGCTGCCGCCTGCCGGCCTGCCAGAGGAGAACGCCATGTCCCTGACGACCCGCCGCCGCGGCCTGCTGCTGGGCGCCGCCGCGATTGCCGCCCCCTTGGCCGCCGCCCCGCGCCGCGTCTTCGCCCAGGCCGCCGCGCCCGCGGCGCCGACCGGCCCCTTCACCCTGCCGCCGCTGCCCTATGCGCCGGAGGCGAACGAGGCCGCGATCGATGCCCGCACCATGCAGATCCACCACGACCTGCACCACGCGGCCTATGTGAACAACCTGAATGCCGCGGTGAAGGACCACAGCGCCCTGCACCGCATGCCGATCGAGGAGCTGCTGGCGAAGATCGGCGAGGTGCCGGAGGGGATCCGCACCGCCGTCCGCAACAACGGCGGCGGCCATGCCAACCACACCATGTTCTGGACCATCATGGGCGGGAAGGGCGGCGAGCCGACGGGCGAGGTGAAGGCCGCGATCGACCGCGACCTCGGCGGCTGGGACGCCTTCCGCTCCGCCTTCGAGCGCGCGGCGAATACCCAGTTCGGCTCCGGCTGGGCCTTCGTGACCGTGGCGAAGGACGGCAAGCTCGCCATCGCGCAGAAGCCGAACCAGGACACGCCGCTGATGGAAGGCCAGCGCGTGCTGCTCGGCAACGATGTCTGGGAGCATGCCTACTACCTGCGCTACCAGAACCGCCGGCCGGAATACACCCGTGCCTGGTGGGGCGTGCTGAACTGGGACGCCATCGGCCAGCGCTACGCCGCGGCGAAGGCCGGCACCCTCAAGGTCTAGCCTCTCGGTTGCTGGGAGTGCCTGCTCCGGAGACGATCGCCGCAGGGTGGGAACACCCGGGGGCGTGACGCCGTCCGCGGGAGCACCGCAGGCGGCGGGGCCGGCGCGAGACGGCCCTGGGCGACCAAAGGCGGAGGGGAACCGGCGGCGGGGGGCGGGGGTTGGAGCCCGCATCCCCCATCCCCGAGGTCCCTCCGATGCCGTCCATCCGGCTGAAGCCGCTGTCGCAGCAGACCATCCTCATCACCGGCGCGAGTTCCGGCATAGGACTCGCAACCGCCCGCAATGCCGCCCGCGCCGGCGCCCGGGTCTTCCTCGTCTCCCGCAACGAGGAGGCGCTGCGCAAGGTCGCCGAGGAACTGCGCGGCCGCGGCGCCCAGGCCGATTTCGCCGCCGCCGATGTCGGCGACCGCGCAGCGCTGGAGGCAGCGGCCGCGAAATGCGAGCAGGTCTTCGGCGGCTTCGATTCCTGGGTGAACGACGCCGGCACCTCGATCTACGGCGAGATCGAGAGGACACCGGTCGAGGACCAGCGCAGGCTCTTCGACACCAATTACTGGGGCGTGGTGCATGGCTCGCTGATTGCGGCCAAGGCGCTGCGCGGCCGCGGCGGCGCCATCGTCAATATCGGCAGCGTGCTGTCCGACCGCGCCATGATGCTGCAGGGCACCTACAGCGCCACCAAGCACGCCGTGCGCGCCTTCACCGATGCGCTGCGGATGGAGCTCGAGCGCGACGGCGCGCCGGTCAGCGTCACGCTCATCAAGCCCTCGGGCATCGAGACCGCCTTCCAGGAGCATGGCCGCAACCTGCTCGACAGCCCCGGCATGCGCGTGCCGCCTCCGGCCTATGACCCGCGCCTGGTGGCGCGCGCCATCCTGCATGCCTGCGAGCACCGCAAGCGCGAGATCGTCGTCGGCTTCGGCGGCCATGCCATCGCGCTGATGGGCAACCTCTTCCCCCGCGCGACCGACCTGATCATGGAGGCGGTGGGCTATCCCGCGCAGGTCTCGGACAAGGCGCCGCGCCGCGAGCGCGCCGACAACCTCTACGCGGCGCGCGAGGACGGGACGGAGAAGAGCCTGACGCGGCCGGTGGCGCCGGTCCGCAAGACCAGCCTCTTCCTCGAGGCGCAACTGCATCCGGCGCTGACCGCGACGGTGCTGGCCGGCCTCGGCGCGCTGGTGCTGGGGGCGAGCGCGGCGCGGCGCATGGGGTCGCCGCGCCCCCGCCTGTTCTGACGCGGCCCGATGACCGCAGCGCCGTATGGCGCGGAGGTCTGAATCGGCCCGCCCCACATGCAAGGCGGCCCGATGACCGAAGGGCCGGATGGCCCGGAGGTCTGAATCGGCCCGCCCCACATGCAAGGCGCACGGGGGAGGAGGCGTCCTCCCCCGTCACTCCTTCAGAACAACAGGCCCTTCCGCAGCATGCCGTGCACGCCCTTCTCGCCGTTCACGGTCTGCGTCACGTGGAAGTCCACCGCCAGGCTGCAGAGCTGGTAGGCATCCGCCGCCGAGAGGTTGGAGCGCGAGACGATGAAGGCGATCATCTCGCGCAGCGCCGTCTTCATGGCGATGTCGAGATCCTCGTGCATCCCCATGCTGATGTAGTGGGTCTTGGTCTCGGCGCGGGGATACTTCAGCACCGGGTCCTTCGCGCCGCCGCCCTTCTCCAGGCCCAGGCGGAAATGCCCGGTCAGGCACATCTCGAGCGCGTTGATGCAGACCTCGCCGTCGCCCTGCACGCCATGGCCATCGCCAGCGGAGAAATTGGCGCCGGGGACGAAGACCGGCAGGAAGAGCGTCGCGCCCTCCCCGCATTCCTTGTTGTCGAGGTTGCCGCCATGCGCCCGCGGCTCCTTCGTGGAGATCGTCCCCCATTCCGGCGGCGGCGCCACGCCCATGACGCCGAAGAAGGGCGAGAGCGGCAGGGTGATGCCGGGGCCGACCGGCACCTTGCAGGTCATCGCCTCGCGGTCGACCGGGATATGGAGGACGCGGGCATAGGGAAAATCCTCCGGCAGGGTGCCGACCAGCGGGCGGAAGGCGCAGAAGCCCCAATCGGCGCCGAGCTCGATCCGCTCGATGTCGATGCGCAGGCAATCGCCCGGCTCGGCGCCCTTCACCGCCACCGGCCCCGTCAGGATATGCGGGCCGAGGCGCGGGACGTTGCCGGCATGGACCGCCTGCAGCTTCTCCGGCACCTTGAGGCCGCTGCCCGCCGGCGGCATCACCTCCCGCGCGCCGGAGAGGCATTCGAGGATGACGAGGTCGCCCGGCGCGACCTCCTGCACCGGGGCGAAGGTGGCGTCGAAGGCGCCCCAGCGGATGTTCTGCAGTGTCGGCTCGATGCGATGCGTCGCGGGCATGCGGTGCTCCCCGGTGATGGTTCCGCACGCATGCATGCAAGGCGGCGGCCGGGGCCGCAAGGGGGCGGTCCCGGGCGGCGGTGCCCCTAAGCAAACCTCTCGGGGTTTGCGCTGCAACAAAACCCTAAGCAGGCTTTCGCTTCAAAGGATTGGGCCGCACGAAGTGTGGCCCAACCCGCGAAAGTCTGCTTAGAGCCACCCCTTCCGCTTGAAGTAGACGATGGGCAGCAGGGCCGAGATCACCATCATCACGAGCGCCAGGGGATAGCCGAGGCCGAGCTTCAGCTCCGGCATGACCTCGAAATTCATGCCGTAGATGCTGGCGATCAGCGTCGGCGGCATCAGCGCCACGCTCGCCACGGTGAAGGTCTTGATGATGGCGTTCTGCTCGACATTGATGATGCCGAGCACCGCGTCGAGCAAGAAATTGGCCTTATTGTTGAGGAAGTTCGCGTATTCGACCAGCGACCGCACGTCCCGCACCAGGGACTTGACCAGCGGCTGGTTCTCCTTGCGCAGCGCCGTCGACTTCTCGGCGGTCAGGAAGGTGAAGATGCGCGAGAGGCCGAGCAGCGTCTCGGTCGCCCGCGACGTGACCTCTCCCACCTGGCCGAGCGTGATCAGCGCGTCCTTCAGATCGGCATCCTTGGCGGTCGCCTTCACCTTGGCCCGCGCGGTGCGGAAGGCGGCCTGGCTGGCGCGGTCCATCTCGGCCGCGATGCGCTCGAGGATATCGGCGAGCCGGTCGACGATCTGCTCGAAGAGGTGCAGCATCACGCCGTCCGGCGTCGCCAGCAGCAGCATCGGGGTGCGCTGGCAGCGCGCGCTGAAGACCGCGAAGGCTTTGGGCGTGGCGTAGCGGACCGTCACCAGCGCGGCATTGGCGAGGACGAAGGTGATGGCGGTCGAGCCCATCTCGCCGCCCTCGATGCCGTAGAGGAAGGGCGCGGTCAGGAAGAGCGCGTCGTCCTCCCGGTAGAGGCGGGAGGAGCTCTCAATCTCCTGCATCTCCTCCCGCGTCGGGATCTCGAGCCGGAGGGCGCCCTGGACCATCTGCTCCTCCGCCGGCGTCGGGGTCAGCAGGTCGATCCAGACGGCCCGACGCAGGGCCTCCTCCTCCTGTGGTCCTTCGCGCACCAGCAGATGGCCGTTCTCGACGGTGTAGGTGGTCAGCATCCCTGGCGCCTCCCGGCCGGACGGGCCCGGCGCTTCTAGCCGCGCGCCGGGGGCAAGTCACCCCTGGCCCGGGGCTTGCTGCCCCGCCCCCCGGTTCAGCTTTGACGGAAGGAGGGCCGCCCATGCGACGCCTGCTGCAGTGTTTCGGGGCAATGCTCTGCCTCGCCCTTGGGCAGGCCCATCCGGCGGCGGCGGCCGATGCCTGGCCGGCGAAGCCGATCCGCATCGTCGTCGTCTTCCCGCCCGGCGGCTCCTCCGACATCGTGGCGCGGGTGCTGGCCGAGGCGATGACGCCGAAGCTCGGCCAGCGGGTGGTGGTGGACAACCGGCCCGGCGCCGGCGGGACGCTGGCGGCACTGCATGTCGCGCAGCAGCCGGCGGACGGTTACACCCTCATGCTCTCGAATACCGCGCCGATCGTCACCTCCCCGCCGCTCTACGCCAAGCCGGGCTACGACCCGCAATCCTCCTTCACCCACATCGCCTATATCGGCGCGACCTATATGGTCGTTGTCACCAATACCTCGGTGCCCGCCACCGACCTCAGGTCGCTGATGGCCTGGATGAAGTCGCAGCCGGCGCCGGTCACCTACGGCACCTCGGGCGCCGGCTCGGTCGGGCATGTGGTCGGCAGCATGTTCACGCAGCAGACCGGCATTCCGCTGAACCACGCGCCCTATCGCGGCAGCCAGCCCATGCAGGCGGATCTGCTCGGCGGCTCCATCCTGCTCTCCTTCGACACGCTGCCGGAGAATGTCGAGAACATCCGGGCCGGACGGCTGCGCGCCCATGCCATCACCGCGCCGCAGCGCTCGGCCAGCGTACCGGAGGTGCCGACGGTCGCCGAGGCGGGGCTGCCGGACCTCCTGGCGCAGAACTGGCTCGGCCTGTCGGGGCCGGCCGGGCTGCCGGCGCCGGTGGTGGCGCGGCTGCATGCCGAGGTCGTCGCGGCGGCAGTGAGGACGCCGGCGGTGCAGGAGCGGCTGGCGACGGTCGGCATCGTCCCGGGCGAGATGACGCAGCCGGAGTTCGAGCGCTTCGTCGCCGGGCAGATCGACACGGTGGGCGGCATGGTGAAGGCCATGGGCATCCGCAACGATTGATCCGACATCGGACCCTCGGCTCGCGGCATGGGCCGGGGGTGGGGTACAGGAATACCGTCTGGAAGCCGATCCATGCCCGGCGGCCGGGTGCGGTTGTACTGGCCTTGGTCCCGGCCGAGCCAGGGGCCTGGGACGGAATCTCTCAAGGCCAGGCGATCGGATCCCCGGTCCCATCCCCGGCCTGTCGGGGGCCGGCCTGGGGGCGTGCCCTTCGACGGCGCGGCCCGCCGGCTTGGAAGGCGGTTGCAGAGCGCTTGCCGCCCGGCTGCCCGGAGCGTGCTCCCGGCGTCGTAGTATGGCAGCGCAATGGTGACCCCGCAGCCTGCGAGGGCGTCTGTCGCCGAGGATGCGGCCGAGGGATGCCACCAGGTCCTCATCAGCGGGCCGGTGGCGGAGGCCGGTCGCAACGCGAAGCGGTCGAGGCCGAGTGCCCCGGGCAGGTGGGCGCGCCGGCGCAATGCTGCGTCTTGGCCGTTGACCCGGTGATGCGGCCGACGGGCATGACGGGATCGTGTTGTTGGGGGGCGGTAGGGCTCGCTAGGGTCGATGGCAACGAGACGCCTGGGGAGGATCCGCATGGGCAAGCATGTGGTGGCCGCCGTGTCCGAATTGCCGCCTGGCAGTCGCCGGCTCACCACGGTGCGCGGCCGCCCCATCGCCATCTTCAACCTGGACGGCGAGTTCTTCGCCCTGGTCAACCGCTGCCCACACCAAGGTGCCGGCCTGTGCGAGGGTGAGATCACGGGCCTGGTCACTGCCGATGGTCCCGGCCGCTATCGCCTGGACCGCCCCGGGGAGATCATCCGCTGCCCCTGGCATGGCTGGGAATTCGACATCCGCACCGGCCAGTCCTGGTGCGATCCTGCCCGCATCCACGCGCGGCAATACAAGGTGGAGGTCGCGCCCGGTGCGACCGTGGTGAAGGGACCCTATGTCGCCGAGACGCTCTCCGTCACGGTCGAGGAGGACTACGTCGTCGTGGAGGTCTGAGGGCGTCGCCCGCAGGGCGCGGGAGCAATGCCCCCGCAGGGCGCGGGAGCAATGCCCCCGCAGGGCGCGGGAGCAACATCCCCGCAGGACGCGGGAGCAATGCCCCCGCGGGGCGCGGGAGCAACGTCCCCGCAGGTCGCGGAAACAGACGGCGCCGGACCAACCGGTGACCGGACGGGAGGAGGCATGAGCGAGATCAGCGGGGCCGCGCCGCGGCCCCTCGTCGGCCTGTCCGAAGCGCCGGCGGCGCGCGGGTTGCGGCGTGCGCCGCTCGACCGCGCCTTCCTGCCGCTCGCGGTCGGGCCGACATTCCTGGTGATGCTGGCGGTCTTCGGCTTGCCGCTGCTCTTCTCGCTCTGGCTCAGCCTGACCGGCTGGTCGCCGCAGCAGGGCATGTTCGATGGCGCCTATGTGGGCCTGGCGAATTTCGAGGACCTGCTGTCCGACCGCATCTTCATGGGCAGCCTCGGCGTCACCTTCGGCTTCACGGCGGCCGCGGTCGCGGCGCAGCTCGGCCTTGGCCTCGGCATCGCGCTGCTGCTGAACCTCGACCTGCCGGGCATGCGCGGCTTCCGCACCGCGCTGGTGCTGCCGATGATGGTCACGCCGATCGTCGGCGCGCTGTGCTGGAAGCTGCTGCTCGACCCGAACCATGGCGTGGTGAACCACTGGCTCGGCACGCACATCGTCTGGCTGGGCAGGCCGGAAACGGCGCTGGTCGCGGTCTGGCTGGTCAATGTCTGGCACAGCACGCCCTATGTCGCGCTGATCCTGCTCGCCGGCCTCCGCTCCCTCCCGCATGAGCCGCACGAGGCGGCGGAGATCGACGGCGCCAGCCGCTGGCAGGTCTTCCGCCACGTCACCCTGCCGCTGCTGCAGCCCTTCCTGCTGGTGGCGCTGCTGCTGCGGACGATCTTCGAGTTCCGCGCCTTCGACAATGTCTATGCCATGACCGGCGGCGGTCCCGCCAATGCCACCATGCTGCTGTCCATGTACACCTACCTCACCAGCTTCGTCCGCTTCGATTTCGGTCTCGGTGCCGCCGCGGCCTGGCTGATGCTGCTGATGTCCATGGCGATGTGCCTGCTCTTCATCGCCGTGCTGCGGCGCAGGGGGCCGCGCTGATGGCCGCCGTCACCGGCTCCCGCCGCGCCCGCCGCATCCGCGCCGCGCTGGCCTACCTGGCGCTTACGGCGCTGGTCGCCTTCTTCCTCTTCCCCCTGCTCTGGATCCTCGGCCTGTCGCTCAAGACCCGGGCGCAGACTTTCGCGGACGCGCCGGTATGGCTGTGGTGGCCGACCTTCGAGAACTATGCCGATGTCCTGTTCCGCAAGGACTTCCTGAAGGCCTTCCTGAACACCCTCATCGTCTCGGGCAGCGCCGTGCTGCTCTCGCTCGGCGTCGGAGTGCCGGCGGCCTATGCCTTCGCCCGCTTTCCCTTCCGCGGCAGCAGCGCCCTGTTCTTCTCCCTTCTGGTCATGCGCATGCTGCCGCCCGTGGCGGTGCTGGTGCCGATGTATGTCATCCTCAGCGATATCGGGCTGACGACCACGCATCTCAGCGTGGTGCTGGCCTACACCACCTTCAGCCTGCCGCTGGTGGTCTGGGTGATGCGCGGCTTCTTCGACGACCTGCCGGCCGAGGTGGAGGAATGCGCCTGGATCGATGGCGCAACCCGCCGGCAGGCCTTCCAGCGCGTGGTGCTGCCGCTGGCCAGGCCTGGCATGGTCGCCTCCGCCATCCTCTGCCTGCAGCTTGCCTGGAACGATTTCCTCTTCGCCGCGGTGCTGACCAACAACGACACCCAGACCCTGCCGGTGCTGATGGCGGGCTTCACCGGCGGCGATTCCGGCGTGGACTGGGGGCCGATGACGGCCTCCGGCGTGCTCGTCATCCTGCCGGTGATCGTCTTCTCCTTCATGGCGCAGAAGCATCTCGTCGCCGGGCTTTCCTCGGGCGCGGTCAAGGGATGACGGACAATTCGGGAGGAAGGTCCATGACCACCGTGAATCGCAGGCAGGTCCTGGGCGCCGGGCTGGCGGCCGGGGCGCTCTCTGCCCTGCCGGCGCCGGCGCTGCGCGCCCAGGGCAAGCCGGAGAAGCTGGTCTATATCGGCGACAACCAGGGCGGCTGGAAGCGCGCCCTGGTGGAGGAGGTGGCGCCGGCCTTCGAGAAGGAGACCGGCATCAAGGTGGAGTTCACCCTGCTGCCGACCGATCCCTGGCGCGCCCGGCTGAAGGCGGAGCTCGGCGCCCGCTCCTCCGCCGTGGACGTCGCGCAGTGGTCCGTGCAGATGGCCGGGTGGATGGCGCCGCACGTCCTGGACCACGAGGAGGTGCTGGCGAAGATCAAGGCGCGCGACCCGGGCTTCGACTGGGACGACTTCCTCGGCGGCAGCAAGCGTGCCGCGAGCTATGACGGCAAGCTCTGCGGCATCCCCTACCGCATCACCACCGGCATCCTGCACTACCAGAAGGCCCTGCTGGAACAGGCCGGGTTCGCCCGGGCGCCCGGCACCTTCGCCGAGTTCCTCAAGGCCGCCCTGGCGGTGAACGCACCGCCCGAGCGCTATGCGGTCGGGATCATGGGCAAGCAGGGCTCCGGCAGCTACACCAGCTTCGCCTCCTGGCTCTACTCGGCCGGCGGGCAGCTCTGCGACTTTCGGACCGGCGAGATCTTCATCAACCAGCCCAAGGCGGTGGAGGCGCTGCAGTTCTACGCCGACCTGATGGCGAAGCACCGGGTCGTGCCGCCGGAGGCGACGACCTGGGAATACGACGAGATCATCGGCGGCGGCCAGCGGGACCGCTACGCCATGGCGCAGACCTTCGCGCCTTATGGCACGCTGATCAACGACCCCGCGAGTTCGAAGACCGCCGGCCGCTGGGCCTGGGACGTGGTCCCCGGCCATACCGACCGCGAGCAGAGCCGCACCTGGATCGACGGCCATTTCCTGTCGGTGCCGCGCTACACGAAGAATGCGGACTGGGCCATCGAGTTCATCCGCATGGCCTGCAGCAAGGAATGGCTGCGCCGCTCGGCCGAGCGGGCCAATGCGCCGCCGCGCGGTTCCGTGCTGCGGGACGCGGACCTCGCGGCGAAGCTGGGCTGGACGCCGGTGGCGGCGCAGGCGATCGAGACCGGCATCCCGACGCCGGCGCATCCCGCCTGGGACACGCTGGACATGCCGCTGCGCGCCGGCGTCTCCGCCGCGCTGCTCGGGCAGAAGACGGCGAAGGAGGCGCTGGACGAGGTGGCCTCCGATTGGCGGCGCGGCTTGCGGCGGGCGGGGATCGGCCGATGAACGCGATCTCTCCCGGCGCGGTGGACTGCGACATCCATCCCGGCGTGCAGGGGATCAGGACCCTGCTGCCCTATATGGACGAGCATTGGCGCGACCATTTCACCCGCCGCGGTGCCGACGATTTCGACCTGGCGAGCTATCCGCCGCGTTCCCCGCTGGTCTGCCGGGAGGACTGGCGGCCGCCCCAGGGCAAGGCGGGGACGAGCCTCGACCTGCTGCAGCGCCAGGCGCTGGATGCCTTCGGCCTGCGCTACGCCATCTGCAACCCGCTCTATGGCGGCGCGGTCGCGCTCAGCGATGCCATGGGGGCGGCCATCTGCCGCGCCATGAACGACTGGATCGCGGCGGAATGGCTGGCGCGCGACCAGCGGCTGCGCGCCTCCATCGTCGTGCCGGCCCAGGCGCCGGACCTGGCGGTGGAGGAGATCGAGCGCCTGGCCCATGACCGGCGCTTCGTCCAGATCCTGCTGCCGGCGGCGGCGGAGCTGCTCTACGGCAAGCGCTACTACTGGCCGGTCTGGGAAGCGGCGGTGCGGCACGGCCTGCCGGTCGGGCTGCATGCCGGGCTGGCCTATCGCTACGCGCCGACCTCCAATGGCTGGCCCTCGCACCACCTGCACGACTATGTCGCGGCATCGCAGGTCTTCGAGGACCAGTTGCTCAGCCTGGTGACGGAGGGCACCTTCGGGCGCTTCCCGGCGCTGAAGGTGGTGCTGATCGAATCCGGGGTGAGCTGGCTGCCGGGCTTCCTCTGGCGCCACCTGAAGACCTGGCGCGGGGTGCGGCCGGAGGTGCCCTGGGTCGATCGCCCGCCGCCCGAGATCATCCGCAACCAGGTGCGGCTGACCATGCAGCCCTTCGACGCGCCGCCCGACCCGGAGGTGGTGGCACAGGTGATCGAGCAGATCGGCTCGGACGAGATGCTGCTCTTCGCCACCGACTATCCGCACTGGCAGTTCGAGGGAATGCAGGCGGTGCCCGCCGGCATCCCGCCCGCCGTGCTGAAGAAGGCCATGCAGGACAACCCGCTGGCCACCTATCCCCGCCTGAGGGAGGAACCATGAGCGAAGTTCTCGAACGCGCCACGGCGCAGGACGCGAAGCTGCGCATCATCGACAGCGACGTGCATCCCTCCCTGCGCTCGGAGGCCGACCTGCATCCCTTCCTGTCGGAGCGCTGGCGGCGGCACATCGCCGAATACGGCAAGCTCGGGCGCGCGCCCTATGCCAGCCGCATCGCCTATCCGCGCCTGGCGCCCAACACGGCGCGGCGCGATGCCTGGCCGCCGGGCGGTGCGCCGCCGGGCTCCGACCTCGACTTCATGCGGTCGCAGCTGCTCGACCTCTTTGATATCGAGGTCGGCATCCTCGAGCCGCTGATGCCGAGCAACCTGGTCCGCAACATCGAGCTTTCGGTCGCGCTCTGCTCGGCCATCAACGACTGGCAGGTGGCGGCCTTCACCTCGCAGGAGAAGCGCCTGCGCGCCTCCATCCTCGTGCCCTTCGAGGATCCGCAGGCCTCGGTCGCCGAGATCGAGAAGCGGGTGAAGGACCCCGCCTTCGCGCAGATCCAACTGACCTCCCGCAGCACGGAGCCGATCGGGCGGCAGCGCTACTGGCCGATCTTCGAGGCGGCGGCGCATTACGGGCTGCCGATCGGCATGCATATCGGCGGGGAGGCAGGGCATGCTCCGACCGCGGCCGGCTGGCCTTCCTACTATATCGAGGATCATCACGGCCTGATCCATTCCATGCAGTGCCAGGCGACCAGCATGGTGCTGGAAGGCGTCTTCGAGCGCTTCCCGACGCTCAAGGTGATCATGATCGAAGGCGGCTTCGCCTGGCTGCCCAGCCTCGCCTGGCGGCTGGACGCGCATTGGCGGAAGCTGCGGAGCGAGGTGCCGATGCTGAAGGAGCCGCCCTCGGCCTATATGAAGCGCAACCTCTGGGTCTCCACCCAGCCAATGGAGGAGCCGGAGAACCCGGAGGACCTGCGGCGCATCCTGTCCTGGATCGGCTGGGACCGGATCCTCTATGCCTCGGACTACCCGCACTGGGATTTCGACGACCCGCGCTATGCCTTCCCCTGCCGTCTCAGCGACGCGGAACGGCGCGCGATCTTCCGCGGCAATGCGGAGGCCGTCTATCGGCTCGCCTGAAACCGGGGCATCCGTCCCGTCATGTCCCCGGGCACCGCCGACCCCTGAAAAACGGCGGTGCCCGACCTTCGCCACCGCGGCGCCGAGCATGGCCAGGCTCTCCCTGGCATAGGGGCCGCGGCCGGGCTCTGGCCGATCTCCGGCACCTCGATGCCCCGCAGAGGCAGCATGCCGCATGTTCCTGCCGGGACGTTGCGCGGCAGGCTCGCCGCCGCCGGGGCGGGGATCAGGCCGCTCGCCTTCCGGCCGCGGCCGGCGCAGGATCGCGCCGAGGAGGATGCGCGCCATGAGGCTCCCGCAGTCCGGCGGCTGCCAGTGCGGCCTGTTGCGCTACGAGATCACCGAGGCCCCGCGCCTGGCCTATGCCTGCCATTGCCGCGACTGCCAGCGGCTGAGCGGCAGCGCCTTCGGCCTGGCCGTGCTGGTGCCGGCCGAGGGGTTCCGGCTGCTGCGTGGGGAGGTCCTGTCCTACCAGCGGCGGACGGATAGCGGGCGGGTCTCGACGCGCTGGGTCTGCGCCGCCTGCGGCTGCTGGATCAATGGCGGGGCGCGACCGGGGACGGCGGCGCCCGGCACGCTGGTGGCGGTGCGGGCCGGGACGCTGGACGAGACCGGCTGGGTCCGGCCGCGGGTGCATTTCTTCACGCGCAGCGCGCAGCCCTGGGTCGGGCTGGCGGCGGACACGCTGCGCTACGCGACGCAGCCCGAGGGCTTCACCTGGCAACTCGTGCTGGACGCGCTGCGGGCGCGGGACGGGTTAACCGCGGCTTCACCCGACCCGGCGCAGGCTGCCGCGACCCGCGGAAGGGTCACGGAGGATGCCCGAGAGCGAAATCCCGGCCGATGAGGCGCGCGAGACGCGGCTGCGCATCGCGCGGCACCTGGCGGAGCTGCACCGGCTGCACCTCGCCCTGGCGCAGGACAGCCGCGGCCTGAAGCGTTTCACCCAGGCCGGCCGCGCGGGCCTCGAGATCGAGATCGCGACCGAGTTGCTGGAGCAGTATCTCGGCGCGACCGATGCCTTCCTCGAGAACATGCGCGGGCGGTTCGAGGCACGGCTCGGCCTGCTGCGCCGGGGCGAGCCGCGATCCGGCCCGGACCCGGAGGAGGCGCCGGGCCATGGCGCCTTCTGGCTGGGCTTCTCGCGCCTCTGCGCCGTGTTGCGGCGGGCGGGGACGCGCACCGGTGTGCCGGGGTAGGACACCGCCGGGCCGGCGCGGCGCCCTCAGCCGTAGCCGCGGCCGAGGGACTGCTCCGTTGCCTTGCGGCCCTCGGGCCGGGCGCCCTCGTCGTTGCCGGGCAGGCCCTCGCTGGCGATGGCGGCGCCGGTCTCGCCGGCCTCCCCGCGCGGGGCGCGGGCTGCGACGTCCTGCTGCGCCTTGTCCTGCTGCGCCTTGTCCTGCTGCCCGCCACCGGCCGGCTGCGCTCCTTCCTCGGCGATGTGGAAGTCGAAGGCGCCGTCGCGCGACTGCCAGGACTGCACCGTCAGCACCTGCGCGCCGCCCTGGCTCTCATGCGGGCCATGCACCACGCCGGCGGCCTGCGTCAGGAAGGCGCCGGGGCCGAGGCGCTCGCCGCGTTCGATCAGGTCGCCGGAGAGGACGTAGTGCATCTCCGACCCGGCCTTGTGGGAATGCGCGGGGATGAAGCCGCCGGCCGGGATGTGGACGATGCTGGTGACGACGCCGCGCGCCGCGTCCTCGTTCAGGATCTGGATGCGGAAGTCGCCGCGCGCGCCCGGGATCTCGAACTGCGTCGCCGCCACGCCCTCCGCCGCCAGTTTCATCGGCTCCGCCATGCCCGTGCCTCCCGTGATGTCCGGCGGGCAACGCGGCGGAGGAACGGGCGGTTGCTAGAGCCTTTCCTCCCGGAACAGGCCGAGCTTCTCCTGCGCCGCGCGGTCGCTGTAGCCGAAGAGCAGCATGCGGCTCTCCGCCTGCAGCGCCAGCGCCTGCCAGGAGGGCACGACGAGCACGTCGCGCTCCTCCAGCCGGAATTCCTGATCCTCCACGCGGGCAGTGCCGCGGCCCTCGACCACGACGAGGATGGTGCCGTCCGTGCTGCGGCGGGGCTTCGTCTCGAACCCCGCCGGCAGGTGGCGGACATGCGCCGCGATGGTCGGCATGACCGGGCCGCCATCGGCGGGGTTCAGGAACTCCATGGCATGGCCGAGATGCGGGTCCGGCGCCTCGGCCGCGGCCAGCGCCAGCAGGCTCTCCCGCCACTCGGCATAGGGGTAGTGGAACAGCGGCTGGTGCTGCGGCCGGCGGTCGGCGGCGGTGCCGCGCATCGGGCGGAGGTTGCGGCCATAGCGGCGGAGGCTGTCGCCGGCCGGGATGGTCTCGGAATGCGCGGGTTCGGAGAGGCGCTCGGCGAAGCTCGCCTCGTAGAAGCGGACGGTCGGGATATCGAGCCCGTCCAGCCAGATCATCGGCGCGCCGCTGGCATTGCCGTGGTCGTGCCATTGCCAGTTGGGCGTGAGGACGAGGTCGAAGGGCCGCATGACCGCCTTCTCGCCATCCACCGCGGTGAAGGCGCCGTCCCCCTCCATCACGAAGCGCAGCGCGCATTGGGTATGGCGGTGGCAGGGCGCGACCTCCCCCGGCAGGATCAGTTGCAGCCCGGCATAGAGGCTCGGGATGACCGCCGAGGTGCCGGCGAGGCCGGGATTCTCGAGGATCAGCACCCGGCGCTCCGCCTGCTCGGCGCTGATCAGGTCGCCGGCGCGCAGCAGGTAGTCCCGTGCCGGGCCGTAGGACCAGCGATGCGCCCGCGCCGCCGAGCGCGGCGTCGGCGTGACCAGGTTCGCCAGCACCTCCCAGAGCGGGTAGAGGCTGTGCGGGCGCATCTCCGCATAGAGCGCCTGCAGCAGGGCCTTCGGGTCGTTCGGCGTGCGGGTGGCGCTGACGCTGCCGTCCATGGGTCGTCCCTCCTGGTTGTGTGCAGCATAGGGGGGCGCGGCCGGACAGGGGAGGGTCCGCGGCCGCTGCCGCCTGCGGTATCCTGCGCCGCCCCCATCCTGCCGAGGAGGTTCCGCTTGGCCGCCACCCCGCCCGCCCCGCCGCCGGCGCCATCGCCCGCCCCTTGCGCCTTCGGCCGTATCGCCCTGCTGCTGCAGGGGGGCGGCGCCCTCGGCTCCTACCAGACCGGCGTCTACCAGGCGCTGCACGAGGCGGGGCTGGAGCCGGACGTGCTGGCGGGCATCTCGATCGGGGCGGTGAATGCCGCGATCATCGCCGGCAACCGGGTGGAGGACCGGCTGCCGCGGCTGCGCGCCTTCTGGGACCGCATCACCGACCGGCGCCTCTGGCCCTTCGCGCCGGACGGGGACGACCTGCGGCGCACCCGCAACATCCAGAGCGCGCTGGCGACGCTGACGCTGGGCACGCCCGGTTTCTTCCGGCCGAACAAGGTCAATCCCTGGCTGGCGCCGCGCGGCTCGGCCGATGCCATCGCCTTTTACGACACCGCCCCGCTGCGGGCGACGCTGGAGGACCTGGTGGACTGGGCGCTGCTGGACGGCCCCGGCGGGCATCCGCGCCTGGCGGTCGGTGCCGTGAACGTGATGACGGGCAATTTCCAGTATTTCGACAGCGCCCGGCTGGCGCTGGTGCCCGAGCATGTCATGGCCTCCGGCGCCCTGCCGCCCGGCCTGCCGCCGGTGCGGATCGAGGGCGAGTGGTTCTGGGACGGCGGCCTCGTCTCCAACACGCCGCTGCAATACCTGCTGGAGGACGAGCTGGACCGCCGCGACGCGCTGGTCTTCCAGGTGGACCTCTTCCCCGCCCTCGGCCCGCTGCCGCGCGACATGGAGGAGGTGCTGGGGCGGGAGAAGGACATCCGCTACTCCTCCCGCACCCGCATGAACACGGATGCCTATGCCCGGCTGCGGCGCTGGCAGGTCCGGCTGAAGCAGGCGCTGGACCGGGTGCCTGAGGCGCTGCTGACCGAGGAGGACCGGGCGATGCAGGCGCGGCTGGCGCGGCTGCCGCGCCTCGCCATCCTGCAGATGGTCTACCAGGCCAAGGCCTATGAGGGGCAGGCGAAGGACTACGAGTTCGGCCCGGAGACGATGCGCGAGCACTGGCAGAGCGGCTACGAGGATACGCGCCGGACCCTGGCGCGGGAGGAATGGCGGGCCTTGCCGCCGGAGGATCCCGGCATCGTCAGCCACGACATCCACCGGGAGTGAGGGTGGGGGTGTGGGATCGGGGGCGCGAGGGGGGCTTCCTTTGCGCCGCCGGCCAGGTTAGAGAGCGCCTCAACGGACCCGTAGCTCAGCTGGATAGAGCGTTGCCCTCCGAAGGCAAAGGTCGTACGTTCGAATCGTATCGGGTCCGCCA
>NZ_JAUTWS010000159.1 GCF_030657435.1 Paracraurococcus lichenis | reverse complement strand
ATCGAGGCTGACATCTCGCGTTGGAAGCGCGTCATCGGTGACGGACTCCGATCGCAAACAGACGGGCGTCAGGCCACCGAGGTCGCCATCGCTGCCAATGTGCTGAACCGTATGCTTGAGCTTGGATGTCCGAAGTATGTCCGCGTTGCATAACCCCGAATGCGGGTAGGGCTACGTGCGTCCACACCGCTGATCCGTGCACCACACTGCTGATCTGCACGTGTCCGCCGGATTGTTGCACGAAGCCGTAGATCATGGACAAGCCGAGCCCGGTGCCCTGCCCGAGCGGCTTGGTGGTAAAGAACGGGTCGAAGACGCGGGCGATGACCTCTGGCGGCATGGCACAACCGGTGTCGGTAACGCACATGACGGCGTATTCGCCCGGCCTCGCCTCGGGCAGGGCTGCCGCCTGTACCGGGGTGAGACGCGTGTTCTCCGTCTCGATCGTCAGCTGCCCACCCTCCGGCATGGCGTCCCGGGCATTGATGCACAGGTTGAGCAGCGCGTTCTCGAGCTGGTGCGGGTCGCACAGGGTGAGCCAGAGCTCCTCCCGCAACACGGTCTCGATGGCGATCCCGGGGCCGACCGTGCTGCGGATCAGCTCCGTCATGCCTGTGACCAGCGTGTTCAGGCTGGTCGGCTTCGGGTCGAGCGTCTGCCGTCGCGAGAAGGCAAGCAGGCGTTGGGTGAGTGCCGCCGCCCGCCGGGCGCCCTGCTGGACCATGCCGATGTAGCGGCCGAACTGCTCAATCCGCCCCTGGGCCAGGCGGGTCTGCAAGAGTTCGAGGCTTCCCACGATACCGGTGAGCATGTTGTTGAAGTCGTGTGCCAGCCCGCCGGTCAGCTGGCCGACCGCCTCCATCTTCTGCGCCTGCGCAAGCGCCGCCGCAATCTTCTGCCGCTCTCGCTCTGTTTCTTCCAATGCGGCGGTGCGCTCCCGAACCCGCGCTTCCAGCAGAGCCGCCTGCCGCTCGGCGGCCCCCACCTGTTCTGCCAAATAGTCGCGCCCCTGTCGCTGCCGCTGCCGGGCCCGCAGCGCCGAACGCACGGCGCTGACCAGGCTGAGGGCACTCAGCGGCCGCTCCAGGAACATCACGTTCCCAAGTTTGCCCGGAAGGTTCAGCTCGGCCATCTGTCGCCGGGCGGCGATGCCCGCCTGGATCAAGACGATGAAAGGTAGATCCGACCAGGGCGGCTGCGCCGCGAGGCGCTCCGCCAAGGCGTCCAGGTCGGCCCGGAACAGCGCCTCGTCGGCCAGCAGCACCGCGCCTGCCGCGTCGTCCAGCGCCGCCCGCAGCTCGGCGAGCGTCCGGTAAATGCGGCTCTCGATGCCTTCCGCCGACAGCAGGGCGGCAGCGCCCTCGGCATCCCGCCCGGTCGGGGTCAGGATCAGTACAGGTCCGGCAGGTGGTGCCCCGAGGCGGTCAGGCACCGGGCGGACGTTCTTGCAGCAGCGGCCCGGCCGTACCGGTGTAGGTCGGGGTGCCGGTCAGCACGCCGTGGAAGTGGGTCAGCGGCTCGCCGATGCGGATGCCGCTGTGGTCGATGCGAAACTCGCGAATGGTGTTCTCGTGCTCGCCGCCGCGGTTCTTCAGCACCGAGATCGCTTTGCGCACCTGCCCCTCGGCCTCGAAGAAGCGCAGCAGCAGCACGGCATCAGCGACGTAGCTGACAGCGAGGTTGGCATCCGCACTGCCGACCAGCCCTGGCTGGACGTTGAGCAGCAGCGTCGCCACACCTTGCTGGCTCAAAAAGGACAGCAGCTCATGCAGCTGCAGGATGAGCTCCTTTTCCTGCGGCATGGCGGCTTGGTAGCCGCTCAGTGAGTCGATCACGACCAGCCGCAGGTTTTTGCGTTCGACCTCGTCCCGGATCATCGCCGTGAACTCGCCGGGCGAAGTCTCGGCCGGATCAAGCTGCCGCAGCAGCAGGTCGCCGTCATCGATGCACTTCTGCAGTTCCAGGCCCTGCTTGGCGGCTCGGGTCAGCAGCGTGCCAACCCGCTCGTCGAACTGGTAGACCGCCGCACGCTCGCCGCGGGCACAGGCGGCCGCCGCGTATTGCAGCGCTAACGTGGTCTTGCCCGTGCCCGCCGGGCCGGTGATCAGGGTGCAGGTGCCACGCAGCGGCCCGCCGCCGAGCAAGGTGTCCAACTCGGGCACGCCGCTCGGCATCGGGTCGGCGATGAAGGGCCGGTGGTGTTCGGCGGCGACCAAACGGGGGAACACCTTTAGGGCCTGTCAGGAGATAACCGCTCTATCTGAGGTGTTTCGAGGGTGGATGGTGTAGTTCCATTCACCGTGGAAGTCGTGGCGGGTGATGTTGAGAGAGGCGATCTGCTCGTCGGAGACGACGATGCCCTTGGGATAGTGGCTCTCGTCGAGCTCGCAATGCACAGTCAGGCCGGTGCGCGTGGTGGTGGCGCTGATCAGGTCAACGATGACGCGGTAGCTGACCAGCGGCCTGGCCCGCCAGTTCATGCTGATGAACGAGAAGAGGCGGTGCTCGATCGCATTCCATTTGCTGGTGCCGGGTGGCAGGTGGTGCACCTCGATGCCAAGCCCGATCTCGTCAGCCAGGCTTTGCAGCTCGGTCTTCCACAGTCGCAGGCGCCAGCCGTTGCTGCCGCCGCCGTCGGCGGTGATCACCAGACGCTCGGCGGCGGGATAGCGGATCTGGCCAAGGTCGTGCCACCAGCGGCGGATGGTCTGCACCGCAAAAGCGGCCGTGTCGTGGTTCATCCCGACACTGACCCAGCCTGCATTGGCCGCCAGGTCGTAGAGGCCGTAGGGCACCGCGCGGCCGAGTTCAGGCTGCAGGAAGTCGTGCACCCGCACCTCCTGCGGGTCAGCCTGCGGCCGCCACTCGCGGCCTGCGTTCTTGAAATCGCCGACCAGCTCTTTCTTCTTGGTGTCGACCGAGATCACCGGCTGACGCTCGGTCAGCGCCGCCGCCACGCTGGCATTGATGTGGGCGAACTGCGCATCCCGGTCGGGATGTTCGCTGCCTTCGCGCGTTTTGCAGTTGGCCTGCAGGCTGAACTTCTCCTGCGCCAGCAGTTCGCCCACCACCGTGCGGCTGACCCGATGGCCACGCTCCGTCAGCTCCGTCGCCAGCCGCCGCAGGCTCTTGCAGGTCCAACGCAAGGGCGACATCGGGTCGCCCCGAGCCTCGGGTTCTACCAGCGATAGCATCGCGGGCAGCAGCCCAGGGTCGCGGGTCACCGCCGACTTGCCGCCACCGCCTTCCCGGCGCACCCGGCCCGGCGGCAACTCCTCACACAGGTCCTTCACGCCACGGCCAATCGTACTCGCCGCAAGCCCTGTCGCGCGCGACACCGCCGCAATCCCGCCATAGCCCGCAGCGCGCGCCTCCGATGCCGCCAACAGCCGACGCCCTCGTTCGTCCAGATGCCCTGACAGCTCCAGGAAGCGCGCCCGGATCGCATCAACATCAATCATCCACGAATGCTACGGCGCCACCACCGCGAGGAGAATCCCTACGCGTCGCTCCAGCCGCAAGCCGATTCAGTTATCGGCGGACAGGCCCTTAGCCCACCGCGGCGGATCGCCAGGTCGTGGTAGCCTGCGCGGAAGTCAGATCCGCGCATCTTCTGCACCTGCATGCGCCGTCGGGCCGTGCCGAAGTCCAGTGTTAGCCGCTCCAGGGTGATCACCCTGTGCGAAATGCTGTGCAGCTGCAAGTCCTGCTGCCCGTTGCCTCCGGTGAGGTCGTCGAGCAGCAGCACCGTCGCTTTGCGCCCGGCAAAGAACTGCTTGAGCGCCAGGATCTGCCGACGGTAGCGCAGTGGGTCCTGCGCCAGCAGGCGCATCTCGGACAGGCTGTCGAACACGACCCGGCTCAGGTTGAATCGCTCGATCTCGTCGGTGATCAACTTGACCGTCTCGCCGAGCTCCACCTCCCAGGGGTGCAGTAGCGTCATCTCGCGACCGGCGCTGAAGACGCTTTCGGCCGAGGCGAGCTCGAACACGTCGATGCCGTCCAGCGTCAGCCCGTGGGAGGCGACCACGACCTCCAACTCTTCCCGGGTTTCCGACAGCGTGACATAGAGGCACCGCTCGCCCGCTGACCGCCCGGCCGACAGGAACTGCAGGGCCAGGGTGGTCTTGCCGGAACCCGGCATGCGCTCGACTAGGTAGAGCCGGTTGGGCGCCAGGCCACCGTCAAGGATATCGTCCAGCCCGGCGATGCCGGTGGAAATCTTGGCAGGCGGCTGGGCCGCCGAAGTCGTCGGAGAGGCAGACATTTGGCCTCCTACTTGGCGCTATCGAAGGAGTGCCTCGGTTCGGCGCTGCCATGAGATCGTGGCGGGGAAGGCGGCACAGCGTGGTCGCGCTCAATCAGCAGCCGCAGCCCCGCCCGGACCACCTCGCTGGCGCTGGAGTAATGGCCGGACGTGACTTGCTCCCGGATGTACCGGTCAAGCTCCGGGGTGAGCGAGAAATTACGGGTCGGGGTGCTGGACATAGGGCAGCATCGGCTGCTGGCAGGGTGCTGTCAAAGATTGCTAGCCAATTCCGGTGGCGCTAATGGGGAGTGAAGCGCCCGCTGGTGGTAGGCGGACATCCGGGCGTCAACCATCTACAGCCGCTCCCCGCCCATCTCAGCGGTTCCGCCTCGGTCAGGGAATGCACCCCAACCAGAGATAGTTGTGGCAGCCGCCTCTTAGGAGAACGGCTGCGGATGTCAGACACCCAGGCGTTCAGGCATCCAGGTGCCTTGATGCCCAGGCGCTTCGACGCCCAGGCATCTGGTTTACTTGGCCGCGCTTATCGCGGTGACCTGTCGGTGGGACAGGCTGGGCCGCCTCCCCCCGCACCGTCGGCATCGGCCGGTCCGCTCCCGGCCAGGCGCGCGAGCCCGGCCCGTGTCTTGCGGATCGCCGCGTCCACCGCCTGCATCGCCGCCTCCAGGTCGCCGTAGTCGAAGGCCCGCCGCTCGAGCGGCCCGGGGCGCGGCGGCGGCGCCGGCGTCACGACCTCGGGCGGCACCTCCAGCGCGGCCGGCACCTCGCGCGGCCGCCCCCTCCCTCGCCCGGGGAGCGGCCGGCGCGGCGGTGCCGCCGCCTGCCGCAGCGGCGCAAGGCCGGCGAGGCCGAACAGGCGGCGGCTGTGGCGGTGCGTCACCTCGACCGCGACCTCCAGCCGGACAAGCTCGTCGAGGATGGCGCAGGCCGCTTTCACCGACATCCCCAGCGCGGCGGCCAAGGTCGTGGCCGAGACCAGCGGGACGGCCGCGAGCAGGTCCACCGCCGCGGGCGCGCGCGAGGTGCTGCGCCGCCCGGTGGCCACCGCCGCCCGCGCGGCGAGCCAGCGCCGCTCCATCTCGATGAGCAGGTCGAGCGCCGTCCCCGCCTCGGCGGCGACCGCCCGCAGGAATGCCGGGATCCAGAGCGGTGGTCCCCAGGGTTGGTCGGGCCCGAGCGCGGCCGCCCCGGTGAGCGGCAGCGGGGTGCGGAGCACGCCCACCGCGCCCCACCGCGCCCCAGCGCCGCACCAGCGCGGCACGCAACGGCGGGCGTGTCCCGCCGCGCTCGAGCCAGCGCCAGGCGCCCCAGGCGGCATCGAGCAACGGGACGCTATAGGGGCCCTTCCCTTCGAGCGCGGCCAGGGCCGCCCACACCGCCGCCTCCGCGTCCTCGTCGGGGGCCGCGAGCCAGCCGTGGTAGTCGAGGGCGAGGCGGGCGGCGTCCTGGATTGCCCCCGCATCCATGATCCGCTCGCTGTCCCGCATGGCCCGCAGCGGCAGGCCTTCCAGCGCGGCGGCGAGGTGCCAGGGGTCGATCAGATGGCCATCCGCCGCGGCCTGGCGCCGGGCCGCATCGAGGCGGGTCCGGTGCAGCAGGGCCGGCAGCAGCGGATGCAGGGCGGTGGCGGCGTCGAGCCGCGCGACCGCTGCGCTGGCCAGGGCAAGGGCCGCCAGCAGGGCCGGGTCCCCGAGATGCGGGGGCGTGTCAGCCCGCCTGCTCGATGCCAGCGACACCTGTGAGCTCCCTCCCCTCGGAATCGGATTGATTTACTCTATTCGGCATTTCACTTCAAACTCTCGCTTATTTTCGGACCAGGAGGCAGCCTGGGTGGTTCCCGCACGGCGTTGTGGTCGTGTCGAGGCCCCCGGCATGCCATCGCGGCCGCCAACAGGCCCGGAAGCACGTTGCGCCGGCTCCCGAATGCCGGTCGCGGGGGCCCCGGAATTCCACCCTGCACGCGGCAGAATGCCGCTCCGACAGGGGCTTGCGCCTCGGCCTGCCGGGGTGCCCGGGGCCGCCCGGCAGGCGGCCTGGGACGGCCGCCGGCGGCTGGCGCGGGCTCTTGATGCGCCTGCAAAGGGTCGAATGAACGCGACTTCCTATATTTGACAAAGCCCGGGACAGGCGGTTTCCTCGGCCGCGTTGATCCTCAATCGTGAGATCCACCCTCACCCTCACCGCCGCAGGCCGGGGCGCAGCAGGACAAGGGAGCCCCGGCATGGCGCTGGTCGGCTATGCGCGCGTCAGCACCGAGGACCAGGCGACGCGACGCCAGCTCGACGAGCTGCGCGCCGCCGGCTGCCGCGATGTGGCCGAGGAGCACGCCTCGGGCGGCGACCGCGACCGGCCCGTGCTCGCCCGCACCCTGGCCCGGCTGCGGT
>NZ_JAUTWS010000158.1 GCF_030657435.1 Paracraurococcus lichenis | reverse complement strand
TGGCTCTCCACGCAGCCGGCGCCCTAATGCACTCGAGCCGCCGGACAGAGGTGAGCAATTACCAATCATTAGCCGCGGCGGGACCGACGGTCCAACTCGATATGGCGCCGATAGCTAGGCATGTGATCGAGGATGGGTCGGTTCCGGGCGGCTTCAACGCATGACAGGAAGTTGGCCTTGAACCTCTTTCCATCTGCCAGGACGCGCGTGACCGGCCGGACCGCCCTCGTCGGCGCTGCCGTGCTGGCTGCGCTTGCCATGGTGAACCACGTCGCCGCTCGCCGGGCCGAACGCAAACATCCACCCCGGGGCCGGTTCGTCGAGGTGGACGGGGTTCGGCTGCACTACAGCGACCGGGGTCACGGCACGCCCGTCGTCCTGGTGCACGGCAATGCCGTCACGGGCGATGACTACAACACGAGCGGCGTGGCCGAGCGACTGCTCGAGAACCACCGGGTCATCATCTTCGACCGCCCCGGCTTCGGGCATAGCCAACGCCCGCACGGGCGCATGTGGACGGCGATGGAGCAAGCCGAGCTGCTCCACGGTGCCTCGCAACAGTTGGGCGTCGAGCGGCCGGTCGTCGTCGGCCACTCCTGGGGCGCCATCGTCGCGCTCTCGCTCGCGGCGCGGCATCCGGCCGACGTGGCGGGTCTCGTCCTGCTGTCGGGCTACTACTTCTGGACGCTGCGGCCGGATGTGCTCCTGGTCGTCCCAGGGGCGATCCCGGTTCTCGGGGATATCCTGCGCTACACCGTCTCGCCCTGGCTAGGCCGCCTCATGATGCCGCTGCTGAAGCGGTCCATGTTCTCGCCGCTGCCGGTTCCGCCGCGGTTCCGGTCGGAATACTCGGACGCGATGGCACTGCGCCCGTCCCAGATCCGGGCCACCTCGGTCGATGGCGCGCTGATGATCCCGGGGGCGCTGATGAACCGCTCTGCCTACGACGACCTGCACATGCCCGTGGTGATCATGGCCGGGGCGGCCGACAAGGTCGTCTTCGCGCGCAGCGCCAAGCGACTGCAGGCCCGCATCCCGGGGAGTGTCCTGCAGATCGTCGAGCGGGTGGGGCACATGGTGCACTACGCCGTGCCAGGACAGGTCGTCGAGATGGTCGGACGCGTGGTCCATACCTCTGCCAAGGCACCCCGTGAGGAGTCTCAATCACCGCGGGCTTTCCCCAAGGGATTGGCAAGAGCCGCCTAGAGCAAATCGCCAGGCCGGAAATGCTCTAGCCATTCCACCTTCGCGCGGGCAGGGGCTTCGGCGCCGCCCTTCCGGTGATGCCGCTCGCCAAGCATCACCAGCGGTCGTAAGTCGCCTGCCACGGTAGCCCCCCGATCGAGGCTACCGCCGGGGCGGTCGGAAAGCGGCCTCGCGCTCTGGGCGTCGAGGCGCCGGCGAAAAGCCGGCGCGCTGGCATCGAGACATCAGACCCGCGCGCCGTCCCAGCGATCACCATCTTTCGACCCAGGGCCGCAGCACGATCTCAAAGGCCCAGGTCGACCGGTGCTGTCGGTGCAGCTGCAGGTAGATCTCCGCGATGCGGTCAGGATCGGCCATGTTGTCGTCGACGGTCGGTCCTGCCCGACGGTGGGCGCGGGTGCCATCTTCCTGGGGCAGGCCGACCGCGGCGTCGATCGGGACGTTCGCCACGTGGATCCCCTGCGGCATCAGTTCCCGTGCCATGCTCTGGGCGAGCCCGGATTTGGCATGGCATGCCATCGCGAAGGCGCCGCTCGCCGGGAAGCCCTTGAGGGCCGCGCTGGCGTTCGTGAAGATGATCGAGCCTCGCACGCCCTCGTCGTTCGGCTTGTTCTCTAGCATCGTGCGGGCTGCCTGCTGTCCGACCAGGAACGCGCTGAAGGCCGCGCTCCGGACGGTATCGAAGGCGAGGTCCGGATCGGCGTCGACGATCCTCTTGCCGAAGATGCCGGGAACCCGACCATCGATGTTGTGAACGACGAGCGTGGGGGCCCCGAGGTCCCGGCCGACGGTGGAAAACAGTTGCTCCACGGCTGCGGGGTCGCTGGCGTCGCAGCCGTAGCGACGCACGCCATGCGCCCGTTCCAATTCATGCAGCACCGGCTTGTCCGTGCTCCGGGCGGCGATGGCGACCGCCATGCCATTCGTCGCGAAGAGCCGCGCGCAGCTGGCGCTGATGCCGGGGCCGCCGCCGACGATCAGGGCGACCTCCCGCCGCTCTCGCCTATCGCTCGGCGCCATGTCTCGTGCTCCCTTGTGAAGCGGTGACAGCGGCCTTGCGGCCCGGGGCCAGCGCCTTCCGGGCCGCGGCCAGGATGCGGTTCGAAAGCTCGGGATCGTCGACGGTGCGCGCCAGGGTTAGCGCGCCGACCATGGTCGCCGCGGCCGCGAGGGCAGCGTCCTCCGACGATCGGCGCCCCGGCATCAGCCCGGCGATCCGTCCGACCATCGCCCGCACGACCCCCGTGAAGCCGCGCCGAAGCGCCATCACGTGGCGTGGCATCTCGCTCCCGAGCGCCGCCACCACGCAGCCATCGCCGCGGCGGTCCCGGTGGTCCGGGGTGAGGTAGCGGGCGACATAGTCCTCCAGGGACCTCGCGTCGCCCAGGCGCGCCGCGCTCGTCGCCAAGGCGTGTCGCAGGGCCGCCTCCGCCAGCCGCTCCTTGGAGCCGAACTGGCTGTACAGGCTGCCATGAGTGAGGCCGGCGGCCTCGGCCAGGGCATCGACGCCGACGCCGGAGATTCCCTGCTCGCGGAACAGCCGGGCGGCCCCGGCGAGGATGCGCTCGCGGTTCTCGGCGGCCTTCGCCTTGGTGACCTTCATGCCCCTGCCATCGCCAGTGGTCTGTGCACGCGTTGACATCATTAATGGCTGGCGCCATTAAAAGTCAATCCTGGCGGCCGCCATCAAAAGGGCAGCCGTGCGCGGAGGAGACCCGAGATGCGCATGTCCATCACGCCGCGCGCGACCGCGCGGGACACCAGCGGCAAGGAGGGGGCATGAGGGCCCCCGCAAGTCCGGGCCAGGTCCTGGCGATCGTCTGCGCCGGAATCGTGCTGGCCAACCTCGACCTGTTCATTGTCAACGTGGCGCTGCCGGACATCGCCCGGGATTTCGGCGACGCGAACCTCGGCGACTTGTCCTGGATCCTGAACGGCTACGCGATCGTCTATGCGGCGCTGCTGGTGCTGTGCGGCCGGCTGGCCGAACGCTATCCGCGCAACCTCAGCTTCCTTGCCGGCATCGCCCTGTTCACCATCGCCTCGGCCGCCTGCGCGCTGGCGAACAGCGTCTGGACCCTGGTCGCCTTCCGCCTCCTGCAAGCGGCCGGCGCGGCCCTGCTGACGCCCACCTCCCTCGGCCTCATCCTCGCGACCTTCCCGGCGGAGCGCCGCGGCGGCGCGGTCCGCACTTGGGCCGCCATCGGCGGGTTCGCCGCCGCCCTGGGCCCCCTGGTGGGCGGGCTGCTCGTCACAATCAGCTGGCGCTGGATCTTCCTGGTCAACGTTCCGATCGGCATCCTCGCGCTGGTCGTTGGGGCGATCCGGCTGCCACGCATCCCCGGCCATGACGTCCCGGTGCCGAGCACCTGGGCGGCCGCGCTGATCACCATCGGCATCAGCGCGCTGGCATTCGGGATCGTGAAGGTGAACGACTGGGGATGGAGTTCCGTCGGGGTGCCGCTGAGCTTCGCGGTGGCGGCGGCAACGCTGGCGCTGTTCGTTGCGCATTGCTTGAGCTCCGACGCGCCCTTCATCGATCCGGCGCTCTTCCGGATCCGGGACTTCACCCGGGCGACGCTGACGATGGCGCCGTTCTCGACCGCCTTCGGCGGCTTCCTGCTCTCGCTCGTGCTCTGGCAGGAAGGCGTCTGGCACTGGCCCGCCGAGAAGATCGGCTTGGCCATCGCGCCCGGCCCCTTCATGGTCCCCGTCACGTCCCTGCTGCTGGCCGGCCCGCTGATCCGCCGGTTCGGCCCGGCGCGCGTCGTGGCGGCAGGCCTCACCGTCTTCGCGGCCGGCGTGATCGTGTGGGCACTCGCCGCCGGACCGCAGGCCGACCTTGCCTTCGCCGTGCTGTGCGTCCTCCCCTCAGGGATCGGCGTCGGGCTCACGCTGCCGACGCTGATGGGCCTCGGCACCTCGGCCCTGCCGGCGTCGTCCTTCGCCACGGGGTCGGGCGTGATCAACATGATCCGCCAGATCGGCTTCGCGGTCGGCGTCGCCATCTTCGTAGCGATCGTCGCCGCGCCCGGCGCGGCCGAATCGGCGGTCGCGGCGTTCCGCCTGGCCTGGTGGGTGATGGCCGCGATCACCGTGGTTGGCCTGATCCCGCTTGCGGTGATCTCGCAGCGACGGGGCACCGTCACGGTGGCGCAACCGCGTCGGTCGACCTAGGCCACGGTCTGATCGACCCGTTTGTCTGCCTGGGGTCGCCAGCCGAAGTAGCTGGCGCACCCGGGCTACAGCCGCTTTGGGTCGCCTGCCGCGGTAGACTTCTCGGCCTCGGCGACCACCGAACAGGGCGGCAACCGGACCTGAGATGATCTCCGGAGTTCCTTGTGCATGCCGGCTCTCCGTGGACGTGCTCTCACGCCGTGAGGAGCGGCCAAATCCCATCAACGCCCAGGAGGAACAAGCAATGAAGCCCCGACGACCACAGCGACCCACATCCGTGGCCCGCGGCGTCCGCCGCGTCGCGGTCGTGCTCCTCCTCGCTGCCAGCGGCGGCGCCTGGGCGGCCTGGGCTGCCAGCGACCACCGCGCCGAGGTCACGTTCCCGGGCGAGCGCGTCTACCCGGAGAGCATTACCGCGACCGCGGACGGCACGCTGCTCGTGGGCAGCATCGTCGAGGGCGGCGTTTTCCGCGTCCGCCCCGGCGCCGCCACGGCCGAGCGGTGGATTCCGCCCGGCGCCGGCGACTCCATGTCCACCTTCGGCGTGCTCGCCGACGAGCGCTCCGGCACGCTCTGGGTGTGCTCGAACGACGCCTCGGCCCTTGGCGTGCCGCCGCCGGGCGGCAGGACGAAGCCGGTGGCGCTGAAGGCTTTCGATCTCGCGACTGGCGTGCCGAAGGCGAGTTACACGCTGCCCGGGGACAAGACGTTCTGCAACGACGCGGCGGTCGCACCGGACGGCACCGTGTACGTTACCGACTCGGTCCAGCCGCACGTGCTGAGGCTGCGGCCGGGCGCCGCGGCGCTCGAGGTCTGGGCGGAGCACCCGAGCTTCGGCGGCGGCGCGATCCTGGACGGCATCGAGATCGGCGCGGACGGCAGCGTCTATGTCAACACGTTCACGAGCGGGCGGCTGTTCCGCATCGCTATGGGACCGGACGGGAAGGCGGGCCAGGTGACCGAGCTGCGGACATCGCAGCCGCTCGACCATCCGGACGGCATGCGGCGCTACGGCCAGGACGCGCTGCTGCTGGCCGAAGGGGGCGGCCGCTTCGACATCGTCCACCTCGACGGCGGCGACAACGCGAGGGTCGAGGTCGTCAAGGACGGCTACAAGGGACCGGTCTCGGTGGTCCAGGTGGGCGACGTCGCCTGGATACTGGAGGGGCAGCAGAGCACCCTCTTCGGCCCCAAGGCGGGCGGCAAGCCCGGTCCCTTCCGCGCCTACGCCGTCCCCCTGCCCGCGCGGCAGTAGCGGCACCGCCTCGCTGCTGCTACGGCGCCTCCACCCCGATGCCGAGTTTGCCGACCGGGCGCTGTAGCGGTACACGCAAAGCGTGCCAGGGCTCGGTCGCGGATCCGGCACTGCCGCAATGACCGCTTTGCGTCGTACTCAGCGGTAGGCCCATCGGTCCCGTGCTAACGCTGCGGAGGGCGGGAAGCCGACGAGGATCAACCACGGGCGATTTCGGCGGCCTGCTCCAGACTGATCTCGTTAACGAGTGGATCGGCGTGCCGGTGCGCCAGCTTCCACTCGGCTCCCTGGCGGTGGAAGACCAGGGTGACGCGCAGCGACCAGTCCTGTTCGGGTAAGCCACCTACCTCGGCCCGCTGCCGTTCGATTGCCACCAGGACTACCATGTCTCCGGAGGTGTAGCTCTGCACCACCTCCAGCTCGGTCTTGCCGGCGCGAAAGAAGCGCGCCATCGCCTCCAAACGCTCGCCCGACATGTCGAAGCCGCGGCTAGGCGCTCCTCCGAACGGCGCCATAAGCGTGTAGTCGTCGGCATGGCTGATCAGTGCGAGGTAGGCCTTCATGTCGCCACGCATGAAAGCCGCGTTAGCCAGCCTGCAACGCTCGACGATTGCGGCTACGTCCGCGGCGGTGGCGTCCCGGTGCGCCATGTCCTTCCCCTCGGCCAATTGTAAGCCCAAGATGACGGACATCTTTACACAACCGGATATGCGGCGCGGAAATCGAAAGCCGGGTTTGGGTCAGACCCGGCGGTTCCGCCCCGGCACGACGCACTCCCGTCAGCCCTCCGGCCCACGGTCCGGCACGACCAGGATCGGCAGCACGATGCCGAGCGACACCGTGCGCCGGCCCTCGTTCTCGGACAGCGGCTCCAGTGCGGAGGCCGGCGCGCCGCAGGCGCAGGCCCGGAGGACTGCAGCCAGCCAGCCGCCTGCGCGCGCCTCGCTCACGCGCATGACGCCGCAGGCGGCGCCACAGTACGGGCAGCGGGCAAACGCGGTCAGGCCGGCCGCCCGAGCCGGGCCGCCGCAGCCTTGAGACGGTCCAGGTTGCTCGCCCGCCACTGCCGCCGGCTCGACCTCTTTGA
>NZ_JAUTWS010000157.1 GCF_030657435.1 Paracraurococcus lichenis | reverse complement strand
TTGCAGCTTGGCAAGGAGCGCCTTCGCCTCGGCCAGCGCGAGGCCGAGATACGCGAGCGAGCACTCCGCCACCGGCCGGCTGAACGTGACCAGCTCGGTCGTCTCCACCTTGCCCTGGTCCGTCTTTGCCTCCAGCCGCACCGTCCACTGCATCAGGCCCGCCCTTGTGGTCCGGCCCCAGCCAAGTCGACCAGCCGGGGCCCGGCAAGCGGCTTGCCCCAGGTTTTTGACACTCCCCCGAAGATCCTGGCGCGGCGGCTAACGCTGGCCGGCATCAAGGCCACCGGCCTCGAGCGGCTTTCGCTGCACGGGCTGCGGGCTGGCTTCATCACGGAAGCCTACAAGGCCGGCGCGCGCGACGAGGCCATCATGGAGCACTCCCGCCACCGCGACATCCGCACCATGCGCGGCTATGTCCGGCGAGCGAAGCTCGTCGGCGAAAGCCCGGCAGGGATCGTCGGGCTCTAGCCGTACATCCTGCAAAGTGCGGGCAAGCGAGGCAGCCTGGACTCGGAAAAGCGTCTCAAACAAGGTCGCTGGCCTGGATCTGGGCCGGATCCCGGCCCGACGATGGAGGGCACGGTATGAGCCCGGTGGCGCAATTCGAGTTGGTGCTGGTTTTGCTGGTCGCCGTGGCATGCCTGGGCCTCGCGGCGCGGTGGCTCCGTCTACCACCGGCTGTGGCCTTGATCCTCGGTGGAGGAGCGCTGGCCTTCGTTCCCGGCATGCCGGTGCTGACCCTGGACCCAGAGCTGGTGCTGGTGCTGTTCCTGCCCCCGCTGTTGACGGCCAGCGCGTACTTCACGGTCTGGCGCGACTTCCGGCGCAACCTCTCGGGCATTCTCGGTCTCGCTATCGGCGCGGTGGCGTTTACGACACTGCTGGTCGGGGTCGCGGTGCACTGGGCGGCGCCGGAGCTGCCCTGGGCGGCTTGCTTCGCACTGGGTGCCGTGGTGTCGCCTCCGGACGCCGTGGCCGCCAAGGCGGTGCTGGAGCATGTGCGGCTACCACGACAGACAATGGTGCTGCTGGAAGGCGAGAGCCTCTTGAACGACGCAGCAGGCATCGTGCTGTTCCGCTTCGCCGTGGCAGCGGCACTGACGGGCACGTTCAGCCTGGTGGACGCAGCGGCGAGCTTTGCGGTGCTGGCGCTGGGCGGCATCATCGTGGGCGGGGTGGTAGGGTTACTGTGTATCTGGGCAGTGCGGCTCCTGAAGCGGCTGCGCGAGTTGGAGATCGGCATCACCACCACGCTGCTGATGCCTTGGGCGGCGTACATCGGCGCCGAGCGGATCCACGCCTCGGGCGTGATTGCGACTGTCGTGTCCGGGCTATTGCTGGGCTGGTACCAGCACGAAGTGTTTGGAGCGAAGGGGAGACACACGGGCACCGCGGTTTGGCAGGTGATGGTGTACCTGCTGGAAGCGTTCGTGTTCATACTCATTGGGTTGTCGTTGCGTGGTGTAATTGAGCGTCTTGGGGGTGCCGGCGATGTGGTACAGGCGCTCGGAGGTCCCGTGCTGACCGTGGTGAGTGCGGTGGTCCTGACGCGCTTCGCCTGGATCCTCGGTGCCGATCGTCTGGCGGCATTGCACGACAGGTTCAGGGGTGACGGTGCCAGACCATCGAGCCTCGCGGCCTCGGCGGTCATGGGTTGGGCGGGGATGCGCGGCGTGGTGACATTGGCGGTGGCCCTCTCGGTGCCAGAGGAAATGCCCGGACGCGACCTGATCCTGGTGTCCGCGTTCGCCGTGATCCTGATGACGGTGCTGGTGCAAGGGACGACACTGGGAGCATTGATCCGACTGTTGCGGCTCGACGCTACGAAGGGTCCTGAGGAGCGGTTGCTGACACGGGCCGAAGCGGCTTCGCGCGTTGCGGCAGTTCAACTTGAGACCGTGGAGACGCTGGCGCGCGGCACCGACGGTCAGGTCCACCACCCGCGACTGCTGGAAGAGTATGGCTATCGTGCCCGTGCGGCGCAGCGCTTCAGCCAGGACGCCGAGATACTGAAGGGTGAACGCGACGCTCACTTCGAGGTGGTACTGGCCGCAGTGGCTGCCGGGCGAGCGGAGGTGCTCCGGCTGCACCGCTTCGGCCAGATCCACGACGAGGTGCTGCACGCACTGGAGCACGACCTCGACCTGCAGGAGCTTTCGGCGGAGCGAATGCGCGGCGAAGGATGAGGCTCTAGGGGAGATTGAGTGCACTAATGGTTGGATTATCAGAAGTGAGCAGAGATTGCCCCAATCGCGGCAAGATGCTGGAATCCCGGCATATCCAGCCTGTCCGCCCTCGGCAGCCCGGCACGGCAGGCTGCGGCCCTGGCCACGAGGGCCTGCGGTTGCTGCTGCCGCGCTGCAAGGGCGACCAGGAAGGGCAGGGTGCCAATCTCGGCATCGCCTGCGGCAGCCGACCCGGGACCTGCCCGGCGCTGTTCCGTCGCTGACCCCGTTGAATGGTGCGGCGGGACGAGCGCGCCCACTCTGGTCGGTGGCGCCGAATGGGTTCGCTGAGCTAGCCGCGTCTCCGGTCGTCGTGGGGCGCTTTTCCCCCGCACTCGTGGCATCCTCGAACTCATGACATGGTCCGCTGACGATCTCGCCGCGCTGCTCGCAACCGTCCGCCGACCCGGCGACTTCTTCGCCGCGGGCACGGCTGAGTTACTGTCTCCGCGATTGGAAGTGGACGGGGTCGGCATCGTCGCACTGCCGCTCCTGCCGGCCCAGGCCATTGCGCTCGCTGCGGCGGCCGATCCAGCCCCCTATGGCCGTGGCACGGAGACACTGGTCGACCCAAGCGTTCGGCACTGCCGCCAGCTCGGCCCCGACCAGGTCCAGATCGGCGGCCGGCACTGGCCGCGCCTGATCGAGGACATAGTCCGTCGTGCCGCCGCAGGGCTGGGCGTGGATGGTCCTGTCTCGGCCGAGTTCTACAAGCTGCTGCTCTACGAGCCGGGCGGCTTCTTCGTCGGCCACCGCGACACCGAGAAAGCGCCCGGCATGTTCGCCACCTTGGTGCTAGGCCTGCCCGCTGACGCGGCGGGCGGCGACCTGGTCGTGCGGCACCGCGGGCGAGAGGTCCGCCTCAGCCTGCGACCCGAGGACCCCGCCGAGGTGGCCTTCGCCGCCTTCTATGCCGATTGCGTCCACGAGGTCCTGCCGGTCACCGAGGGGTACCGGCTGACCCTGGTCTACAACCTGTTGCGCCAGGCTCGCGGCCGCCCGCCACAGCCGCCCGACTACACTGCCGAGCAGGCCAGCGCCGCCGCGCTGCTGCGGCGCTGGTGCGACGGCAAGCGCAGCGCCGAGGACAACACACCCGAGAAGCTGGTCTACCCTCTCGAGCATGCCTATACGCCGGCTGAGCTCGGCTTCGCCGCGCTGAAGGGCGCCGATGCCGCGGTGGCGACTGTCCTCGACACGGCGGCGCGCGATGCAGGCTGTGAACTTTACCTGGCGCTGCTAACGGTTGAGGAGAGCGGTGCGGCCGAGTATGCTGAGACCTATCGGCGCCGGCGGCGTTGGGGCGAGGAGGATGAGTTTGAAGCGGGCGAGGTCTTCGACCGCAGCATGACCCTCTCGGACTGGCGCCGACGCGACGGCGATGTGCCCGCCCTCGGCGAAATCCCGGTCGAGGCCGGGGAGTTCGTTCCGCTCAATGCCTGTGATGCCCTCACGCCGGATGAGGAGCATTTCCACGAGGCAACCGGCAACGAGGGCGCCTCCTTTGAGCGCACTTACCGGCGGGCGGCCCTGGTGCTCTGGCCGAGTGAGCGGATCTTCGCCGTCCTGAGTCAGGCCGGGTTGCAGGTGACGCTTCCCTACCTCGGCAACCTGGTCGAACGCTGGGCCGCGGCCGGCCGCGATCAACAATCACGGCTGCGGCGCGAGGCCGAGGACCTGGCCGGGCACATGATCGCGCGATGGCCGTCACGCGACCGGTTCTCCCGATCGGACGACACGCCTGGCGATACCGCACGTATGCTCGATCTGCTGACGCGCCTGGGAGATGCCGGGCTGATCGCCCGCCTCCTCACCGAAGTCACCGCCGGGGGCAACTACCGGAAGGCCGACAACACCGCGATCCTCGCTGCGCTACGTGGCCTGCCGCAGCGACAGGCTGCCGCCCTGGTCGAGCGCATTGTGACCGGAACCGCTGTCTCCGCCTTTGCGGCGTGCGCTGACCTGCTGGCTCGCATAGCGACGGCTTGGGAACAGGATCAGAGCGCAGCTGCGCTCTCGGGCGCGGCTGTGCGGCTCACCGAAGCACTGCCCGGCGGCCATACCCGTTCTGCTCCGGATGAGCCACGGCGACCTGAAGCTCGCGTAGGGCCGGCCGCTGTTGCCGATCTCGTCACTGCCCTCATGACGATCAAGCCATCCCTGGCAGAGCGCGCGGTGGATCTGATGCTGGCCTCGCCGCGCCTATACGGTGCTGACACCGTTCTCGTGCCCGCTGCGCGCCGGATGGTTATCCACGGTAGTCTCCAGACTGGCACCGCCGCTGAGCGGCTGCGCATGGCCTGTGTTGCCCATCTCCGCACAAGGGTCGCGGAGCCACTGGAGCCACCAGCCGACTGGCGCCGCGAGTCGGCGCTCCCCTGCCGCTGCCGGGCCTGCGCCGATCTCTCGCGGTTCCTCGCTGACCCAGCGCAGCGGAGCTGGGTCCTGAAAGCCGCTGAAGCCGAACGGAGCCATGTCGAGGACAGCATTCGCCAAGCCGGAGCGGACCTGGATACGGCGACCGATCGGCGGGGCCGGCCCTACAGCCTGGTCTGCGCCAAGAACCAGGCGAGCTATGAGCGCCGCGCCACGCAGCGCCGGCAGGATCTCGAGGATCTTGCGCATTTCGCGGGGTGAGGGTCCCTGAGCTGCGCGTGCGCACCCAGGTCAGCGCGCGGCAGGGGCGCCCGAAGGGCTTGCCGGAAGACCTCTCGCCCTGGCACGCAGGGCGCATCAGCCAGACGCGCGAGTTCGTGCCGCGCTCATTCTTCGGCGGCGATCGGCGCGGCTGCCGCCAGCAGGTGCGTCACCGCCTCGGCAAGGAGACCGGCGGATCATAGCCGCCACCGGCGAGCAGTTAAGCTCCGCGGAAGGAAGTTTTCCCAAAATGTCTCGTTCCGCATCCGTGAAAGCGTAGCCGATGAGCTTCTCCGTCTATCTCGCCTCGCTGATTGGTCTGGCGTTCCTCTCTGTTCTCGGCATTATCGTCCTTGATGTTGTTCGCGCCGTCAGGCTGAGCATCAGGTGCCGTCAAGCCATACGCGCCACACTCGCCCGTTATCGCGCGTCACATGACACACATCGACTTTGCCCTAAGCCGCTCGGCTCCTATGCGGAGACGCGGAATGCACCCTGAGAGCTGAGTGGCGACGCGATCGCGCCCGGTCGGTAGCGGTAGCCAGTCCGAATAGCGGTCCGGCATGGTTGGCGAGTTCCGGCGCCCGGCTAGCATGACGCTCGGCATGCCAGCTCAGTGGGTAAGGGAGGCGGCCTCTTGCTTTCCTGATTTCAGGAAAGGCACTTCGCCTGCTCGCCATCCCGTTGGCTCTGGGCGGACCGATAACACACGGGCAAGCGGTTTGGGCGAAGGCAGCGAAAGCGGACGGCGGGAGCGAGGCGATGGCGGTCAGCTTCGTGGTGCTAGGGTTCGAGCCAGCGGACGAAGGGTCCCAGCTTGCTGGGCTGGCGCGGGTCGCCCTCGAGGTTGCAGGCTTACCATTCATTATCGACGGGTTCCGTCTACTCCGCACCCGCTGCGGTCCGGTGCTGATGCCGCCCGTGCACCGCGGGCCAGACGGCACGTGCCGGCCGACCTTGGAGCTGCCGCAATACATCATGGCAGCGATGACCGCCGAGGTCGTCGCCCAGACAAGTGAGGGGCGGCCGGCGCCGATGGGCTTCCCGTCTTACCCGGAGGCATAATCGGATCCTGCTTCGGACTCCCACTCATGGAGCTATCCTCGAGGGCTGCGGCCCGACTACACCATCGCCGATGCCGGGCCGGGCTTGCGTGCCGGACAGCAGGCGGCCTGAGGCGGCACTCCATGCCACGGTGGCGTGCTCCAGATTCAGTCCCAATGCGTGTCGCCCTACAGAACCAGCGCAACCACCTGCTCGCCTTCGCCGGCCTACTCGATGCCGAGTTGGCCTCTATCGCGCGCACCTACGCCGTCCCCGAGCCTCTCGTGCGTGAGGCCTGCATGCTGCGTCGCCTGCCCACCACCTCACCCGCGTACTGGCAGGGGTGGAGCGGGCTGCGGGCGCGGACGGGAGGCAAGTTCCACGCCCTGTTCGACGCCGTGCACCGCGCCATGGCCAGCACACCGCGCAGCAGCTCCCTCGTGGAGAACCTCAACTCGCGCCTGCGGACCTACTTCACCTTGCGCCGGCATCTCGGCGGCGCATACCTCGACCTGCTGCGGTTCTTCCTGAACCACCGTCGCCCAGCGCCTCCCTGGCCCGGGTCTCGCTGCCGCCCAGTGTGGTGCACGGATCAGCGGTGTGGACGCACGTAGCCCTACCCGCATTCGGGGTTATGCGACGCGGACATACTTCGGACATCCGAGTTCAAGTATACGGTTCAGCACATTGGCAGCGATGGCGACCTCGGTGGCCTGACGCTCGTCTGTTTGCGATCGGAGCCCGTCACCGATGACGCGCTTCCAGCGCGAGATATCAGCCTCGATCAAGGCACGATCGTTGTAGCCCGAGGCTCGCTGCCAGCCCATGCGGCCGCGCTCGGCAATACATC
>NZ_JAUTWS010000156.1 GCF_030657435.1 Paracraurococcus lichenis | reverse complement strand
ACATCCGCACTTCGCTCCACACGTTGAGGCGCCCGCCCCCGAACACCAACATGAGGCCCAGACCTCGAAAAGGACCCTGACCCCGACAGAGCCAGCATCACCGGAGTTGACAGACAGCCGCGATTAAAGGGCCGAATCACAGGCTCATGCCATGCCGGTCCGCCACCGCCGCGACCGATGCGCCAGGCCGTGACACCTCCTCCACCAATGCCAGCTTCTGATCCAGCGTCCACTGGCGTCGACGCGCCACCACGCTGATTACCTCACCCAACCGACCGTCCGGCACCGCCCTTACCCCTAGGCTTACGGGCGACAACGGACACCCGCGCCACCCAGGAGCCGGGCAGGTCAGCCGATCAACGCACCGCGCCGCAAGGCAGTCGAAGGAAGACGCTTACTTCTGCGGATGCAGCAAGGTCGTTGCGCTACCTTTTTCTGCAACCGGATTTATCGGTCAACCTCGAGACCACCACGCTGTACCCCTACGCCCTGCCCAGGATCCTCGCGTGGCGGTTAGCCTTGATCGGGATCAAGCCCTCGGGGCGCGAGTGGCTGTCGCTGCACGGGCTGCGCGCGGGCTTCATCACCGAGGCCTACGAGGCCGGGGCGCGCGACGAGGCCATCAAGGCACAAAGCGGCCGCTGCTACATCGGCACCATGCACGGCTGGTCGAGCTGCGATAGGCCGGGCGGCTGTGACAGCAGTCCATTGAAGGTGGTTGGTCAGTGCATCGGGCCACCACGTGCCCCTCCTCCGAAGGGAGAACCTCCCGGCCCGCCTCCAGATCCGAATGTCCCAGCGCCCGGTGATCCTCGTTCAGGACTGAAAAAAGGACCATTGCCGAGGCGACCGCCACCGATCCCGTCCCGGGGTGCGTCGAAGCTCGGCATGCGGTTCGGTACAGGGGCGGGCTCGAACGGCACTCCCTGCCGTCCCCCGGGTAGCGATGGGCCAGACAGCCCGGTCCTGTCACCGAGGCCAGGGATCGATCCACGGCCGAAGCCGCCGTGACCCTGACTATTCTCCCACAGGCCCGTAGCGCGCAGGGTTCCGCCTTCGCGCCGCTCGAGCTCGATCACCGCCCGCCGTGGCGTGGCGGCGCCAAGGCCCGCTGTGGCGGCGACCTCGAGGCCGGGCCCGAGCCGGAGGCGGTCGCCGTGATCCACGGAGTAGGCTTCGAACAGGACGATACCCACGCCCGGCCCGAAATAGACGGCCGGGTCGGCAATGACGAGATCAGGGACCATGTTCCCGAGGTAGAGCACGCCGTCGGCATAACGTCCCGACGCGGTGACGATGCCGCTTGGCGCCCCCGCCGTCCCAGGTCTCAGTTCGAGAGTGCCGATGCGCAGGATTCCGCCCTCACGTTGCACCTGGCCATGCACCGTCACCATGCCAGGCAGGCGCCTGTCCAGGCGGGTAGCCACTACCACACCGTCAGGCCGACGGAGGCCGCTCACCGCCACCCACTGGCCGACCTGCGGAGCGCGCTGACCAAGCGTCTCCGGCGTGAGTGCCACGCGCTGGCCCATGACCCGCAGCAGGCCCCCGGGCTCGACCGCCTCGACAGGGCCAGAAACCTCGTACCGGACTTGAACTCTGCGTGCCTGCAGTGCCGCGCCGGGGCCGACCGCTTCGACCACCGCGACCTGACCGGCCCGGAGGGAGGCGGCCTCGGAGGCGGCGCCCTCAACCGTGACGGGGACGCCTTCCTCCAGAGCGACCTCGCGGCCGCCCAGGCAGATGCTGGCGAAGCCGGTGATGACCGCGACGATCCCCGTGCCGCCGATGCCACGGTCAGCCTCCTGCACCATGCCGGGGCGGATACCAGTCCCGCCGATGCCACGGTCAGCCAGTCGCGCGCCCTGCGATGGTGCCCCGGTGCCGCCGATCCCACGGTCGGCCAGCGGCGGGCCGCCATCGGGCCCGATCCGGCAGACGCCACGCGCCGCCTCGGTGGACGGTGCGGGCGCGTCAGTGCGTGCCGGGCCGCAAGACCCCAGGAGGACCAGCGCGAGCAGCGCCGCGCCGCGGCGCAGGCCGTCAGCCAGGGTCACTCTGCGTCTCGTCCTCGACAAACAGGTAGACGCCGAGATTGACGCGCCGGGTCGGCCGCACACCTTCGGCCTTCGCTGCCTCCTGGTCATCGGCTTCGGACAGGGCCAGAGCGGTGCGGTTCAGCTCCAGCAGCATTCGCTGCGCCGCCTGCCGCGCCTCGATTTCAAGCTTCACGGCTGCGTCCAGACCGAGCCGGTCGTAGTGCAGGCTCCGGTCAAGAAAGGGTGGGAGGCCGGCAGCGAGCACATTGGCCGTGGCCGCGGCGGTATGGTCGTGCAGGTTGCGGGCGAAATAGAAGAGCTGCGCCTCGCTCCCCTCTCGCGGCAGGAAGGCCGCCGCCCGTAGGTGCACCCGGTCATCCTGCTCCAGGGCAACAATGCCCTGGCTGAGCCAGTCGTCGAACACGGCGCGCGGCCGTACGTCGCGGGTCACCGCCTCCACCAGAGCATCGAAGGACGGGGCATCGCCGGCTCGCGGCAAGGGCAGCGGACGCCCCTCCCGGTCCGTGGTGTCGGGCGAGCCAAGCCAGCGGGCGATGATCTGGGTGTTCAGGGTGATCACCGCCGGTGCGGGCGGCGTCTCCGGGGCGCGCTGGCGCCGCAACTCCTTCCGGTGGACCCCTGTCATGAGGCTGATCCGGCTGTCGGTCCGCGCCTTCGGGTCGGGCAGCAGGTCGTGCCGGGCCACGTCCACATAGAGGCTGCGGAGCAGGTCCGTGAGCACAGGGAAGGTGACGCCGCTGCGGATGAGCAGGCGCACCAGGGGCCGCAACAGCCGGGCCAGCGGGCCCAACAGCATGTCCGCGGGAGGCGCAGCGGCGCGGTCGGGAGAGGTCGCGGAAATCAGAGCCGTCCTGGAAGAGCTCTCCCATGTAGAACATCCAGTCCGTGGGAAAAAGGCCCATTTATGGCTTGACGTGGGAAACTTTCCCACTTAGTGGTCGCGGCGAGGAATGCCCCCTCGACTCAGTGCCAGGACACCCCGCTTCGTGCTCAGCCGCGCCATGACACCCCCCGGGCCTGTCCCTGGCACCCCTTCCGCGCTTGACGCGAGTGGGGTGCAGGCCAGCGCCACGGATGCCGACTTCCGACAGTTGCGGCACCAGACAAAGAATGCGCTCCAGCGCATACTGCTGCTGATCGAGGAGCATCCGGCGCTGCAGCAGGACGAGTCGGCACAGACCTTGGCGGCTGACTTGCAGCGACGGATCACCCTCGTCGCTGCCATATCCGATGCGCTGTTCGGTTTCACGCAGTGCCCGGAACACTTTGTCCAGCGCCTCCGCGCACTTTGCGAGGGCCTGGTGATGCTGCTCGGTAGCGCCGAACAAGCTATTCGCGTTGGTGTGCTGGTGGCCGGTCGCTGCCCATCTCCATTGGAGGAGATAGTGCTCCGCGTTGCGCATGAGTTCGTCGGGAATGCCGTTAAGCATGGCATGTACGCGCGAAATGGCGGCCGCATCGATGTGCGGCTCGACTGCGACGGTCACCAGACTCGTTTGACCGTCACCGATGATGGATGGGGCTACGTCGACCAGCCTGCCGCCGGCGAGGGCCTGTCCCTGGCATCACTCATCGCCGCCGAGCAGGACGGCACCGTCACCCTGAGCCGCCGCGGCAGTCGCACCCAGGCAACGCTCCTGCTGCCGTACGCCAGCCGCGAGGGTGCGGACAGAACGACGTCCTGACCCGGCAGCAGCGTTGCGGATTCTCCCCCATCCCTACCCTGTGCAAGGTCTCGGCCCCATGGACGCTGCACTTGCCGGCCTGACGCTGCTTGGCCTCGTCACGCTGTCCGGCCTCTTCGTACGCGTCCGCGGCATGCCCTTGCCGCTCGTGCAAATCGGCCTCGGAGCCATCGTCGCCAGCCTGCCCTTCGGTCCGAGGATCGAACTCAATCCCTCCGTCTTCATGCTCCTGTTCGTGCCACCGCTGCTGTTCTCCGACGGCTGGCGCATCTCGAAGCGCGAGTTCGCCGAGCATCGCCGGCCCATCCTAATGCTCGCACTCGGACTTGTCCTGCTCACCACAGTTGGCGGCGGATACGCCATCCATTGGCTGCTGCCATCTCTGCCGCTTGCTGCTGCCATCGTGCTGGCCGCAGCGCTATCCCCAACCGATGCCGTCGCCGTGTCAGCGCTGACAGGACGTGCCCTCCCGTCGCCCCTGGCGCCTATCCTGGAGGGCGAGACGCTCATCAACGACGCATCGGGCCTTACCGCCTGCAAGTTTGCCGTTGCCGCCGCTGCGGGTTCCAGCCTGACGCCAACGCAGGCCGTATGGGACCTGGCCTGGACGGGAATAGGCGGCGTCGCTGTTGGCGTTGCCGCAAGTATCCTGTTCCGGCGCATCCAGTCGGCCGTCACCCTCCGCTGCGGCGCGAGCGCCGAGACTGCCAACCTGCTCCTGTTGATCATGCCCTATGCCGCCTATCTCCTGGCAGAACACATTGGCTGCTCGGGCATCCTCGCGGTGGCGACCGCCGGGCTGGTCGCGGGCAGGATGACGACGATCCGGGAAGGCAGGCCCGTGGACCGCCTGCTCGGCACCGACCTTTGGGGCATGCTGAGCATGGTGCTCAGCGGCATTGTGTTCGTGTTGGTCGGTCAGCAGTTGCCCGGCATGATGGATGAGGTCGCCAGCGCCGCCGACGGGCGCAGCCCGGTCCTGCTCGCCGCAGAGGCGGTAGGCGTCTTCCTGATCCTGCTCACGATGCGGGTAGGCTGGATCTGGACGACGCTCGGCGTTGCAAGCCTCCGCAACCCGAACGGCCTGCTTGCCCGACTGCCACGATCGCGCGCGACCATCGCCGCATCCCTGGCCGGCGTGCGTGGCCCGATCACTCTGGCCGCTGTTCTTGCCCTGCCCGTCTCTACCCCGGATGGCTCGACCTTTGCGGCCCGGAACGTGGTCATCGTCCTGGCACTGGGCGTGATCCTACTGTCGCTGGTGGTGGCAGCCATCGTCTTGCCGGTCCTGGCACAGCGCATGCCGGCCCACTTGGCGCCCAATGAAGCCTTGGAGGAGCAGGAGGCTGAAATCGCTCTTGCGACGGCTGCGATCCAGGCTGCGGAGAAGGTGTGTGCGCGGGCATTGAGGAATGCAGGCGATGACGCGCTCCACGCAGCTGCAAAGCACGTCATGGCGGCCTGCCGTCGCAGGATTGCCATGGGGCACGGAAGCCAGGAAATCCGGGCGACGGCGTGCCATGCAGCGGAAGCGGAGCGTTCGGTGCGGCTCACGACTCTCCAAGCCGAGCGCGAAGAGCTTTACAGGCTGCGTGCCTTGCAGAGGATCGGTGATCCGGTGCTGCATAACTTGCTCCGGCAAATCGACCTCGCAGAAGTCGCGCTGCTCGACGCCGCTCGGCAGCGGTCGTGACGTGGCGCGCAGCAGAGATGCCCAGTGGACCTTGTTCCTTCGACGCAGGTTGGGGCGAACGGACATTGCACGATTTTTCAAATGCGCATCGCCTTTTCGCTGCACCAACCCAAGCGCGTTCGATGAGTCCCAAGAGACTGCAGAAGCCGATCAGGCAGATTTGGGCGTTGCTGCAGCTTCTCGGGCGCTTGCTGCGGTGGATCCTCATGAACGGTACGCCGTGATGGGAGGGGAGGCTGTCATTGCGCTCGGCCCCTCCGGCGACCTCTCGGTGCCTATGTGCCCGTTCGCGCCGAGTGCGACCGAGGCGTCGACCTGCCGTCCGAGTTCGCGGGCTCGATGGTCCTTGAGCAGCCCGCCAAGGCCACCAACCACTCCGGGCAGCCTACCCAGCATGTCGTTGAGCCCGCCGCTGGTTGTGCCGAAGCTCGACGACGAAGCGCCGCCCTGGCCGAGGAGGCCGTCCAAGCCGCTTCCCAGGAGCCCGCAGACCAGCCCCAACCAGAGCCGTCGAAGCCAGTCATGGCTGAGGCCGCGCAGACCATCCCGCCATCATCCAAGATCGCACTTGCCACCACAGAGCCGCCCCGTGACCCGGCTGCCCGCCTGCGTTGACCCTCCCAGCGCCTCGAAGTGATGGCGCTGTCCAGGCCGTGGGGGACATGACGAACCCCGTGCGGTTGATGTTCTGGCGCGAGCGATGCGCCTTTGCGCGGAAAACCTACGCGATCCCAGCGTCGACAAGTGTGGAGATGTATAGATGAACGTAAAGCTCGCCATGGCATTACGATACGACACGCTTCGCCGCGAAGCGGAGCGGTGCACGCAGAACATGTTGGACCTCGCGCCTCCTGGAATGCCTGAGGTCGAGGGGGTGCGGTGGTTCATCCGCGGCTTCCTCGAGGCCAAGGCCGACTACGCAGAGGCGAGCCCTTTCGCCATCTTCACCTCGAAAGAGGGAACAAGGTTGGTCGTTGCGTTGCAGGACGCAATGCCTATTATGAACGAGAACCCGCCGCCCCTTTGAATCTTCCGCGATAAGCATTTGAAACGTATTGAACGGATGCCAAACGGAGCTGACTATTCCAGCAGCTCCTTTAGGACCTGACGCGAAATAACTGAATCAAATGTGACGGCTGATTGTCGGGTCTGGGGCAAACGGAGCTGCCGGTCCATGGCGGCGCTGGGGTAAGCCGTTGGGGTGATCGACATCGACGAGATCCGCGCGCGGTACCAGCAGGCCTGCAAGTTCCTCGATGAGCGTGGCCAGCGGCTGTTCGCGGCGAACGAGGCCCTGGCGCTGGGTCATGGCGGGGTGACGGCGGCGTCGGCCGCGACCGGGCTGGCGCGCAGCACCATCCGGCGGGCGATCGTGGAGCT
>NZ_JAUTWS010000155.1 GCF_030657435.1 Paracraurococcus lichenis | reverse complement strand
CCGGGCTTCCCGCGCGAAAGAGGGTGAGCGCCTGCCCCAGCCTGTCGCGGCACGACAGGGGCCCTGGGAGAGCGCGACGATCTGCTCTAAACAGCCAAAGCTGTGCAGAGGACCAGCGTCTTGACCTTCGTCAGCTACGCCCAGAACTTCGAGGATGTGATGTTGCGGCGGGCGTTCCGCGACGTCGCGGAGGGTTTCTATGTCGATGTCGGCGCCTGGTATCCGGAGCTTCACTCCGTGACGAAGGCCCTGTACGACGCGGGTTGGCACGGCATCAACATCGAGCCCGGCCCCATCTTCGCCCAGCTTGCCGCGGCGCGGCCGCGCGACATCAACCTTCAGGTCGCCCTGGGCGAGCAGCCCTGCCGGATGCCCCTGCATGTCTTCCGTGTCGGCAACGATGTGCTGGGCACGTCGTCGCTGCATGGCGGGCCTGCGCCGGACATACCCGGCGAGGTCGTGGAGGAGACGATCGAGGTCGAGGTGACGACGCTGGCTCGGGTCCTGGATGAACATGCGCCGGGGCAGCATATTCACGTCCTGAAGATCGATGCCGAGGGCGCGGAGGCAGCAATTCTGCGGAGCACCGACTGGCGGCGCTACCGCCCCGAGTTGCTGGTGATTGAGGCAACGCGGCCCCAGAGCCAGGACCGCACCGACGGAGAATGGACACCGCTGCTGACCGCGGCAGGTTACCATCATGTCTGGTTCGACGGGCTCAATGCCTGGTTCCTGCGTGAGGAAAGCATGGCGCGCGCCGAAGCCTTCCGCGCGCCGCCGAACATCTTCGACGATTTCCGCGTGCATGATCCGGAAGGCGACAGGGCCCGCGCCGCCGCCGAGGCCTGGGGTCGGTCCCTCGAGGAGGCCGTGCAGCACGGCTCCCGCGAGCAGGAACGTCTGCAGACGTTGCTGCAAGCCAGCCAGCAGCATGCAACGGCTCTCGAAGCGGCGTTGCAAAGGGCGAGGTCGGAGCATGCCGCGCTCGAGCAGCGCAATGCCACACTCGAGCAAAGCAACGCCACACTCGAGCAACGCAACGCCATGCTCGAGCGCTCCGTCGCGCAAACCGAAGACGAACTGCGGCGGACCGTGACCGCCCGCGCCGCAGCCGCGGCCTGCGCCGCCGCCTTCGAGCAGGAGACGGCCGAGCTGAAGGCCAGGCTGGCCGGCATGGCCAACGACCTCGAGGCAGCCCAGGCCACCGCCGCCGCGGCCCGCGCCGAGGCGCACGCCCTGCTGGCGGAGCGCTGGCGCCTGACGAACAGGCTGGAGATCGAGAACGGACCACGGGTCCTGACAGCGCTCCTGCCGCTGGCGCGGGTGCTGCGCCGCATCGCCTGGCGCGGCCGGATCCCGGCACCGGTCATACCGCCGGAGATCGAACATCTTGTTGGCATGGCGCCCTCGGCCAGCACGCCCCCGCCCGCGCCTGTCAGCGCGCCGCCAGGTGGCCCGGACATCGGCCACGCCGCCAGCACTGGGAACGATCCGCGGCTGGCGCGGAGCGTGGAGACCGCATTGCTGACGATCGCGCTGCGCAGCGAGCCGCAGGCTGAGCACAGCGACAGGACCCGCCTTCCGGCTGAAGCCTGATCGTGCCGGGTCGGCCATGCCGGTGGCGAGCCTCGCCCCGGCCTGGCGCATCCGCCCGTCGCTCATCGTCTTCTGGCGGCTGGCATTGGCTTCGTGCAGCGCGCCCGGATGCTGCGGCAGTCAGCCCGCAGCACCACCTGGGAAGACATGCACCGGGCTTCCTGCTCTCTCGGCAGGATCACGAAGCCTGCTTAACTGCACTGTCATACATTCCAGCCCAGGCACTGCCAGCCGTCAGCTCCCAACGCGCTTTCACATGGGCTGACTTCAAGGCGGGCGGGGATCAGTCCTGAATCCAACTGGCCATGGCTGCAGCGAAGCCACGCCAGGTCGGCAGGTCCAGGGTGGCCGCCTCGGCCCACAAGGCTTCCGCCACGGCGTCGTTCATGAGGTGACGTATCGCCTCGCCCAGCGCCGCCGGGGTGAGCGCCGGCAATTCCAACCGGCCGCCCGGCGGCAGTTCCGTCACCGACGGCACTTCGCCGCCGATGATGGCCGGAATGCCGAGCGCGAGGCCCTCGACCGGCGGCAGCCCATACCCCTCGGCCTCGCTCAGGTAGAGCGTGGCGCGCGCCTCGCCCAGCAGGGCACCGATCTCGGCATCGGTCGCCTGTGGGACATGGCGGATGCCCTCGGCATCCGCGACGGAGGCAGCCGCCAGGGCAGCCGCCTGTGCCTGCGCCCGGCCATTCCGGAAGGCGCCGCCCACCACCGCCAGGCGGGCCGGCACGCCGGCGGCGCGCAGGGCGGCGAAGCAGTCGGCCATCAGGTCCTGGTTCTTCCGCCCGTCGATGGAGCCGACTGCGACGAAGAGCCGCCGGTCCGATCGGAAGCACTGCCGCGGCACGCCGCCGCCGGTCCTGTCCTCACCGAGCAGCCCGTCGGCGCCGAGCGGCAGGACGACGCCCTCGGCCACCTCGCGGCGCAGGATACGGTGGACAAAGGCGTCGCGCGTCGCACCGCTAATGAAGCCAAGATGGCGCGCCGTCATGAGCACGCCGAGATACGGCATCAGGTGCTGCGTGCGGTCCACGCCCATCAGCTCGGGCCGCAGCCAGGGGATGAAGTCGTACACCACGAAGCCGGCGCGGCCGGGATCCTGCTGCAGCAGCGTGCGGTAGAAATGGCAGCGCGCCGGGTCGAAGAAGAGCTCCGGCACCAGGATCCGGCCATAGCGTCCGGGATCCAGTGGCGCCTGCGGTCCCGCGCCCGCGGCATCGGCCACCCGCTGCTTCAACGCCTCGGCCGGCAGGGCCCGCAGCTCGGGCGTCGCCTCCATAAGCAGGTCCACCACCCGTGGGGACAGCGGCACCAGGCCGCCGGCGGCGGCATCGAAGCGACACGGCAGCAACGGCCGTGGCCCGGGCCAGTGGCGCAGCATCGCCCGCACCACGCGTTGGATGCCGGTGCGCATCGGACTGGCGACGAGCTCGCTGACATCGGCGAGGAGTGGCATGGTGGACATTGGCGCGCCTCCTAGCCCAGCCCCAGTCCGGCCAGCAGCGTCGCGGCATAGCGGTCGGGAGAATGCGCCTCGGCATAGGCCGCACGCGCCGCCTCGTCACGCGGTGCCAGCAGTCCGGCCTCGGCGATCGTGGCCAAGCGCTCCGCCACCAGGACGGCCGAGAGGTTGTCCGGCACGCCGTGCCACAGCGCCTCCGGCGCATCGATTGCGGCGGCCAGGTCGTGGTTGGCCACCACGCGCAGCCCGAAGGTCAGGCAGTCCATCAGGGCGGCAGAGACGCTGCCGATGGTGTGCGCACGCAACTGGATGGCCGCATCGGCAGCCTGCAGCCAGGCGCACCAGGCGGCCTCGTCTACCGCACCGGTGAACCGCACATGCCCGGCGAGGCCGAGATAGGTGGCGAGCGCCTCGAGATCCTGCCGCAGATGGTCCGGTGCATCCCCGACGAAGGCCAGGCTCGCGGGGATCTTCCAGCCACGCAGCAGGCTGAGCGCCCAGATCAGGTCATGCGGTGCCTTGTCCGGCGTGACATAGCCAAAGCTGGCGATCGAGAAATCGTCAGTTGGCAGCCGCACCCGCGCGCGTGCAGCGGCGCGCGCCTCGAGCGTCAGCGCGCCCGGCTCGGGCAGCCGCAACGCAGCGAAGGGGAGATGCTGGACCGCGGTGCCGTAGGTCCGCTGCATCAGGTCACAGGACAGTCGCGAATGCATGAAGGTCGGTTGCGCGGCGCGCAGGACCTCGGACAGGAAGAAGGTCGGCAGGGTGCGCTCGTTGCCCAGCCAGTCGTCGATCTCGCTGTCTTCCACAGGCCGCCCCAGCTCTACCTCCGCCAGGGCCCGGGCCCGCCCGCGCCCCAGCAACCCGACATAGAAATGCAGCATCCGTGCATCATGGGCGATGCAGCCCCCGCCGTAGTCGAGCAGCAGATCGAAGATGCGGCGGTGGAAATGCGAGTTGCCCATCACCGCCACGACGGCATCGTAGCCTCCCGACAGGCTGGCCAGCGGCGTCAGCGCCTCGATCTGCACGCCCTCCGGCGCGCGCGGCGACGGCGCCTCGGTATAGGCGACCACCTCGGCCCGCCTGGCGATGGCGCCGAGCACGGCATGGGTGTAGTCGGCAACACCACTGCGATCGGGCGGCAGCGGTGAGAGCATCGCCAGGCGCGGCCGGGCATCGCGCAGCACCGGCGGGCTCGCCGGCGCCGTGTCGAGCGCGGCCCAGAACCTGGCACCCACCTCGGCCTCCGTGAAGCGTCGCCAGATGTCCTGCTGGCGCCGCTGCAGATCGGCGCGTGCGGCGGGATCGAGCGCCATGCGCTCCATCTGCTCCCGCAGCCGCGCCGTGTCGTCCGGCGCGAAGAGCGCATCCTCCTGCGACACCAGCTCGGCTTGCGCCGTGCAGTCGGAGGCCAGCACCGGGCTGCCATTCGCGCTCGCCTCGATCACCGGGATCGAGAAGCCCTCTGCGCGCGAGGGTGCGACCGTCGCAAGGGCTTCCTGGTAGGCGCGCCGCAGTTCGGCGTCCGTCAGATGCGGCAGGAAGCGCAACAGCGCCGGGTCGCCGCCATGGCGCTCATGTAGGGCACGCAACGGCGCCTGCTGCTGGGGTGGGTAGCCGCCCGCGACCAGCAGCGGCAGGCCGGCGGCGCGCAGCGCGGCGCTCGCCGCATGGGCGATGATCGGAGCCTCGACATTCTTGCGCGGATCGGGTCCCGCCACGGCGAGGAGATGCCGAGGCGGCCGGGCCGGCGTCTCATCCGGCTGCGGCAGGAGGCTGGCGCGCACGGCGACGCCGGTAACGACGCAGGACGCCTGCGCGGCGCCGGGCACCAGGGACCGCAGTTGCGCAGCGGTAGCCTGCGAGATCGGCAGGAAGGTGCCGTAGGCACCGAGCCAGGCGAGGCGCGCATAATAGTCGAGGCGGTCGGCCTGCCCGCGGAGATAAGTATCGGGCATCTCGTGCGGAATGAAATCGTAGATCACCGCCACGTGCCGGCGGCCGGGCCGGGTCAGCAGACGCGCTACCCGCAACGGGTCATGCGTCATCGGCGAGAGGCTAACGAACCAGCCACCATCGGGCGGCTCGGCATAGGCAGTCCACCGCAACGTGCCGAACAGCGCGGCCACACGCGGCGCGAGGGTCGGCAGCGCCGGATCGAGCAGGCCGATCAGGCGCGGCGCGCGCCCACCGGCGCCGCGGCCGCGAAGCAGGCTCTCGGCATGCTGCCCGATGCCCCGCTCGCGATAGGCAGGATCCTGGAGGCAGCGTGCATCGACGATCATGGCGGGAGACGGCATCGGGTCTTCCAACCATGCCCGCCGCGCCAGGACAACCGGCGCAGGACCGCAGGCCGGCCATCCACGCACGATGGTGGCCGCCGCGCACCTATGTTGTTCCGCCTGCGTCCGGCCGGTGTGGTCCCTACGATTTTTGCGCGACCCGGCCATGCTGTATGCAGCCGCGACCCGCCCTTCCTGCTTCCGGAGCGATTATCGACTATGACGGTCTGGTGCGATGTTGAGGACCTGTTCGACTACGCTCGGAACAATGCTCGCCCTAGCGGTATCCAGCGCCTCTCCTACGAGCTCTACGCGGCGCTCCGGAGGATGGCCGCCCAGGAGGTAGGCTTCGTGCGGCACGATGCCGTGGCGGGCACCATGCGCGTCATCGACTGGACGGATGTCGAGGCACTCTATGGCCGGATGGCGGAGGCACCGCTGCGACCTCCGGTGCCCCTTGCGGCCGCGCCCAGGCCGCTCTCGCGCGGTGCGCTGCGCAGCGTCGTCGCCCGTGTGCCGGCGGAGTTGCGGCAGCCGCTCGGCCAGGCGGTGCGGTCGCAACTCGCCACTGTGCGGCATCTCGCCGGCGCGGTACGCGCATCGGCCGGACTGCTGAGTGCGCGGCAGGCTGCCGAGGCCGCACCGGATGTCGCCTTCACAATCGCGGGACGCGACCTGCGCGAGGCCGCGCGGCCCGGCGACGTCATTGCGACGCTGGGCTCGCCCTGGTCGCATCCCGACTATGCCTCCCTGATCCGAGCGGTATCGCAGCAGGCGTCGCTGCGCTTCGCTCTGCTCGTCTACGACCTCATTCCCGTGCTCAGGCCGGAATTCTGCGACCAGGGCCTGGTCACCGTCTTCGGCGATTTCATGCGGCGATGCCTGCCGCTCGCCGACATGGTCTTTGCGATCTCCCAGGCGACGGTGCGCGACATCGAGACCTGGGCGGCGCGCGATGGCCTGCGGCTGCGCGCCGCGCCGCAGGCCATCCCGATTGGCAGTGGTTTCAGCCAGGCCGCGGACCCCGCGCCACTGCCGGCCAGCCTGTCACCCGGCGGCTATGCCCTCTTCGTCTCCACCATGGAGGCGCGGAAGAACCACGTCCTCACCTTCCGCGCATGGCGGCGGCTGCTCGACGAGATGCCGGCTGAGCAGGTGCCGGTGCTTGTCTTCGCCGGCCGCGTCGGCTGGATGGTCGCCGACCTGATGCAGCAGATTCGCAATGCCCGGCATCTCGACGGCAAGCTGGTGATCGTGGAGGACCCCGGCGACGCGGCCCTGGCCGCCCTGTACCGGGGCGCGCGGTTCACGCTGTTCCCCTCGCATTACGAGGGCTGGGGCCTGCCGGTTTCCGAGAGCCTCGCCTTCGGCAAGGCATGCCTCGCCTCGGCCAGCACCTCCATCCCCGAGGCGGGCGGCCCCTTCTGCCTGTACCACGACCCGGATTGCGTGACGGAGGCCGTGGCCCTCTACCGACGGGCCATTGAGGAGCCTGGGCTGATCGCCGGCCTGGAGTCGCGCCTTGCGGCGGAATACCGCGCCGTGCCCTGGTCGGACAGCGCGGCGGCGCTGCTGCGCGGCCTGCTA
>NZ_JAUTWS010000154.1 GCF_030657435.1 Paracraurococcus lichenis | reverse complement strand
GAACGTGACCAGCTCGGTTGTCTCCACCTCGCCCTGGTCCGTCTTTGCGTCCAGCCGCACCGTCCACTGCATCAGGCCCGTCCTTGTGGTCCGGCCCCAGCCACGTCGACCAGCCGGGGCCCGGCAAGCGGCTTGCCCCAGGTTTTTGACACTCCCACCAGCAACGCCGCACCCATCCGTTGGGCAAGCACCGAATCTCTGCTTTGAGGCCGCAACCCGGCCCAAGCGGAAGGCTAGGTTTGCCGCCTCCCTGCGCGCTGCTTCACTGTCCCCGTCCGAGCAGCGCCAGCGGCCACCTCTGCGCATCGACGGTCCGCACCGCCAGCGCCCGTAGCGGAGCGGGTTTGGCCAACTTCGGTCGGGATCTGCGGCGCTAGCCGCTGGCCAGGGCGCGTCATATCGACCGTCGGCCGGTGATGTGGCATCTGCTACCGCAGCGACGATGAGAGCGGGGCCGCCGCCGATGCCCGACCGGACCATACTTCCCGCCTGGCCGACCCCTGAACTAGAGGGAACTGCCGGTGATGGCACCACCCCACAGCAGCCCCAGCGTCCGAGGTGCCGCGCGTGAACGTCGCGATGGCGGCCCCCGCGGCCCGGGATGCCTCACTCAAGTTTCTCGCCGGTGGCGGCGAGATGGGGGCTCGGATGCGAAGGCACGACTGGGCCGTGACGCCGCTCGGCCCGCTCGAGACTTGGCCCCAGAGCCTGAAGACCGCGGTGCGGATCATGCTGACCTCCCGTCAGCCGATCTGGATCGGCTGGGGCGAGGAGCTGATCTACCTCTACAACGACGCGTACAAGGCGATCATCGGTGGCAAGCACCCCTGGGCACTCGGACGGCCCGCTGCGGAGGTGTGGCGGGAGATCTGGGGCGATATCGGCCCCATGCTGGCCACCGCGATGACCGGGGACGAGGGCACCTACGTCGAGGAACAGCTCCTCGTCATGGAGCGAAACGGCTACCCGGAGGAGACCTACTACACCTTTTCCTACAGCCCGATACCCAAGGATGAGGGGGGTACGGGCGGCATCATCTGCGCCAACACCGACGATACGCAGCGCGTCATCGGCGAACGCCAGCTCGCGTTGCTGCGGGACCTGGCCGCCGGCACGGCCGAGGCGCGCAGCTGGCGGCAGGCCTGCGAGCGGAGCGTCGCCGTGCTGGCGACCGATCCGCGCGATCTCCCCTTCGCAATGCTCTACATGGCGGAGCCGGACGGGCGGCGCCTGTCGCTCGTCGGCGCGGCCGGGATCGAGCCTGGCCATCATGTGGCGGCACCGGCCTCGGTGCCCCTCAACGGGCCTTCGCCCTGGCCCTTCGCCGAGGTGCTGCGCCATCCCGAGATGCGCCTCGTCCCCGACCTCGCGGCGCGCTTCGGATGCGGGCTGCCGACCGGCAGCGTCTGGACCCGGCCGCCGGCGCAGGTGGCCATGCTCCCGGTCTCAGTAACGGGTGCGGCGGGCCGGGCCGGTGTCCTCGTCGTGGGCCTGAACCCGTTCCGCCTGTTCGACGAGGGCTACCGGCGATTCCTCGGCTTGGCAGCGGGCCAGCTGACCGCGGCCATCGCCAACGCCGACGCCTACGAGGAGGAGCGGCGCCGCGCCGAGGCGCTGGCCGAGCTGGACCGCGCCAAGACGGTGTTCTTCGCCAATGTCAGTCACGAGTTCCGCACGCCCCTGACCCTGATGCTCGGGCCGCTCGAGGAGGCCCTGGCCGGGGGCGGGCGGCTGCCGCCGGAGGAGCGCGGTCGCGTCGAGGCGGCGCACCGCAACGCGCTCCGCCTGCTGCGGCTGGTCAACAGCCTACTCGACTTCTCGCGGGTCGAGGCTGGGCGGGCGCAGGCCCACTATGCACCGACCGACCTGGCCGCCTTCACCGCCGAGCTGGCCTCGAGCTTCCGCTCGCTGTGCGAGCGCGCCGGGCTCGGGCTGGAGGTGGACTGCCCACCGCTGCCCAGGCCCGTCTTCGTGGACCGGGACATGTGGGAGAAGGTCGTCCTCAACCTGCTCTCCAACGCCTTCAAATTCACCCTGGAGGGCGGCATCGCCGTCTCGCTAAACCCCACGGACGACGGCAGGGCAGGCGCGCTGACCGTGCGCGACACCGGCACGGGCATCCCGGCGGCCGAGCTGCCGCGCCTTTTCGAACGCTTCCACCGGATCGAGGGCGTCCGCGGTCGCAGCTTCGAGGGCAGCGGCATCGGCCTTGCTTTGGTACGCGAGCTAGTGCGGCTGCATGGCGGCGAGATCCGGGTCGAAAGCGAGCCGGACCGAGGCAGCGCCTTCACCGTGACGCTCCCCTTCGGCACCGCCCATCTGCCGGCGGAGCATGTCAGCAGCGGGGATGGACAGTCACCGGCCCCGGTGCCGACGCGCACCGCGGCCTATGTCGAGGAGGCGCGGCGCTGGCTGCGAGACGAGGTGGCAGCGGACCTCCCTCCTCCGCTCGCGGCCACGGAGGATCTCCTGCCCCTGCCGTCGCCGAGCCTGCCCGACGGCATCCGGGGCGAGGGACGCGTGCTGCTGGCGGACGACAATGCCGACATGCGCGACTATGTGCGCCGTCTGCTCGCCGGCCGTGGCTACGAGGTCGAGGCGGTGGCGGACGGCGAGGCGGCCCTGGAGGCCGCTCGGCGGCGCAGGCCGGACCTCGTCCTGTCGGACGTAATGATGCCGCGCCTGGATGGCTTCGGCCTGCTGCGGGCGCTGCGGGCCGAACCGGCCTTCGCCGAGGTCCCGGTGGTGCTCCTCTCCGCCCGTGCCGGCGAGGAGGCCCGAGTGGAGGGGTTGGATGCGGGCGCGGACGACTACCTCATCAAGCCCTTCTCGGCCCGCGAGCTGCTGGCCCGCATCGGCGCCAACCTATCCCTAACCCGGGTCCGCCGCGAGGCGGCCGAGGAGGTGCGTGCCCGCTCGGCTGAGCTTGAGGCGGTGCTGGCCACGGTGCCGGCCGCCGTCTGGTTCACCCGCGACGCCTATGCACGGCAGGTCTGGGGCAACCGCCGCGCTGCCGCGCTGCTCCGCCTGCCCGAAGGGGCCAATGCCTCGTTGTCGGCGCCCGAGGAGGAGCGCCCCGGCTTTCGCGTCTTCCGCGATGGCGTCGAGGCCGCGCCAGAAACGCTGCCGATCCAGCGCGCGGCGCGCGGTGAGGAGGTGCGCGGCGACGAGCAGGAGATCCGGTTTGCCGATGGCTCGCCGTCGGTGATCCTGCTCTGCCACGCGACGCCGTTGCGTGACGGGGAGGATCGGGCCGCCGGCGCGGTCTGCGCCGCGGTGGACATCACTGACCGCCGTCGGGCGGAGGAGGCGCTGCGCGAGGAGACCCGCACCCTGGAGGTGCTGAACCACACCGGCGCGGCACTGGCGGCCGAGCTCAACCTGGACCGCGTCGTGCAGATGGTCACGGATGCCGCGACCGAGCTGTCCGGCGCGGCCTTTGGTGCCTTCTTCTACAATGTGCTCGACGAGCACGGGGAGTCCTATACCCTTTACAGCCTCTCGGGCGCGCCGCGGGAGGCTTTCAGTGGCTTTCCCATGCCGCGCAACACCAAGGTGTTCGGCCCCACCTTCCGCGGCGAGGGCATCGTTCGCTCGGACGACATCACCACGGACCCGCGCTACGGGAAGAACGCGCCTTATCGCGGCATGCCGAAGGGACATCTTCCGGTGCGGAGCTACCTTGCTGTGCCGGTCACCTCGCGGTCGGGCGAGGTGCTGGGCGGGCTTTTCTTCGGGCACCCGAGGCCCGGGGTCTTCCTGGAACGGTCCGAGCGCCTGGTTGCCGGGATTGCGGCACAGGCGGCGATTGCGATCGACAATGCCCGCCTCTACCAGGCTGCGCAGCGCGAGATCGCGGCACGCGGATCGGTGGAGGAGGCGCTGCGTCAGAGCGAGACCCGGCTGCTTGACCTGCTGGCCACGCTCGATCTTGGTGCCTCCATGGCGCGCGACCTGGACGGCACCATCCGCTTTTGGTCGGAGGGCTGCGTCCGCCTCTACGGCTGGAGCGGGGCGGAGGCGGTAGGGCGGGACGCGCACACCTTGCTTCGCACCGCCTTCCCGGTTCCCCGGGCGGAAATCGCGGCGGCGCTGGAGCGCCAGGGCGAGTGGATCGGCGACCTCCGGCAATGGACCCGGGACGGGAGGGAGGTGGTCGTCGCCGCACGCAAGATGCTGCGGCGCACCTCAAACGGGCGGCCAGTGGCCGTGCTCGAATCCCTGACCGACGTGACTGCACAGCGCCAGGCTGAGGCGGCGCTGGTCGAGGCGCTGGAGGCCCGGGAGGCGCTGCTCCACGAGGTCAACCATCGCGTCAAGAACAGCCTGCAGCTCGTCTCGTCTCTGCTCTCCTTGCAGGCGGCCCGCTCGGCCGATCCGGAGCTGCGGGCGGGGCTGACCGAGGCTCGGGGTCGCATCGGCGTGGTGTCACAGGTGCACCGGCGCCTGTACCAGACCGGCACGCATGGCCGCATCGACGATCTCGCCGGCTTCCTCCGGGAGCTGTGCGACGACACCGTGGCCGCTCTGGACCACGAGGGCCGCATCAGTCTGGAGTTCGCCGCTCCCGCGGACAAGCGTGCCGGTGCGGAGCATGCGCCGATTGACCGGGCGGTCCCGCTCGCGCTGATCGTCTCCGAGCTCGTGACCAACGCGGTAAAATACGCCTTCCCGGAAGGCCGGGAGGGGACCATTCGCATCTTAGTCCGACGCGTAGAGGAGGAAGGGGGGGCCTTGGTCGTCTCGGTGGAGGACGACGGCATCGGCCTGCCCGAAGGCTTCGAGCCGGCGGCCTCCCGCGGCGTCGGCATGCGTGTCGTGGCGACCCTGGTGCGGCAATTGCGCGCGCGGCTTGACGTACGGCGCGCATCCCCGGAGGGCGGCGCTGCGTTCGACGTCGTTATGCCACCGACGGGGCCAAGGGGCGGCGATGCTGCCGCCAGGAGTGCGTGACCTTGTTCGACCGAAACCGACTGATGGCGATGATCACCATGGCTGCCGAGATGGGCGGGCGCGGCAGCGGGCCGCTGCGGGTCCTGGTGATCGAGGACGAGGCCCTCGTAGCGCTCGAGATTGAGTCCTTGCTCACCGCAGCCGGGCACGTCGTGGTCGGCGTGGCCGAGGACCGCGTCTCAGCCGCCGAGCTGACGCGGCGGACGGAGCCGCGGCCCGATCTGGCGCTAGTCGACATGCGCCTGGCCAATGGCGCGAGCGGGCTGGAGGTTGCCGCCGACTTTGCCGCGCTCGGCATCGCGGTGCTCTTCGTCACCGGCAACTGCCCAGCCGATCGCGGCCAGGGGCTCGCCGTCGGCTGCCTGCACAAGCCCTTCACCGAGGGCGAGCTGCTGGCTTCGGTCGCGGCAGCCGAGGCGGTCCTGCGCAAGCGGCCATTGCCACGACGCCTGCCCTCCGGACTGCACCTCTACGGCAACGGGTGATGTTGCACCGTATGTGCAATCGGGGCCGCACCCGGACGCAGATGATGACCTCGTAATGGCGCGGTGCGAAACGGATCACATGCGAAGTTGGATTGGTGCGACCGGGAGGGGTGATAGGCACCTTCGGGCTTACATGGGACGTCATGGTTGGGGCTTGTCCGCGGATAGCCGCTCGGCGCTGTTCCGACCCCAGAACGTGAGGCAGTCCCCCCGCAATGCCAAGCATGATGGCGGCACGGTAGAATGGATGGCATGAAGCCATAGCTTGCGGAGAGGCAAGCCTTGCACTTTGGTGCGTGTCACATCTGCTGATCCGGCTGTGATGCTCTTGAAGGCGCGACTCAACACCGGATCACAACACTACACGGACTCAAACGAGGTAGTCTCCACCTCGACCGAACATCTGCAATTCGTCGCCAACTTTGACGTAGTCGATCTCACTGCCAAGGCCGCGGTAGCCTGAAGCCGTTAAGCCATCTGCCGCCCAGCGTTGCTCGAGAAAGCGCCGGAACGGGTCAAGCATGCTCGCCACCGGCGGCCGCCGATGTTCAGGTGCGCCTCCTGCCGTCAGCCACCGCTCGACCGTGCGCTGGCTCATACCGAGCGCCGGCGCGATCAGCCGTGCTGGCACACTCTCCTCGTGCAGGCGGCGCATGGCGGTGTAGCGCGCCTGCCGTTCGTCGCTGCGTTGACGGCGCAGGGCGTCCAGCGTTGGTCCCGTAGTCCCAATAACGCGTGGCGCTTCTTGTGCAGGCGTGCCTGGTGGCGTGTCTACGACGGTGAGCGCCGCCGCGACTGCGCCACGGTGACGGCCGATCGCGGCCCAGAGCGCGTCGCCAAGGTTGTGCAGCAGATGCCAGCGGTCGGCGACCTCTGTGGCATCAGGCGCGCCTTCCCGGATGGCCCGGCCGAAAACGCTCGAGCGGTCACGCGCGATGACCTCCACGCTTGGATGCTGCCGAAGCCAGGTCGCAACCGTCTCAGCATTGCGGTCCGGCAGCAGCTCGACCGTCTGCTGTCGCTCGAGGTCACACACGATGGTTCCGTAGTTCAGTCCGCGGCGCCAGGCCCACTCGTCGATGCCGATGACCCGGGGCGGGGGTGATGCTGGCAGTTTGGTCGTGGCTACGAGGCGCAGCAGCGTCGGGCCGCTGACCGGCATGGCGAGACGGGTCGCCAGGCGCGTGCCCGCGGCCCCACCCAGCGCAAGGCCAATGTGCCGCTGCGCCTCAGCGAGGCGTTCGCTGCGTCGGGCCCACGGGCCAGCCATCTCGGGCAGCCGTTCGGCGAAGACCTGACGCTGACAGTCGGCGTTGGCGCAGCGGAAGCGACGCGCCCGGATCTGGAGTGCCGCGACCCGCCCCTGCCAGGGCAGGTCGGCGAGCGTGCGAACGTAATAGCTGTGCACTCGGGGCGACGCGACGCCGCAGGAGGGACAGGCGCTCCGAGCCGTGGTGGCATGAGCGACAATCGTCACACGATCCGATGTTGGCAGGATCTGCATGATCTTGAGATCTGCCGGCAGAGGCGGCAGTCGATGGCGAGACAGGTCGTGTCCCAGTACGTGGTGTAGCAGAGCTGGGGGTAAGTGGCCGGCCTGAGCGACCATCAAGGGTCAGCGCAGGCCG
>NZ_JAUTWS010000153.1 GCF_030657435.1 Paracraurococcus lichenis | reverse complement strand
CTCCGCACTCGCCACCACCAGCCCGTCCCTGCCAACCGCCGTCGCCTGCTTCACCTCCGTCGCGCCACCAGTGTGCTCGCCATTCTCGAAGCGGCGTAAGCTGACCTTGGCTTTCGCCTCAACTCGTCGGGTCTGGCGTGAGTTCTGACAGAACCGGTGCAGATGTGTGCCGGCGTCGCCTCCGGCCAGGCGACGCCGGAAGCCGCGGCACGGGAGGCGGAGAGGCGCGCCAAGCGGCATTATCGGGCGGCGTGACGCCCTGTCGCAAGAGAGGGCCGCGAGCTCGGAAGCGCACCAGCCCCGGATCGTGGACGTTGGCTGGTGTGGCTTGGCCCGGAAACCATGGCTACCGCCAAAGCCTGACGCTATCAGCCACGCCGCCGCGTCCTGGCTGCTGGCGGAGCTGACCATCGCATCCACGACTCTGCCGGCAGGAACGCCGACGCACGTGCTCCGCGAGCTTAAGAGCGATCTCTTTGGCTGGCACTTCGCTGTCTTGGGTACGGTAGCGACATGCCAATACGCCGACGGCATCCGGAAGGAGACCATTGCGTGCGCCATGTCGCCGCCGTGGTGCTGACGCTCTCCGGCCACGAGGAGGTCAGCCTTGACGTGTCGCCCCACCGATCGCCGCGCCCCGGAGCTGGCTTCGATGGGCGCGGGGCCGCTTGTGCCGGCTCCCCTGCGATGGTCTGCCGGCTCACCCGAAGCCGGCCTACTCAGTGTGCTCCTTGAGCCAACGCAGAACCACGCCTGCGACCTCATCGCTGTTCTTCTCGATGAAGTAGAAATGCCCGTTGCCCCGGATGCCGAGATCGGGCAGCCGTAGCCACGTGGGGTTCACCCCGGCCTGCTCGAGGTAGGCGACCGTGCAGGGATCCCAGAGCGTGTTGTAGCCGGCCTCGCTCGTCAGCATGAGGATCGGCACCCGCTGGAGGTTCGGAAGCTGCCGGGCCGGCTCGGCCTGCACCCAGCAGGTGGTGACATAGGGGTCATCCACCGGCACCTGCGTGAAGCTCAGCTGCGATGGGTCCGATACGGAGGGACTGTAGGTGATCGGGTTCGAGGTGAGGCCCCAGGCGATCCTGACCGGGCTGAAGAGGGGCGCCAGCGCGAAGACCGGCGGGCCGCCCGGCTCGAGCTGGACAAGCGCCTTCACCAGATCCGGCCGGCGATCCACCACGAGCCAGGATGGAAAGCCCGGTTGCGAGTGGGGAACGAGGATCGCCGGGCCGATCCGGTCAAGCAGCGCCACGAGCGCGTCGGCGGTGAGCCGCTCCTGCAGGTCAAGCGGAGTGAGCGGCAATGCGTCGGACTGCGCCCGCATGAACTGGTCGAACGTCTCGTCGCCCTTGACCGCAGGCCCGACCCATTGGGTGTGCAGGCGGGCGGCCGGCCAAAGATCGAAGCGTTCCGGGGCGGCCCACAGCTGCTGCGCCGTGACAGCGTCGAATGGGTCACTGAGCGGGCCTAAGTCCGAGTTGTAGGCCGAGCGGCCGCGCGCCGGTTGGTCCACGACGTAGACCGCGTAGCCTTGGCGGAGGAAGTACTGTGTCCAGCCCTCGCGCCCATCAGGCGTCTCGTTCCATCCGGCGCCGATCTGCCCGCCGCCATGCACCAGGATAATCGGATAGGCGTGTCGCTGGGTTCTGGGGATCCGGTACTCGACGTACATCTGGCCGACGAATTGGTCGCGGGCGTTGTAGCTGCCGCCGACGAAGAAATTGCCCTCGCGCTGGAGGACCAGGGAAGCCGCGCGGCGGCTGTCCAGGCGGCCGCCATCCTGGGCCGCAGCCGTTACCATCATGACCGCGAGCATCGCGGGGACGAGTGCCGGGGCAAAAGAAGGGAGAAGCACAAAAGCACGGTGAAACGCGCCGGAGAACTCCTTCCAGGTCATAGCGAGGCCTCCCTCGATCGCGGCGGTTGTTTTCGCGCCGTACCTGGGCAGGGGACGGCTTCTGCCGCGTGGTGCGACGGCACTGTGCGCGACATGGATGCAGGCGTTCAAGCAGATTCAATTTGCGCCCGGCAGGAGCCGAAGCATGACCGGGCTCGCACGTGGCAAGCCTGGCTCCGGGATGCGGGTGGTCTCGCGCCGGAAGCCGTCGCTATCAAGCTTGCCGTGGGTGCGCACCCTTTTGAGGATCGTCAACTTGGCGAACACATTCCGGAACGAACACCAAATTGCGTCGTTCTCAGCGTTTGAAGCGACGACAAGCTGCGTTCACCCCGTCATCGGCGACGCAAAGTTGCGAATTTTCTTCCGAGGTGGTGCGGGTGTCGGGGGGGGGGTGAGGAAGCGCTCTTAGACGGCGGCGGGTGCGGGTGTGGATTGGACTGCGAGCCTGGATGGCTTGAGGGCACGCGCGTAGCCTGCGTCCCGGTCGCGCGGAGGGTGCCGTCGTGCTCGCGGCTGTCCAGGACGCTGCGCGCCGCGCCAAGGCGCGGTGGCCTTCGGCCATCCTGGACAGCCGCTGCGCGCGCCGGCCTCAGAGAGGCGGCCGGGACGGAAGGATGGCCTTGGTGGGGCCGAACAGAAGGATAAGGGTTTGGCGCAGTTCGACTTGGGTGTTGGGCGGCCACGGCAGGCTGCCCGCCGAACTACGCCAGCGCCCGATCCAGCAGCGCCTTTCCGGTGAAGCCTTCGTGCAGCATCGCCCGGTGCCAGCCGAGGTAGTTGCCGAGGTACCGAGTCGCTACGCCACGGCAGCGCCCGTTCACCAGCGCTTTGATCTGGCCGTGATGCGCGTTGACCCGCCCAAGCCCGAGGCGGCCCTTTTGCCGCCGCTTGGTTGGCAGCGGAGCGACCTTCACCGTCACAGGCGTGGTGGTCGGCACCACCACCCGGCGATGCTCGGCGCCCGCCTTCACCGCTGCCTTCACATAGGCCGCCGTGCCGTCGGAGCAGACCACCGACCCTGGTGCGATCCGGCCGTCCAGCGTCGTCTCGATCGCTGCCAGCGATGGCAGGATGGCTTCGTAAACCCCGCCCGCATTGTCCAGGGCGGTCAGCACCGGCACCTGCTCATCCGACAGGCCCCGCTTGGTGGCGCCCCAGGCACGCGGGCGCGCGGCGCGGGGCTCGGGTGGCCTGCCCTTCACCCATCCTCGGTGCCCCTTGCAGGAGCGCACGAAGAACGTCTCATCGGCCTCGATCACCCCAGAGAGGATTGCCGTATTGTCCTGCGCGGCAGCCTTGAGGAAGCGGTGACGCCAGCGCCAGACAGTCGTGTGGTTCACGCCGATCCCGGCCTCTACGATCTTTCTGACCGAACAGTGGTCCGTCATGTAGGACAGGTATTGGCCCCACCTGTCGGGCATCCGGGCGCGCGCCATCGGCGTGCCGGTGAGGATGTTGAAGGTGCGGCGACACTCGGAGATGCGACAACGGAACCGCTGTCGGCCGTTCTTGTCTTTGCCGTGCAGGTGAGCACTCTCAGCCTCGCAATGCGGGCAACGCCGCTTGACGCAGGCCACCTCCGTGCGGCGGGCCAGGGCCACCTCGGCAACCCGCATAGACGCGACCTCGGCGACGAGCCGTTCGATGGTGATGAGCTGCTCACCCGAGGCTGCCCGGATGGTGGATTCGAGATGGTTGAGACGACGAGATTCGAGGCTGGACATAGAACATCATGTAGTCAGCCCTCGTCAGATTTTCTCGTCTCCCACATCCAAGTCGAACAGCGCCAAGGGTTTTGTGGCGTGGGCGGAGAGGCTCGCTCACACCTTGCTGGCGCGTCGTCGCCGGGCGCGGGTCTGGTTGCGCTCCTCGGCTTCCTTGAGGCGGTAGGAGTTGGCCTCGATAGCGATGATGTCGGCGTTGTGGACGAGGCGGTCGATCAGCGAGACGACGCAGGCAGCGTTCGGAAAGACCTCTTGCCACTCGGCAAGAGGACGGTTGGTGGTGATGATGGTGCTCTTGGCCTGGTAGCGGCGAGAAATCAGCTCAAACATCAGGTCGGCATGACGGTTGGAGTAGGAGAGGTAGCCGACCTCGTCGATGATGAGCAGGCTAGGGTGGGCGTAGTGGCGCAGGCGGCGGCGCAGGGCAGTATCGCTGTCGAGTGCGGCGAGATCACCGAGCAGGTGACCTGCAGTGGTGAACAGCACAGTGTGACCGGCGATGAGAGCCTGATGGGCGATGTTCTGAGCCAGGGTTGCTTTGCCCACACCATTCGGGCCGAGCAGGACCGCGTTGCTGGCCTCCTTGAGGAAATCGAGGCCCATCAAGGCCTCGATGGCGGCACGGTCGCAGCGCTTCGGCCAGGTCCAGTCGAAGTCGCAGAGCGGCTTGAACCGGCCGATGCGGGCGGCCTGCAGGCGCCGCTCCAGGCTGCGCCGGCCGCGTTCCTGCTCCTCCCAGTCGAGCAGTGGTGCCAACCAGGGCTGGTCGGCGACCTCGGCCCAGTGGGCAAGTAGCCCATGCAGATGCAACGCCGCGGCGCGGGTTCGCAGGGCCTGTGGCTCAGTCATCGGCGCCACCCTTCAAGCGGTCATAGGTCTCGAGGGCGTGCGGCTGCACCGGCCGGTCCCGTGCCTGCACGTTGGCGGGCAGCACGACGGCGACCGGCGGCGGCGCGGCGCAGCAGCTCCTGGCTGGCCGGGACGGCCTGGGCGAGGCGGTCGGTGGCGCGGTGCTGGCGGGCGGCACGCTTCTGAGCCGCCAGGGCCTGCAGGTGGTCGGCCTGCTCGATCTGCGCGCCCTTGTCGTAGCTGCGGCGATGGCAGGCGAGCAGCTCGGCACCGTCGACGATGCGGACCTGCTCCGGGTCGGCGAGCACGGTGAGCACGCGCCGGACATGGGTATGGGGGATGGAGTAGTCGTTGCGGTCGAACCGGACGTAGGGCGTCTTGCCGACCCGGACCGCAACGCGCTCAAGCAGCGGCGGCGGGTTGTCGGGTAGCGGCAGCAGGTGGCGGACTTCCTCGGCGAAGACCTCGCGCACGCGGCGCTCCGGCTCACCGGGGCAGCGGCGGTCGGCGGCGAGGCCGTTGCACCAGTTCAGAGCCTGGCCGTTGAGGTCGTCGAGATCCTGAAAGCGGCGGGCAGCAAAGAAGCTCTCGCGCACATAGCCAATGGGTACCCATCCGGTGAATACCGCGGATGCTGGAGGTCCGGCTGCGGCGCCGGTCAGGGTCTCTGGTCTTCGGTCAGTTCCTTGAGGCTCTCGACGCCGCGCTGGGTAAAGGCGAGGGTCTCGCGGTCGCCGGTGTCGTACACCCAGAGGCAGCCATCCTCGGGCTCCAGCTGTTCGGCGAGTTCGTGCAGCCACTCCTCATCCTCGCCGAGCATTTCGGCGACGCGGGTGATGGTGAACACGAAGCTCGGCGCGGCCATGGTCAGGCTGCCTGTGCTGCGGGCGCCTCAGCGCGGGCAGCCTTCCAGTTCCAGGGTAGCAGCTCGTGCAGGCGCGACGCTGGGTGGCCGGCGATGCGGGCGAGGACATCGGCCAGCCAGGCGCGCGGGTCGACGTCGTTCAGCTTGGCGGTGGCGATCAGGGAGTACATGGCCGCGGCCCGCTCACCGCCGCGATCGCTGCCGGCGAACAGCCATGCCTTTCTTCCGAGAGCGACGCCGCGCAGCTCGCATTCCGCTGCGTTGTTCGTGAGGCAGATCCGGCCATCGGTCAGGAACCGGCTGAAGGCATCCCAGCGGGTCAGCATGTAGTCCATTGCCTTGCCGACCTCGGCATGGCGCGAGAGGCGGGCGCGCTGCTCGCGCATCCAGGTCTCGAGCGCGGCCACCAGCGGGGCGATCTCCGCCTGCCGCACGGCCAGGCGCTGCTCGGCCGGCAGGCCGTTGATGGCGCGCTCGGCGTCGAAGATCGCATCGATCCGGCGGACCGCCTCGGCCGCCAGCGGGGCGCGGGCGACCTCGGCGAGCTTGAACAGCTTGCGCCTGCCGTGGGCCCAGCACGCCGCCTCGGCCATCGGCCTTGGCCTACGGCCTGACGCATAGAACTCGCCGAACCCGGCATAGGCATCGGCCTGCAGGATGCCGCTATAGCTCGCCAGGTGTCGCCGCGGATGCTCGGCCGTGCGATCCCTTGAGTACCGGAACATCGCCGCCGGCGGCGCCGGCCCGGCAAACGGCCGGTCGTCCCGCACGTAGGTCCAGACCCGGCCGGTGATGGTCCTGCCCCTGGCCAGAACGGGCACCGTGGTGTCGTCGCCGTGCAGCCGGGCGGCGGCGAGCACGTGCAGGTTGATCAGCACCGTCAGCGGCGCCAGCATGGCGGTGCAGGTGCCGACCCAGTCGGCGATGGTCGAGACGCTGAGCTCGACGCCCTCGCGGGCGTAAATCTCGCTCAGGCGGTTCAGCGGCAGGTGCTGGCCGAACTTGGCCTCGAGGATCATGGCCAGCAGCTGCGGGCCGGCACGCCCGCGAGCGATCGGGTGGAACGGCGCCGGCGGCTGGGTGATGGTCTCGCAGGACCGGCAGGAGAACTTCTCCCGCACAGCCTGGACGACCTTCCACTGCCGGGGCACGACCTCAAGGGTTTCGGTGATGTCCTCGCCCAGCTTGGACAGCCTGCCGCCGCAGCAGGGGCAGGCCGAGGGCGCGGCGATCACCACGCGCTCCCGCGGCAGATGATCCGGCAGCGGCGCGTGGGCCGGATGCCGGCGCGACGTGCTGCCGGAGCCGCCCGACGGCTTGTCCTTGTCGCCGGCGGTCTCGGCCGCGGTGGCATCCTCGCTGGCGGCAGCGACCAGTTCACCGAGCTCCAACTCCAGCTGGTCGATCAGCTTGCGGCTGCGCTCGGAGGAGGCGCCGAACCGGTCATGCTTGAGCTTGGCGATCAGCAGCTTGAGGTGCGCCACCATCACCTCGGCGCCAGAGGCGCGGGCCTCGGCCTCCTGGCGCGCCAGCTCCGCGGCAGCAAGCGCGGCGCGCAGGGCGGCGACATCGTCGGCAGTGCTGTCCGGCGCGGGCGTCACGCCATGATGGAATCACACCTGCTGCGCGTCGGGTAGGGTCAACATGCTGGACGCACGCACTATCCCGCCAACTCGGGCCGATAGGTGCGCTGGGGATTTCTCCAGTCGATGCCGTCGAGCATGTAGGCCAACTGCGCGCCGGAAATCTGCAGGCAGCCATCCGCCGGTGATGGCCATATGAAGCGGCCGCGCTCCAATCTTTTCATGTAGAGCGACATGCCAATCCCATCGTGCCAGATGATCTTGACCACGTCTGCTTTGCGGCCGCGGAAGACGTACAGGTCGCCCGCGTGCGGGTCA
>NZ_JAUTWS010000152.1 GCF_030657435.1 Paracraurococcus lichenis | reverse complement strand
AAAAAAGGAGCCAGAACCGGATGCAGGCTGAGCTTCTACGCTGGCGAAAAGTTAGGTACTCGCCATTCGGCCAGCCGTTCGTCTCCTAGCGGCCAAGCGCGCAGTTGTAGGCCAAGTGGCATTGGCTCCACTTGGAAGCGCCAGCCTCCCAGGCGCGGCACTACCTCCCACCCGGTTGGGGTTTGAAACCAAAGTTGCTTGGCAATCCAGCCTTCCAAGCCCTGCTGCGGCTCCAGCAGAGCGCGAGCTTCGGCTTCGGTCACGCTTGGCCTTTCGGCTCACTGTCTTGCAAAAGTCACTACCTCGCCGGTCGGACAGGCCAACGCGCTGCCATCAGCGTTGGTTTTACTACTCAGGCCATCAAATACGTAGTTGGTGACCATGGTGGATGCGGAAAGTCGGCCTGGGCACGCGTGACTCCATATGCCCAGCTTTGGCGACGTCACCTATTTGATGGCCTCCGTAGTAGCTACGACGGAAGTGGTGACGGTACAGGCTGTGGGCGCGTGGTCATGCGTCCTCTTCGTCGTCCTCATCCATCTCGACCTCGCGCGCCATCGCGCCGAGGAAAAGCTCGGCCAGGACGTCAGCGAGGTCTAGCCGGATTTCGGCGGGCTCGGTCATGTCGGTATCATCCATGTCGCTGGGGCCGCCCCGTGTCTTCCCCACGCGGGACGGCCCCTTTGCAACCGGAGAAGGCACTCCCCCCTCCGATCAGGCTGGCGAACGCAACGCGGCCGATGCGGTTTCGGAATGCTGAAAAGGTGGAGTAGTCTTCCATAGGGAGCCGGAAGGGGCTCGGTCCGCGTTGCACGATCATGTAGTCGGGCGGGAACGTGGGCGGCGGGCTGGGACCGAATGGTCCCCTCTCTCCTTTGAGGCGGGTTAAATCGGCATTCCCTCAGCGTAGCGCGTGATCGCTTCAATCAAAGCGTCTCGGTCCATCAACACGGTACCGTCGGCGGCGGCGATGCGCTCCGGATCGGTCATCAGGTCCGTCCAGAGTTCATAGGCATCTGCAACCGCGGCGTCGACGCTTTCGTATTCGCTCGTCAGAGACGTGAGCAGATACCGGAAATGCAGCACCACCTTGGATGACACCGCTACCTCGGGCCGCATGGCGCGGGCGATGGCACCGAAGTCATTGGCGAGGAAATCCGGCACCGGCTGTCTCCTTCGGTTCGAACGATACACATTCGTAGCCGCCGGTCACCAGCGGATTGGCTCCCCTCGCCCTACCTGTTGTCGAGCCGGATCCTGGCCCGCTCCGTCATGTTGGCAGCCCGAGCCGCGCTGCGATGGCCTGGAGCGCCGGCACGTCGCCCTCATGCCAGCGGTGCCGCGTCATCAGCGCCTGTGCCTCCTTCGCCGGCATCCCGATCGCCTCGCCGATCGCGGCCGGCGTGGTGATGCCGCGGTCATCGAGATAGCGGCCGATCGCCATGCGGAGCCGTATGGTTATGAGCCGATCCTCGCGGCGCTGGCGCTGCTCGGCGGAAGTGAGCTTGGCCTTCGGAGGCTGGTCCTGGGTCATCGGCCACCTTCGGCGAGAAGTCGCTGCGCCTCGTTGACCAGGTGGCGGTCGGCTGCGCTGGCGACCAGGCCGGCGGCGGAGAATGCCTTGAAGGCGGCGACGGCTTCAGACGCGGTGGCGTGCAGCTGCTGCTCGATGCGACGCCCCTGTGCCATCCAGAAGCGGTCGACCTCGGCAGCCGGTTGCCCCTTCAGCCCGCGATGAGCGGTCAGCAGCATGCCCTGAGCCTTTTGGAAGGCCTCCAGGGCTCGCCGCAGCCGGCCTGTAACTTCTGGCTCGTCCGGGGTGGTCATGCGCCGCTGTCTGGCTTGCTGCCGCGCGGATCTGGTGCGCCGAGTGCAGCCAGTCCGGCCTCCAGAATGCGTCGCATCGCCTCCGCTCGCGAGGGCAAGCGGTTCGTGAACCGATAGTCGTCGATGGCATCGACCAGCGACTTCGGCAGCGGCGTGATTATTCGTTCCGACTTGGGCTCAGTCATGACGGCATTATAGGCATATATGCCGAATATGTCAACAGCATATATGCCATTGACCCTTAACGCATACATGGCATACATTATGTCTGCCGGCGGGGCTCCACCCCCAAAGGCGGGCCAGCAAGGCGGCTCCACCCGCCCCACCGGCCCTAACCACAACCCCGCCTCAGGAGCAGGACCGTGGCTTTCATCTCTGTAGACCAACCCGCCAGGGCGCGTCTCGTCGCAACCAAAGGCGTCACCATCATTGACGCTCCTTCCCCGCGCAACCCGTCGGTGACGGTCATGGTGATCAGCGGCATTCGCTGCTGCGACATCCGTCACGACGGTGATGTCTTCCGCGCCGCTGTCCACATGCGGGATGGCGAGTGGCTCCCCCTCGCCGATGGCGTGACCGAGGATGCGGCCTTCGGTGCCGTCCTGGCCTTCGTATCGCTGGTCGCCAGCGTGCCCCAGAGCTACGCGCCCGAGCATGACGCGGCCGAGCGCGCCGCCGCGGCGGAGGTCTACGCGGCCTTTGCCTTCCCTCTCCCGATCGCAGCGTGAAGGAGGGCCGCACCATGTTCGAAATGCAGCATCTCGCCGCCCTCTCCCGGGCTCATGTGCCGGCCGCGATCGCTGGCTTGGATCTCCAGACGGAGGAGGGCTGCATCGCGGCCCGGCTGCGGCTGGCCACTAGCCTCGCCCGCAGCCGGACCACCGAGGCGTTGCTGTGCACCTGCCGCGTCCTCGGCATGCGGCACGTCGCCCAGGGGCACCAGGCCGCCTACGCCCTGGCGGTGGTTGCGATCCCCTCCCCCGCCAGCCGGGAGGAGCTTCACTGATGGCCGCCTCTCCATTCGTGCTCGACACAATAGGCGAAGTCCTTGGCACCGTCGTGGGTCGGAACGCGTCCGTCCGTGACAGCGGCGATTGTTGGCTTGGCCGCTACGAGGTGGTTCACGACGATCTTGGCAACGGCTTCACCGTCACGGCGGCGTTGCACCCTGGCGAGGCACGTGACGCGGCGCGGGACCTGCTGGACGGGCTCGCGGCGCATGGGCTGGCGGTCCATCGCCAGATCACCCGTGGTGGCAACAGCCTTTCGGCGCGGCTGGTGCGGCTGTCCGACGAGCTCGCCGACGCGGCCGGTGATGCCGAGCGGGTGGCGAGTATCGCCGAGACCCTGTCCGCCCTCGCCCTCGAGGCTCGGCACTACGATGACGCTGTGGTACCGGCGTGTCTTCGCCAGCAGCTGCCGGCCGGCGTGGCGCGGCTGGCGGATCACAGGAGGCGGGCGTGATGGCCCTGGCCGCGGCGGAGGTGGGGCGAGCCCGACCTCCGAGCGGTGTGGTTGGCGTCAGGATCTGCACGGTCATCTATGCAACGGTATGCGCGGCGTCTGCGCCGTGCTGATTGGGACAAAACGGAAGCTGGCTTCGGTTTCGTGGACCCTCGCAATCGAACAACGCACAACCGATTCGCGCTGAGGCGGGGGAATAACCTGCACGCCCGGCAATCCACAGGCTGGGCAGATATCCCGGGGGGAGAACTCCGGCTGCTTGGGGGGAGAACTCCGGAGAATCGGGGTTATCCCGGGGGGACCGCTACGGGACTCTACTAACTTACCTCAACTACCTCTCGACTAGCTCGGCGGAGTTATCCCCCCGTTGACGCCGCTGCTGCCCGGCCGCGATGGTCCGGATCGTCGATGGAGGCGGGCATGGCTGACAACGCCGACCAGGGAGTGCGGCATCTGGTCCTGGTGCACGGGCGCGAGCAGGCGCGAGCCATGGTCGAACCCGAGCAACGCCGCCTCGTCGACATCGCGGCCGAAGTGCTTGCAGACGAAGACGGCCGGATCGGCATCACCTATTCCGGGTTCTGCCTCACTGGTTTGCCGCACAAGCGTCTGGCTGATAACGCCATTTGGACCAAAGCTGGGCATCGGGTGACGCTGACCGTGACGCCAGGGCACGGGCCGGGTCGCAAGGGCGAGAGCACGCCCCGCTTCATCGGCGTGCCCTATGGTGCGCGGGCCCGCATGATCCTGCTCTACCTCCAAACCCAAGCAATCCGCACTGGTAGCCGGGAAGTCGAGCTAGGTCGCAGCATGCGGAATTGGCTCGGGAGGATGGGCCTGTCCTGGGGTGGCGAGACTGGCCGGACATTGCGTGAGCAGGCGGCACGGATCGCGGCTTGCACCCTTCGGTTCGATTGGCAGGGCGAAACAGCCAAAGGCTACGACAAGGGTGGGTTTGTCCGCTCTGGCCTCCGCTTCCATGCCCGCAGCGGCGACGAGCACCAACCCTCCTTGTGGGAAGATCGGGTGGTTCTGGACGAGGTGTTCTACGAGGTGCTGCGCCAGCATCCCGTTCCGCTGCGAGAGGCCGCGCTGCGCGAGCTGGCCGACCGCTCCGTCAGCCTCGACATCTACATTTGGCTCGCCTACCGGCTGCATACACTCGACCGGCCCACCCCAATCCGATGGGCGGCGCTACGGGAGCAGTTCGGTAACGGTGCTTACGGCGAGCTCAGCAACTTCAAGCGGGAGTTCCGGAAGGCTCTCGCCCCGGCGGTGGTCGCCTATCCGGAGGCGACCGTACATGTCGAGGAGGCGGGATTGATCCTGTACCCGTCCCGTCCGCCGGTCGCGCCCCGGTTGGTTGCCCTCGGCTCAGCATAGCGGCCGGAGTTCTCCCCCCACCTGCCCCGACGATAATCGGCCAAGACAGCAGCAAGCTACTCTAGCAAGGCCAGAGTGTGGTCATGTGGTCGTTCCTTCATGTGGTGGCGTGGCGTTAGCCACTTTGCCTCTTGCGGCGAACGCCGCTTGTCCGCAATGCCCGATTCCCGCAAGCTGTCAGGACCGAAATGGGGGATCGGGGGGTTCCATGAAGGCAGTTGCCGTGATCAGTCAGAAAGGTGGAGCTGGCAAAACCACTCTCGCCGTGAGCCTATCGGCGCTGGCGGAGCAACACGGGTATCAGACGGTTCTCTTCGACCTTGACCCCCAGGCTTCGGCCGGGAAATGGGGCGCCCGACGCGACGGGGTTCCACCGGATGTTGTCGATGCCCATGCCCCTAGGCTGCCGGCCGCCCTGACGAGCGCGGCGAAGCAAGACCGGACCCTGGCCGTTATCGACACCGCTCCACACGCCAACAAGGCGGCGGAGGACGCGGCCCGGGTGGCAGACATTGTCCTCGTTCCGGCGCGCCCGGACCTGATCGACCTAGAAGCCATTGGAGAAAGCTTGGAGGCGGCCTCCCGCGCCGGGCGCCCAGCCTTTGTGGTCCTGAATGCCGTGCCACCCAATCACCCGTCCGGAGACGAGGCCGCGGCATCGCTCGCGTCGAACGGCATTGGGGTCTGCCCCGTCCGAATCCACCGCCGGCAGGCGTTCTCCAACGCCTACACGGAAGCGAAGACCGTCACCGAGTGGGAGCCAGGCGGAAAGGCTGCGCAGGAGATCGAGGCGCTGTGGTCCTGGCTTTGTGGTCAGGTTGGCATACCCGAACACCAGCAAGCCCGAACTACCACACAACCCAATAACAAGATGCCTGCAATGCCTGAAGTGGCTATCGCCGCACCACCTAAAGCCCGCAAAACCGCTCGACCGAAACGGGTGGTTACCGCTTGACCGAAAAACCACATAACCGTTTTACCACATGAGGCGATGACCACATGACCACAAAACGTCAGCCGGTGACGTATCCAGCAGCCCGTAAGCCGCTCAGTTTACAGGAGGAAGCGCTGGATGCGCCGGAGGCAACACCCGCACCGCCAGCTTCGACCGAGGCGGCTACGGTCGCGCCGAGCCGGCAGGGGAAGCGAGCAGTGACCTTCTATCTGCCTCGCGACAAGTGGCTCTCCTTGCGGACCACTTCCCTGCGGACCGGACGACCGACACACGAACTGATGGCCGAGGCGACAGATTGGCTGCTGAGCCGCTATGCGGATCGGGAGTAGCGAAAGGCATCCCACCCTCAGCCCTGGCCGGCCCCCTACCCAAGCGTAAGGGCAGCCCTTCTGCGGCCTTGGCCGCAGGAAGAGGCCTTATTGTAGGTGCACCCCCGACAGCCCGGATGATCAGTGCCAACCGGGCCCGTGTAGAGATCTGGCCAAGAGCATTGATTACGCCAACGCTGTTCCTAATCCTCGCGCTGCCGGAACAGTAGTTTGTGGCATATGCGAAATTTGTTGCGTCTCGCCAGTCCGCTCATTCGTCAGATTGATATTTAACGGCTCGAACGAAACATTATTGGAGACGCTGACCTTCTGCGATCCGCCCGCAGCGTCTACTGCCGCACGCTCCGCTCGGCGCTGTTCCGCTTCCGGCAAAGCTGTTCCGGGCGCGTTGCCGCCAATGGTTGTCCCCTTCACCTCCGGCGATGGCGGTATTGCGAACGGACTGATGACCGGCTGCGTGTTTGCCGGGCGTAGCGTCGGCTCTTCCTCAATGCCGCTGACAATCCTTGGCACCGACTGCGACGCGTTCGGCTGCGCAATGGACGGCACCGGTTGTACAGGCGACGACGGCACGGCTAGGGCGCGGGCAGCAGCTTCGGCGGCACGCTGACTGCCGCGCTCCATCATCTGCTGCGCCTTGTCATAGAGGCTGTCGGCCGACTGGCCCCTCACGACGCTCCTGTTAGTCGCGCTGCCGGCAAGTTGGCTGCGCAGTTCCGGGCTCGCCAACGCCATGGCATTGCCGCTCCCCTGCCCACTGGCGCGGGCCTTCATCACGGCCTTGGCCATCTGCGGGCCACTAAAGTGCGCCAGGTAGAGCGCCGCCGGATCGTTGGTGCCGAGGGTGCGCTGGTTGTCGCGCGTCAGCAGCGCCATGGCCATCGTGTTGGCCCGCGGCTCAAGCCGAGGATCATTCGAGCCGCCGCGGTTGCTGCGATCGAGCGCGATGGGCTCCACGCCAGACGCGCGCAATTCGTTGGCATGTCGCTGAACTATGCCATTCCAAGTTGCTGAGGTGAACTGGTAGAGCCCTGTTGCGCCAGTATCGCTGCGCGCGTTGGCCCGCCCTCCGCTCTCCTGCATGCGGGTCGCGTGCATGAACTCGGCGCTGACGCCGAACCGCTCCGCAGCTTCCACCGCCAACCCGGCGTATGAATCACTCCCTGTGCTGCCGCTGGCCACGCGCATGGCCGGGACATGCTGAGTGCCCGCCGGCGCGTCCGGGATCACCGCAACCGGCCGCATCCCGGATGCCTGGCTGTAGGCATGCAGTCGGGCTGCCACGCCCCGCGCCGCCTCCACCGAGCCCTCTCCTGCCGCCCGCACAGCGGTCGAG
>NZ_JAUTWS010000151.1 GCF_030657435.1 Paracraurococcus lichenis | reverse complement strand
CCTTGCTGCGGCCCGACGCGCCCAGCGCGGGCTCGGTAAGCCGGAAACCTTCACCTTCCTGGGCTTCACCTTCATCTGCGGCCGATCCCGCCAGGGACGCTTCCTGCTCAAACGGAAGACCCGGCGCGACCGCATGCAGGCGCGGCTCAGGGATATCAAGGAAGGGCTGCGACGGCGCAGGCACCAGTCGATCCCCGAACAGGGGAATTGGCTGCGGCAGGTCCTGCAAGGCTACTACGGCTACCATGCCGTGCCGACCAACCTACCGGCCCTGAGAGCATTCCGGGCCCATGTCCTCCACCTCTGGCGCCGCTCTCTCGAGCGGCGCAGTCAGAGGGCTGGCATGACCTGGGAGCGCATGGTCAGGATAGCCAAGGACTGGCTCCCCAGACCGCGCATCCTCCATCCTTGGCCGAACCAACGCTTCGCCGTCAAACACCCGAGGTGGGAGCCGGATGCCCGAATTGGGCCCGTCCGGATCTGTGCGGGGGCGCCCAGTAATGGGTGTCCCTACCGCGATTAACCGCTCGACATCGTCTTCGGAGCAGCCTGAGGCTCCTCGCCCATCCCAGCCGGGCTGGTTCAGTTATCAGCGGACAAGCCCTTCTCGCCCGGATGTTCCGATCTCAAAACACAAGACAATCCCTCCGGCAACGTCGAGATCGTTTTGGGGTAGTTGAGAGCCGGTCATCGGCGGTCATGGCCACCGGTGACGTAGGCGCGGCGGCCAGCAAGGCCGGTCCCGGCGCCTAACTGGACACCGCCGTCGGCCTGGGGGACCGCGAGTGGCGCCACCGTCACAGGAAACACGCCGCCCCGCCGCACACCCAGGAACTGCGCAACTTTGGCGCTGACATTGAGCATGCGGCCGTTCGTCCCAGGAAGGCGATCGCGGACCCTCACTATTGCTGTTTGGCCATTCCGCAGATTGGTCACCCGCGCGGTCGACCCGAGCGGCAGGCTGCTGCTCGCTGCAATGGACGTCTCTGGGTCATAGCGGCCCCCGTCTGCCATCGTCTGCCCGGCGAGGTTGCTGGCGAATATTGCCGCTTGGCCCCGCAGAACGCGTCCAGATCGGTCGACGGTAGTCCGGGACGCCTGCTGCGGCGCGTCGGCCGCGGGCTCATTGCCTCTGGCAGTGTCTGCCAAAGCGAGCGCGAGCACCGTCCCGTAGATCAGCACCCGTGTGCCCATTGCCGCCAGCCCGGTCGAATGACATCCCGACAACGAGCGCGCGGATTTGTCCCAAGTTGCGTGCCCCTGTTTAACAGGGCGCGGGTTGCCATAGGCCCTGCCTGGCGCGGTACGCAGGCGTCAAGCGCTCGGGCCATATCCATGGCCCTGTGCGGTTGTGTTGAGAGGTTTGTGGCAGGTCGTGAATGTCCGCGATAGGAGCCAGATCACCGCGAGAGCTATTCGACTTCATCGTCGCCGAGCTGATGGTCCGCGAGCGCGAGGATCCGCGGCGCATTCGCCCGGTGCGCGTCGCCCTGCAGAACCAGCGCGACAACCTGCTCGCCTTCGCCGGCGTCCTCGATGTCGAGCTTGCCGCCATCGCACGCGCCTACGCCGTCCCCGAGCCCCTCGTACGGGAAGCCTGCCTACTGCACCGGCTGCCCACCACCTCACCCGTGTACTGGCAGAGCTGGAGTGCACTGCGAGCGCGGATGGGAGGCAAATTCGACGTCCTGTTCGACGCCGTGCACCGGGCATGCCCAGCGCACCAGCTCGCTCGTGGAGAACCTCAACTCGCGGCTGCGCGCCTACTTCACCTTGCGCCGCCATCTCGGGGGCGCATACCTCGACCTGCTCCGCTTCTTCCTGAACCACCGCCGCTTCCTGCGCAGCCGGCATGCCGAGCGGCAGGGCAAGAGCCCGCGGGAGATGATGACCGGCCAGGGCCATCAGCACTGGCTCACCCTGCTCGGCCTGGGGCCGCTTCAGCCCCGGCGGGCTTGACGCGGGGAGGCTGACCGCCTCCCGCACAGGGCACATCGCACGTCGACATCCAGCCCTCACAGGCCGGCGCTCTTCGTGCGCCCGTGTTATCCAAAACTGGCCGATTCTGAACCATGCCCCGGCCAGGCATCGCACGTCTCCCGCAGGCTGGTCGCCGCCGCGTCGCGGGACTGCTGTACGAGCCCAGGGGATGGGGAGTGCTGCTCGTTGCCTTCTCCCGTGCTGTGCCGTGCCGTGTCGTCCATCGCGCTCGCCTTACCTGGCCCGTCAGACCGCCGCCCTCCGATGCGGCCCGCTCCGGCTCGATCCGGAGCAACGCGGCAGCGGCGGGGAGGGCAACCGACCGCAGTGGCACCTCGCGCTGGGCGGCGGGGAGGCACTCAGGTCGCGGCGCCGCCTGCCCCGTCGAGCACCCGGGCGATGGTGCCGAGGACCTCCTCTGCAGTGTAGGGCTTGCGCAGGATGGCGGCGGCGCTGTCCGCGCGCGCCCGGATCGCCGCTTCGGGCAGGGAGCTCAGGACGATGACGGGGATCCCACGCAGGGCCGGGTCGGCCGCCATGGCCGCGAGCATCTCCGCACCACCCATGACCGGCATCATCATGTCGGTCAGGACGAGATCCGGGCGCGGCGCCTCGGCCAGCCGCTCCAGCCCCTGGCGTCCGTTGGCCGCGGTGACCACCCCGTAGCCCGCATCCATCAACTCGGCCTCAAGCGCCAGGGCGATGAGCGCCTCATCGTCCACGACGAGGATGGTCGTCATTGTCCCCCCGCTCCGGAGGGTGGCCCGTCCCAGGCTGGGCGGTCCCGCGCGAAGCCGCTCAGGAGCTCCTGCGCTCCCTCGAACGCGCCCGCCAGCGAGAGACCGCGCCTGCCCTCGAGGACGAACTCGCGCAGGCCCGGGTCGAAGCCGCTGCCGCGGACCTTCACCACCGAGAGAAGCCGCCGCGACCGCGCGTGCCGCTCGACGTACCGGAGGGCGATCAGGTTCTCGACCAGGGACGAGACACCGCTGACGGGGAGCTCGATGCCGGGGCCGACGACGTCGCGCGTCTCCATGGTGTAGAGCGCGGTCACCCCGCGTGCCCGCATCTCGTTCACCAACACAGAGAAGAACCGGCTGAGGCGTCCGGGCTCGACCGAGCTCTCCGTGAAGCCGCCGAGACCGTCGAGGAACAGCCGCCGCACGCCGCGCCGCCCGAGGGCGTCCAACAGCCGGTGCGCCAGCGCATCCTGGAGGTTCTCGCCCTGCGGCTGCCAGAGGATCTCGACCTCGCCCCGATCGACGGCACCCCCGAGGTCGAGGCCGAGGCTGGCGGCCTGCTGCACGAGACGAGGCGGCGTCTCGTAAAAGCCGAAGAACAGGCCCGGCTCGGCCGCACTGGACCCGCACGCGTAGTGCAAGCCGAGCGTCGTCTTGCCGATGCCCGAGGGGCCGAGCACGCCCGTGACCGTCCCCTCCGGCAGCCCGCCACCGAGCATTGCGTCCAGGCCCTCGACCCCGGTGGAGAGCCTGCCGGACCGTGCTTCGTCCGGCCGCGTGGTGACGCGAAAGGCGGCCTCCACGCGCGGGTAGACCACCAGGCCCTCCTCCGTGATGCGGAAGGGGTGGCGTCCCGGCAGGTAGTCGCTGCCGCGGAGCTTGTTGACAAAGAGCCCGCGCTCGGTACGCGAGCCGAAGCGGACGTCGGTCAGTTCGACGATGCCGTCCACCATGGTGTGCTCGGGCGGGACGGCCTGGCCCTTGGCGGTGGTGAGCAGGAACACTGTGCACCCGTGCAGTCCCGCCTGGGTCTGCAGCTCCTGGATGAAGGTCTTGAACTCGGTGTCCGAGGCCGCTCGGTCCTCCGCCGCCACCAACCCGTCCAGGACCAAGACTGTCGCCTTGCGGGCCGCGACCTCGCGCCGCAGCAGCGTCACCAGCCCGGGCAACCCCTCGCCCTGGAGCGCACCGAAGCCGCTGATGTAGGCGACCTGGTCCGGCAGGCGGGCGGCATCGAAGAAGCGCATGGTGCCGAGGTGCAGCAGCATGCGGGCATGCGTCTCGGAAAGGAGCGTGACGTAGAGCGCCCGGCCGCCCGTGGCAGCGTGGTGGTAGCAGATCTGGTTGCCGAGCGTGGTCTTGCCTGCCCCGGGCACCCCCTGGAGGATGTGGATGCCGCCCCGCGGGAAGCCGCCCTTGAGGACGGTATCCAACCCCGGCACCCCGCTCGGCACCCGCTCGATGGTGTTCACTTCGGCCATGCGCCACTTCCCTGTTGCTCGGAGCCGCCCAGGAGCAGCGTGACCGTGAATGTCGTGCCCTCGCCGGGCGCGCCCTCGACGGCGATGGTGCCGCCCATCGCCAGCACGAGCTGGTTCGCCAGCCACAGGCCGATGCCGAAGCCGCCATGCTCGCGTCGCGTCACGGCGCGCTCGAAGCGCCCGAAAATGCGGGCGCGGTCCGCTTCGGAGATGCCGATGCCCCGGTCCCGGACGGTCAGCCGGGCGGTCCGGCTGTCGGAGGTCAGAGCGACAGTCACGGGTTTGCCCGCGCCGAACTTGATGGCGTTCGAGAGGAGGTTCTCGGCCACCTGCTCCAGCGCGAGCCGGTCCCAGGTGCCCACCACGCCCTCCTGCAGGTCCGTCTCGAGCGGGCACCGCGCCAACCGCGCCGCCATACCCGCGCGGTCCACCACGCCCCGGACCACGCCGGTGAGGTCGACCTCAGCGGGCTCGATCCGGACGTTCCCCGCCGCGATGCGCGAGACGTCGAGCAGCGCGGTCGAGCGCCGCACGAACTCCCTGACCGCGAGCTCCAGGATCTCCAGCCTGGGCGCCAGAAGCTCCGGGCGGCACCGGCGCGGGTCCCGCGCCGCCGCGAGCAGGCCGCCGACCTGCATCAGGATGGGTGTCATCGGATTGCGCAGCTCGTGCGCGGCGATGGCCACGAACTCGTCGCGCGCCCGCACCGCCTCGCGTAGCTCCTCGATGAGGCGGTCCTTGTCGGTCTCGCCGTCTCGGCCGCCGATGCCGTTCATGCAGCCCCCGAAGATTTGCCGTTGCGCCCGCGGATCTCCCCGCCCGTGGCAGGACAGTCCCCCCGGGGCATTTCGCCGGACCGGCGCCTGCGCCGCGACGCCCTCGGCCGCGAGGGTGCCGATCCCGCCCGGGCCTTCCCCCCGCCTTGATCCGCCCGATCCGGCGCCGCAGCCGTGCCGCCCATTGCCTCGCCCTCCGGCCGAAGGACGGCCTCGCGCGGCTGGGGAACGCATCCGCGGTTCCGTGGCTCCCGCGCGGTTTCGTTGCCGGGCGGGCACGCGGACTGCCGTGACAGCGACAGCGGCCCAGCGCATCGTCCGAAGTACGAGAAATCCCAGTCAGGCGCGTGTAGTGCGCCTGGATGCTGCCCCAGAGCGCGCCCTCGGTGGCGATCCGCACCGGCTCGGGGGTGACCGCCAGCCGGTCGATGCCGAGGGAGGCGAGGTGCGCCGTCCAGGCGGCCTCGTCGGCAAAGACCTTCGCCGGATGCGCCGCCAGTTGCTCGATGACCGGCCCGGCCAGGGCGCGGCTGCGCATGTATTCCAGCGCCGCCGCGTTGATCACGTACGCGCCGTGGCCGGCCCGGAGCACCGACAGGAATGCCAGGCGCGACTTCGAGGCGCCGCTGCGGAAGGCGGTGAAGCGCGCATCGCCGATCTGCGTCGTGAAGGCGTCCTGCCGGGCATGCCGGGCCGCGGTGTCGTCCACCGTCACCCAGCGCGCGCTCGCCAGGCCGGCCCGCAGCACCTCCCGGTCCTCGGCGACCAGGTCGTCGAGCCGCGAGGTCAGCAGCGGGACTGCCGCAGAATTGGGGGTCTGCCACCGAGAGCGGGTATGCTCTGGCTCGTTTTCCCCGCTGAGGTAGTGCCGACGTGGCCTGGATCGTGAGACTGGTGAGCGTCGAGGCCGACGGGACGGAGCACAGCACCGACGTTGTGCAAATCTCCAGGCCCGACACCCTCGCCGACCTGGCCAGCCTGGGACTGACCCTGGCCGAGAGCAAGCAGCTCCTGGCCGGGGTGCAGCAGGAGATCGTCGCCGCGCAGGCCCGTCTTCATGCCGCGCTCCGCCCGGAGTGCCGGGACTAAAGACTACCTGATTACGCGGCTTCCTCAGCTGGCTCCGGGGTAGTACAAACCAAGAACAGTGGTGCGCTTACAAGGGGGTAGCCGTGGCCCGTAACTCAGTGCAGTTCCAGAAGGAGCTCAGCGAAGCCGAGTTCGAGCGGCAGTACGGTACCGAACAGGCCTGCCGCGACGCGCTGTTCCGCTGGCGCTGGCCCGAGGGCTTCGAGTGCCCCGCCTGCGGCGAGCGGCGACACAGCGCCATCAAGTCGCGCCAGTTGTTCCAGTGCAGCGCCTGCCGGCGCCAGACTTCGCTGACGGCCGGCACCATCTTCGCCGCCACCAAGGTAACGCTGCGGACCTGGTTCCGGGCGATCTACCACGTGACCCAGACCAAGCAGGGCATCTCCAGCATCGAACTCGGCCGCCGCCTCGGCGTGACCCAAACCACGGCCTGGACCATCAAGCACAAGCTCGGGCAGGTGATGCTGGAGCGCGACGCCAAGCGGCAGCTCACGGGCCGGGTTGAACTCGACGACGCCTATCTCGGCGGCGAGCGCTCGGGCGGCAAGCGCGGCCGTGGCTCGCCCGGCAAGACGCCCTTCCTGGCTGCGGTCGAGACCACGCCGGAGGGCAAGCCGGTGCGGCTGAAGCTGTGCCGGGTGCCGAGCTTCTGCAGCCGCGCCGTCGAGGACTTCGCCAAGCGCGGCCTGGAGCGGACCTGCGAGGTGGTCAGCGACGGTCTGCCCTGCTTCGCCGCCGTCACCAAGGCAGGGTGCCGACACACGGTCATCAAAACCGGCTCGGGCGCGCGGGCGGCACGCACACCAGCCTTCAAGTGGGTGAACACGGCGCTGGGCAACATAAAGGCCGCGATCACCGGCACCTACCGCTCGATCGCGCCGAAGCACGTGCCTCGCTACCTCGCCGAGTTCCAGTACCGCTTCAACCGCCGCTACGACCTTGCCGCCATGCTGCCGCGTCTCGCTACAGCCGCGTTGCAGGCGCCGCCGATGCCCTACCGCCTGCTCAAACTGGCTGAGGTTTCCGCGTAATCAGGAAAGACTATCGTCAGCATGAGGTTGCTACACTGTTTGGTCAGGTGACGGTCCGGCTGCCCCGTTCCCACTGTGCCGGATGCGGCTCCGCCGAGGCCGGCGTGGACTGGCCACCACGTGTCCGCTCAACCCCGGAGCTGGACCGGTTGCGCGCCCAGCTCTCTGCATTGCTGACCTACCGGACCGCGGCTGACCTGCTCGGTCAGATGTTCCCAGT
>NZ_JAUTWS010000150.1 GCF_030657435.1 Paracraurococcus lichenis | reverse complement strand
AACCTCGGCCTGATCATGCGATTGCTGACGGGGGCGGGAACGCCTCGGGGCTTCCAAACCAGGGTTTCGGCCTCGCTTGCTGCGATCGCCACGCCGGATGCTGGTCTAGTCATCATTCTGATCGCCGTCGCCGGCGATCAGGCCGCGGCTGTCGCCTTCAGCGTCGCGCCAGACCCGTTCGGCTGACCGACGGCTTTTTCACCGGGCTGCTACCCGACGCCGCTCGATCCGACGATCCCTGCACCAACATGGCTTGAAGCAGCACTACGCGGCCGAGCGTGAATAGGGCGGGGTAAACACCGCGGCGGCACATGCCGTGGAAGCTGTCACATCGGTGTGTGCAAGTTGCACCTTATTCCCAAGGATCGACCGCCGCTTCAGCACGTTGAGGGTGACCGTGATAGGACGATAGCTGTACTCCCTATGTCACAAGGAAGTCGGCGCCAGGAAGGTGGAGAATGGCCGCTCGTCAGCACAGGAATGGCGCCGCTGCGCAGGAAACAAAACCCGAGCAGCGCGGCTGTCCGGTTTGTACCACGCCGGTATCCGCAGGTGCCGACGCCTGTAGCCAGGGCGGGGTACCCTTGCGCCCGGAATCGCTACAGGCTGTTCAAAAGGACGCAACGGCGGACCGCGACGTCGCTTCACCGGCCTCGGTAGACCTGCCGCGGAGACAAACCCTCGTACTGCTGGTCTGCGACCTGTCCGGATGCACGGGCGACGCGATGGAATACCTGGAATCTTCTATCCAAGCCGTACGGATGTTTGGCGGCTGGCCGGCCTATGCAAGTGGGACAGAGGTCGCTTTTCGCTTCGATTCGACCTCCGCGCCCGGTATGTGCCAGTTCGCAGTGGCAGATATGCTCGACCGCGGATTCGACGCCGGGTTAAATGTCGTCCTCGACCTCGGACGCGGTTGCGCAGGACTGCGGGTGGCGCTGCACGAGGGCGACGCCCTGTTTGTAAAGGGCAGCGCTGTTGCAGCGACCGAGGCCGAGTTCCTCGGATCCATGCGCGATGGCATGGTGCTGGAGGGGCCGGTGCGACGGATGGTGCATGCGATGTGCTTAGCGGCGCCACCTATCGGCATGGTGATCAGCGCGGCCGCAGCGAACGGCCTGGCACCGGCTCGCCGCACGCTGCTTCAGCATCTGCCGGCTCATCACCCCGCGGCCAGGGTCGGGGGCGCCTATCTCTGGCAGCCGATCCTGGCCGCGTCGGAGTGACTTGGTTCGCGTTTAGGGTTCTGTTGCAAGTTGCGCGCCCGCACTGCCTAGGCACAATCCCTGGCATGGCGAGACGGCAGCGAGCGGCCCAGGTGCGGCCGGATCAGTCTTTCAAGGGGCGGCAGTTCACCGTCTACGCCGGGCTCACGCCCAGTCCCTATGCCAGTGGCGACCGGCGCCGGGAGCGGGGCATCTCGAAGGGTAAACGGGGCAGATTCTTAGCTCGACCTTGGGTAAGAGGCATTGCTGTTCACTTTGAAATCCAGGGCTATCGCATATGGCGTTGGCGCTGACGCCTAACAGCCCGTTTGCAAAGGGTGTCCTGGCCTAATTGAACGGCGCTGAGCGGGGTCACGGGCCCGGCTTTGGTGAGCCTTTTCGCCCTGAATTAGCTAAGAAAGCTTTATGAATTCGCGCAATGGTTCGAGCAGCTGGCCCCTGCCGGCCTTCTCAAACAGGCACTAAATGCGGGCGTTGCGCCAATCGGGCCGAGGCTGAAGTCTGCGGGCGATCCAACACTGAGGCCGCCCCATGGAAGAGTTCGTCGCCTGCTTTGCCGAGGTTGTGGACCCACGCCAGGACAATGCCCGCCACGACCTGCATGAGTTGTTGATGATCGCGCTCTGCACGTTGCTGGCTGGCGGCGAGGATTGCTCGGACATGGCGCTGTTCGGGGAGATGAAGGCGCCGTACCTGCGACAGTTTCTGCGCCTGCGGCATGGCACGCCCAGCCACGACACCTTCAGCCGGGTGTTCCGCCTGCTCGACCCGAAGGCGTTCGAGGCCTGCTTCACCCGCTTCATGCAGCGCTTCGCTGAAAACCTGCCGGACGTGGTGGCGGTGGATGGCAAGACACTGCGGCGCTCATTCGATCGTGCCACGGGCAAGTCGCCGCTGCATATGGTCCATGCCTGGTCCACGGAGCAGCGCCTGCTGCTCGGTCAGGTGGCGGTCGACGGCAAGTCCAACGAGATCACGGCGGTGCCGAAGCTGCTGGAGCTGCTGTCGCTCGAGGGCCGCATCGTCACCGCCGACGCACTCAACTGTCAGCGCGTCATCGCTGCCCAGGTGATCGAACAGGGCGGCGACTATGTGCTCGCGCTCAAGGGTAACCAGGGCAGCCTGCACGACGATGTTCGCTGCTTCTTCGACGACCCCACCCGTACTGCCGAGCTTGCCTATACAACGGTCGATGGCGAGCACGGTCGCATCGAGACCCGCACCAGCCTGATCTCGACTGACATCGCCTGGCTGCAAGAGCACCATGCCTGGCCGGGGCTGGCGGCCATTGGCCGCGTGCTCCGGACCCGCGAGATGGGCGACAAGGTCAGTACCGAAACCGCCTACTACCTGCTGAGCACCCCGCTCAGCGCCGAGCGCTTCGGCGAGGTGGCCCGCGGCCATTGGGGGGTGGAGAACGGCCTGCATTGGGTTCTCGATGTGACCATGAACGAGGACCAGGCCAGAACCCGCAAGGATCACGGACCGCAGAACATCGCCCTGCTGCGACGCCTGGCTCTCAACCTTGCCAAGCTCGAAGGCTCCAAGGGGTCACTGAAAGGAAAGCGCATGCGCGCCGCATGGGACGACACCTTCCGCACCCGCCTCCTCGCCCAGTTCGGCAAAACCCATATGCGATAGCCCTGCTTTGAAATCCTTATCGCGGCTCCATAATCGGTTCTGTCAGAACTCGTGCCAGACACGACGACATGAGGCGAAAGCCAAGGTCAGCTTACGCCGCCTCGAGAATGGCGAGCACACTGGTGGCGCGACGGAGGTGAAGTAGGCGACGGCGGCGGGCAGAGACGTATTGGTTGTGGCGCGTGCAGGGGCGGAGGAAGTTGCGGAGCTCATCGTAGCTTCGACAGAACCGCTCCGCTGACGTGAATCTCTTGAACCCCCGCATACATCGCGTGCGCCCTTTAACGCCCCGGTGGTCCTGCTCCAGTCTGTTGTTCTTGTAGGCGCTGGTCCGGTGCTCGACATTGCGGCCGAGCGTGCTGCGGATTGCCCGTGGGTAGGAGCCATGCCCGTCGGTGGTGACCTGATCAGGCACCACGCCTGTGACCGACTTGGCCGAACGAAAGAAGGCCTGAGCCGCCGCCATGTCGCGGTGCTCGCTGAGCATGGTGTCGACCAGATTGCCGTCGCGGTCGATGGCCCGATACAGATAGGCCCAGCGCCCGCCAACCTTCAAATAGGTCTCGTCGACGTGCCAACGACGGCCGCGGGCACCGCCCTTACCGCGCCGGCGCTGCCGAAGTTCGTCGGCGAGGAGTGGCGCGAGCTTCGCCTCCCACTCGCGGACGGCTTCGTAGCTGAAGACGATGCCGCGGATGAGGAACATCTCGGTCAGGTCGCGCAGGGTCAGGCGGTAGCGCAGCCGCCACAGCACCAACAGGGCGATGACGTCCGACGGGTACTGAGTGTGGTTCAGCACGGTGCCGGAGCGCTCATTGTACTGCTTGCTGCAGGTCCGGCAGCGGAACCGGCGGTAGCCCTGGGCGGTGCGCTCCGGCCGCTCGGTCACCTCGGACGAACTGCAGGCCACACAGTCCATTCCCGTCCATCCACCCCATCGAGCCCAGAGCCGGAGCCTACCAGCCCGACCCCGGCCGGCCAAACGGGCCGATTGGCGCGGAGCCTGACAGAACCGTTGAGCCCAGAGCCGGAGCCTACCAGCCCTACCCCGGCCGGCCATACAGGCCGTTTAGCGCGAGCCCTGACAGAACCCCCTCAAAACATTGCATGCTCTCGATGCCGTCGGGGGGCGTTCACCCCATTAAGGCGTCAATCAGGACGGATAAACCCTTGTTAGTTGAGGACTTCCCCTCTGGATCAAACCGTGTCTATTTTTTGGTCGCATACGTCAAGAAAATCCTTAACTGTACTGCAGCGGTGTGGTTGAATCCGCGTGAAATCGAATGGGCCGAAGAATGTCACAAAAAATAATATATCGAGAGGCGCACTTTGCCCTCGCCCACAATCCTATCAGTTGCAAAAAATGACGAATGTCCTCATCGCAGGAGGCGCGGGTTTCCTCGGCTCACATTTACTGGATCGTCTGTTGCGCAGAAAGGACATTGCGAGATTGATCGTTATCGACAATCTCTGGACGGGGCTGCGCAACAACTTGGCCCATATCAACGACCCGCGAGTGGATATCCAGCAGGTCGATGCCGAGCGCGTTGATTCCGTCACTACATTCGACGAAATTTACCATCTGGCCTCGCCCGCTTCGCCCCCTTGGTACATGGCCGAGCCCTTGCGCACGGTGTCTGCGAATGTTCTCGGTACTCTCCGCTTGCTCGCCGCACTGAAACCACACGGTCGATTCTGCTTCACCTCAACTTCAGAAGTGTATGGGGATCCGCTCGTTTCCCCACAGCCTGAGAGTTATCGGGGCTCGGTGGACTGCACCGGCCCGCGCGCTTCTTATGACGAGAGTAAGCGTTGCGCTGAAGCAATCCTCTTTGAGGCGCGGCGCACACAGGGCGTCCGCATCAAGGTCGTGCGCCTGTTCAACGTCTTCGGTCCGCGCACGCGGCCAGACGACGGGCGAGCTGTGTCCAACTTCATCACTCAAGGGTTGCGAGGCAGCCCCATAACTGTCTATGGCGCGGGCAGCCAAACACGAAGCTGGGGCTATGTGGACGATGTCGTGGACGCCCTTGAGCGTTTCTTCTGGTTAGAAGAAAGCGAATTTCCTGGCCCGCTTAACATCGGCAATGATCGCGAGGTGCCAGTGGTTGAAGTGGCGCACTATGTGCGCCGACACTTTCCGCGCAGTCAGATTCAGCATCTAGATCCCGTACCGCAGGACCCGACCAACAGGCGTCCTGACCTGACGCTCGCCCGACGCCACTTACCGGGTTGGGAGTGCAAAATCTCTTACGAAGAGGGTGTGGATCGGACGATCCGCTGGTTTCGCAATACGGTGAGCAACCTGCACTCTCCTAAGAGTCTGGACGCGAAATAACCAGACTTTCTATATCGGTCCCGGCACATAGACCGTCTGCCGGTCGCGCATACTATACGGAGCCGATGGGGTCTGTTGCAAGTTGCGCACGAGAGCATGCAAAGGTGTGGGGGGAGGGCCGCGAGGGCGCCTGTTTGGTAAAATTCCTCGGATGTGGGGGCGAAGGAGCGACGCCGGTGCCAAAGCGGGTATGGCGGCTGACGTTGGTGGCCGAAGGGGCTGAAGGGACGACGGAGAGCGAACTCGCCCGGATCGAGCGGAGTGAGGCGGGTGGTCTGGCTAATCTCGGGCTCAGCCTTGAGGAGGTGAAGCATCTCAGAGTCCATACGCGAAATAACCCGACTTTCTGTGTCGACTTCGCTACGGAAAGCGGCATTGGACCAGTCCTCCCATGCCGGGCCTATGTTTTGCGCCCGCATCTCCAGCGTCGCTGACCTACCGCAAGCATCTTGTAACGCAATGATTATGCGGCGACGGCTCGCGAAGTTCTTGACATAAAGATGGGTTTATTTGCATACAGCTTCTGACCGACGGCTCTTTCAACGGGCTGATACGGATGGTTCGTGCACTAGAATGCCGTTGACGCTCTCGGCATCACAGTTGTCCAGACAGCCGGATGCGGTACATTCTAGCGGTTCCTTTCCCCACCCACAGTCGGGTCTACCTGCAACGGAACTAGACGAGAAAAATAGCCAAAGTTTAGATTAGAAAATACGTCAGTAGAGGGATGATATGCGACTGCCGACGTTCCAAAGTTTCTTCCGAAGCAAAATCGATCTGCCACTCGTGGATGAGGAGCAATTAATTTCGGAAGCCGTAACACTCGATGTCGAAGCCGAACACCACAGAACGCTCCTCAGCTTGCGGCGGCGCCTAGCCGATACGTTCACGCCAACGCGCCCGCTGCCCGGTCCCAGAGTGGAACTATTCAGCAACGATAATAGAGCAGCCTTCATTGGGCGTGAGGTCGAGTGTCTCCGCATCACGCGTGCTCTCCTTGAAGACCAGTCGCACGTTGTCATCTTCGGCGAGCGTGGCCGCGGTAAAACCTCTCTAGCTAATCTTGTTGCGGCGCAGGTGCAAGAGGCGTCATTTGATGTCGCACGCTATGTCTGTTCGACGACCAGTAACTTTGATGCGGTCATGCGTGGGCTCTTCCATGACATGCCGCGTTGGCTAACTGGTCTAAGTCGAACCGGGTACGACACTGGTTTGGCAAGCCTGCTGCCATCGCGTCCGCTTCAGCCAAGCGACCTTCCATTAATTTTTGAAAGGTTGAGCAGCAAGGTCATTTTGCTTGTAGACGAATTTGATCGGGTGGCTGACGAGGATACACGTACGGCAGTTGCCGACACGATCAAGCAGTTTTCAGACCTAGGTATGCCGGTTTTATTTATGATCATTGGCGTTTCTGACAGTCCTGAGGCGTTGCTCGGCCGCCATCCATCTATCCAACGCTGCGTCACGCGCGTAGCACTACCCTTACTCAAGCCGGCGCATGTGCGAAAGATCGTGGAGCGCGGCGCCGCGCAGTCCGGCCTTAATTTCAGTGCCTCTGCCCGGACCTGCATTGCGGAGCTAGCACGCGGCGTGCCGTACATGGCGCAGCTACTTTCTCTTCGAGCAGGACAAGCGGCCCTCGATAACGGGCGCACCACAATCCTCGGTAGTGACCTGCTTGCGGCAATCGAGGCCGCGGCTATCGAGGCGGACCCGCGTGTTCTTGCTCTCTATGACCTAGCCACGAATACCGAATGCGACGCGGCAGCGCTGTCCGTATTGCGTGCTGCTGCTGCGGGCTCACAAGACGAGCTCGGGCGCTTCCAGGTGGTTTCTAATGGGCGTTTTGCACAGGTGGCGGGGCTTCAGGTTGATGGTACGGCTTGGCAAAGGGTGCTGAACGTGGGTGCGATCCGGCATGTTCGTGGCGAAGGCCCCGACCTTTTCACCTTCACCGAAGCAATGCTGATGCAGCTGGTGCTTCTACGGACGGTGCTGTTGAGTCAGGCAGTCGTACATCCAGTGTCCGTAAACTCCGCCCCGGCTTTATTGACCCGGCCGTAGTGTTCCTCGACTATCGCCTGTTATCGCCTGTTATCGCCTGTTATCGCCTGTTATCGCCTTGTTGCAGCGCTCGGTGGTTTGGACGCATTGATCCCTGCCCACGTTCCGGATCATGCGATGCGG
>NZ_JAUTWS010000015.1 GCF_030657435.1 Paracraurococcus lichenis | reverse complement strand
CAGCCTCGCCGACCTTCGGGCGCGCGGGTTTCCCCTCGGGCCCGCTCGCTCCGATCCGGGACCGGGCGGCGTCGGACCGAGGGTGATGCCAGGTGCAGGCCAGGACTGACCGGCAGAGGCAGGCTTTCATGCCGTCTCGAACAGCGGTGCCCCGGATCCGTCCGGCTCGTCTCCGGGCTTGCTGTCCTGCCGTCCTCCCGGACAGCTACCGGGGCCGAGGCATCGCTGAATCGTGAGTTATTCGAACAAAGAATATTCTCGGCGAACCGACGCCAAAGCGTAAGGTTCGCCCCGAACCAGCCCTGTTCCATTCCAGCCCCTGCCGCCTTCCATCGGTGCGCTTCGCCGGGCATGGCCATGCCTCGGGCACCCGGGCGTCACCGCGCCCCGGGGCGGATGCGGACCTACCGGGATGGTTCGACGTCAGCCTTCGCCGTGGACGGCGCGGGGTGGGTTCGCGCCGCGCGGCCGCCGATCCCGACGCATGCCCGGCCCATGCCATATTTGGGAGGATCGGATATGGACCGCAGGAAATTCCTGAAATCGGCCGGCGTCGCGGCCGGCGGCGCGCTGGCCGCGGAAGGGCTGGCGCCGCATCCTGCCGCCGCCACCGAAGGCGGGCCGGTGCCGGGGCCGCAGCCCAATATCCTGTTCATCCTGGTGGACGAGCTGCGCTACCCCTGCGTCTTCCCCGAAGGCGTCACCGACGCCGGGCAGTTCCTCGCCCGCTTCATGCCCAATGTCTACAGGCTCTGGCAGAAGGGGGTGAAGTTCGGCAGCCATTACACCGCCGCCTCGGCCTGCTCGCCGGCGCGCGGCGTGCTGATCTCGGGCCTCTACAGCCAGCAGTCCTGGCTGCTGCAGACCATCAAGAACAGCTTCATCGGCAATGCCTCCCCCACCCCGCCGCTGAACCCGGCCTATCCGACCTATGGCAAGCTCCTGCGCCGCGCCGGCTACAGCACGCCCTATATCGGCAAGTGGCATGCCTCGATCCCGACGAAGCGGCCGACGCGATTGGAGATCTACGGCTTCGAGGGGCTGACCTATCCGGACCCCGATGGCTCCAACCTGCAGGGCACGGTGGGCGACCCGCCGAACGGCTACCTCAATGACCAGAACATCACGGATCAGGCGGTGGAGTACCTGTCGGCGCGGCGCCCGGGGGAGCAGCCCTGGTGCCTGACGGTCGGGCTGGTGAACCCGCACGACCAGCAATTCTTCTGGGCCGGCACGGAATTCCAGACCTACAACGCCATGTTCCCGGATGGCACCTCGCCGCAGCCGATCCTGAAATACTCGACGCCGGACGATCCGCCTGATGTGCCCTGGGACGCCAACCCGCTGAAGACGGTGCCGCCGACCGGCATGCCGGTGCTGCCGCGGAACTGGGAATCCGGCGGGCAGCTCCAGGCCAACAAGCCCAGCCTGCAGTATTTCGCCCGCACCTTCTCCGCCGCCGTCTGGGGCGGCGTGGCGGACGAGCCGCGGCAGACCGGCTTCTCCATGCAGAACTATCCCGGGCTGGCCGGCACCGCGATCGGCCTCGCGCCCTTCCGTTACTGGCAGCGCGCCCTCGACAGCTACAACCAGGTCATGTCGATCGTCGACCAGCGGATCGGCGAGATCCTCGCCGCCCTGCCGCATGACGTCGCCGAGAACACGGTGATCATCTTCGGCTCCGACCACGGCGAATATGCCGGCGCGCATGGCTTCGTCGCCGGCAAAGTGGGCAGCGGCTACGAGGAGCCCTTCCACATCCCGCTCATCGTGGTCGACCCGAGCCACCGCTTCACCGGCGAGGTGGAGACGATCCGCACCGGCCTCACCTCCTCCGTCGACATGCTGACCTTCCTGGTCGGCCTCGGCAATCTCGGCAGCCGGGACTGGATGACCGGACAGCTCCAGCAGATCTATGGCGGCCGGCACGACATGCTGGCGATGCTCCGCTCGACCCGGGCGCCGGGGCGGGACCATGTGCTGATCGCCACCGACGAGCTCGTGCCCGGCTTCTACAATTTCAACGACGCACCGCTGCATGTGCTGGGCATCCGCACGCCGGACAGCAAGCTGGTGACCTATGCCAAGTGGAACCCGGTGACCGGCGCCATCAGGCCGGAGACGCTGCAGACCGAGTTCTACGACTACGGCACGCCGGACGGGCTGCTGGAGCTGACCAGCACGCCGGACGACCCGCGCGCCGCGGCCCTGCAGAGCCTGCTGTTCGACCGGCTCTACGAGGAGGAATTCCGCGCGCCGCTGCCGGGGGCGCTCGGCGCGGCGCAGACCGTCTCGAAGGATCTCTACCTGCTGCTGCAGGCGGCGCTGATGAACCTGCCGGCCGATGGCTTCACCGGGGCCGACCTGCGCCGGCTGCTCAGCTTCGGCGGGGCGTTCTGAACCGGGCGCGGGTGGCGGTCAGCCCGCCGCCGCCCGCGGCCTGCCCTTCGCCAGCAGCACGAAGAGGATGGCGACCGCCGAGGCCGCCATGCTGAGCCCGAAGGCATTGAGGTAGCCGATCATCGCGGCCTGCCGGTCGATCTCCCGCGACAGCCGCGCCAGGCCCTGCAGCGTCTCCGTGCTCCAGCCGCCCATGACCTGCGGCAGCGAGAGCGGCTCGGCATAGGGCGTCACCTGCTCCGTCATCCGCGCGTAGTTCCGGGTCTGCGACCGCACGATCTCCGTCACGCTGAGGGAGATGAAGAGGCTCGAGCCGAGGTTGCGCAGGAGGTGGAAGACCGACATCGCCTCCGCCGTCGCGCCCGGGTCGAGCGTGCGGAAGGTCAGCACCGTCAGCGGCACCCAGATGATGCCGACCGCGACGCCCTGCAGCACGGCGTTCAGCAGCAGCGTGTCCACGTCCACGTTGAGGTCGAGGCGCATCAGCCAGAGGCCGGAGACGACCAGCAGGCCGAAGCCGGCCGACATGCCGACCCTGGGGTCGAAGCGGCCGATCAGCAGGGTGCTGCCGAAGCCGAGCACGCCGCCGATGCCGCGATAGCCGACGATCTGGCCGATGATGCTGTCGGGATAGCCGGCATGGGATTGCAGCAGGGTCGGCAGCAGGACGATGGGGGTGAAGTTCACCATGCCGTAGATCGTCACCAGCACCAGGCCGAGGGCGTAGTTGCGGTCGAGCAGCAGGCGGAGGTTCAGGAATGGCCGCGCCGTGGTCAGCGAATGCGCGAGGAAGACCCAGAAGGCGAGCGCCGCGACGAGGCACTCCGCGACGATCTCCGGGCTCTCCAGCCAGTCCAGCCGCTGGCCGCGGGAAAAGACGAGTTGCAGGCAGGCGATGCAGGTGGCGAGCGCGAGGAAGCCGGTCCAGTCCATCGGCACCCGCGCCCCCTTCCGGTCCGGCGGCAGCACCGCCCAGAGCGCGAGGGCGGCCAGCGCCCCGGCCGGGACGATCATGAAGAAGGCCCAGCGCCAGTTGTAGGCCTCGGCCAGCATGCCGCCGAAGACCGGGCCGATCACCGGGCCCAGCACCACCGTCATGCCGAAGATGGAGCTGACCATGCCGCGCTGCCGGACGGGGAAGCTGTCCAGCACCGTGGCATTGGCCAGGGGTATCATCGGCGCACCGATGCCGCCCTGCAGGACGCGCCAGAGGACCAGCGCCTCCAGGCTCTCCGCCTGGCCGCAGAGCCAGGTGGCGAGGGTCGAGCCGATGACGCTGGCCAGCATCACCCGCCGCCGGCCGAAGCGGGCCGCGAGGAAGCCGCTGGTCGGCGTGGCGATGGCGGTCGCCAGGATGTTGAAGGTGGTGGTCCAGGCGATCTCGTCCGGCGTCGCCGCCATGCTGCCCTGCATCTGCGGCAGCAGGGTGGAGGCGACCAGCAGGGTGGTGGCGTAGAGGGTCGAGCCCATGACCACCGCCGCCAGGATCAGGATCCGGCGGAGGACGGGCTGTTCGAAGCTCTCCGGCGGCTCGGCCATCGCGCGCGGGCGGTCCCGTCCTTGTAACCTTGACGAAAGTGTGCCGGATGATGATGACTTGAGCAACAAACGAGGCGAAGCCCCGTGCCGCGTCCAGGAAGCGCCCGTGCCGAGCACCGATGACCGCCGCCATATCGGCTTCCTGATCGCCGATGTGGCGCGGCTGATGCGCGCCTCCTTCGACCGGCGGGTGCGGCGGATCGGGCTGACCCGGTCGCAATGGCTGGTGCTCAGCCGGCTGCACCGGCACCCCGGTATCAGCCAGTCCGAGCTCGCCGAGATGCTGGAGGTGGAGCGGGCGACCGCCGGCCGGATGGTCGACCGGATGGAGCGCCGCGGCTGGCTGGTCCGCCGCCCCGACCCGGCGGACCGGCGCGTCAACCGGCTCCACCTGACGGAGGAGGCCGAGCGGGTCCAGACCGAGATGGGCCTGATCGCCGAGCGGTTCCTCGACGACGCCCTGGCCGAGCTGGAGGAGGCCGAGCGCGCCGCGCTGACCGGGATGCTGGAGCGGGTGAAGGCGACGGTGCTGGCGATGGGCGCGCGTCGGCCGGCGGAGGCGGAGCGGCGTCCGGGGGCGGCGCCATGAGCGGGCCGCGCCCCCTCCCCCGCCGGCTGCTGCGCCTGGTCCTGCTGGCCGGCGTGCCGCTGCTGGCGCTGGCCGCCGCGGCGGTGGTCTGGCAGCGCGGCGGCCGCTACGTCACCGCCGAGAATGCCTATGTGAAGGCCGATATCGTCCAGGTCGCGCCGGAGGTCGCCGGGCGGGTGCTGGAGGTGGCGGTGCGCGACCATGCCCGGGTGCAGGCGGGCGAGGTGCTGATCCGCCTCGACCCCGAACCCTATCGCCTGGTCCTGCAGAAGGCCGAGGCGGAGCTGGCCGCCGCCCGCAGCGCGGTGGAGACTGCCCGCGCCACCTACCGCGAGACCGAGAGCGAGCTGGGCGAGCTGCAGAGCCGCGCAGAATTCCTCGCCCGCCAGGCGCGGCGGCAGCAGGACCTGGCGCAGCGCGGCGTGGCCCCGGCCGCGAAGCTGGAGGAGGCGCTGAGCGATGCCGAGGTGGCGAAGGAGCGGATCAACGTGGTCCGCCAGCGCCTGACCCGGCTGCTGGCGACCCTGCAGGGCGACCCGGGCCTGCCGGTGGAGGAGCACCCGACGGTGCGGCAGCGGATCGCCGAGCGCGACCAAGCGCTGCTCGACCTGCGGCGGACGGTGGTGGCGGCGCCGGTCGGCGGCACCATCGTCAACATGCGGCTGCAGCGCGGCGAGCAGGTGAAGGCGGCGACGCCGGTCTTCGCCCTGGTCTCGGAGCGCCGCCCCTGGGTGGAGGCGAACCTGAAGGAGACGACGCTGACCCATGTCGGCGTCGGGCAGCGGGTGGATGTGGTGCTGGACCTCTACCCGGACGTGACCTGGACCGGCGTGGTGGAGAGCATCAGCCCGGCGACGGGGGCGGAGTTCGCCATCCTCCCGCCGCAGAATGCCTCGGGCAATTGGGTGAAGGTGGTGCAGCGGCTGCCGGTGCGGATCCGGTTGCAGCCCTTCCCGGGGGAGCCGCCGCTGCGGGCGGGGATCACGGCGACGGTGGCGATCGACACGGGGCGGCAGCGGCGCCTCGAGGATGTGGCGGCGGCGGTCGCGGGGTGGCTGCGCGGCAGCGCGAGTGCGGCGGCGGGCCGGGAGACGCTGGAGGCGAACCGGTAGGGCCTGGCCGGCGGCCGGGCATGCGGGGCCGCCGGGGCAAGGCCGGAGAGGAGCTTCGGACCTGGAACGGGCCGGGAAGGCCGCCTCGCCGCGACCTGTTCCGTCATCGCGCCGCCCCGAGGAGACCAGCCCGCTCGAGGGCGGACCGCAGCCGCCGCCGCCCCGGGCGGCGCCGGCACCGTCCGCCCGCATCCGTCCGGTGCCGGGCGATCCGGAACGCAGGCCGGGCCCGATGCGGCGACACCACCGGTCAGCGCGTCACGCCATCCGGCGGTCAGGTCCACAGAAACTCCCCATGTGCGGGGCTCGCGACATAGGGGACGAGGGCACTGAGTTCGGCCGTGCCGACGATCTGGCCCCGGTCATTGATGCCGTTCGCGCCGTTGAGCGTGAGATCCGCCGAGGTCACCTGGCTGAATCGGCCGGGCTCGTAGACATACACATCGAACCCCGCGCCGTCGGATGCATCGATGACGACCTGGCCCCGGTCGTTGATCCCCGTGGCGACGGCATAGGTGGAGCCGGGAGGATCGATCGTGACGAAGTTGCCGTGGTCGTCGATGAAGGCATGGCTCGTGAAGTCGCCCGCGATATAGGTTCCGGCCATCTCGCCCCGGTTGTTGATGCCGAAGACCTGGGTCTGCCGGGCGCCGGGGTAGTCCACGGCGACGAAGTCGCCGTTCCTCTCGACGAAGCCATGCGTCGAGCCGTCGTCGCTCGACACGCTCCATCCGGCAATCTGGTGCCTGTCGTTGATCGATGCCGGGAAGGTCAGGCGGGCCCCCGGCGCATCGAGGGTGCTGAACACGCCCGCATGGTCGATGTAGCCATGCTCCTCGTTGTCGGGGGTCGTGTAGGTTCCGACGATGATGCCACGGTCATTGATCGCATAGGCAGTCGTGGCTTTCGCGCCGTCGACATCGAAGCTGTCGACCTGGCCCGCGCGGTCGACGAAGCCATGCTCGCCGTTCGGATCGAAATAGAAGCCGACCACGGTGCCGAGGTTGTTGATCCCCCGCGCGAGGACGCCGCGTGCACCCTCCACGGCGATGGTTTCGACGGAATAGCTGCAGGAGTCATTGCCCGACGACATAGCGCCATTACTCCCAGGTATCGGCACCGTATTGAGGCGGTGCCGGAGCACGCAGGATGTCCGGGACGGCTGGCGGCATGATGCACCGGTTTCGGGCTGCACGATCATGAAATCCGGGCGCGGATGTCACCGGGGGTCGCTGCCCCCTGGGCGCGGCCTCCGAGGGGCCTGAGGTGCCTGAGGGCCGTGCCGCCCTGCCCGGTGCGAGGACCGCGTTCCGGCCGACAGTCGCCCTCCCACGTCTCGCACCTGCGAAACTTCCCCCTGCCCCGCGCGTCCTGCGCAGGACGGCGCCGCTGGCGCCTGCCGTCCTCCGGGGGCACCGATGCGACTCTTCCGCTGCCAGGCCTGCGACCAGGTCCTCTATTTCGAGAACACCCGCTGCGAGAAGTCCGGCAACGTCCTCGGCTTCCTGCCGGAGATCGGGCTGCTCTCGGCGCTCGAACCCGCGCAGGGCGATCTCTGGCAGCCGCTGGTGCGGCCGGACCGGCAGCAGGCCTTCTGCGCCAATGCCGCTTGGCAGGCCTGCAACTGGATGGTCCCGTCGGAGGAGGAGGGCGGCTTCTGCCTGGCCTGCCGGCACAACCGCACCATCCCGGACCTCAACATCGCCGCCAACCTGCCGCCCTGGCGCAAGTGGCAGGATGCGATCCACCGGCTGATCTACACGCTGCGCCGGCTCCGCCTGCCGCTGAAGACGCGGGCCGAGGACCCGGAGCATGGCCTGACCTTCGACGTCATGGCCGATCCGGTCGATGGCGGGCCGAAGGTCATGACCGGGCATGACAACGGCGTCATCACCTTCGCCCTGGCCGAGGCCGACGATGCCGAGCGCGAGGCCCGCCGCGCCGCCATGGGCGAGCCCTTCCGCACCCTGCTCGGCCATGTCCGGCACGAGACGGGGCATCATTTCTGGGACCTGCTGGTGCGCGACGGCGGCAAGCTGGAGGCCTGCCGCGCCGTCTTCGGCGACGACAGCCAGGACTACGGCGCGGCGCTGCAGCGCCACTACAACGAGGGCCCGCCGCCCGACTGGCAGAACGCCTATGTCAGCACCTATGCCACCGCCCATCCCTGGGAGGATTTCGCCGAGACCTGGGCGCATTACCTCCATATCGTGGACACGCTGGAGATGGCGGCCTCCTTCGGGCTGAAGGTCGCGCCCAAGGTGGCACGCACCGACGACCTCGATGCCGAGATCGACTTCGACCCCTACAAAGTCGAGAGCATCCAGACCCTGGTGGAGGCTTGGCTGCCGCTGACCTTCGCGGTGAACAGCCTGAACCGCTGCATGGGCTCGGCCGACCTCTACCCCTTCGTCCTCTCGCCGCCGGCCATCAGGAAGCTCGGCTTCGTGCACGACCTGATCCGCGGGGTGCGCGCCGCGGCTTAACCGCGCCGCAAGCAGGGCGCGGCTAGCGTCCCGGCGGATCCCGGGGCGGAGAGACTTTGGCGCCTGAACTGACAGCCTTGCGGTGCCTCTTCCTGGTCGCCATGCACCACGGGCTGCAGATGGCGCCGGAGGAGCTGCCGGCCGTGGAAGGCCCGGACATGCTGCCCCCCGTGCTGGGCGCCATGCGCCGGCTCGGGCTGCGGACCCGCGTGCTGCGCGGCTGCGGCTGGGACCAGGCGGCCGGCCTCGGCAGCGCCTATCCGGCGCTGGCGCTGCGGCGGGACGGCGCCTGGGTGATCCTGGTGCATGTCGTCCCCGGCCCGGACGGGTCGCAGATGGCCGCGGTGCTCGACCCGGCGCAGGAGATGGCGGGGGTCCAGCTCCTCCCGCGGGAGCAATTCCTGGCGGGCTGGGACGGCACGCTGGTGCTCTGCCGCCGCCGCGCCCCCTCCTGGGCGGAGGAGGACCAGCCCTTCGGCTTCCGCTGGTTCCTGCCGGAGATCGCGCGGCACCGCCGCTTCCTCGCAGGCGTCGCCGTCGCGGCCGTGCTGTCCAACCTGATCGGCTTCGCCATCCCCCTGCTCTTCCAGGTGCTGATCGACAAGGTGGTGGCGCACCACTCCTACCAGACCCTCGTGGTGGTGGTGCTGGTCTTCGCCCTGCTGGTGCTGTTCGACGGCGTCTTCGCCTATGCCCGGCAGAGGCTGATGCTGCTGGCCTGCAACCGGATGGATGCAAGGCTCGGCTCCCGCACCTTCCGCCACCTGCTGGCCCTGCCGCTCGCCTTCTTCGAAGGCAATGCCGCCGGCGTGCTGGCGCGGCACATGCAGCAGACGGAGAAGCTGCGCCATTTCCTGACGGGCCGGCTGTTCCAGACCCTGCTGGACGCCGCGCTGCTGCCGGTGCTGCTGGTGCTGCTGGCCCTCTACAGCGGCGTGCTGACGCTGGTGGTGCTGGGCTTCTCGGCGGCGATTGCCGCGGTCATCGGCGGGCTGGTGCCGGCCTTCCGGCGGCGGCTGAACCTGCTCTATGCGGCGGAGGGCGCGCGCCAGGCCTATCTGGTCGAGACGCTGCACAACATGCGCGCGGTGAAGTCCCTGGTGCTGGAGCCGGCGCGGCAGCGCGCCTGGGACGGCCAGGTGGCGGCTGCCGTGCGCGGCCATGCCGAGGTCGGGCGGATCGGCGCCGCGGGCACGGTGGCGACGGGGATGCTGGAGCGGCTGATGCAGATCGCCGTGCTCGGCATCGGCGCGGTGGAGGTCTTCGAGGGGCGGCTCTCCATCGGCGCGCTGGTCGCCTTCACCATGCTCTCGGGCCGCGTCACCGGGCCGCTGGTGCAGATCGTGGCCCTGATCAACGAGTACCAGGAGGCCGCGCTGTCCCTGCGCATGCTGGGCACGGTGATGAACGCGCGGCCGGAGCGGAGTGCGAAGCAGCGCCTCGCCCGCCCCGCCATCACCGGCGCCCTCCGCTTCGAAGGCGTGACCTTCGCCTATCCCGGCGCCGCCACCCCGGCCCTCGGCCACGTCAGCTTCGCGGTCGGGGAAGGCCAGGTGATCGGCGTCGTCGGCCGCTCCGGTTCCGGCAAGACCACCGTGACGCGGCTGATCCAGGGCATCCACCTGCCGCAGGAAGGGCTGATCCAGCTCGACGGCGTCGATATCCGCCATATCGACCTGGAACACCTCCGCCGCAACGTCGGCGTGGTGCTGCAGGACAACCTGCTGTTCCGCGGCACGCTGCGCGACAACATCGCGGCCGCCAGGCCTGAGGCGCCGCTGGCCGAGGTGCTGGAGGCCGCGCGGCTGGCCGGCGCCGACGAGTTCATCGACCGCCTGCCGCTCGCCTACGACACCATGGTCGAGGAGAATGCCAGCAACTTCTCCGGCGGCCAGCGCCAGCGCATCGCCATCGCCCGTGCCCTGCTGACCCGTCCGCGCCTGCTGATCTTCGACGAGGCGACCAGCGCGCTCGACCCGGAGAGCGAGGCGATCATCCAGGCCAACCTCGCCGAGATCGCGCGGGGGCGGACCATGGTCATCGTCTCGCACCGCCTCGCCTCGCTCGTGCAGTCGGACGCCATCCTGGTGCTCGAGCAGGGCCGCGCGGTGGATTTCGCCCCGCATGCGCAACTGCTGGAGCGCTGCGACATCTATCGGCACCTATGGCAGCAGCAGACACGGCACCTGCGCTAGCGGCCGCCCGCCGGGCGCCGGCCTGGCGGGCCTGGGCACGCCGCACCCGCGCGCCCTCCCCGGCCCCGGTGCCGGAGGCCGCGGCCTTCCAGGACGAGTTGGAGGCGCTGCTGGCCGAGCCGCCGCCGCCCCTGCTCGGCTGGCTCCATTGGCTGGTCGCCGCGCTCTTCGTCGCGCTGATCGCGGTCGCCGCCTTCGCCCGGGTGGATGTGGTGGTGGCCGGCAGCGGCCGCCTCGCCCCCGATGCCCCGCCCATCGTGCTGCAGCCGATGGAGCGCGCGGTGATCCGCGAGCTGCTGGTCAAGCCGGGCGATGCCGTCCGCCGCGGCCAGGTGCTGGCGGTGCTGGACCCGAGCTTCGCCGAGGCCGACCGCGCCGCGCTCTCTGCCCAGCGCCGGACGCTGGCCGCGCAGCGCGTGCGGCTGGAGGCGGAGCTGGCCGGCACGCCGCTCGCCGCCGCGGAGGATGCCGAGGCGCTGCTGCAGGCCGGGCTGCTGGCGCGGCGCCAGGCGGTGCTCGCGGCACGGCTGCATTCGATCGAGGAGGAGATCCGCGCGCAGGAGACGGCGATCCGCACCTTGGAGGAGGCCGATGCCGCGCTCTCCGGGCAGGTGGCGATCGCCCGCGACGTGGAGGCGCTGCGGGCGAAGCTGCTGGAAGGCCAGATCGGCTCCCGCCTGCAATTCCTCGCCGCGCGCTCGACGCGGCTGCAGGCGGAGCGGGAGCGCGAGCTGGGCCGCGGCCGCCTGGCCGAGCTGCGGCATATCCTGGCCGCCAAGCAGTCGGAGCGCGCCGGCCTGGTCGAGGACTGGCGGCGCCAGGTGCTGGAGGAGGTGGTGCGCATCCGCGCCGAGCTCTCCCGCACCGAGGAAGCGCTCGCCAAGGCGACGCGCCTCGCGGAACTCACGGTCGTGACGGCGCCGGAGGACGGCACGGTGCTGGAGGTGGCGAAGCGCTCCGCCGGCTCCGTCCTGCGGGAGGCGGAGCCGCTGGTCTCCCTGGTGCCGGCCGGCGCGCCGCTGATCGCCGAGGTCGCGCTGCGCTCGGCCGATACCGGCCAGGCCCGGCCGGGCGACGAGGTCATGGTCAAGGTCGATGCCTTCCCCTGGCAGCGCCACGGCATGCTGCGCGGTCGCCTGCGCGCCGTCGCCCAGGATTCCGTCGCGGCGGAGGGCGCCGGCATCGCCCTGCACCGGGCCCAGGTGGCGCTCGGGGAGACGCGGCTCGCCGCGCTGCCGGAAGGCCTACGGCCGATGCCGGGCATGACCGTGACGGCCGAGATCCGCGTCGGGGAGCGGAGGCTGCTCTCCTACCTGCTCTTCCCCCTGCTGCGCGGCCTGCGGGAGAGCCTGCGCGAGCCTTAACCGTTGCGCAAAGCACGGCATGCGATCCTGCGTCCGATCGGTGCCGACAGAATGTCCGGGCCGGACATCGACATCGCGCGCGGGCCCAGGCGCCGGCGGCGGCGTCGCATCTGGGCGATGAAGCCGGCTGGGAGCGTAGGATGGCTGTCCTTTCGAACCTGAACACGACGCAGATCCAGGCGCTGACGACCACGACCATCGCGGGGCTGTCGACGACGGATCTCGCGGCGCTGACGACCACGCAGGTGCAGGCGCTGACGACGACGCAGGTCGGCGCCCTCACCACCTCGCAGCTCCGGGCCCTGACGACGACGCAGGTGCAGGCGCTGACGACCACGCAGGTGCAGGGGCTGACCACCAGCCAGGTCGGGCAGCTCACGACCACCCAGGTCGCGGCACTCAACACCACCGACCTGCAGGCGCTGACCACGACGCAGGTCGGCGCGCTCGGCACCACGCAGCTTGCCGCGCTGACCACCACGCAGGTCCAGGCGATCGGGACCACCGACCTCGCGGTGCTGAACGCGACGCAGGTCAAGGCCCTGACCACGACCCAGGTCGCCGCGCTGACCACGACCCAGGTGCAGGCGCTGAACACGACCGAGGTCCAGGCGCTGACGACCTCGCAGCTCCGTAGCCTGACCACGACCCAGGTGCAGGCGCTGACGACTACGCAGATGGCGGCGCTGACCACCGGCCAGATCGGCGCCCTCGCCACCACGCAGGTCGCCGCCATCAACACCACCGACCTGCAGGCCATCACCACCACCCAGGTGCCGGGCCTGACCTCGACCCAGCTCGCGGCGCTCACCACCACCCAGGTCCAGGCGCTCGAGAGTACCGACCTCGCGGTGCTGAACGCGACGCAGGTCAAGGGCCTGACCACGACGCAGGTGCAGGCGCTGACCACCACCCAGGCGGCGGCGCTGACCACCACCCAGGTCGGTGCCCTGACCACCACCCAGGTCGCGGCGATCAACACCACCGACCTGCAGGCCATGACCACCACCCAGATGGCCGGCCTGACCACGGCGCAGATCGCGGCGCTGACCACCACCCAGACCCAGGCGCTGGAGACCACCGACCTCGCGGTGCTGAACGCGACGCAGGTCAAGGCCCTGACGACGACCCAGGTCGCCGCGCTGACCACGACCCAGGTGCAGGCGCTGAACACGACCGAGGTCCAGGCGCTGACGACCTCGCAGCTTCGCGGCCTGACCACGACGCAGGTGCAGGCGCTGACCACCACGCAGATGGCGGCGCTGACCACCGGCCAGATCGGCGCCCTCGCCACCACGCAGGTCGCCGCCATCAACACCACCGACCTGCAGGCCATCACCACCACCCAGGTGCCGGGCCTGACCTCGACCCAGCTCGCGGCGCTGACCACCACCCAGGTCCAGGCGCTCGAGAGCACCGACCTCGCGGTGCTGAACGCGACCCAGATCAAGGGCCTGACCACGACGCAGGTGCAGGCGCTGACCACCACCCAGGTGGCGGCGCTGACCACCACCCAGGTCGGTGCCCTGACCACCACCCAGGTCGCGGCGATCAACACCACCGACCTGCAGGCCATGACCACCACCCAGATGGCCGGCCTGACCACGGCACAGGTCGCGGCGCTGACCACCACCCAGGCCAGGGCCATGGAGACCACCGACCTCGCGGTGCTGAACGCGACGCAGGTCAAGGCCCTGACCACCGCCCAGGTGCAGGCGCTGAATACGACCGAGGTCCAGGCGCTGACGAGCACCCAGGTCCAGGCGCTGACGACCTCGCAGCTTGCGGCCCTGACCACGACGGACGTGCAGGCTCTCACCACCACGCAGATGGTGGCGCTTGCCACCACCCAGCTCGGCGGGCTGACGACGGCGCAGGCGGCGGCGATCAACACCACCGACCTGCAGGCGCTGACGACCGGGCAGATGGCCGGCTTCACCTCCTCCCAGCTCGCGGCGCTCACCACCACCCAGGTCGCGGCGCTCGAGACCTCGGATCTCGCGGCGCTCAACACCACGCAGTTGCGCGGCCTCACCACGGGCCAGGTGCAGGCGCTGACCACCACCCAGGTCCAGACGCTGACGACGACGCAGGTCGCGGCGCTGACCACCACCCAGGTCGCCGCGATCGAGACGACGGACATCGCCGTCCTCACCACCACCGAGATCGGCGCGCTGGGCACGGCGCAGCTCGCCGGCCTCGGCACGACCCAGATCAATGCCTTCGGCACCACGCAGGCGAGCGGCCTGAGCTCCACCCAGCTCGCCGCCCTGACCTCGACCCAGTTGGTGGCGCTCACCACCACGGGGATCGGCGCGCTGGGCAGCACCCAGATCGTCGGGCTCGGCTCCGCCCAGGTGGGTGCGCTGACCACCACGCAGTTGCAGGCGCTGAACACCACCGCCATCGTCGCGCTCACCACCACCCAGGTCGCCGGGCTGACGACGACGCAGGTGGCGGCCTTCACCACCGCCCAGGTGCAGGCGATGGAGAGCACCGACATCGCGGCGCTGACCAATACCCAATGCGCCGGCTTCACCACCACCCAGCTCGGCGCGATGAGCACGGCGCAGATCAACGCGCTCTTCGTCGGGACCTGAGCCAGCAGGGGGGATGCGCAGGATGGGCATCGCCGAACTCGTCACCCGGGCCCAGGCGCTCGCCGCCGCGGGCCAGATGGAAGCCGCCGCGGCGCTCTACCGGGACTGGGCGGCGCGGCACCCGGACGACCCCGCGCTGCAGGTGGCGCAGTTCAACCATGGCGTCCTGCTGGCGGCGCTGGGCGACCTGGCCGGGGCGGCGGAGGCCTTCGCCACCGCCATCCGGCGGGACCCGGGCTTCCTGCCGCCCTGGATCAACCTCGGCGCCATCCACGCGCAGCTTGGCGCCACGGCGCAGGCGATGGGCCACTGGTCGCATGTGACCGGCAGCCTCGCCGGCCTGACCGGCGACAGCGTCACCTGGAAGGTGACGGCGCTGAAGCAGATGGCGCAGGCGCTGGAAGGCGGCCGCCTGCTGGCCGAAGCCGAGGCGGCGCTGCGGCAGATCGCGGAGCTGACGCCCGGCACCCAGCGCGACGTGGTGCAGCACTGGATCAGCCTGCGGCAACGGCAATGCGCCTGGCCGCTGCTGGAACCGCTGGCCGGGATGGACCGCGCCGCGCTGCTGCGGCGGATCGCGCCGCTGTCGCTGGCCAACTATGCCGACGACCCGATGCTGCAGCTCGCCTGCGCCGCCGCCTATAGCCGGCGGGAGGTGGGCACCCCGGCGGAGTTCCGGACGGAGGCCGATTTCGCCCACCGCATCGCCGAGGTGCCCGGGCGGCGCCTGCGGGTCGGCTATCTCTCCTCCGACCTCCGCGACCACGCCATCGGCCATCTGATGGCCGACATGTTCGGCCTGCACGACCGCGCGGGGTTCGAGGTCTTCGCCTATTACTGCGGCATCGCGGCGGAGGACGACACGAAGCGCCGCATCCGCGGGAGCGTGGAGCACTGGCGCGACATCGGCCCGCTGGACGACGAGGCGGCGCTGCGGCTGATGCTGCAGGACGGCATCGACATCCTGGTGGACGTGAACGGCCATACCCGCGGTGCCCGCACGAAGCTGCTGTCGCGCCGGCCGGCGCCCGTCATCGTCAACTGGCTCGGCTATCCCGGCAGCATGGGCACGCCCTACCACCACTACATCATCGCCGACCCGGTCATCGTACCGGAAGGCGAGGAGCGCTGGTATTCGGAGAAGGTCCTCCGCCTGCCCTGCTACCAGCCGAACGACCGGCAACGACCCTTGGGCACGGAGCGTGCGCCCACCCGCGAGGAGGCCGGGCTGCCGGAGGATGCGACGGTCTTCTGCAGCTTCAACGGCACCCAGAAGATCACGCCCTTCACCTTCGCCCGCTGGATGGCGATCCTGCGGGAGGTGCCGGACAGCGTGCTCTGGCTGCTGAAGAGCTGCGACACGGTGGACGAACGGCTGCGCGCCCGCGCCGCCGAGGCCGGGGTGGCGCCGGCGCGGCTGGTCTTCGCGCCGCTCGCGCCGAACCGCGAGCATCTGGCGCGCTATGCCCTGGCCGACCTCTTCCTCGACACCCTGCCCTATGGCGCGCATACCACGGCCTCCGACGCGCTGTGGATGGGCGTCCCGGTGCTGACCGTGCCGGGCCGCGGCTTCCAGGCGCGGGTCTGCGCCAGCCTGGTCCGCGCCGCCGGCCTGCCAGAGATGGTCTGCGACACGCCGGAGGATTACGTGCGCCGCGCCGTGGACCTCGGGCAGGACCGCACGCGGCTGGCGCCGCTGCGGGCGCGGCTGGTGGCGGGGCGTCGGGGCTCCCTGCTCTTCGACACGCCGCGCCTGGTGCGGTCGCTGGAAGACCTGTTCCGCGGGATGTGGGCGGATTTCGCGGCGGGCCGCCTGCCGCGGCCGGACCTCGCCAATCTCGACGCCTGCCTCGAACTCGGCGCCGCCATAAACCATGACGCGGAGGAGACCTCCTTCGTCGCGGATTACGAGGCGCGCTGGCGCGCGGCCCTGGCGCGGCGGCATGCCTTCTCGCCACTGCCGGCGGATGGCCGGTTCTGGGACGGCGCCGCCTGATGGCGCCGCTCGACCTCGCGGCCGGCACGCCGCTGGAGGCGCTGCTGCCCTCGCTCGAGGGCGCGCCGCCGGCCTTGGCCATCCCCGCCTATCGCGCCTGGCTGGCGGCCAATGCGGCCTCGCCGCTCGCCTTCGCGGCCTGGTTCAACCTCGGCGTCCAGTGCGCGGCCGCCGGCGACCGGGCGGGGGCGATCGAGGCCTATCGGCAGGCCCTCGCCCGCAAGCCGGACCTCCATCAGGCCGCGGTCAATCTCGGCCTGGCGCTGGAAGCGTCGGGCGAGGCCGAGGCGGCGCTGGCCGCCTGGCAGGGCGCGCTGCAGCCGGACGAGGCACGGCTGCTGCTGCTCAACCACAGCGGCCGGCTGCTGGAGGGCCAGAAGCGCTATGCCGAGGCGGAGCAGGCCCTGCGCGCTAGCCTGCTGACCGACCCGCGGCAGCCCGACGTGGTCCAGCACTGGAGCCATATCCGGCAGAAATCCTGCCTCTGGCCGCTGCATGCGCCGGGCATCCCGGGCGTCGCGGCGCGGGACCTGGTGCTGCAGTCCGGCCCGCTCGGCATCCTGGCGCTGACGGACGACGTCGCCCTGCAGCGGGAGGTCACGGCGGCCTGGATCGCCCGCAAGGTGCCGCCGGCACCGGCGCGGCTGGCGCCCGAAGGCGGCTACCGGCATGACCGCATCCGGGTGGGCTATCTCTCCTCCGATTTCTGCCGCCATGCCATGGGGACGCTGATCGTCGAGTTGCTGGAGCGGCACGACCGCGGGCGGTTCGAGGTCTTCGGCTATTGCTCGACCCGCGAGGATGGCAGCGCCCTGCGGCAGCGGATCATTGCGGCGCTCGACCACCACGTCCCGATCGGCACGCTGTCCGAGGAAGCGGCGGCGCGACGCATCCGGGCGGACGAGATCGACATCCTGGTGGATCTCAACGGGCTGACGCAGGGCGCGCGGCTCGGCGCGCTGCGCTGGAAGCCGGCGCCGGTGCAGGCGACCTATCTCGGCTATGTCGGCCCCGTGCCGCTGCCGGAACTGGACTGGCTGATCTGCGACGCGCAGGTCGTGCCGCCGGATCAGGCAATGCACTATGCGCCGAGGCCGCTGCCGCTGGCCGGCCTCTACCAGGCGAATGACAGCCGGGCGCCCGCCCTGCCCGCGCTGACGCGGCGGGAGGAAGGACTGCCGGAGGACGCCTTCGTCCTCTGCTGCTTCAACAACTTCTACAAGATCACCGAGGATGTCTTCGGCGCCTGGCTCGAGATCCTGCACCGCCTGCCGCACGCCGTGCTGTGGCTGGCGGAGGACAATGCGACGGGCGAGGAGACCCTCCGCCGCCATGCCGCGGCCCGCGGCATCGCGCCGGATCGGCTGATCGTCGCGCCGCGGGCGGAGCCGGCGCGCTACCTCGCGCGGCTTGGCCTGGCCGACCTTTTCCTAGACACCTTCCCCTACAATGCGGGCACGGTGGCGAGCGATGCGCTGCGGATGGGGCTGCCGCTGGTCACGCTCTCCGGCCGGTCCTTCGCGTCGCGCATGGCGGGGGCGCTGCTGCAGGCGGTCGGCCTGCCGGACTGCATCGCCACGACGCTGGACGGCTATATGGCGACGGCGGTGGCGCATGGCAGCGACCCCGCGCGGCATGCGCGGGCGCGGGCGGTGCTGGCCGGCGGCGAGGCCTGGCGGCGCAGCATCGGCGACAGCGCGGGCTTCACCGCGCGGATGGAGGCGGCGCTGGAGGCGATCCGGCTCAGGCCTTAGGCGGGACGCTGCTGCCCGGCGCCGGGCCGGCGGCCGCGCCATCCCCGGCGGAACGAAGGGCATCCAGTCCCTGGGGCAGCGCGCCCTCCGGGACACCCGACGCCGTCGAAGGCGCGTCGTGCGCCCCGCCTCCACGCCTCACCCCGTCGCCGTATAGGCCGCGCCCCAGAGCGCGAAGCGCTCGTCCCGCACCACCCGCACCAGCGGGAAGCCCGCCGCGCGCAGCGCCTGCTCCAGCATCCGCGCCGTGAAGCCGGTGCGGTGCGCCATGAAGAGGTTCCCCTGCGCGATTGCGCCGCGATGCCCGAAGATCATGTCGAGCGGCGCGATCGGCCCGGCCGGCGAGACATAGGCCGGCTCGTCCAGCCGGTCCGCCGCGACCAGCCCCGCCACCCGCTGCAGGTCCGGCACCGTCACCAACGCGAAGCCGCCGGGGCGCAGCACGCGGCGGAACTCGGCCAGCGCCAGCGGCACCTCATGCGCGAAGAGGTGCTCGAGGTTGTGGGCGGAGAAGACCCCGTCCACCGAGCCGCTCTCGACCGCCGCCATGTCGGTGATGGAGGCGATGATGTCCGGCCGCGCCGCCGGGTCGATGTCGAGGCGCAGCTCGCGCCAGGCCTCCATCGGGAAGAACTCCGCCGGCAGCCTGCCGATATCGGCGGCGCCGCAGCCGACATGCAGCACGGTGCGCCGGGCAACCCCGATATCCGGCATCAGGCGGCCCTCGGCTGTTGCAGTCCGGCGAGATAGGCGGCGGCCAGGGCCCCGCCACGCCGCCGGTCATGCTCCGCCAGCAGCCGGTAGGCCGCATCGAAGGAGCCGTAGCAGTCGTGCAGGATCGCCGCCGCCACCAGCAATTGCCGGTCGCTGAAGCGGTCGAGCCGCGTGAGGTCCCGCACGAAGACCGCATCGGCCCAAACGAGCTGGCTCAGCCCGGCATAGGGATTGTTGTCCACCAGCACGGGGCTGAAGCTACGGCTGACCTCGGGGAAGAAGCGGTGCAGGCGGTAGCCGCGGCCGCGGAGATACAGTTCCAGCTCGGAGAAGAGCGGCTGGTCGCGGTAGAGCGGGAGGAACTCCACCTCCGCCTGCACCACCACCGCCTCCGCCAGGCGCGCCCGGGCATGCTGCAGCACCATCAGCTCGGCGCCCTGGATGTCGAGCTTCAGCAGGTCCACCCCTGCCGCTTCCGGCACGTCGTCCAGGCGGACGGTCCCGACCTCCTCCACCGCCAGCACGCGGCCCCAGTCGGGGAAGCCGTGGAACAGCGAGAGCACCTGCGGATCGGGCTCGAGCAGCGAGGTCATGCCGGGCGCCTGGCAGAGATGCAGCCGGTGCCGTCGGCCATCGCCCACCGCATGCGGCAGGTAGCGCTCCAGCGGGCCGCGGCGCGCCTCCAGCGCGGCGAGCGCGGCAGGGTTCGGCTCGAAGCCCACCACCTCCGCCTCCCCGGCGCGGAGCATGCCGGCATAGGGCGGCTCGCCATCGATCGGGTTGGCGCCGATATCCACCACGCGGATGCGGCCGGGCGAGGCGCCGGTGAGCGCGCGGAAGCCGGGCAGGCTCATGCCGCCATTCCCGCCTGGCGCGGCAGCGGCGGCAGGTCCAGCACCTCGGCGAAGTGGCGGATGGTGCGCCGCAGCCCCTCCTCCAGCGGCACGGTCGGCTCCCAGCCCAGCAGCCGCCGCGCCTTGCCGATATCCGGGCAGCGCTGCACCGGATCATCCGCCGGCAGCGGCCGCCTGACCAGCGGCGCGCGTGAGCCGGTGAGCCGCAGCACCGTCTCGGCCAGGGCGCGGACCGAGACCTCCGTGGGGTTGCCGAGGTTGACGGGACCCGTCGCCGCGTCCGGCGCCGCCATCAGGCGGATCAGCCCCTCGACGAGGTCGTCCACGTAGCAGAAGGAACGGGTCTGCGATCCTTCCCCGTAGAGGGTGATCGGCTCGCCGGTCAGGGCCTGGACGATGAAGTTCGACACCACGCGCCCGTCATTGGGATGCATGCGCGGCCCATAGGTGTTGAAGATGCGCGCGACGCGGATCGGGATGCCGTGCTGCCGGTGGTAGTCGCAGAACAGCGTCTCGGCGCAGCGCTTGCCCTCGTCATAGCAGGCGCGGGGCCCGATCGGATTGACATGGCCGCGGTAGTCCTCGGGCTGCGGATGCACCGTGGGGTCGCCATAGACCTCGCTGGTCGAGGCCTGCAGGATCCGCGCGCCGGTGCGCTTGGCCAGGCCCAGCATGTTGATGGCGCCGTGGACGGAGGTCTTCACCGTCTGCACCGGGTTGTGCTGGTAGTGCACGGGAGAGGCCGGGCAGGCGAGGTTGTAGATCTCGTCCACCTCGACATAGAGCGGGAAGGTGACGTCGTGGCGCATCACCTCAAACCGCGGATGGGCGAGGAGATGCGCGATGTTCTCCCGCGCGCCGGTGAAGAAGTTGTCGACGCAGAGGACCTCGGCGCCCGATTCGAGCAGCCGCTCGCAGAGGTGGGAGCCGAGGAAGCCGGCCCCGCCGGTGACCAGAACCCGCCTGCGCGCGCGCTTCATGCCGCATCCTTCCTGGAGAGGGGCGGCGCAGCATGCCCGCGGCGGGATTAAAGGGGGGTGAAGGGAAGGTCGGGGAGGGAAAAGTGTTCCCTCCCGTTGGACGCCTTCGGCGTCCAACCCCACCCTTCCTTTCTGTGAGTCGGCACTCGACGCGCGGCGGCTGCCAGACTCACAGAGATAGAGGAGGGGCTCGGGGAGGATACTTCCTCCCCGGCTCGCCCATCACCCCAGGCCAAGCTCCGCCGCCACGCCGCCCTCCGCCGCCAGCGCGCGCAGCTTCGCCCAGGTGGCGTCCTCGATCTCGATGCCCTCGGCGGCGCGCTTCCGCTGCGCCAGGTGCTCGACCTCGCCCGGATAGAGCACGCCGCTGCTGCCTTTCGCGGGCGGCGTGTCCTTCAGGTAATGGGCGAAGTCGGCGACCTCCTTGCGGAAGGCGAGCAGCGGGCGGAAGGCCTCGACCTTGATGGCGATGAGGAAGCAGCCGTCATTGTGCCGCCCCGTCGGCTCCACCCCGAAGCCGAGGCCGGTCAGGATGCCGCAGAAGACCTCGCCCATCGCCGCGAGCGCGGTGCCCTTGTAGCCCTCCCCCGCGCCGCCGAGCGGCAGCAGCGCGCCGCCCTTGATCTTCTTCGGGTCGGTGGTGAGGTCGCCTTCGCTGTCCACCACCCAGCCGCGCGGGATCTCCTGCCCGCGCGCCTCGGCCAGCTTGACCTTGCCCATCGCCACGGCCGAGGTGGCGAAGTCCATGCAGAAGGCGCCATCGAGGTCGGAGGGAACGGCAATGGCCCAGGGGTTGGTCCCCAGCCGTGCCTCCCGCCCGCCGAAGGGCGCGACGCCCTTGGGGGAGCGGCCGGAATCCGCCCAGGCCATGCCGATCATCCCGGCCTCGGCCGCCATCAGGGGATAGCTGGCGAGGCGCCCGACATGGCCCTGCCGGAACACCGTGCAGGCCGCGATGTTCTGCGAGCTCGCCTTCTCGATGGTCAGCGCCATCGCGCGCTCGTTGATGACGTAGCCGAAGCCCCAATTGCCATCGACGACGGTGGTCGTTGGGCTTTCCTGCACGATCGTGAAGGGCGCGCCGGGGACGATGTGGCCGACCCGCACGCGCTCGATGTAGTTCGGCAGCATGATGACGCCGTGGCTGTCATGGCCGGCCAGGTTGGCATTGACCACGTGCCGGGCGACGGTCGCCGCCTCAGCCTCCGGCACGCCGTTCGCCACCAGCAGCGCGCGGCCGATGCGGCGCAGCTCCTCGGCCTGGACCTTCGGCATGGGCTTCCTCCCGTTCCTCGCGGGCGGCAGCTTCGCGCCGAAGGCCCAGGCAAGAAAGGGGGGTTCCGAAGCGGGGCTTCGCCCCCTTCGCCCTTACTCCTTCGCCACCTCGACCAGCACCAGCTCGGCATCCTCGCCGGCGGTGATCTCGATGACGGGCTCATCCACGATGCCGGCGCCGTCGCGGGCGGCCAGCGCCACGCCGTTCACCGTCACCGCACCCTTGGCCGGCACCAGGTAGGCGGCGCGGCCCTCGGCGAGCGGCTGGCGCAGGGTCTGGCCGGCCTTCAGCGTCGCCGCCAGCACCGCGCCATCGACGTTCAGCGGCAGGGCGCCATTGCCCGCATCCTGCGGCCGGCCGCTCGCCAGCACCTCGAACCCCGCATCGCGTTCGGCCTTGGGGAACTGCTTCGCACCCCAGTTCGGCGTCACGCCGCGGCGGTCCGGGATGATCCAGATCTGGAAGATCTTGGTCGTCTCGGGCTCGAGGTTGTACTCGCTGTGCACCACGCCGGTGCCGGCGGACATGATCTGCACGTCGCCGGCCTCGGTCCGGCCCTCGTTGCCCATGCTGTCGCGATGGGTGATGGCGCCTTCCCGGACATAGGTGATGATCTCCATGTCGCGGTGCGGGTGCGGGTCGAAGCCGGTGCCGGCGGCGATCTCGTCATCGTTCCAGACGCGCAGCCGGCCCCAGTTCATCCGGGCGGGGTCGTGGTAATTGGCGAAGGAGAAGTGGTGGCGGGCCTTCAACCAGCCATGGTTGGCGCCGCCGAGGGTCTTGAAGGGTCGGACATCGATCATCGGGAGCCTCTCGCCGGACGGGCTTGTCGTCCGTTGGGCGGCTAATTGGGCCCGGGCGGCGCCGGCCGCCATGCCGCGGGGCTGATCGCGGCCATTGCCGCGGCTTATGGGCGCGGCAGGGCGATGCGGAAACGCAGGCCCGGCCCGCCGCCGTATTCCGGCCCCTTGGCGAAGCGCTCCACCAGCCGCCCGCCATTCGCCTCGATCACCCGGATGGAGGCCAGGTTCTCCGGCTCGGTGGTCAGCTCCACCCAGGGCAGGCCGAGCGGCGCGATCTCGGCCAGCAACAGGCCGAGGGCGCGGGTCGCCTGCCCCTCCCGCCGCCGCCAGGGCACCACGGCATAGCCGATATGGCCCAGCACATGCGGCGGCAGTTCCGGCGTGCCGGGCTGCCAGCGCATGCCGATCGCGCCGCAGAAGCCGCCATCCCGGATCCAGCGGCGGAAGCCCGGCAGGCGCGGTTTCACGCTGCCATCGGGCAAGGTGATCGGCCCGCCGCGCGCCTCCGGGTCGTCGAGGCTGGCGAGGAAGCCGGCAGCGTCGCGCGCGATGAACGCCAGATGCTCGCGTGCCGTCGCCCCCGGCGTCACGTTGTCCGGCGACCAGCCGCGCTCCAGCGCCGCCACGTAGTCCGGCAGGTACTCGGGCGCCGGGCGGACCAGCCGCGTGGCACGGGCGGGATCGTCCATCGCAGCCACTCCACCTCCCAGGCCGGCGCGGAGCGGCCCGGTCAGGCCGCGCCGGGCCGCAGGGTCAGCGGCACATCAGCACGGGCATGTCGCTGTTCTCCAGCACATGCCGGGTCACGCCGCCGAGGATCAACTGCCGCAGCCGCGAATGGCTATAGGCGCCCATGCAGAGCAGGTCGGCGCGGAAGTCGCGCGCCGCGCCCAGCAGCCCGGCGCCGACATCCTTGGTCAGCGGCTTGAAGAGCCGCGGCTCCGCCTCGATCTCGTGCCAGCGGAGATAGCTGCGGATGCCCTCCACGCTCGGCCCCCGCCGCTGGTACTCGTCGGCATAGAGGAGCTGGACGGCATTCGCCCGGTGCAGCCAGGGCAGGCTGGCGGCGATGGCCGCCGCGCTCTCGGCCGAGCCGTTCCAGGCGCAGCAGACGCGGGTGCCGATGGTCGCCGGCGCGTCCCGCGGGGCGATCAGCACGGGGCGCCCGGAATCGAAGAGCACGGCATGCAGCGCGTCGGAGGAGGAGACGTCCTCCTCCGCCTCGGGATGCGGCACTACGGCGAGGTCGTAGAGGCGCGATTGCTGCGCGACGACGTCCTCCTCCCGGCCGGCGATGCTCTCGAAGGAGAGGGTCGGCCCATCCGTCTTCAGCGCGGTCTCGGCGCTGTTGGCGAGCGTCACGCCGCCGGACCTGTCGGTGAAGCGCTCGAAGAGCGAACGGACGCGATTGGCCCGCTCGCCGCTCTCGCGCTCGGTGGCCGCCATCATCTCCTCGATCATGGCGCCCGACAGCCCCTCGCCGGCCAGCGGCGCGACGTCCCGCGCATCCACCCGGACATGCAGGCAGTGGACATGGGCATTCCAGATCCGCGCCACCATCAGCGCGGTGGCGAGCGCGGCCTCCCCGGCGGCGGTGCCGGTCAGCGGCAGAAGCAGGCGTCTGTAGGCCATGGCGCGTCTCCTGATCGGCGCATGGCAGGAATGTCTAGCAGGGAGCGCCCGCATTCAAGCCCAGGGCAGCGAGCGCCCCCGGCAGCGGGTCGCCGGCGGCATCCAGCCGCTGCCAGGCGAGGGGGCCGTGGTCGCGCGCCGCCGCGGCCTCCAGCACCGCTACACCGGCATCCGAGGCATCGCCGCGACGGGCGGCGACGCGGGCGCGCAGCACCTCGACCGGGGCTTCCAGCCACAGCCCGGTGAAGGGCGCCTCGCCGCGCGCGGCCTCGATCGCCGCGCGCTCCTCCGGCCGCAGGAAGGCGGCATCGGCGATCACCGCATGGCCGCCGCGCAGCGCCGCCGCCGCCAGGGCAGCCAATTCCTCGAAGACGGCGCGGCTCGCCTCGGGCGTATAGGCCGCGGGCGGCAGCCGCTCCTCCGGCGCCAGGCCGGCGCGGCGCTTCCTGATCTCGTCGCTGCGCAGCACCAGCGCCCCCGGCGCGGCGCCGAGGGACGGCGCCAGCGCGCGGGCGAGGCGCGACTTGCCGGTGCCCTGCAGGCCGCCCACCGCGACCAGGCGCGGCGGCGGCGGCGCCAGCATGGCCTCGGCCCGGTCGAGATAGGGCAGCCCCGCCGCCGGCCCCTGCGTCCTGGCCAGCACATGCGCGCGGATCATGGCGCGGATCGAGAGCCAGAGGGGCAGGGCCGCCACCATGCCGGCATCGCCCGAGCGCGCGATGCTGCGGTTCAGCACCCGGTTCGCCGCCGCCCGCCCGACCCGGTGGTCGAGGTCCATGAGGAGGAAGGCGAGGTCATAGCCGGTGTCGATGGTCGCCAGATCCTCGTCGAACTCGAGCGCGTCGAAGGGCGTGACGCGGCCCTCGAGCAGGCAGAGATTGCCGAGATGCAGGTCGCCGTGGCAGCGCCGGACATGGCCGGCCGCGGCGCGCGCGGCGAGGTGCGGCGCAAGGCGTTCCAGCCAGCCCCGCGCCGCCGCGTCCAGCGCCTCCACCCGCGCGGCGGGCAGGCCCGCGGCATGCGCCGCCGCGACGTTGCCGGAGAGGACCCGGTCCAGGGCGGCGACCGGGTCGATGCCCGTGACGGGCGGCAAGGCGGCATGCAGCGCGAAGGCCGCATCGGCGATGGCGTCGAGCAGCGCCCCGTCCAGCCCACCGCGCGCCGCCACGGCGTCGAGGAAGTTCCCGGCCGGCACCGGCGCCATGCGGAGCACCCAGTCCACCGCCTCCCCCGCGCCGCCGAGCGCGAGGGTGCCGTCGGCGGCGCGCGTCACCGGCACGACATCACGGTAGAGGGCCGGCGCGGCGGGGTGGTTGATCTCCCATTCCCGCCGCAGGAAATGCTCCCGCGCCGCCGGGGTGGAGAAGTCGAGGAAGCCGAGCGCGACCGCCTTCTTCAGCTTCCAGACCGTGTCCGTGCCGACATAGACGGCGGAGATATGCGTCTCGATCGGGTCGCGTCCGGCCAGGCGCCGGAGCAGCGCCGCGACCTCGGCCTGCTCCCCAGGGATGCTCACGGGTATAGTGCTTCGATCCGCCAACCCGCGCCCTCCCGGTGGAAGACCTGCCGGTCATGCAGGCGGAAGGGCATGTCGCGCCAGAACTCGATGCGCTGCGGCAGGACGCGGAAGCCGGACCAGAAGGGCGGGCGCGGGATCTCGCCGATGCCGAACTTCATCGTATATTCCGCGACCGCCTTCTCCAGCGCCCAGCGCCCCTCGAGCGGGCGGGACTGCCGGCTGGCCCAGGCGCCGATGCGGCTGCCGCGGGCACGGGAGGCGTAGTAGGCATCGGCATCGGCCTCGGAGACCGGCTCTACCGGTCCCTCCACCCGCACGCTCCGCTGCAGGGTCTTCCAGTGGAAGCAGAGCGCGGCGAAGCGATTCGCCAGCAGCTCCCCGCCCTTGCGGCTTTCGAGGTTGGTGTAGAAGACGAAGCCGCCGCCGGGACGGTCGCGGTCGACGCCCTTCAGCAGCACCATGCGGGCGGAGGGACGGCCCTCAGGGGTCGCGGTCGCCAGGCAGACGGCATTGGCATCGTTGGGCTCGGTCTTCGCTGCCTCCGCCATCCAGGCCTCGAAACGGGCGATCGGGTCCTCGGCGGTGCTGTCCATGACGGAAATCCCGGGTCACACGGCGTGCGGTCGGGCCCCCTTGCCCGGCCCGCGGGGGTGTGCCACCACCCCTGCCCGCACGCAACAAGCCGGTCCCTTACACGCATGTCAGACGCGCCCCTCCAGGATGCTCCCACCGGCACGCTCATGGCCGGCAAGCGGGGCCTCGTCATGGGGGTCGCCAACGACCGCTCCATCGCCTGGGGCATCGCCCGGGCGATCGCGGCCCAGGGGGCCGAGGTCGCCTTCACCTACCAGGGGGAGGCGCTGGAGAAGCGCGTCCGGCCGCTGGCCGAGAGCCTCGGCTCCTCGCTCTGCCTGCCCTGCGACGTGACCGACGATGCCAGCGTGGATGCCGCCTTCGCCGCCATCCGGGAGCAATGGGGCGGCATGGACTTCCTGGTCCACGCCATCGGCTTCGCCAACAAGGACTACCTGCGCGGCAAGTACCTGGACACGCCGCGCGACGCCTTCCTGCAGGCGCTCGACATCTCCTGCTATTCCTTCGTCTCGGTCGCGCAGCGCGCCGTGCCGCTGATGAAGGCGGGCGGGTCGCTGCTGACCATGAGCTACCTGGGCGCCGAGCGCGTCACGCCTCACTACAACGTCATGGGCGTGGCCAAGGCGGCGCTGGAGGCGAGCGTGCGGTATCTCGCGGCCGATCTCGGCGGCATGGGGATCCGGGTGAACGCCATCTCGGCCGGGCCGATCCGGACCCTGGCAGCCAGCGGCATCGGCGATTTCCGCTACATCCTGAAATGGAACCAGCTCAACGCGCCGCTGCGGCGGAACGTGACGATCGAGGAGGTGGGCGGCGCCGGCCTCTATCTGCTGAGCGACCTTTCGGGCGGCGTGACCGGCGAGGTCCACCACGTGGACAGCGGCTACCACATCGTGGGCATGAAGAACCCGGACGCGCCGGACATCGCCACGGTCTGAGACGGGCGGAGGCCGCGGCACCCCGATGTCCCACAACAGCTTCGGCCACCTCTTCCGCGTCACCACCTGGGGCGAGTCGCATGGCCCGGCCATCGGCTGCGTCGTGGATGGCTGCCCGCCCCGCCTCGCGCTGACCGAGGCCGATATCCAGCCCTTCCTCGACCGCCGCCGGCCCGGGCAATCGAAATTCGTCACGCAGCGGCAGGAGCCGGACCAGGTCCGCATCCTCTCCGGCACCTTCGAGGGGCTGACCACCGGCACCCCGATCTCCCTGCTGATCGAGAACACCGACCAGCGCAGCAAGGACTACGGGGAGATCAAGGACCGCTACCGCCCCGGCCATGCGGACCTGACCTACGACCTCAAATACGGCATCCGCGACTATCGCGGTGGCGGCCGCTCCTCGGCGCGCGAGACCGCGATGCGCGTCGCCGCGGGCGCCGTCGCGCGCAAGGTGCTGGAAGGCGTGACGATCCGCGGCGCGCTGGTGCAGATGGGGCCCGACCGCGTGGACCGCGCGGCCTGGGACTGGGCGGCCGTCGAGGAGAACGCCTTCTTCTGCCCCGACCGCGCCGCCGCCGCGCGCTGGGAAGCCATGCTGACCGAGGCCCGCAAGTCCGGCTCCTCCCTCGGCGCCGTCATCGAGGTGGTGGCGGAGGGCGTGTCCCCCGGTCTCGGCGCGCCGATCTACGGCAAGCTCGATGCCGATATCGCCGCGGCGCTGATGGGCATCAATGCGGTCAAGGGCGTCGAGATTGGCGAGGGCTTCGCCGCCGCCGCCCTCTCGGGCGAGGGCAATGCCGACGAGATGCGCATGGCGCCCGACGGCCGCGTCCTGTTCGGGGACAACCATGCCGGCGGGGTGCTGGGCGGCATCTCCACCGGCCAGCCCATCGTGGCCCGCTTCGCGGTGAAGCCGACCTCCTCCATCCTGACGCCGCGGAAGTCGGTGGACCGCTTCGGGCAGGAGGTGGAGGTGCTGACCAAGGGCCGCCACGACCCCTGCGTCGGCATCCGCGCCGTGCCGGTGGGGGAGGCGATGCTCGCCCTGGTGCTGGCCGACCACCTGCTGCGGCACCGCGCGCAGAACCCGGACGCCCCGACGGAGGCGCGGCTGCCGCGGAACTGACCGGCGCTGGTGCCATCCGGCAGGAGGCGGCTAGGCTGCCTCCGTCCAAGGAAGGCAGGTGCCATGAAGCTCTGGCTGCACCATGTGAACCTCTGCTCCACCGATGTCCCGGGCATGGCGGAGTTCTACCGCTCCGTCCTCGACCTCGGCCCGGTGCCGGCGCTGACGGCCACGCGGCGTACCACCGACGGCTATGCCGGCGACGTCGCCTTCATGAGCGACGGCGCCACCCAGTTCCACCTCGCGCAGCGCGACCTCGGCGTCGCCTTCCGCACGGGACAGCCGATCAACCCGCTCGAGCGCGGGCACATCGCCTTCCGCACCGACGACATAGAGGCCTTCAAGGACAGGCTACGGGAGAGGGGCATCCCCTTCGCCGATATGGGCGGCTGGGCGATGAACGGCTGGCACCAGATCTTCTTTCACGACCCGGAAGGCACCGTGATCGAGGTCCACCAGGCGCCCGAGGGCAGCCCCTGATACCGGCTTGCAGAAGTCTTGATGTCTGCGAGCCGGTATCGCGCGCAGGGTTGCCGGGTCCCCATCGCAGCCAAGCTGCGATGGGGACCCGGTGTTGCAGCTGTGCGCCAAGCGTAAAGTCATACTGGTCAGCATTTACGGCGTTATGTAGCCATCACACCTCACGCAGGCGTGCGATGAGCGGCGCCCAAGAGGGGCTGATGTGCGCCAGGGGTCGCGTCCTGAGCGCGCTAATCGTACTCGTCGTAATGATCGGGACAGGCGACCACGCGGTTCCAGCCGGCATACCAGTTTCGGCAAATTATCACGGATCGAGTAATGCCGAAGGTGTCACGGTAGCAGGCTTGGGCGATCACTTGTACAGTGTAGGCTCCGGTATCCACAATCGCCTGCTCCTCCTTCGTGTAACCGGAAAAACTAAACACATTAAATTGGGAAACCAGACCCTTTCCCAGCGCACTTCCAATAAGGTTATTAGATAAAATATACTTGCAATTATTCTCAGATTTATTATTAATCGGTCCTTTTGCGGCAAATTCTTTAATGTAAAGACTGGCGCCGAAATCAAGCCGATAAGCGGGCGTCTGACCGAGGTTCTCTGCGGTGATTTTTACACGCGGCACCCCACGCTCATTACTGAGCGTATCTGGTTCGACGGTGAGAGTGACATAAGCACGCAGCGACCTGACTTCTTGGTCGCGCGCTACGCTGGCTTGCTCCCAGGTGAACCACGTGGCCGCAGATGCAGCTATGAGAGCCAGCACGGCCACGAAGAATACCATCCAATCGTAGATGTCGCGGCCTCGATGGTTGTTGGGCGTTGCGGATTTGGTGTCTAGCATACAATCATCTTGTATCAGTACGGCCGCGTCGCCTACCACTTGGCGTTTGGGAGTGGTCGATGTCAGGCCATCCAGCCGGGCGGGGCGATGGCGACCGGGCCGTCGTCGAACAGCACCGCTTCGATGTTGCGGAACAGGTCGTGGCCGCCGGGCCCGACCGCCTCCCAGCTTCCATCGGCCTGCGGCAGCAATTGCGTCGCGGCGCGCGGGCCGGGCAGGACGGCGGTGTCCCAGCCCGCGCCCCCGTCCAGCGTGTCGTCCCCTGCCCCGCCGGTGAGCCCATTGCCGGCCTCGTTGCCGATCAGCAGGTCGTTGCCGCTGCCACCGATCGCGCTCTCGATGGTCGCGCCCTCGGCGATCCAGAGGTTGTCCCGCCCGTCATAGCTGGGCGTCGGCGCCGCCGTCGCCCAGGGCGGGATCTCGGCCCTGAGCGCGGCCTCCGTCGCGCGGATGCCGATGCTGCTGGCATGGCCGGCATTCAGGTCGATCACGCAGGGCAGCGCCTGGTTGCCGGCATCGATCACGTCGGTGCCGCCGCCGTCCCAGATGGTCTGCAGGAAGCGGGCCCCCGGCGCCCAGGCATAGTGCGTGTCGCCGGCATTGGTCGCCAGGTTGGGCCCGTAGAGCACCTGGGCGGCGGCGATGTCGTCCACCATGGGCCCGGAGGGATAGAGGCTGCCGGCGGTCCAGCGATAGGATTCGGGCGTGCCCTCCACCGTGACCACGCCCGCATTGGCCGGCAGCGCATAGGCCATGAGGCTGTGGGCGACGTCGTCCTCTCCGGCGGGCAGGGTGGCGGTCCCCTCGAAGGGGTGCTTCAGCCCGATGGCATGCCCGATCTCGTGCAGCAGGGCATAGCGGCCGTAGTCGCCGGGGGCCTGCGCCTCGACATAAGGCGCGGTGGTGAGCCAGACATCGCCGCCCCGCCCGACCGGCTGCGCCGTGGCGATCAGGCCATCCGGCCCGATCGTGCCCGCGAAACTCGGGAACCAGGTGAAGCCGCCGGCCGCCAGGTCGTTGCGGCCGAAACGGATGGCGCCGCCCTCCCCGGCATCGGGCACCTCGGTGAAGCCGATGTTGCAGACCGCCGCCCAGGCCGCGAGGGCCTCCCGCGCCGCCGCCTGCAGCGCGGCGCCGAAGGGCGCGAAGCCGGGATGCTCGGCGGCGGTCTCGTAGGCCGGCAGGGCCTGCATGAAGCTGTAGGTGACGGAGGCCGGCGTGCCGAGGCCACCCGGCGCCGTGAGCGGCGTGCCGATGGCGGCGGGAAAATTCCACCGGTCCGTGAGCCCGGACGGCTCGACGATCTGCAACAGCGCCGCCACATCAACCATGCCGCGGCACCAGCCCGATCACCCACCCCATGAACCATCCTCAACGCCCGGCGCGGCCTCGGGATGCCCGCCCCGGATCGTATACCTTGGTCGGATGTTGCCGGCCAAGCTGCACCCTTGACGGCACATACGGCGGCACGGGAAAGGTGATTCCAATCAGGAGCGTGAGACGAGCATGTCGGCTGCCGATCCGCACCCGGAACCACCATCCCTGGACGCCTTCGTCGCGCTCTGCGGCGAGGATCAATGGCAGTCCCGCCTCGCGGATCTCGGCCTGCGCGCCCGTCCCGGGTCCCTCAGCGGCCGGGCCGCGCAGCAGCGCCATGCGCTGGAACTCGCCCTGTCCCGCCTCAGCGAGGGCAAGGCGCTGGCCAGGGCCAACCCGGCCGAGCGGCGGCTCTGCGCCCTGGCCCGCGATGCCGTGGCGCTGGCCGAGAGCCTGCCGCAGGCCGCCCGGACCCGGCTGCAGGACCGGCTGATCGCCGGCCTGACCGGCGAGGCCACGCTGATCCCGCTCTTCCACCTCTTCCGCACCGCCAGCCTGTTGCGCGGCCGCGGCTTCGCGGTCCGCTTCGACGGGCTGGCGGAGGAAGCGCCCTATGACCTGCTGGTCGAGCGCGGCGGCGCGACGGCCGAGGTGGTCTGCGAGACCGTCTCCGCCGAGGAAGGCCGGCCCGTCCCGCGCGGCGACTGGTGGGCGCTGGTGGATGCCATCAACCCGGACCTGCAGACCTGGCTGGCCGCGCATCCCGGCCGCTACCTGCTGAAGATGACCCTGCCGGAGGGCATCGCCGGCCCCGACCAGCTCGCCGAGCTGCAGCGGCGCATCACCGCCCTCCTTGCCGAGCAGAAGCGGCAGGATGCCGGCGCCCAGGCCGTGCTGAAGCTTGACCCGCTGATGCTGGCCGGTGCCCAGGCGGCGGACCGCGCGGGCGCGCTGCCGGCGCGGCTGCGCGCCCAGTTCGGGCCGGAGGCGCATCTGGCCGTCACCGCCGATCCGGGCAGCGGCAGCGTCTTCGCCATGGCCGCCCGGGCAGGGCGGGAGAACGGCATCGCGGCGGCGGTCTGCCGGCGCGCCACCCTGGCGGCCGAGAACCGCCTGACCGGCGAGCGCCCGGGCATCCTGGCCATGTTCCTGGAGGACCTCGACCGGCTGGACTGGCAGGCGCTGCGCGGCGAGCAGCTCGAGCTCGAGGGGGCGGTCCGCCGCTTCCTGACGACGCCGCCGGCGCGGCGGGTGGTGGCGGTCTCCTGCACCTCCCGCTTCGAGATGTTCGGCGCGCCGGATGCCGCCCCGGAAGGGGAGCTGCGGTTCCGCAACCCCGGCCATGCCGCCGCGCGGCTGCCGGGCCTGGCGCCTGCCATCAGCTCCTCGGTCTAGCGCAAGCGGCCTTTCGCGGCAGCGAAACCCGCCGATTACAGCCACGTTTCAGGCCAGCTTCATACATGGCTGCCACCCTGGGTGCGGCCCAAGCGGGAGACGAGGTTCGCATGACCGAGCGGGAGTTCGAGGCCAAGCTCGCCGAGCTTGACCGGCTGCTCAACGACCCGGAGATCCGCATGGACCCGGAGCACGTCTGGGCGCTGCTGGCCGAGATCAGCACGCAGGAGCCGCGGGTGCTGGCCGAGGCCTGACGACCTCGGCCGGGCGGCATGGAGGGTCATCCAAGCCGCCCGTGAACCACCCCTCCCGGGGCCGGCCTATGCCACCTCGAACAGCCCGGCGGCGCCCTGGCCGCCGCCGATGCACATCGTCACCACGACATATTTCGCGCCGCGGCGCTTTCCCTCGATCAGCGCATGCCCGGTCATGCGCGCACCGCTCATCCCATAGGGATGCCCGACGGCGATGGCGCCGCCATCCACGTTCAGCCGCTCCTGCGGGATGCCGAGCTTGTCGCGGCAATAGAGCACCTGGCAGGCGAAGGCCTCGTTCAGCTCCCAGAGGCCGATATCGTCCACTGTGAGGCCGTGCTGCTTCAGCAGCTTCGGGATGGCGAAGACCGGGCCGATGCCCATCTCGTCCGGGTCGGTCCCCGCCACCGCCATGCCGCGATAGATGCCCAAGGGGTGCAGGCCGCGGCGCGACGCCTCGCCCTCCTCCATGATGACGCAGGCGCTGGCGCCGTCCGAGAGCTGGGAGGCATTGCCGGCGGTGATGAAGCGCCCCTCCTTCACCCGCTGACCCTCCTTGAAGACCGGCTTGAGGGAGGCGAGGCCCTCCAACGTCGTGTCGGCGCGGTTGCCCTCGTCCCGGGTCAGCGTCACCTCCTTACGGGTGATCTCGCCGGTCGTCTTGTCCTGGATCGCCATCACGCTCGTCAGCGGGACGATCTCCTGCTCGAAGCGCCCGGCCGCCTGCGCCGCCGCGGTGCGCTGCTGCGACTGCAGGGCGTACTCGTCCTGCGCCTCCCGGCTGATGCCGTAGCGCTCGGCGACGATCTCGGCCGTCTCCAGCATGGTCATGTAGAGCTGCGGCACGTGCTGCTCGAGCCAGGGGTCGCGCGTGCGGTGGCGGTTCATCTTGTCGTTCTGCACGAGCGAGATGGATTCGAGCCCGCCGCCGACCGCGACCTGCAGCCCGTCGACGATCACCTGCTTGGCCGCGGTCGCGATGGCCATGAGGCCGGAGGAGCACTGCCGGTCCAGCGACATGCCGGGCACGCTGTGCGGCAGGCCGGCGCGCAGCGCGCATTGCCGGGCGAAATTGCTGCCCTGGCTGCCCTGCTGCAGCGCGGCGCCCATGACGACGTCCTCGACCTCGGCCGGGTCGAGCTTCGCCCGCTGCACCGCGGCCGCGATGACATGGCCGCCCAGCGCCTGGGCCTGGGTGTCGTTGAAGGCGCCGCGATAGGCCCGCCCGATCGGCGTGCGCGCGGTGGAGACGATGACGGCTGTGCGCATGGCCTGTGTCCTCCCTTGTCGACAACATCTGGTAGGAAAGAAGGCAAGGCCAGGGAGGAGGTATCCTCCCTGGACCCACCTCTATTTCTCTGAGTCTGCCAGCCGCCGCGCGGCAGCGCCCGACTCGCGAAACCAACGCCTCAGGCGCTGCCGAGGATCTTCCAGATCCCGTCGGCCTGCACCAGGCTGCGATCGCCCGAGGTCAGCATGCCTCGGATGAAGACGACGCTCTTCGTCGCCCGCATGACCTCGCCGCGGCCGATGACCAGTTCCCCGAGCTTGCCGGGCGCCATGAAGTGGTGGTTGAGCTGCACCGTGGTGACGGGCTTGCGGCCGACCGCCTCCCACACCGTCATGCCCAGCACGTCGTCCATGAAGCTCATCAGCATGCCGCCATGCACGACGCCGCCGATGTTGAGGTGCCGCTGCTCCGGCAGGAAGGCGTATTCCCAGGCCTCGCCCACGCGGCGGGCGAGGAAGGGGCCGATCATGGCGGGGTAGTCCCTGGCCGGCACGGGCTTCCAGCCCTCGGCCTTGAGCGCCGGCGGCACGGCATGGGCGGGCTTCAGGTCCGGGTAGCGGACCTCCTGGGGGGCGATGTCGTCCATGCGCGGGATATAGCGGCAGCGGCCGCCCGCGTCAGGCGGGCCGTTCGGCGGCGATCAGGAACTCCCGGTTGCCCTCCGGCCCCAGGATCGGGCTCGGCTCCACGCCGATCACCCGCCAGCCCGGCAGCCCGCCCCACCAGGCGGCGATGCGGTCGCAGACGGCGCGATGCACCGCCGCATCCCGCACCACGCCGCCCTTGGCGACCGCCGGCCCCACCTCGAATTGCGGCTTGATGAGCGCGACCGCCCAGGCGCCCGGCGCGCAGAGCGAGAGCGGCGCGGGCAGGACCGTCTGCAGCCCGATGAAGCTGGCATCGCAGACCAGCACGCCGGGCGGCTCCGGCACCTGCGCAGCCTCGAGGTAGCGGGCATTCACCCGTTCCAGCACCACGACCCGCGGGTCGTTCCGCAGCGTCCAGGCAAGCTGCCCGTGGCCGACATCCACGGCATAGACCTTCGCCGCGCCGTGCTGCAGCAGAACGTCGGTGAAGCCTCCCGTGGAGGCACCGACATCGAGGCAGACCCGCCCGGCCGGCGAGAGGCCGAAATGCGCCAGCGCATGCGCCAGCTTCACGCCGCCGCGGGAGACCCAGGGATGGTCCTGGCCGCGGACCTCGAGCGGCCGGTCCCCGGCGATGACCTGCCCCGCCTTCTCGATCCGCTGCTCGCCGGAATAGACCTTCCCGGCCAGGATCAGGGCCTGGGCGCGGGTGCGGCTCTCGACCAGGCCGCGATCGACCAGCGCCTGGTCGGCGCGGCTCCGCGCCTTCGCGCCGTCCTTGTCTGCCATGGCCAGGGCATAGCAGGCCCGGCGCGGCCACCAAACCGTCATCTGCGGCGCATTGACCGCATAATCGCATAAAGATATCCTTATTTCATGTCGGTCCCGCGCGAGCGGGTGAAAAGGGAACGCCGTGCGGTGCCTCGCACCCAGTCGGCGGCTGCCCCAGCAACTGTCGGCGGAGAGCCGGTGCCTTTCGCCCCCTCTGCGGGGCGGCCACTGCGCGGGCGACCGCGTGGGAAGGCGGGGCGCCGGCGCGGATCCGCAAGCCAGGAGACCTGCCGGCATCGGCGACCCCGCGCGGGCGCCGCAACCGCTTCCGCCGGGCTGGGCGCACCGGCGGCGGAGACCATGGGCATGACCATCGCCGCCAATCTCGGCTATCCCCGCATCGGCCCGCGCCGCGAACTCAAGCAGGCGCTCGAGGCGCATTGGGCCGGCCGCCTGCCCGAGGACGGGCTGCGGCAGGCCGCCGCGGCCCTGCGCGCCCAGGCCCGCGCGCTGCAGCGCGGCAGCGGCATCGCGCATGTGCCCTCGGGCGACTTCGCCTTCTACGACCATGTGCTGGAGACCGCCTGCGCCTTCGGCTGCGTCCCGCCCGGCTATGGCTGGTCCGGCGAGGGGCCCGTCCCGCTCGCCACCCTCTTCGCCCTCGCCCGCGGCACGCCCGAGGCGCCGGCGCTCGAGATGACCAAGTGGTTCGACACCAACTACCACTACCTCGTCCCGACCCCCTCGGCCGCGCAGGGCTTCCGCCTGGTCGAGAACCGCTGGGCGGCGGCGGTGGCGGAGGGCCTCGCGCTGGGCTGCCGCACCCGGCCCGTGCTGCTCGGCCCCGTCTCCTTCCTGCTACTCTCGAAGCCCCTCGACACCGACCGGCCGCTCGACCTGCTGCCGCGCCTGCTGCCGGCCTATGAGGCGGCGCTGCGCGGCATCGCCGAGGCCGGCGCGGCCTGGGTGCAGATCGACGAGCCCTGCTTGGCGACCGACCTGCCGGCCGGCGCCGAGGCCGCCTATCGCCTGGCCTATGACCGGCTTGCCCAGGCGGCGCCCGGCCTCGGCCTGCTGCTCGCCAGCTATTTCGGCGGGCTCGGGGAGAACCTGCCGCTGGTCGCTTCGCTGCCGGTCGATGGCGTGCATCTGGACCTGGTGCGCGACCCCGGCCAGCTCGCGCCGGCGCTGGAGGCGCTGCGGCCGGACCTCTGGCTCTCGCTCGGCGTCGTCGACGGCCGGAATGTCTGGCGCGGCGACCTGCGGCGCGCCTTCGGCCTGCTGCGGCAGGCTGCGGCGCGGTCGGGCGGCGCCCGGCGGCTGATGGTGGCGCCCTCCTGCTCCCTGCTGCATGTGCCGCAGAGCCTGGCGCACGAGACCGCGCTCGATCCGGCGCTGCGCCGCCGCCTCGCCTTCGCCGAGGAGAAGCTGGCGGAGGTCGCGCTGCTGGCCCGCGCGCTCGACGAGGGCGAGTCGGTGGCGGCCGCCGCCTTCCGGGAGAGCGATGCGGTGCTGGCTGAAGCCCGCGCCGATGCCGCCGCGCACCGCGCCGATATCGCGGCGCGCCTGGCCGCCGTGACGCCGGCGATGGAACGCCGCGCCAGCCCCTTCGCGGCGCGCGCCGCCCGGCAGCAGGCGCGGCTGGGGCTGCCGCCGCTGCCCGTCACCACCATCGGCTCCCTGCCGCAGACCGCCGAGGTGCGGCAGGCCCGCGCCCGCCTCGCCCGCGGCGAGACGACGCCGGCGGACTACGAGGCGGCGATGGCGCGGCTGACCGAGGAGGCGGTGCGCTGGCAGGAAGCGGCCGGCATCGACGTGCTGGTCCACGGCGAGTTCGAGCGCAACGACATGGTGAAGTATTTCGCCGAGCAGCTCGACGGCTATGCCGTGACGAAGCATGGCTGGGTGCAGTCCTATGGCAGCCGCTGCGTCGCCCCGCCGATCATCTGGCGGGACGTGGCGCGGCCGGCGCCGATGACGGTGCGCTGGGCGGCGCATGCGCAGTCGCTGACCGCCCGCCCGGTGAAGGGCATGCTCACCGGCCCGGTGACCATGCTGCAATGGGCCTTCGCGCGGGAGGACATCCCGCGCGAGACGGTCTGCCGGCAGATCGCGCTCGCCATCCGCGATGAGGCCGAGGACCTGGAGGCCGCCGGCATCGCCATCGTCCAGATCGACGAGCCCGCCTTCCGGGAGGGCCTGCCGCTGCGCGCCGCGGCGCGCGCCGACTACCTGCGCTGGGCGGTCGCCGCCTTCCGCCTCGCCGCCTCCGGCCTCGGCGACGCGACCCAGGTCCATACCCATATGTGCTACAGCGAGTTCGAGGACATCATCGGCGCCATCGCGGCGCTGGATGCCGATGTCATCTCGATCGAGACGGCGCGCAGCCGGATGGCGCTGCTCGACGCCTTCGCCGGCTTCGACTACCCGAACGCGGTCGGCCCGGGGGTCTGGGACATCCACAGCCCGCGGGTACCGGAGGCCTCGGAGATGGCGGCGCTGGCACGGCAGGCGCTGCGGCGGCTGCCGGCGGGGCGGCTCTGGCTCAACCCCGATTGCGGCTGCAAGACGCGCGGCTGGGCGGAGGTGCGGCCGGCGGTCGGCAACCTGGTCGCCGCCGCGCGGCAGTTGCGGGCGGAACTGACCGCCGCGGAGTGAGGGGGCGTTCCCCGGGAGTCGAACCACCAGGGGCCGCAGGGCCCCTGGCCTTCCCGCACCGGCTCAGGCCCGGTGCGGGCCGGGATGACCGGCCGGGGTCGTCGCGGCGATCAGGCCCGCGCCGGGGCCACCGCGACGCCGCTGCCGAGTGCCGAGACCGCCATGGCCACGATCTGCGCCGCGTTCAGCCCGGCCTCGTCATACTGCTTCTTCGGGCTGTCGTGGTCGATGAAGCGGTCCGGCAGGCACATCGGCCGCACCTTCAGCCCGGCATCGAGCATGCCGCGCAGCGCCAGGTGCTGCAGCACGAAGCTGCCGAAGCCGCCCACCGAGCCTTCCTCGATGGTGATCAGCACCTCGTGCTCGCGCGCGAGCCGTTCCACCAGCGCGGTATCGAGCGGCTTGGCGAAGCGCGCATCGGCGACGGTCGTGGACAACCCCTTGGCGCCGAGCTCCTCCGCCGCCTTCAGGCATTCCTGCAGCCGCGCGCCATAGGAGAGGATGGCGACCTTGGTGCCCTCCCGCAGCACGCGCCCCTTGCCGATCTCGAGCGGCGTGCCGCGCTTCGGCAGCTCGAGGCCGATGCCCTCCCCGCGGGGATAGCGGAAGGCGCTGGGGCGGTCGTCGATCGCCGCCGCCGTCGCCACCATGTGCATCAGCTCGGCCTCGTCGCTCGCGGCCATCAGCACGATGCCGGGCAGGCAGCCGAGATAGGCGATGTCGAAGCTGCCGGCATGCGTCGCGCCGTCGGCGCCGACCAGGCCGGCGCGGTCCATGGCGAAGCGCACCGGCAGGTTCTGCAGCACCACGTCATGCACCACCTGGTCATAGGCGCGCTGCAGGAAGGTGGAGTAGATGGCGCAGAAGGGCTTCATCCCCTCCGTCGCCATGCCGGCGGCGAAGGTGACGGCGTGCTGCTCGGCGATGCCGACATCGAAGGTGCGCTTCGGGAAGCGCTTGCCGAAGGCATCGAGCCCGGTGCCGGAGGGCATGGCGGCGTTGATCGCGACGATCCGCGCATCCGCCTCGGCCTCCGCGATCAGGGCATTGGCGAAGACCTTGGTATAGGAGGGCGGGCCGGGCGGGGCCTTCTGCTGCTCGCCGGTGATGACGTTGAATTTCTGCACGCCGTGGTACTTGTCGGCGCTGGCCTCGGCCGGGGCATAGCCCTTGCCCTTCTTGGTCACCACGTGCAGCAGGATGGGGTCGTGCAGCTCCGTGTCGCGGAGGTTTCGCAGCACCGGCAGCAGATGGTCGAGGTCGTGCCCGTCGATCGGGCCGACATAGTAGAAGCCCAGCTCCTCGAAGAGCGTGCCGCCGGTCAGCAGGCCGCGGGCATATTCGTCGGCCCGCTTCGCCGCCCGCTCGATCGGCGCCGGGAAGCGCCGCGCCAGCTTCGCCATCATGTCGCGGATGGAGAGGAAGGGGCGGGAGGAGACGACCTTCGACAGGTAGGCGCTCATCGCCCCGACCGGCGGCGCGATGGACATGTCGTTGTCGTTCAGCACGACGATCAGCCGCGACTTCTCGGCGCCGGCATTGTTCATGGCCTCGTAGGCCATGCCCGCGCTCATCGCGCCGTCGCCGATCACGGCGATGACGTTGCGCGTGTCGCCCTTCAGGTCGCGCGCGACCGCCATGCCGAGGCCGGCGGAGATCGAGGTGCTGGAATGCGCCGCGCCGAAGGGGTCGTACTCGCTCTCGCTGCGGCGGGTGAAGCCGGAAAGGCCGCCGCCGGTGCGGAGCGTCCGGATGCGGTCGCGCCGGCCGGTCAGGAGCTTGTGCGGATAGGCCTGGTGGCCGACATCCCAGATCAGCCGGTCGCGCGGCGTCTCGAAGACCGCATGCAGCGCGACCGTCAGCTCGACCACGCCGAGCGAGGCGCCGAGATGGCCGCCGGTGACGCTGACGGCCGAGATGGTCTCGGCGCGCACCTCGTCGGCGAGCTGCTTGAGCTGGTCGGCCGAGAAGTTGCGCATGTCGGCCGGCACGCGGACGCGGTCGAGGAGCGGAGTGGCAGGCGGGGGCGACATCAGCTTCTCCGCTCGATGGTGAAGTCTGCGAGCATCCGCAAGAGGTCGCCCCTCTCGCCGAAGCCGTCAAGGTGAGCCTTGGCCTGGGCGACCAGCCGCTCGGCCTGCAGCCGCGCGCGCTCGAGCCCGAGCAGTCCGACCAGCGTGGCCTTGCCGGCGGCGGCATCCTTGCCGGTCGCCTTGCCGGTCTCCGCCGCGCTCGCGGTCGCGTCCAGCAGGTCGTCGGCGATCTGGAAGGCGGCGCCGAGGTCGCGGCCATAGCCGAGCAGCGCGTGCCGCTGCGCGAGCGGCGCCTTGCCGAGGATGGCGCCCGCCTCGGCCGCGAACTCGATCAGCTTGCCGGTCTTGAGCGTCTGCAGCCGGCCGATCGCGACCTCGTCGAGCTGTTCCTCGGACCGCTCGGCCAGCATGTCGAGCATCTGGCCGCCGCACATGCCGCGCGGGCCGGCGGCCCTCGACAGGCAGCGCACCAGCTCGGCGCGGACCGCCGGGTCGGCATGGGTCGCGTCCTCGGCCAGCACGGTGAAGGCATGGCTCTGCAGCGCGTCGCCGGCCAGGATCGCCGTCGCCTCGTCGAAGGCCTTGTGCACGGTCGGCTTGCCGCGGCGGAGGTCGTCGTCGTCCATCGCCGGCAGGTCGTCATGCACCAGGCTATAGGCATGCACCATCTCGAGCGCCGCGGCGACCCGCAGCGCCGCCTGGCGGGAGACGCTGAACTGCCGCGCGCCCTCCAGCACCAGGAAGCCGCGCAGCCGCTTGCCGCCGCCGATGGCGGCATAGCGCATGGCGGCATAGAGCGGCGCCTCCGGCCCCTCCTCGGGCGGCAGCAGGATATCGAGGGCCTGGTCGATCTCGGCGGCGGCCTCCGCCATGGCGCGCGCCAGGGAGAAGGCCGGCGCGTCGGTGGTCGTGCTCATCCGGGTCGGGACCTCATTCGACATCGCGCAGCGTCGGGCCGCCGGGGCCTTCGACGATGGCCTGGACCTTGGCCTCGGCCTCGGCCAGCTTCCGCTCGCAATGCTGGCGCAGCGCGGCGCCCCGTTCGTAATCCGCGATCGCCTGGGCGAGGGATCCCTTCCCCCCTTCCAGCGACCGAACGATCTCCTCCAGCTCCTGCAGCGCGTCCTCGAAGGACATGGCCGCGAGCGCGCGCCGCGCGGGCATGTCCTCCGCTCCGCCGGGCTGGCCCCGCCCCTCTCCCATACGGGTCTCCTGGCTCGAAATCACATCATACATCCGGCGGGCCGCCGGCAAAACCTTGCAGCTTCGTTGACAGCCCAGCGGACGCGCAACGACCTGTCACGTGACATGGACGCGACAGTGTCAGGATCGTTGGAATCCTGCAATCGCCATGGGTTGCGGGCGAATGGGCCGAACCGTTGCATCTTCTCCACCTGCCGCCCGCCCGAGCCTGGGCCATCCGGCAGGGGCGCGGCATACTCCCGCCGCGGCATCCGGGCCAGCCTCGGTCCAGGACTCGCCCGGAGGAAGAGGGGCCCTGCCCCGCCCCCCCTGCCGTGCGGCGCCTTCCTGCCGCCCGCCCCGCCTCCCCCTGGCCGACCGAGCCGGGGCGGCGCTGCCGATGGCGGTGCCCTTCGCCGCCGGCGGCTCGGCCGATCCGTGACGGTCAGACGGCAGGCGGGGCCGCGGCGCGGGCCAGCACCGCGTTCTGGTAGCGGGCATCCGCCGTCACCTCCGCCCCGACCCAGTCGGGCAGCGTCACGGCCTGATCGGCGGCGGCCAGTTCGACCTCCGCCAGCACCAGCCCGGCCAGATGGCCGCCGAAGGCGTCCACCTCCCAGACCAGGCCGCCATGGGCGACGCGGGTGCGGGTCTTCTCGATCACCGGGGGGGCGCAGAGCGTCTCCAGCATCGCCAGCGCATCCGCCGCCGGGATCGGGTACTCGTATTCGGCGCGCGCCAGCAGGCCGGGGCCCTTGATGGTGAGGACGCCGTCATCGTCGACCAGCCGCACCCGCACCACCGGCGCGCCGCCGCCGCCATGCGCCAGGTAGCCCTGCCGCAGGCGCTGCCCCGGCCCGAGCGCCGCGGCGCGCCAGCCATCGCCGGCGACGAGGAATTTCCGCTCGATCTCCGTGCCCATGGCGTCAGGCCCCGACGAAGCGGAGGATCTCGCCGAAGAGCCGCTCCGGCGCATCCGCCCGCATGGTATGGCTCGACTCCTCGACGATGACGAGGCGCGAGCCCGGGATCAGCCGGTGGATCTCCTCGGAGAATTCCGGCGGGCAGATCCAGTCGAGCCGCCCGGCGAGGATCAGCGTGGGCGCGGCGATGCGCGGCAGTTCCGGCCGCAGGTCGAAGGTCCGGAGGAAACCGCCCGGGCGGAAGGCACGGTTCAGCGCCTCCGGGCTGTGGATGGCGCGCGCCGTGCCGTCCTCGGCCTTCGCCGGATCGTGCTTCGCCGAGTAGAGCGGGCCCATCACGCGGTAGTAGCGCTTCAGCTCCGCCTCGTCCTCGAAGCCGCCCTCCCAGACCTTGGCGCAGAGCGCCTGCTGCTCCGGCGTGCCGCGCTCGGCCAGGATCTGCTGCGCGCGCGGGATGAAGCCGCCATGCGAGGCCGTGACGACGAGCACGAGATGCGAGACGGCATCGGGGTAGCGCGCCGCATGCGCCTGCGCGACCATGCCGCCGTAGCTCGTGCCGATGGAGACGATCGGGCTGCAGCCGAGATGGCGGCGCAGCGCCTCCATGTCCTCCACCGCCTCGTCCAGCGTCCAGCGCGCGGGATCGCCGCGGCCGGAGCGGCCCTGGCCGCGATGGTCGAAATAGACGACCTGCATGGCCTCGGTCAGCGCGGCATAGGCCGGCTTGAAGCCGCTGTGGTCGCTGCCCGGCCCGCCATGGATCGCGAACGCGACGGGGCGTTCCCGCATCCGCGGCCCGTCCGGCACCAGGCCCGGACCCTCGATGTCGAACCAGATCTCCGTGTCGCGAACCCTCGCGCGCATCGCCTGCCCCCTGCTGTCCCGCACAGAGTAGCGGCCGCCGCCCGGGCGCGCGACGGGTTGCCCGCCGGCACGCGGCTTGCTCAGCTTGCCGCGGGAACGGCAAGGAGGGTGCGATGGCAGGCGGCATCGGCAGGCGACCACTTCTCGGCGCGGCGGCCTCGGCGCTTGCCGGCCCCGCCATCGGCCAGGGCGCGGCGGCGGCCACGCTGCGCTTCGTGCCGCATGCGAACCTCTCCTCGCTCGACCCGCTCTGGTCCAGCGCGCTGATCTCCACGAACTATGCGCTGATGGTGCACGACTTCCTCTACGGCCTCGGCGCGGACCTGCTGCCCCGGCCGCAGATGGTGGAGGGGCACGAGCTTTCCGCCGACGGCCTGAGCTGGACCTTCCGGCTGCGCGACGGGCTCTGGTTCCATGATGGCGAGCCGGTGCGGGCGCAGGACTGCGTCGCCTCCATCCGCCGCTGGCAGCAGCGCGACATCTTCGGCAAGCGCATGGCATCGCAGATGGCGGAGATCCGCGCGCTGGACGACCGGCGCTTCGAGATCCGGCTGACGAAGCCCTTCGCGCTGATGCCCTTCGCCCTGACCCAGCCGGTCATCCTGCCGGAGCGCGTGGCGCGGACCGATGCCTTCACCCAGGTGACGGAGAGCATCGGCAGCGGCCCCTTCCGCTTCGTCCGCGACGAATGGGTCGCGGGCTCCCGCGCCGTCTTCCGCAAGTTCGACCGCTACGTCCCGCGCAACGAGCCGCCGGAGGCCTGGGCCGGCGGCAAGGTCGTCCATCTCGAGCGGGTGGAGTGGCAGGTCATGCCCGACCCCGCCACCGCCGCGGCGGCGCTGCAGCAGGGCGAGGTGGACTGGATGGAGCGGCCGCTGCTCGACCTCGTCCCCCGCCTGCGGCGGATGCGCGACGTGACGGTGGAGGTGGTGGAGCGCCTCGGCTTCTACGGCTTCGTCACCTTCAACACCCGCGTGCCGCCCTTCGACAACCCGGCGCTGCGCCACGCCCTGGTCCCGGCGGTGGACCAGCCGGAGTTCATGCAGGCGCTGGCTGGCAGCGACCCGGAGCTGACCAGGACCGGCTTCGGCTGGTTCCATCCCGACAGCCCCTATGCCAATGACGAGGGGCTCGCCGCCCTGATCGGCCCGCGCAACCTCGACCTCGCGCGCCGGCTGGTGAAGGAGAGCGGCTATGACGGCCGCCCGGTGGTGCAGATGCTGCCCACCGACCTGCCGGCGCCGAACGCCATCGGCCTGGTGGCGAATGCGCTGCTGCGCGGCATCGGGCTGAACGTAGACCTGCAGGCGATGGACTGGGGCACCATGATCGGCCGCTGGCGGGCGAGCGGCGAGGGCGCGGACCGCAACCCCTGGCACTGCTTCGCCCTCTCCTGGTCCGGCCTCTGGACCACCAATCCGGGCATGCACACGCCGCTCTACGGCAACGACCACCCGAACCCGCGCATGGAGGCGCTGCGCGACGCCTGGTTCGACGCGCCGGACATGGCGGCGCAGCAGCAGGTGGCGCGGCGGATGCAGGCGCAGGCGCTGCAGGAGCCGCCCTTCATCCCGGTCGGCCTCTGGATCATCCCGCATGCCTGGCGCGCCTCGCGCGTCAGCGGGATCCTGAAGGCGCCGAGCACGGTGTTCTGGAACGTGCGGAAGACGGCCTAGCCTCCGGGCCGTCCTCGCGGGACCGCGCTGTCGCCGCGCCCCGCGCCGGGTTGCGCGCGTCGCCGGGCCGGTGGTCAATGGCGCCAAGACGCGGGAGGGACGGGCATGGAGCAGGTGGCGGGCGTCATCGGCCTCGGCATCATGGGGGGCGCCATGGCGCGCAACCTGCAGGCGGCCGGCTGGCGCGTGATCGGCTACGACACCGACCCGGCACGGCGCGCGGCGCTGGCCGAGGCGGGGATCGAGGTCGCGGCGGATGCCGTAGCCGCGGCGCGGGCGGCGCCGGTGTTGCTGACCAGCCTGCCCAAGCCCGCCGCGCTGCACGCGACGGTGAAGGCCCTGGCCGAGGCGGGCCTGCCGCCGCGCCTGCTGGTCGAGACCAGCACCTTCACGCTGGAGGACAAGCTGGCCGCCGAGGCCGCGCTGCGGGCCGCGGGCCATGCCGCGCTCGACTGCCCGCTCTCGGGCACCGGGGCGCAGGCGGAGCGCAAGGATCTGGTGGTCTATGCCAGCGGCGATGCGCAGGCGATCGCCCGCCTCGCACCCTTCTTCGCCGGCTTCGCGCGCGCCACCCACGACCTCGGCGCCTATGGCAACGGCACGCGGATGAAATTCGTGGCCAACCTGCTGGTCGCCATCCACAACCTCGCCTCGGCCGAGGCCATGGTGCTGGCGGAGAAGGCGGGCCTCGACCCCGCCAAGGTGGTGGAGCTGGTGGCGAGCGGCGCCGCCACCTCCCGCGTCTTCGAGCTGCGCGCACCGATGATGGCGGCCAAGCGCTACGGGCCGCCGACCATGCGCAATGCCATGTGGTCGAAGGACATGGAGGTGATCGGCGCCTTCGCCGCCTCGCTGAACTGCCCGGTGCCGCTGTTCAGCGCGGTGCTGCCGCTGCACGCGGCGACGCTGGCCGCGGGCTTCGGCGGGGAGGACACGGCGGCGATCCATGCGGTGCTGTCGCGCATGGCCGGATTGGACGGTGGGGAGGGCTGAGCGGATGACCGAGGAAACCAATCACTACGGCGCGACCGCCGCGCGGGTGCATGGCCGGCCGGGGCGGGAGACGCGGCCTTCAAGCACGACCATCGACATCCACGCGCATGTCTTCGTGCCGGAGGCCGGCGCCTATGCCGCGCCGCATCTCGACCCCGCGACCATACCGCTGGCGCGCTTCGCCACGCCCGCGACCCAGGCGCTGAACCGCAAGCAGGATGCCGACCGCCGGGTGGTCGGCACGCAGCACGGCCCGCGGCTGGCCGAGCTGGACGCCATGGGCATCGACCTCCAGCTCTGCGCCCCGGCGCCGCCGCAGAGCTACTACACCCTGCCGCTCGAGCCTGCGGTGGTGGCGAACCGCATGGTGAACGACGGCATCGCGGCCTTCTGCGCGGTGCGGCCGGACCGCTTCCTCGGCCTCGGCACCGTGCCGCTGCAGGATGCCGGGGAGGCGGTGACGGAGCTCGAGCGCTGCATGGGCCCGCTCGGCTTCAAGGGCGTGCAGGTGCTGACCAATGTCGCGGGGCGGGAGCTGTCCGACCCCGCCTTCGCGCCCTTCTGGGCGGCCGCGGAGCGGCTGGGCGCGCTGGTGATGATCCATCCCAACGGCTTCACCGGCGGCGAGCGCCTCGCCCGCTTCTACTTCAACAACGTCATCGGCAACCCGCTGGATACCACCGTCGCGCTGCATTATCTGATCTTCGACGGCGTGCTGGAGCGGCATCCCGGCCTGAAGGTCCTGGCGGTGCATGGCGGCGGCTACCTGCCGGCCTATTCCGGCCGCATCGACCATGCCTGGGGCGCCCGCAGCGATGCCCGCGGCGACCTGCCGAAGCCGCCGACCGAATACCTGCGGCGCGTCTATTTCGACACCATCGTCTTCACGCCGCACCAGTTGGAATACCTGGTGAAGGTCTTCGGCGCCGACCGCATCCTGATGGGGACCGACTTCCCCTTCGACATGGCCGACAGCGACCCGATCGGCCATATCTGCTCAGTGGAGAGCTTCGACGACGCGACCCGCGCGGCGCTCGCCGGCGGCAATGCGAAGCGGCTGCTCGGGCTGTAGGGAGAAAAGGCCGGGGAGAAGGTATTCTCCCCGGACCCCTCATCTATTTCTGTGGGTTCGCACTCGCTGCGCGGCGGCAGCCGACCCGCCGTCAGACGTGGATGCCGTCCAGGTCCTTGCCGGCATTCTCGGGGCTCCAGACCCAGACCACCACCGCCTGGAACAGCATCACCACCGGGATCAGCAGGAAGGCCAGGTGGAAGCTGCCGGTGGCCTCGCGGATCCAGACCGAGACGAAGGGCCAGAGCACATAGCCGATGAAGAAGCCGAGCGCCCAGGAGAAGCCGTTGCCGACGCCGCGGATGCGCGTCGGGTACATCTCCGCCGTATAGGTCGTGGCCGGCCCCCAGACGCCGAGGAAGCCGATGCTCCAGAGCAGGCCGAAGATCCAGAGCGCGGTGGGGCTCTCCGCATAGATCCAGAGGGTGAGGAAGACCGCGCCCTCGACCAGCATGACCACGAAGCCGAGCCGCCGCCCGACGAGGTCGGCGATCCAGCCCGCGCCGGCGATGCCGACCACGCCGATCAGCCCCCAGGCGACGTAGAAGCTGCCGTATTCGGCCGCGGACCAGCCATGCGCCTCCTTCAGGAACAGCGGCATCCAGAGACCGACGGTCGAGAAGGCGATCAGGTTGGTGACCGCGACGAAGGTGGCCAGCGTGGTGTTCCGGCGCATGTCCGGCAGGAAGAGCTGCCGCAGCCCGACCTTCTCGGCCTTGCTGAACCAGGCCTGGTCCTCCCCGCTCAGCGCCCCGCCGGCGGCGAGGTCGGCCCGGATGCGGCGCCTGCGGTCGGTGGTGCGCACCCAATAGGGCGATTCCGGGCAGAGGAAGCGGACATAGACCGCGAGCAGCGCGACCACCGCCGGCAGCACGAAGGCGGCGCGCCAGCCCCAGGTCTCGACGACCACCGCGGTGATGGTGCCGGCCAGCGCCGCGCCGACGCCCCAGGCCGCGCGGTCCGAACAGACGATGCGGGCGCGCAGCCGCGCCGGCCAGGTCTCGGCCACCAGCATCGATCCGATCGCCCATTCGCCGTTGAGCGCGAAGCGGACGATGGCATAGGCGGCGACGAAGAAGCCCCAGCCCGGGGCCAGCGCCACCAGCGGCATCATCAGGGAGAACATGGCGATGTTGAGCGCCAGCAGCGTCCGCCGGCCATACCTGTCGGCCAGCCAGGGCCAGAGATAGAGGCCGAGGATGCCGACCAGCATCGCGATCTGCACGCCGCTGCGGTATTCCGGCAGGGAGACGGCGAATTCCCGCATCACCATCGGCGCGACGAGGGCGAAGATGGCGCCGTCCATGCCATCGAAGCCCCAGCCGAGGCCGTTCGCCCAGGCGATGTGCCAGTGGGTCGAGGTCAGCCGCTCGCCCTGCGCCACGTTGCGGTAGGCGGCGGAGCGGAGGTGCCGCGCCTCCAGCGGCCCGCCCGCGGCGAGAGGTGGTGAGCCTGCTATCGATTCGCCTGCTATCGTTTTCCCGGCGCCTCGGCCGAAGGTCGTCGAGCTCATGGGACTGTCCTCCTTGATCCGGCCCGCGTGTTCGCACGCGTCGCCGCGCGGCCTGGTCCGCGCTGGGCGGGCGGTGTGGCCCCGCCCTGCCGCCATGCTGCCCCGGTGGCGCCGGCCGCCGCAACAGCGGCGTGGAGGAGACACCGGTGACCCACCCCGCCGCTTCCGGCGGGCGATCGTCGTCTATCAGCCATGGACGCCGCGGCCATCCGCGCCGCAAGACCTCCTCCCGCCCGTGGCTGCGCCGCCGCCCCTTGCCGGAGTTCCGGTGGAATGCGCCCGCCGATTCAAGCTGCTGGTCTGCGCCCCGAATTTCGACGAGACCGACCTCGAGGGTGCCCGGCTGCGGGAGATCCTGCAGCGCGTCGAGGGCGCGGGCTACGCCGTCACCCGCGCCCGCCGCGACGACGATGCGGAACTGGTCATCCTTACCGATGCCGCGATCGGCTGCATCATCGTGGACTGGGGCAAGAAGGGGCTGCAGGGCAAGTCCGCGGCGCTGATCAGCCTGGTGAGGCGCGGCCTCGACGCCCCTTCTACCCGCTGTTTGCCTCGCTCGATGTCGGCGCGCAGATGATGAAGGGGCGTTCGGGCGAGGTATTGTGGGACGACACCATCCGCCTCGGCATCGAGACGCGGAAGAAGCTGCGCCTGACGCGCCGCGAGTTCGAGGAGGAGGCCGACCCGGCGCGGCGTTGGTTCTTCGAGCCCTTCGTACCGAAGGAGGTGCGCCTGCCAGGCGGCGCGACGGTGGCCTGGGAGACGGTGCCGACAGACCTCCTCGCCGCCGATCCCGCGCATTGGGAGCTTCGGCCGGAGGAGGACTGGCATGGCTTCGGCGAAGCCCCGCCGGGCTGGGCGATGACCGACCCCAACAAGCTCACCGTGCTGACGCCGGGTTTCCGCGACGGCGCCTATGACGCGCACGGGGTGCCGGCGCCGGTGGCCGCGGAATATCTTCGGCCGAACCGCATCCTGCCGGAGAAGAACGACCTCAACAGCCTGCTCTTCCTGCTGACGCCCGGCGTCGAGAGCAGCAAGGCACCCTCCTCTCTCACTTCGTCACATTCGAGAAGCTGCACGACGAGAATGCGCCGCTGGAGGGCGTGATCCCCGATTTCGTGGCGCGGCGGCGGAAGCGTTACGGCAAGCTTCGACTGCGCGATCTCTGCGCCGCCATGCATGCCTTCTACCGTCGGAGGGTGTCAGCAGGTTGCAGGCGGCGCAGTTCCGCGAGGAGCACCTGCCCGACATGGTCATGCCGCCGCAGGAGGCGGTGCGGGCACTGGTGCGCAACACCGTCGATTACGTGCCGTTGGAGGAGGCGGCGGGCCGGATCGCCGCGACGCCCTGGCTGGTCTATCCGCCGGGCATCGCCACGGTGGTCCCGGGCGAGCGGGTCGGCCAGCGCTCGCGGCCGATGATCGCCTACTTCAAGGCCTTCGAGCGCGCGGCCAATGCCTTCCCCGGCTTCGAGAACGAGATCCGGGGCCTCTATCGGGAGAAGGCGGCGGATGGCAGCATCCGCTTCCACACCTATGTGGTGCAGGAGTAGCGGCGCCGCCCTCCCCCCTCCGCGGCACTCGGAGCAGATCGCCGCGGAGGAGAAGCGCTCGGCGGCCTGAATCTGCCCCACACATGAAAAGGCCGGAGCATTCTCGCGCTGCAGGGGGCAGCGCGAGAATGCTCTAGCGGAATTCCGGGATGATGTGCCGCGCGAAGAGCTCGAGCTGGCGCATCGCCTGGTCCAGCGGCATGAAGCCCTGGTCGAAGAACCAGCCGAACCATTCGAGTTCGCCGCTGCCGCCCACCTTGTGCAGCGCCTCGATCTCCCGCTTCACCTGGTCCACGGTGCCGGCCAGCGCGTATTTGCAGCGGCGCATGCGATCGACCGTCCACTCGCTCTCGGGCAGCATGGTGCCCTTGGCGAGCGGCCAGCGCGCCTCGTCCTCGGCCGTGCGCATCGCCTCCCAGAAGCCGAAGCCGCCGAAATAGTGCTTGAAGCCGGCGTAGTTGGTGTCGCGCAGCAGCGCCACCGCCTCGTCCTCGGTCGCGCCGAAATGCACCGCGCGGAAGGCGCCGACGCTCTCGCCGAGCCGCAGGCTCCGCCCGGCCCCTGCCGCGACGTCCTGGTAGATGCGGCAGAGCCGCTCGAACTGCGGCGGGTCGGCCACCAGGATCCAGGGCGTGATGTCGGACTGCGCGGTGTAGCGGATGGTGTTCTCGCTGACCGAGAAGGGCTGGAACAGCCGGGGATGCGGCTGCTGGTAGGGCTTCGGGATGACGCAGATGCGCTTCACCACGCCCTTCTCGTCCACCTCCCCGGGCGCGCCGTATTCGCGGGTCCATGGCCCGACCGGCCAGCGCGTGATCCCCTCCGGCGGGAAGGGAATCTTGTAGTACTCGCCGTCATGCGTGATGGAGTCCTGCGTCCAGGCCTTCTTCATGATCGACAGCACTTCCTCGTAGACCTTGCGGTTGTGCTGATCGATCGCGCCGCCATCCATCGGCGCGGCGGTGACGTGGTAGTGCTGGCCGAGCACGTTCACCCAGCGGTCCTGGTAGCCGCGGGCGAAGCCGGCATAAATGCGGCCCTGCGTAAGATGGTCGAGATAGGCGATCTCCTCCGCGCAGCGCAGCGGATCCCAGGAGGGCAGGACGAGGCCGAGCGGGGAGAACCTGATCCGCTTCGTCCGCGCGGCGAGGTCGGTGTAGAGCATCAGCGGCGCGACCGAGGCTTCGTAGCCTTCCGAGTGGAAATGGTGCTCGGTGGTCGCCATGACGTCGAAGCCGGCATCGTCGGCGAAGACCGCCAGCTTCCGCACCTCGTCCAGCATGGCCTGGAAGCGCTCGTTGTTTCGGCCGATCGGCCTGAGGCGCTGGCGGTCTTCCAGCGTGCCGGGAATGGTGGGCAGGACGAACAGCATGAATTTCATGTCCGATTCCTCCTTGGCCTGCGCCGCGAGCAACACGCGGCGGTTGTGCTTGGCGGGCTTCCGCCCGCAGGAGGGACTCTCGTCGGTTGCAGCGGCGCCGCGCAACGCTCCCGTCGCTCCCGGGCATGGCCGTCGCGGGTGTGTGAAGCCAGGCCTCTACGCCGCCTCGCCGAATTGCAGCGCCGCCAACCGGCCGTAGAGCCCGCCCGCGCGCACCAGCGCCTCATGCGTGCCCGTCGCCACGATCCGCCCGGCCTCCATCACCACGATCCGGTCCGCCCGCCGCACCGTCGCCAGCCGATGCGCCACCACCAGCGTCGTCCGCCCGGCAGAGGCGACGGCCAGCGCCTGCTGCACCGCCTGCTCGCTCTCGGCATCCAGCGCGCTCGTCGCCTCGTCCAGCAGCAGCACCGCCGGATCCCGCAGGATGGCCCGCGCGATCGCCAGCCGCTGCCGCTGCCCGCCCGAGAGCATGACGCCCTTGGCTCCGAGGAAGGTGGCGAAGCCGCGCGGCAGCGCCTCGAGGAAGCCGGCGGCCTGCGCCGCCGCCGCCGCCGCGCGGACCTCGGCATCGCTCGCGCCGGGCCGGCCGAAGCGGATATTCTCCCAGGCATCGGCGCTGAAGACGATGGGGTCCTGCGGCACCAGGCCGAGCCGCGCCCGCAGCGCCGCAGGATCCACGCCGCGGATATCGACCCCGTCCAGCGTCACCCGCCCGGCCTGCGGGTCGTAGAAGCGCAACAGCAATTGCAGCATCGTCGTCTTGCCGGCGCCGGAGGGCCCGACCAGCGCCACCGTCTCGCCCGGCTCCACCACCAGCGAGACATCGTGCAGCGCCGATTGCCCCGGCCGCGTCGGGTATTCGAAGGTGACGCCCTCGAAGGCGATCCGTCCCCGCGCCGGGCTCGGCAGCAGCGCCGGCGCGGCGGGCGCCGCGATGCCCGGCTGCACCGCCAGCAGCTCGAAGATCCGCTCGGCGGCGCCGGCCGCCCGCTGGATCTCGCCCCAGACCTCGGAGAGCGAGGCGCCCGCGCTGGCGAGCATGACGGCATAGAGCACGAAGGCGGCCAGTTCCCCGCCCGTCATCCGCCCGGCGACGACGTCCCGCCCGCCGACCCAGAGGCTGAAGGTGATGGCGCCGAAGCCGAGCAGGATGACCAGCAGGATCAGCAGCGACCGGCTGGTGATCCGCCGCACCGCCGCCGCGACCGACTCCTCCACCCGGGCCGCGAAGCGGGCGCGGTCCACCGGCTCATGCGTGAAGGCCTGCACGGTGCGCAGCCCGGCCAGCGCCTCCTCCGCCGTGTCGCCGAGATCGGCCACGCGCTCCTGCGCCGCGCGGGACAGCCGCTTCTCCCGCCGGCCGAACAGCACCATCGGCGCGACCACCAGCGGCACCACCAGCGCGACGATGCCGGCGAGCTTCGGGCTGGTCACCAGCAGCATCCCGAAGGCGCCGAGCCCGGTCAGCACGTTGCGCAGCCCCATCGAGATCGCCGAGCCGATCAGCGACTGCAGCAGCGTCACGTCGGCCGTCAGGCGCGACAGGATGTCGCCGGTCCGCGCCGTCTCGAACCAGGCGGGGGAGAGCGAGAGCACGCGGTCGAAGAGGTCGCGCCTGAGGTCGCCGGCGACGCGCTCGCCGAGCCAGCTCACCAGCCAGAAGCGCGCGCCGCTGGCCAAGCCCAGCACCGCCACCACGGCGAAGAGCGCGAGCGCCGTGCGGTCGAGCGCGGCGGCGCTGCCGGCCGCGAAGCCCTCATCCACCAGGTGCCGCACGCCCTGGCCGAGGCCGAGCACCAGCCCCGCCGCCAGCAGCAGCGCCAGCGCGGCCATCGCCGCCCGCGCGCGATAGGGCCGCAGCCAGGGCAGCAGGCGCCGCAGCGCGGCCAGGCGTGCCGCCGGCCTGGGACTCGGGTCGCGCAGGCTCATGCCCGGTGGTGCCGTCTCCTGGGATGCGGCGAGACTGCGCCGCGCGCGCCGGCGCCGCAACATCGCGGGTTGGCGTGGCGCTTGCTTGGCCATAGGCTCCCGATCCGCGCTGCAAGAGAGCCCTGTCCATGGCCGATGAGATCCCCATCCTCGACCTCGCCCCGCTGCTGCGCGGCGAGCCCGGCGCCCTCGACGAACTCGGCCGGCAGCTCCATCGCGCCTTCACCGAGGTGGGCTTCTACTTCGTGCGCAACACCGGCGTGCCGGAGGCATTGGTGCAGGCCGCCTTCGCCGCCGCCGCCCGCTTCCATGCGCAGCCGCTGGAAGCGAAGCTCGCCATGCCCTTCAACGCGCACAACCAGGGCTACCTGCCCTTCCGCGGCAATACCACGCGCATGAACGCGGTCGACGGGGTGAAGAAGCCGAACGCGAACGAGGCGGTCTTCTTCAAGCGCGACCTGCCGCCCGGCCATCCCGACGTTCTGGCCGGCAAGCGTTTCCGCGGCCTGAACCAGTGGCCGGCGGACCTGCCCGGCTTCCGCGAGGTCGCGCTGGACTATGCCGCCGCGATGGAAGGGCTCGGCAAGCGGCTCGTGCCGATCTATGCCGCCGCCCTCGGCCTGCCGCATGACTGGTTCGACGACAAGTTCCGCGAGCCGATGTTCACCCTGCGGATGACCCACTACCCGCAGCAGGAGCCGACCGCGGCGGAGGACGAATGGGGCCTCGCGCCGCATGCCGATACCTCCTTCATGACGATCCTGGCACAGAACAAGGTGCCGGGCCTCTCGATCCGCCTGCCGGACGGCCGCTGGATCGATGCGCCGGCGCTGGAGGGGCATTTCCTGGTCAATGGCGGCATGATGCTGCGGCGCTGGACCAACCACGTCTTCCTGGCGACGCCGCACCGGGTGACCAACCGCAGCGGGCAGGAACGCTATGCCATCCCCTTCTTCATGGACTGTTCCTACGACGCGGTCATGGCGCCCGTGCCCAGTTGCGTCACCGCGGACAACCCGGCGCGCTACACTCCGTTCACCTATCTCGAGTTCATGAGCGAGTATTCCGGCGCCAATTACGGGGAGCGCGGGCGCTCGGCGGCCGGGGTGGCGCTGCAGGGCGCCTGAGCCCCGGCCGGGCGCGCGGGACGGGTCGGGCGAGCCCGCCCGGGCCTCGCGCCGCCACCGCGGTACAGGGACGATGCAATGGCGGGCCGCGTCCGCATCTCGGGGCTGCAAACGGGCGGCACAACAGTTAGGGTCCGCCGGGCGGGGCCGATGCCACCATGGCGTGCCCCCGCCACCGTTCGACACGGGCTGCCGAGGGCCAATTCGTGACTTCCGGGACGATCCTTGCCGCCGTGCCAGGGACCATCGCTGCTGCGTGCAGATGGTGCCGGCCGGTCCTGCGCCGCCTCGCGCTGCTCGCCCTGCTGCTGCCCGGCGCGGGACCGGCCCGGTCGCAGGCGCCGGCGCCGATCGAGATCAAGGTGGTCGGCGGGCTCGCCTCCATCAGCCAGTACGTGCGCTACGAGGCGCCCTTCTGGACCGACCGCGTGCCCGGCCTCACCCATGGGCGGCTGCGGGCGGAGATCGCGCCCTTCGACCGCAGCGGCATCCGCGGGCAGGAGATGCTGCAACTGATGCGGCTCGGCGTCGTCTCCTTCGGCACCGTGCTGCTCTCGGTCGCGGCCTCCGAGGAGCCCGAGCTGAACGGCATCGACCTGCCGATGCTGAACCCGGACATCGCCACCCTGCGGCAGACCGAGCAGCTCTGGCGGCCGCGCCTCGAGGTGCTGCTGCGGGAGCGCTACGGCATCCGCCTGCTGGCGGTCTATACCTATCCGGCGCAGGTGATGTTCTGCCGGCAGGCCTTCGCCGGGCTCGGCGACCTGGCGGGCCGGCGCGTGCGGGTCTCCTCCGTCGGGCAGTCGGAGCTGATCGCGGCGCTCGGCGCCGTCCCCGTGGTCACGCCCTTCGCGGAGATCGTCCCGGCCATCCGCGCCGGCGTCGTCGAATGCGCGCTGACCGGCGCGCTCTCCGGCAATGCCATCGGGCTGCACCAGGTCACCACCCATGTCTCGCCGGTCTCGATAAGCTGGGGCGTCTCGATCTTCGGCGCCAATCAGCGCGCCTGGAATGCGCTGCCGGAGGAGGTGCGCGACGCGCTGCGCACCGGCCTCGCCGGGTTGCAGGAGGAGATCTGGCGCGGCGCGGAGCAGGAGACGGCGGACGGCCTCGCCTGCAATGCCGGGCGGCCGGACTGCGCCAACGGCACGCGCGGCCGGATGACGATCGTCGAGGACCGGCCGCAGGACCAGGCCCGCCGCCGGCAATTGCTGCAGGACACGGTGCTGCCGGCCTGGGTCGAGCGCTGCGGGCCGGACTGCGCGGAGTCCTGGAACCGGATCATGGCCCCCCTGCGCGGCATCGTGGCGAAGGCCGACTGAGCCATGCAGGCACGCCGTCTCCGGATCGCGGTGCTCCTGTCCGGCGGGCTGCTGCTGCTGGCGGTCGCGCTGGGCTCGGCGCTGATCCTGGACCGGCTGCGGGCCTCGGCGCGCGGCAATGCGGTGCAGATGGTCCAGCGCGTGGCGCGCGTCGCGGAAAGCACCGTCAATCGCCATTTCCTGGCGGTGGACGGCATGCTGGCCGGCCTGCCGGCCGTGCTCGGGCAGGTGCTGCAGGACGCCCAGCCCGATCGCGCCGCAGCCAACCGCATGCTGCGCGACCTCAACTTCCAGAACCTCAATTTCCGCGACCTGGTCATCCTCCGGCCGGATGGCCTGCCCTGGGCGAGTGCTCTCAGCGCCTCGCGCAACCACGGCCTGCCGCTCGACCCGGCCCGGATCGCCGAGGCGCGGCAGACCGGCGCCGCCGTCGTGAGCGGACCGGTGCGCAACCCGCTGACCGGCGAATGGGCCCTGCTCTTCCTGCGCAGCATGGCGCTTCCCGGCCTCGGCGAGGTGATCGCGGTGGCCGAGGTGCCCGTCTCCCTCGTGGCCACCATGCTGGCGCCGGTCGGGGAGGTTCCCGGCCTGCGCATCTCGGTCGAGCGCTGGGATGCGCATCTGCTGGCCAGCCTGCCGCATGACGAGACGCGGATCGGGCGCCGGCTGCCCCGCGGCGCGGCGCAATTGCCGCGGGACGGCACCGCCATCGAGATGCCCGGCCGCTTCACCACGGCCACCGTGCTCGCCGCCGCGCGGCCGCTGCTCTACCGGGACATCGCCGTCGTCGCCAGCCTCGAGATCGAGGAGGCGATGGCGGAGTACCACCAGGACCGCGAGCGGCTGGCCCTGGTCGCGCTCGGCTCCATGCTGCTGCTCGGCGCGCTGATGCTGGCGCTGAACGGCGCGCTGCGCCAGCGCGAGCGGATCGAGGCCGAGCGCGCCGCGGCGCGCCGCCTGCTCGAGAGCGCGATCGAGACCATGCCGGACGGCTTCGTCATGTTCGACGCCGAGGACCGGCTGGTGATCTGCAACCAGCGCTACCGCGACCTCTATGCCGTCAGCGCGCCCTTCATCGCCCCGGGCGCGCGGTTCGAGGACATCATGCGGGAGGGTGCGAAGCGCGGGCAGTACCCGCAGGCGGGCGCGGATATCGAGGCCTTCGTCGCCGAGATGAAGGCCTGGCACCGCGGCAACCATCCGCCGATGGAGCGCCTGCTGCCGGATGGGCGCTGGCTGCTGGTGACCGAACGCCGGCTGCCGCATGGCGGCACGGTCGGCATCCGCACCGACATCACGGACCTGAAGCACGCCATGACGGACCTCGCGCAGGCGCGCGACGCCGCCGCCGCGGCGACCGCGGCGAAGTCGCGCTTCCTCGCCCGCATGAGCCACGAATTGCGCACGCCGCTGAACGGCGTGCTGGGCCTCGCGCAGGTCCTCGCGCGCGACCCGGCGCTCTCGGGCGAGCAGCGCGCCTGGGCCGAGACCCTCGAAGCGGCGGGCCGCCACCTCGTCGCGGTGGCGAACGACGTGCTGGACCTCGCCAAGGTGGAGACGGGACGGCTGGAGCTGCGTCCCGCCCCGGTCGCGTTTCCGGCCCTGCTGCGCGACTGCGCGACCCTGGTCCGCGCGGCTGCCGAGGAGAAGCGGATCGACCTGGCCGTCGAGTTGGCGGAGACGCTGCCGGCGACGGTCGAGATCGACCAGACCCGGATGCGGCAGATGCTGCTGAACCTGCTGTCCAATGCGGTGAAATTCACGCCGCCCGGCGGCCGGGTGGAGCTCGCGGCGCAACCCCTGGCGCCGGCCGGGGGGGACGGCCCGGTGCGGGTGCGGATCGAGGTGCGCGACACCGGCCCCGGCGTGCCGGACGACCAGCGCGGCGCCATCTTCGGCGATTTCGTGCAGCTCGATCGCGGCAAGGGCGGCGGCAGCGGCCTCGGCCTCGCCATCGCCGCCGGCATCGTCGGGCAGATGGGCGGCCGCATCGGCTGCGCGGCCAATCCCCGCTGCCCGCCTGGCGAGGGCGCGGTCTTCTGGGCGGAACTGCCGCTGCGCCAGGCCAGCCCGCGCCCGCCGGAGGTCGCGCCGCCGGCCCTCGCCCCGCGCAGACCCCTGCACATCCTGGTCGCCGACGACGTGCCGGCCAACCTCGCCGTGGCGCGCGCCCTGCTGGAAGCGGCCGGCCACAGCGTGCACTGCGTCCCGGATGGCGCCGAGGCGGTGCGGGCGGTGGCCGAGGCGCCGCCCGACCACCCCTTCGACGTGGTGCTGATGGACGTGATGATGCCCGGCACCGACGGGCTGGAGGCCACGCGCCAGATCCGCGCCCTGCCCGGCCCCGCGGCCCGGCTGCCGATCCTCGCGGTGACCGCGAGCGCCTTCGCCGAGGACATCGCGGCCTGCCGCGAGGCCGGGATGGACGCGCATCTCGCCAAGCCGATCGAGCGGGAAGCGCTGGTCGCCGTCCTCGCGCGGCTGTCCGGCGAGGTCTGGCCCGCCGTTGCCTCGGCGCCGGATGCCGGGAGCTTTCGCCACATCCCGCTCTTCAGCCGGGAGGCGGGCTCGGCCCTGGCCGTGCCGGGACTGGACGCGGAGGCCTCGCGCAGCCTGGCGGCGGAGTTCGTGCGGGAGATGCGCGACGCCACCGAGCAGTTGCGCGAGACCGAGGCCGTGCCGGCGGAGGGCATGATCCCGTCGGCGCACCGGCTGGCCGGGGCCGCCGCCACCCTCGGCGCGGCGCGGCTGACCACCGCGGCACGGCGGCTCATGGGCGACGCGCGCGGCCTGACGCCCGAGGGCGCGGCGGCGCTGCGGGCCGCGACGCTGGCCATCGCCGAGGAGACGCTGGCGTCGCTCGCCGAGGAGGGCACGCCGCTGCCGGGCGGCAGGAGGGCCGCGGCGGTGGCCTGAGCGCCGCCTGCCCGCCGGCTGCGCAGCCTGCGCAAGGCGGGGTCATCCGCCGGCCGCGAAGACGCGGCGCGGCGGCCCGCGCCATGGCATGTCGCTTGCTCCAATCTGCCGTGCACCTGCCGTGCAGCGGAGACGACCATGACCCTTCTGCCCGGCGGCATGCCCCCGGCCGAGCGCGACCTCGCCGGCTATGGCCGCAACCCGCCCGATCCGCGCTGGCCGGAGGGCGCGCGCCTCGCCCTCTCCTTCGTGGTGAACGTGGAGGAGGGCGCGGAGCTTTCGCTGGCCAGCGGGGACGAGCGGAACGAGCTGGTGCCGGAGACGCGCCAGCACGTGGAGGGCACGCCGGATCCCTGCATGGAGACGCATTTCGCCTATGGCTCGCGCGTCGGGCTGTGGCGCATCCTGGACCTGCTGGACCGCTTCGGCGTCGCGGCCACCTTCTCCTGCTGCGGCCGCGCGGTGGCGGCGACGCCCGCGCTGGCCGGCGCCCCGGCCGCGGCGGGGCACGAGGTCAGCGCGCATGGCTGGCGCTGGCAGATGCATGCGGGAATGGAGGAGGCCACCGAGCGCGCGGTGATCGCGCGGACGGTGGAGGCGCTGCACGGCGCCGCCGGCACCCGCCCGCTCGGCTGGCACACCAAGTCGGCGCCGAGCGTGAACACCCGCCGGCTGCTGATCGAGGAAGGCGGCTTCCTCTACGACTCGGATGCCTATGACGACGACCTGCCGCGGCTGGTGCAGGTGGCGGGCCGGCCGCATGTCGTCCTGCCCTACAGCTTCGAGACCAACGACATGCGCTTCGCGCCGGGCCAGGGCTTCGTCTTCGCCGAGGACTTCTCCAGGTACTGCATCGGCGCCTTCGACTGGCTGATGCGGGAGGGCAGGACCACGCCGAGGATGATGTCGGTCGGGCTGCATCTGCGCACCATCGGCCGGCCGGGCCGCATCCGCGGTCTCGAGCTGCTGCTGGAGCATGTGACGCGCGTGCCCGGCGTCTGGATCGCCCGACGGATGGACATCGCACGGCACTGGCGGGCGCTCTCGGGTCTCCCGGCATGATGAGGCTGGACAATCCCGTCGCGCGGCTGCTGGCGCCGCCGGCGCGCCTGGTGGCGATCATCGGCGGCTGGTGGCTGCTCGGCCTCGCCTTCCTCACCTGCGCCGAGATCTTCGGGCGCAAGTTCCTCGGCGTCTCGCTGCAGGGCGTCGACGAGATCGGCGCCTATACGCTCGCGGTCTTCTCGACGCTCAGCTTCGCCCATGCGCTGGTGGTGCGGTCGCATACCCGGGTCGATTTCCTGCTCGGCCACCTGCCGGCGCCGCTCCGCGCGGTGCTGAACGCGCTCGCCTTCCTGCTGCTGACGGCGCTGGCGATCTTCGCCGCGCTGCGCGGCTGGTCGGTGCTGGAGGAGAGCCTGCTCTTCCAGAGCCACGCCAATTCCCCGCTGCAGACGCCGATGTGGCTGCCGCAATCGGCCTGGCTCGCGGGCCTCGTCGCCTTCGCGCTCGCCGCCGGCGCCTTCGCCGCGCATGCGCTCTGGCTGCTGCTGACGGACTGGCCGAAGGTGAACCGCTGGTACGGGCCGATGACGCTGGAGGAGGAGGTGGAGAGCGAGGCCGGCGCCGTCATCTCCCGGGCCGAGGGACGGGAGATCGGCGCATGATCGGCGTCGGCGAGGCGGCGATCGGCTTCGGCATCCTGGTCGGGCTGCTCTTCCTCGGCCTGCATGTCGCCACCGCGATGTTCCTGACCGCGGTGCTCGGGGCCTCGCTCTACCTGTCGCCGGCGCTGGTGGACGCGCTCGGCACGCAGCTCTGGGCCTCCATGGAGGACTACGTCCTCCTCTCCATCCCTCTCTACATCCTGCTCGGGGAGATCCTGGTCCGCAGCGGCAGCACGGACCGGCTCTACCGCAGCCTCGCGGACTGGCTGAACATCCTGCCGGGCGGGCTGCTGCACACCAACATCGCGGCCTCGGCGATCTTCTCGGCGGTTTCCGGCTCCTCCGTGGCCACTGCCGCGACGGTCGCCACCGTCGCGCTGCCGAGCTTCCGCACGCGGAAATACGACGAGCGGCTGGTGCTGGGCTCCATCGCCGCCGGCGCCTCGCTCGGCAACCTCATCCCGCCGGGGATCGCGCTGATCGTCTACGGCGCCATGACCAATACCTCTGTCGGGCAACTCTATGCCGCGGCGGTCGTGCCGGGCATCGTCATGACCGTGCTGTTCATGGCGACCATCGTGCTGATGGGCTGGCTGAAGCCGCACTGGATCCGGCAGCAGGAGGCGCAGGACCACCTGGCCGCGCGGCTGCGGCGGCTGGTGGACCTGCTGCCGCCGCTGGTCATCTTCGCCATCATCATGGGCAGCATCTACAGCGGCTGGGCGACGGTGACGGAGAGCGCGGCGCTGGCCGTGGTGGCGGCCCTGCCGATCGCCGCGCTCTACGGCAGGCTCTCCGTCCGCATGCTGCACGACTGCTTCCTGGCGACCGCCAGCCTGACGGCGATGAGCCTGCTGATCCTCTCCGTCGCCTTCTACCTCAACTTCGTGCTCGGCCTGCTCGGCGTGACGCCGGCGCTCGGCGGCTTCGTCACCCATCTCGGCGCGACGCCGCTGCAGCTCATCCTGGTGCTGACCGTCTTCTACCTGCTGCTCGGCGTCTTCTTCGAGACGCTGCCGATGCTGGTCGGCACGGTGCCGGTGGTCTTCCCGGTGGTGACCGCGGCCGGGATCGACCCGGTCTGGTTCGGCGTCTTCATCGTGCTGATGTGCGAGATCTCGCTCATCTCGCCGCCGGTCGGCATGACGCTCTACGTCATCCAGGCCGTGCGGCGGGAGGGGACGATCGCCCAGGTCTTCGCCGGCACCGTCCCCTTCTTCGTCGCCATGGTGGTGATGACCGCGCTGCTGATCGCCTTCCCCGGCATGGCGACCTGGCTGGCCAAGGCGACCTACGGGTAGGCGGCGGGGCGGACTACCCCGCCGGCAGCACCGCCCGCACATGCGCGGCGATGTCCCGCCGCCGCGCCACCCAGACCTTCCCGCCGCGCGCCGCCAGCACGCGCAGGATGCCCTCCACCGCGCGGAAGCGCGCCGGGCGGCCGCAGATCCGCAGGTGCAGGCCGATATTCAGCAGCTTCGGCGCGCCGCGCTCGCCCTCCTCGATCAACTGGTCGATCGCCGCCTCGGCATAGTCGACGAATTGCTGCGGCACCACGAAGCCGTTGGGATGGAAGAACTTCATGTCGTTGCAGTCGAGCGCATAGGGCATGACCAGCATCGGCCCGCCCGCGACATCCCGGTCCCAATAGGGCAGGTCGTCGTCGAAGGCATTGCTGTCATAGAGGTAGCCGTGCTGCGCCAGCAGTTCGCGCGTCCAGGGGCTCGGGCTGCCGCGGCAGAAGAAGCCGACCGGGCGCTCGCCGGTCGCCGCCTCGATCGCCGCGGCGCTGCGCAGCAGGCTCGCCTCCTCCTCCGCCCGGCTCGAGAAATCGGCATGCGGGCGCCAGACCCAGCCATGGTTCGCCGCCTCGTGCCCGCGGGCGATGCAGGCGCGCGCGAGGTCCGGCGTCCGCTCCACCGCCCGGCCGCACATGAACCAGGTGACCTTCACGCCGTGGCGGTCGAAGGCGTCGAGGAATCGCGCGAGGCCGGCGCGGGTGCCGTAGGAGAAGATGCCCTCCTGCCCGAAGTCGCGGCGTCCCGGCGGGACGACGCTGATCACCTCGCCGATCCGCTCGTTCTCCGGATCGCCGGCCTCGACGGCCATCTCCGCCCCTTCCTCGTAGTTGACGACGAGGGAGACGGCGAGCTTCGCGCCGCCCGGCCAGGCGATCCGGGGCGGGTTCAGGCCATAGCCGAGCAGGTCGCGGCGCATGCGCAGGCTCCTCCGATCCGGCCCCGATCTTGCAAGCACCGGGCCGGTTTCCGCCAGCCCGGGAGACGCCATGTTCCGCCGCCTTGCCCTCGCCGCCGGCCTGCTGCTGACCGCGGCCCCGGCCCTCGCCCAGGCCCCCGTGCCGCTGCGCGCGGTCGGGCATTTCAGCCAGAACACCAAGCAGATCGAGATCGAAAAGGCCTTCTACGCCGCGCTGCCGGGCCAGACCGGCATCAACTTCCAGGTCTCCTTCAACCCCATGGACCAGATCGGCCTGCAGGCGGCCGATGCGCTGCGGCACCTCCGCACCGGCGCCTTCGACGTCATGGCGGTGCTGATCGGCCAGGTGGCGCGCGACGAGCCCTTCTTCGACGGCCTCGACCTCATCGGCGTCTCGACCAACGTGGACGACCTGCGCAAGGCCGTGGATGCGGGGCGGGAGGCCTTCGACAAGCGGCTGCAGGAGCGCTTCAACGCCAAGGTCATGGCGCTCTGGCCCTTCGGCCCGCAATACTTCTTCTGCAACGCGCCGGTGCGCTCGGTCAGCGATCTGAAGGGTATGAAGGTCCGCAGCTACACCCCCTCCATGACCGCGCTGGTGCAGCATCTCGGCGCCATTCCCGTGACGCTGCAGTTCTCGGAGGTCTATCCGGCGCTGCAGCGCGGCCTCGTCACCTGCGGCGTCACCTCCGCCGTCTCGGCCTATGCCGGCAATTGGGGCGAGGTGACGACGCATACCTTCCCGCTCTCGGTCGCCGGCGGCGTGCAGGGCCATTTCATGAGCATGACCGCCTGGCGCCGCTTCACGCCGGAGCAGCAGGCGGCGTTGGTCAAGGCCTTCCAGGGCCTCGAGAAGACGATGTGGGACTTCGCCGCGGTCAGCGACCAGCAGTCGCTGGACTGCCTCGCCGGCAAGCCCGCCTGCGAGGGCCGGAAATTCACCTCCGTCATCTCAGCCGTGCCGCCGGAGGACGATGCGAAGGTCCGCGAGGCCGTCAGCAGCGTGGTGCTGCCGACCTTCCGCGACAGTTGCAACCGCATCTGGGCGGAATGCAGCGCGGTCTGGAACCGCACCGTCGGCGCGGCCCGCGGCTACACGATCCAGTAGCGGGGGATCGTCAGGCGGCGATCTCCCCGATCGCCGCCGCCAGCACGTCGAGGGCGGCGGCGAAATCCGCCATGTCCATCGCCTCCTCCGGGTTGTGGCTGCCGCCGGCATTGCGGATGAAGAGCATGGCCGTCGGCACGCCGAGCCCCGCGAAGGTCAGCGCGTCGTGCCCCGCGCCGCTCGCCATCTCGAGCACCGGCACGCCCGCCGCCTCGGCGCCGTGCCGCAACGCCGCGCGCAGCCGGGCATCCATCGCCGCGGGCGGGACGGGCAGCGGCGCGCCGTAGTCGATGGCGACGCCCCGCTCCACCTCGATCCGCGCCGCCTCGTCGCGCAGCAGCGACTCGACCTGCTGCAGCACCTGCGGATCCTCCGAGCGGATGTCGAGGCTGAAGGCGACCTCGCCCGGCACCTTGGTCGGGCCATGCATGGCAGGGTCGGTCCAGAACTCGCCCATGGTCAGCACCAGGTCGCGGCCGCCCTGCTCCGCCTCGCGCCAGAAGGCCTCCAGCGCCTGCGCCAGCGCGGCGACCGCCAGGACCGCGTCGCGCCGCCCGCCGCGCGGCACCGCGCCGGCATGCGCCCAGGCGCCGCGCGCCCGGCAGGCGCGATGCCGCAGGCTGCCGCGGATGCCGGTGACGACCGCCGCCGGCAGCCCGGCCTCGACCAGCACCGGCCCCTGCTCGATATGCGGCTCCAGGAAGGCATGGATGAGGCGCGGGTCGAGCGAGGCGCGGCCCTGCCGGATGAAGTCCGGGTCGAAGCCTTCCTCCTGCATGTGCTCGGCGAGCGTCCGGCCGCTGTCCGTCCGCCGCAGCGTATCGGGCGCCTCCGGCGGCAGCAGGCCGAAGGCGGCGCGGCTGCCGAGATAGAGCATGGGGAACCAGCACATCTCCTCGGCGCGGATGCCGAGCACGACCAGGTCGCGCGGCAGCATCCGGCCGTCCCGCCGCAGCCGCGCCGCCAGCGCGACGCCCATCACCACGCCCGCCGCGCCGTCGTAATTGCCGCCATGCGGCACGGCATCGAGATGCGAGCCGATGACGACCGGCGGCCAGTCCCGGTTCTGGCCGGGCAAGGTCATGGAGAGCGTGCCGACCGGATCCGTCTCGACCTCGAGCCCGATCTCCTCGGCTGCCGTGCGCAGGATGGCATGCGCCGCGCGCTCGCCGGGCCCGTAGCTGGCGCGGCTGACGCCGGGCGGGTCCAGCGAGGCCTCGCGCAGCGCGTCGAAGACCAGCCCCGCCATCCGCACCGCCGGATCCTGCCGCATGATGCCCCCTTCTCCGCATGCCCGCCCCTTCTGGCGCGGGATGCGGCGGAGGTCCATGCGGCGCGGCGCTCACCTCTGCGTCGCCGCCGGATGCCTACCGGCCGTGGAATTGCGGCGACCGCTTCTCGCGGAAGGCTGCGCTGCCCTCCCTGAAGTCCTCCGACTCGCGGATGGCGGCCAGCCGCGCGCCGTGCAGCGCCCATTGCTCGGAGGGGCCGCGCGGCAGGATGTGGTCCAGCACCATGCGCTTCAGCCCGCCGGTCACCAGGGGCGCGAATCCGGCCATCTCCTTCGCCCATTCCACTGCCTTGGCCAGCGCCGCGCCCTCCGGCACCACCTCGTTGACCAGGCCGACGCGCTCAGCCCGCTCGGCCTCCACCACGCGGCAGAGCAGCATGAGCTCCATGGCGATCTTGTGCGGGATGCGCGCCGGCAGCGCCGCGATCATGCCGCCGGTCAGGCCGAGCTTGGCCTCGGGGTAGTAGAACCTCGCCTTGGCGCCGCAGACCGCCAGGTCCGCCATCATCGCCAGCACCAGCGCGCCGCCGATGCACCAGCCCTCCACCGCGGCGACCAGCGGCTTGTTGGTCTGCCAGCCCACATTGGGCACGGCGCGCCAGAGCTCCGGCGGCTCGGTAACGTCGGCGCCGAAGGAGAAGGCCTTCGTGCCCTCGGCGGTCAGCACCGCGGCGCGCTGCGCGTCGTCGGCGGCGAAGGCGGTCATCGCCGCCTGCACCTCCTCGGCCATCCGCTTCGATATGGCATTGCCCTTCTCTGGCCGGTTCAGGGAGACGACCGTGACCGGGCCGTCTTCCCAAACCTTGATTTGCTCGTAGCTCATTCCACCCTTGCTCCCGTCCTGCGCACCGCCTCGCCGAAGATCGCGCGGTCCTGCGCGATGCGCCGGGCGAAGGCCTCGCCGGTCTCGAAGGCCGGCCGCAGCCCGACCGGGGCCATGGCGCGGGCCACCTCCGGCAGGGCCAGCACCTGCTCCAGCGCCGCCGCCAGGCGCGCCACGATCTCGGGCGGCAGGCCGGCGGGACCGGCGAGGCCGAAGAAGGAGAGGCCGCCCGGCCCGTACATGCCGAGTTCGCGCAGCGTCGGCAGGTCCGGCAGTTCCGGGCTGCGGGTGGCGCCGGCGGTCGCCAGGCCGATCACCCGGCCGTCCTTCACCGATGGCGTGGCGACCGGGTCGAATTGCAGCTCGACCTCGCCGGCCAGCAGGGCGGTATGCGCGGGGGCGGAGCCGCGATAGGGCACGTGCTCCAGCCTGATGCCGACGGAGCTCGCGAAGATCTCGCCGATCATCTGGGTGATGGTGCCGTTGCCGGCGCTGCTGAAGCGCAGCCGCCCGGGATGCGCCTTCGCATAGGCGACCAGGTCCTGGATCGTCCGCACCGGCACCGAGGGATGCATGGCCACCACGGCGTCCGAGATGCCAAGCATGGCGACCGGCGTGAAGTCGCGCGCGGGGTCGTAGGGCAGCCGCATCAGATGCGGGCTGATGGTCAGGATGGCGGTCGGGAAGACCAGCAGCGTATAGCCATCGGGCCTCGCCTGCGCGACCGCGGCGGCGCCGATCGAGCCGCCGGCGCCGCCGCGATTCTCCAGCACCACATTCTGGCCCAGCAGCGCCGAGAGCGGCTGCTGGATGGGCCGGGAGACGTTGTCGGTGCTACCGCCCGGCGGATACGGCACGATCAGCGTGATGCCCCGCTGCGGCCAGTTGGCGGACGCTCCCCCCTGGGCATGGGCGATGGCGGGTGCGGCGAGCAGGCCCAGCAGGGGGCGGCGGGCGATCATGCGAGGGTCGCCCGCGCATCGACGGCGATGCAGCCCTCACCCGCCGCGCGCAGCAGGATGGGGTTCAGGTCCAGCTCGACCAGCCTTGGCCCGAGATCGGCGGCGAGCCAGGAGAGGCGGACCAGCGCCTCGACCGCGGCCTCCACGTCCAGCGCCGGCCGGCCGCGCACGCCCTGCAGCACCGGCCAGAGGGCGAGGCGCCGCAGCATGGCCCGCGCATCCTCCGGTCGCAGCGGCGCGGGGGCGAGCTGCACGTCGCGCAGCACCTCCACCCAGATGCCGCCGGTGCCGACCAGCACGAAGGGGCCGAGGCCGGGCTCGTGCCGCGCGCCGAGGATCAGTTCCGCCTCGCCGCGCGCCATCTCCTGCACCAGCACGCCCTCCAGCGGCACCGGCGCGGCGAGCAGCGCGGCATGCGCGGCGCGCAGGGCCTCCGCGTCGCGGAGGCCGAGCCTGACCAGGCCGAGGTCGCTCTTGTGCACGACGGCGCGGCTCACGCCCTTCAGCACCACGGGGAAGCCGATCGCCTCGGCGGCCGCGACGGCCTCGGCCTCGGTCGCCGCGAAGCGCTCCCGCGTCACCGGGATGCCATAGGCCGCGACCAGGCGCTTCGCCTCCTCCTCGGTCAGCGCGCCGCGCGGCAGCGCCTCGGGCAACGCCAGGCCGGCGGGGCGCGCCGGCGGCGGCAGCGCGGCGCGGCCGCGGCCCTCGGCCTCCGCCTCCAGCGCCTGCAACACGCCCAACGCATGAGCGACGCTGTCGTAGAAGGGGAAACCCGCCTCGCGCAGGCGCTCGCGCGCCGCGTCGCCGACCTCGCCCGCCATCATCACATAGAGCAGCGGCCGCCCGCCCTCCCGCGCCAGCGGCGGCAGCAGCGCCGCGCGCGCGGCCATGGCCGGCTGCGTCGTCATCGGCACCACCACGGCGCCGATGTCGTCGTCGCGCATGAAGGCGCGGATGCAGGCGCCGAGGCCGTCCTCGCTGGTGCCGTCATGGAAGCTGCCGGTATCGAGCGGCAGGTGCACGTGGCTCTCCGGCATCCAGCGCCGCAACTCCGCCCGCGTCGCCTCCCCCATCGCGCCGAGCCGCAGCCCGTGCTGCGCCAGCATGTCCGTGGTGGTGACCGTGCTGCCGCCGGAGGAGGCGATGACCGCGCAGCCCATCCCCGCCCGCGGCAGGCGCGGCAGCCGGTCCAGCGCATCCGCCGCCAGCACCATCACGGCCGGGTCGTCCAGCAGCACCGCGCCGGCCTCGCGGCAGAGCGCGGCGAAGGCGGCGTGGCTGCCGGCGAGGCTCGCGGTATGCGACCGTGCCGCCTGCGCCCCTGCCTCGCTCCGCCCGGCCTTGACGCAGAGCACCGGCTTGCCCGCGGCCCGCGCCCGCCGCAGCAGCGGGGCGAAGCGGGCCGGGTCCTTCAGCCCCTCGACATAGAGGGTGATGACGCGGGTCGCCGCGTCCTCGATGAGGAACTCCAGGACGTCGCAGAGCTCGAGGTCCGCTTGGTTGCCGACCGAGACGCAGCGGCTGAAGCCGGCGCCGTGGCGGTGGCCGAGCGAGACCAGCGTCCCCATCAGCGCGCCGGACTGGCTGACCATGCCGATGCCGCCCGCCCGCACCCGCTCGACCTCGAGCGCCAGCGAGGAGGACAGCATCGCCCCGTCGGCCAGGTTGAGGATGCCGAGGCAGTTCGGCCCGACCAGCCGCATGCCGGCGGCGCGCGCGGCCGCGGCCACCCTTGCCTCCAGCGCCGCCCCTTCCGGTCCCGCATCGGCGAGCTTGCCGGTGATGACGATGCAGGCGCCGACGCCGGCGGCGGCGCAGGCCTCGACCTCCCGCAGCAGCGTCCCGGCCGGCACCGCCAGGATCGCCACGTCCACCGGTCCCGGCGCGGCGGCGATGCCGGGAAAGGCCGGCAGGCCGCGGATCACCGCCCGGTTCGGGTTGATGGGCAGCAGCCGGCCGCGGTAGCCGTGCCTGATGAGGTAGTGGATCACCCGCCCGCCGAACTTGCCCAGGTCGTCGGAGGCGCCGATCACCGCCACCGAGTCGGGGTTCACGATCCGCGCAAGCGGAGTCCGGTCCGGCGGCATCTGCGGCATGGCGTGTCCGTTTCCTCGCCACGGAGCTTCGCACGGCGCGAAAGCCCGCGCCTAGGGGGGCGGTCGCCGGCCCCCTGGACCAGGCCCGGGGCGGGATGCGCGCGGCGCCACCACCACGCAGGGTTGGATTTCCGCCGCGCGGACACGATTTCTGCCGTGGAACCCCTGATCTACGCCCCGAAAGGGTGATATCGCACAGGCATGTCGGACTCCGCCCGCACCCTCCCCCGCCGCGCTCCCCGCCCGGACCCCGATCCCCACGGCACGGAGCCCCTGCCCGCGCATGGCCGGATCTACGACAGCGTGCTGGACATCGTCGGCTCCACCCCGCTCGTCCGGCTGGGCCGGCTGAAGGCGGCGGAGGGGCTGGCGGCCGACCTCGCCATGAAGCTCGAATTCTTCAACCCGCTGGGATCGGTGAAGGACCGCATCGGCCTGGCCATGGTGGAAGCCGCCGAGCGCGAGGGGCTGATCGCCCCCGGCCGCTCGACCCTGGTGGAGCCGACCTCGGGCAATACCGGCATCGCGCTCGCCTTCGTCGCCGCCGCCAAGGGCTACCGGCTGATCGTCGTCATGCCGGACGGGGCGAGCATCGAGCGGCGCAAGATGATGCGCCTGCTGGGCGCCGAGGTGGAACTGACTCCCGCCCGCCGCGGCATGGCCGGCGCCATCGGCCGGGCCGAGGCGATCGTCGCGGCGACGCCGGGCGCCTGGATGCCGAAGCAGTTCGACAACCCCGCCAATCCCGATATCCATGCCAGCACCACGGCCGAGGAGATCTGGGCCGATACCGCCGGGGCGGTGGACGTGGTGATCGGCGGCGTCGGCACCGGCGGCACGCTGACCGGCATCGCCCGCGCGCTCAAGCCGCGCAAGCCGGGGCTGCGGGTCATCGGGGTGGAGCCGGCCGAGAGCGCGGTCCTCTCGGGCGACGAGCCGGGGCCGCACGGCATCCAGGGCATCGGCGCCGGCTTCAAGCCGGCGGTGCTCGACCTCGACCTGCTCGACGGCGTGCTGCGCGTCGGCGAGCGGGACGCCATCGCCGCCGCCCGGCGCTGCGCCCAGGTGGAGGGCCTGCCGGTCGGCATCTCCTCCGGCGCCATGCTGCACGCCGCGCTGCAGGTGGCGCGGGAGCCGGCGCTGCAGGGCGCGCTGGTGGTCGGCATCGCGCCCTCCTTCGCGGAGCGCTACCTCTCGACCGAGCTCTTCGCCGGCCTGTAGCCGAGACCGCGGCTGTCGCGATGTCGTGCGGGCCGGAGATCGGCCCCGCAACCCCTGCCATGTGGCCCGATCGGCGCGCTTGACCGCGCCGCGCGCCGCGGCCGACCTTCGCCCGCCCGCCGGAGAGACCCCCCCATGCCCCAGCGCATCCTCGTGCTGCTCGCCCATCCCGCGCGCCGGCGGTCGCGCGCCAATGCCGCGCTGCGCAAGGCGGCCGAAGCGGTCGAAGGCGTGACGCTGCACGACCTCTACGAGGCCTATCCCGACTTCCTCATCGACGTGGACCGCGAGCAGGCGCTGCTGGTCGAGCACGACGTCGTCGTCCTCCAGCACCCGCTCTACTGGTACTCCTCCCCGGCCATCCTGAAGGAATGGCAGGACCTGGTGCTGGAGCACGGCTTCGCCTATGGCCGCGCCGGCACCGCGCTGGCGGGCAAGGCGATGCTCTCGGCCATCACGGCCGGCGGGACGGAGACCGCCTATGGGCCGGAGGGGCTGAACCGCCACACCATCGCGGAATTCCTCCGCCCCTTCGAGGCGACGGCGCGGCTCTGCCGCATGCGCTGGCTGGAGCCCTTCGTGGTGCACGGGACGCATCTGCTGGACGGCGCCTCCCTCGCCCGCCATGCCGAGGCCTATCGCGCGCGGCTCGAGGCGCTGCGCGACGCGCCGCCCGAACGGCACCCTGCTCATGCCCATCCCGCGCATGGGGGGCACTGAGGCATGGAGGGCGGCTTCCTCGCGCAGGCCTTCGTCTATCTCTGCGCCGCGGTGCTCGCGGTGCCGGTCGCCAAGCGGCTCGGCCTCGGCTCGGTGCTCGGCTACCTGCTGGCCGGCGTTGCCATCGGCCCCTTCGGCCTCGGCCTCGCCGGCAATGCCGGGGAGGCGATGCATGTCGCCGAGTTCGGCGTGGTGATGATGCTCTTCCTGGTCGGGCTCGAATTGCAGCCGGCGCGGCTCTGGGCCATGCGCGGGCCGGTGCTGGGCGCGGGCGGGCTGCAGGTGGGGCTGACCGCCGCGGCGGTCGCGGCCATCGGCCTGCTCTTCGGCTTCGACTGGCGCATGGCGCTCGCCGCCGGGCTGATCCTGGCGATGTCGTCGACCGCCATCGCGCTGCAGATCCTCTCGGAGCGCGGCCTGCTGAAGACCGGCGGCGGCGAGACCAGCTTCGCCGTGCTGCTGTTCCAGGACGTTGCCGTCATCCCGATCCTGACGGTGCTGCCGCTGCTGGCGGCGGCGCCCGCGGCCGGCGGCGCCGCGCCTCACGACGGCGGCTGGATCGAGACGCTGCCGCCCTGGGGCCAGGCGCTGGCCGTGCTGGCGGCCGTCGCCATCGTCGTCCTCGGCGGCCGGCTGCTGACGCGGCCGGCCTTCCGCCTGATCGCCGGGACGCAGCTCCGGGAGATCTTCACCGCGTCCGCCCTGCTGCTGGTCATCGGCATCGCGCTGCTGATGGAAACGGTCGGGCTCTCCCCGGCGCTCGGCGCCTTCCTCGCCGGCGTGGTGCTGGCGGACAGCGAGTTCCGGCACGAGCTCGAGGGCGACATCGAGCCCTTCAAGGGCCTGCTGCTCGGGCTGTTCTTCATCTCGGTCGGCGCCGGCATCGACTTCGCCCAGGTGGCCGGGGCGCCGCTGACCGTCGCCGGCCTCGTCCTGCTGCTGGTGCTGGTCAAGGCGGCGGTGCTGGCCGGGCTCGGGCGCCTGGCGCGGCGCCCGGGGCCCGAGATCCTGCTGACGGCCATGGTGCTCTCGCAGGGCGGCGAGTTCGCCTTCGTGCTGCTCGCCTTCTCCGTCCAGAACGGCGTGCTGCCGCAGGCGGAGGCCGGGCTGCTGGTCTCGGTCGTCGCGCTCTCCATGCCGGTGACGCCGCTGCTGATGATGGCCTATGGCCGCCTCGCCGACCGGCTGGCGACGGAGGACCTGCCGCCCGAGCCCGACGCGATCGAGCCGCAGGGCAGCGTCGTGCTCGCCGGCTTCGGCCGCTTCGGCCAGATCGTCGGCCGGCTGCTGCTGGCGCATGGCCATCAGGTGACCGTGCTGGACCACGACATGGAGACGATCGAGCAGCTCCGCCGCTTCGGCTTCCGCGTCTTTTACGGCGACGCCACCCGGCTGGACCTGCTGCAGGCGGCCGGCGCGGCGGAGGCGGCGCTGGTGGTGGTGGCGACCGATGCGCCGGAGACCACGGACCGCATCGTCGAGACCGCGCGCCGCCACTTCCCGCAGGCCCAGGTGCTGGCCCGCGCCCGCGACCGCCCGCATGCCTATGACCTGATGGATGCCGGCGCCCATCTGGTGGTGCGGGAAACCTTCGGCTCCGCCCTGCAGACGGGGGTGGAGGCGCTGAAGCGCCTCGGCATGCCGGCCTACGAGGCCGAGCGGGCCGGGCGGCTGTTCCGCCGGCACGATGCGCGGATGCTGCGGCGCCTCGCGCCCATCCGGAAGGATGGCGCCGACTACAGCCGCGCGGTGCGGGAGGCCTCGGAGCAGTTGCTCCTGGTGCTGGAGCGCGACCGGGAGCGCGGGCGCGTCACCCTCGACGAGGGCTGGGACATCAGCAGCCTGGCGGAGGAGGTTCGCCAGCGCGCGGTGGAGCGGGACTCGGCCGCCTCCGGCTGAGGGGTTGCGGAACCGTTCACACTTCCGCGTGTATGCGCCTGCACGCTTTTCCGCTGCCACGACCTGTGGACCATGGTCACGGGATCAGAGGTCGCACTATGGCCGGCGCCGGCAACCAGGACGGTTTCGCCCCGGCATACCGGGGGTCGCCGGGCGAGGAGGATCGCCTCGCCGCGCTGCGTCGCTACCGCATCCTCGACACGCCGGCGGAGGAACCCTTCAACCGCGTGGCGATGCTCGCCTGCGACCTCCTCCGCACGGAGATCGCGCTCGTCTCCTTCCTCGACGAGACGCGGCAGTGGTTCAAGGCGCGCATCGGGCTGGAGGTCACGGAGACGCCGCGGAGCTGCGCCTTCTGCGCGTATTCGATCGCGCCCGGGGGCCTGGACGTCTTCGTGGTGCGCGATGCCAGCCGCGACCCGCGCTTCGCGGCCAATCCGCTGGTGACCGGGGAGCCGTCGATCCGGTTCTATGCCGGCGCGCCGATGCGCACGCCGGACGGCTTCGCGCTCGGCACGGTCTGCGTCATCTCGCGCAGCCCGCGGCCGGCCGGGATCAGCGGGAGCGAGCGGCGCTGGCTGACCGCCCTCGCCGCCCTGGCGGTGGACGAGCTGGAGCTGCGGCTGCAGGCGCGGCGGGCGGAGGAGGCGGCGGCGGCCGAGGCGCGCCTGCGCCGGGCGCAGGAGGCGGCCGGCGTCGTGGCCTTCGAGGCGAGCGCCGCCCGCGGCCAGGCCCTGGAGGGCGCGCTGCAGCGGCTGCTCGGGCTGAACGAGGACGCCCCGCTGGAGCTGCACGGCCTGGCCGCGGCGGCGCATCCGGAGGAGCGGCCCCGGCTGGAGGCCACGGCGCGGCGGCTGGCCGGGACGGGCGGCCCGCTGCAGGAGGAGTTCCGCGTCACCATGCCGGATGGCGCCGTGCTCTGGGCGCAGGTGAGCGGCGAGGTCCGGCTCGGCACCGCCGGGGATCCCGGCGGCTGGCGCGTCTCCGGCCTGCTGCGGGACGTGACGGAGCGCCGGCGCTCGGACGAGCGGCAGTTGCTGATGACGCGCGAGCTGGACCACCGGTCGAAGAACGCGCTGGCGGTGGTGCTGGCGGCGCTGCGGCTGACGCCGGCCGAGGATCCGCGCGCCTATGCCTCGGCGGTGGAGGGCCGGGTCGCGGCGCTGGCGCGGGCGCATACCCTGCTGACGCGCGAGCGCTGGGCCGGCGCCGATCTCGGGGCGCTGGTGCAGGGCGAGTTGCGGCCCTTCCTGGAACCTCCGGGGCCGGATGAGGCGCCCCGCGCCACGGTCGAGGGCCCGAAGGTGCTGCTGGCCGCGCAGGCCGCGCAGCCGCTCTCCATGGCGCTGCACGAGCTGGCGACGAATGCGACCCGGCACGGCGCGCTCTCGGCCCCTGGCGGCCGGCTCGCCGTGTCCTGGTCGGTCGATCCCGGCAGGCGCGCGCTGCGGCTGCGCTGGGCGGAGTCGGGCGGCCCCGGCCTCGAGGGTCCGCCGGGGCGGCGCGGCTTCGGCACGCGCGTCATGCGCGGCACCATCTCGGACCAGCTCGGCGGGCGGCTCGACTGGGAATGGCCGCCGAGCGGCCTGATCTGCGAGATCTGCCTGCCGGCGGCGCGCGCCTTCGCCGATGCCGCGCTGTCCACCGGCCTGGCCGCCGGCCACCGGACGGGCTGAGCCGCGGCGGTCAGAGCGGGATGTCCACCTCCAGCAGCGGGGCGTGCTGCTGCGCGCCGTAGACATCGGTGTCGCCGATCTCGCCGGCCGGGACCAGGCGCGGCAGCGTCGCCTTGAAGGCGCGGCCCGCGGGGTAGGGCGTGAAGAGCACCTCGGCCTCCGCCACGCCGTAGAGCCGGGCGAAGAGCGCGGGGCCGAGCACGCCGGAGGCCCGCACCCGCTCGAACATCGCGTCGTCCTCGAAGACCACGTCGATGGTCAGGTCGAAGGGGCCGGCATTCTTGCTCTTGCAGACCCTGGCGATGTCGCGGATCAGGGCCATGGATCAGACTCGCTCGTGCTCGATCGGGAACATCTCGTAGGGGTCGTCGGGGACGACCACGTGCGACATGCTGAACCGGTAGACCTCCCCGGCGGAGAGGTCGCTCGGCGAGAAGGGGATGGCCATGTTGCCCTCCTTGCAGAGGCGGCCGGGGAAGTCGCTGTGCAGCATGGAGGTGCGCGCCAGCGCGATCACCGCGGCGGCGATGTCCGCGTCGCGGCCGACCACGTCGATCAGGAAGCCGATCTCGTGCGAGCGGATCTCCCTGACCGGCTCGCGCGCCGCCATCACCCCGTTGGCGCCGTAGCAGTGGATGGTCAGCCGGTAGTCCTCCGGCGCGATGTCGAGGTCGCGCGCCTTGCCCGCCACCAGCTCGCGCACCAGGCCGAGGAAGCCGTCGAGCTGGCCGATCAGCACCGGGTCGCGGGTGCCGGCGACGCTGACGCAGCGATGGCCGAGGCGCTCCGCCGCCTCCAGCTTCACCGTATAGGTCTCGGCCGGCAGCCAGCGCATGCCGGTGACCAGCGTCGCCTTGGGGGAGACCGCCTCGAAACGGCAGTCGGCGGTGTCCAGCACCCCGCCCGGCTCGACATGGCGGATCGGCGAGGGGTTCTCGTGCAGCGAGTGGTTGGCGACCGAGAGGGGCGTGCAGGCGCGCTCGCCCATCGGCTCGCAGACCACCCCGTCCTCGCGCACCGTCACGTAGAGGCAGTCCGGGCCTTTCGGCAGCGCCGGCGCGGCGCCGCATTCCAGCATCTTGCCGGCATACCAGGCCTGGGCCGGCGGCAATTGCGCCCGCATGGCATGCGCCGCGAAGGGCGCCGGGTCGGAACTGCGGCCACCGAGGACGACCTGCGCCCCCTCGTCCAGCGCGCGGATATAGGGCTCCGGCCCGCAGAGGCCGACGATCCGCTCGGCCCGGTCGACCGTGCCCTCCTCCAGCGGCGGCATGCGGCCGAGCGGCATGGTGCGGCCTTCGCGGATGCGCCGGCGGATGCGCTCCTTCGGCTGCTCCGCATGGATCAGCGCCATGGGGAAGTGCAGGCCTTCCTCGCGCGCGATCTCGCGCACCATCTGCGCCACGAGTTGCAGGTGCGGCTCCCCGCCCGCGCCGCCGCAGGTGCCGACCACCATCGGCACGCGGTGCTTCACGGCCGCCAGCAGCATCAGCCGCAGGTCGCGCCTGAGCGCGCGCAGCGAGACGAAGGGCTTGCCGCTGCCGAGGTAGTAGGGCCCGGGATCGCTGCTGCCGCCGTCGCAGCCGATCATGTCCACCCCGCGCTCGAGCGCCGCCGCCAGCGAGCTTTCGGGATAGCCGTAGCCGAGGATGCCGGCGACGGAGACCATGCGGACCTGGCGCATCGGCTCAGGCCCGCCGCGGCCAGGCGGCCCGGCGCGGCGCCGGGCGGTGCTCGGGATGCTGGTTCATCCGGACGTTCTCCTCCCCCGCATCATGGCCGCATCCCGCCGCGGCGGACAGTGCCGCCGGCGCGAGGGCTCCCCGCCTCCCCCATTATCTAGCTTCCTCATGATGAGCGGGCGATCTAGCCTGCCCGCATGCGGGACGGGTCCACCCTCGCCCATACCCAGTGGCGCCTCGGCATCCTCATCGCGCAGATCGCGCGGCGATGGCGCGCGCGCCTGGACCAGCGCATCGCCGAGTACGGCCTGACCGAGGCGCGCTGGCTCGCCCTGCTGGCGATCTCCCGCGACGGCGAGGGCATGACGCAGAAGGACCTGGCCGCGCGCCTGCTGATTGAGGGGCCGACCCTGGTCCGCACCCTCGACTGGCTGGAGGGCGAGGGCCTGGTCGAGCGCCGCGAGGCCCCGCATGACCGCCGCGCCAAGACCCTGCACCTCACCACCAAGGCAAGGCCGTTGATCCACCGCATCGAGGTGGCGGCGACGGGCGTGCGGGCCGAGATCCTGGCCGGCATCCCGGAGGAGGAACTGGCCGCCTGCCTCGCGGTGCTGGAACGGGTGGCGGAGGGCCTGGCCGCGCCGGCCACCCCGCCGCCGGCGGCGGAGGCCCGGGGCGGATGACGCCGGGCCCGAGGCGCGCGCCCGCCGTTCAGCGGGGCGCGACGGGCACCACGGCCTCGTTCCGCCGCAACGGCGGCAGGGTCCAGGGCGGGTCGTAGAACCGTCCTCGGCCTCGCCCGCCGGCTGCCAGGGCCCCTCGCGGAGCGCGGCCAGCAGGGCGGCGCGGCGGGCCGCCGCGGCGGCGCCGGTCGGCACGCCGGCATAGCGCAGCACGCCCATGGTGGCGGCGGGGACCACCGCGATCGAGACCCGCGGGTCCTCGGGCTCCGGCAGGGTCTCGCGCGTGTACCGCGCCGGCATGAAGAAGCGGATGGTCCAGGCGCCCGCGCCGGCCGCCTCCTGCGCCACGGGCGCCGTCATGGCGATCCGCTGCGGCCCCTGGGCGACCGGCGCGGTCATGGCGATGCGCGCGGCGCCGCGGTTGCCGCCGAAGATGAAATGCGCGAGGCGGCGGAAGCCCTCGCTCCGCGCCGCCTCCTCGCCGGCGGCGGCGACCGTGGTCTCGGCCGCGAGGCGCGGGGCGTAGCGACGGATCTCCACCTCGCCCTGGCGACCGAGGACCTCGAAGCGCGGTTCCTCGGTGCCCGATCGCAGGCCGATCACCGAGCAGGCGCCGAGCAGCAGGGCCGAGGCGGCGGAGAGCAGGCGGGCGGGCATGGGGCGCGGTCCTCCATGGCCGTGAGATGGCCCGGCTTCGCAAGCGGTCCAGGCCGGCGGCACGGCGGCGGCGCCATTGCCCCCGGCCATGCTGCCGGGCCGCCGTCAAGGACAGGCCGCGCGACGCGCGGTGCCGCTGCGCGGCATCCTTGACGGCGGCCCGGCAGCATGGCTTTGGCTCGAGGTGCGCTCGACGGGGTCGAGCGCGCGATGCGCCTCTCTCAAGGGCGGATGGTGGTGGTCGCGGCCTCGCTGCGCTTCCCGGAGGTGGACAGGAGGCGCACGCGATACTCCAGCGGCGCTCCCGCCGGCGGCGCGGTGTCGGTCCACTCCGCGCCGCGCAGCGGCGGCGCGAGGCGCCGCCAGGGCCCGCCCGCCTGCCGCCGCAGCACCTCGTAGCCATAGAAGCCCGGCGCGCGCGACGGCGCCCAGCGTAGCAGCACATCCGCCCCGCGCGCCTCCGCCCGCAGCCCGCGCGGCGCCTCCGGCACCGCCGCCTCGAAGGGCGTCACCCAAGCGAGCACCGTCGTGCCCGGCGCCAGGTCGAAGTCGAGCGCGATCCGCCCGCCCCGCGGCGCGAGGCCCGGGCGCAGCGGCGCCGGCGCCATCCCCTCCGCCGCCTGCCGCAGCCGCCCTGCCGCCGCCGCATCCACCCGCGCCGGCATCCGCCGCCCCGCCGCGGCGAAGGCATTCGCATGCGTCGCGTCGATCCGGAACAGCGCCAGGTTCACCCGCGGCCAGGGCAGGTCGCGCTGCTCCCACCGCCAGCGCCGCGGCGCGCCCGCCTGCAGCGTCGCCAGCGCGGCGATGCCGCCCTCCCCGGCCGTCACCATGGCGTAGAGCTCCGGCCCCGGCGCGATCGAGAGCACGCGCTCGCCCAGCAGCCGCAGCAACTCGTAGACCTGGAAGACCGGCAGCTTCACCAGGTCGTCCGGCCCGGCATCGGTGCGGGTGAACAGCGCCCGCCGCCCGTCGAAGGGCGCCCGCACCAGGTGCTGGTTGGCATCGTCCGCCGCCGCCGCGAAGCGCAGGCCCTGCCCGGCATGCCGCAGCGACAGCGCCGTATGCGCGATGGCGGAGGCCGCGAGCCAGGACGGGAAGCGCTCATCCAGCCGCGGCGCATAGGGCTGGTCGAAGCCGACCTTCATGTCGGCCTCGTGGTTCACCAGCACCAGGCCACGGCAGCGCCCGGGGACGAGGTCCTGCGCCATGGCGGCGGTCTGCTCCGCCGCCTCGACCAGGCGCGACAGGCGCGGCTCCGTCTCCTCCTCCACCCAAATGCCCTTGCGGTGGTAGCTGAGGAAGTCGCACGGCACCGCCGGCTCGTCGCGGAGGAATTCCAGGAAGCGCCGCATCAGCCGCGGCCCTTCCTCCGGCATCCAGGCGATCACCGGCCCGCCCAGCCGCACCTGGTGGCCGCCCTCGTGCACCGCCGCGGCGGTCGCGCGGTAGAGCGCGAGGTAGCGCTCGAAATCGCCGCGCCAGAAGGGCGGCATGTTTGGCTCGTTCCAGACCTCCAGCCACCAGCGCCCGACCTCGGCCGCGCCGAAGCGCGCGACGGCGGCATCGAGGAAGCCGCGCACCAGGCGCTGCCAGAGCCCGAGATCGGCCGGCGGCTCCGCCGGATGCGGCGCGAGGGCGGCCGGGGAGAAGGCGAGCGGCAGGAAGGGCAGGAGGCCGCGCGAGACCAGCGCCTCGATCCCGGCGAGGCTCGCGGCAAAATCCATCGGCGCCCCGGGCGCGGGCCAGGTGCGGCCGCTGCTCGTCGGCGCGACCTGCTCGCGCTCCCCCGCATTCAGCACGCCGAAGACGCGCACCGCGCCGAAGGCCCCGGGCGAGGCGGCCATGGCGTCCAGCATGCGCGTCATGCGCGGCTCGGTCAGCCAGTCGATGTCGAAGACGCCGACCATGTCGAAATCGCCGCGGCGGAATTCGCCGATCCCGGCCGGCAGCGCCGCAGCCGACGCCCCGCGCGCCAGGGCGGCCGCCCCCAGCCCCGCCAGCACCGCGCGCCGTCGCGCCATCGCCCCCTCTCCCCGGCCTGCCCCGCCGGGAACGGGTGCCCCCGCCGCCCGTTCCGCCGCGGCTTGACGGGCGCGGCCGTCCACCCCCCCTCTGCCGCGGACGTAGCCGGGACGCCGCCATGACCGCCGAGGCCACCATCGCCCGCATCCTCGCCCATCCCCGCTTCCGCGAGGCCGCGGCGGTGATGGCGCGCGAGCACGACCGCACCGTCGCCGACATCGTCGCGCTGACGGAGATCCCCGCCCCGCCCTACGGCGAGGCGGAGCGCGCCGCCGCCTATCTCGACATGCTCCGCGCGCATGGCCTCGAGGAGGTGGAGCAGGATGCCATCGGCAACGTCATGGGCCGCCGCCGCGGCATCGGGAACGGCAGCACGGTGGTGGTCGCCGCGCATCTCGACACGGTCTTCCCCGCCGGCACGGATGTGCGGGTGCGGCGGGAGGGGACGCGGCTCTTCGCCCCCGGCATCGGCGACGACACGCGCAGCCTCGCCGTCAACCTCGCCTTCCTGCGCGCGATCGACGCGGCCGGCATCCGCACGCGGGCCGATATCCTCTTCCTCGGCGATGTCGGCGAGGAAGGGCTGGGCGACCTCCGCGGCGTGCGGCACTTCTTCACCGAAGGCCGCCACCGCGACCGCGTCGAGGCCTTCTTCACGGTGGACAGCCCCGACGTGGACCGCATCGTCACCGGCGGCATCGGCAGCAAGCGCTACCGCGTCACCTTCCGCGGCCCGGGCGGCCACAGCTTCTCCGCCTTCGGCCTGGTGAACCCCGCCTATGCGATGGCCCGGGCGATGCTGACGCTCTCGGCGCTCCCGGCGCCCGACGACCCGGAGACCACGCATTGCGCCAGCGTGCTCGGCGGCGGCACCTCGGTGAACGCCATCCCGAACGCGGTCTGGATGGAGGTCGACCTGCGCAGCCGCTCGGCGGCGGAACTGGCGCGGCTGGAGCGGGACTTCCTCGCCGGCGTCGAAGCCGCCGTCGCCGCCGAGAATGCCGCGCGCTCGACGGAGCAGGGCGCGGTCACCGCGGAGTGCACGCCGATCGGCGACCGCCCCGCCGGCAACACCGCGCCGGACGCCGCCATCGTGCAACTCGCCACCGCCGCGGTCGCGGCGCAGGGCTATGCGCCGCAGCACGAGTATTCCTCGACGGATGCCAATATCCCGATGAGCCTCGGTGTCCCCGCGGTGAAGATCGGCTCGGGCGGCAGCGGCGGCCGGGCGCATTCCCTGGAGGAGTGGATCGATGTCGAGCCGGGCGAGAGCCTGCGCGGCATGACGGCGAGCCTGGCCGCGATCCTCGCCGTGGCGGGGATGGAGGAGTAGCGGGGCGCTCCCGGCCCGCGCGAGCCGAAGGGCGGACCGCGCGCCGGCCTCCGGCCGTCCAGGTCGTCCCCGCGCCATTGCCGACCCCGCCCCGTCGCCGTCCCGGCCATGGCGCGTGGCTGGGACGGCGGCGGCGCCCTCGCGCACGCGGCAGCAGGATCACCCGCTGCCGGCGGCAGCATCCGTCCGGGCGCCCTGCACGCGCGGCATAGCCGGGCGGTCCCGGCGCGGGTCCGGCATCGGCCGTCCCGCTTCGGGCGCCGGCGGCGGATGCCGCCAGCGCGCGGGCGTCAGGAGCGGAGGAAGGCGAGCAGGTCGGCGTTGAGGGTCTCGGCATGCGTCGTCAGCATGCCGTGCGGGTAGCCCGGATAGACCTTCAGCCTGCCGTTCTGCAGCAGCTTGATGGATTTCTGCGCCGAGGCGACGATCGGTACGATCTGGTCGTCGTCGCCGTGCAGCACCAGCGTCGGCACGGTGATCGCCTTGAGGTCCTCGGTCTGGTCGGTTTCCGAGAAGGCTTTGATGCCGTCGTAATGCGCCTTCGCGCTGCCCATCATGCCCTGGCGCCACCAGTTCTGGATCACGCCCTGGTGGACCTGCGCACCCGGCCGGTTGAAGCCGTAGAAGGGCCCCGCCGCGACGTCGAGGAAGGTCTGCGCGCGATTCCCGGCGGTGCCCTTGCGGAAGCCGTCGAAGACCTCGCGCGGCAGCCCCTCCGGGTTGCCCTCGGTCTTCAGCATCAGCGGCGGCACGGCGCTGACCAGCACCGCCCTGGCGACGCGGCCGGCAGGCTCGCCATGCCGCGCGACATAGCGCGCGACCTCGCCGCCGCCGGTGGAATGGCCGATATGCACGGCGTTGCGCAGGTCCAGGTGCTCGACCACCGCGAAGGCGTCGGCCGCATAGTGGTCCATGTCGTGGCCTTCGCTGACCTGCGCCGAGCGGCCATGGCCGCGCCGGTCATGCGCGACCACGCGGAAGCCATGCCCGAGGAAGAACAGCATCTGCGCGTCCCAGTCGTCGCTGGAGAGCGGCCAGCCGTGATGGAACACGATGGGCTGCGCGTCGCGCGGCCCCCAGTCCTTGTAGAAGATCTCGACGCCGTCGCGGGTGGTCACGAAGGACATGCCTGTGGCTCCTCTTGCATCGGTCGGTCTGGCCGCGGCTGCCGGATGCGGCAGGGCGCGGGGCGGCGCCGCTTCGCATGCCTGCCGCCCGGGCGCGGGCGCAGGCACGGTGTCCTGGGTGGGGATCACGCGTTCCCTCCATGGCCTTGGGCGCCGAACCGCGCCTTGGCGTGGAGGACCTGGCTGCCGCCAAGTCGCCGCGCGATGGCCGGCATCATCGCGCCGGTGCCGCTGCCCGTCCAGCCAGGCTGCCGCGCGGGTCGCCCGACCGCGCTTGCCTTGCGGCGGTGCGGCGTGTATAGGAATAATGTCAACACCGCCCCTGCGCCCGGAGAGCCGGCCGGTGTCGGACCCCGCGTAAAATTCTAAAATTCCTCAAGCGCCGCGCGTGAACGCCGCGGGAAAGCTGGGCTTCGGCGCATTGGGTCCGATCCGGACTCAGCCCGGTTTTACGAATCCGGCCCCGGATTGAGGGATTTTGAGCCGGCTTCATTCGAGGAGTTGCAGCAGCCGCCGCATCACCGTCGGCAGCGCTGCCGGCGCCTCGGCCAGCGGTCGTGCCTCCATGCCCTCGGCGGGCGAAAGCGCCGGCACCTCGGCCGCCAGCAGCCCCATCTCCAACTCGAAATGCGTGAAGCCGTGCCGCGCCACCCCCGGCACCCGCCGCCAGCGCAGCCCGGGCAGGGGCGCGAAGGGCAGCGCCTCGGCCTCGCTCCAGGGCTCATCACGCCAGGGCGTGCCGGGGATCTCCAGCATGCCGCCGAGCAGCCCCTTCGGCGGCCGGCGCCGCAGCAGCACCTGCCCCGCCGCATCCGTCAGCAGGAAATGCATCCCCTGTCGCAGCGGCCGCGCCCGCTTCGGCGCCTTGCGCGGCAATTCCTCCTGGATGCCCCGCTTCCGGGCCTCGCAACCCTCCCGCCAGGGGCAGAGGGCGCAGGCCGGCGCGCGCGGCGTGCAGATCGTCGCACCCAGGTCGAAGAGCGCCTGGGCGAAGTCGCCGGGCCGGGCGCGGGCCTCGGCATCGGCCATGAAGCCCTCGGCCAGCGCGGCGAGGCGTGGCTTCGCGCCGGGCAGTTCGGCCTCCTCCGCGGCAAGGCGCGCCACCACCCGCTCGACATTGCCGTCCACCGGCACCACCGGCCGGTCGAAGGCGATGGCGGCGACCGCCGCGGCGGTATAGGCGCCGATGCCCGGCAATTCCCGCAGCGCCGCCGCCTCCCGCGGGAAGCCGCCGCGCGCGGCGACCAGCCTCGCGCAGGCATGCAGGTTGCGGGCGCGGGCGTAGTAGCCGAGCCCGGCCCATTCCTCCATGACATCGCCCTCCGGCGCCGCCGCCAGCGCCGCCACGCTCGGGAAGCGGGCGAGGAAGCGGTCGAAGCGCGGCCCGACCGCGGCGACCGTCGTCTGCTGCAGCATCACCTCGGACAGCCAGACATGGTAGGGATCGGGCGGTCCGCCGCGACTCCGGAAGGGCAGGACCCGGCGGTGGCGGTCGTACCAGGCGAGCAGCGGCGCTGCGGGCGGGAGCAAGGGCATATGGCCAAGGATAGCGGCAAGGGCGCCGGCTTCACCCCTGCCCGGTCACCTTATGGGCCGCGGCCGCTCGGCGCCCTGATCCCGGCCCTCACCCGCCCGGTCTTCCGCCGGAAGAGCCCGGGCGGCGCGCAGCTCATGGCCGACTGGACGGAGGTCGTGGGCCCCGCCCTCGCCGCCGTCACCACGCCGCGCCGCTTCGCCGCCGGGACGCTCACCATCGCCTGCGCCGGGCCGGTGGCGATGGAGCTGTCGCACCTCGCGCCGCAGCTCCTCGCCCGCATCAACGGCCATCTCGGCAAGGCGATGGTGGAGCGGCTGCGCTTCATCCAGCAGGCGCCGGCCGGCCCCGCCGCCGCCTCCCGCCCCGCCGCGCCCGCGCCGCTGCCGGACCGGGTGGAGCAGGCCGTCTCCGCCGTCCCCGGGGATGAGCTGCGCGCGGCCCTGGCAAAGCTCGGCCGGGGAGTCTATCGGAATCGGCCCTGACCGCCGCAGGGCGGAGTCGCATGGAATGCACATGGAGACCCGGATGCGCCTGCCCCGCCGAACGCTCCTCGCCGCCAGCGCCCTCGCCGCCGCCTCTCCCGCCGCGATCGCCCCCGCCCTGGCCCAGGGCGCCGACCCGCGGCTGGCGGAGCGCGGCATCGGCAACCCCGACGCGCCGGTGAAGGTGATCGAGTTCTTCTCCCTCACCTGCTCCCACTGCGCCGCCTTCCACCGGGAAACCTATCCGCGGGTGAAGAAGGAGCTGGTGGACACGGGTGCCATCCGCCTCATCTGGCGCGACTTCCCGCTCGACCAGGTGGCGCTGGCCGCCGCCGCCGTCGCCCGCACCCTGCCGCCCGAGCGCTACGAGGGCTTCGTCTCGGCGCTCTTCTCCAGCCAGGACCGCTGGGCCTTCACCCGCGGCGACCCGCTGGCGGAGCTGGCGAAGATGGCCGCGCTGGCCGGCATGCCGAAGGCGCAGTTCGACCAGGTCCAGGCCGACGAGGCGCTGAAGCGCGCCATCCTCGCCGAGCGCATGACGGCCGAGAAGGAGTTCAGCGTGCAGGCCACGCCGAGCTTCTCCTTCCAGGGCAAGCGCACCGTGAACCAGTCCGGCAACATGCCCTTCGAGCGCTTCGCGCAACTCGTCCAAGACGTGAAGTCCGCTTGAGCGACGAGGCCGCCGCGGAGGCCGGGGCCGCAGCGACGGAGGAGGCCGAGCGCGCCGCGCTCCGCGCGACCCTCGCCCGGCTGCGCATCGCCGGCTTCAAGAGCTTCGCCGAGGCCACGGTCGTGGAGGTCCTGCCGGGCCTCACCGGCATCGTCGGGCCGAATGGCTGCGGCAAGTCCAATGTCGTGGAAGCGCTGCGCTGGGCGATGGGCGAGACCTCCGCGCGCTCCATGCGCGGCGGCGAGATGGAGGACGTGATCTTCGCCGGCACGGCGACGCGGCCGGGCCGCAACCTCGCGGAGGTGACGCTCTACCTGGAGGAGGCCCAGGGGCTCGCCCCGCCGCCGAACCAGGAGGCCGCCGACCTTGAGATCGTCCGCAAGATCGCCCGCGGCGAGGGCAGCAGCTTCCGGGTGAACGGCCGCGAGGTCCGGGCGCGCGACGTCCAGACCATGTTCGCCGATATCGGCTCCGGCGCCCGCGCCTCCGCCATGGTCAGCCAGGGCAAGGTCGCCGCCATGATCGGCGCCAAGCCCGAGGAGCGCCGCCAGGTGCTGGAGGAGGCGGCCGGCATCAGCGGGTTGCGCGCCCGCCGGCACGAGGCCGAGCTCAAGCTCCGCCAGGCCGAGACCAACCTGACCCGGGCCGAGGACCTGCTCGGCCAGCTCGAGGTGCAGCGCACCTCCCTGCAGCGCCAGGCGCGGCAGGCCAACCGCTACCGCAACATCAGCGGCCTGGTGCGGCAGGCCGAGGCGGAATGGCTGGCCCTGCTCAAGGCGCGCGCCGAGGCGGCGCTGGCCGTCGCCCAGGCCGGGTTCGACACCGCCGCCGCGGCGACCCGGCGCGCCGAGGCGGAGGCCGAGGCGGCGGCGATCCGCGGCTTCGAGGCGGAGAAGGCGCTGGCCTCCGGCCTGCGGGAGGCCGAGGCCGAGGCCCGCACCGCGCTGGAACGCCGGCGCGTCGAGACCGAGGGGCTGGAGGCGGAGGAGCGCCGCGCCCGCGCCGCGCTGGAGACGGCCGAGGCGCGCCTCGCGCAGATCGAGCGCGACCTGGCGCATGCCCGGGGCGTCGAGGCCGATGCCGATGCCGCGGAGCGGCGGCTCTCGGCCGAGATCGCCGCGCTGGGCGAGGCGGCGGAGACGCTGCCGCAGCGCGTGGCGGAGGCCGAGGCGGCGCTGCAACTCGCCGCCGAGGCGGCGCGCGAGGCCGAGCGCGCGGCCAACCTGGCGACCGAGGAGGCAGCCGCGCTCGCCGCGCGCGTCAATGCCGCGGCGGCGGAGCTGGAGGCGGCCGGGCAGCGCGCCCGGCGCCTCGGCGGGCAGCGCGCGGCGCTGGCGGCCGAGCACGACGCGGCGCTGGCCGCGCGGGTCGCGCCGGAGAGGCTCGCCGCCGCGCAGGCCGCGGTGAGCACGGCCGAGCAGGGCTTCGCCGCCGCCCGGGCCGCGCTGACGGAGACCGAGGCCGGCCGCGCCGCCGCCCAGGAAGCGCATGCCGCCGCGCGGCGGGAGGCCGCGGCGGCGGAGGCCGAGGCCGGCCGCGCCCGCGCCGCGCTGGCCGAGGCCGAGCAGCGCGCGTCCCGCATCGGCACGCAGCACGCCGCCATCGCCCGCGACCACGCGGCGGCGCTGGCCGCCCAGGTGCCGGCGGAGAAGCTCGCCGCCGCCCAGGCCGCCGCCGCGGCGGCCGAGGCGGAACTCGCCGAGCGCCGGGCCGCGCTGGAGACGGCCGAGGCCGCCCGCGCCGCGGCGCAGGAAGCCCATGCCGCGGCCCGCCGCCGCATCGCCGATGCCGAAGCCGCGCGGGAGCGCGCCGCCGCCGAGCAGGCCGCCGCCGCCCAGCGCGCCGCCCAGTCCCGCGCCCAGCACGAAGCCCTGGCGGCGCAATTGCAGGCGGCCCGTGCCGCCCAGGTGCCGGAAGACCAGGTCGCCGCCGTCCAGGCCGAGGCCGAAGCCGCCGAGGCGGCGCTGGCCGCCGCGCTGGAGTCGGTGACCGGCGCCGAGGCCGCCCGCGCCGAGGCCGCCGGCCGCCATGGCGCCGCCCGTACCGCCGCGGCGGAGGCCGAGGGCGCCGAGGCCCGGGCCGCCGCCGAGGTGCAGGCCCTGTCGGAGACGCTGAAGGCCAGCGAGCAGGCCGGCAGCGCCGCCCCGCCGGTGCTGGACGCGGTGCGCGTGCCGCCGGGGTTGGAAGCCGCGCTCGGCGCCGCGCTGGGCGAGGCGCTGGAGAGCCCGACCGATGCCGCCGCGGCGCGCCACTGGCGCCTGCTGCCGGCCTTCGCGGCGCCGCCGGCCCTGCCCGGAGGGCTGACGCCGCTCGCCGCGCTGGTCGAGGCACCGCCGGCCCTGGCCCGCGCCCTCTCCCAGGTCGGGCTGCTGCCGGAGGGCGGCGACGGCGCCGCGCTGCAGGCGGCGCTTCAGCCGGGCCAGGCGGTGGTCGGGCGCGACGGCGCGGTCTGGCGCTGGGACGGCCACACCGCCCGCGCCGATGCGCCGAACCCGGGCGCGGTGCGGCTGCAGCAGCGCAACCGGTTGCGCGCCGCCGAGGCGCGGCTGGTGACCGCGCGCGAGGCGACCGCCGCCGCCCGCGCCGCGCGGGCCGAGGCCGAGCAGGCCGAGTCCGAAGCCGTCGCCGCCGAAGCCGCGGCGCGCGAGACGCGCCGGGTGGCCGAGGCGCGCCTCGCGAAGGCACGGGCCGAGGCGAGCCGCCTCACCGCCGCCGCGGCCGAGGCGGAGAGCCGCATCGGCGCGCTGGAGCCGCAGCTCCGCCGCCTCGCCGAAGATTGCGCCGAGGCCGAGGCCGCCGCCGAGACGGCCGCCGCCGCGCTCGCCGCCCTGCCGGGGCCGAAGGCGGCGATCGCCGATTACGACGCCGCGGCCCGGGCGGAAGGATCGGCCGCCGCGGCCGAGGCCGAGGCGCGCGATGCCCGCGCCGAGGCGGAGATGGGCCTGCAGCGCGCCCGTAGCGCCGCCGCCGCCCTCGCCGCCGCCGCGGCGCAGGCCGAGAGCCGGCTGGGCGCGCTGGCGCCGCAGCTCGAGCGGCTGGGCGCCGAGAAGGCGGAGGCCGGGGCGGCGCTGGAGGCGGCGCGCGCGGCGCTGGCCGCCCTGCCCGACCTCGCCGCGCTGCGCGACGCCGCGCGGCAGGCCGAGGCGCGCGATGCCGCCGCGGTCGCCGCCGAAGGCGCCGCCCGCACCGCCCGCGCCGCGGCCGAGACGGCGCTGGAGCAGGCCCGCGAGGCGGCCGCGCGCTTTGCGGCCGAGGCGGCGCAGGCCGAGAGCCGGATCGAGGCGCTGACGCCGCAGCTCGCCCGCATCGGCGCCGAGGCGGAGGAGGCCGAGGCGGCCCTGGCCCGGGCGAAGGACGCGCAGGCGGCGCTGCCCGAGCTGACGGACATCCGCGCCGGGGTGGACCGGGCACGCGAGGCGCTTTCGGCCGCCCGCGCCGGCGAGGTGCAGGCGCTGGAGGCGCTGGCCGGGCTGCGCGCCGAGCGCGACCGGATCGCCGCCAGGCGCGGCGGTGCCGAGGCCGAGCAGGCCGACTGGGCCGCCCGCCGCGGCGATGCCGCGACGCGGCGCGAGGCGCTCGAGGCCCGCGCCGCCGAGGCGCGGACCGAGCGCGACGAGCTCGCCCCCCTGCCCGAGGCCGCCGCCGCCCGCCGCCGGCAATCCGGCGCCGCGCTGGCCGAGGTGGAGGCGGCGCATGCCGCTTCCGCTGCGACGCTGACGGCCGCCGAGACCGAGCGGCGCGAGGCCGAGGCCGCCCGCCGCGCCGCCGATGCCGGTTTCGCCGCGGCGCGCGAGGCGCAGCTCCGCGCCGAGGGCGCCGCCGAGCAGGCGGCCACCGCCGCCGCGGCGGTGCGCGAGCGCGTGGTCGAGCGCCTCGGCGAGAATGCCGAGCTGCCGGCGCCCGCCGAGCTCTCCGACGCCGCCGAGGACAAGGCGCGCCGCAAGCTCGAGCGCCTGGCGCGCGAGCGCGAGGACATGGGCCCGGTCAACCTGCGGGCCGAGGTCGAGCTGCAGGAGATCGAGGCGAAGGTCGCCGAGATCGTGCGGGAGCGCGAGGAGATCGGCGCCGCCATCGCCAAGCTGCGCGGCTCCATCGGCCATATCAACCGCGAGGGCCGCGAGCGCCTGCGCACCATCTTCGACCGGGTGAACCGGGAGTTCGTCGACCTCTTCACGCGCCTGTTCGGGGGCGGGCGGGCGCATCTGGCGCTGGTCGGCTCCGAGGACCCGCTGGAGGCCGGCCTCGAGATCTATGCCGAGCCGCCGGGCAAGAAGCTGGCGGCGCTGTCGCTGCTCTCGGGCGGCGAGCAGGCGCTGACGGCGCTGTCGCTGATCTTCGCGGTCTTCCGCTGCCAGCCCGCGCCGGTCTGCGTGCTGGACGAGGTGGACGCGCCGCTCGACGACGCTAATGTCGAACGCCTCTGCGACCTGCTGGACGGCATGGCGGCGGAGAGCGGCACGCGCTTCCTGGTGGTGACCCACCATCCCCTGACCATGGCGCGCATGCACCGCCTCTACGGCGTGACGATGCAGGAGCGCGGGGTGAGCCGGCTGCTCAGCGTTGATCTCGGCCGCGCGGTGGAGATGGCAGAGGGGCCGCAGGCGGCGGAGTAGCGAAGGTTGGGGAGGAAAGCATTTCCTCCCCGAACCCCACCTTTGTTTTCTCGGAGTCGGCCGCCGCCGCGCGGCGAAGGCAAGACTCACAGAAATAGAGGAGGGGCCCGGGGAGGATACTTCCTCCCCGTCTTTCTTTCTACTTCAGCACCTTGCGAAAGAAGCCGACCACGTCCCGGTTCAGCGCGCGGTGGAACGCCACGCGGTCGAAGCCCGGCGGGTCGAGGCAGATCTCTGGCACCGCCGCGGCCATGCCCTCCGGGCAGGGCGCGAGGAAGGCGTAGTGGCCGGCGCGCGGGACCACATGCATCTCCGGGGCCGCGGGCAGGAAGCGCCTGATCTGCTCGGCATGCCAGGGATGCGGCAGCACCTCATCCGCCGCGCCGCGCCAGAGTTGCACCGGCGCGGAGAGCCCCGCGAGGCCGCGGCCGACGAAGGCCCAGCCGAGCGCCGGCGCGGCCGCCACCACGGCGCGGATGCGGGGCTCCACCACCATGTCGCCCCGCATCTCGGCCTCGGGGCCTGGCCAGGCGGCAGGAGACGTCCGCGGGCTGGGTCATGCAGTGCAGCCTGGCGCGGGAGAAATCCGGCGCGCCGCCCGCCGCGGCCAGCACGGTGAAGCCGCCGGCGGAGTAGCCGAAGGCGCCGAGCCGGCTTGGATCGAGCCTGCCGTGCTCCGGCCATTCCGCGAGCAGCCAGTCCAGCACCCGCTTCACCTGCCGCGTCCGCTCGCCGAAGCCGCGCACCGTGCCGGCATAGGCCTGGTCGCGCATGTTGTCGCCGGTATGGGTCAGGCCGATGGCGACGAAGCCGGCCGCGGCGAGGGCATGCGCCGTGTCCCAATGGCCGGCGAAGCTGCCGCCGGTGCCGTGCGAGATGACGACGACCGGCAGCCTCTCGCCCCGCAGCGGGGCATCCTGCGCCACCTGCTGCGTGTAGGGCCAGAGCGCCCGGGGGGAGGCCGGCGCGTCGGAGGGGTACCAGATGCCCACCTCGATCGGGCGGTCCTCGGGGTCGGGCACCTCGGCCTGCCGGAAGCCAACGGCGTGGGCCGGAACCGCGAGCAGGAGCGCGGCGAGGAGGGCGAGCAGGCGGGGCATGGCGGCACCTCGGGGCGGTTCCTTGCGCTGTCGCACCGCCCGGGCGGCCTGTCCATCGCCACGCTGCCGCTACAGGCCGTGCACCAGCCGCAGGACGACGAGCGCGGCAACGGCGGTGAAAAGGCCCTGCGCCAGCATCGTCGGCAGCGCCCCCGGCCCGCGCACCCGCAGATGCGCGGCCGTTCGGGCCCGCCCGCGCGCCGCCTCCATCAGGCAGGCCGAGAGCAGGGCGGCCGTCCGGTCGGCCTCGTCGGGCGGGTGGCGCATGCGGGGCTCCTCGGCTCTGGACGCGATCGGGTCAGGGTCAAGCACGGAACAGGCGGGCGCGTTGCAATTTCCCTGCCGCGCCACGGCTTGTTCACCGGGTTTCGCTTGACCCGCGCGCCCGTGAGGCCGTTGTTGCGGGCATGTCCCTTGGGCCCTTCCGACTCTTCGAACGCCTGATCGATCCCGTCGCGCCGCCCGGCGCGCCGGCGGGCCGCCTCCTCGGCACCCCGGTGCCGGAGGCGGCGCCGCCCCGCAGCCTGCCGGGCTTCTACTGGCACTTCCTGAAGCAGACGCGGGCGCTGTTCCTCGCGCTCTTCGTCGCCGGGATGCTGGTGGCGCTGATGGACGCCGCCATCCCGACCATGATCGGGCGCCTGGTCGGGCTGCTGACCTCGCACCGACCGGAGACGCTCTGGGCGGAGGCCTGGCCGACGCTGCTGGGGATGGGCGCGATCGTGCTGCTGGGACGGCCGCTGGCGCTGCTGCTGCAGAACCTGATCACCCAGCAGGGCATCAACGGCAACGTCACCTCCATGATCCGCTGGCAGAGCCACTGGCAGGTGGTCCGCCAGGGCCTGCCCTTCTTCCAGGAGGATTTCGCCGGCCGCATCGCCACCCGCGTCATGCAGGCGGGGCCGGCGCTGCGGGAGAGCATCGTCCAGGTCATCAACGCGGTCTGGTACATCCTGGTCTACGGCACCGCGGCGCTCGGCCTGCTGGCGGCCACCGACTGGCGCCTGGCGCTGCCGATCGCCGCCTGGTTCCCCTGCTACGCCCTGCTGCTGCGCTTCATCGTGCCGCGCATGCGCGACCGCTCGCGCGAGGCTTCCGCCCAGCGCAGCGCGCTGACCGGCCGCATCGTCGACAGCTACACCAATATCCAGACGGTCAAGCTGTTTGCCCGGGCGCGCGACGAGGATGCCTTCATCCGCGACGGCGTGCTGGGGCTGACCGAGGCCTTCCAGCGGCAGATGCGCCTGGTCACCTTCAACGGCTTCGCGCTCGCCACGCTGAATGCCGCGATGATCACGGCCATGGCGGCGATCGCCGTCTGGCTCTGGACCCGCGGCGACATCGAGGTGGCGGCGGTGGCGACCGCGCTCCCCATGGCCTGGCAGATCGCCAATATCTCCGGCTGGGTCGCCTTCAACGTCACCTCGATCTTCGAGAACCTGGGCGTGGTGCAGGAGAGCATGGGCAGCATCGCCGTGCCGCCCACCGCGCCGGACCCGCCGGGCGCCAGGCCGCTGCGGGTGCCGCGCGGGGAGATCCGCTTCGAGCATGTCCGCTTCGCCTATGGGCGGGAGACGGGCGTGATCCAGGGCCTCGACCTCCGCATCGCGCCGGGCGAGCGCGTCGGCCTGGTCGGGCATTCCGGCGCGGGCAAGTCGACGCTGGTGAACCTGCTGCTCGGCTTCTTCCGGCCGGAGGCGGGGCGCATCCTGATCGACGGCCAGGACATCGCCGGCGTGACGCTCGAGAGCCTGCGCGCCGCCATCGGCGTCGTCACCCAGGACACCGCGCTGCTGCACCGCTCGATCCGCGACAACATCCGCTACGGCCGGCCGGAGGCGACGCCGGCGGAGGTCGAGGCGGCGGCGGCGCGGGCGCATGCCGATGCCTTCATCCGCGACCTGCAGGACTGGCGCGGCCGCGCGGGCTACGAGGCGCATGTCGGCGAGCGGGGCGTGAAGCTCTCCGGCGGCCAGCGCCAGCGCGTCGCCATCGCCCGCGTGCTGCTGAAGGACGCGCCCATCCTGGTGCTGGACGAGGCGACCAGCGCCCTCGATTCCGAGGTGGAGGCGGCGATCCAGGAGCAGTTGGAGACGCTGATGGAGGGCAAGACGGTGATCGCCATCGCCCACCGCCTCTCCACCCTCTCTCGCATGGACCGGCTGGTGGTGCTGGACCACGGGCGGATCGCCGAGGAAGGGACGCATGCCGGGCTGCTGCGGCAGGGCGGCGTCTATGCCCGGCTGTGGCGGCAGCAGAGCGGGGCCTTCACCGAGGCCTGACGCGGTCCGATGACCGGAGCGCCGCAGGGCGCGAAGGTCTGAATCGGCCCGCCCGGCATACAAGGCGTGCCGATGACCGAAGGGCCGGACGGCCCGGAGGTCTGAATCGGCTCGCCCAACATAAAAGGCAGGGCTGCCGGCGGAAGGCGGATCCCGCAGGAGGCGGACCGGAGGCTCGTTGCCAGGACGGGCGGTTGCAGGCTAAGTGCCGGCACCGACTCATGGGAGAGAACCCGGGAATGAACCGCCGCCGCCTTATCGCGAGCGGCGCCGCGGGCGCCGCCGGCGCCGCGACGCTCGCCACGCCCAACCTCGCCTCCGCCCAGCCCCGCATCCGCTGGCGCTGCCCGGGCAGCTTCCCCAAGTCGCTCGACACGCTCTACGGCACGCAGGAATACATCGCCAAGCGCGTCTCCGAGATGACAGACGGCGCCTTCCAGATCCAGGTCTTCGGCCCGGGCGAGCTGGTGCCGGCGCTGCAGGTGCTCGACGCCGTCGGCGCCGGCAATGTCGAGTGCGGCTTCACCTCGGGCTACTACTACCTGGGCAAGGATCCCTCGCTCGCCATCGTCACCTGCCTGCCCTTCGGCCTCTCCTCCCGCCAGCACTGGGCCTGGCTGACCCATGGCGGCGGCCGCGACCTCTATGCCGAGGTCTACCGGGACCAGGGCGTGGTCGGCATCCCCGCCGGCAATACCGCGGCGCAGATGGGCGGCTGGTTCCGCAAGGAGATCAAATCGCTCGACGACCTCAAGGGCCTGAAATTCCGCATCGCCGGCTTCGGCGGCAACGTGCTAAGCAAGCTCGGCGTCATCGCGCAGCAGATCGGCGGGCCGGACATCTACCCGGCGCTCGAGCGCGGGGTGATCGACGCCGCCGAATGGGTCGGGCCCTATGACGACGAGAAGCTCGGCTTCAACCGCGTCGCGCAATACTACTACTATCCCGGCTGGTGGGAGTATTCGCCCTCCATCGACCTGATGGTCAATGCCAAGGCGCATGACGAGTTGCCCGCGCAGTACAGGGCGGTCCTGCAGGCCGCCTGCTCCGAGGGCTGGCACTGGATGGCGGCGCGCTACGACGTGCTGAACCCGGCAGCGATCCGGCGGCTGATCGCCAGCGGCACGCAGCTCCGCGCCTTCCCGCGGGAGGTGATGCAGGCCTGCTACCGCGCGTCGCAGGAATTCTACGCCGAGGTCGGGGCGCAGAACCCGCGGTTCAAGCGGATCCACGAGAAGTGGGACGCCTTCCGGATCGAGCAGACGCAGTGGCTGCGGGTGGCCGAGGATTCGCTCGGCAACTTCCTCGCGGTCGCGACGGCGCCGCGCTGACCCCGCGGGGCCGGTTGCGGCCGATTCGGATATTCCGCAACCGGCCAATTCGCCCCTAGACTGAAACGGGACCGCCCGAAGGCGGCCTGGATCACGACGGGAGCAGATCATGTCCATGAAACGCCGCGGCCTGCTGGCCGCGGGTACGGCCGCGCCGGTACTGGCCGCGCCGATGCTCGCCAATGCCCAGCCGCAGGTGCTCTGGCGCTGCACCGGCAGCTTCCCGAAATCGACCGACGTGCTCTGGGGCGTGCAGGAGCTGTTCGCCCGGCGCGTCGCGGAGCTGACCGGCGGCGCCTTCCAGATCCGCAATTTCGCGCCGGGCGAGATCGTCCCCGCACTGCAGGTGCTGGACGCGGTCGGCGCCGGCACGGTCGAGTGCGGCTATACCGCCGCCTACTACTACATCGGCAAGGACCCGACCCTCGGCTTCGGCACGGTCATGCCCTTCGGCATGAATGCCCGCCAGCAGCTTGCTTGGCTGCACCATGGCGGCGGCCGCGAGATCATGGAGGAGGTCTACCGCGACCAGGGCGTCATCGCGCTCCCCTGCTCCAACACCGGCGCGCAGATGGGCGGCTGGCTGCGCAAGGAGATCAGGACCGTCGCCGACCTCAAGGGCCTGAAATTCCGCATCGCCGGGCTGGCCGGCGGCGTGCTCAGCAAGCTCGGCGTCATCCCGCAGGTGCTGGGCGCCGCCGATATCTACCCGGCGCTCGAGCGCGGGGTGGTGGACGGCGCGGAGTGGGTCGGGCCGCATGACGACGAGAAGCTCGGTTTCCATCGCGTCGCGCCCTACTACTACTACCCCGGCTGGTGGGAGGCCTGCTCGCAGGGCGAGATCCAGGTGAACATCAAGGCCTGGGAGGCGCTGCCGAAGCAGTACCAGCAGGTGATCGAAGTGGTGACCGGCGAGATGCAGGTCTGGGGCACCTCGCGCTACGACATGCTGAACATGCAGGCGCTGCGGCGGCTGGTGGCCTCCGGCACGCAGCTCCGCGCCTATCCGCGGGAGGTGCTGCAGGCCTGCTACCAGGCGACGCAGGAGACCTATGCCGAGATCGGCGAGAAGAACCCGCGCTTCCGGAAGGTGCACGCGCACTGGGACCGCTTCCGCCGCGACACGCAGGGCTGGTTCCGGGTGGCGGAGGACAGCCAGGCGAATTTCCTGGCGCTGGCCGAGCGAGGCTGAACGCAGAAGGGCCGGCGGGTCGCCCCGCCGGCCCGGCCGCCGCGCGGATGGCCGCGCTCAGCGCGCGTTCACCCGCACATGCCGCATCTGGATGTAGTTGTCGGCGGTCTGCACGACCTCGACGTTGCTGCGGGCGGCCCAGACGATCTGCTGCTGGTGCAGCGGGATGTAGAGCGCCTCCTCGCGTACGATCTTCCCGACCTCGCTGATCATCGCCTGGCGCTTCGCCGCGTCGGTCTCCACCGCGATCAGGTCGGACAGCTCGTCGATCCGCGGATTGCTGACACCGCCGTTGTTGAAGATGCCGCGCGCCTTGCCGTCGCGGGAGGCGATGAGGTTGTAGATGGAGTTGTGCGCGTCGCCCGTCGCCGGCGTCCAGCCCAGCATGTAGAAGCTGGTGCTGAAGCGCGGCGCGTTCACCTCGGCGAAGAAGCGGGCGCGGGTCTGGGCGTTCAGCGTGACCCGCACGCCGATGCGGGCGAGCATGGAGACGGCCGCGGTGCAGATGCCCTCGTCATTGACGTAACGGTCGTTCGGGCAGTCCAGCGTGACGCCGAAGCCGTTGGGGTAGCCGGCCTCCGCCAGCAGCTTCTTCGCGCCCTCCACGTCGAGCGGCAGGCGGGTGTCGTCGGCCGCCTGGTAGCCGTTGACGCCCGGGCCCCAGAGCAGGCCGGTCGGCTTGGACTGGCCGCGCATGACGGTGCGCTGGATCGCGTTGATGTCGATCGCCTGGTAGAGGGCGCGGCGGACGCGGATGTCCTGGAAGGGATTCTTGCCCTTCACGTCGCTCTTCAGCAGCTCCGGCCGCAACTGGTCGAAGCCGAAGTAGATGGTCCGCAGCTCCGGCCCCTGGATGATGCGCACGCCCTGGCTGTTGCCGATGCGCGTCACGTCCTGCGGCGGCACGGTGTAGATGAAGTCCACCTCGCCGGAGAGCAGCGCGGCGACCCGCGTCGCGTCGTTGGCGATGATGTTGAGCTCGACGCGCTCCAGGTTGTGGGTCGGCTTGTCCCACCAGCCCGGGTTCCGCTCCAGCACCGTCTTGCGGTCGGGCTCGCGGCTGACCAGCCGGAAGGGGCCGGTGCCCATGGCGTTGCGGGTGGCGAAATTCTCCTCCCGCGTCGTCAGATCGGCCGGGCGGGTGGCATTGTTCTTCTCCGACCAGGCCTTGGACATGATGCCCCAGGTGGTCAGTTCCTGCAGCAGGATCGGGTTCGGCGCGGCGGTCTCGATCTCGACCGTGGCGTCGTCGACCTTGCGGACCTCCTTCACCGAGGCGAGCACCGCCTGCAGGTTCGAGCCCTGGGCGCGCACGCGCTGGGCGCTGAACACCACGTCCTCCGCGGTGAAGGGCGTGCCGTCGGTGAAGGTGACGCCGCGGCGGAGGTGGAAGCGCCAGACCGTCGGGGAAGGCTGCTCCCAGCGCTCGGCCAGGGCCGGCTCCACCTCCATCTTCACGTTCCGCCGCACCAGCGGCTCGTAGATATTGGCGTTGAAGGAGAGCAGGAAGGTTTCGTTGCGCCCGTAGGGATCCATCGAGTTGACGTCGCCGTCATTGGCCCAGCGGAAGACCTGGGCGCCGGCGGGCGCCGGGACGGCAAGCGCGGTGCCGCAGAATAGCGCGGCGGCGAGGGCAAGGCGTCTCATTGTCGTCGGGATCTCCCAGCGCATCGAAGGCGCGGGACGTTATCGCGGGATGCGCCATCCGCAAAGCGGAACGGGGGGCACGAAGGCCCCCCGTTCCGGCATCCCGGTGCCCGGCGTTGCCGCCCGGCGATGAGGGTCAGGCGCGCAGCGCGCGCGGCAGGTCGCTGACGGCCGCGTCGATGAGCGCGCCGTCGCTCTCGGGCGTCATGCGCTCGGCGATGACGCGGCGCGCCGCCGACGTGGCGATCTCCGCCGCCGCCTCGCGCACCTCCGCGACCGCGCCGGCTTCCGCCGCCGCGATGCGGTCCATCGCCATGCGCTCGCGCCGCTTCGCCGCCGCTTCGGCCTCGGCTGCCGCCGCCTCGGCGACGCGGGCGGCCTCGGCGCGGGCGCGCCCGAGCAGGGCCTCGGCCTCCTGCAGCGCCGCGGCGCGGTCGGCCTCGGCCTGCTTCAGCATGGCCTCGGCCTCCTCGCGCAGGCGGGACGCCTCGGCAAGCTCGGTGCGCACGCGCTCGGCCCGCGCATCGAGCATGCCGGTCAGTTGCGACCAGGCCTTCCGGCCGACCAGCAGCAGGAAGATGACGAAGCTGACGCCGACCCAGAACTTCGGGTCGAGCCAGAAATGCTCGTAATGATGCATCAGGCGCGCCCCCTGGCTGCGAGCTCGGCCCCGACGGCCTGGTCGATGGCGCCGCGGTCGGCGCCGCCGGTCAGCCGCGCGACCAGCGCCTCCGCCGTGTCGCTGGCGACGCTGCGCAGCGCCGCCATGGCGCTGTCGCGCGAGGCGGCGATGCGCTGCTCGGCGGCCTCGATCTGCGCGTTCAGCTTCGCATTGAGCGCCTCGGCCTTGGTGGCGGCCTCGGCCTGCGCCTGCTGGGTGGCGGCGGCGATGGCAGCCTGCGCCTCGGCCCGCGCCCTGGCGGTCGCGGCCTGGTGCTCGGCCAGCGCGGCATCGGCACGCTGCTTGGCGGCCTGCGCCTGCTCGAGGTCGCCCTCGATCCGGCTGCGCCGCGCCTCCAGCACGCTCTCGACCTGCGGCAGCGCGTATTGCGCCATCACCACGTAGAGGACGCCGAAGATGATGAAGAGCCAGACGACGCTGGCGATCAGGTAGCGGCCCTGCTCCGGATGGCCGAAGGCGAGCTGCGGCATGCCGGGGACGGGCTCGCCCGCATGGGTGTCGGCCGCGAAGGCCAGGCAGGGTGCCATCGCCAGCAGAACCGTGGCGGCGGTCAGGACCCAAGGCATCAAGGCCCGAGGCTTCACGGGAAATCTCCTCGCCTGAGTGGGCGCGACGGCGCGCCCGGGACGCGAAGGCACGCCCGCCGGGATCGGCGGGCGCGCCGGCGGCGGACTCAGGTGAACAGGATGAGGAAGGCGATCAGCAGCGCGAAGAGCGCGACCGCTTCCGTGAGCGCGAAGCCCAGGATGCCGATCGGGAAGACCGCGTCGCGGGCGCCCGGGTTGCGGGCAACGGAGGACACCATCGAGGAGAAGATGTTGCCGATGCCGATGCCGACGCCGGCGAGGGCGATGACGGCGAGACCGGCCCCGAGGGCCTTCGCGGCGAGAACGTCCATGGGATAGTCCTTCCTTGTCGGATGAAGGGTTGGTGGGGGTCAGCCCGCCCGCGGCGGTGCGCCTGCGTCAGTGCAGGTGCACCGCGTCGTGCAGGTAGATGCTGGTGAGGATGGCGAAGACGTAGGCCTGCAGGAAGGCCACCAGCAATTCGAAGCCGATCAGCGCGATGTTCACCGCGAGCGGCAGGGCCGCGCCGAGGACACCGAGCACGCCGGCGGCGCCGCCGATCATCACCACGAAAGTGGCGAAGACCTTCAGCATGACGTGGCCGGCGACCATGTTGGCGAAGAGACGGACCGAGAGGCTGACCGGCCGCGAGAGGTAGGAGATGATCTCGATCGGGATGATCAGCGGCGCCAGCAGCTTCGGCGCGCCCTCGGGGAAGAAGTAGCTGAAGAAATGCGTGCCGTGGATCACCAGGGCGATGATCGTCACCACCACGAAGACCAGCGCCGCCAGCGCGAAGGTGACCGCGATGTGGCTGGTGAAGGTGAAGGCGTAGGGCACCATGCCCAGCAGGTTGCCGAACAGGATGAACATGAAGAGGCAGAAGACGAAGGGGAAGTAGCGCTTCCCTTCCTCGCCCACCTGGCCGACGACGAGTTCGTGGACGAACTCGTAGCTGCTCTCGGCCAGCGCCTGCAGGCGGCCCGGCACGATGGCACGGCCGGCGACACCCCACATCATCAGGGCGGTGATGAGCCCGAGGGCGAGCAGCATGTGCGCGTTCGCCTGGCTGAATCCCACGGCGTTGCCGACAGCCCCGAGAACGGGCGTCAGCTCGAACTGGCTCAGCGCGTCGATCGATTTGCCTTCGGCGGCCACTTTCGGCTCCCAGCACCCGTTTGCGCCGCGCCGCGGACAAGGTCCCGCGGCACGGCCATCAGCGACCGGCGCCGCGGCGCGGGCTGAACAGCCGATAGACGTTCAGGACCCCGGCGGCGCCACCCAGGACGAAGAACAGCAGGAAGAGCCACGGCCAGGTGCCGAGCCACCGGTCCGCCATGAAGCCGAGGAAGATGCCGACCCCGAGGGCCGAGACCACCTCGACACCGGCGCGAAAACCGATGCCCCAGGGTCCGGAGGAGGCCGCGCCGCGGGGGGTCTGCGGCTTGTCCAGACCCCGACGGGCCCTGGCCTCGCGCAACCGCTCCTCGAACCCGTCTCGCTCGTTCACCGCGCTCCTCCGTCGGCTCCCCGTCGGAAGGCACGTGGCTGCTACGGCACCCCCCGGATGCTGTCAAGCAAGCGCCACCCGCCGCCACGCCCCCCGTGCCGCATCTGGCACCAAAGTCGGGCCGGCGGAAAGCGTTCCTCCGCCGGTGCGCGATGCGCGGCACGACATGCCGCCGGGCGCCTGCGCGACGATGCGGTCCCATCCGCAGCGGCGCGGGCTTTCGCGCCGGTCGGGCAGGCCCGCGGGATCATCGCGCGACGCGCACCGACGGAGGGAATCGCAGCGCCGATGCGGCCGGGCCGCGCGCCGACATGGCCTGCGCCGTTGACGCGCCACCAGCGGCCCGCGATCTCTCCGCCATGGCGAAGGATCCCGCACCCTTCCAGAAATCCGGCACCGACCCGAAGGCGGAGCGCGAGGCGCGCCTCGCCGCGGCGCTCAGGACCAATCTCCGCCGGCGCAAGGCCCAGGCGCGGGCGCGGCAGGATGCCGCCCCCGCCGCACCTGAGGACGACGGGACGGCGGACGGCGCGCCAGGCGATCAGCAACGCCAGGACTGACCACGGTTCCGGTTGCCGCTGCCGGGCCGCTGGGCTAAGGGGGCCGCCAATCCGGGGCGCCCGGGCCGGTGAGGGCCATGGCGCCCGCCACGCGAAGGCCGGTCCCCGATGTCCATCATGCCCGACCACTGGATCCGCCGCATGGCGGCCGAGCACGGCATGATCGAGCCCTTCGTGGAGGCGCAGCGGCGGGAGGGCACGATCTCCTTCGGCCTCTCCTCCTATGGCTACGACGCCCGCGTCGCCGAGGAGTTCAAGGTCTTCACCAATGTCGACAACGCGCTGGTCGACCCGAAGAACTTCTCCGAGTCCGGCTTCGTCACGCGGCGCGGCGAGACCTGCATCATTCCGCCGAACAGCTTCGCCCTGGCCCATACGGTCGAGTATTTCCGCATCCCGCGCGACGTTCTGGTCATCTGTCTGGGCAAGAGCACCTATGCGCGGTGCGGTCTGATCGTGAACGTCACCCCGCTCGAGCCGGAATGGGAAGGCCAGGTGACCATCGAGATCAGCAACACGACGCCCCTCCCCGCGCGGATCTACGCGAACGAGGGGATCTGCCAGTTCCTCTTCCTCAAGGGGGAGAGCGGGCCCGATGTCAGCTATGCCGACCGGGCCGGCAAGTACATGCGCCAGCGCGGCGTCGCGCTGCCGAGGCTGTAGGGAGAGCGACGCGCATGGACCGTATCCGGATTCGCGGCGGCCGGCCGCTCGAGGGCCGCATCCCCGTCAGCGGCGCGAAGAATGCGACGCTGCCGCTGATGGCCGCGGCGCTGCTCTGCGACGGGCCGCTCCGGCTGCTCAACGCGCCGGACCTGGCCGATATCGCCACCATGGCCGGGCTGCTGCGCCAGCACGGCCTCGCGGTGGAGCACGACAAGCAGGCGCGCACGCTGACGCTCTCGGGCGCCGCCTCCAACCTCGAGGCGCCCTACGACCTCGTGCGCAAGATGCGCGCCTCGGTCCTGGTGCTCGGCCCGCTCCTCGCGCGCTACGGCCAGGCCAAGGTCTCGCTGCCCGGCGGCTGCGCCATCGGCACGCGGCCGGTGGACCTGCACCTCAAGGGCCTCGAGCAGATGGGCGCCTCGATCGAGATCGAGGCCGGCTACATCCTCGCCAGCGCGCCGCACGGCCTGAAGGGCGCGCGCATCCTCTTCCCGCAGGTCTCGGTCGGCGCGACCGAGAACCTGCTGATGGCGGCCTGCCTCGCCGAGGGCGAGACCGAACTGGTCAATGCGGCGCGCGAGCCCGAGATCGGCGACCTCGCGGAATGCCTGATGCGCATGGGCGCGCGGATCGAGGGGATCGGCACCGACCGCCTGCGCATCGAGGGCGGCGCGCGGCTGACCGGCGCCACCCACCCCATCGTGCCCGACCGGATCGAGGCCGGGACCTTCGCCGTCGCCGCGGCCATCACCGGCGGCCGGCTGCTGCTGGAGGGCGCGCGGCTCGACCATCTCGGCACCGTCGCCCGCATCCTGCGCGAGGCCGGGGTGGAGGTGACGGAGCGGCCGGAGGGGCTGCGCGTCTCCCGCCTCAACGGCCTCTCGGGGGTCGACGTGATGACCGAGCCCTTCCCCGGCTTCGCCACCGACATGCAGGCGCAGTTCATGGCGCTGATGTGCGTGGCCGAGGGCGCCTCGATGATCACCGAGACGATCTTCGAGAACCGCTTCATGCACGTGCCGGAGCTGATGCGCATGGGCGCCCGCATCAACTACCACGGCCATTCCGCCATCGTCCGGGGCGTGCCGAAGCTCTCGGGCGCGCCGGTCATGGCGACCGACCTGCGTGCCTCGGTCTCGCTGGTGCTGGCCGGGCTGGCCGCCGAGGGCGAGACGATCGTGAACCGGGTCTATCACCTCGACCGCGGCTATGAGCGGCTGGAGGCGAAGCTCGCCGCGGTCGGCGCCGATATCGAGCGGGTGCCGGCGTGACGCGGTCCGATCGTCGGAGGGCCGCGAGGCCCGGAGGCGTGAATCGGACCGCCACCGCCGTGCGGTCCGATCGTCGGAGGGCGGCAAGGCCCGAAGGTGTGACTCGGCCCGCCGCTGCCGGCCGAATGACACGAAAGCGTTGCGCGCCATCCGCCCGCCGCGGTGCTAGGCATTGACATGGACCTGCCGATTCCCACCCCCGAGGCGATGCCGGCCGCCGAGGCCGCCCCCCTCGTCCTCGCGGTCCCCAAGGGCCGCATCCTGCAGGAGCTTGGACCCGTCTTCGCCCGCGCCGGCGTCACCCCGGCGCAGGACCTGATCGACGAGGACAGCCGCCGCCTCCGCTTCGAGAGCTCCGACCCCGGCCTCGACATGGTCCGGGTCCGGCCCTTCGACGTGGCGACCTTCGTGGCCTTCGGCGCGGCGCAGATCGGCATCTGCGGCGCCGACGTGCTGATGGAGTTCGACTACGACCAGATCTATGCGCCGCTCGACCTCGGCATCGCCCGCTGCCGGGTGAGCGTGGCCGAGCCGGCCGCGACCGCCGGCAAGGACGACCACAGCCGCTGGTCGCGGGTGACGGTGGCGACCAAGTACCCGAACATCACCCGCCGCCACTTCGCCGCCCGCGGGGTGCAGGCGGAGATCGTCTCGCTCTCCGGGGCGATGGAACTCGCGCCCTCGCTCGGCCTGTCGCGGCTGATCGTGGACCTGGTCGCGACGGGCAGCACGCTGAAGGCGAACGGGCTGGTGGAGACCGAGGTGATCGCCGAGGTCACCTCCCGCCTCATCGTCAACCGCACCGCGCTGAAGACCCAGCCGGAGCGGATCGGCGCCTGGATCGCCCGCTTCCGCACCGCGCTCGGGGCCGCTGCGGCCGCGGAGCGGGGCGCGGCGCGAAGCGGCGGCGGCGCATGATGCGGCTCGACACGCGCGACCCGGGCTTCGCCGTGGCCTTCGAAACGCTGCTCGACACGGCGCGCGAGACGACCGCGCGGGTGGACGCCGCCGTCGCCGAGATCGTCGCGGCGGTCCGCCGGGAGGGCGATGCCGCCCTGCTGCACCTCACCGCCCGCTTCGATGGCTGGCAGCCCGCCGATGCCGCGGTGCTGCGGGTGACGGAGGCGGAGATCGCGACAGCGACCGCCGGGATCGAGCCCTCGCTGCTCGCCGCCCTCGACCTCGCCGCCGAGCGGATCGAGCGCTTCCACCGCGCGCAGATGCCGCACGACCTTGAGGTGCCGGACCCGGCTGGGCTGACCCTCGGCATGCGCTGGACCGCCCTCGATGCCGTCGGGCTGTATGTTCCCGGCGGCAAGGCGGCCTATCCCTCCTCGGTGCTGATGAACGCCCTGCCGGCGCGGGTCGCGGGCGTCGGCCGGATCGCCATGGTCGTGCCGACGCCGGGCGGGCAGCTCAATCCGCTGGTGCTGGCGGCGGCGCGGCGGGCGGGCGTGACGGAGGTCTATCGCCTCGGCGGCGCGCAGGCCGTGGCGGCGCTGGCCTGGGGCACGGCGAGCATCGCCCCGGTGGACCGCATCGTCGGCCCGGGCAATGCCTATGTGGCGGAAGCCAAGCGCCAGGTCTTCGGCCGGGTCGGCATCGATTCCATCGCCGGCCCCTCCGAGGTGGTGGTGCTGGCCGATGCCACGAACGACCCGCGCCATGTCGCGGTCGACCTGCTGGCCCAGGCCGAGCATGACGAGAGCGCCCAGGCGATCCTGGTCACCGACGATGCCGGCTTCGCCGCGGCCGTCGTCGCGGCGGTCGAGGCCGAGCTCACAACCCTGCCGCGCGGCGCCATCGCCGGCGAGAGCTGGCGGCGGCACGGCGCGGTGATCCTGGTGCGGGACTGGGAGGAGGCCTATGCCCTGACCAGCCGCCTGGCGCCGGAGCACCTGCAGCTCATGCTGCCGGAGCCGCGCGCCGCCATGGCGAAGGTGCGCCATGCCGGTGCCTGCTTCCTCGGCCGCTACTGCCCGGAGGCGATCGGCGACTATGTCGCGGGGCCGAACCACGTACTGCCCACCGGCCGCACCGCCCGCTTCGCCTCCGGCCTCTCGGTCTTCGACTTCCTCAAGCGCACCACCTGGGTGGAGGCGAGCCAGGCCGGGCTGGATGTCGTGGGCCCGGCAGCGGTCGCGCTGGCCGAGGCCGAGGGGCTGCAGGCGCATGGGCGGAGCGTGGCGCTGCGGCTCGGCCAGGGCTGAGCGCCGCGGAGCGGCCAGGGGCTGGGCGCCGCGGAGCGGCGACGCCGCCCCATCGGCGCGCGCACGGAATGCTTGGAGGCCGGCACTCGCCTCCCTATCCTCTCGCCATGTCGGACGCGGCCGAGCTTTACGAGCGGGACTTCTACGCCTGGACCCAGGACCAGGCGGCGACCCTGCGTGCCTGGCCGGAGAAGCTGCGCCCGAACGCCCTGGACATCGCGCATCTCGCCGAGGAGATCGAGGACTTGGGGAGTTCTCAGCGCAATTCGGCGAAGAGCTTCCTGTTCCAGATCCTCGTTCATCTGCTCAAGATGAAGTTCCACCCCGATCAGCAGCCCCGTGGGCACTGGCGGGACGAGGTCGGCAATTTCCGGGCGCAGCTCGACATCATCCTATCGGACAGCCCTTCCCTGCGGTCGCGCCGGGCGGAGCTCGCCTCGGGCGAATGGCGCCGTGCGGCCCGTCAGGTGTCGCGCAGCCTGGAGGACGACGGGCACGCGACGGCAGCAGCCGACCTCCGGCTGTTCACGGCCGATCAGGCGTATTTCGACCTGGACCGCCAGGTGCTGGACCCCGACTGGCTGCCGTGACCGCCAAGGGGTGGGGTCATCCTTGACCCGGCCCCCCCGGGCCGCCATGTTGCGGCCCGCCGGTCAAGCCCCTGGCATCCCCGCTTCGTGACCCCCATGCGCCGCCCGTGCCGCGCAGGCTCCCGCGGCGGTTGTCCGCCGTGGACCGGCTCATGATTTTCCGCGCCGTGCCCCGCGCCCCAGGCCCGGGCAGACGCGGCGCGACGCAGAAGGGTACCGGATGTCAAAAGAGGACATGATCGAGTTCAGCGGCACCGTGGTGGAGCTGCTGCCCAACGCGATGTTCCGCGTGAAACTGGACAACGAGCACATGGTGCTCGCCCATACCAGCGGGAAGATGCGCAAGAACCGCATCCGCGTCCTGGCCGGCGACCGGGTGAATGTCGAGATGACGCCCTACGACCTCACCAAGGGCCGCATCACCTTCCGCTTCAAGTAGCCGTCTTGGCCGCCGACCGGCTGCCCCTGGTGCTGGCCTCCGCCAGCCCGCGGCGGCGCGACCTGCTCGCGCGCATCGGGGTGGTCCCCGACCGCATCCTGCCCACCGACACGGAGGAGGCCCCGCGCAAGGCAGAGCTGCCGCGCGAGCTCGCCGCGCGCCTGGCCGCCGACAAGGCCGCCGCCGCCGCCGCCCTGGCGCCGGACAGCCTCGTCCTCGCCGCCGATACGGTGGTGGGCGTCGGGCGCCGCATCCTGGGCAAGCCCGCCGACGCCGCCGAGGCGCGGCGCTTCCTCGCCCTGCTCTCCGGCCGCCGGCACCATGTCTATACCGGCGTCGTCCTGCGCCGGCCGGACGGCAAGGCCTCCGTGCGCCTGGTCGATACCATCCTCGCCTTCCAGCGCCTGACCGAGGCGCAGGTCGAGGACTACGTCGCCGGCGGGGAATGGCAGGGCAAGGCCGGCGGCTACGCCATCCAGGGCCGGGCGGAGATGTTCGTGCGGTTCCTGGCGGGATCGCATTCGAACGTCGTCGGGCTGCCGCTGTTCGAGACGACGCAATTGCTGCGGGGCGCGGGGTGGCTTCGGCCTTAGGAGGCGGGGGAAGGTATTCCCCCGCACCCCCATCTATTTCTCCGAGTCTGGCAGCCGGCAGATGACCACCATCCTGGCTTCGGCCTCGCCGGGCGAACGCCGCACCGTGTTGGTCGATGACGACGGCAACCTCGTCGAACTCCACATTGAGCGGCCGGGGCGGCCGGACGGCGTCGGCGACCTGCACCGGGCGCGCGTCTCCGCCCTCGCCCCCGCCATGGCCGGCGCCTTCCTCGCCATGGCCGGCGGCGAGACTGGGTTCCTGCCGGAATCGGCCGTCGGCCCGGCCAGGCAGCCCATCGGCAGATCGGTCTCCGAGGGGCAGATGCTGGCCGTCCGAATCACCCGCGCCGCCCAGGGGGGCAAGGGCCCGCGCCTGACCGCCCGCCTGACGCCGGAGGAGGCCACCCGCATCGCCGCCGCGCCCGGCACCGGCCCCGCCCTGATCGCCCGCGGTCCGGACGCCGCCACCCGCCTCGCCCGCGCCCATCTCGGTGCCGCGATCCGCACCGACAGCCCCTCGCTCGCCGCCCGGCTGCGCATTCCGCTCAGCCACCGCCCCGTCCTCGACGACGCGCTCGAGGCCGAACTCGACCTGCTGGCCGGGCCGGAGGTGCCGCTGCCCGGCGGTGGCCGGCTGCTGGTCCACCCGACCCCGGCGCTGACCGCCATCGACGTGGATGCCGGCAGCGCCGCCGGCACCCGCGACCCGCAGGCCCAGCTTCGCCTGAACCAGGCCGCCGTCGCCGAGGCGGCGCGGCAGATCCGCCTGCGCAACCTGGCCGGCCCGATCCTGCTCGACCTCGCCGGCCTGACGGTGAAGCGCCGGGAAGCCCTGGCCGAGCCGCTGCGCGCCGCGCTGGCCACCGACCCGCTGGCGCAGCTTCGCGGGCTCGGCCCGCTCGGCCTCTTCGAGATCCTGCGCCAGCGCATCCAGCCGCCGCTGCACGAGGTGCTGGGCTGGCCGCCTTCCCCCCTCACCCACGGCCTCGCCGCGCTGCGCCGCGCCGCGCGGGAGGCCGCGGCCCGCCCCGGCCGCCGCTGGGCGTTGCGCGCCCATCCCGCCGTCCTCGGCGCGCTCCGTGACCTGCCCGGCGCGCTGGCGGAGGCCGAGGCCGCCCTCGGCACCCCGCTGCACCTTCACCCCGACCCGGCGCTTGCGCCGGCCCAATCCGAGATCGAGGAGGCCGCGCATGGCTGACGCCGCCCCACCGCCCCGCCCGAAGCGCCCCTGCCCCGTCTGCGGCAAGCCCGCCGAGCGCGAGGGCCCCTACCGCCCCTTCTGCTCCGCCCGCTGCAAGCAGATCGACCTCGGCCGCTGGCTGGCCGGCGACTACGCCGTCCCCGGCGAGCCGCTCGACCCCGCCGAGGAGGATCGGTCGTAAGAAAAGCGTCGTCAGGCGGGTGGACAGCCCCATTGCCTTCGGTTATTTCCGCCGTCCTCTGCCACCGGCCCCCGCAACGGGCCGGATGCTTGGGCCCAGGTAGCTCAGTTGGTAGAGCATGCGACTGAAAATCGCAGTGTCGGTGGTTCGATTCCGCCCCTGGGCACCATTCCTCTCCTTCCATGTCGCCAGCCGCCGCACGGCGCCGTCCCCTCGCTGCCCGGCCTCGTGCGCCGGCCCTCGCCGCCATGCCGCGCCTGCGGCATGAGTGCGGGCCAGGGGTAAGGAGCCGCCGATGACACCGGACGAATTCCGCCGGCTTGGCCACGAACTGATCGACTGGATTGCCGACTACCGCGACGGCATCGCCCGCCATCCCGTCCAGGCCCAGGTCGCGCCCGGCGAGATCCGCTCGCGGCTGCCCACGGCACCGCCCGAGCAGCCCGAGGACATGCGCTCGGTGCTCGCCGATCTCGACCGCATCCTCCTGCCCGGCATCACCCATTGGCAGTCGCCGCGCTTCTTCGGCTACTTCCCGGCCAATGCGCCGCTCGCCGGCGTGCTGGGCGACCTGGTCTCGACCGGCCTCGGCGTCATCGGCCTCTCCTGGCAATCCGGCCCTGCCATCACCGAGCTCGAGGAGGTCGTCACCGACTGGCTCCGGCAGATGGTCGGCCTCTCGCCGGCCTGGAGCGGCGTGATCCAGGACACCGCCTCGACCAGCACCCTCGTCGCCCTGCTCTGCGCGCGGGAGCGCGCGACGGGCTATGCCATGGCCCGCGGCGGCCTGCAGGAGGCCGGCGCTCCGCTGCTGGTCTACGCCTCGGCCCATGGCCACAGTTCGGTCGAGAAGGCGGCGCTGCTGGCGGGCTTCGGGCGCGACCATCTGCGCCTCGTGCCCAGCGACGGGACCTACGCCATGCGCGCCGAGGCCCTGGCGGCGATGGTGGAGGAGGACCTGGCGCGGGGCCTGCGTCCCTGCGCCGTGGTCGCCACCACCGGCACGACGGCGACCACCGCCATCGACCCGGTCGGCGCCATCGCCGAGGTCGCGCGCCGCCACGGCCTCTGGCTGCATGTGGACGCCGCCATGGCCGGCAGCGCGATGATCCTGCCGGAATGCCGCCCGCTCTGGGACGGCATCGAGGGCGCCGACAGCCTGGTCCTGAACCCGCACAAATGGCTCGGCGTGCCCTTCGATTCCTCGCTCTACTACGTGCGGGACCCGCAGCACCTGGTGCGGGTGATGTCCACCAACCCCTCCTACCTGCAGAGCGCCGCCGACGGGCAGGTGAAGAACCTGCGGGACTGGGGCATCCCGCTCGGCCGCCGCTTCCGCGCCCTCAAGCTCTGGTTCGTCATCCGCGAGCAGGGCGTCGAGGCGCTGCGGGCGAGGCTGCGGCGCGACATCGCCAATGCGCGCTGGCTGGCCGAGCAGGTCGCCGCCGCGCCGCATTGGCGGCTGCTGGCGCCGGTCGCGCTGCAGACGCTCTGCCTCCGGCACGAGCCGCCGGGCCTCGCGGGCGAGGCGCTCGACCGGCACACGATGGGCTGGGCGGAGCGCATCAACCGCTCCGGCGCCGCCTATCTGACGCCGGCGGTGCTGGACGGACGCTGGATGGTGCGCGTCTCGGTCGGCGCCGAGGCGACGGAGAGGGCCGATGTCGCGGCGCTGTGGGAGACGATGCGCCGGGAGGCGGAGGGCGGCTGACGCCGGCCCCCGGCCGGTTTATTCCACCTCAACCCGCCTCAATCCCGCGGAATTACACTAAACTGAGTCCCTGAAGGACGCCCCGCAACACGCTGACCCGAAACCGAATTCCCAGGCGGGCGCTTTAGAATTTTAGAAATAAGCGGCCCCTCGGGGGTCGCGCGCCCGCGGCCTTGCGGCTGCGATCCGCAGGGGCGAAGGCGGGCGGAGTCGAGGCAGTCGGCCATGCTTTCCTACCGGCGCGCGCCCATAGATGCAAAACGAGATGGCGTGATGGACGCAGTGGTTGATAGGCCGCAAGCTCGTTGCCATGCCGCTGCCGCTCAACGAAATCCGCGCCCGCGTGGATGCCCGGCTCTTCTGGCGGGGCTTCCTCCACGCCTTCGGCATCAGGGCTTGGCGCGTCGACGCCTTCGAGCGCCCGGTGCGCGACCTCCGCAACCGCAGCGGACGCGACCGCCTCGACATCCTCAGGAAGGCCGTGGCCCCCGCCCGCCGCGCCGTGCGCCGCTGACCCACCGAACCCAGGCCGGTCCAGGCCGGGCTCCCGGCCTGGCGGAGGGGGTTCGGGGGAGGCAGGGCCTCCCCCGCCGGCGAACCCTGCCGCTCCGCTCACGTTGCGGCCCCCGATGCCGCGCCCGCCCCTCCTTCCCGTCGCCCTTCTCCTCCTCGCTCTCCCGGGCTGCCAGGCCGTGCTGACCGAGACGACCTCGACGCTCGCCGGCATCACCGGCGCCAGCATCGCCAGCGGCGTCGGCGCCGACCCGGCGGTCACCACCGGCATCGGCCTCGGCGTCCAGGCGCTCGGCCGCGCCGGGCTGCAATATGCCGAGCGTCGCACCCACCGGGCGGAGCAGGACCGCATCGCCGCCGCCGCCGGGCCGCTGCCGGTGGGCGGCACCGCCGCCTGGAAGACCAACCACACCATCCCCGTCGAGCCGAACGAGCGTGGCCAGGTCGCGGTCAGCCGCCTCATCAGCACCGGTCCGCTGGAGTGCAAGGAGATCGTCTTCTCCATCGAGGACCGCGAGGCGAAGTCCTTCTTCCTCGCCGCCATCTGCCGCGACGGGGAGCGCTGGAAATGGGCCTCGGCCGAGCCGGCGACGGAGCGCTGGGGCAGCCTGCAGTGAGGCTCGCGGCGGCGCTGCTGGCGACCATGCTGCTCGGCGGCTGCAACTCCGTCGGCGACCTGGTCGGTGCCGCCACCGGCACCGCGGCGGCCGCCGGCTCCGGCAACCCGGCGCTCGGCATCGCCATCGGCGTCGGCTCGCGCGCCGTGGTGGACTGGGGCTGGCGCCGGGTCAGCCGGCGCTGGCACCGGACGGAGCAGGAGGCGATCGCCACCGCCGCCGGGGAAGCCCCCATCGGCGAGCCCCGCCCCTGGCAGGTCCGCCACAGCCTGCCCATCGGCAACGAACGCGGCGAGGTCCGCGTGCTGCGCGACATCGAGACGCCGCTCGCGGCCTGCCGGGAGATCGCCTTCTCGGTCGAGAGCGGCGAGGGCGATGCCGCCAGGCGCGCCTGGTACCTCACCAGCCTCTGCCGCGACGCGACTGGCTGGCGCTGGGCCGCGGCGGAACCGGCGACGGAGCGCTGGGGCAGCCTGCAGTAGGCGCGGCGCCGCGCCGGACGGGATGGGTGCCCCGCTCAGCGTTCCAGCATGGAGCCGTGGACCCAGCCGAAGGGCTGGTCCTCGCCCACTTCCAGCCAGCCGCCCGGCGCCTCGCCGAAGACGCGCAGGGTGGAAGCGCGCGGGACGATCCGCACCACCGCCCCGCCGCCGGTCGGCGAGGAGCGGATATTGACCGGATGCGCCGCGGTGGTCGTCACGCTGGGGCCGGCGGCGACCGGCGACCCGGCGGCCGGCGGGGCGGTCGGCGCCGGCGCGGCCTGGCCGGCGGCAGGGGGCAGCACGGGCGGCGCCGCGGGTGCCGGCGCGCCCGGGCGGGGCAGCGCGGCCTCCAGCGGCAGGGGCGGCAGGGAGCGCGGCGCCTGCGGCCGCGCATTCGCCGGCCCGCCGCCTTCCCAGCAGCGGTCCAGCATTTCGATGAAGACCCGCGTCGCCTCGGCATTGGAGGCGGCGAGGAGGAGGTCCGTCCGCTCGGGATGCCCGTCCTTCAGGCCGACCACGGCGACCCAGGGGATGAAGGGATCCGTCGCGCCGCCCGCCGGGTTCACCTGGCCGCAGACCGCGAGCGTGCCGGGCAGTTGCTGGCGCCAGACCTGCACGGCGCGCAGCGGCAGGTCCCCGGTCATGCGCAGCCGGGCGCGCACCTGGTCCTCGGCGGCGCGGCGGGCCTCGGCGAAGGCGGGCGGCGGGCCCTCGGCAGGCGGGGCCTGCGGGGCCTTGTCGTCGCAGGCCGCCAGCGCCAGCAGGGCCACGATCACCTTGCGCATGCAGCCATCCGATCCCGTCCACAGAAGCCGGCGTCCCCATGCCCCGCGTGCCGGGGAGCTGGCAACCGGCGATTGCGTGCGCAGGCGGAACCGCTGCGGCGCGGCGCGGGCATGGCGGGAACCAGGGCCGCGGTGGCGGGGTCCCGCGCGCCTTGCGGCACGCGACCTGGGCCGCGGCCGCCGCACCGGGCCGATCGTCGCGCGGGCGCGAATCCCGCGCCCAGGGCCCTGCGCCCCGCCCTATTCCGGCTGCGCGCCGCTGATGCGCACCATCTCCGCCCAGATCGGCTTCTCCCGCGCGAGGCGCGCCGCCAGCCCCTCGGGCGTCGAGCCGGTCAGCCGCGCGCCCATGCCGATCGCACGCTGCTGCAGCGCCGGGTCGGTCCAGGCGGCGCGCACCTCGGCCGAGAGCCGCTCGAGGATCGGCTGCGGCGTGCCGCGCGGCGCCGCCCAGAGATGCCAGGGCGAGACCTCGAAATCCGGCATCCCCGCCTCCGCCATGGTCGGCACCTCGGGCAGCGCCGGCCAGCGCTGCGGCAGGGTCACGGCCAGCGCCCGCATGCGGCCTTCCTGGATGACGCCGACATAGCTGGCGAGGTTGTCCACGGCGTACTGGACATCGCCCGAGAGCATGGCGGTGATGGTCTGCGCGCCGCCGCGGAAGCTGACATGCTGCGCATCCAGCCCGGCGCGGTTGGCGAGATAGGCACCGGAGAGGTGGATGGTGGTGCCGACGCCCGAGGAGCCGAAGCTCACCCCGCCCGGCCGCGCCTTCGCCCAGGCGATGAACTCCGCGAGCGTCCGCGCCGGGACATGCTGCGCCGGCACGACCAGCACATTGGGCAGGTCCCACATGGCGCTGATCCAGGCGAGGTCGCGGTCCGGGTCATAGGGCAGCCGCCGGAAGAGCAGCGGGTTGATCAGCAGGTTGTGCATGCTGACCGTGCCGATCGTGTACCCGTCCGGCGTGGCGCGGGCGATGGCCTCCACCGCGATGTTGCCGGAGGCGCCGGTGCGCGTCTCCACCACGAAGGGCTGGCCGAGGCGCTGCGTCATTTGCTCGCAGGCCAGCCGCGTCATGACGTCGAGCGAGCCGCCGGGCGGGAAGCCGACCAGCACGCGCACCGGCCGGTCCGGCCAGGCGGCCTGCCCGCGCGCGGCGAGCGGCAGGGCGGCGAGGAAAGGCGTCGCCAGCAAGGCCCGGCGTTGCGGCATGGATGTCCCTCCCATAGTTGCTTGCGAGGGTCATATCATCGGCCATCACCCGCCGGTAGCGCGGCAGCAGGCGGAGCCTCCCCATGCTGGTCTTCGAGATCACCATCGCCCTGCTGCTCGCGGGCGCGCTGCTGGCGCTCTGGGCGCGGCGGCTGCGGGCGCCCTATCCGGCGCTGCTGGCGCTGGCGGGCACGCTCGGCGCCGTGGTGCCGGGCCTGCCGGAGGTGACGCTCGATCCCGAGCTTGCGCTCGCCCTCTTCGTCGCGCCGACGCTGCTGGATGCGGCCTACGATGCCTCGCCACGCGACCTCAGGGACAATTGGCTGCCGGTCACCGGCCTGGTCGTGGTCTGCGTGCTCTGCACCACGGCGGCTGTCGCGGCCGTGGCGCGCTGGGTGGAGCCGGGGATCCCCTGGGCGGCCGCCCTCGCGCTCGGCGCCATCGTCGCGCCGCCGGATGCCTCGGCGGCCGCGGCGGTGCTGCGGCAGCTTCGCCCGCCGCACCGGGTGCTGGTGATCCTGGAGGGCGAGAGCCTGCTGAACGACGCGACCGCGCTGCTGATCTACCGCGTCGCGGTCGGCGCGGCGGTGACCGGCGTCTTCGATGGCTGGTCGGTCCTGCCGATGCTGCTGCTGACCTGCGGCGGCGGCGCCGCGCTCGGCCATGTCTGGGCGCGGCTCTATTTCTGGCTGACCGAGCGGGTGGAGGAGATCGCCGTCTCGGTGCTCCTGCAATTCCTCGGCGTCTTCGCGCTCTGGATGCTCGCCGAGCGGCTTGGCGTCTCGCCCATCATCGCCATGGTCGCGCATGCCATCACCATCGCCCGGCATGCGCCGATGCGGTCGGGGGCCCGGCACCGCATCGCCTCCTACGCGGTCTGGGAGGTGGCGGTCTTCGTGCTCAACATCCTCGCCTTCATCCTGATCGGGCTGCAGCTCCGCGGCATCCTGCAGCGGCTGGACGGCGGCGCCTGGCGGGACGTGCTCTTCGCCGCGGTGGCCTGCGCCACGGTGATCCTGGTGCGGGTCTTCTGGGTGATGGGCTACAATACCGTGATCCGCTGGAAGATCAGGCGCTGGGGCATGCGCACGCGCCGGCCGATGCAGCGGCCGAACTGGCAGGGCGGCGTCATCATCTCCTGGTGCGGCATGCGCGGGATCGTGACGCTCGCCGCGGCGCTGGCCCTGCCGGAGGACTTCCCCTTCCGCGACCTGATCCTGCTGACCGCCTTCGCGGTGACGCTGGTCACGCTGGTGGCGCAGGGGCTGACGCTGCGCTGGCTGATGGAGCGGCTCAGCCTGCCCGATGACGGCGCGGTCGAGCGGGAGGTGGAGCTGGCGCGGGCGGAGACGGCGCGGGCGGCGCTTGGCGTGCTGAAGGACGCGCCGGACGGCGCCGCGACGGCGCGGCTGCGGGAGGAGTACAAGGCCAGGCTGCAGCCGGCCGAGGGCAGCGCCGCGGCGCTGGCGGCGCTGCAGTCGCAGGCGGTGGCGGCGCAGCGCGCGCGGCTCGGCGCGCTGCGGCGGGACGGCGCCATCGGCGACGACGCCTTCCACGTGGTCGAGGAGGAGATCGACCTGCTCGAGCTCTCGGGCGATCCCCGGATCAGGGCGCTGCGGGCGCCCTGAGGCTCATTCGACCCCGAGCAGCTCCACGTCGAAGACCAGCGTCGCGTTCGGCGGGATGACGCCGCCGGCGCCGCGGGCGCCGTAGCCGAGCTCCGGCGGGATGGTCAGCCGGCGCTGGCCGCCGACCTTCATCCCCGCCACGCCCCGGTCCCAGCCGGCGATGACATCGCCCGCGCCGAGCTCGAACTGGAAGGGCTCGTTGCGGTCGCGCGAGCTGTCGAACTTGCGGCCCTTGGTCTCCGGCGCGCCGGCATCGTAGAGCCAGCCGGTATAGTGCACCGTCACCAGCTTCCCGGCCTCGGCGGTCGCGCCGCTGCCTTCCTTCATGTCGCTCATGGCGTGGTCCTTTCCGTCCGGCGCGCTCAGCAGTCGAGCACCAGGTTGCCGATGAACTTGCCGCCCTCGACGGCATCATGCGCGGCCGCGCATTCCGCGAGCGGCACCCGCGCGGCGATGGCGTGCCGGACGAGGTCCGCCCGCAGCCAGGCCTGCAGCGTATCGACCGCGACCGAGCGCTGCGGCCCGGTCAGCTCGTAGACGATGAACCAGCGGATGGCGATGCCCCGGATGATGGAGGGGCCGAATTGCACCGTCGCGGCCGGGCCGTTCGAGCCATAGGCGGCGCAGATCCCGCCCGGCGCCAGGATCGTCGGCAGCAGGGCGGCCGTGGTGGAGAGGTCGACATCGACCACCCGCTGCACGCCCTGGCCGCGGGTCAGGTCGGCGATGCGCGCCGCGACGTCCTCGGTCCGGTAGTTGATCGTGTCGTCCGCGCCGGCGGAGAGGGCATGTGCCGCCTTCTCCTCCGAGCTGACGGTCGCGATGATGCGCGCCGCGCCGAGGAGGCGGGCGAACTGGATGGCATAGTGCCCGACCGAGCCGGCGCCGCCGGTGACCAGCACGGCCTGGCCGGTGACGCCGCCATCGGTCAGCACGCCATGCAGGGCGGTGAGCGCGGGGATGCCGAGGCAGGCGCCGGCCTCGAAGGGGACGTGCCCGGGCAGCGGCACCGCCTGGACGGAGGGGAGCGCGATGTATTCGGCCGCCGTGCCGAAGGCGCGCTTCCACTGGCCGTTCCAGATCCAGACGCGCTGGCCGATCCGGGCGCGGTCGACGCCCTCGCCCACCGCCTCGATGGTGCCGGCGCCGTCGCTGTGCGGCACCACGCGCGGGAAGGCCATGGGGCGGGAGCCGCGGCGGGTCTTCCAGTCCGAGGGGTTCGCGCCCGAGGTGGCGAGGCGGACCAGCACCTCGCCCGGGCCGGGGCTGGGGGTGGGCAGCTCGCCATAGGTCAGGACGCTGCTGTCGCCGTTGCGGTCGTACCAGACGGCGCGCATCAGCGGACGCCCCCGCGGGCGGCCGGTCGGTGCATGGGCGTTGCGGTCATCCTGGCGTCTCCCGTCCCTGTCCCCGGCAGGTTAGCGCGCCGGGGCCCCATTGCCAGGGTGCCGGCCGGGATGCGGGCGGCGGGTCGGTGGGCGGCGGGTCACGGCCAGATCGGCGGCGGCAGGGACATCAGGATGGCTTCCACATTGCCGCCGGTGCGCAGGCCGAACAGCGTGCCGCGGTCGTGCAGAAGGTTGAACTCGGCATAGCGCCCCCGCCGGACCAACTGGTGCTCCCGCTCCGCCTCGGTCCAGGGCTCGTGCATCCGGTCGCGGATGATGGCGGGATAGACGTCGCGGAAGGCGCGGCCGACATCCTGGACGAAGGCGAAGTCGTCCTCGATCCCATGCCCCGGCGTGCGGTCGCCGAGCCAGTCGAAGAAGATGCCGCCGAGGCCCCGCGTCTCCCCGCGATGCGGCAGGTAGAAGTATTCGTCGCACCACTGCCTGAACTTCGGGTAATAATCGGGGTCGTGCCGGTCGCAGGCCGCGCGGAAGGCGGCATGGAAGCGCGCCGCATCCGCCTTCGATTCCGGTGCCTCGAGCGCCATCGGCGTGATGTCGCCGCCGCCGCCGAACCAGGGCCGCGTCGTCACCAGGAAGCGGGTGTTGAAATGCGCCGCCGGCACGCGGGGGCTGCGCAGGTGCGCGACCAGCGAGATGCCGGTGGCGAAGAAGCGCGGATCCGCCTCGGCGCCCGGGATCTGCCGGCGGAACTCGGGCGAGAACTCGCCATGCACGGTCGAGACGTTCACCCCGACCTTCTCGAAGACCCGGCCGCGCAGGATCGCCATGGTGCCGCCGCCGCCCTCCGGCCGCTGCCAGGAGGTGCGCTCGAACCGCCCGGGTGGCATCCCGGCATGCGGGCCGGCCCCGAGCGCATCCTCGCAGGCCTCGAAGGCCGCGCAGATCTGGTCGCGGAGATCCTCGAACCAGGCGCGGGCGCGGCCGGCGAAGGGATGGTCGGCCGGGGCCGCGCTGGGCGCGGCGGCGTGGCTGGCGTCGGTCACGGCTTTCCTCCTGCTCCGGCACCGTTCTATTGGCAACGCGGCGGATTGCCACCCCGCGGACCCTCCCTTTATATGCGGCGCGGCGCGTCAGGGTAGCGCAGGTCCGGCCATGCCCGGCCCGGCCCTTCCCGCCGCGGCAATCGCACCCGGCCCCCGCCGGTCCCGCCCGGGACGCAAGCGAGGCCGCGATCAAGGACGATGAGGCATGGCCGATAGTATGGCGCAGGCGGCGCCGCAGGACGGCGAGACCCGGCGCGACTTCCTCAACCTGGTGACGGCGTCCTTCGCCGCGGTGGGCGTCGGCGCGCTGGCCTGGCCCTTCATCAGCTCGATGAACCCGGCGCGGGACGTGCTCGCCCTCTCGACCACCGAGGTGGACCTCGCCCCGGTCGCGGTCGGCTCCGCCGTGACGGTGATGTGGCGCGGCAAGCCGGTCTTCGTGCGCAACCGTACCCCGCAGGAGATCCAGGAGGCCCGCCAGGTCCCGCTCTCCGAGCTGCGCGACCCGCAGACCGACCAGTCCCGGGTGAAGAAGGACAACTGGCTCATCCTCGTCGGCGTCTGCACGCATCTCGGCTGCGTGCCGCTCGGCCAGAAGCCGACCGACCCGCGCGGCGACTACGGCGGCTGGTTCTGCCCCTGCCACGGCAGCCATTACGACACCTCGGGGCGCATCCGGAAGGGGCCGGCGCCGGCCAACCTCGCCGTCCCCGACTACAACTTCACCTCCGACACGCAGATCCGGGTCGGCTGAGGAGCAACCCATGGCAAGCGGACTGCACAAGAGCGAGGTAGCGAACCCGGTCCTCCGCTGGATCGACGCGCGCCTGCCCGTCATCACCATGATGCAGAAGGAGTACGGGACGTTTCCGACGCCCCGGAACTTCAACTACTTCTGGAATTTCGGCGCCCTCGCCATGGTCAACCTGTTGATCATGATCGCGACCGGCATCTTCCTCTCCATGCACTACACCGCGCATGTGAGCCTGGCCTTCGACAGCGTCGAGCGCATCATGCGCGACGTGAACTACGGCTGGCTGCTGCGCTACGCGCATGCCAACGGCGCCTCGATGTTCTTCATCGTGGTCTATGTCCACATCTGGCGCGGCCTCTACTACGGGTCCTACAAGGCCCCGCGCGAGCTGCTGTGGATGCTGGGCGTCGTCATCTTCCTGCTGATGATGGCCACCGCCTTCATGGGCTACGTGCTGCCCTGGGGCCAGATGTCCTTCTGGGGCGCGACGGTCATCACCAACCTCTTCTCCGCCCTGCCGCTGGTCGGGCCGGACATCGTGACCTGGCTCTGGGGCGGCTTCTCCGTCGACAACCCGACGCTGAACCGCTTCTTCAGCCTGCACTACCTGCTGCCCTTCGTGATCTTCGGCGTCGTCTTCCTGCACGTCGCGGCGCTGCACATCACGGGCTCGAACAACCCGCTCGGCATCGACCCGAAGGGCCCGCAGGACACCCTGCCCTTCCACCCCTACTACACCGCCAAGGACAGCGTCGGCCTGGTCGCCTACTTCGCCTTCTTCGCCATCCTGGTCTTCTTCTTCCCGAACTACCTGGGGCACCCCGACAACTACACCCCGGCCAATCCGCTGGTGACGCCGCCGCACATCGTGCCGGAATGGTACTTCCTGCCCTTCTACGCCATCCTGCGCGCGGTGCCGGACAAGCTCGGCGGCGTGGTGATGATGGGCGCCTCCATCGCCATCCTCTTCGTCCTGCCCTGGCTCGACACCAGCCCGGTGCGCTCCATGCGCTTCCGCCCGCTGGCGCGGCCCTTCCTGTTCACCTGGCTGGTCAGCTTCTTCGTGCTGCTCTACTGCGGCGGCAAGCCGCCGGAGGAGCCCTACGTCACCATCGCCCGCGTGGCGACGGCCTACTACTTCCTCTATTTCCTCGTGATCCTGCCGCTGCTCGGCCGCCTCGAGCGGCCGCTGCCGCTGCCCGAGAGCATCGCCCGTCCCGTCCTGCGCGGCGGCGGCCCCCTACCGGCCGGCGCGATGAGCAAGCCGATGGAGAAGGCGTGATGCCAAAGGGGCATATGATGAAGACCAGCCTCAAGGCCCTCGCGGTCGCCGCCGGCCTGCTCGCCGGCGCCGGCCTCGGCGCCGCCCCGGCCCGCGCGGCCGGGGGAGAAGACCACCTCCCCGAGGTCCACTTCTCCTTCAACGGTCCCTTCGGGCATTTCGACCGGGCCTCGGCCCAGCGCGGCTTCCAGGTCTACAAGGAGGTCTGCTCGAACTGCCATTCCATGCGCCTGCTGTCCTACCGGAACCTGCGCGAGCTGGGCCTGTCGGATGCCGAGGTGCGGGCGATCGCGGCGACGGTGCAGGTCACCGACGGGCCGAACGACGAAGGCCAGATGTTCGAGCGGCCGGGCCGGCCCTCCGACCGCTTCCACAGCCCCTTCGCCAATGAGAAGGCGGCGCGCGCGGCCAACAACGGCGCGCTGCCGCCGGACCTCTCGGTCATCACCAAGGCCCGCGAGGGCGGCGCGTCCTACATCCACGCGCTGCTCAACGGTTATGAGGACCCGCCGGCCGGCGTGACCCTGATGCCGGGCATGAACTACAATAAGTACTTCGCCGGCCACCAGATCGCCATGGCGCAGCCGCTCAGCAGCGACGGTCAGGTCGAGTACACCGACGGCACCAAGCCGACGGTGGACCAGATGACCCGCGACGTCGCGCAGTTCCTGACCTGGGCGGCCGAGCCGGAGATGGAGCAGCGCAAGGCGCTCGGCGTGAAGATGGTGCTGTTCTTCACCGTGCTCGGCGGCCTCGCCTATGCGGTGAAGCGCAAGATCTGGGCCGACGTGCACTGACCGGGCCGCCGGCCCGCCCGGCACCCTGTCCCCATGTCAGAAGGGCCGCCCTCGGGCGGCCCTTCGTCGTTCCGGCATCCCGCGTGGAACGGGTCGTCCCGCGCGGGGGTGCGCCCCCGGCGGCGGGTCGCGGCCCGGGATGAAAGGGCGACCAGGATCTCCGCGCAGGACGGGCGCCGGGGGGCAGCCTGCTCAGCGCGGCCGGGCCTCGGCCAGGCCGGGCGGCGGCAACGCGGTGCCGCGCTCGATCGAGCGGTCCACCACGGGCGCGGGCGGCCGGTTGCAGGCACCGACCAGCGTGACCAGCAGCAGGGCGAACAGGCAGGCGATCCGGGTCACTGGCGGCACTCCTCGCGTCGGTCCCGCCCCATGCGCGACTCGCCCGGCATCATGCCAGCGCGAGGCGGCGCCCGCATCCACCCCTGGGCAGCGCGCCGCGCATTCCTTAGAACCCCCGCCCATGCCCGCCGGAGGAGCCGCCATGCCCGAGACCATCGACCCCGTCATCGGCCTGATCGGCGGCTCCGGCCTCTACGACATCGAGGGACTCGAGGACCGCGAATGGCGCCGGGTGGAGACGCCCTGGGGCGATCCCTCCGACCTGCTGCTCTTCGGCCGCCTCGCCGGCGTGCGCTGCGTCTTCCTTCCGCGCCACGGCCGCGGCCATCCGACCCCGCCCTCCGAGCTGAACTACCGCGCCAATATCGACGCGCTGAAGCGCTCCGGCGTCACCGACGTGATCTCGCTCTCGGCCGTCGGCTCCCTGCGGGAGGACCTGCCGCCCGGCCATTTCGTCATCGTCGACCAGTTCATCGACCGCAGCTTCGCCCGGGTGAAGAGCTTCTTCGGCAGCGGCTGCGTCGCGCATGTCTCGGTCGCCCATCCGGTCTGCCCGCGCATCGGCGATGCGCTGGAAGCCTCGGCGCGCGGGCTCGGCCTGCCGGTGACGCGCGGCGGCACCTACCTGGTCATGGAAGGCCCGCAGTTCAGCACCAAGGCCGAGAGCGAGCTCTACCGGCAATGGGGCTGCAGCGTCATCGGCATGACCAACATGCCGGAAGCGAAGCTCGCCCGGGAGGCGGAGCTCTGCTACGCGACCGTCGCCATGGTCACGGATTTCGACTGCTGGCACCCGGACCACGACCACGTCACGGTCGACCAGGTGGTGAAGGTGCTGCTCGGCAATGCCGACAAGGCCAAGGCGCTGGTCAGGTCGGTGGTGCCCGAGCTCGGCAAGCCGCGCGGCCTCTGCCCTGCCGGCTGCGACCGGGCGCTCGACCACGCCATCATCACCGCGCCCGAGAAGCGGGATCCGGCGCTGCTCGCCAAGCTGGACGCGGTGGCCGGGCGGCTGCTGCGCGCATAGTGGGGAGGGAGGGAACTCCCTCCCCACGCCCCACCCTCCTTTTTCTCCGGGTTCGGCGCGCGACGGGCGGCGCCGCGCGACTCAGCGGAGAATGATTTCCACGCGGCGGTTCTGCGGCTCGCGCACGCCGTCGGCCGTCGGGACCAGCGGCTTGGTCTCGCCGAAGGCGGTCACCGCGATCTCCTCGCGCGCGATGCCCTGCCGCACCAACTCGTTCGCCACCGCATCGGCGCGCCGCTGCGACAGGCGCTGGTTGTATTGCGGCGTGCCGGAGCGGTCGGCATGTCCCGCCACCTCGATCCGCGTGGTCTGCACCCGCCGCGCCGCCGCCGCGGCATCGGCGATGATCTGCCTCGCCCGCTCCGTCAGGTCGGCGCGGTCCCAGTCGAAGAAGACCAGATAGGTCCGCGCCGGGGCGGGCGCCGTCACCGGCGCCGGCGCCTCCGCCACGGCGGGCGCCGGCGGCGGGTTGAAGGCATAGCGCAGGCCGAGCAGGACGGAATGGTTGCTGTTCGACGGCTCGATGCTGCCCGGCACGCCCGGCACCGCCGGCCCGGATGTCCGCGTCAGGTTGAACTTCGGATCGAGCGTGCCGAGGAAGCGGTACTCCGCCGTCAGCGACAGGCCCGGCACCATGTTGCCCAGGCCGAAGGCCGAACCGAGGATGGCCTGATAGGCGAATTGCGGGTCGGTATCCTCGATCCGGTAGCCGCTGCCGCCCACCCGCAGCCGTGCATTGCGGATGTCGTTCCAGACATAGCCGCCGCCGATGCCGAGATAGGGCTGATAGGTGCGGGGCGAGAGGCCGAAGCTGCTGAGGTCGAAGTCGAAGAGCAGGTTCGCCATCACCCCGTACTTGTCGTACTGGCCGGACCCGCCGATCCGCGTCCCGTTCAGCGACAGCCGGTCGATCTCGTTGTTGCGGTAATTGCCCTCGATCTCCGCCCGCCAGCCATTGCCGAAGCCCCAGCCCAGCGAGAGCACCGCCGCCGCGCCCGGATCCCGCGTGCTGAGCCGCACGCCATGGTCGCTGGCCTCCGGCGCGAAATTCAGGCCGGCACCGGCGCCGAGATAGAGACCCTCGACCGGCTGCGCCGCGGCGGCGAAGGGGGCCAGAAGGCTGGCGGCGAGGAGGAGACGGCGCAACGACATCCAAGGCTCCAAGGCGACGGGGCAGCTTCACGCTGCCCCGAAACTTGGCGCAGGCCGCAGTCGCCCGCGCCGGTGGTTCACCCCTAGATAGGAGCGCCCCGGCGGGAAAAGGCAACGCAAATCCTTTCGCGGCTGCGAAGAACGCAAAAGTGTGTTCACCGCGCCAGGGCCTTCGCCAATGCCGTGACATCGGCCGCGGCCGGACAACCCGGATGGCGCGTCAGCAGCGGGACCTGCCGGCGGATCGCCTCCGGCACCTTCGGGTCGCGGCGGATGACGCCCGCCAGCGGCACCCCCGCGCCGAGGAACCGGGCGCAGGCCTGGTCCAGCGTGCGCCAGGTCCGCTCCCCCGCCGCGCGGTCGGCAGCCTGGTTCACCACCACCCGCGCCGCGGCGCCGGGCCGGTCGCGCCGGTGCAGCTTCAGCACGGCATAGGCATCCGTCAGGCTGGTCGGCTCCTCGGTCGCCACCACCAGCAGCAGGTCGGCCATCGCCGCCAGCCGCCGGACCGCCGGGTCGAGTCCCGCGCCGAGGTCGAGCAGCACCGTATCGAAGCACGCGGCCGCCGCGCGCAGCGCCGCCTCCAGCCGCCCGAGCGCCGTGCCGTCCAGCCCGGCCAGCGCACCGGAGCCCGAGCGTCCCGGCAGGATGGAGAAGCCCGCCGCGTGCCGGGTCGCTGCTTCGGCCACGCCGAGGCGCCCGGCCAGCACCGCGGACAGGTCGTGGCGCGGGTCGAGGCCGAGTTGCACGTCGACATTGGCGAGGCCGAGATCGGCATCCACCAGCAGCGCACCCTGCCCCGCCTGCGCCAGGGCCTGGGCCAGGCTGATGGCGAGCCAGGTCTTCCCCACCCCGCCCTTGCCCGAGGCGATCGCCAGGATCCGGCCGCGCGCCGGCGCCTCTGCCGTCATGCCACTCTCCCCTCATGGCCCGGCGGTCCCGCCGCATCGAAGCCCGCCTCCGGCGCCCGCCGCAGCCGCGCCGCCAGCCAGGCCGGATCGACGGGCGCGAGGTCGCCGGCCGGATCGGGCCCCACCCCCGCCTCCGTCAACGCCAGCCCGGCCGCCGCCGCGGCCAGCACGCCGCCGAGGCGCCGCGCGGCATCCAGCCGGGTCGGCAGCAGGTGCCGGGCGCCGAGCGCCCGGAAGGCCCGCGCCGTCTCCGCCGCCTCCGCCGGGTCGAGGCCGGCGGGCAGCACCAGCACGACAGCCGCCTCCGCCGTGCGGGCCAGCGCCAGCAGGTCGGCGGCCTGGGCCGGATCGAAGGGATCGCAGCCCGCCGTGTCGATCAGCACCGCCTGCCCCGCCGCCCGCCGCGCCAGGGCCCGGCCGAGCGCCTTCGGCTGCGGCGCGACGGCCAGCGTCAGGCCGAGCACCCGGGTGAAGGCCGCCATCTGCTCCGCGGCGCCGGCCCGGGCGCCGTCGGTGGTGACGATCAGCGGCGCGCCGCCCGCCAGCACCGCCCGCGCCGCCAGCTTGGCGCAGGAGAGCGTCTTACCCGCGCCCGGCGGGCCCGCCAGCAGCAGCGGCCGCGCGGCGGCATCCGGCAGCGGCGCGAAGCCGAGCGCCGCGGCGAGCGCTGGCTCCAGCGGCCCGGCGGCGAGCGCGGCGGCGAGCGCCGGCGGCAGGTTGTGCCGCGCCAGCGAGGGCGCCGGCTGCGACGGCGCCGCATCCGTGGCGGGCGGGGCGGGCGGGATCAGCCAGGGCTCCTCCGCCGGGTCGGGCGGGTCCTCGAGCGCCGCGGTCACCTCCACCCCGCCCGCGACGCGGCGCGTCTCGAGGATCACCGCCTCCTCGCCGAGTTCGGCGCGCACCTGCGCCATCGCCTCGGCCATCCTCGGGGCGCGGAACAGCCGGAGCCGCATGCGCTAGACGCTGCCCAGGGTGCGGATGCGGGCGCGCGGATGGATCTCCGCCTGGCTCAGCACCATGGTCGCGGGACGGAAGCGCTCGACGATCGCCCGCACGGGCGCGCGGATGCCGCCGGAGCAGACCAGCACCGGCGCCTCGCCCGCCGCCGCGGCGGCGTCGAAGGCGTCGCGCAGCCGCTGCATGAACTCCTGCAGCCGGCTCGGCGCCATGGCGAGCTGCCGGTCCTCCGGCGGGCCGGCCAGGCTCTCGGCGAAGGCCAGCTCCCAGTCGGGCGAGAGGGCGATGAGCGGGACATAGCCGCCCGGGCCCCGCGCCGCCTCCGACAGTTGCCGCGCCAGCCGCGCCCGCACCACGGCGAGGATGCCGGCGACGCTCCGGGTATTGCCCGCGACCGCCTCCTGCACGCCCTCCAGAATGGTCGGCAGGTCCCGGATCGAGACGCGCTCGGCCAGCAGCGCCTGCAGCACCCGCTGCAGCCCGCCGACCCCGATCTGCGAGGGGATGACGTCCGCGACCAGCTTGCGGTGCTCGGCCGGCAGCTCGTCCAGCAGCTTCTGCGTCTCGGCGAAGGAGAGCAGCTCGGGCATGGTGTCCCGCACCGTCTCGGTCAGGTGCGTCGCCAGCACGCCGGCGCAGTCCACCACGGTGCAGCCGCGCGCCAGCGCCTCCTCCCGCAGCGCCTCCTCGATCCAGAGGGCGGGCAGGCCGAAGGTCGGCTCGACGGTGCGCTCGCCGGCCATGGCCGGAACCTGGCCGGAGGGGTCGATGGCCAGGTGCAGCGGCGGGCGGAGCTGGCCGCGCGCCGCCTCGATCTCCTTGACCCGGATGACATAGGTATCGGGCGGCAGTTCCAGGTTGTCCTGGATGCGCACGCTCGGCAGGACGAAGCCCATGTCCTGCGCCATGGAGCGGCGGAGGGCGCGGATCTGCTCGGTCAGCCGCGGCGCCTCCCCGGCCGCGAGCGCGAGCAGCCCGTAGCCGAGCTCGAGCCGCAGCAGGTCGAGGCGCAGCGCCTCGGCCACCGGCGGCTCCGCCGTGGCGGCGGGCGCCTCGGGCGGCGCCTCCCCGGCCCGGCGATCGGCCTCCCTCCGGGTCCAGGCGGTGGCGCCGGCGGCGCCGGCCAGCGCCAGGAAGGGAATGAGGGGCATGCCGGGCAGCAGCCCCAGCACCGCGGCGGCGCCGGCGGCGAGCGCCATGGGCTTCCAGCCGCCCGCGAGCTGCCGTCCCAGCACCTCGTCGGCCCGCTCCTCCCCGCCGCCCTTGGTGACGACGATGCCGGCGGCGACCGAGACGAGCAGCGCCGGGATCTGGCTGACCAGGCCGTCGCCGACCGTCAGGGTGGCGAAGGTGGTCGCCGCCTCCGCGAGGCCGAGGCCGTGCCGCAGCGCGCCGATGCCGAGGCCGCCCACGAGGTTGATGGCGGTGATGATCAGCCCGGCGATGGCGTCGCCGCGGACGAACTTGGCCGCGCCGTCCATGGCGCCGTGGAAGGCGCTCTCCTCCTCCAGCTCGCGGCGGCGCTTGCGTGCCTCCGTCTCGTCGATCAGCCCGGCCGAGAGGTCGGCATCGATCGCCATCTGCTTGGCGGGCATGGCGTCCAGGCTGAAGCGCGCCGCGACCTCCGCGATGCGGCCGGAGCCCTTGGTCACCACCATGAAGTTCACGACCAGCAGGATGGCGAAGACGATCAGCCCGACCACGACGTCGCCGCCCATCAGGAAGCCGCCGAAGGCGGCGACGACATGGCCGGCCGATTGCGGCCCCTCGTAGCCATGGGTGAGGATGGTGCGGGTGGTGGCGACGTTGAGCGCGAGGCGGAGCAGCGTGGTCAGCAGCAGCACCTGCGGGAAGGCAGTGAAGTCGAGCGGCCGCCGCAGGAAGAGCGCGACCATCAGCACCAGCACCGAGAGGGTGATGGAGACCGCGAGCCCGGCATCGAGCAGCAGCACCGGCAGCGGGACGATCAGCACCGCGAGCAGCAGCGCGACGCCGAGCGCGAGCGCGACGTCGCCGCCGAGCCGCACCTGCCGCAGCCAGCCGGGCAGCGCGATGCCGCCCATGCGCTACCGACCCCCGCCCTGCCAGCCGCCCGGCAGCAGGCCGGTGCCCGGCGCGACCGGCACCGGCGCGCCCTGCGCGCGGTATTCGTGCAGCTTGTTGCGCAGCGTGCGGATGGAGATGCCGAGGATCTCGGCCGCGCGGGTGCGGTTGCCGAGGCAATGGGTCAGCGTCTCGAGGATCAGGTCGCGCTCCACCTCCTCCATCCGGCGGCCGACCAGGCCGGCGACGGCGCCGGCCGCCGCAGGCGGCACGGCGGGTTGTGGCACGGCGGATTGCGGCACGGCCGCGGGCGCCTCCGCCGGGCGGGCGGGCGGCAGGGGCGTCAGCTCGATCGCCTCCGGCCCGATCCAGCCGCCCTCCGCCAGCAGCACGGCGCGATGCAGGGTGTTCTCCAGCTCCCGGACATTGCCCGGCCAGGGATGCGCCAGCAGCGCCTGCTCGGCCGCGGGCGACAGGGCGCGCACCGGCAGCCCGTTCGCCTCGGCGAAGCGGCGGGCGAAATGCGCGGCCAGCGCCGCGATGTCGGCGGGCCGCTCGCGCAGCGGCGGGATGTGCAGCGCGACGACGTTGAGGCGGAAATAGAGATCCTCGCGGAAGCGGCCGGCCCGCACCTCGGCGGCGAGGTCGCGGTTGGTCGCGGCGAGCAGCCGGACATCGACCCTGACCGGCGCGGTGCCGCCGAGGCGGTCCACCTCCCGCTCCTGGATGACGCGCAGGAGCTTGGCCTGCAGCCGCGGGTCCATCTCGCCGATCTCGTCGAGCAGCAGGGTGCCGCCATCGGCCTGCTCGAACTTGCCCTTGCGGGCCGCGACGGCGCCGCTGAAGGCGCCCTTCTCGTGGCCGAAGAGCTCGCTCTCCAGCAGGCTTTCCGGCAGGGCGGCGCAGTTCAGCGCGACGAAGGGGCCGCGGCTGCGGCGGCTATGGGCGTGGATGAAGCGCGCCAGCACCTCCTTGCCCGTGCCGCTCTCGCCGGTGATCAGCACGCTCGCCTCGGCCCGCGCCAGCGCCTCGGCGCGGGCGAGCAGCGCGCCCATGGCGGGGTCGCGGTGCACCGGCCCCTCCGGCTCGCCGGCCACCGCCTGCAGCATGGCGACGATCAGCTCCGCTTCGGGCGGCAGGGGGAGGAATTCCTTCGCCCCGGCGCGGATGGCGCGCACCGCCGCGGCGGCATCGGCATTGCGGCCGCAGGCGATGACCGGGCAGGCGATGCGCTCCTCGGCCAGCCGCTCGATCAGCCAGGGGATGTCGTGCGCGAGGTCGCAGAGGACGAGGTCGGCGCCCTCCCCGCGCAGCCGCGCCAGCCCCGCCGCCGGCCCGTCCGCCTGGGCGATGCGGGCGCCGCGCGCCGCGGCGATGCGGGCGGCCTGGCCCAGCTCGCCCTCCAGCGCGCCGATGATGAGCAGGCGGGTCACGGCCGCCGCCCCCGCGGGAATCCCGGCGCCATGCTCATCCCGCCCGGTCGCTCTTGACGATCTCGGTCATCGTCACGCCGAGGCGGTTGTCGTCCACCATCACCACCTCCCCGCGCGCGACCAGGCGGTTGTTGACATAGATGTCCACCGCCTCGCCCAGCTTGCGGTCCAGCTCCACCACGGCGCCGCGGCCGAGCTTGAGGAGCTGCGAGACCTGCATGGTGGCGCGCCCGAGCACGGCGCTGACCTGGACCGGGATGTCGTAGACAGCCTCGAGGTCGCGCGCCGCCGGGCCGGCGGGGCGCGCGGCCGCCGCCTCGGCCGGCGACAGGGTCTCGAAGGGGCCGGGCTCGGCCATGCGTTACCTCTCCTGCAATTCGAAGGCGTCGAGGAGCGCGGCCACCGCCTGCCGCCGCGCCGCGAGCGAGAGCGTGGCGCCGCCGCCGCGCCAGCGGGCCGCCGCGTCGCCGGGCGGCAGGGCGGCGTCCTCGGCGATGGCGAGGGCCGGGTCGCCGATCCGGGCCGCCGCCGCGGCGGCCTCGCCCGGGGCGACGCGGAGCGCGACGGCGACGCCCGCCTCGACCAGCGGGCGCAGCGCCGCCGCGAGGCGCGCGGCGGCCTCCGGCGCCAGCCGGGCGGCCGCCTCCGGCAGCGCGGCATCGAGGGCGGCGAGCAACAGACGGGCGAGCGACTCGGCCGTCTCGCCGGCGGCCTCCGCGGCCGTCACCCGCGCCTCCTCCAGCGCCGCGGCGATCCGCTCCAGCGCCGCCGTCTCGCGCGCCGCGAGGCTGGCGGCCGCCGCCTCGCGCGCCACCGCCTCGCCCTCGGCGAAGCCGGCCTCCCGCGCCGCGGCGCGCGCGGCCTCCTGCGCCGCCGCGGCGATCTCGGCCGGGTCCGGCCCGGGCGGCGCCGACGGCGCGTCGAAATCCGGCACCGCGAAGACCATGCCCGCCTCGGCCCTCGCGGCCGTGGCTGCCGGCCGCGCCGTCACCGCCGCGGGCTCGAAGCCGGCGGCGCGCGGGCGGCGCGCGAGGGCCGGGCGGAAGGCGGCGGTCACGGCACCATCTCCTCGTCATGGCCGTCCTGCAGGTTGATCTGGCCCTGCGCCGCCATGTCCTTGGCCAGCAGCACGATCGCCGCCTGCGCCTCGTCCACGTCGCGCAGGCGCACGGGGCCGAGGGCGGCGATGTCGTCGCGCAGCAGCTTGGCCGCGCGCTCCGTCAGGTTGCGGAAGAACATCTCGCGGAGCTGCTCGGAGGCACCCTTCAGGGCGAGCGCGAGCTTGTCCTTCTCGACCGCCCGCAGCAGCGCCTGCAGCCCGGCGGCGTCGACGCGCTGCAGGTCCTCGAAGGTGAACATCAGGCTGCGGATGCGCTCGGCCGCGTCGCGATTGCGCTCCTCGAGCGCCGAGAGGATGCGGCTCTCGGCCTGGCGGTCGAGGTTGTTGAAGATCTCCGCCATCATCTCGTGCGCGTCGCGCCGCTGGGCGCGGGCGAGGTTCGACATGAACTCCGCCTTCAGCGTCTTCTCGACGCCCTCGAGCGCCTCCTTCTGGATGGTCTCCATGCGCAGCATGCGCATCACGACCTCCATCGCGAAGCCCTCCGGCAGCAGGGAGAGCACGCGGGCGGCGTGGTCGGGGCGGACCTTGGTGAGCACCACGGCGACGGTCTGCGGGTATTCGTTCTTGAGGTAGTTGGCGAGCACCGCCTCGTTCACATTGCCCAGCTTGTCCCACATGGTGCGGCCGGCGGGGCCGCGGATCTCCTCCATGATCTGGACGACGCGGTCGCGCGGCAGCGACTTGAGCAGCATGCGCTCGGTGCTCTCGTAGCTGCCGACCAGGTTGCCGGCCTGGCCGAGCTGCTCGCCGAACTCCCGGCACAGCTCCTCGATCGCCGGCGCCGGCACGGTGCCGAGTGAGGCCATGGCCGCCGAGAGGTCGCGGATCTCGTCCTCGTGCATGCGGGCGAAGAGGTTGGCGGCATGCTCCTCCCCCATCGCCAGCATGATGGCGGCCGCCTTCTGCGGGCCGGTGAGGACGCGGGCGAGGCTCATCAGGCATCCTCCGGGTCGAGCCAGCGGCGGAGCACGGCCAGGCTCTCATCGGGGTGGCGCTGGACGAGCTGGATCAGGCCGTTCAGCGAGGAGGCCCGCATCTGCCCCTGGACATGGGCGAGGCTGACCATGCTCTCCTCCCCCGACGGCAGCGCGGCCGGGTCGGCGCCGGGCGGCAGCGCCGCCATCCCGCCCTCCGCCGCCATGCCTGGCAGCGCCGCCGGGCCGCCCACCATGCCCGGCAGCGCCGCCGCGCCCTCGGCACCGGCCAGCGCCGGCAGGGGCGCGAGGCTGGCGCTGAGCCGCCCGACCACGGGCCGGCCGAGCAGCAGGATGGCGGCGAGGGCGACGAGGGCGAGCAGCGCGCTCTCGATCAGCCGCGTCGCCAGCGCCGGCGGGACGGGCAGGCCGAGGAAGCGCTCGGGCGGCGCCTCGCCCGGCGCCTCCTCGACGAAGCGCATGGAGACCACCTCCACCCGGTCGCCGCGGCGCTCGTCGAAGCCGATGGCGCTGCGCACCAGGGCGCCGATGCGGGCGAGGTCCTCGGCCGGGCGCTCCCGCCAGCGGGGCGGCCCGCCGCCCTCCCCCGGCTCGGCCACGCCGTCCACCAGCACCGCGACCGAGATGCGCCGGACCACCGGATGCTCGCGCAGCGTGCTGCGGGTGGAGCGGCCGATCTCGTAATTGGTGGTCTCCTCCTGCCGGCTCTCCTGGGTGGCGCCGCCGCCCGGCGGCTCGGCGCCCGGCAGGTTGCCCGCGACCGTGGTCGGCTGCGGCTCGGCGCCGCGGGTCTGCTCCGCCACGCTCTGCTGGCTGCGGGGCACCTGGTTGTCGGGGTCGAAGCGCTCCTCGCGGGTCTCGACCCGGTCGAAATCCATCTCGACCGTCGCCTCGGCACGGACGCGGCCGGGGCCGAGGCTGCGCTCCAGCAGCTCCTCGACCGCGCGGCCGAGGCGGAGTTCCTGCGCCCGGCGGATCTCCTCCTGCGTCTGGACGGCGGCGGGGCCGGCCAGCGCCTGGCCGCCGCGCGCGAGCAGGGCGCCGCGGCTGTCGACGATGGAGACGTTCTGCGGCCGCAGGCCGGGCACGGCGGTGGCGACCAGGTGCAGCACGGCCTGCACCCCCTCCCGGTCCAGGCGCTGGGCGCCCTGCATGGTCAGCACGACCGAGGCCTGCGCCTCCCCCCGCTCGCGCGAGAAGGCCTCCCGCCGCGGCAGGACGAGGTGGACCCGGGCGGCGCGGACGCCGTCGAGGCCGCGGATGGTCCGGGCCAGCTCGCCCTCCAGGGCGCGGAGCTTGTTCACGTCCTGTTGAAATGGCGTGACGGTGAGGCCGTTGTCGCGGTCGAAGATCTCCCAGCCCAGCCCGCCGCCGGCCGGCAGCCCCTCCCGCGCCAGCAGCAGGCGGAGGCGGGGGACCTGGTCGAGCGGCGCCATGACCTGGGCCCCGCCGGCGGCGAGGCGATAGGGGATGCGCTGGCGCTCCAGCGCGGCGACCACCGCGGCGGCGTCGCGCGGCTCGAGCTCCCCGAAGAGGGGCGCCATGGGCGTGTCGCCGGCGCGGAAGGCCAGGACGCCCAGCAGCGCCAGCAGCGCGAGCCCGACGCTGCCGAGCGCCAACAGCCGCTTCGGGCCCAGCGCCTTCAAGCCGGCGATCACGCCGCCCATACCGCCACCTCCTGCGACCCCAAGCGTCCCTCGCGCGGCATCCATGGGGCGGCTGGTCTCCCCCCGCCGTCGGCGGGCGCCGCCCGGTCGGCAGGAATTGCCGGAGTGCGATTGCAAAGCGGTTAAGCCGCGACGGCATCGGGACACAGGCCCGCGGGCAACGCGATTTACACCGTTCCGTCACCTTGATATCTCCGCCGCGCCGTGCGGAATGCGGTTTCGGCGGCGTTCCCGTCGCGTGGAGGCAGGTCGCGTGGAGAAGGGGTCCGGCCGGGCATGAAGATCGTCGCCTGCAACAGCAACCGTCCGCTGGCCGAGGCGGTCGCCGCCTCGCTCGGCCTGCCGCTCACCAGCGCCTCCATCCGGCGCTTCGCGGATATGGAGGTCTTCGTCGAGATCAACGAGAACGTCCGCGGCGAGGACGTCTTCGTGGTGCAGAGCACCAGCTACCCGGCCAACGACAACCTGCTGGAGCTGCTGATCACGCTGGACGCGCTCAAGCGCGCGAGCGCGCGGCGCATCACGGCGGTGATCCCCTATTTCGGCTATGCGCGGCAGGACCGGAAGTCGGGCTCCCGCACCCCGATCTCGGCCAAGCTGGTGGCGAACCTGATCACCACCGCCGGCGCCAACCGCGTCCTGACCATGGACCTGCATGCCGCGCAGATCCAGGGCTTCTTCGACATCCCGGTGGACAACCTCTATGCCGCGCCGCTCTTCACCCGCGACATCCAGGAGCGCTACCAGGGCCGCGAGTTGATGGTGGTCTCCCCCGACGTCGGCGGCGTGGTCCGGGCCCGCGACCTCGCGACGCGGGTGCACACCGAGCTGGCCATCATCGACAAGCGGCGGCCGCGGGCCGGCGTCTCGGAGGTGATGAACGTGATCGGCGACGTCGAGGGCCGGCACTGCATCCTGGTCGACGACATCGTCGATTCCGGCGGCACGCTGTGCAACGCCGCCGAGGCGCTGATGAAGAACGGCGCCAACGGCGTCTCGGTCTATGTCACCCACGGCGTCTTCTCGGGCGGGGCGGTGGCGCGCGTCGGCGCCTCCCCGATCGAGAACATGACGGTGACGGACAGCATCCTGGCAACCGAGGCGGTTCGCATCTCCTCCAATATCCGCCAGGTCACCATCGCGCCGCTGCTGGCCGAGGCGATGCGCCGCATCTCCGAGGAAAGCTCGGTCTCCTCGCTCTTCCACTGAGCCCCGATGGATGCCACGCCCCGGCGGATCGCCGGGGCTGGGCGGCCGTGCCGGCGGCGTATAGTCTCGGCCTCCCAATCCCGGGAGGAACACGATGAAACTGTATTACGGTCCGGGCGCCTGCTCGATCGGCATCCATGTCCTGCTGGAGGAGATCGGCCGGCCCTACGAGGCGGTCGCGGTCAACCTGCGGGAGGGCGCGCAGTACAAGCCCGACTTCACCGCGGTGAACCCGAAGTCGAAGGTCCCGACCCTGGTGCGGGACGACGGCTCGGTGCTGACGGAGTACCCCGCCATCGCGGTCTGGCTGGCGAGCACCTTCCCCGAGGCGAACCTCCTGCCGAAGGAGGCCGATGCCCTGGCCCGGGCGCTCGAGGCCACCGACTTCGCCGTCGCCACGCTGCACATGCAGGGCTTCTCCCGCATCTTCCGCCCCTCGAACTACGCGCCCTCCGAGGCCGACCAGGCGGCGGTGAAGGCGCGGGGCGAGGAGATCTTCCAGAAGGGCCTCGCCTGGTTCGACAAGGCGCTCGAAGGGAAGGAGTACCTGACCGGCAGCTTCTCCTTCGCCGACAGCGCGCTCTGGTACGTCTCCTTCTGGTGGGCCGGGCGGCTGGGCAAGGAATTGCCGCCCAACGTCGCCGCGCACTATGCCCGCATGAATGCCCGCCCCTCGGTGCAGCGGGTGCTGAAGGCGGAAGGCCTCGCCTGATCCGGCCGGCGCCGCGCGGGCTTGACCCGCGCGGCGCCCCTGCCGCAGGAAGCGGGCGACATCCCCCCATCCAGCGGCCTGCGACCGTCCCGCGCGGCGTGCCCGCCGGCGCCGCGAGCAAGGACCCCGCCATGGCCGAGACCCTGAACCCGGCTCCCTTCTGGTTCCTCCGCCATGGCGAGACCGACTGGAACGCCCAGGGCCTGTCGCAGGGCCGCACCGACATCCCGCTGAACGCCATCGGCCTCGCCCAGGCGGAGCGCGCCGCCCGGACCCTGCAGGGGATCGGCGGCATCGCCACCATCGTCGCCTCCCCCCTCATCCGCGCCCGCGTCACCGCCGAGATCGCGGCCGCGGCGCTCGGCCTGCCCCTCGCCTTCGATCCGGACCTGCAGGAGGTGAATTTCGGCGAGCAGGAAGGCCGGCCGATGGGCGACTGGTACGACGACTGGATCGCCGGGACCTATACGCCGGCGGGGGCCGAGACCTTCGCCGGCCTGCTGGCCCGCGCCGTCGCGGCGGTGAACCGCGCGACCGCGAAGCCGGCGCCGGTGCTGATCGTGGCGCATGGCGCGCTGTTCCGCGCCCTCCGCCTCGCCTTCGGGCATGAGCCCAATGTCCGCACCCCGAATGCGCTGCCGATCCGCTGCGCCCCGCCCCGGGATGGCGGCCGGGTCTGGGACGTGGAGCCGGCGGCGCTCGCGGCGGAGGCCTGACCGCGGCCGGTTCCGCGGCCGGGCGGCTTTCCATTGCCCTGCCTCCCCCGATCCGCTAATGCCCCGCGATGCGCCGGCACCCCTGGAGGCCGGCGCAGCCGTTTCCGGGGCATGCCGTCCCGCGAAGGGGCCATTTCCCAGCCAAGCGGAGTTCGACCATGGTCCAGACTGTCCGGATCGAGGCCGAGTCGCGCGAGCGGGCCGGTAAGGGGGCGGCGCGTGCGACCCGGCGTGAGGGGCTTGTCCCCGCCGTCATCTACGGCGCGAAGCAGGAGGCGGCGCTGATCGCGCTCGACCCGCGCGACGTGATGAAGGAGCTGCACAAGGGCGGGTGGCAGAGCCACCTCTACGAGATCGCGCTGAAGGACGGCTCCACCGTCCAGACGCTGATGCGCGACGTGCAGTTCCACCCGGTCACCGACCGGCCCCTGCATGTGGATTTCCAGCGCGTCGCGCCGGGCGCCCGCATCCGCGTCCGCGTGCCGGTGCACTTCCTGCACGAGGACACCTGCCCGGGCCTCAAGGCCGGCGGCGTGCTGAACGTCGTCCGCCGCGAGCTCGAGGTGCTGGCCGCGGTCGATGCCGTGCCGGATGCCTTCGAGATCGACCTGGCCGAGGCCGGCATCGGCGATTCGCTGCGCTGGTCGGCGGTGAAGGACAATTTCGGCACCCGCGCCGTGATCAACCGCGACTTCGTCGTCGCCACCATCGCCCCGCCGACGGTGGTCGAGGAGGTCGTGGCCGCCCCGGCGGCGCCGGCCGCCCCGCCCGCCAAGGGCAAGGGCAAGGCCGCCGCCCCGGCGCCCGCCGCGAAGAAGAAGTAAGGCGGGCCCCTGGCGATGCTGCTCTGGGTCGGGTTGGGCAATCCCGAGCCCTCCCAGGCGCGGCATCGCCACAATATCGGCTTCATGGCGCTGGACGAGATCGCCCGGCGCCATGGCTTCTCCCCCTGGCGGCAGCGCCACAAGGGGCTGGTGGCGGAGGGCATGCTGGGCCGGCACAAGGTCCTCGCCCTGAAGCCGCAGACCTACATGAACGGCTCGGGCGACTCGGTGCAGCCGGCGGCCGCCTTCCACAAGATCCCGCCCGCCGACATTTGGGCCTTCCATGACGAGCTCGACCTGGCGCCCGGCAAGGTGCGGGTGAAGAAGGGCGGCGGTGCGGCGGGCCACAACGGGCTGCGCGACATCCAGCGCGCCCTCGGCACGCCGGATTTCTGGCGCGTGCGGCTCGGCATCGGGCATCCCGGGCACAAGGACCGGGTGCATGGGCATGTGCTCGGCAATTTCGCCAAGGTGGACACCTGGGTGGAGCCGCTGCTGGAGGCGGTCGCCGATGCGGCGCCGCTGCTGGCGGAGGGCAAGCATGAGGAGTTCATGACCCGGGTCGCCTTCCTGACGCAGGAGACGCGCTGATGAACCAGGAGGAGCTGACCGACTTCGCCGCCGGCATGGGCGGCCCGGGTGCGGAGGATTTCGCCAATGGCGCCGCGGCGCTGGCCGCCGCCCTGGTGCGGGAGGCCGGCGCGCTCGCCTCGGCGGCGGCGGCGCTGCGCAACGCGGCGGCGGTGACACCGGGGGACCCGACCGGCGGGCCGCTGTCGGACATCCGGCGCCAGCGCGGCGCCATGGCGGCCTCGGGCGAGGCGGCGATCCGGGCGGCGCTGCTGCTGGAGGCCGCGGAGGCGATCGGCCCGGGCGGCGAGGCGGCGGCGCTGGCGGAGCGCATCGCCGCCGCGGCGAAGCGGGCGGGCGTGCCGCCGGCCGCGCTGGTGCCCTCGCTGCGCGCGGCGGCGCTGCGGCTCGGCACGGATGACGGCGCGGCGCGCATCGCGGCGGCGACCATCGCGGCGGGGATCGCCGAGGCGCTGGGCCGGGCGGCCTAGAGCGTTCTCACGCTGACGGTGCAGCGTGAGAACGCTCTAGGCTATTGATTTGGAGAGCAGATCCACGCCTCCGAGCGCTGCCGCTCTGCGGCGATCTGCTCTGGCGGCGCGTCCCCGCGTCGCAGGATGACGGCCGGGCCGGTGCCCGGCCATGACGTGGTTCAGGGTGCGGCGCCCCGCCTGCGGGCGGCCGGCGCCCATCGCTTCAGGAGGTTCCCGTGGGTTTCAACTGCGGCATCGTCGGCCTGCCGAACGTGGGGAAATCCACGCTGTTCAATGCGCTGACCGAGACGGCGGCGGCGCAGGCCGCCAACTACCCCTTCTGCACCATCGAGCCGAATGTCGGCCGCGTCGGCGTGCCCGACCCGCGGCTGACGAAGCTGGCGGAGATCGGCAAGTCGCAGAAGATCGTCCCGACCAGCCTCGAATTCGTCGACATCGCCGGCCTGGTCCGCGGCGCCTCGAAGGGCGAGGGCCTGGGCAACCAGTTCCTGGCGAACATCCGGGAGGTGGACGCGATCGTCCATGTCCTCCGCTGCTTCGAGGATGGCGACATCACCCATGTCGAGGGCAGCGTCGATCCGGTGCGGGATGCCGAGACGGTCGAGACCGAGCTGATGCTCGCCGACCTCGAGGGGCTGGAGAAGCGCCAGGTCGGCCTGCAGAAGCGCGCGCGGAACGGCGACAAGGAGGCGATCCAGCAACTCACGCTGATCGACCCGATCGTCAAGGCGCTGCAGGAGGGCAAGCCCGCCCGCACCGCCGTGCCGAAGGGCGAGGAAGCGGCCGCGGCGCGGCTGCAGCTCCTGACCACCAAGCCCGTGCTCTATGTCTGCAATGTCGAGGAAGCCTCGGCGGCGACCGGCAACGCGCAGTCGCAGCGCGTCTTCGAGATGGCGGAGCGCGAGGGCGCCCGCGCCGTCGTGGTCTCGGCCGCGATCGAGGCCGAGATCAGCCAGATGGCGCCGGCCGACCGCGGCGACTTCCTCGAGAGCCTCGGCCTGCACGAGGGCGGCCTCGATCGCGTCATCCGCGCCGGATACGCGCTGCTCGGCCTGCAGACCTACTTCACCGTCGGGCCGAAGGAGGCCCGCGCCTGGACCATCACGCGGGGGACCAAGGCGCCGCAGGCGGCCGGCGTCATCCATGGCGACTTCGAGCGCGGCTTCATCGCCGCGGAATGCATCGCCTATGACGACTACGTCGCGCTCGGCGGCGAGCAGGGCGCCAAGGAAGCCGGCAAGATGCGGGTCGAGGGCAAGGAATACGTGGTGAAGGACGGCGACGTCCTGCTCTTCCGCTTCAACGTCTGAGGCCGCGCGGCGGCGGCGATGGCCTGGCTGCTCTCCTGGCTGACCGGGGACACCACCCTCTCCGGCCTGCCCATCGCCTTCCTGCTCGGCGCCATGGTCGGCGCCGAGCGCGAGTGGCGGCAGAGCGCCGCCGGGCTGCGCGCCTGCGTACTCGTCTCGGTCGCGGCCGCCGCCTTCGCCGACCTGATGACGACGCGGGTCGATCCCGCCAATCTCGGCGCGGCCTTCGGTGCCATCGCCACCGGCGTCGGCTTCCTCGGTGCCGGCGCGATCATGCGGGAGGGGGCGAATGTCCGCGGCCTCTCGACGGCGGCCACCATCTGGTGCGTCGCCGCCATCGGTGCCCAGGCCGGTGCGCAGGAGACGGTAGGCGCCCTCTGGCTGACCGTGCTGGTGCTGCTGATCAACATCCTGCTCAAGCCGGTGCAGCGGCTGATCTGGCGCCGGCGGCCGCCGCATCCCTCGGCGGAGGACCGGGCGCTGGAGGGCTAGAGAGGCCCCACGGCCGTGCTGCCATCCGGCGGCATCGGGGCGCAGCGCGTGGCCTTCATCGGTGGGGCGCCGGCGGCATCGCGAACCGGGGATTTCCGTTCCGGCCCCGGTCGGCGCATCGCTGGGCCATGCCGAGCTTCCCGGAAAACCTCCTCGCCGTCCTCCTCGCCTTCCTGCTCGGCGCCGCCATCGGGGCGGAGCGCGAATGGCGCCGCCATCCCGGCGGCTTGCGCTCCTGCGCCCTGGTCGCCGCCGCGGCCTGCGTCTTCGCCCGCATCGCCGTCGCGCATGGCGGCAGCAATCCCGGCGCGGCGCTCGGCGCCATCGCCACGGGCATCGGCTTCATCGGCGCCGGCGTGATCCTGCGGAAGGGGATGACGGTGCGCGGCCTCTCGACCGCGGCCACCTTCTGGGCGGTGGCGGCGGTGGGCGCGGCGGCGGGCCTGCAGGAATTCGGGCTGGCCATCGGCCTGACCGCCCTGGTCTTCTTTGCCCATTCGCTGCTGCGCGCCCTGTCGACCTGGATCGAGACCAGGGCTCCGCCGGTGCAGAAGGGCCCGCGCTGACCGCTCCGGGGCAGGGAGCGGTGCCGGCCGAGGCCGGCCGTGGTCACTCCTGCTTCGTCATGCTCACGGCATAGCTGCAGAGGCCGTTGCGGTGCTCGCCGAGGAAGCGGCCTTCGGCGAAGGCGCCGGTGGTGGCGATGGTCCGGTCGAGCGTATCGGCCATCCGCACGTCGCCCGCCGGGCCGACCACCCCGTTCAGGGTCTGGCGGGTCTGCGGGACGATCAGGAAGCTGGCGCGGCCCTGGCGCACCGTGATCTCGCGCTGCTCCCGCGGCGCGGCCGGGCAGGCCCGGGTGCGGTCGGGGTTCAGCGTGATGGTGCCGGCATAGCGGCCGTCATAGGCGGTGACCGGCCCCGCGGCCGGGGCCGCCGCCGCGGCGGGCCGCGCGGGCCCGGGCGCATCGGTTGCCTGGGGGATCACCGTCTCGTTCACGCAGGCGGCAAGGAGGCATGGCGCGAGCAGCGCCAGGAGGCGGCGAGCGGCCGGCATGGAGGTCTCCGTCAGGATCGGCCCGGCAGGGGCATTGGGGTCAGCGGGACTCGTCCCCCGGCGGGTCGCGCCGCGCGCCGTCCAGCAGCGCCTGCCGGCGTTGCTCGGCGCGGCGGTCGTTCGCCTTCTCGGCGCCGGTCCGGCCATGCTTGGCGCGGTTGGCGGCCGCGGTCGCTTCGGCCTCGGCCCGGGCCTTCGCCTTGCGAAGCCGGTTCAGGTTGACGATGTCGCCCATGCCCGCAGGATAGCGCCGGCCGGCCGGAGGGGGAACGCCGGGCGGCGCCCTGCCATGGCTTCGTCCTGGCCGGCGGGGACGGCCGCATCGGACGCCGGTTCCCATACCCGGAATGTACGGCTAGGCTCGCCGCCGGAAACGGCCACCAAGGCCGACCACGTCCGAGGAGACATCATGCATCGCAGGGCCCTGCTGGGGGGCGCGCTGGCTGCGCCCGCCCTTCTGTCCATCCCCGTTCGCGCCCAGGGGGCCATCACCCTGAACGGCGCCTCCCAGTTCGGCGACGACCATCCCTATACGAAGGCGCTGGTCCGGTTCGAGGAACTGGTGAAGCAGTACTGGGGCAAGCCGATCAATTTCGTGCTGCACAAGAACTCGTCGCTCGGCCTCGAGAAGCAGTATTTCGAGTACATGGCGCAGGGGCGGGCGGTGGACTATGCCGTCGTCTCGCCGGCGCATATGTCCACCTTCTCCAAGGCGGCGCCCTTCATCGACGCGCCCTTCCTGTTCCGCGACCTCGGGCACTGGAACGCCGTGCTGGACCAGGACCTGTTCAAGCCGGTGGCGGACGAGGTCGAGAAGCGCGCCCGCGTGCTGATGATCGGCTATGGCGGCGGCGGCGTGCGCAACATCTTCGCCAACAAGAAGGTGACGGACCTGGCCGGGATGCGCGGCCTGAAGGTCCGGGTGCAGGGCGCGCCGATCTGGTCGCGCACCTTCAGCGCCGTCGGCATGTCGCCGACCGTCATCGCCTACAACGAGATCTACAACGCCATCCAGAACAACGTCATCGACGCCGGCGAGAACGAGGCGGCGGGCGTCGAGCAGATGCGGTTCTACGAGGTGGCGCCCGACCTCGCCATGACCCAGCACGCCATCACCATCCGGCCGCTCTGCTTCTCCGTCGGCACGCTGAGCAAGCTGCCGAACGACCTGCAGGCGGCGATCCGCCGCGCCGGCAAGGAGGCCAGCGCCTTCCACCGCCAGGCCGAATCGGGCGCCGACGGGCAGATCCTGGAGACGCTGGAGAAGGTGGGGCGGCTGCGCCGCGTCGAGTTTGCCCAGCGCGCCGAGATGAAGAAGCTGGTCGATCCGGTGATGGCCGCCTATGCCAAGGAGATCGATGCGGAGACCATCCTCAACCGCATCAACGCGCTGACCTCGTAAGCCCGCCGGCCCCGCGCGGCCGGCCGGCACGGCCGCGCGGTGACCGCCCTCGCCGCTCCCCTCGTCCAGGACCCTTCATGCAAACCCATCGTCCCGGGGCGCCGGCCGCGCTCCGCGCCGTCAACCGCGCGCTTGCCGGCCTGATCCTGCTGCTGCTGATCGTGACCGTCGGCGTGCTGGTCCTCCCCGTCAGCCTGCAGATCTTCTCGCGCTACACCTCCCTGATCCCCGCCTATATCTGGACGGAGGAGATGGCCCGCTTCTGCCTGGTCTATTCCGTCATGCTCGGCGCCATGCTGGCGGTGCGGGAGGGGACGCACTTCACCGTCGACGTCTTCCCCAGGCTCTCGCCGCGCGGCGAGGCGAAGGTGGAGCTGCTCTCGGGCAGCTTCATCCTGGTCTTCGCCTTCGTCTTCCTCTGGTGGGGGATCGAGTTCACCGACTTCGCGTGGTGGCGGATCTCGGAACTGGCCGAGCTGCCGCTCTGGATCATCCACATCGCCTGGCCCGTCGCCGGCGCGGTCTGGATGCTGTTCGAGGCGGAGCGCATGCTGGACGCCGTCGCGGTGCTGCGCGGGGAGGCCGCGTGATGGGCGGCAATGTCCTCTCGGCCGGCACGGCCGCCGAGATCCTCTTCGGCGTCTTCTTCCTGCTGCTGGTGCTGCGCGTGCCGGTCGCCGTCTCGCTCGGCCTCGCCTGCCTGCCGATCCTGCTGATCGAGCCGCGGCTCAGCCCCATGATGCTCGCGCAGGAGACCTTCAACGCCTACAACAGCTTCATCCTGCTGGCGGTCCCCTTCTTCCTGCTGACCGCCAACCTGATGAACATCGGCGGCATCACCGACCGTCTCATGGCCTTCAGCCGGGCGCTGGTCGGCCACTTCCCCGGCGGCCTCGCGCAGATCAACGTGGTGCTGTCGATCTTCTTCGCCGGCATCTCCGGCAGCAGCACGGCGGATGCCGCCAGCCAGTCGAAGATCTTCATCGAGGCGCAGCGGAAGGAGGGCTACGACGACAGCTTCTCCGTCGCCATCACCGCCGTCTCGGCGGTGCTCGCCGTCATCATCCCGCCGTCGATCCTGATGATCGTCTGGGGCGGCGTGCTGACGGTCTCGATCGGCGCGCTCTTCCTCGCCGGCATCATCCCCGGCCTGCTGATCGGGCTGGTGCAGATGGCGACCGTGCATGCCTATGCGAAGGCGCGGGGATACCCGACCTATCCGCGGGCGACGCTCCGCGAGATCGCGCACACCTTCCTGATCTCCATCCCGGCCCTGACCACGCCGATGATCATCATCGGCGGCAAGATCTTCGGCTGGTTCACCGCGACGGAGAGCGCCTGCATCGCCGTGCTCTATGCCGGCTTCCTCTCCCTGGTCGTCTACCGCGAGATGACCTGGCGCGGCCTGGTGGACGCGTTGGGGGAGACGGGGCGACTGGCCGGCGTCGCGCTGTTCTGCGTCGGCACCGCCTCGGCCTTCGGCTGGCTGCTCGCCTTCTACCAGATCCCGGAGGCGCTGCTGGCGAATGTCTCGACCTGGGGCATGGGGCGGATCACCACCGGCTTCTTCATCGCCGGCGTCTTCCTGGTGGTGGGCTGCTTCCTCGACGCCATCCCGGCGATCATCATCGTCGGCGCCATCCTGCAGCCTCTGGCCGTCGGCGTCGGCATGGACCCGGTGCATTTCGCCATGATCGGCATCGTGGCGCTCGCCTTCGGGCTGGTGACGCCGCCATACGGGCTCTGCCTGATGATCGCCTGCTCGGTGGCCGGGATGCGCATCGCGGATGCGCTGAAGGATACCTGCATCATGCTGCTGCCGATGCTTGCGGTTCTGGCGGCCATCATCGTCTTCCCCGAGGTGGTGCTGTTCCTGCCGAACCTGATCTCGCCGGAATTCCTGCGCTAGAGGCCGCCATCACGACAAAGCGCCGGGATCCTCCCGGAAACCGGCGCGGTCTGTCGCCGTTCCTCGCCCGAACCATGTGCCTCACGGGAGAGGAACGACGATGTCCACCATCCTGCTGATCGTGCTCATCCTGATCCTGCTCGGCGCCCTGCCGACCTGGCCCTATAGCCGCGGCTGGGGCTACTACCCCTCCGGCCTGCTCGGCCTGATCGTGCTGGTGCTGATCATCATGGCGCTGATGGGCCGGATCTGACGCCGCGGCGCTTCCGTCCCGGCCCGCCATCGCCCATCTGAAGCCCGGACAGGGGCCGGAGGCAGGGATGATCGGCACGCGCGCGATCCGCATCGGCGGGCGGGACTGGCAGGTGGCCGGCCAGGCGGAGGACAGCTTCTTCGCGCATGCCGAGGCCCATGCGACCGGCATGGCGGAGATGGCCGCGGTCGCCGCCGCCGTGCTGCCGGCGGACGGCGTCGCGCTCGATATCGGCGCCAATATCGGCCTCTCGGCCCTCGCCCTCGCGCCGGTCGTGCCGCGCGGGCGGATCCTGGCGGTCGAGCCCTCCCCGCGCACCCATGCCGCGCTGCGGGAGACCGTCGCGGCGAACGGGCTCGGGGAGCGCGTCGCGGTCGAGGCCGTCGCCCTCGGCGCCGCGCCGGGCGTGGCGGAATTCCACGCGGCCGAGCATTCCGCCGGCGCCCATCTGCTGGACCCGGCGACGCTCGGCGGCGAGTCGCTGCCCAGGGTCCGCGTGCCGGTCGAGACGGTGGATGCGCTGGTGGCGCGGCACGGCCTCGCCCGGCTCGACTTCATGAAGGTGGATGTCGAGGGCTTCGAGACCGAGGTGCTGGACGGCGCGAAGGCGACGCTGGCGCGCTTCCGCCCGGTGGTCTTCGCCGAGTTCAATGCCTGGGTGCTGCAGTGCAACCGCAACGCCAATCCGCGCGCGGTGCTGGAGGACTGGCTGGCGCGCTTCCCGGTGACCCATGCGCTGCGCGGCACGGCGCCGCCGATGCGCCTGGATGCCGCGAACCTGCTGGCCTTCCTGCACGACCACCTGGTCCTGCGCGGCTGCGCGGACGAGCTGGTCATGGGCTTCGACGAGGGCTGGGTCTCCCGCTGGCGCCCGGCCGCCTGAGCGACGGCCTGGCTGCCTGCCTTGATCGGTCGGATCGCGACGCCTGCCCGGATCCGCGCAGGCGTCGCCTGGTCCCAGCCGTCAGTGCGCGACCTCGAGCGCTTCCTCGGCGGCGATGCCGAGGCATTCCTCGATCTGCGCCCGCAGCCGGCGCAGGTTGCGGTGCTGGGCGAAGCTGCGCTTCAGCGCCTGCCGCGTCTCCAGCGGCAGGGCCGGCAGCTCCTGTGCCACGCAGCCGATATCCGCGGCGATCCCCGAGAGCAGGCCGGAGAAGGTGCCGTCGAAGGCCGAGGCCGGCGGCGGCTGCACATGGTGCACCGAGACGCGGGAGAGGAAGGGCGCCGGGATGCCGCGGGTCTCGTTCGCCGCCATCACCCAGACCACGTTGCGCAGGTCCGCCGTGGTGCGCAGGCACTCGTCGTACCAGCCCGCGGCGCTCTCCGGCTCGATCATCGCCAGCAGCGTGTCATGCGCCCGGCCATTGCTCTCGCGCTGGCCGCCGGCCTTCTCGACCTCGTCGAGGAAGAGCACCGGGTTCGGCGCCTGCAGGCGGGACATCTCGGCGATCGGCCAGGCCGGCGTCGCCGCCGACCAGCCGCGCGCGGTGCCCTGCAGGCAGCGGTTGTCCGTCGCGCCGCCGAGGTTGAGCGAGGCGAAGGGCAGCATCAGCGCCTGCGCCAGGCGGCGCGCGAACCAGGTCTTGCCGATGCCCGGCGCGCCGACCAGCAGGATCGGGCGGATGCGCGGGGAGGGCCGGCCGGCATGCGCGGCCAGCGCCAGCGTCCGGCGGATCTCCTTCAGCGGCGCGGCGAAGGCGGGCGCCGCCTCGGCCAGGGCCTCGATCCGCCGCACCGAGTCGCGCGGCACGCGGCGCAGCGGCAGCGGGGCGGTCAGCGGCTGGTAGCTCAGCCATTCCGCGCGGTCGTTCGGCGGCTCGAAGGGCTGTAGCACCGTCACCGTGCCGGGCCCCGCCTGCGGCTTCGGCGGCGGCTCCGGCGCGGCCGGCGCCGGGGTGGCCGCCGGCAAGCCGAGCGCCTCCGCCATGCGCCGGTGCAGCGGGCGGCCGCTGTCCGGCCCCTGGACGTGCCGCAGCCAGAGATCGGCGGCGAGGCGGCTGGCCAGCACGAAATGCCGCAGCCGCGCCGGGTTGGTCGCCGCGGCGCCGAGGCCGCGCGCCTCGGCATGCAGGCGGTATTGCAGCGCCTCGACGCAGGCCATGGCGCCCTGGCGGGAGAGCGGGCCGCCGCGCTCCGTCACGATGCGGGTTGCGGCGATGACGAGGTCGGTGCCCTGCGCGAAGCGGCCGGCGATGGTGCCGAAGCGCAGCGCGAATTCGAGCAGCCCGGCATCGTCGCCGGACTGCAGCGGCCCCTCGCCGATGCGGGAGGGGAAGAGCGGCGAGCGGAGGTGGTCGAGCAGCGCCGCCTCCAGCGCCACGAGCTCGTCCTGCTCGATGGCGAGCCAGAGCCAGAGCGGCGGCGTCTTCTCGTCACCGAAGAGCAGGGCGGAGCCGCTCGGGCTCGCCTCGTTGGTCTGGCAGTCGGCGGGCGTGGGCATGGTGTGGCTGTCGAGATGCGTATCCGGCACGGAGGGGCTCGCTCCCACGGTTCGCGAAAATGCGAGACCAGGAAACACGGACCTCCGGGGTTTGTGAATACAATTCTACGATCAGCGCGTGGAACGACCCTCCGGGTGACAGCCGGCCTCTCCTATCGGATCGCCAGCGCATTGCCCGGGGAGCCCACGCCGCCGCGCAGATGCAGCGGCGCCGCAGTGAAGAAGCCGGTGTAGCGGCCGGTCGCGGCGCTATCGGCGGCCAGGGCCTCGAAGTCGAAGAACTCGCCGATGACCAGGCCGAGCCGGGCGATGGCCCAGTGCAGGGTCGGCTTCCAGGGGAAGTAGGGCCAGACCTCCACGGTCGGGTTGTCGGCGCAGGTGGCGGCGACGCCCTGGTCCCAGAGGAAGCGCCACATGTCCTCCCCGCCCGAGAGGCCGCTGTAGTCCTGGGCCTTGTTGGTGCCGCGCACGAGATGGTCGCGGGCATCGATGTCCGGCGCGGCGCGGAAGGCCTCGAGCCAGCCGGTGCGGACCAGCAGGATGTCGCCGGGGCGCAGCGCCACGCCCTGCCCGGCGAGGCAGGCGGCGAGGTCCTCGGCCGAGGCGCGGCGGCCGCCGAGCGGGCCCCAGTCGCGGCCTGTCTTCGAGAAGTGCCGCGCCAGGTCGGCGAGCACGCAGCGGCCGGCGATGCCGTGGCGGAGCGCCTTGTCGATGCCGTTGCGGCTCTCCGCCCCATGCACCACGGCGCTGACGGGCGCATGGTTGTAGAAGCCATGATAGGGATCGGCGAAGTGGGAGAGCCCGTCCCACTGCGTGCTGCCCTGCAGCCAGAAGCTGTCCAGCCGGTCGTCGCGGATCAGCTTGCCCGGCGTCTCGTCCGCAATCAGGGTCGGGCTAGGCGGCGTCCGGCGGCGATGGCTGCCCTGGTGGGTGGCGCCGAAGGGCTCGTCGAGCGGCAGGTTCAGGTTGAAGCGGCGGCCGTCGCGGATCTCGGAGGCCGCGGCGGCGACGGTCGCCTCGGTGATGCGGTTGAGGGTGCCGACCTCGTCCTGCGGCCCCCATACGCCCCAGGCGAGAGGCAGGCCGGAGCCATCATCGGGACGCGGCAATTCATCGTAGCGTGGCGGCATTCCTGGCCTCATATCCCCCGTGTTAGGGGCGGATCGTGCCGCCTTCCGGGGGACGCCACAATGCATCTGAGACGTCGCGGCCTGCTGGCCTGCGCGGGGACAACGCTGCTGCCCATGGGCGCCGGGGCGCAGGGCGATTGGCCCAACCGCCCGATCCGCCTGGTGGTGCCCTTCGCCGCCGGCGGCGCGGCGGACAGCGCGGCGCGGGCCATCACGCCGGTCATGACGCAGAGGCTGGGCCAGAGCATCGTCGTCGAGAACCGCACCGGCGCGGGCGGCAGCGTGGGCGGCGGCGCGGTCGCCGCCTCGGCGCCGGATGGCTATACGCTGCTCTGGGATGCCTCCTCCCACCTCGTGAACCCGGCGCTGATGAAGGGCCTGCCCTTCGACTATGCGAGCTTCGTCCCGGTCTCCCTGGTGGTGACCTTCCCGGGCGTGCTGGCGGTGAAGCAGGACTTCCCGGCGAAGACGCTCGCGGAGTTCATCGCGCTCGCCAAGGCGAAGCCGGGCAGCATCAGCGTCGGCACCCAGGGCAATGCGACGGCCGGGCATGTCGGCCTGCTGCAGTTCTGCAAGCGGGCGGGGATCGAGGTCATCCACGCGCCCTATCGCGGCGGCGCGGATGCGGCGCGCGACCTGGCGGCGGGGGCGATCGACGCGGTGTTCATCACGACGGTCAGCGCCGGGCCGATCGTGGACAGCGGCCGGGCGCGCTTCCTGGCCGTCGCCACGCTGCAGCGCGTGCCGAGCCGCCCCGATGTCCCGACGCTGGCCGAGAGCGGCTTCCCGGGCTTCGACTCGAACGAATGGGCGGCACTCTTCGGGCCGCACGGCATGCCGGCGCCGATCGTGGCGAAGCTCCACGAGGCGCTGACCGCGGCGCTGGCCGATGACGGGGTGAAGCAGCGCCTGGCGCAGATCGGCGCCGTGCCGGTCGGCAGCGCGCCGGCCGACTTCGCGCGCTTCGTGAAGGACGGCCGCGAGCAGATGGCGGTGCTGGTGCGGGAGGCGGGAATCCGCCTCGACTGATCCCGGCGGCGCGGGTGATGCGAGGGGGACGCCGTCCCCCTCGCACTCCCCCAGCCAAGGGCTTAAGGCCCTTGGATCCCATGGGTTTGACTCGGGCCGGGGTCCGGGGGGTCGCTTGACCCCCCGGCGGGGGAGTGCAGAGGGGGCAGCGCCCCCTCTGCGATCCCGCTTGCAGGAGGCCCCCGTCCGGCGAAGACTTCCTCCGGGGCAACGACCCCGGGAGGAATGGACCATGCGCATCATCCTGGCCGCCGCGGCTGCGGCGCTTCTCGCCATGCCTGTCGCCCGGGCGCAGCCGGCGCCGGGCTACGGCCCCAACGTCACGCTGGACGCCGCGCGGAAGGTGGTGGAGGCCGGCATCGCCAGCGCGCAGCAGCGCAACCTGCAGATGGCCGTCGCGGTGGTGGATACCGCCGGCAACCTCGTCGCCTTCGCCCGGGTGGACGGGACCCAGACGGCCTCGCTGCAGGTGGCGCTGGACAAGGCGAAGAGTGCGGCGACCTATCGCCGCCCGACCAAGGCCTTCGAGGATGCGCTGGTCGGCGGCCGCATGGCGATCCTGGCGCTGCCGGGGGCCATGCCGGTGGAGGGCGGCCTGCTGCTGACGGCGGAGAACCGCATCATCGGCGCGGTCGGCGTCTCCGGCGGGACCTCGGCCGAGGACGGGCAGGTGGCGGCGGCGGCGATCGCCGGACGCTGAACACGCGCCGCTGAACGCGCAACCGGGGCGGATGATCGCCCATCCGCCCCGGCGCAGAACCTGAAATGCGGCCGGAAGGGGCTTACGCCGCCTCCTGCTCCTCGCTCGCCGCCTCCGGCTTCGGGCCGCTGTCCTGGCCCTTGGCGGCGACATCGCGGTCCACCAGCTCGATCACCGCCATGGAGGCGGCGTCGCCATAGCGGATGCCGGCCTTCAGCACGCGGGTATAGCCGCCGCTGCGGGCCTTGTAGCGCTCGGCGATGGTGGTGAAGAGCTTGTCCACCACCTTCTCGTCCATGATCTGCGCATAGGCCTGGCGACGCGCATGCAGGCCGCCGCGCTTGCCGAGGGTGATGATGCGCTCCACGTAGGGGCGCAGCTCCTTCGCCTTCGGCAGGGTGGTGGTGATCTGCTCGTGCTTCAGCAGGCTGGTCGCCATGTTGCGGAACATGGCGACCCGATGGGTGGAGGTGACGCCGAGCTTACGGCCGGCAATACCGTGACGCATGTTGATGTCTTCCTAAGTCTCGCCGGCCTCAGAACGGCTCTTCCAGCTTCTTCGCCAGGTCCTCGATGTTCTCCGGCGGCCAGCCCGTGACGGTCATGCCGAGGGACAGGCCCATGGAGGCGAGAACCTCCTTGATCTCGTTCAGCGACTTGCGGCCGAAGTTCGGAGTGCGGAGCATCTCCTGCTCCGTCTTCTGCACGAGGTCGCCGATATAGACGATGTTGTCGTTCTTCAGGCAGTTCGCCGAGCGGACGGAGAGCTCGAGCTCATCCACCTTGCGGAGCAGGTTGCGGTTGAAGGGCAGGTCGTCCCGCTCCTCCTCCACCTTGCGCTCGCGCGGCTCGTCGAAGTTGATGAAGAGCTGCAACTGGTCCTGCAGGATGCGGGCGGCGAGCGCCACCGCGTCCTCCGGCGCCACGGTGCCGTCGGTCTCGACGTTCAGGACGAGCTTGTCGTAGTCCGTCACCTGGCCGACGCGGGTCGGCTCCACGCGGTAGGCCACGCGGCGGACGGGCGAGTAGATGGCGTCCACCGGGATCAGGCCGATCGGCGCGTCCTCGGGCCGGTTCATCGCCGCCGGGACATAGCCCTTGCCGGTATTGACCGTCAGCTCCATCGACAGCTTGGCGCCGTCGTCGAGCGTGCAAATCACCAGATCCGGGTTGGAGATCTCGATGTCGCCGGTCGTCTGGATCTGGCCGGCGGTCACCTCGCCCGGGCCGGTCGCGGTGAGCTGCAGGCGCTTCGGCCCCTCGCCCTGCATCCGGATGGCAAGCTGCTTCACGTTCAGGACGATGTCCGTGACATCCTCCCGCACGCCCTGGATGCTGCTGAACTCATGCAGCACGCCGTCGATGCGCAGCGCGGTGACGGCCGCGCCCTGCAGGGAGGACAGCAGCACGCGGCGCAGCGCATTGCCCAGCGTCATGCCGAAGCCGCGCTCCAGCGGCTCGGCCACGATGGTCGCCACGCGCTCGGGATCGCTCCCGACCTCGACGCCCAGCTTCTCCGGGCGAATCAGCGACCGCCAATTCCTCTCGATCACGAGCATCTCCTTGCGGCACCCTCCCCCGTAGCGGCGCGGTTCAGACGCGCCGGCGCTTGCGGGGGCGGCAGCCGTTGTGCGGGATCGGCGTCACGTCGCGGATCGCGGTGACGTAGAAGCCCACGGCCTGCAGCGCGCGCAATGCGGATTCACGGCCCGACCCCGGCCCGCTCACCATGATCTCGAGCTGTTCCATCCCGTGCTCGCGGGCCTTGCGGCCGGCATCCTCGGCCGCGACCTGCGCGGCATAGGGGGTGGACTTGCGGCTGCCCTTGAAGCCCTGGCTGCCCGAGGAGGACCAGGCGATCGCGTTGCCCTGGGCATCCGTGATCGTCACGATGGTATTGTTGAAGGAGGCCAGGACATGCGCCACGCCGGTGGCGATGTTCTTGCGCTCCTTCTTGCGCGGCGCGCGGGCGCCGCCACGGGGTTCCCGGGCCATCTTACTTCGTCACCTTCTTCTTGCCGGCGATCGGCACGGCCTTGCCCTTGCGGGTGCGGGCATTGGTATGGGTGCGCTGGCCGCGGACCGGCAGGCCCTTGCGGTGACGGAGGCCACGGTAGCAGGCCATGTCCATCAGGCGCTTGATGTTCATCGCCACTTCGCGGCGAAGGTCGCCCTCGACCCGGTACTCGCGGTCGATCAGCTCGCGGATGCGGAGGATCTCCTCATCCGTGAGCTGGTTGACGCGGCGCTCCTCGGGGATGCCGAGCGCCTGGCAGATGTCGAGCGCGTTCTTCGGCCCGATGCCGTAGATGTAGCGCAGCGAGATCGGCACGCGCTTGTTCGTGGGAATATTGACACCGGCGATGCGCGCCACTGCTCAGCTCCTGGAGCCTGTCGCTCCTGCTCGACACCGGTAGAGGCGGGACCACCCTGGTCCCCGCGCCTTGCCGGCGAGGTGATCTTCGTTAATCTGACGAACGGCTAAACGCGGCCACGGCGGCCTGACGGCCACCCCTGCCCGCGAGAGGCGCGGACTATACCGGCCGCGCCCTCTCCGTCAACCCTTTTGCGGCGGCCCGAGGATCGCCTCCAGCGACCTCGCCACCGCATCCATCTCGGCCATGCCGTCGACGACCCGCAGGATGCCCTTGGCGGCATAGTAGGGCAGCAGCGGCGCCGTCTGGCGGTGATAGGCCTCCAGCCGGGCGGCCACCGTCTCCGCCTTGTCGTCGGCCCGGCGGGTGAACTCCGCATTGCCGCAACGGTCGCAGATCCCGGCCCGCTTCGGCTGCTTGAAGCTGTCGTGGTAGCCCTCCCCGCACTTGGCGCAGGTGAAGCGGCCGGAGATGCGCTCGACCAGCGCGGCATCGTCCACCTGCAGCTCGATCACGTGATGGAGCGGCATGGCCTTCTCCTTCAGCATGATGTCGAGCGCCTCGGCCTGCGGGACCGTGCGGGGGAAGCCGTCGAGGATGAAGCCTTCGGCGATGTCGGGGGCGGAGACGCGGACGGCCAGCATGGCGATGATGATGGCGTCGGGCACCAGTTCGCCCCGCTCCATGATCGCCTTGGCCTGCAGGCCGATCTCGCTGCCCGACTTCACCTCGGCGCGCAGCATGTCGCCCGTCGAGATCTGCGTCAGGCCGTAGCCGTCCTCGAGCCGCTTGGCCTGGGTCCCCTTGCCTGCGCCCGGCGGGCCCAGCAGGATCAGGTTCATACCGTCATCCCCCATCCGACCGCAGGCCCGACGGGGCCCGCGTGACTTGCGTTTCCGACCCCGACCCGCCGCGGCCCTTCTATCGGGGGCGGGGTGCCCCGCGCCCGCCGAGCCTCGCCTTGCGGATCAGTCCCTCGTACTGGTGGGCGAAGAGGTGCGACTGGACCTGCGCCACCGTGTCCATGGTGACAGAGACGATGATCAGCAGGGAAGTGCCACCGAAGTAGAAGGGCACGCCGTAGTTGCTGATCAGGATCTCCGGCAGGATGCAGACCAGGCAGAGATAGAGCGCACCCACCGCCGTCAGCCGGGTCAGCACCCGGTCGAAATAGTCCGCGGTATTCTGGCCGGGACGGATGCCGGGGATGAAGCCGCCATACTTCTTCAGGTTGTCCGCGGTCTCGACCGGGTTGAACACGACCGCGGTGTAGAAGAAGGAGAAGAAGATGATCAGCGCGACGTAGAGCGCCATGTAGAGCGGCTGGCCATGCGCGAGCGCATTGGCGATCGTCTGCAGCACCCCCTCCTTCCCCGGATCCACGGCGAAGCCGGCGACGGTCGCGGGCAGCAGCAGCAGGGAGGAGGCGAAGATCGGCGGAATGACGCCCGCCGTGTTCAACTTGAGCGGGAGATGCGTCGCCTCCCCGCCGAACATGCGGTTGCCGACCTGGCGCTTCGGGTACTGCACCGGGATGCGGCGCTGCGCCCGCTCCATGAAGACCACGATGCCGATCACGGCCAGCGCGATCAGGATGAAGAAGATGATGAAGATGGTCGAGAGCGCGCCGGTGCGGCCGAGCTCGAGCAGCGAGACCAGCGAATGCGGCAGGTTGGCGACGATGCCGGCGAAGATGATGAGCGAGATGCCGTTGCCGACGCCGCGGGCGGTGATCTGCTCGCCCAGCCACATCAGGAACATCGTCCCGCCGACCAGCGTGATGACGCAGGAGATGCGGAAGAACCAGCCGGGGTCGTGCACCGCATTGCCGAAGGCGCCGCGCATGCTCTCGAGCCCGATGGCGATGCCCCAGGCCTGGAAGACGGCGATCAGCACCGTCAGGTAGCGCGTGTACTGGTTCAGCTTCTTGCGGCCCGACTCGCCCTCCTTCTTGAGGGTCTCGAGCTGCGGGATGGCGGCCGACATCAACTGGATGATGATGCTGGCCGAGATATAGGGCATGATGTTCAGCGCGAAGACCGTCATGCGCCCCAGCGCGCCCCCGGTGAACATGTCGAACATGCCGAGGATGCCGCCGCCGTGCTGCGCCAGGATCTCGCCCATGACGGTGGCATCGACGCCGGGCACGGGCACATAGGTGCCGAGCCGGTAGACGATCAGCGCGCCCAGCGTGAACCAGATGCGCTTCTTGAGCTCGGTGGCCTTGGACAGGACGCCGAGGTTGAGATTGGCCGCGAGCTGTTCGGCGGCGGAGGCCATGGGATTGCGAACCCTCCACACGACCGCGGCGCCGAGCGCGGGCGGAGGCTCCGCCGGCGGTGGCGCCGCAGCCACGATTCCATCTCTAGGTAGCCCCCGCCCTGGCGGGGGGCAAGCACGATGCCCGAGGGGCGCGCGGCGGCCAGCGCCGCCGCGCGGATCGGGATCAGCCCTCGGCCGGGGCCTCGGCCGGCGCGTTCAGCACGGTGACCGTGCCGCCCGCCGCCTGCACCGCGGCGATGGCCGAGGCGGAGGCGCCGGAGACGGTGATGGTCACCGCCCGCGAGATCGCGCCATGGCCGAGCAGCCGCACGCCCGCGAGCTTCGCGCCGCTGCGGACGATGCCGGCCTCGCGCAGCTTCGCCTCGTCGATCGGCTCGCCCGCCGGCAGCCGGCCGGCCTCGATCGCCTTCTCCAGCGCGCCGAGGTTGAGCGGCGCGTATTCCTTGCGGAAGATGTTGACGAAGCCGCGCTTCGGCAGGCGCCGGTAGATCGGGAGCTGGCCGCCCTCGAACCCGTTCAGCGCCACGCCCTCGCGTGCCTTCTGGCCCTTCACGCCCTTGCCCGAGGTCTTGCCCTTGCCGGAGCCGATGCCCCGGCCGAGCCGCTTGGACTTGTAGCGCGCGCCGGGATTGTCCCGGATCTCGTTCAGCTTCATCTCACCCACCCTGGCCCGGGGTATCGTCCACCTTCACGAGGTGGGCGACCTTCCGGATCATGCCGCGGACGGCCGGAGTGTCCTCCAGCTCCCGCGAGCGGTGCATCTTGTTGAGGCCGAGGCCGATCAGCGTCTCGCGCTGGCCGGGCTTGCGGCCGATCGGCGACCCGGTCTGGGTCACCTTCACGGTCTTCTTGTCAGACATTCGGGGCCTCCGCCGCCGAGGTCTCGGCCGGTGCGGCCGCGTCCTTGCGCGGGCCGAGCAGGTCGGAGACCTTCTTGCCGCGCCGCGAGGCGACCGCCCGCGGGCTGGTCGAGCGCGTCAGCGCCGCGAAGGTCGCCTTGATCATGTTGTGCGGGTTGGTCGAGCCGAGGCACTTGGCCACGACATCGCCCATCCCGAGCGTCTCGAAGATCGCGCGCATCGGGCCGCCGGCGATGATGCCCGTGCCGGCCGGGGCCGAGCGCAGGACCACGCGGCCGGCACCGAACTCGCCGATGACGTCGTGGTGCAGCGTCCGGCCTTCCCGCATCGGCACGCGGATCATGGTCCGCTTCGCCTGCTCGGTCGCCTTGCGGATCGCCTCGGGCACCTCGCGGGCCTTGCCCGCGCCCCAGCCGACCCGGCCCTTCTGGTCGCCGACGACGACGAGGGCGGCGAAGCTGAAGCGACGGCCGCCCTTCACCACCTTGGCAACGCGGTTGATGGTGACGAGCTTGTCCTTCAGCTCGTCGCCGTCCTGCCGCTCCTGCCGGTTCTCCCGCTCGCGGTCACGGCCGCGGCCGCGACGGCGGTCACCGCCCTCGCCGCCATGATCGCCACCACCGCCGCCATGAGGTTGACGTGCCATCTATGCAATCCTCAGAACGACAGGCCGCCCTCGCGGGCGCCGTCGGCCAGGGCCTTGACCCGGCCATGATAGAGGTAGGGGCCGCGGTCGAAGACCACGGCGGTCACGCCGGCGGCGATCGCCCGCTCGGCCACGCGCTTGCCGACGACCGTCGCGGCATCCCGGTCCGCGCCGGTCTTCAGGCTCTCGCGCAGCTCCTTCTCGAGCGTCGAGGCAGCGGCCAGCGTCCGTCCCTGGGCGTCGTCGATCACCTGGGCATAGATGTGCCGGCCGGAGCGGAAGATGGACAGGCGCGGGCGCCCGCCGGACTTCAGCTTCAGCTGGTAGCGCAGCCGCGAGCGGCGGCGCTGCTGCAATGCGAGCTTGTCGGCCATTACTTCTTCTTACCCTCCTTCCGGAGGATGGTCTCGTCGGTGTAGCGGACGCCCTTGCCCTTGTAGGGCTCGGGGCCGCGATAGGCGCGGATCTCGGCCGCGACCTGGCCCACCCGCTGCTTGTCCGCGCCGGACACCTTCACGGCGGTCGGACGCTCGCAGACGATGGTGATGCCGGCCGGGATCGGATAGCGCACCTCGTGGCTGAAGCCGAGGCTGAGGACCAGGTCCTTGCCCTGCACCGCGGCGCGGTAGCCGGTGCCGGTGATCTCCATGGACTTGGTGAAGCCCGTGGAGACGCCGGTGACCATGCCGTTGATCAGGCTGCGGGTGGTGCCCCACATGGTGCGGCTGCGGCGGTCGTCCCGCCGCGGCTTCACCGCCACCTGGTTGTCGGCGACCTCGACATCGACCTCGTCGGTGAGGTCGAGCGTGAGCTCGCCGTTCTTGCCCTTCGCCACCACGGTACGGCCCTGCAGCGCCACCTGGACGCCGGCCGGGACCGGGACGGGATATTTGCCGACGCGCGACATGCCCTACCCCTCCCTCAGAACACGCGGCAGAGGACTTCGCCGCCGACATTGGCAGCGCGGGCCTCGTTGTCGCTCATGACGCCGCGGGGCGTCGACAGGATGGAGATGCCGAGGCCGTTGTAGAACTTCGGCAGCTCCTTGATCTTGCTGTAGACCCGGCGGCCCGGCTTGGAGACGCGGGTGATCTCCTTGATGGCGGGCTCGCCTTCCGAGTACTTCAGCTCGATCTCGATGTTGCGGATGCCGGGGCGCAGCTCCTCGACGCGCCAGGCGCGGATGTAGCCCTCGCGCTTCAGCACATCCAGCACATCGGTCCGCAGCCGGCTGGCCGGGGCGACGCAGCGCGTCTGCCGGGCCCGCTGGGCATTGCGGATGCGGGTGAGCATGTCACCCAGAGGATCGGACAGCGACATGGCCTGCCCTCCTTACCAGCTCGCCTTGGTCAGGCCGGGGATCTGGCCGGTATTGGCCAGCTCCCGCAGCATGTTCCGGCTGAGCTTGAACTTGCGGTAGTTGCCGCGCGGGCGGCCGGTGAGCTCGCAGCGCAGGCGCACGCGCACCTTGGCGCCGTTGCGCGGCAACTGGGCGAGCTTGAGCGTCGCGTCGAACCGCTCCTCCACGGGGAGGCTGCGGTCCATCACGATGTCCTTCAGCGCAGCACGCTTCGGGGCATGCGTCGCGGAGAGCTTCGCGCGGCGCCGGTTCTTCTCGACTGCCGAAGTCTTGGCCATGCGGTTTCTATCCTCCGGAACCTGCTCCCGGGCCATGGCCCGGGCGGTCTTCCAAGATCAGTTCTGGAAAGGAAGCTGGAACGCCTTCAGCAGCGCCTTCGCTTCCTTGTCGGTCTTCGCCGTGGTGACGAACTGGATGTCCATCCCGCGTACCGTGTCCACCCGGTCGTAGTTGATCTCGGGGAACACGATCTGCTCCTTCAGGCCCATGGCATAGTTGCCCCGGCCGTCGAAGCCCCGGTTGCCCGGGATGCCGCGGAAGTCCCGGACGCGCGGCAGGGCGATGGTCACCAGCCGGTCCAGGAACTCGTACATCCGCGCCTTGCGCAGCGTCACCTTGCAGCCGATGGCCTGGCCCTCGCGGATCTTGAAGCCCGCGATCGCCTTCTTCGCCTTCGTCCGCACCGGCTTCTGGCCGGCGATCGCCGTCAGGTCGGCGACGGCCGCGTCGAGCTTCTTCTGGTCGCCCGCCGCCTCGCCCACGCCCATGTTGATGACGATCTTCTCGAGCTTGGGCACTTCCATCGGGTTCTTGTAGCCGAACTCCTTCTGGAGCTCGGCGCGAACCACCTCGGCATAGAACTGCGCGAGGCGCGGCTTCTCGGCCGGCGAGGCCGCGGCCTTGCCCGCCTTCGCCGCGACCGCCTGCACGCGGCCTTCGCCGCCGCCGCCGCCTTCGCGCTTCCCGGCCTCGGGCTTGCCGCCGGCCTTCTTCTTCGTGTCGCTCATGCGTCAAGCACCTCGCCCGAGGGCTTCGCCACGCGCACCTTCTTCCCGTCCTCGAGCAGCCGGAAGCCCACGCGGGCCGGCTTGTCGGACTTCGGGTCGATCAGCGCCAGGTTGGACAGGTGGATCGGCGCCTCTTTCTCGGTGATGCCGCCGGGACGGTTCATCCCCTGCGGCTTCTGGTGGCGCTTCACCAGGTTCACGCCCTGCACCAGGGCACGGCTCTCGGTCGGCATCACGGCGATGACCTCGCCGCGCTTGCCCTTGTCCCGGCCCGTCAGGACCTGGACCCGGTCGCCCTTCTTGATCTTCGCGGCCATGGCCTTACAGGACCTCCGGCGCCAGCGAGATGATCTTCATGTACTTCCGCGCGCGCAACTCGCGCACCACGGGTCCGAAGATGCGGGTGCCGATCGGCTCGCCCTGCTTGTTGATCAGCACGGCGGCGTTGTTGTCGAAGCGGATGGCCGTGCCGTCGATGCGCCGCACCGGATAGGCGGTGCGGACGATGACGGCGCGATGCACCTCGCCCTTCTTGACCTTGGCGCGCGGGATCGCCTCCTTGACGGAGACGACGATCACGTCACCGACCGAGGCGGTCTTCCGCTTGGAGCCGCCCAGAACCTTGATGCACTGGACGCGGCGCGCACCGGAGTTGTCCGCGACGTCGAGGTTGGCTTCAACGCCGATCATGCCGACACCGCCTCAGCCGGCGCTTCCGCCAGCGGCTGCCCGTTGCGCTGCACGACCAGCCAGGCCTTGCGCTTGGAGATCGGCGGGCACTCCTCGATCGCCACGACGTCGCCTTCCTTGCACAGGTTGGCCTCGTCATGCGCCGCGTACTTCTTCGAGCGCCGGATGAACTTCTTGTAGAGCGGGTGCATCACGCGACGCTCGACAAGGACGGTGACCGTCTTGTCCATCTTGTCGCTGACCACCCGGCCCGTGAGGACTCGCTTCGGCATCGCCGCCGGTCTCCCCTTAAGCCTTGGGTTGGGATGCTGCCGAGCGCTTCCGCTCGGACAGGACGAATTTGATGCGGGCGATGTCGCGCCGCACCACGCGGATGCGGCCGGTCGCCTCGAGCTGGCCGGTCGCACGCTGGAACCGCAGGTTGAACTGCTCCTTCCGGAGATCCAGGAGCTGCGTCTGCAGCTCATCCGCGGTCTTGGCGCGGATATCGGCAATCTTGGTCATGGGTTCAAGCCTCCGCGCCGAGGCGCTGGACGATCTTGGTCTTGATCGGCAGCTTCGCCGCGCCGAGCGTCAGCGCCTCGCGCGCGACGTCGTTCGGGACGCCGTCGAGCTCGAACATGATCCGCCCGGGCTTCACGCGCGCCACCCAGTATTCGGGCGCGCCCTTGCCGGAGCCCATGCGGACCTCGGCGGGCTTGGTCGAGACCGGGACATCCGGGAAGATGCGGATCCACACACGGCCCTGGCGCTTCATGGCGCGGGTGATCGCGCGGCGGGCCGCCTCGATCTGGCGCGCCGTCACCCGCTCGGGCTCGAGCGCCTTCAGGCCGAAGCCGCCGAAGGACAGCGAGAAGCCGCCCTTGGCGATGCCCTTGATCCGGCCCTTGTGGGCCTTGCGGAACGTCGTGCGCTTGGGTTGCAGCATCTCAGTTCATCCCTCAGCGCTGCGGCGCCTGCTCGGCGGCCCGGCGGTCCTGCGCCATCGGGTCGTGCGCTAGGATCTCGCCCTTGAAGATCCAGACCTTCACGCCGCAGGTGCCGTAGGTCGTCTTGGCCGTCGCCGTGCCATAATCGATGTCCGCGCGCAGCGTGTGCAGCGGCACGCGCCCCTCGCGGTACCACTCCATCCGGGCGATCTCGGCGCCGCCGAGGCGGCCGCCGCAGTTGATCCGGATGCCGCCCGCGCCGAGGCGCATGGCCGACTGCACCGCGCGCTTCATGGCGCGGCGGAAGGCGACCCGGCGCTCGAGCTGCTGGGCGATGTTCTCGGCGACGAGCGTCGCGTCGATCTCGGGCTTGCGGATCTCGACGATGTTCAGCGAAACCTCGGCGCCGGCGAGCTTCGCCATGTCCTTCCGGAGGTTCTCGATGTCGGCGCCCTTCTTGCCGATGACGACGCCAGGCCGCGCGGCGTGGATCGTGACGCGCGGCTTCTTTGCCGGGCGCTCGATCACCACGCGGCTGACGCCCGCGCCCTTCAGGCGGGTGCGCAGCGTCTCGCGCAGCTTCAGGTCCTCGTGCAGCAGCTTCGAGTAGTCGTCGCCGGCGAACCAGCGGCTGTCCCAGGTCCGGTTGATGCCGAGCCGGAAGCCGATCGGATTGACTTTGTGACCCATGTTACGCGGCCTCCTGCTGGGCCGGCGCGGCCGCCTGCTGCTCGGCGACGACGATCGTCAGGTGGCTGAACCACTTCTCGACGCGGGCGGCGCGGCCGCGGCCGCGGGCGTGGAAGCGCTTCATCACCTGGGACCGGCCGACCTCGACGCGGGCCACCACGAGCTGGTCGACGTCCAGCTGGTGGTTGTTCTCCGCATTGGCGATCGCGCTCTCCAGCGTCTTCTTCACGGTCTGCGCGATGCGGCGCTTGCTGAAGGTCAGCGTGGCGACGGCATCGGCGGCGGTCCGGCCGCGGATCAGCCCCGCGGCCAGGCTGAGCTTGCGCGGCGAGACGCGGATGTTCCGCGTGACGGCCTGCGCCTCGGTCTCGGCGAGCGAGCGCTCGTGCTTCGGCTTGCTCATCGGATCAGCCCCGCTTCGCCTTCTTGTCGGAGCTGTGCCCCGAGAAGGTGCGCGTCGGCGAGAACTCGCCGAACTTGTGGCCGACCATGTTCTCCGAGACCTGCACCGGGATGAACTTCTTCCCGTTGTAGACACCGAAGGTCAGGCCGACGAACTGCGGCAGGATGGTGCTGCGGCGCGACCAGATCCGGATGACCTCGTTGCGCGTCGAGGCACGCGCGGCCTCCGCCTTGTTGAGCAGGTAGCCGTCGACGAACGGCCCCTTCCATACGCTGCGCGGCATCGCGATCAGCCCTTCGTCGCGTGGCGGCGCCGGACGATGAGCCCGTCGGTCCGCTTGTTGTTGCGCGTCTTCGCACCCTTGGTCGGCTTGCCCCAGGGGGTCACCGGATGGCGGCCACCGCTGGTCCGGCCCTCACCACCGCCATGCGGGTGGTCGACCGGGTTCATCACGACGCCGCGGTTGTGCGGCTTGCGGCCCAGCCAGCGGGAGCGACCGGCCTTGCCGATCTGCTGGTTGGAGTTGTCCGGGTTGGACACCGCGCCGACGGTGGCGATGCACTCGGCCCGCACCGTCCGCAGCTCGCCCGACATCAGCTTGATCTGGGCATAGCCGGCATCCTTGCCGACGAGCTGCACATAGGTGCCGGCCGAGCGCGCGATCTTGCCGCCCGCGCCCGGCTTCATCTCCACGTTGTGGATGATGGTGCCGACCGGGATGGCGGACATCGGCATGGCATTGCCCGGCTTGATGTCCGCGCGCTCGCCGGCCACCACAGTATCGCCCGCCTTCAGGCGCTGCGGCGCGAGGATATAGGCGAGCTCGCCGTCCTGGTACTTGAGCAGCGCGATCCAGGCGGTGCGGTTCGGGTCATATTCCAGCCGCTCGACCGTCGCGGGCACGCCGAACTTGGCGCGGCGCTTGAAGTCGACGACGCGGTAGGACTGCTTGTGCCCGCCGCCGCGGAACCGCACGGTGATGCGGCCGTGGTTGTTGCGGCCGCCCGAGGAATGCTTGCCCTCGGTGAGCTGCTTGACCGGCGCGCCCTTCCAGAGCTCGTCGCGCTTCACCAGGATGGTGCCGCGCAGGCTCGGGGTGACCGGGTTGAAATTCTTCAGCGCCATGGCGTCACGCGAGTCCCGTCGTGAGGTCGATGCTCTGGCCTTCGGCCAGCTTCACCATCGCCTTCTTCCAGTCCGAACGCTGGCCCGGGCGGCCCTTGAAGCGCTTGGTCTTGCCCTTCACGATCAGGGTATTGACCGCCAGCACCTTCACGCCGAACAGGCCCTCGACCGCAGCCTTGATCTCGGGCTTCGTCGCCTCGAGCGGCACGCGGAAGACCACCTGGTTCTGCTCGGAGAGGGCGGTCGCCTTCTCCGTCACCAGCGGCGCCAGGATGGTCTGGTACATCCGCTCCTTCGAGAGGAGCGGGCGCGTCGTGGCCTCGCTCATGCCAGGCGCTCCTTCAGGGCCTCGACGCCGGCGCGGGTGACCGCGAGCACGTCGTACTTGAGGATGTCGTAGACATTGGCGCCCATGGTCGGCAGCACCTGCAGGTTCGGCAGGTTGCGGGCGACGCGGCCGAAGCCCTCGTCCACCTGCGCGTCCACCACGAGCGCCGACTTCCAGCCGAGCGCCTTGACCTGCTTCGCCAGCGCGCCGGTCTTCGGCGTCTCGCCGGCCGAGGCCGTCTCGAGCACCACCAGCTTGCCCTCGGCCGCCTTCTGGCTGAGCGCGGAGATCAGGCCGAGGCGCCGGACCTTCTTGTTCAGCGAATAGCCGTGGTCGCGCACGACCGGGCCGTGCACGACGCCGCCGGTGCGAAACTGCGGCGCGCGCAGCGAGCCCTGGCGGGCATTGCCCGTGCCCTTCTGGCGATAGGGCTTCTTGGTCGTGCCGGAGACCTCGCCCATCCCCTTGACCTTGTGCGTGCCGGCACGGCGCTTGGCCAGCTGCCAGTGCACGACGCGCGCCATGATGTCGGGGCGGGGCGCCGCGGCGAAGATCGCCTCCGGCAGCTCGATCTCGCCTGCCGAGCCGTTATCCAGCGTGATGACCGGAACCTGCATCGTTCTCTATCCTCAGGCCACGGCCGCGGGGAAGGGCGCATCGGCATGGCGCGCGCGCTTCACCGCGTCGCGCACCAGCACATAGCCGCCCTTGGAGCCGGGGATCGCGCCCTTGATCAGCAGCAGGCCCTTCTCCAGGTCGTGGCCGGCCACCTCCAGGTTCTGGGTGGTGACGCGCTCGACGCCGAGATGGCCCGCCATCTTCTTGTTCTTGAAGGTCTTGCCCGGATCCTGGCGGTTGCCGGTGGAGCCGTGCGAGCGGTGGCTGATGGAGACGCCGTGCGAGGCCTCGAGGCCCGCGAAGTTCCAGCGCTTCATCGCGCCCGCGAAGCCCTTGCCCTTGGTGATGCCGGTGACATCGACCTTCTGGCCCTTGGCGAAATGCGCGGCCGTCAGCGCCGCGCCCGGGTCGACCGCCGCATCGGCGCCGATCCGGAACTCGACCACCTTCAGCGGCGCCTCGACGCCGGCCTTGGCGAAGTGGCCGCGATTGGCGCGGGTGACATTCTTCGGCTTCGCCTTGCCGATGCCGAGCTGGAGGGCGTCATAGCCATCCTTCTCGGCATTGCGGCGGGCGATCACGCGCACCTCGTCCAGATGCAGGACGGTCACGGGGACCGTGCTGCCATCGTCGTTGAAGAGCCGGGTCATGCCCAGCTTCCTGGCGATCAGGCCGGTGCGGCCGGTCTTGGCGGCCATGGCGAACTACTCCCCCTGCCGCTCAGAGCTTGATCTCGACGTCCACGCCCGCGGCCAGGTCGAGCTTCATCAGCGCGTCCACGGTCTGCGGGGTGGGGTCGACGATGTCCAGCAGGCGGCGATGCGTGCGGATCTCGAACTGCTCGCGCGACTTCTTGTCGACGTGCGGCGAGCGGTTGACGGTGAAACGCTCGATCTCCGTCGGCAGCGGGATGGGCCCGCGCACCCGTGCGCCCGTCCGCTTCGCGGTGTTGACGATCTCCCGCGTGCTGCCGTCCAGCACGCGGTGATCGAACGCCTTGAGGCGGATGCGAATATTCTGGCTGTCCATGGGAGACGGACCCAACCTTGCGTTCGAAAG
>NZ_JAUTWS010000149.1 GCF_030657435.1 Paracraurococcus lichenis | reverse complement strand
TACCAACCGGATTTGAGGCTGACCCATCCCAACCGTGTTGGACACAGGCCGGTAGGCTCCCGCCGATGGTCATCCTTTTCTCGGGTTGGTATTAGTTGCAGAACAGCCATGGATGTACAACCGGGTAGGCTTTCTGGGCTGAAACTCCCCCCGCTCGAGAATGTTACGGCCCTCACTCGTGCGACGGTCCCCGTGCCGGCAGCTATTCCGCGCTGATACCGGCTTCCAGCACCACACGTGCCCAACGCTCCTTATCCGCCACCATGCGCGCCCGGAACTCCTCCGGCGGCGTTGCCAGCAGGTTGTAGCCGCGGCCGGAGAGCGTGCGGGCCACCTCCGGCATGCGCAGCACCTCCGCCGCCACCGCCGTGTGGCGCGCGACGACCGGCGCCGGGGTGCGCGCGGGCGCGAGCAGGGCGATCCAGTCGCGCATGGTCACGCCCGGCACGCCCGCCTCCGCCACGGTCGGCACGCCGGGAAGCAGCGGCAGCCGCGCCTCGGCGGCAACCGCTACGGTGCGCACGCGGCCATCCCGCGTCAGCTCCGCCGCCGTGTCCACGGGCATGAAGATGCCGGCGACCTCGCCTGCCAGCAGGCCGGCGATCGCCGGCCCGAAGCCGCGATAAGGCACATGTGTCAGCCGTACCCCCGCGGCCCGCATGAACAGCTCCATCGTCAGGTGGAGCGGCGTGCCGATGCCGGGCGAGCCGAAGTTCAGCGCCCCGGGCCGCGCCCGTGCGCGCGACAGCAGCTCCGCCACGCTGGTTCCGCCGGCATCCGGGTGCAGCACCAGCGCGTACTCCACATCCACCAGGCCGAGCACCGGCGTGAATGAACCGAGCGGGTCGTAAGGCAGGGTTCGGTAGAGCGCGGCATTCATCACCAGCGTCGTGGTGTGCAGCAGCAGCGTCTGCCCGTCCGGCGCCGCCCGCGCCACGGCATCGGCGCCGATATTGCCACTGGCGCCGGGTCGGTTCTCGACGACGACGGGCTGGCCAAGCCGGCGCTGCATCCCCTCCGCGACGATGCGGGCGACGATGTCCGGTGCCGGGCCGGCGGTGAAGGGCACGATGATCACCACCGGCCGACCCGCGGGCGCCTGTGCGTCCGCCTGCCCGGCCACGGCAAGTGCCATCGTGGTGCCCGCCAATGCCACCCGCCGCGTCAGCCGCATGGCCGCCTCCTTCCCTTCGCGGGTCGCTACTGGAACTCCCGGATGCGCGGCGCCGCACCCCATTGGCAGAAGCCGGAATTGGCGAAAGGAAACTGCCGCTCACGGTAGAGCAGCTCGTCCGCGATCAGGCGCACGCCGCAGGAGTATTCGAAGACCATGCCGTCCGGTCCCTCGAAGTAGAGGAAGCGGGCGGACGAGCTGGGGTGCCGCCCGGGGCCGAAGACCACGGGAATGCCGCGCTCCCGCAACAGGTAGAAGGAGCGCATGACATCGTCGCCGCTCTCCACCTGATGGTTCACGTGCTGGATACCCGGCCGCGGCGAGGGGAACAGCGCGATGGCGTGGTGCACCTGACCGATACGCAGGAGCGGGGCGTTGCCGATACGGTCGGACACGCGGGCGTTGCACACTTCGGTCCAGAAGTGCTCGTCGCGCGCCGGATCGGTGCTGCACAGGCCGACATGAGAGAACGCGGTGATGCCGGCATCTCGGGAACCGCGGTAATGCCCGGGTCCCTGCTCCGGCCGCCAGGCGAGCTCGATGGCGTTGCCGCTGGGATCGCGGAAGGCGAGGAAGTCCCGCACTCGCCGCTCCGCGCATTCCGCCCCCGTTCCGCGGCGGACGGCATGGCCCAGCGCCTCCAGCACGGTGCCGGCCGCGTCCAGCTCCTCCTGCCGGCGTACCTCGAAGCCAACCGCCTGCGCGGCCGGATCACCCTCGCCGTAGAACAGGGTGTGGGCGCGCGCGTCGGAGCGCAGATGCAGCGACTGGCGGCCGCGCTCGGCGACCTCCAGGCCCAGCACCTCGGTGGCAAAACGCGCGGCGGTGTCGAGGTCTCGGGTGCCGAGCCGGACATAGCAGACATCGTACAGGGCAATCATGGCGCGTCTCCGGGCCGGCCGCAAAATTCGGGCACCTCGCTGCCGCTGCCCCAGGCGCAGTAGGAGGAGGGCAGGCGAGGAAATTGCCGCGGCGGCGTGGCCGGGTCGGGCCGCAGCCCGCCTTCGGCGAGGAAGCTGAACAGCACACCGTCCGGTCCTTGCAGAGTGAGGAACATCTCCCCCGAGGCCGGCCGGCGCCCCGGGCCGGCGGCGATGCGCACCTGCTGCGCACGTAAGAGGTAGGCCGAGCGCATCAGCTGGTCGACGCCGTCCACCGCGAACTCGACGGCCAGCAGGCCCGCCCCGGAGGCCGTTTCGTGCAGCGCCAGGCGGTGGTGCCGTTCCGCGTCGAAGGCGAGGTAGCCGCCATCGCCAATCCAGTCGACGAGCCGCGCCTGGCTGAGGGTGGTCCAGAACGCAATGGCCTCGGCCGGCGCCGGGCAGCGAAGCGCGACTGCGGCGAGGCCGGTGACACCCGCATCGCGGGCAGGGAAGAACCGCGCGCCGCAGTGCAGCGGGCGGACCACCAGCTCGAAGGCATGGCCCACCGGGTCACAGAAGCGGGCGAGGGCGCGAACCCGCCGCTCGGCCGCCTCCTCGGGTGTGCCGGGCGTCACCGCGACCCCCGCCCGGCGCAGGGCATCGACTGCGCGGGCCAGCGCGGCATCGTCGCGCACTTCGAGCCCAACCGCCGCGTGCGGCACCTCGGCGCGGAGAAAGACCAGCGTCTCGGCCCGATTGTCAGAGCGGAAGGCGGCGCGGGCCTCAGTACGGTCGGCAGCCTCGAGACCGAGGACCTCGGTCGCGAAGGTTGCCGCGGCATCGAGGTCGCGCGTACCGAGCCGTACGTAGCGGAGCTGCTCGACGGCGAGCGGGACGGCATCCGGGGTCATGGCCCGCGGCTGGCGCAGGGGCGCAGTCGTTCCATGGCGGCACCTTTCCAGCCGGACCCGGACGATGGCGCCGGCGAGTGAGCCCCGCACTGCACCGCTTTGTCAATCTGGATCGGGCCGGTCCAGGTGACGGCATGATCTGCGAGCGCCTGATCGGCGAAGGCAATGTCGGCCATAAGCCCTCAGCGACCGATATGTTGTCTCGTCGCGGTGTTCGCTTCGGAGTTGCCGACACCAACGTCCTTGACCAGAGCAACCAGCTTGTAAACGTGACCGGTCCCCTTCGGCACGACATGGCCATACTCGGTCAGGTGCCCGCAGAGCGCGTAGATGCACTGCGTCCGCTGCCGCACCAGCAGGTCGCGGGTCCGGAATACGAGGGCGTTCGCCTGCTGCGCCTCGGTCTTCACCGGCACAAAGCGCATGCCCGGCCGCTGCGCCGCTTCGCAGATCGCCCCGGCATCGGCCGCGTCGTTCTTCTGCCGTTTAACGAAGGGCTTGACGTATGCTGGCGGGATCAGCCGCATCGTATGGCCCAGCTTGCTGATCTCTCGTGCCCAGTGGTGCGCGCCGCCACAGGCCTCCAGCGCCACGACACATGGCGCTTGTCGGGCGCAGAACTCGAGCACCTTGGCCCGCGCCAAGCGCTTGCGGAATACGACATGCCTAGCCGCATCGGCGCTATGCGCTTGAAAGAGGTTCTACGCAACGTCGAGCTCGATCGTGCTAGCCTCTCCCACGGACGCCTCCTCTGGTGGTTGCTCAACACCTCCACCTTAGCACATCGATGCCGTCGGGGGGCGTCCACACCATCAAGGCGAGGCTGACCGCCTCCTGCACATTGGACATCGACATCCGGCCCTCACAGGTCGGCGCTCCTCGTGAGCTCGTGTAACCTAAAGCTGCCGATCCTGAGCCACGCTGCCGGGAAGAGCGGTAGCAGCCCCCGGAGGCTTGCGCATTTGCAGGCTGGTGCGACGCGCGGCGTCGTAGCCGGAATGCCGGGCGATGACGTCGTGGTGATGCGTCGGTCCCCGGCCCGGCACATCCACCCGGCCGGAAGCTCCGTACTCCATACGCGGCTCCAAGGCCGTCGCGCGAAGGCGAGCGTCCGTCCCTCCGGCGCCGTCGCCTCAGCGCGTATCGGAAGGATGCCAGACATGTCACACGATGAGGGCAATGCCGGGGCTCAGGCTGGCCGACGCGGCTTCCTCGGGCGAGCCGGGCTGGGCGCAGCCGCACTCGGCACCTTGGCGGTGCAGGCGGCACGACCCGCGCCGGCCGCTGCGCAGGCGGCGCTGACCGACGCGGACATCCTGAACTTCGCGCTGAACCTCGAGTATCTGGAAGCCGAGTTCTACCTGCGCGCCGTCACGGGTCAGGGGCTGCCCGCATCGGCGACCGGCGGCACCGGGACTCAAGGTACCGTGACGGGTGGCAGTCAGGTGCCCTTCCGCCATAAGCGCGCGCGCGAGTTTGCCGAGGAGATCGCGCAGGATGAAATGAATCACGTACTCTTCCTGCGGCAGGCACTGGGTGAGGCGGCGGTGGCGGAGCCGTCGATCGACCTGGCGAACAGCTTCACTGCCGCGGCGCAGGCGGCCGGCGTGATCGGACCGGGCGAAAGCTTTGACCCATTCACCGACGAGCAGAGCTTCCTGCTCGGCGCCTTCCTCTTCGAGGATGTAGGTGTCACCGCCTACTCCGGCGCTGCGGCGTTCATCCAGGACAAGGGCATCCTGACGGCGGCAGCAGGTATCCTCGCGGTCGAAGCCTACCACGCGGGCGAGATCCGTACCCGTCTTATCAACCAGGACCTCGTTGCGCCGGCGGGCCTGATCTCGGCGCTCCGCGCCAGCGCTTCCGGCCGAGCGGACGACCAAGGAGTGCTGCTCGACAAGCACGTGAACGTGGTACCGACCGATGCCAACGGCCTCGCCTTCACTCGCACGCCGCAGCAGGTGCTGAACATCGTGTATCTCGGCGGCAGCGCCGCTGGTTTCGGTTTCTTCCCGAACCGCCTGAACGGCACGATCGCCTGAGCGGAGCAGAGCCGGCCGTCGGCGGCCCCAGGGCCGGAGGCATTGCGCCGTGGCAGATCGACCGCATCTGCGCTCCGAACAGCGCTTGGCAGGGGCAAAGGCGACCGCATGCAGATTCAGCCGGGCGCGGGACGCAGGCTGGGATTGTCCCGCAGGGAAGGTTACTCGGTTTGAGCCGATCCGGCTTGGCATGCTCCGGCGCGCAGCCCGCCGCGGCGCCGGAGGACTGGTCGGGCTGCATCCTCGCCATCGCACGGGCCGGCGATCGCGCCGCTTTCGCCACGCTCTTCGCGCATTTCGCGCCGCGGCTGAAAGCCTATTTTCGCCGTGCCAGCGCGCTCGGCGATGCTGCTTCCGAGGAACTGGCGCAGGACGCGATGCTGGCTGTCTGGCGGAAGGCGGCTCAGTTCGACCCGGCGCGCGCCGCGGCCGAGACCTGGATCTTCGCCATCGCCCGCAATCTCTGCATCGACCGACTGCGGCAGATGCGGGCCGCCACCGCGCTGCACGCTACACTCGAGCAATGGCCGGAAGTGCCGGAGGCACCATGCTCTTCTGCCGCCTTCGAACGTGCGGCGGAACAGGAAAGCCTGCGCCGCGCTCTGCAGGAACTGCCGGAGGAGCAGCTCCGTCTTCTCAGATTGGCCTATTTCGCGGAAAAGTCGCATGCCGCGATCGCCGCGGAGCTCGGCATGCCGCTCGGTACTGTGAAGGGGCGGCTGCGGATGGCGCTGCAACGTCTACGTGGTGTCATGCGCGGCCCGGATAAGGCGACGCACGATGTATGAGATCTGCCATCATCCAAGCGATCCGACATTGGTGGCGCATGCGGCGGGCCGGCTGTCGCCGGCGGCAGCGACAGTGGTGCGACTGCATCTCGAACTTTGCGCGACCTGCCGCGCCGCCATGCGCGAGGCGGAGGCGATTGGCGGAGCTCTGTTGGCGTGTCTTCCCGCCGAGCCACTCGGGCCGGAGGCGCTTGCACGGGCAATGCGGCGGATCGACGCCGCAGACGCGGCCGGAAGGATGGGCCCGCCGGTCCCCGCCGCGCCGCCCCTGACGCGGGAGGTACTCGCGGCGCAGCGCCTCCGTTGGCTGGCGCCGGGCGTCCGGCACTGCGTGGTGCTGGACGGCACGGGTGGCGAGGTGCTGCGTTTATTACGCGTGAGGCCGGGCACCGCTCTGCCGCAGCACGGTCACCACGGGACGGAGCTAACCCTGGTGCTGGAGGGCGCATTCCGCGACGTGGCCGGGCACTACCGCGCCGGGGACGTGCTGGAGGTCGACGAGGAGACTAGGCACATGCCGGCGGCCGAAGGGCCAACAGATTGCTTCTGCCTGCTCGCAACCCAGGGGCGGCTACGCTTCGACGCCCTCCTTCCGCGGATCTTCGGTCTGCTCGTACGGCTTTGAAAGCACGCCTCCCAGCAGCTCGGCGATGTGCCGCTGAAAGCGATCGCCTTCAGCGACCTGGTCCAGCGATGCACAACTCAATGACGCAATGCAGACACTCGCGTGAAACCGAGACACCCACGCAACCCGCAGTGCTGGACCGCCGAGTGGCGGCTGCTTGGTGCCGCGGCGCGCGCCAGTTGCTGGGCTGGAGCACGGAGCGGCTGGCCGTGATGGCTGGCATCAGCACCTCCATGCTGAGACAGATCGAGAGAGCCGAGCAGAGCGCCCCCGCCTCAAGCGTTGCGCGCATCCTTGCTGTGGTGCAGGACGCGGGGGTCACTCTGTCAGGCGACGACCGGACCGCCTGGGTGAGTCTGCGTCAGCCACCGCCGGACTCTGACATGATCAAGCTCTCGATCCTGTGCGATGTCGGTGTGGCCATGCTCGGCTGGTCTTCCGACCGCCTGATGCAGGAGGCGAGGCAGCATGGAGCGGAGCTCCGGCGCCGCCAGCGCACGCGCACGCGGGCCCAGCGCGCTCCGCAAGAGGTCGCGGCTGTTCGGGCCGCCGTGCAGGCTGCTGGAATCGTGTTCGATGCGGAGGGGGGCATGGGTGTCGGCGTCTGGCTCACCGAGGAGGACGATGCGGGTGGCAGTGGTGGGCTCCGGGACGAGCGAGATCGGAACCGTCGCTAGCCTCGGCCCGTGGCCATGACACACTGAATGGATCCGACGCCCAACAATCCAGACGCGATCTACGGCGCCGCGTCATTGCGAGTTTTGGCAGCCCTTCGTGTGGCAATGCCGCTACGTGCATCGACTATCAGCCGGGTTGGAACCGGTCCCCTGACCAACAGTCACCCCCAACGCCCTCATCGAGGTTCGCTTGGCCATGCAGGTCGACTGGCTAGCCGCCGCAGATCGGAGAACCCTGCGCCACAGAGCCCGCCGATCCGTCAGTCCCGCCAGCATTCCGACAGCTGCGCTGCCCATCCAAAGACAAGTGGCGCCCGTGTGTGGTCCTGCCTGT
>NZ_JAUTWS010000148.1 GCF_030657435.1 Paracraurococcus lichenis | reverse complement strand
CCATGGCTGGAAAAGCAAAGAGCCGGTCCTTCTGGACCGGCTCCCGCCTATTCTAATCTGCCCTGAGGCAGGGCCACCAAGGTGACCCTGCTTTGGGCAGGTTCTTAAGCAATCGTGAGCAGTTCGCTCGTGATAGCCGAGCTGCTCAGATCGATCAGACCACTCATCTTGATCAGCGCATCCGTAGCGGAAACAAAAGTCGCACCTGCGCTGTTATCAACAACGGCGTAGGTATCCCCGCCGAACTGGAACCACTTGAACACCGCATTGGTACCACCGTCGCCAGCGGCAGCAGTGTCAAGGTACTGGTCCAGCGTCGCCGCCGCACCGAGGGTCACCTTCGCCGCAGCCACGTTAGCTGCGGTTACGTTAGCCAAAGTGCCAGTGGTGATGCCCGTGAAGTCAAGAATGTCCGTCTTCGACGCGTCAGTGATCGTCAGGAAGGCCGTTTTGGTGCCCACACCGGTGAGAGCAAACGTATCCGCTCCAGCACCGCCGGTGAAGGAATCCGCTCCGCCGGTGTAAGTCAGCTTATCCGCACCGGCTCCACCGAAGATAGAGTCGTTGGTAGCGCTGCCACCGGTCAGGTCGTCGTTGCCCGAGCCACCCTTGATCGTGACCGTATCACCGATGGTCGTATCAGCAGACACGAAGGTCACCTTCAGCGCCGCCGCGTCAGACGCCGCACCGGTCACACCGCTCGCGTCGAAGTTAGTGATCTTGACGTTGCCGGTGTTAGTCACGTTCAGACCGGCGTTGCCCGAAACCGTCACCGACGTGGCGCTTGTGGCTGCCAGCGTCAGCGTGTTGGTGTGAGCAGTGGTGTCAGTGTCGGTATTCGTGATGTTGACAGTCTCGATGCCCGCCAAAGTCACCGTACCACCGGTGAGGGCAGCGGCCGACTTCAGAGTGAGACCAAACACATCATTGGTGCCGGTGGCATTCGCCAGGGTCACCGTCGTGTTCTGCCCAGGGCTGGCCAGCATGGTCAGACCCACGCCACTCGCCACGTTGGTGAAGGTCGCGGCACCAGCGAGGGCGCCGACTTCCAGCCCCGTGAACCCATTGGCATTGTGAGAGCCCTGAGCCGCCGCGCCAGCAACGCGCAGGACTTCGAAGCCACTGAAAGAGGGATCCGAACTAAACGCGGAACCGTTGGTGTTGGCTACGAGCGTGTCAGTGCCCGTGCCGCCGGCCAGCGAACCGCCGGCACCCAGGGTCGCAGAGGACACAATGACGACGTCGTCGCCAGCGCCCATATCGATCGCCTTGGTGGTGGCACCAATGGAGATCGTGTCTGCACCCGCACCACCCTTGAACAGTACGTCGGTGGCCAGCGCCGTGCCGAGCGAGACGCCGGCCGTGTTGGTCACAGCAATGTTCTTCGCTGCGGCAAAGGTATCAGCCGTGAGGGTGAGCTTGGCGTCGCCAGAGACGTTCAGCGCGGTCACGCCGCTACCAATGACGTCAGCAATGGTAGACGCAGTCGACGAGGAGTCGAGATTGAGCGTCTTGTAAACGGAACTGAGAGTAATCGCTCCGCCAGTCAAACCCTTAACGTTCATCGCCAGGGTATCAACAACCGGGGTGGTCAGCGCACCAGCCGTCACGCCAAGCGTACCGCCCGTACCGGACAGATTCAGCGTCTTCAGCGCGCCCGAGTTGATCGTCGAGTTATCGTAACTGTCGAGCGAGACGGTGGTGATGACGCCGGCCTTGGTATTGCTGGCGGCATTCACGTCGGTGATGCTGACGACACCATTCACCTTGCCAACGACCGTGGCAGAAGCAGCCGCAGCCTTTTCCTGGCCGACGGTCACCGAGGTGGTGTTCGCATCACCGGTGACGGTCACCGCGGCCTGGGTCACAGTCGTATTGACCGCGTTAGATGTGGCGGTCTTCACAGTGATCGAGGTACCACCGGTAACCGCAATCGCACCTTGCGTACCGGACGACGCAGTGGAGTTAACAGTCACAGTACCGGCCGCCGCCGTTGTAGCGCCGATGGTAGTGGTGCCGGTCGTGACGCCAGTGGCGGTCACAGAGACATTCTTGCCGCCGTCGATAGCCACGTTGGTCGCGGCCTGCAGAGCAGCAGAGGCGCTCACATTCTGGGTAGCAGCGGCAGTGATGGTCTGGGCTGCACCCGAAGTGTGGGTCGACAGAGTCGTCGTGTCAGCGAAACCCGTGGTGGTGTTCAGCGTGATCGCGCCGCCCGAGGTGAGGTCAACATTCTCGACGCTGGTAGCCTTGAAGCCCACTGGAACAGCCGTAATCGCCGCGTTCTGGATGATCTTAAGGGTGTCGTTTCCACCACCACCGTTCAGCGTGTCGCCCACGGTCCAGGTTGCGTTGCCGGCATTATCGCCAGCGATAAAGACATCGTCGCCAGCCGTACCGGTCAGGTTGTCCGCACTAGTAGTGAGCGTGAAGGTCTGCCCCGAGGGAGCATTATCAAGCCCGAGGGCACCGGAGAACTGCGCGGTACCCGCGGCCACTTTGGTCAGGAAGTCGTTGATCCCGGCGCCCGTCTTGGTCTGGAACTCCGGCGACATAGAGAAGCCCATCAGGGCCTTCATCGGCGTGAAGCCGTTCTTCGCGTCCATATAGAAGGACAGACCGGCGGCGTCCGGGGCGCGTCCGAGCACGTTCAGGTACAGCGCCGTGACGAAGGCGGTGGTGATGCCGCTGCTGCCGTACTTGCCGACGAATTCCGGCGACTCGCTGAACTGCTGGGTGATGCGGGCCAGGACCGTGTTGTAGGTGCCGGCGGTGTCCGCGGCGCGGAGCTGGCTGGCGTAGAAGTTGATCGCGCTCGTGGACTCGGGCACGCGGTTGAAGGCGGCTTGGTACAGCCGCACCACGGGCGCCACGTAATTTTGCATCTCGTTCGAGACGAGCAGCGAGTTCGCGAACTGCGAAACGTTTACCGCCCCGGAGTCGAGAACGCTGGCCCAAGACGACGACTCGGCCGTCGTCGGGTCGCGGTAGAGAATGCTCTGATAATAGGTCTTGACGGTCGGCATCTGGTCTGCGGCGGACATGAATTCCTAGCCCCTTGCATGGGTAATGATCACGGCGCGAAAGGGCGGGGCCGGAACTCGTGGCAGCCTCGCAATCTCGCACTGCGATTGTTTGTCGGCATAAACTCAACTTAGAGTACAGTAAAGCTCTAATCCGTCGTGCGCGGCATGGAATTTTGATGCGCCTTGAGTGATGCAATTTCGCAACACCGGAGCGAACCATGGCAGGGCGGCGCGGCGGAATTCGCTTTCATCGGGCGCCGGTCGGCATTAGAAATCTCCTTGTAGTAGAAACACGCTGTTAGGTGACACCACCTAGAGGATCCTATGTATCTCCATCAGCAGCGCCGGCAGGACACGGAAACGCAGGAACTCCGCCGTGCCGCAGGTCGCTGGCTGCGCGGCCTGCGAGAGGCACGCGGCCTCTCGCAGCGCGAGCTGGCCGAGATGGTAGGCACCGAATACTACTCATTCATTTCCCAGCTCGAGACGGGGCGGGGCCGCATCCCGCCGGACCGCTACCGTGTCTGGGCGGAGGCGCTCGGCGTGCCGGCCACGGCCTTCGTGCGGGAGCTGATGAGCTATTACGACCCCGTCACGCACGCCATCCTCTTCCCGGACCCGAGCTCCCCCACCGCTGCCTGAGGCCCGGCATGCTGGCGAAAATCCTCGCATTCCGGCGAGAGCCGGCCCCGCCCGCCGATCGCAACTGGACCGAGCAGGACCGGGCCGAATTCTTTCGCGTCATCGACAGCCTCGGGCGGTCCGGCATCCCACTCGAGCTGGAGACGGGCCTCACTGACGAGGACGAGCCCTGGGCCGTGTTCTGCGCACCGGAGTCCGGCGACCCCGTCGTGCACATCGCCCGGCTCGATGGTCGTTACGTCCTTATCACAGGCATCCTGCCCGGCGCGCTCGAGGGGCACGACCTCCATGCGCTGGTGCGCCAGGCGCTCGACCGCCTGCCGGCGGTGGTGCTGCCGCAGAGCTCCGGCCGGGGCCATGGTACCGGCTTCATGCTGCATCCGGCGGCCCTGCTGCTGGTCCTGGTGGCGACCTGCTGGTACCAAACCGTGCAGGCCGCCGAGCCGGGGGCCGAGGTCTGGCAGGCGGCGGAGCACATGACCGATGCCGCGGCGCTGCCCAACGCGCCCCCGGCGATGGACGCCGCGGGCCCGGCGGTGGACGGCGGCACCGCGGATGCCGGACCGGACATGTCGCTGCAGCGCTTCCAGCAGATCCTTAGCATCGCAGTCGCCTTCGTCTCGCTGCAGGGCGATGTGGGCGACCTGATGGCGCCTCCAGCCCCGCTGCCGGTGGCACTGGCGGAGGCGCCGGCCCAGCGGGCCGAGGTGCCGGCGCAGACGGCCGGGGAGCAGGCCGAGATGACGGACAGCGCGCCGGTGCCGATCCCGACCGACCACGCGCTCGATGACCGGACGGCGCTGGCGCAGGACGGCCTGGCGCCGGCCGAACCCCACCTCCCGCCCACGCCCACGATCGATGACCTGGTGATCGTCGCCGACCTCCTGCCGGCACGGCCGGAGGCGGCATCAGCCATGCCGGCCGGCGGCAATGCCGCCCTCATGCCTATTCACTGGCTGGACAACGGCTGGGCGGCAGATTGGGTGCTCCCGCCCCAGGCCGGGCAAGCTCTGAACACGCTCGACATCCTGCGCCAGGTCGCCGTCCACACCGATGCGGCGGCGCAGCCCGCGGGCGGTACGCCGGCCGCCACGCCGCACGCCAGTGGCGTCGAGGCAAACGCTTCGCCCGCAGCCGTGCACTACATCGACGCCGTCGCCGCCTGGTCGCTCATCCAGCCGGCCAAGCAAGCCTTCGCCGTCAGCGACCTGTCGCCGGAACTCAGCCAGAAATTCGCGGCGCTGATCGCCGTCGATGCGCCGCTGGGCAAGATCATCGCCGTACCGACGGAGATGGCCGCTGCCCTCCCCACCACGGCGCATGCCGCGGAGACGGCGGCAGCCCTTCCAGTCACCGCGGATGCGGCGGACACCCCGGCTCCCGTGGTCGTCTCCACGGCGCCGCCGGCCGCGTCGCCGCCGCAGGCCGCGACGACGGCGGCGCCGCAACCCACCTCGAAATCCGCCGACGTCGCCCCGGCGCATCCGCCGGCCTCCGCCGATACCGACCTGTCGCATAAGCCCGCGGTCCTGCCTTCGACCGTCACGCTGCTAACGGATGCGGGCACCACGGCGGCCCGGTCCCAGCAGGTCTCCTTCGAGGACGCGCTGGCGCAACTGCAGCATTTCACCGCCAGCACCCAGGGTTACGTGACCATCGCGGCGAACAAATCGCTCGTCGTCATCGACCAAGCGGTGCTCTCCAACACCGAACTGCCACATGCATACAGTAGCGTGCAGTTGCCCGACGGAAGCGAGATTGCCTGGGTTTATCCGGTGGGTGTCTCGCCCGGGTCCTGGCACATCTAGGCTGCATGACGGCCCTCGTCGGATAGGCGCCGGGCACGTGTGGTATGACCCGGGTCTTCAGCGTGACGACACGCATGGCGCGCGTGATCGGGCGTAGGCGGAGGGCGTCGAACCGGGCCACGCGCCAGGCTGAGCGCTTCGCAGAGACCGCAGCAGCGGCGGCCTGTCCTGCGGATCACCCAAAGCCGGGCGGCGGCCCAACCGCCGCAGCACCCCATGCTGCGAGACTGCAATGTCAGAAGCGACGCTGCGGCCAAGCAGCAGCTGGAGCATGGCCGCTGCTGCGGAAGACGCGGCCAGACTGGGGTGCGGCCCGCTATCCCTCCTCGCCCTCAAGGGCGGGGTCTCTCGCGGAGACTCTGATGACCGACAACGGGATGGCTCTTCGGCCACCCAGCCGCCGGCCGACCACCACATTCGGTCCCGCTCTTCCGCGTCGGATCCTCAGACCTCTTCGTGCGCCAGTTCTATCTCAGTCCAGAACAGGGCCTGCAATGCCTCTTGGGCCGTACCAAAGCTGCCAAGGGTGCCGATGCCGCTTTCCTCCAGCACGATGATCCGGTCCCTGACCCTCGCAACGAACCAAGTGGACATGTGCATCGGATCATTGATGCGAACGAGCAGGCGCGTCGTTGTGCCCTGCACCTGCGACTGCTCCACGGTCCAACCCGTATGCTGATCGGCAAATGCGAGGGCGGCCGAGTAGTCATCCAGGGTCGTGTCCTCGAATTTCCCATACAAACTCGATATTCCGTCATTCATCGCACGGCTCGCCTCGGCTCTCGCGTCCAGTACACGCACGCGCCGCCTTGCGAGAGCCGGCAGGTGCCTCAACCTTAGGCATTGCCGATTCTATGGAGGCAACAACGTGTAGTGCGGCCGGTTCTTATTGATCCGGTTTGGGTGCACTTGAGGGCAAGTTGGATTGGCCCAGATCAGCGCCATGAGGCACGTGGACATGCGCAAGCTGTCGGCGGCAGCGCAACAAGAACGCCGCCGTCAGGTGATCGGCCTGCGTCAGGCTGGCATGACCTATGAGGCGATCGCCGGCCGGGTTGGCCTGAGCGCGACCGGGGTTCTCAATATCTGCCATCGCTATGCCGAGCGGGGTGCGGCCGGACTGAAGAGTGGGCCGCGTGAGCCTGAGCCGGGGTACGGCCGCTTCCTCTCTGCCGCGCAGGAGGCGGACACGCAGAGGCTGATCCGGCGCCACACGCCCGACGAGCTGGACCTACCCTTTGCGCTCTGGAGCCGGGCGGCGGTGCGCGAGCTGATCCGGCAGCGCTTCGGGGTGCGGCTGGCGGTCCGCACCGTGGGCACCTACCTGGCGCGCTGGGGCTTCACCGCCCAGAAGCCACTGCGGCGCGCCTACGAGCAGGACCCGGCGGTGGGGTTGCTTCCGAAGATCCGGCCGCACGGCGCCATCGTCTATGACCAGCGCATCTTGTCGTGGAAAGGCCCGGATCGCGTTTCGATCCTGACCCTCGGCGGCCGGGAAGTAATGCCGTGGGTGGCCGGCGCCTACCAGCAGGCTCGGCTCGCCTTCCCGCGCGGGCAGGCCGATTTGGTCTACCGAGACGGCCAGTTCTTCCTGTTCGTGACGGTGGATGTGGGCGACGTGCCGCCGGGCGACCCCGAGGGCTTCCTCGGCGTGGACCTCGGCCGCAAGAACATCGCGGTGGACAGCGACGGCGATGGCTTCAGCGGCGCCCACATTGCCAACCTGCGTAACCGGCATGCCCGGCTGCGGACCAAACTTCAGAAGAAAGGGACGCAATCGGCCAAGCGCCTGCTGCGGCAGCGCCGGGCCAAGGAGCGGCGCTTCGCCGCCGACGTGAACCACCGGATCAGCAAGGCACTGGTGCGCAAGGCCAAGGACACCGGGCGCGGAATCGCCTTTGAAGACCTCAAGGGCATCCGCGAACGGACAACGGTGAGGAAGGCTGAGCGGAGGGCGCACCATAGCTGGGCATTCGCGCAGTTGCGCAGCTTCGTCG
>NZ_JAUTWS010000147.1 GCF_030657435.1 Paracraurococcus lichenis | reverse complement strand
AATGTATTGCCGAGCGCGGCCGCATGGGCTGGCAGCGAGCCTCGGGCTACAACGATCGTGCCTTGATCGAGGCTGACATCTCGCGTTGGAAGTGCGTCATCGGTGACGGGCTCCGATCGCAAACAGACGAGCGTCAGGCAACGGAGGTGGCCATCGCTGCCAATGTGCTGAACCGTATGCTCAGGCTCGGATGTCCGAAGTATGTCCGCGTTGCATAACCCCGAATGCGGGTAGGGCTACGTGCGTCCACACCGCTGATCCGTGCACCACACTGTCCCAGTTCTGCGGCGATCCCTGCTGCTACGGAGTGTCGGTGGGCGCGTCGATGGCGAGTTCGGTCACTTCGTCCCGCCGGATGCTCCTTTGCTCCACTGAATGGATTGCGCCGGGCTCCGAGGGAGAGCAGGTCATTTGCACCCGGCGCATGTCAATCCCCGGCTGCAAATGGGCTGAGCGGCCAAGCCATGGCCCGCCCTCTTGGCCCCCCTTCCAGGAAGGCAGGCGGTGTCCGCAGGCCTCCGCTACCAGAATGTCCGGGCTACTTCCCAATCTGTGCAATGTCAGAATGCCGATGACACACACGGCGGCAATAGCGCCCAGTAGCAGGGCGATGCCTTCCGACCTGGCGGTCGCGACGCCGATTTGTTTCGCTAAAGCCGGATCTTCGATAAGCCTTTTGATAGCGTTCAGCACCGTCGGAGCTCCTATTTTCGGAGTCTCTGTGGGAGGTGTGGGCGGATGGCACTGGGCCACCTCCCGCGGCGCTATGCTTCAGCTCCAGGCGATGTAGTGTATGTGCGCACGGTCACGCTGGCAGGTTCTGCTGCAAATTTCGGCATCACATCGAAGGCTCTTATCGGGATCCGGGGTGACGGCGCGGAGAGGCATATCAGGCCACCAGCGCGGCGATGAGTTGCTTGAGGAGGGCTCTGCCGCGACGGCGAGCGTTGTGCACGAACGCGAAGAAAGCGAGGTAGAGCGGCAGCTTCTCCTGTGAGATGCCCCGGTGCGGCCGCAGCCACGACCGCAAGAGCGACCACACCCCTTCCATGGTGTTGACGTGCACCTCGCAAAAGCCGTCGCCATCATCGTCGCGGGCGTACTCGCCGTGAGCATGGCAGACCGTCTGGTGCCCATAGCCCCAAGCCTCAAGGCGGGCGTAGATGTCGTACTCGTCGGTGTAGACCTGGCTCCCCGGAGCGACCATGGCGGCGATGATCGGTTGGATCGTCCGCTGCTGCACATTGGGCAGCATGCGCATGACCAGCTGGCCGCCACGCTGGATCAACCCGAGGACGGGCGGTTTGTCCTTCTCCAGCGTGCCGCGTCCCGGCGCACCCGCCAGTCGGCGCCGGCGTCCGAGCCGCCCCTTTTTGCGACCGCAGCAGGCTGGCCTTTGTGGCCGGCCACGACGTAGACCTCGTCCACCTCGACATCGCCCTCCAGCCGCACGGGCGGGGTCTTGGCGGCAAAGCCGCTGCGCAGCTGCTCCGTCATGCTCTGCACGTCCGAGTCAGACAAGCCCAGTTCCGCGGCGATCTGTCGGTTCGACAGGTTCAGGCCCATGAAGTAGAGGCACAGCACCCAGACACGCAGGGGCTGGTGATGCCCGGCCAGGACCGTGCCGGTCAGGTAATCGAAGCGCCTGCCGCAGGCATTGCACCGGTAGCGCTGACGATGCGGCTGGCTATCATCATGGCCAGCGCGCACCACCGCCTTGCTGTCGCAGCCAGGACACTGCACCCCCTCCGGCCAGCGGTGCTGCCGCACCATGGCGAAGCACTTGGCGTCGTCCAGCAACGACGCGAGGTTGACCAGCTCTGCGCCGACCATGACAGGGCCTCCAGCACCGGACCGCACCCGCCCTGCATCCCATCAGATCCCGGTCAGGCCGGCCAGTCCTCTATCTCCCCGGATCCCGACAAGAGCCAAGCTGATTACCTGGAGAGCTTGATCGACCAGGAGTTGGTCATCGCCTGGACCTCCAACATGCTCGGCGTTGACGTCAGCAACCTGAAGACCGAAGACGAGGTGATTGCCGCCGCGGGTGACGCGGGCATCCAGGGTTCGCGCGACCGGGTGGTGCAACTGTCGCAAGCGGAAGGCATCAGCTTCGCCGAGGCAGTGCGCCGACCGCGCGGGCTGCTGGTGGGCACGCCGGCGATGATCGCCGACGAGATGGCGGACTGGTTCAACGACGGTGCGTGCGACGGCTTCATCGTCTCGCCCACCCACATGCCCGGAATGTTCGAGGAATTCGGTCGGCTGGTAGTGCCGGAACTGCAGCGTCGCGGGCTGTTCCGGCAGGAGTATGCTGGCCGTACCCTGCGGGAGAATCTCCGCTAGCAGCTTGTCGGGGTTGATGACGCCACCCGGCAGCAGGATGGCATCAAAGTCCTCCGGGCACGCCTGGGCGAGAGGCACATCGACGGGAAAATCGTCACTCCACTCGGTGAACTTCCAGACGCGCACCCGCCCGTCCTCGGGCGAGATGATAAAAGCCATGTTCGCTTCTGCGTGAGGGGTTGGGTTCGATGGAATCGGCTCTTGTGACCGCTACCGCCCCTGCCTTCCTGGCGGCCCGTTCGACGAGAAGATGCGGCCCCCCTTCGATGACAACGCGCTCGGGAGGGGCCACCGACGCACGCAGCAGCCGCACCCGGCGGGATGGGCCACCTTCGTGCTGGGCTCGTTCGAAGCGACGAGACTGCGGCGGGCGGAGGCCATGCCGGCGAGGTTGGGCGCGCTGAGGGAAGCCCGTGGAGCACTGCAGCCGCAGGTCGGGCAGGCGCACGGATCGCGGAACTCTGCGATCGGCCGCATCGCCGTGAATGTTCCGCATTCTTGGCATTCGTACTCGTAGACCGGCATGGCGCCCTCGATGTACGTGGCTGTGAAGCAGAGCGGCGGCTGAGTGGCCAAGGCGGCGAAGACCACCCGCCCCCAATGTCAGCCAGTTACGCCGCAGGCTTGAGGACCACCTTGGTCCAGCCGTCGTCGCGCGCATCGAAGTGCTTATAGGCGTTTGGTGCCTCGTCCAGCGGCAGCTCGTGCGAGACGATGAACGAAGGCTTCGCGCGGCCTTTCGAGATAAGATCACGCAGTTGCCGATTGTAGGCCTTCACGTTGCACTGGCCGGTGCCAATGCTCTGCCCTTTGAACCAGAAAAGACCGTGGTCGAAGACGATCTCGCCCTGCTTGTAGAGCTGGTCCTGGGGCGCCGGGTCCTGCGGCACGTAGACGCCGACCACGCCGATGCCGCCGGTGAACTTCACTGATTTCACCAGGTTGTTCATAGTCATGTTGGGATGCTCGTGGCCGTCCGGGTCGTGCGCCTGATAGCCGACGCACTCGCAGCCCCGGTCGGCGCCGACGCCATTCGTCAGCTCCATGACCTGATCGACCGGGGAGCCCTTCGAGTCATCGATGGGCAGGGCACCGATCGAGGCCGCCAGTTTCAGTCGGTCGGGATGGCGATCGACGACCATGACCATGCAGGCGCCCTTGATCATCGCCGAGTGGGCAGCCATGAGGCCGACCGGCCCGGCTCCGTAGATGACAACCGACTCGCCGGGACGCAGGCCGGCGAGCTCGGTGCAGTGCCAGCCGGTCGGGAAGATGTCGGCCAGCATCACGTAATCGTTCTGCCGCTCTTCCGCGTCTGGCGGCAATTTCAGGCAATTGTAATCGCCATAAGGAACGCGCAGCAGGTCGGCTTGGCCGCCCCGGTACGGTCCCATGTCGGCGAAGCCGTAGGCGGCGCCGGCCATGTTCGGCACAACGCTCCGATCCGCCGTGGTGAGGCAGAACGCGCTCAAGCCGCGCTCGCAGTTCTTGCAGAAGCCGCAGCCGATGTTGAACGGTATGGCGACCCAGTCCCGAACCTTCACCCGATCGACGGCGTTGCCCACCTCGGCCACTTGGCCGAGGTTCTCGTGCCCGAACACCCCACCGCGCGGAAAGTCGGTCCGGCCCTCGTACATGTGCAGGTCGGAGCCGCAGATGTTGGTGCTGGTGATCCGCACCAGCACGTCGGTCGGCTTCTCGATCTTCGCGTCCGACACATCCTGCACCGCAACGTCGCGGGGTCCGTTGTATACGACTGCTCTCATGATCCCCTCCTTGAGTTGATCGCTTGAACCGCTTTCAACCGGCGTCGCAGGCGGCCGAGGTGGACTGGCGCTACCTCCGTCTCACGGCCGCCGCGCCCCCGTTCCCTCGATGCGCCATAACTGCGTCGTGAGGCGCGGGCCGTTCTCGGGCTTGAACCAACTCATGTCCTGAATGTGCGAGCTCGTGACGTAGACCGTACCGTCAGGTCCTTCGGAGAAAGTGTCGGGCCAGCGCAACCGCTCGTCCTGGACGAGGATCGTGTCGCGACCGCCGTCGCGGACCTTCACGGCGTTGGCCTCGATGGCGCTGATGTAGAGCCGCCCGCGCTTGTCGATCCACAGGCCGTCCGTGGGCTCGCTCTCACCGACCCGCTCGATGCGGGATACCAGCTCCTTCGCGGACAGGCGTGGATCGTCGAGCGCCTCGGTCGCGATGCGGTAGAGCGTCCTGCCCGTCAGCGCCTTCCAGTAGAGGTAACGACCATCGGGAGAGAGCGCGATGCTGTCGGCCGCGAACTCGACGCCACGGCCGTCCGGCCGGCGCAACTCCTGTCCGTCCGTCCTCACCACGACCCCCTTTTCCGGCTGCGTGCTCGGGTGCCCGTCGAGGACGCGTCGCGCCTGGCCGCTCTGGAGCTCGACGACGACGAGCGCGCCCTTCGCACCCGAATCAGTCAGGTACGCATGTAGCCCATCCCGCGAGAAGCGGACGTCGTTGAGGTAGCTGCCCTGGGGCGCCACCGCTTTGCCGAAGGGGATGATTTGCGCGACCTTGTTCGTCCCCAGGTCAATCCGGATAAGCTTCGGTCCACCCGGGACGACCTGCGCGGTCGCGGGAGCCGCGGCATCGACCACCCAGAGGCTTCCGCGCCCGTCGGCGACGACGCTCTGCACGCAAACGAAGTGGTCATTCGGCGAAGTCTGGTTCTTCCTAGCGTTTCGCCAAGCGTTCCATTCCTCGTTCGGGTAGGGCTTGACCTGGCCATCTCCCGTGACTTCGGCAACGGAGACGGGCGCGTCCTCGCTCCAGCGTGGGAAGTTCACGAAGATGCGCCCGTCCGCCGCGACCGTCACTCCGGTTACCTGGTGCTCGAAGCTCACCACGAGCTGCAGCCGCGCCGGACCGCTCGGCGCCGAAGCAACCGGCTGCTGCTGCGCGAGGGATGGGCCGCCGGAGAGGACCGCCAATGCGACAGCGGCGATGGATGCGGCGGTAGTTTTGAACTTGGCCATGCTCACCTTATCGGCTCGATGGGAGGACTTGTGATGGGCGGCTGCCCCTACGGTGCGAACACCGCGCGCACGCAGCCGTCGGTCTTGTGCTTGAACATGTCGTAGCCGCGCGGGCCGTCCTCGAGCGAGAAGCGGTGCGTGGCGAGGTAGGCCGGATTCAGCTCGCCCTTCTGGGCGTGCGCGAGCAGCCGGTCCATGTACGCCTGCCCGTGCTGCTGGGCGCTGCGCACCGTCATGCCCTTGTTCATGATGGCGCCCATCGGGAACTTGTCGATCAGCCCGTAGACCCCGAGCACCGACAGCGTGCCGCCCTTGCGGCAGGCCATGACGGCCTCGCGCAGCGCCTCGCCGCGGTCCGTCTCCAAGCGCAGCGCCTGCTTCACGCGATCATAGGCGTATTGCGGCCCGGTGCCGTGCGCCTCCATCCCCACCGCGTCGATGCAGGAATCGGGACCGCGCCCGCCCGTCATCTCCATCAGCGCCTCCAGGACGCTGTCGACCTGCGTGTAGTCGATCGTCTCGGAGCCGGCGTGCTCGCGCGCCATCCGCAACCGCTCCGGGAACCGGTCGATCGCGATCACCCGCTCGGCACCCATCAGCCGCGCGCTCTGCTGCGCCATCAGGCCCACGCCGCCGCACCCCCAGACCGCGACCGTGTCACCCGGCTGGATGTCGCAGAAATCAGCGCCCATGTAGCCGGTCGGCGCCGCATCCGAGAGGAACAGCGCCGTCTCGTCCGCCACACCGTCAGGGACCTTGAAGCAGTCGTTGTCGGCGAACGGTATGCGCACGTACTGCGCGTGCGCGCCGGCGTAGCCGCCGAAGGCGTGAGTGTAGCCGTAGATGCCGGCCGTGGGATACCCGCCGAGCAGCGGCGCCTGCAGCTCGGGCTTGGGATGCGTGTTGTCGCACAGCGAGTAGAGGTTGTGCTGGCAGTACCAGCACTGGCCGCAGACGATGAACGAGGGAACGACGACGCGGTCGCCTCGCTTCACGCGCTTCACTTCGGGGCCGACATCCTCGATCACGCCCATGAACTCGTGGCCGATCACGTCGCCGGGCTTCATGGAGGGGATGTAGCCGTCGATGAAGTGCAGGTCCGAGCCGCAAGTCGTGGACAGGCGGACGCGCAGGATGGCGTCATGCGGGTTGACGATCTCCGGGTCCTTCACCGTGCCGACACGCAGATCGTTCACGCCGTTCCAATAGAGCGCTCGCATAGTTGAATCTCCTTCAGCGCGTGTCGGCACGAGCGGCGGGCTGGCGCTCGGTGGTTGGGATCTCGCCCGTCTCGGCGAGGCTTTTGAAGTAGTGGAGCGATTTGCTGAGGAGCTCGCGGGGCACGACGCCGCCGAAGAGCTTCAGCAGCGCCTCGCCGAGCATGCCGCCGGGCGGGTCGACGCGGACGCGCAGCGTCACCACCGTGCCGCGGCCGCCCGAGGCGGGGCGGAACCGCACCGCGATGTCGCTGAGCAGAGCCGACGCGCTGTCCGCAGCCTTCCAGCGCAGCACCTCGCCGGGGCGGTCCTCGGTCAGGCGCATCGTCCACTCGTAATCACGGCCGAACGGGCTGGGTACGCGCCAGCGCGTCTCCCCGTCGCCCAGGGTACGGATCTGCGCGATGTGGCCCGCCACGCGCGGCAGCGTCTCCGCCTCGCGCCACAGGCCATGGAGTTCTTCCGCTGGTTTCTCGATAGTGAGGGAGCGCTCGACTTCGGGCTCATGGGCGTAGGTGGAAGCCTCGCCGTTCCCGCGCTGGTGGCCGATCCTGGTGGTGCGCCCGCGCGCCAGGGTCTGGGCACCGATCATGCTGATCGCGGCCACGCCCGCCACCGCCACAAGCGCGACGCCGAGGGCGTTCACGCGGAGCAGAACGGGCCGGAATTCGGGCGCATGGGCATGGCGCGAAGTCATGCCGTGATGAGGCGGTTCGGAATGCCGATAGGTCATGGCGTCACCTTCAGGGCTTGAGGACGACCTTGGCGCACCCGTCCTTCTGGTCCCGGAAGGTCCGGTACAGCTCGGGCCCCTCCTCGAGCGGCCGGCTGTGCGTGATGACGAAGGAGGGGTCGATCTCACCCTTCTGCACGCGCCCGAGCAGTTGGCGCGTGCATGAGGGCTTTCATCGAAGATCCTCCCCTCTGATGGGTCTGTGCGGGGCCGTCGGCGTCGCGTCGGAGATGCCGGTCATTATGTGCGCGGTTGGGGACGCCTACGCGCCGCCTACGTTCCGTAGGGAAAAACCCTAAGGAAGATCCCTGTCCAGGCCATGCGGCGAGTCTCAGAACCCGGGCGCCCACCGACGCCTCGCGCTTGCGAATGACAAGATTGGGGCGAGTGTCAGCAAGCTGAAAGATGACGGTGAATGTCGGCCGCCT
>NZ_JAUTWS010000146.1 GCF_030657435.1 Paracraurococcus lichenis | reverse complement strand
TTCTGATTGGAGCACTAGCCGCAAATCAGGTAGGCAGGGATCGGCGTGAACCACATGACCGTCTGGCGCTCGCGTCACCGCTTCCTCAAGGCTGCCGCGCAGGACAATACGGCAATCCTCTCTGGGGTGATCGAGGCCGATGAGACGTTCTTCGCCCGCTCCTGCAAGGGGCACCGAGGATAGGTGAAGGGCAGGCCACCCGAGCCCCGCGCCGCGCGCCCGCGTGCCTGGGGCGCCACCAAGCGGGGCCTGTCGGATGAGCAGGTGCCGGTGCTGACTGCCCTGACCGGCTCGCCCGGACGTTCGAAGGGCCGGTCGCAGATGGCCCACTCCTGACCTGTTGCCAAGCGTTCTCCGCACCAACTCGAACGAATGCCTGTGACGGATTGAGGCACAATCGTCAGCGATGGTGACCGCACTCGGATCTAACCTGCCTGACGCATCTCATCCGGGGATCGTCGCGGCAAAGGGGCTTTCAAGTGCGGTACGGCGTCACACGACGGGCGGTGCTTAAAGGTCTGCCGGCGGCCAGCCTGGCCGCCGGCAATGTCTGCACATCCTTCCCAGCTTCGGCGCGTCCTCCCGTCCTCGAGTACCTCTTCTCTTTCGGCTCGGCCGGAGCGGGCGAGGGCCAGTTCGGCTATGTCGAGGATTTCGCCTTCACACCCGACGGCAGGCTCCTCGTCACCGACGCATCGCATGCCTGGGTCCAGGTCTTCGACGCCGCCAACGGACGCTTCCTGGCGCGCTTCGGCGGCAAGGGCGGCGAGGAGCAGAACCTGGAGAAGCCCGAGGGTATCGCCGTGGACGCGGCGGGGAATGTCTTCGTGGCGGACTACACGACGGGGTTCATCCAGGTCTACGACCCCGCATTCCGATGGGTGTCTACCTTCGCGGGGCACGGCTCCGGGCCGGGGCAGATCGCCAAGCCCGAGTTCATGACCATCGTGGAAGACCGCCTCTACGTGCCCGAGGCAGACAACCACCGCGTCAGCGTCTTCGATCGTTCGGGCGGATTCTGCTTCGGGTTCGGCCGCAAGGGAACGGCACCCGGCGAACTCGACAATCCGGAGGCCATCAAGCTCGGACCTGACGGACGCCTGTACCTCTCCGATCTCAGGAACGACCGCGTGCAGGTGTTCGATGTGAACGGCACACCGCTCGCCCGCTGGGGCTCGACCGGTACGGGCGAGGGTGAGTTCCGCTCCCCCGCAGGCATCGCTGTCGATGCGGCGTGCCATGTGTGGGTCACCGAGATTGGTAACGACCGCGTCCAGGCTTTCGACCACGACGGGTGCTTTCTCGGGATGGCGGGGCGGCGCGGCTCCGGGCCTGGGGAGTTCCTGAACCTGCACGGCATCGCCGTCCATCCCCGGACCGGGCTGATCTACGTCGCGGACACCGGCAACAACCGCGTGCAGGTCTTCCGCCCGATGCTCACCGACTGACACCAAGCCCGAACCGGAAGCGAACCGCACCATGCGGACCCCCATGTGGCACCGACTAGGAGGCGCGATCGGCCTGCGTGGCAGGCTGACCATTGCCTTCCTTGCAACCGCGCTCGTCATGGGGATCCCGGCTGCCGGCGGCGTCTACCTCCTCATGAAGGCCGGCGAGCGGGTCTCCTTCCTGACCGGCTCTGTTACGCCGATGCGCGCCGAGAGCGGAACCCTCGTCGACAACCTGCACGCGCTTCGGGACGCGCTCCAGGTCGGCCTCTCCGGGAGCCGTACCAGGGGTGGTGGTACTGCGGGCAGCGTGGCTGCGCCTGACGTCGTCGAGGCCCGGATGGAGGGTATCGACCGGGACTGGAGTGCCGCCATCTCGCGGCTTCGCACGCTCGCCGGGCTCACCGGGGCGAACCTGCCGATCGACCAGGCGGAGCGCGTGCATGCGGAAGCCATGCGCCTCGCGTCCGCCCTGATCGCTGCGGACCGCGCCGAGGTCGCCGCCATGGACGCCCGCGAGGATCGCATCGCCGCATTCCGTGCGGCCCGCCAACGCATGAACGAGATTCTGCGGGACATCACCTCCGCGGCTGACGCCCAGATGACGCTCACCGAGGAGCGTGCCAAGACAACCGAGCAGGCGAAGACCGCCACGCCGGAGTCCATGGCGGCGCTGCTCTCGGAGGTCTTGACAGGCATCTATCCGCGTCTCGTCGGCGCCGACAAGCTGCTGCAGGGCCTCGACCGGTTGGACGAGCTTGCGGCAATCCACGCGGCACAGCACGACGCAGCCCCGCTCGGCGCCATCGAGACCGGGGCGTCGACCATTCTGAGGAACAGTGCGGTCTACTTACGGCGGCTTGCGGGACGGCTCGAGGAAGCCGGGCAGGGCAAGAACGCGCGTGACGCCGGCAAGGCGCTCGACGACATCCGGACCGCGCTCCTCGGACCTGATGGTGCCTTCGCCAAGCAACGGGAGGCGCTCGCCAGCGCCGCCGCGGTCGAGCAATGCAGGCTGGCACTCATCGGCGTCGAAGCAGATCTGCGCAGCCTGCTCTTTGCCGTCACGCGGTTGACCCGGGCACTCGAGGAGAGTGTCACGGCAGAGGCTCGGCGCTGGTCGCGCGACGCTCTGGCCGGGCTACTCGCTGCGGGTCTGGGCGCGACCTCGCTCGCGCTCTGCCTGGGTCTCGTCTCCGCGCGACGGCTGACCGCGCCGCTGCAGCGCCTCAACGAGGCAGTCGCTGCCATGGCGGAGGGGCGCCCGTTCACCAACATCACGGGGCTGATCGGCGGGGGCGACATCGGGTCGGTCGCCGTCTCCGTGCTGGAGCGGACGGCGCACCTCGCCACACACGACACGCTGACGGGGCTGCCGAACCGGGCCCTGTTCCGGGACCGGCTGACCCAGTGCCTTGCCGAGTGCCACCGGGACGGGGGTGCCGTAGCAGTCCTCTATCTCGACCTCGACAGGTTCAAGGAGGTCAACGACTCGCTCGGACACGCCGCGGGCGACCGCCTCCTCGTCCAGGTCGCCGCCCGCATCAAGGCCACCCTGCGGGAGAGCGATACCCTGGCGCGGCTCGGTGGTGACGAATTCGCCATCGTGCAGCGCGGCGCGTCCCAGCCCTCCGACGCCGAGGCGCTCTGCCTGCGGATCATCGCCACGGTGAAGGACCCGTTCGACCTCGGCGGCCACCAAGCAAGCATCGGTGTCAGCATCGGCGTCGCCATCCGCGCCGCCGAGGCGGCGGCGGTCGACTCGGGCATCCTCATCCAGGAAGCCGATGTCGCCCTCTACCGCTCCAAGGAGGAGGGACGCGGCACCTTCCGCTTCTTCCAGGAGGAGATGAACCGCCGGCTGCAGGAGCGGAAAGCCCTGGAAGCAGACCTGAGGCGGGCGCTCTCCGAGGGCGAGCTGCGGCTGTACTACCAGCCCCAGGTCAGCACGAACGGCGAACGCCTCGTCGGCGCCGAGGCGCTGATCCGCTGGCAGCACCCGGAGCGTGGCAATGTCCGCCCGGATCAGTTCATCCCATTGGCCGAGGAAACCGGCCTCATCGTTCCCATCGGCGACTGGGTGCTGCGGACCGCCTGTCGGCAGGTGGCGGAATGGCCCGCGCTCGGTCGGGTGGCGGTGAATGTCTCCCCGGTGCAGTTCCGCCAGGCGGGCTTCGCCGACAAGGTTCGGGACGCGCTGGTCAGTAGCGGCCTCGAGGCGTCACGCCTTGAGCTGGAGATCACCGAGAGTATCCTGTTGAACGACACCGAGGAGATGCTCGCCATCCTTGCCGAGCTGCGCGAGCTCGGGGTCTCGATCGCCATGGACGACTTCGGGACGGGCTATTCGAGCCTGGGCTACCTGCGAAAGTTCCGTTTCGATAAAATCAAGATTGACCGATCCTTCGTCCGCAATCTCGGCGAAAGCCCGGACAGCACGGCGATCATCCGCGCCGTGCTCGGCATGAGCCGTGCCCTCGGCATCCGCTCGAATGCCGAGGGTGTCGAGGACATGGGACAAATGGCCCTGCTCAGCCAGGAAGGCTGCGAGGAGGCGCAGGGTTTCCTCTTCGGCCACCCCATGCCCGCCGACGAGTTCAGCGGGTTCATGGCCATCCGTGAGGTGCGCGGCACTGCAGCTGATCCGCAGACCGTCAATGCAACTTGATCAGCAGATCCGGCGACTGACACGGATCGCTGCCTGGACTAGCTGACGCCTCCATTCGCGTCATCCATGGCCTACATTCCTATCTGCAGGCCAAGGCCTTACGCCGGAGCTGAGTTGTGGGTCAGACCCCGTTCTCTAATCGGGTCATCCAGGTCAAGCGCTGAGTTGGAGGCTGACCACTGCCGGGGTCATGGTTCTCTTCGGGGTCGGTGTGATCCGCCCCATGATGGGGGTCAGGCACAGCACCAACCACGCTATGGCACCTCGATGCCGCGGAGCAGGGGGCATCCACCTCGTCAAGCTAAAGGCTGTTGCCACAAATGAGAAAAGCCTGAAGAGACGGCCTCATGCCGGCATTCCGAGAGACATGCCACTATCGGCGACATTAAGGAGGTAGAACTATCTCTGCTCACTGCAGATAGCTGGCTGATGCCGGGCGTATTTGGACCGCCAGGGTCTCTCTCGTTTCTTGGCCACCACGCTCCTGCGGCACGCGCCATCTCGGTATGGAGTGCGACGCGGACCTCCTCTGTCAAGCAGGTCCGGTGCTGCCGCGTGTGGCGAGCGCTTATGCACTCTCGTCCTGCAACAGGCTACGGACCTCACGTATGCGGCGGCGTAATGCAAGGAGGTCAATCAACGCCCTGCGGCGCTGCCGCTTCAGCCGCGTTAGTTCCGCCCGCATCCGGGCCGGATCAACCCCACGAGTGCCCTGCAACGCCGGTGCATCCACCTCGCGGCGAAACGCGATCAGTGCGTCCCGCGAAACATCAGGCCGGATCAGGCCACGGGACTTCGCCGTCTCGCGCTGACCAGGCGTGAGCAACGCCATCTGGTATGCAGCACCATAGGACCCTGGTACGAGCTCGCGCGGCAGGTGTCCCTCATCGACCATTCGAGCGATGGCCCGGAACTGGCTGGCTACGGTCTCACTGAACGGGAAGAGACGCCGAAAGCCGACCTTGAAGCGGTCGCGCTCGAGTGTGTCCAGTTCGCGATCGACGTCGTTAAGCGCCCGGCCGATCTCGATGAAGGCGTCGCGGGTCTGCGACCAAGCCACTGTCACATCGGTGCGCAGCTTTAGCAGCAGCTTCACCTTCCGCTGGTCCACCAGCAGGCTGGTGCCTTCGAACACCTCCCTCAGTGTCTCGTAGACTTGCTCGTCCACCCGCGTGAGGGCCTTGATATCCTCCTCGCGCCGATCGGTCAGCACAGGGGAAACGTCAGTATCGACGTCGACCTCGCGTAACGCCCGCCGGCTCAGCCCCTTCATGCCGCCTTCGCCGGCACGCGGATCCCGGCTTCGCGCACGACATAAGCCCAGAGCGCGTCGAAGGTCTCCGCCGCTTTGGCTTTGACGAAGTCCGGCACGGCCAGGCCCTTGCCGGCCGAAACGTGGATATCCTCCAGAAGCGGGATTTCGACAGGGCAGAGCGCCCCGACCTGCAACAGCTTGGTGCGGATCGCCTCGTAACTCCGGACCCGGCGGTTCGCTCGGTTCAGCACGAAGGACGAGCGGATATCAGCACCTGTCAGGGTGCGCATCCAGGGAGTAACGCTATCGACGTCGTCCTGTGTCGCGCCGGTCGGCACCAGCACGATATCGGCGGCCGCGCAGAGGCTGAGGGTGGCGCCGTACTGCGCCTCGATACTAGGGGGCGTATCGATGACGAGGAGGTCGACATTGCCGGTCTCCTTGAGCGCCGCCCGCCAGTCGGCAAGGGGTACAGCCAGGACAGGCACCTCGGAGCATTCCGGGTAGGTCTGCCGGACCCGCTCGCGCCGGGCATGCCACTTGGTGAGGGTCTGTTGCGGGTCGAGATCAACCCCGAGACAGCGGATCCCCTGCCGGGCAGCACTGACCAGGAGGCTCCGGCATAGGGATGACTTGCCAACCCCGCCTTTTGGACTTGCAATAAGAACAACCCGCCCCCGTGCGGGACTTTGCTTTCGCGCCACCTGACCCCCATCCGTAGCGTGAGAAGCGCACCGTTGCGCATCGCACGTGAGCCAGCAAGCAGTTTTCCGACGGAAAACCGCAGCAGCACCTATTGCCGCGGATCGGGGCTCGCCATGGTGCCAGCGCGCCAGCGCCCGCCGTCCACGCATTGACCAAAGCCAGACCTTTGATAAGTGCAGCGCCGCATCGGCCTCCTCCCGAGAAAAGTGGTACTCCGGCCGTTTAAACCCGCAGGGACAGTTGGAACGACCTGCGAGTACGGTCGTACCCACCGGCAATCTCTGCAAGTCGCCCTATGACGACTGCCGGCCGGTGCGGCAGGTTCAGAGCGAATCGAGGCACCGGGCAGGCATATGCGCTGGCCATTCAGGCGGCCGCACCGCCTCAGGTATACATGCCGCCATTCGCAACGTATCCGTGATGTCTGATTCCGCCAGCGCTTCGAAGCAGCCTCGCGGGGATTTCGGGAGCCTTGACATCTGGCTATATGACAGCAGTGACTGCATCCGCAGCAGGGCATTCCTCATGGCAACCCTGACCGTTCGCAATCTCGACGATGCCATTGTTCGGGCACTCCGGATCCGAGCTGCCGAGCACGGGCGCAGTGCGGAGGCTGAGCACCGGGAGATCCTGCGCCAGATCCTCACCGGCGGTGCACAAGTCACCCCTCGTGCGGCGGCCGCGGCGCGCTTGGCCGAGTTTCGGGACCGCACTGCGGGGCGCAGATCGGATACTGCGGTCGACCTCCTCGAAGAGAGCCGGGAGAGGCGGGCCACGAACCTCGCCAGCGGCTCGGGCACGTGATGCATGGCGCTGGTCGTGGATGCCAGCGTCACGCTGAAATGGGTGCTCGCGGAGCCAGACAGCCACCTCGCGCAGGCGCTGGCCGAGGGCGGGGAGGAGCTCCTGCTGCCGGACTTCTGGCTCAACGAGGCAGCCAATGTCTGTTGGCTGCAGACCCGCAAGGGGGTGTGGTCGGCGGACCAGGCGCGGGAAGCCCTGGACCTTCTCAGGGCCCAGGTGCCCCCGACGCCCACCGGTGACCTCGCCCTGTATGACGTGGCCCTCGAGATCGGCTTGGCTGTCGGCCACTCGACCTATGACACGCTCTATGTGGCCTTTGCTGTCACCATGAGTGCCCGGGGCGTCGTCGCTGCCGACAGGCCTTTCGTGGCCGCCATGCGGCGCCATCCGGATCCGGCCCTCGGCGCCATGCTCATCCCGCTCGGCGAATGGGGGTTCGGCTAGGGTCTGGCGTGATACGATGCCTCAATAGCCTGTTGCGCGCGCTCCGCACCGGCTAGCGTGCTCACCAAAAGGCGCAGATTGTTCGTCTCTCCCCCGCTCGTAGTTGCCGAGGTCCCTGCGGCTGAACTGGGCAGTGCCGGGGCAGCCCCGCCATGCTGCTAGCGCCCCGGCCGTGGCCGTCCTCAGATTGACTCCCGTGCCCGGCGCGGCCGGGTGATCTGGTGAGACGTCGCGGCACATCCTCTTGGTTGCGTCCGACACAAGCTGATCAGTGCTTGCGGTTAGCCCCGTGGTATCTGGGGTCAGCGGATGGCGAGCAACCGGGGGGCGACGGGCGGGCGCGACGGGTGCAGCGCCACGCCCTCGTCGCCGATCTCCACCTTCGCGTCGGGGTATACGGCAAGGGCGAGCTGCAGCGCCTTCGGCCACTTCGACTTGAAATGG
>NZ_JAUTWS010000145.1 GCF_030657435.1 Paracraurococcus lichenis | reverse complement strand
AGCACGCCTTCACCGTCCAGGTCGCACCGAGCGCCGATCCGGCCAGCATACAGGTTTCCGGTGCCGGAGACGAGGATACCTGGATCCCGATTCACGGCACCTTCGCCACCACCGACATCGACGGCTCGGAGCACCTGGGCAGCACCGTCATCATCAGCGGGGTACCCGCTGATGCCACGCTGAACCAGGGTACATTGGTCGGCCCAGGAACCTGGGAGGTGGCGCGCACCGCGCTCGAGACCGGCGCGCTCGCCATCCGCCCGCCAACCAATTCGGACGCGGACATCACCCTTCGCTTTGCGGTGCAGACCATTGACGGCACCTCGACCGCCACCACTGAGGTTTCCGCCACGATCGTGGTGCATGCGGTCAGTGACACGCCGACGGTACAGGCGGCCGACCTGACCGGTTCGGAGGACACCAGTATCCCGCTCACCGGGCTAGGCGGTGCCCTCACTGACACCGATGGCTCGGAAACGCTCTCCTTCCTTCTCACCGGCGTGCCGGCGGCTGCCAGGCTCTCGGCCGGGACCCAGAATGCGGACGGCAGTTGGACCCTGACCCCTGCGCAGCTCGCGGCCGCTTCGCTGACACCGCCCGTCAATTTCTCCGGCAGCATCCAGCTGACGCTCACCGCCGTGGCGACCGAAGCGCGGGATGGTGCGGCGCCGGCCCGGGCGAGCACCGCTTTCACCGTCGAAGTGAACCCGGTGGTGGACGATGGCACCATCACGGGCAGTGTCACAGGCGCGGAAGACACCGATATCGTCCTGCGGCCCACCTTCTCGACGCCCGACACCGATGGCTCGGAGACCTGGTCGGCGCTCACCCGCGTGACCGGTGTGCCCACCGGCGCGACGCTGAACTGCGGGACCGAGGTGTCTCCCGGCGCCTGGGACGTGGCCACGGCCGACTTGCGCGCCGGCGCCGTCACCATCCGGCCGCCGGCGAACAGTGACGTCGACTTCACCCTCGGCTTCAGCGCCACCCTGACCGACACGGGCAATGGCATCAGCGTCTCGAAGGTGATCACCGGGACGGAGCGCGTCACCGTGCAGGCGGTGGCGGATGCCCCGGAGGTCAATGCCGCGGATGTCTCGGGGCTGGAGGACCAGCCGATCGCGCTCGGCCTCGGGGCAAGGCTGACCGACACCGACGGCTCGGAGCAGCTCAGCCTGGTGCTGTCCGGCGTGCCGGCCGGTGCCACGCTCTCGGCCGGCACACGCAACCCCGACGGCACCTGGGCGATCGCGCCAGCCGATCTGCCGGCGCTTGCGATGACTCCGCCGCGCGACTTCTCCGGCAACATCACCCTGACCCTGCAGGCAACTTCGAGCGATCACGACAACAGCACGGCGACGACGACCACACATTTCTCTGTTCACGTCGAGGCGGTGGCCGATGCTCCAACGCTGCGGGTCGGCCCTGCCCTCGGCCTGGAGGACAGCGCGATCCCGCTGCATATCTCCGGTGCCACCACCGACATCGATGGGTCAGAGCATCTGGTCGGCTTTCGCATCACCGGTCTGCCGGACGAGGCGGTGCTGCGTGCCGGCGGTACCGTGCTGGTCCGGCAGGCGGATGGCAGCGTGCTGGTGGACGCCGCTGTGGCATCGACCCTCACGGTGACACCGCCGCATGACAGCGATGCCAATTTCACGCTGCAGGTCATTGCCATTTCCGAGGAGCCGAACGGCAGTCGCGCCGAGAGCCCGGCGCAGAATCTCCCCGTGCAGGTCATCGCGGTGGCCGATGCGCCGGTCTGGACAGGGGTCAATCCGTCCGGCACCGAGGACACGGCGATACCGCTCGGCCTGCCAGCGCGGTTGTCGGATACCGATGGGTCGGAGCACCTGTCTTTCCTCCTCTCCGGCCTGCCGCCGGGGGCGACACTGAATGTCGGTACCTACCAGGGGCCCGGTCGCTGGTCGCTGACCGCCGATGAGGCAGCGGTCGCCACCATCACGCCACCACCTGATTTCGCCGGGACGCTGCAGCTCACCGTGAGCGCCATCTCACAGGAGCAGAACGGCGGCAGCCAGGCCGTCTCGACCATCGCCTTCCCCATCCAGGTCGCGGCGGTGGTGGACACCACCGACTGGAGCGCCACCGCCACCGGGCTGGAGGACCAGCCCATCGCACTCGATCTGCGGCCCGTGCTCGGCGACCACGACGGGTCGGAGCACCTTGTCGGTCACGCCGAGGTCTCCGGCATCCCGTCCGGTGCAGTGCTGCACCTCGCGGATGGCAGCACCGTGGCCCTGTCCAGCGGCGCCTGCTCCATCGCGGTGGAGCAGCTGCCTGGCCTGACCATCACCATGCCGCATGACAGCGACGTGGCGGCGCGGCTCACGGTCGCCGTGACGGTCGAGGACACGGGCGGCGTGCGCGCCACGGTGCACGGCACCATCACGGTGGTCCCTGCCGGCGTGGCCGACACGCCGGTGAACGAGGTCTCGGACATCGCGTCTGAGGGCAATGCCTGGGAACCGCTACCCATTGACGCGCGGATGACCGATACTGATGGGTCCGAGACGCTCCATGTCTGGGTGCGGGACGTCCCGGACGACTACTATCTTTCAGCGGGCACGCCGGTCGGCAACGGCACCTGGCTGCTGCGGGCCGATGATCTGCCCGGGCTGGAGTTCAGCCGCTCGAGTTTCCATGGCGAGGTAACGCTCCGCATCGAGACCGTCTCACAGGAGAGAGACGGTGATGTTGCCAGCGTCACGAGAACCCTGGTCGTGCGGGAGGTCGACTCCGGACAAGGCGGCGCATCCAGCCCGGCCGTGCCACCGGACGGCAACACCCCGCAGGGTGACGATGCGTTGCCCTCCCTGGAGGTGACAGCGGCCGCTGGGCAGGAGGATAGCCCGCTTGCCCTCGGCATTACGGTCGCCGCGCACGACACCTCGGCGCAGACGCTCGGCTTGCGCATCGAGGGCTTGCCGCAAGGTGCCAGTCTCTCAGTCGGAGTCCACGATCCGGAGACGGGCTGCTGGGTGCTCCGCCCAGACGAGCTGGCCGGACTCAAGGTGATACCGCCGCACGACTTCTCGGGCGACATCACGCTGCAGGTGACAGCGACCTCGGTCCAGGCGGACGGCACTGTCTCGCACAGCGAGCGCGACGTCACGCTCGACTTCGCGGCGGTCGCAGACGACGCGGTCATCACCGCCTCCGTCGCGCCCGGCTCTGCCTTCGAGGACGTGCCGGTGCCGCTGCACCTTGCCGTGGTCGCGAGCGACAGCAGCGAGCAGGTCGTCTCGATCACGCTCTCCGGCCTGCCGGCCGGTGCCAGCATTGCGCCGGCGGCGGGCATCCACGACAATGGCGACGGCACCTGGTCGGTCACGCCTGCGGCGGTCGGCAACGTGGTCTTCGTGCCACCCGCCAACGAGGCCGGCACCTACTCCCTCACCGTGACGGCGGTGACGGAGGAGCCGTCCAACCACGCCACCGCCAGCACTTCCCAGACCGTCACCTTCACCGTCGCGCCAGTGCCGGATGCGCCGCTCGCCAGCGCGGCGGATGTCGCCGGTCGGGAGGATCAGCCGATCACGCTCGACCTCTCGGCCTCGCTGGTGGACCGCGACGGGTCGGAGGCGCTCTCGGTGGTGATCTCCGGCCTGCCGGAAGGGGCACGGCTGTCGGCGGGCGTCAACAATGGCGACGGCAGCTGGACGCTGACGCCGACCCAACTGCCCGGGCTGACGCTGACGCCGCCCGGCAATTGGTCCGGCAATATGGCGCTGACGATGCAGGCGCATTCGGTGGAGCGCGCGACGGGCGAGGCGGCAACGACCGAAGTGGGCTTCCATGTCGCCGTCGCCGGCGTGGCCGACACGCCGCTGGTCGATGCGGCGGTCACGGCACATGGGTCCGAGGACCAGCCGATCGGCATCGACATCGTGGCGCAGCTCACCGACCGCGACGGTTCGGAGAGTCTGGTCGTCGTCGCCACCGATGTCCCAACTGGCGCCAGCTTCTCGGCTGGCACGCTGAACCCGGACGGCAGCTGGACCATTCCCGGCGCGGCACTGCCTGGGCTGACATTCACCCCACCGCCCAACTTCTCCGGCACACTGCAACTCAACCTGGCAGTCACCGCGGTGGAGGCCGACGGCAACAGCACGACGGTGCCGGTGCAGGTCGCGGTGACGGTCGATGCGGCGGCGGACGCACCGATCCTCTCCCTCAGCGGCATCCAGGGCGAGGAGGACACGGCGATCCGATTGCCTTTGGCGGCGACGCTCACCGACACCGATGGATCCGAGAGCATTGTGCGGTTTGTCGTCTCCGGCCTGCCGACGGGCGCGACGCTTTCTGCGGGTACCCATAACAGTGATGGCAGCTGGACCCTGACCCCGGACCAGGCGGCGGACGTCACCCTGACGCCACCCGCCAACTGGTCCGGCACCATCCCGCTGTCGGTCACCGCCGTGACGCAGGAAGCGTCGAACGGCTCGGAGGCAGCGGCAACCGCTACCCTTCCCGTCACAGTGGTGCCGGTGGCCGATGCACCGGTGCTGACGGCCACGGCCGCGACCGGCGTTGAAGACCAGTCCGTTCCGCTCAGCCTGACAGCCGCGCTGACCGACACCGACGGGTCGGAGAGTTTCGCCGCGATCCGGGTCACCGGTCTGCCGCAAGGCTTCACCCTCTCCGCCGGTAGCGATGCCGGTGGCGGGGCCTGGGCACTGCACCCGGCCGATCTACCCGGCCTTCGGCTCTCGGCGCCGCAGGACTGGAACGGCACAGTCAACCTGACGCTGGAGGCGACCACGCAGGATGGCGCCAGCACGCGGACGGGGACGTGCAGCTTCGCCGTGACGCTCGCGGCGGTGAACGACGCCCCGGTACTGGATCTTGGTCAGCCGTCGCATGCAATGGCCGGCCAGGCGCATGCGTCGGTGACCAGCGACGCCAGCATCGTGGACGTGGACAGCGTCAATCTCGGCGGCGCCACCATCACCATGACGGGTGGCCAGGCCGGCGACCGGCTGGCCTTCAGCGGCTACAACCTGGTCCAGTCGGATGGTGACACTCTGCTGGGCGATACGGGAATCAAGGTCGCCACCGACTCCAACGGCCAGGTCACCCTGTCTGGCCAGGCACCTCAGCACGTCTACGAGCGCGCGATCGAGGCGCTGTCCCTCGAGAACGACCAGTCCGGCCTTGCCAGCGGCACGCGCAGCATCGGCATTACCTTGCGGGACGACGCCGGCGCGGTGGGCGAGACCCGTGTCGTGGCCGTCGTCGTCGACCCGCCGCCGGCCGTGCCCGCTGACCCGCTACCCGACCCGGCGGCCAGTCCGGGCCCGGCGACTGCAGATTCGAGCCAGGATGGCACCGCTCCGAGCGTCGCGCATGACGTGGTCGTGGCCACCATGGGCGACGGCACCGGCGGTGCGGTCCTTTCGGCGGCCCCCCACGATAATGACGGCAGCCCGGCCCTTACCCCGACCCAGGCCACGGACGCTACCCTGACGCTACCGCCCGACGCCATCCCGCCTTCGGTCGCTGCCGTGGCGCATGAAACGTCGAACGGCTCAGAGGTGCCGGCAGTCGGCAATATTCCACTTCCATCGACGCCGGTGGCAGACGCGCAGGCTTTGACGGTCGCGGCGGTAAGCGATCCTCCGGTAGTGGATCCAAGCCTGCCGTCGCACGCAGTGGCTGATCGGGCGCCTGCGTCGGTGGCCAGCGACGCCATCACCTCAAACGTGGACAGTGTTAATCTCGCTGGCGCCACCATCACCATGGCGGGCGGCCAAGTCGGCGATCGATTGACCTTCGCCGATTACAGCCTCGTCCAGTCGGATGGTCGTACCCTGCTGGGCGACACGGGAATCGAGGTGGCGACCGACACGAATGGCCACGTCACTCTGTCCGGCCGGGCGCCGCAGCAGGTCTACGAACGCGCAATCGAGGCCCTGGCGCTCGAAAACGATCAGTCTGGCCTCGCCAGCGGCACGCGTAGCATCGGCATCACGCTGCGGGACGACGCCGGCGCGGCGGGCGAGACCCGTGTCGTGGCCGTCGTCGTCGACCCGCCACCGCCCGTGCACGCTGACCCGCTTCCCGGTATGGCGGCCAGTCCGGTTACTGAGAGCGGAGATCAGAGCCATGACGCCACCATGGCGAGCGTCGCCCACGACATGATCGTGGTCGCCATGGGCGGCGGCACCGAGCATATGGGTGACACGCCCGGCAACTGGACCGAGACGACCCAGGTGGACGGTGTCGACGACCCCGGGACGGGAGGCTGGGTGCAAGTGGTGGACAACTCTGTCGTGCAGACCGTGACAGACCATGCGATCGACCTGTCACAGCCAGCTTCGGGCCAACTCCAGATCGCCGATGGCAGCCATGTGGACCTCACACAGGCCGAGCGAATCACTTGGTGACGGCACTGGTCAGCGGAAGCAGTGGCACTCGATGTCTTATCGGAGCTTCCGCGAGAAGCCTCGCCCTTCAGGGTTTGCCCTTACTACTCAGGCCACCAAATACGTAGCTGGCGATGATGGTGGATGCGGGAAATTTGGCCCGTGCATGGCTGATCCCATGTGCCGAGCCTTGGCGACATCACCTATTTGATGGCCTCCGTAGTAGCTCGGCCTCTCGTTCTACCGCTACCTCGGCGACCGCCTGCGCGTCCCGGGCGCTATGCCTGTCCCGCCGCTACCCGATCTCATCCGTCAGGCCGCTGCCCCAGCCTGGCCCCGCAGCCTGTCGGTCGCTCTGAGGCACCGCCGCCCGCGAGGGCCGAGCCAAGCCGTATTATAAAACAGGCTTCCGGCGATCCAGGTCAGGCGCCGGATGGCGGGCCGTGCGGGGTGAGAGCAGCAGGTGAACCAGGATCAGGACCCCACCGTCGCTCCGACGGTCAAAGCACCGGCCGAACCCGGCCCGCTGCAAATTGAGCGACGCCGTCCCGGGCGCAGCGACGCGGTGAATCCGCACCTGATTCCGCTACTGCGCGGTGATGGCGTCCGGTCCGCCTGCGGTGCCTGCCGCGAGGGCGCGGCGATCTTTCCCTTCTCCGTCGCCTTCCAGCCGGTGGTGGATCTGCAGGAAGGCCGCATCGACGCCTATGAGGCACTGGTGCGCGGCCCGGAGGGCGAGGGCGCTGCCCACGTCCTGGCCCAAGTGACGCTGGCGAACCGCTATGCCTTCGACCAAGCCTGCCGGGTGAAGGCAATCGAGCTCGCGGCCCGGCTCCGCATCGACCGGCAGATCAACATCAACTTCCTGCCCAATGCGGTCTACGAGCCGCGGGCCTGCATCCAGACCACGCTGCGCACCGCCGCCCGCACCGGCCTGCCGCTGCACCGCCTGACCTTCGAGATCGTCGAGTCCGAGGAGATCGTCAACACGCCGCACCTGCTGGGCATCATCGCCGAGTACCGGCGCTATGGCTTCCGCGTAGCGCTCGACGATTTCGGCACGGCCCATTCCGGCCTGGCCCGGCTGGTCCAGTTGCGTCCCGACATCGTCAAGCTCGACCGCGTCCTCGTGCAGGACTGTGACACCGACCGCGCGCGGCTCGCCGTGGTGGCCGGGCTGCTGCGCATCGGCGCCGAGATCGACGTGAAGATGGTGCTCGAGGGCGTGGAGACGGCGGGCGAGGTGGCGGCGCTGGCCGCGGCGGGCGCGCGCTACATGCAGGGCTTCTACTTCGCCCGTCCGGCCTTCGAGCATGCGGCGGCCGAGGCGGAGATCCACTGGCCGGTCCCGGTGCCCGCCTGATCGGGCGGGCTGCCCCTGGAGC
>NZ_JAUTWS010000144.1 GCF_030657435.1 Paracraurococcus lichenis | reverse complement strand
ATCGAAGACGGTGACGCTGCGCTCCTCCTGGCGGTTGCGCCCCCGATCACGGCTACTGGCCGTGGAAAGCGGGGCGGCGCTGGCGCAGAGATCCTTGGCGTGCTGATGCAGGGTAGGCTGGTTGTCCTTGACCTGTATGATCAGGTCGGCGCCGGCCTTTGCGGCGAGCTCGAAGGTTTCCTCTGGCAGTGCAGAGCATCGAGCGTGACCAGGTGTCCAGCCAAGCCGAGTTCGGCGAGCAGCGCCTGAGCAGCCGGGATCTCGTTCGATTTCTCGTCGACCTCGCTGTGCGCCAGCACCAGCGCCGTGTCGGTGGCGAACATGCCGAGCAGGTGCGCGGCGGCGCGGTCGCGGAACGCGTCGAAGCTGCCGCGCAGGGTCTTGCCGTCGATTGCCAGACTACCTCCACCCGGCTTGGCGTGGGCCGCCTGCAACAGCTTGGCGTGGCCACGGAAGGCTGTCTCCACCGCGTCACAGTCCAAGCCTTGCAGGATGTAGCGGATGACCGTGTGCGCCGGCGCTCGCCGCCAGGTCAGGCCGAACACCTCGTTCAGCCGGAGACGGTGCATCTCGATGAAGGTGACGATGCTGCGATACGAGTTGCCGCCACTGACGATGGCCAGGATGGAGAACAGCAGGACGTACGCCAACTGGTAGACCTTGCCCTCCGCCCGGCGGTGATCAGGCACCTCCTCCAGCAGACTCAGCAGCGGCGCGAACGCGGTCACGGCAACCTTCCCCTCGGTTGCCGCCCTATGAGTCAGAGGTTTGACGATCCGGGAATCCCGTCATCACCCCGCCGGCGCCGTTCGTCTCCGACCTGTGGCAGCGAGGACTCACCCCCGCCACCGCACAGCGTTGAACAGCCCTGGGTGGGCCCGCGAGCGGGGCGGCACGCGCCATTCGCCCGGCGCCGGCGAGCGTGGCGACCAGGGAGCCCACGAAGCCGACCCCGGTGGCGCGGAGTACCTGCCGCCGGCGCACCCCGCCTCGTGCGAAGATCTCGGGGATGCAGGCGCATTGAAAGTTCCACATGGTCGGCGTCTCCCGAGCCAGGCATGTGTATGCCGCCGGGGCGAGCGTAACGGTCGATTGGTCTGGAAGGCCAGCAACATGTCGAGCCAGGGCGGTCAGTCGCCCTCGGGATACTTGCGCGTTTTCAGAGCCCGTCCGTGAAGAACTCTCGTGTTTTGAATGCGTTGCAGCAGCCGACCCGGTGGGGACAATGGGGCTCCTGGGCATTGTCAACCCGTGCCGTCTCGGAACAAAAATTCGCAACGATGCGTCGCCGCCACGGAGGGTGAACGCAGCCTTTTTGCCGCCTCCAGCGCTGAGGGCGACATAATCCGGCGCTCATTCCGATGTGCGTTCGCCAAGTTGACAATCCCCGGGCAAGGCATCGACCGGTCCACCATACCGGCTGCGCAGTTCCCGTTTCAATAGCTTGCCGGCCGTATTGCGTGGCAGCTGATCGGCCAGGATCACCCGCTTCGGGACCTTGTAAGGTGCAATGACGGCGCGCGTGTGGGCCACCAGCTCCTCCTCGCTTGCCAATTTGCCGGCACGCAAAACGACGACCGCGACCACGGCCTCGATCCAGCGCGGATCGGGCAAGGCGATGACCGCGCATTCCGACACAGCGGGATGGGTAAGGATGGCATCCTCGACCTCTCGGCTTGCCACCAGTACGCCCCCAGTGTTGATCACGTCCCGGATGCGGTCGACAATGGTGATGTATCCCTCCGCGTCTATCGTACCGACGTCGCCAGAGTGGAACCAGCCGCCGGCGAAAGCGGCCTTAGTCTCGGCCTCCATACCCCAATACCCGACCAGGAGCTGCGGTGAGCGGTGAACGATTTCACCGCGTTCGCCGGCTGGCACGTCGCGCAACTCCGTATCTACGACGCGCGTCTGCACGGTGGAGATGGGCCGTCCGGCGGAGGTGGGACGTTCATCGTGGTCCTCCGGGCGCAGCACGGTCGCCAGTGGGCCGATTTCGCTCTGGCCGTAGCCCTGGTAGGGTAGCGCCGCTGGTAATCGCCGGCGTAGCTCCTGCAGCACGGGTAGCGGCATGATTGCCGCGCCGTAGTAGACACGCCGCAGGCTCGACAGGTCGCGCCGGTGGAAATCCTCGTGCCGCAGCAGGCTGATCCAGACAGTTGGCGGCGAGAAGAAGCTTGTGATCCGCTGCTCCTCGATGAGCTGCAGGACGAGTGCAGGCTCCGGCGCCTCGATTAACAGGGTCTCTGCGCCGATCAGGAGTTGCGGCATGGTCAACGCATGCATTTGTGCCGCATGGTACAACGGTAGCGCTGCCAGGGCACGGTCGGTGGCACTGAAATCGAAGGCCTGCGCTGCCGCAGCATACTCAGCGAGGTAGGCGCGGTGCGTCATCATTGCACCCTTCGGAGCGCCCGTGGTGCCTGAGGTGTAGATGATCTGAGCGAGGTCGGTGTCGGTCAGGTCCGCTTCGTCGGCGGCCTCGCCCGACGCGTCCCAGGCCGGGTCAAGCGCTGCCTGTAGCATGTCAAGCTCGCCCGCACCGCTGTCCAGCGTGCCGCACAGGGTAATACCGGCGGCGGCCGCGGCGGCATCCGCCGCCGGTGCCAGCGGTGGCTGTGACAGTAACGCCCGCGCGTCGCACTGGCGCAGGATGTATTCCAGCTCCGCGCTTGTGAGCGCGTAGTTTGTGGGGACGTGTACCAGCCCTGCACGGGCACAGCCGAGAAAGGTAAGCAGATAGCCGTCCGAGTTCCGTCCGTGTGCCACGACGCGGTCGCCACGCGTCAAGCCCGTCGCACGCAAGGCATGTGCGACGCGGTCTGCGGCCTGATCCAGCGCGGCGAAGCTCCACTGTCGTGTCCCGAATGTCAGAGCGGTGCGGTCTCGGAAGCGGCGCGCCACCCGTCGCAGCGCATCCCCGATGGTATCGCGGCAGGCACGCCGCGCCTCGTCTCCGGTCCGGTACATGATGACCTCCCCGGCCGCGTCTCTCGCGCGGTCCTGGGAGAATATCGATGAAGACACCGTAATGCAGCAAGGGAATCAGAGCGCGAGCGTTGGCGGCCGCTTATTGCTGGGAGAGCCGCGCGAGCGCGAACGTCCAGAATACGCCCTTCTCGGCTGTTCGGTCGCCGGGTCGCAACGCAGGCTGACCCCTGGCAGGGCCAGGGCGAGGCAGGCGGCCCCCTCCCTGCCCGCCCTCCATGTGGCCTCGCGTCAGCCCGTCACGGCATCGGCACCGAGCGCCTCCACGAACAAGCCTTCGACACTCTCCACGGCCGCGCCCTGGTCACGCTCATCGCGCAGCCAGTCGAGCACCTCGTTGTCGTTTCCTGGTGCCGCATCGCCGGCGGCGTCGGCCACTGCCGAGGTGGGCGGCACCGGGACGACCACGGCAGGCACGGCGGCAGTCGGTGCCTGCGCTGCCGCGAGGTTCGGCACGTCGCGTGGCTCCGGCGGCATGTCGGCCGCCTCCTCGACCGTGATCACGCCGCGCAGCGCGTCCGCAAACGCATCGCGAATGGCGAAGCCGCGCGCCCGCGACATCAGCATCCTCGCCGGATAGGTGACCCACGGCGTCGGCCCGTTCGCGCCCGTCTTGCCCCACAATCGGACGCGCTTGGCATCCGCGACCGAGAAGGTTCGCCGCACCGGCGGGTGGCCGCGGCGGACCACCTCGCACCAGCCGTGGCAATCGTCGCCCTCGCCTTCCACGCCCTCGCGTATGCTGGCGCAGGCGGGAATGGGCGCGAACCAGCGCGAGGGCCGCGTCGCCCCAGATGGCAGGCCGGCCGTTCACCACGGCGATGCCCTGCAACGCCTGCAGCGGGCCGAGGCCGACCTCCTGACCCCAGAGCAAGGCGCCGAGGATGTCGGCAGCTTTTCCGCGGTAGTCGCGCGGGACGAGGCTCGATTGGGCCAAAACCTCGGCGAGGCGCATCAGCTCCGTGATGGTGCTCGGCGTGTGCAGCACGCCGCGGCTGAGCATGGGTGCCGTCATCAGTGCCGCCCCTCCACCTCGGGCAGGGCGGGGATGGCGAGCGCGGCCAGCGCGTGCGCGGCCTGATGGCCGGCGCAAACGTGACGGAGGCCGTGCGCCTGGCAGACCCGGATCAGGTGCTCGGCTTCCATGGTACGGCCGAGCTCGATGGCGATGAGGAGCCGGGCGCTGGCGCGCCCGGTCCCGGTGGTGAGATCCATCCTGCTGGCTGCCGAGCGCAGGAAGTCGCTCGACAGCGTCACTGGTGGCAGGCCCGGAGTGGTGCCCATGTCCCTGCCCTCCACTACGCCGCTGCTGCGGAGGTGAAGGCGACGCTGATGCCGGAGAAGGCGGCCAGCACCTCGGCCGCGGCTTCCCGCTCGGTCACGTCGTGCGCTGCGGCGTAGTGCTGCGGCACGGCCGCGACCAGGGTGAGGAAGGCGAGCACGGCGGCGAAGGCCGCATCTTCGCCCACCTCCTCGGCGAGCAGCAGCCACTCGCCGTAGCGCAGGTGGTACGCCGCCCGGAACGTGGCGCCGTCGGCGAAGACCTCGCAACAGCGGAGCCCGGCCAGGACGAGCGCGAAGTCGTCCGGGTGGTGCGGCGAGGGGTGGTCGATAATCGTCACGCCGGGCAGCGCGGCGAGACGGTCGCGGCTGGACTGGTCTATGGGGAAGAAAGCCACGGTCCTGCTCCTCCAAAGCGGGGTGGTGGTCAGGGCCGGGTGGGAAGCTGGAACTTCCTGCTCGGCCCGCTTCGCTCTTCTTGCGAAGCATAGACATAGTACCATGCAGTATTGTGCCGGGCACATTAAGCTACGATACGCCTTCAATTTGTAATTTGTGCCGCTTTCAGAGCGTCTTGGCGCTTCGTCTATGAGCTACGTTACTTCATCCTCAATCGCAAGCAGGCCGATGGAAGCCACCGAATACCGTCCTGTGTCTTTCGACGTGGCGACGCTTCGGTTCAGAGACCGCTCGTTGCTTCAGATCCAGCCGGCCCCGACCTGCCCGACCGCCGTGCCACAACAGAGCACCAGTCCGTGGTGGCGTGGTTCGCATCTCGCAACAAGGAGCGTTTGTTCCTGCGGCGAGTCAGTTGGAGCGGCGCCGTGCAGACCACCAACGACCCGGCCTCGCCGCCGCTCACCCAGCCCACTGCGGCTGGGGTTGGCCGAGCTACAGCTATCGCGGCGCCACCATCCAGTGCGTGCCAGGCGACCATGTCTGCGACTTCAACCGGGCCGATCGCCCGCTTTGGGCCAGACGCGGGCCTGCCCGAGATGCTCGATGCTCGCGAGGACGACTGCCTCCATTGCGGCGGCAGCGGGCGCTACGGTGACCCATGAGGGGCAGGCTTCCCGCATCTGGCCTGATCGGAAGATCTGACTGGCGCGTGCGAGAGCCCTTGCGGCGAGGGCCGGCGATGGCCTTGTCTGGGTGCATGACCCATTCCGAAGCCAACATCTTCAGCCCCGCCGAGCGCGAGCTCATCCGGCGTGAGTTCGGCCAGCGCTTCGGCACCTTTCCCTCGCTCGCCGAGGGTATCTTCCTTCGCCGCTGGCGCACCGGCCCGCAGGCGGGGCAGGCCAAGATCCCGAAGGTGGTGGCCGGCCTGATCGAGCGCGGGCTGGTCGCGCTCTCGCCCGAGCCGGTGAGCATCCTGGGCACGCGCGCGTTCTTCACCCCGGCGGGACTGGATGCGTTGAAGGTGGTGCTGCAGGACCGCCGCGCCATGTGGACTTCCCCGGCTCGAGTGGACACCGGGTTGGGGGGTGATCAGGCTGCGGTCAGTTCCATTTGCTCTGGGGTAATGTAGCCGATTGCCGAGTGGAGGCGCTGCCGGTTGTACCAGACCTCCATGAAGGCGAACACGTCGCGGCGCGCTTCTGAATGGGTGGCGTACTCGGCATTGTAGACGAGCTCGGCCTTGAGGGTTTTGAAGAAGCTTTCCATCGGCGCGTTGTCGAGAGGATCGCCCTTGCGGCTCATGGAGGCGCGGGCGCCGATGCCTGCCAACGCCGCTCGGTAGTCGGATGCCGCATATTGCGACCCGCGGTCAGAATGCGCGATCAGACCGGGAGCCGGTCGCTGGCGCGCAATGGCCATGTGGAGCGCGGCGAGCGTCAGCTCGCCGCGCATGTGGTTGGCCATGGCCCAGCCGACGACCCTGCGGCTGAAGAGGTCGAGCACCACGGCCAGATAGAGCCAGCCCTCTCCTGTTCGGATGTAGGTGAGGTCGGCCAACCATACCCGATTGGGCGCCGGCGCGGTGAAGCGCCGTTCCAGCAGATTTGGGGCAATCGGGAGGGCATGCCGGCTGTTGGTGGTGCGCGGCTGGCCACGCCGGGAGCGACGCGCGGCCATGCCGTGCTGGTGCATGAGGCGGGCTACCCGATGCCGCCCGGCCCGGACGCCCTCGGCGCGGAGAGCGGCATGCACGCGCGGGCTGCCGTAGCGGCCGCGGCTGGCCTCGTGGACGCGGCGGATCTCGCCGAGCAACTCGCGGTTGGCGGTGGTCCTGCCGCTCTCCGACCGCCTACGCCAGGCGTAGTAACCGGCCGGGGAAACCTCCAGCACCTCGCACAGGACCCGGACGGGGAAGGTCTGACGGTGTTCGTCGATGAAGCGGAACCTCATTTCACAGGTCCCGAGAAGATGCCGATGGCCTTTTTTAAAATGTCGCGCTCCATCTGCACGCGCTCAAGCTCACGGCGCAGGCGGCGGATCTCAGCCTGGTCGGCGGTTATCGCAGGCACCGTCACTGCATGACCATGACTGGTCGCGGTGTCGGGACGTGGTGACTGTGCGCCTGATGGCCGTAGCTTGCGCCGCCAGGCCCGCAGGATTGACTGCTCAATGCCAAGTTCCTGGGATAGCTGGGACAGCGGTCGGTCGCTGCTCTCCAGCAGCGCCACCGTCTCTGCCTTGAACTCGTCGGTGAAGTTCCGCCTCGTCTTGCCGGCCATCGGGACACCTTGCTCCTCTCGAGCTTAGCAGCGGTGTCCACCATCTGCGGGGAGGTCCAATGGACCCGGCGCGCTATGGCCACCTGCGGCGCGAGCTCGGGCTCGACCCAATCGAGACCGACCACGCCGCGTAGCAGTCATTGCGTCGATCGGTCGGGCATGCAGAACCCATCGGAGGCGTGAGGCGAGCACGGTCTGCGACTGCAACTCCTTGACGCCGGGCTGCAGGTCCAGACAATCAGCAGCACCGCCGCATGGTGCGTCGGCGCGTGAGAGAGTTGCCCCTTGTCCAAACGCTTCCTGACCGACGTCGTCGTTGAATCTACCGGCATGCCGGCCAGTCGGGCCCGCGCACTTGCCGCCGACATCATCGGCGCGATCCGGGATGAGATCATCAGCACCGGCCGCTTCACCTTGCCGGGTTTTGGGGCGTTCGCAGTTCGTGAAACCAAGGCGCGCACCGCGCTGAACCCGCGCACCGGCGAGCAGGTCAAGGTCAAGGCGGGTGCCACGGTGAGGTTCAAGGCGAGCCCGAACCTGAAGCAGGACGCGCTGGCCGGCTTGAAAAAGGCAAAGCGGAAGGCCGTTCGCGGCTGACTGGGGCGGGGTGCAGTCGTGACCGGCAGCAGTGTGCGGCAGGCGCAGGGCTTCGGCCTTGCTTGTTACTACCGCCACGCCGCACGCTGGACTGGTCGTCATCGTGGTCGGCGCCACTGGCAAGCGGCTGCTGCCTTTGTCATCAGCCTTGAGCCGGACTATTTCAGCTGACCGGCGGCTTTCTCAACGAGCTTTCAACCCGTCCTATTCACGCTCGGCCGCGTGGATGCCGCGTGTTGCTGCGTCAGGCGGCAAATGGACACTTGGTGGCGGTACGAAGCGCAGTCTTGAGGGGCGCGGCTGCGGTTGAACG
>NZ_JAUTWS010000143.1 GCF_030657435.1 Paracraurococcus lichenis | reverse complement strand
TGAAGGATGACAGCCTTCTGGCATGCGCCGGGCCGTACTCCCTCAGGCCTGCCTTCTTCTTCGAGAACTCGAGATCCTCGACGGCAATGCCGTAGCGCCTGCTCCGGGCGAGCAGCGCCAGAGCACGGACACTGTCCCCGATGACGACCGCGGCACGGCCTTCGTCCGTGCCTGCTTGCGGGAAGGCCAGCTTCAGTCGGCCCACGGGATTGCCCCGGTGGTCGACGAGAGTGACGGCCAGGTGGTCGACGTTGAGGTCCACCGCGACGACGCCGTGGCGGATGTCGGTGATGACCTCGGCGATGGGCTCGTCCACGGTGACGTGGGCGTGCCAGCGGTTGTCGTCGTCCAGGAAGAACAGCCAGGTCAAGCTGACCCGGGTTGCCTTGTCCCGGTTGCGCTCCAGGACGGCCAGAAGCTCCTTCTGCCCGTAGCGGAACTGCACACCGCGCAGGGTGTGCGCCCTGCCGCCCAGGGCATTGGGCAGGCGAATGGAAAGGCTCTCCCCGCCCCAGTGGGCGCTCTGGTTGCCGTGGACGCCTGCCGTCTTTGATCCCACGAGGAAGATGCGGCTGTTGCGCCGGGCCTGCCAGCCGGTGACGTCGCCCTGCCGGAGCAGTTCACGTCCGCCGAAGCAGATACGGGGGCGACCTTCGGCGAGCTCCCGCTCGGCCACGGCCAAGCGGCCGCGCAGCACGTCCAGGCGCTGCTTCTTGCCCACCTGCTTGAAGTGGAGCGTCTCCCTCCGCTTCTCGGTCTTGGCCTTGTCCATGTGCCGACCGAGAGCGGCGATCCGCTCGATCGTAGCCTCGATGGCGTCCTTGAGGCGCTGAGCGGTGAAGCCAGTGCCGCGCCTTGGCCATGAGTTCGCCGTACGGCCGCAGCACGTTGTGGGCCGCAGGGTCCTCGATGATGGCGCAGAAGGTGCGGCTCATGCCTTGAGCGCGTCCAGCGCGCGTTTGGCGCGGTTCCTGGCCGAGCGTCGGCCGTAGAGCCGCGCCGAAAAGCACGCCATCAGGTCGACCATGTCCTGGACGAGGTCGTCCTCGACCTCGCCTGGGTTGACGACCAGGATGGAGCGCTTCGTCGCTTTGAGCGCCTGCTCGAGTTGTGCCACGCCGAACCGGGCCAGGCGGTCGCGGTGCTCGACGACAATGCGCTCCACCGACGTGTCGGCGAGGAGGGCGGCGAGGTCGCGGCGCTTGTCGTTCAGCCCGGAGCCGATCTCGCGGACATATCGGTCGATCTTGATGTTGGAGGCCGCGGCCCACTCGGCGATGCGGGCGATCTGGCGGTCGAGGTCGGCCTTGTGGTCGTGCGACGAGACGCGGGCATATGCGACGGTCTGCCGGACGGGTTCCGGTTCGTCGACCTCGACGAGCCAACGTCCTGCCGGAGACAGTACCGCTCCTGGTAGCGTGCCGGACGTGGCCATGCGCCAGGCGGTCATGCGTGACACGCCGTTCTGCTTAGCCCATCGCGTGATCGGTAACTTGCGTCTCATTTGATGCAAAAGCTACGTCATTCCGCAGGTATTTGCAACCCTATGCCGCGCTGGCGCGCGGCCCGCTGTCCCTCCCCGCCCTCAAGGGCGGAGTCTCTCGCGGAGGCTCTGATGAGGCACCCCGCCACTGTCCGCGGCTGCCGGCACTCTGTACACGAATCTGTGAGAAGCGCTGCCCCGTGGCGCCTGCAAACCGCCAGAGCGAGCCAGGACGTCCCGATGCGAACCTTTGACCCGGGCGCTGCGCGCCTCGGTATCCGCGGCCGGATCCTTGCCGGGTTCAGCCTCCCCTTGTTGCTGCTCGCCGCCGTCGGCGGCCTGGGCGTCCTCAGCCTCGGTCAGGTCGGCCAGGCCTTTCAGGCCTTCAGCCACGGGGTGCAGATCAGCGCACTCGTCAGTGAGGTCGAGAGCAACTTTATCAGCCTGCGTCGGCACGTGCGGGAATTCGGCCTGACCAGCCAACCCGCGGACGCCGCCGCCAGCGAGCTGACCGGGCGGATCGAGGCCGGGCTCGACCGCCTGATCGCGGGCACGCGCCAGGAAGAGCGGCAGGCGGCGCTGCGCGAGATGCGCGACCATTTCCTGCGCTATCGCGAGGGCATCGACCGCACCCGGGTGCTGCGGACTGAGCAGGACCGGCTGATGCGGACCGGGATGGACCGGCACGGCCCGCAGATCCTGGCCGCCCTCGACAACCTGGCCGAGGCGCTCGATGCTGCCGAGGATCATGCCACGGCCATCACCGCGCACCAGGCCATCGAGGCCGCGCTGCTGGCGCGGCTGAACGCCAACAAGGTGCTCGGCCGGCACGAGGAGTCCGCAGCCACCGCGGCGAACCAGGCCCTGGAACGGCTCCGGCAGTCGCTCGACGCGCTCGACCCGGCGACCCGCGGCACCGACCGGCATGGCCTGGTGGCGGCGGCCGCGGGCGATGCGGCGGCCTATGCTGCGGCCTTCACCCAGGCCGGGGCCAAGGCGGCCGAGCTCGATCGCCTGCTGAACCGCGACATGCGGGAGGCAGGCGAGCGCCTCTCCACCGCGGCCACCGCGCTGCGCGAGCGCACCAGCCGTGAACGGGAGGCCGAGCAGGCTGCGGCCGAGGCGGTAATTTGCCGCAACGAACTCTGGCTGGGCGGCCTGGCCTGCGCCGGTATCATCACCGGGATCCTGCTCGCCTGGCTCATCGGCCGGGGCATTGCCCGCCCGGTCACCGACATGGCGGGTGCCATGCGCGACCTCGCCGGCGGCACCCTGGACGTCGCCATCCCCGCCCTCGTGCGACGCGACGAGGTGGGCGAGATGGCGGCGGCGCTGCGGGTCTTCCGCGACACCGCGGCGGAAACCCGCCGCCTCGAGGCCGCAGCGGCGGCGCAGCGCGAGGCGCGGGAGCACCGCCAGGCAGCGATGAGCCAGCACACGCAGGAATTCGGCGTCTCCATCGCCTCGGTCATGGCCCGCCTCACCCAGTCCGCCGAGGCCATGCGGGAGGCCGCCGCCCGCATGACGGACGATGTGGGCGAGACCGAGCGGCAGGCGCGCGGGACCGCCACGGGCGCCGAGGCCTCCTCGCGCAACCTCGCCACCGTCGCCGCCGCGGTCGAGGAACTGACGGCGAGCAGCGGCGAGATCGCCCAGCAGGTCACCCATGCCGCTGCGGCGGCGCGCACCGCGGTGTCCTGCACCCGCAGCACGGACGCGAAGGTGCGTGGCCTGACCGAGGCCGCCGGGCGCATCGGCGAGGTCGTCGGCCTGATCAGCGACATCGCGGCCCAGACCAACCTGCTCGCGCTGAACGCCACCATCGAGGCGGCGCGTGCCGGGGAGGCAGGCAAGGGCTTCGCCGTGGTCGCGGCGGAGGTAAAGCTGCTCGCCTCCCAGACCGCCCGGGCGACGCAGGAGGTGGCGCAGCAGGTCGAGGCGATCCGCGGCGCCACCACCGAGGCGGCGGAAGCGGTGCAGGCGGTGAACGAGGCGATCGGCCGGGTGGACGAGGTCGCCGCGGCGATCGCGGCGGCGGTGGAGGAGCAGGGCGCGGCCACCCGCGAGATCGCCGGCAATGTGCAGACGGTGGCCAGCACGACCGAGGCGGCGACGCAAGCCATGCAGCAGGTCGCCGAATCCGCCCGGGGCGGGGAAGAGACCAGCCGCACCGTCTCCCGCTCGGCCGAGGAGATCGGCGAGGTGGCCGGCCGGCTGCGCCGCGAGGTGGACCATTTCGTCACCCTGCTGGCGGGCGGCGATGGCGAGAATCGGCGGATGTACGAGCGTATTCCCGGCGCCGGGTTGCGTGCGCAGCTCATGATCGAGGGACGCGACCGCGGCACGGCCGCGCTGCGCGACATCTCCCGCGGCGGCGTGGCGCTGTCGCTCGGCGGCTGCGGTGCGGTCGGCGACGAGGCCACGCTGCTGCTGCCGGAGGCGGGCGGGCCGGTCCCGGCGCGCATCGTCCGGGTCGACCGCGATGCCATCGCGCTGGTCTTCCACCACGACGAGGCGGTGCTGTCGCGCATCGACCGGACGCTGGCGGCCGCGCAGACCGCCGCGCAGACCGCCGCGCAGTCCAGGGCGGCCTGACGGACCCCCGCCCCTGCCCAGGCCGTCCGAGCGACCAGTGATCGACGAGCAAGCCATGCGTGCAGCAACTGCGAGGACCTTCCGGCGCCTGGCCCGGCTGCTCGCCGGCATGCCCGACATGCTCGTGGCCCTGGCCTGCGTGGCGCTGCTCTGGGTGGGCACTGTCGCCTATCTCGACCACCAGACGCGCGACGCCATCGCGGCGGCGCAGGACCAGACCGAGCGCTTCGCCATCGCCTTCGAGGAGAGCGTGGCGCGCCGGGTGGACCTGATCGACAGCGCGCTGCTGCTGCTGCGGGACGCCTACCTCACGGGCCGCGACGACATCGACATGGCACAGGTTACCCGTGGCGTGACGACGGGCGGTCCGGTGTTCCAGTTCGGCTATATCGACGCCGACGGCGTCTTGGTTGCGACCAACCTACGCCACACCGATGTCCGCATGGACCTCTCGGACCGCCCGCATTTCCGCGCGCATGCTGAGAATCCTGGGCGCGACAAGCTCTTCGTCAGCCTGCCGGTGATCGGGCGCGCCTCGGGCAAGATCTCGATGCAGTTCAGCCGCCGCGTCGCCGACCCGGACGGCAGCTTCCGTGGCGTGGTGGTGGCCTCGATCACCCCCCCGGGCTCCCTGACCTCGCTGCACAGCGAGATGGGCGACGGCAAAGGCATGCTGATGCTGCTGGGCACGGATGGCGCGCTGCGCGCCCGCTCGCCCGCCATCGGACGGGAGGCGGTGGCGCAGGCTCTTGCGGCGGCGGTCGGGACGACGGCGCGCGGCAGTTTCATGCGGGGCGCAGGCCAGGACCTCGTGCTGCTCGGCAGCTATCGGCAGGTCAGCCAGCGGCCGCTCACCGTCGCGGTGGCCCTGACCGGGGAGGAGGTGCTGGGTGATCTCCGGTCCGGGCGGCGACAGGTGATCGGCGCGGCCGCGGCGGTGAGCCTTGCCGCCCTGCTGGCCGGGGGGGCGCTGACGCTGCGCCGGCACCGGCTGGCCCGGTCCCGGCGCGACCTCGCCGCCTCGCGCGAGGCGCTGGCCGATGCGGTCGAGAGCGTGAGCCAGGGCGTCTTGATGACCGACAGCGAGGGGCGCGTGACGGTGGCCAACCGCCGCGCGCCCGAGCTGCTCGGGCTATTGCCGGAGGCCCTGCAGGGCCGGCCGACCCTGCGGGCGCTGTCGCGGATGCAGTTCGTGGCCGGTGAGTTCGGCACCGCCTTCCCTGATCTCGACGCCTTTGAGACCTTCTCCCGCAGCGAATGGCAGGATCTCGGGCGCAACCATGTCTATGAGCGCAAGCGGCCGGACGGCACGGTGCTCGAGGTGCGGACGCATGCGCTGCCGAGCGGCGGCGCGGTCCGCACCTATACCGACATCACCGAACGGCACCTGATGGAGGAGCAGGCACGCCACTTCGCCCTGCATGACAGCCTGACCGGCCTGTCGAACCGCGTGCTGATGGGCGAGCGGCTGGTCCTGGCGGTCCAACGCGGTGGCTGTGCCGTGCTGTTCCTCGACCTCGACCACTTCAAGCTGGTGAACGATCGGCACGGCCATGACGCGGGCGACCGCCTGCTGGTCGAGGTGGCGGTGCGGCTGCGCGCCGTACTGCGCGCGGGCGATACCCTCGCCCGCCTCGGCGGCGACGAGTTCGCCATCCTGCTGTCGCAGGCCAATCCCGCCATGGCCTCCGCCGTGGCGCGCCACACGATCGAGCTGCTGCAGGAACCCTTCGAGCTCGACGGGCGCCGCTTCGTCATCGGCGCAAGCATCGGGATCGCGCTGCATCCAAGGGACGGCACGACGCCGGCGGCGCTGCTCTGCGCCGCCGACACCGCGATGTACGCGGCCAAGCGGTCGGGCCGGAACACCTTCGCCCTCTATGACGAGTACATGGAGCGCGACGCGGAGGAGCAGCGGAGCCTGGAGCGGGACCTGCGCGAGGCGGTGGCCACCGGCCAGTTCCACCTGGTCTACCAGCCGGTCTGTAGCACCCACAGCGGCGAGGTGGCGAGCTTCGAGGCCCTGATCCGCTGGTGCCATCCGGTACGCGGCCATGTTCCGCCGTCGCTCTTCATCCCGGTGGCCGAGCAGGCAGGCCTGATCCTGCCGATCGGGGCCTGGGTGCTGGAAACCGCCTGCAGCGAGGCGGCCGCCTGGCCACGGCCGGTGCGCGTCGCGGTCAACATGTCGCCGCCGCAATTCCTGCAGCACGACCTCTGCGACCAGGTGCGCCGCGCGCTGGACCGTGCCGGACTGCCGCCGGACCGCCTGGACATCGAGGTGACGGAAGGGCTGATGCTGGGCGACGAGGAGGTGGTGCTGACCAACATGACGCGGCTGCGCGCCATGGGCGTGCGCATCTCGCTCGACGATTTCGGCACCGGCCATTCGAGCCTGAGCTACCTGCGCCGCTTTCCCTTCGATCGCATCAAGATCGATCGCTCCTTCGTCCAGAATCTCGGCGTCGGCACGGAAGCGCGCGCCATCGTGCATTCCGTGCTGAGCCTCGGCCGCAACCTGAAGCTCGACATCATTGCCGAGGGCGTGGAGACCGAGTTGCAATTGCACGAGTTACGCATGCTCCGTTGCGAGCTCGTGCAGGGCTACCTGCTCGGCAAGCCGATGACGATGGACGACGCCGTCGCACTGCTGCGCGGCGCAGCGCAGGGCATGGAAGGGCGCGCTGCGCCCCAGCCGACACTGGCCGGATAGCGCGGCAGCGAGGCCACCCCGCCGCGGCCACCGGACCGAACAACGGAGGCCAGCATGACGAGATGGCGCGTACGAACCGATTGGTTCTGGCAAGTTTCCGACAGTCTGAATGCATGTCATATGCATCGTTCTCTGGCACGCGCCGGATCCCGTACCATCAGCTTTCGATAATGATATGCAATGCTATTTGATATTGGGGCATCCACAGCATGCTACCGATCGATCTGCGAGACCTTCATGATTATGTCCAGCGGGCCGTGGCACTGATCTCCAAAGCCGTCGACGAGGGCAAGGCCGGCGAGCAGCGGCAGAACCTGCTCGATGCGATGCAGGCGCTCGATCACGTGGAGTCCGTGATCGACAACGCCTTCGCCATCAACCTGGACATGCCACGCGGCGAGAGTGTTGTCGGGATGCAGACCGCGGCGTCACGGCGGACCGCGGCGCAGCCCTGATCCCTGCCGTGCAGGCCGGGTCAACAATACCGGACCTCCTTCGCCGCGCCGGATATCCGCCGTGTCGGGACGCCGCGCCGCCCGGAGCGTAACGGTCGACCCGGGTGCTAAAGCGCCGGTGTCACACACCGATTCCGCAAGAATGGAGGCACCTGCTCTCGGCCGGGACCTTTCCGCATCGCTTATCTTGGCTTGTCTCGTGCCGGAAAGACCGGATCCGGTCTTTCCGAGTTCTGGGGCGACGATTGCCAGACGCGGTGGGCACGATGCGAGCGCCATGGGTAAAGCCGGGCTTTACGATCATCTATTCAGACCGGATGCGCCCGACAGGGTATGAATACTGTCGGCGCAAGGTCTTCAAGGATTTCCCGCGCGCGGCGCAATTCGCCCTCTCCCTTTCGGAGACGCACCACCATCCCGTGGTGATGGCGGTCAAGGAACAGGGGGCACCACCACAGGTGCTCGACCTCGCTTCGATTCGTAACATGATTGGGTCAGTCCCTGGCGGTGGCGCCAAGGACGGCTCTGCTCAGGGTGTTTTCGCCCGCATGCCCTGGCTGCGCCGGATGGCCTCGGCGATGGGTCGCTAAAGGCCGAGGCCGCCGCGGGCGGCGAGGGCCGCGCCGAGCGCCTCGTCCATGACGTAGTCGAAGTCGCTCGAGCCGAGCCCGCCGCCGAGCGCGCCCTCACGCCGCGGCGGGCGGGCG
>NZ_JAUTWS010000142.1 GCF_030657435.1 Paracraurococcus lichenis | reverse complement strand
CCCAGTTTCCCGCATAGCTCGATCGCCTCGGCATCCGCCGCGTCGTTCTTCTGCCGCTTGACGAAGGGCTTGACGTAAGCCGGCGGGATCAGACGCACTGTGTGGCCCAGCTTGCTGATCTCTCGTGCCCAGTGGTGCGCGCCACCACAGGCCTCCAGCGCCACGGTACATGGCGCCTGTCGCGCAAAGAACTTAAGCACCTTGGCCCGTACCAGGCGCTTACGGAACACCACATGCCCAGCGGCGTCGGCGTCGGCGTCGGCGTCGGCGCCGTGCGCTTGACATACGTTCTTCGCAACATCGAGCCCGATCGTGCTAGCCTCGCCCACGGACGCCTCCCCTGGTGGTTGCTCAACACCTCCACCTTGGCACATCGATGCCGTCGGGGGGCGTCCACACCATCAACGTGGCGGCGATGGGAGGAGCGCAGCCACGCGCATCACCGCGAGCATGGCGAGGCTGGCGAGCACCGCACCTTCGCCGCCGCGAGCACCGGGGCAACCTCACCCGCCGTCGGGCCGCCTCGCTCGCAGAGCTTAGGATAGGAGATCCCGTTACGAGATCAGCGCGGCAACTCGCTTGACACTCACCGCCTACTCCACGGCGCCGGAGCCGACGACTCGTGCAACAAGGCGTCACCTCCCCTCTTGAATAGCTGCGTCGTAGATCGCCTCCATGCTAATTGCAATTTTTTCCCAGGAATGGTCCTTTGCGGTAGCAATGGCAGCTGTGCGCAGCGCCGCCCATCGATCAGGCTCCTGAAGCAGCCCCGCGATACCTCTCTCTAGTTCCACAGCTTGGTGAGATGGCACCACAATGCCATTGTGCCCGTCCTTGATATATTCAGTCGGCCCAGGAATATCGGCGACAATGGGAACTAGCCCGCAGGCCATGGCCTCAAGAGGTGTAAGTGGAAAGCCCTCAAACCACGAGGGGAACACGAGGATATGCTGGTCTGCGAGCAGGTTGGGTAAATCCTCATTACGGTAGCGCGAAACTACCGAAACTCGGGTACGTAGCTCCGCCGGATAGGTGACAAGAATAGCGTCTGGATCGGCGGCCACGCCAAAATATGACAGCTTTGCGTCAGGGAAATGCCGGAGTACGGATATCATCGCCCCGCGCAGTTCCTCAACCCCTTTCCTCTCTAGATAGCTACCAACAAAAGCAAGATTGCTTGGCTGTCGGGCGCAGCATTCGGCGGCCGTAAGCCTTTCAGCTGTGTTGACGAATGCGCCGCCGATGCCGTTCGGAATGCGGTGAGCACGGCTGTGCTTGACCCCGAGGCGCTTCACGGCATAGTCGAGTTCCGTCTCGTTTAAGAAGAGGGCCGCGTCGGCCAGTGCAAAAGACATCCGGCATTCCCAAAGCCGGAATCCCCCATGGTAGATCGGGTACTTCCACGAGAGTCTCAGGTTCCCCTGCTTGCTCCTGGCCAACAGCGCTTCGTGATAGGTATGCTCGAGACCATGGCTACGTGTGACAAGCGCCGTCTCAGCACGCATAGGTATCAGTCTCCGCAGTGCCGCGAGCACCCAACCATCCCCCGAAGACAGATCCAGGACGTCGTAGTTCGGGCGACCGAGTACGGTCCGAGCAACGTACCAGGGGAAGGCATATGCCGGGAGATTGCCTGGCAGACCCACATCGTCGAAGGAAAGGAGGTCAACATGGTGCCCCCGACTGCGTAGTGCTTCCGCAAGGCGAACAGTGACTCCGGCTGCGCCCGCATCGGGCCGAAGCTCGTGGTGGATGGACATGAGTATCTTCATCTTGCAGCGACGCTCCCGCATTACGTGCTACTCTCGCGTTGGCAACCTTGAGGATCGTGCACTCCGGCCGGTTCGCTCCGTTGCCCGATGGTGCAGTCCAGAGCATCACGGCCGAATATAAATCTTCTATCTTCACCGACTATCCGAAGCCTGGATTGCTTTTGCAAAACGGCCTTGGTGCCATCGTGATGGTGTGGACGCCTCGCGACGGCATCACTGTGTGAAGGTGGAGGTGTTGAGCAGACATTGTCAAATTGTCGGACTGATGGGCGCGCTTGATCACGCGGCACGCTACCGGCTCATATTCACGCTGCAATTTGGACGCACTGTATCGCCCCCGGCTGTCTGGACAATAGGCTGCGTTATGCGGCGTGCCTGAAGGTCTCCTCCCGCCAAGCGGCGCGCATACCATCAGGGCTACAAAACCCGTTCTTCTCCACGAGAGCATGCGATGTCGTGGGGGCTGATCAGGCTGCCTTTGCCATGCTCTGCTGCTGACCGGCGGGGGGACGAAATCCCGGGTAGCGCTGCCGAATGGCATCCTCGAGCGTGCCGTTCAGAACCGCCGTGCGGACGTCGAGGAAAGGCTGCACCGTCGCCCGGCTCCAGCGCATTTGCTGCGACTTGTTCATCCGCTTGGCCACGATCTCGTTCACTGCGCTCTCCACGAACGCGGTCGAGATCGGCAAGCCGCGCCGACGCCGGGCGGCGTAGGGCACCAGCGCTCCCTCGTTGCGCTCGAGGTAGCCCAGCAGATCGGTGACGTGACGCTGGAGGCGGTTACTCTCTGCTGCCTCAACCACGTCCGCACGCCTGGTCCAGCGAAGCAGGGCAGTAAGTTTGGCCCGGCATCCCGCCCAGCGCCCATGCCACAAGCGCCACTTCGCCCGCTCCAGGTCGCGTTCGGCACGGTTGGCGAGGGGTGCCTCAAGTCTGCGGCCTACCCTGATTGCGTGCTCGAAGCGCACCGCGGCGTGCCACCAGTCCAGCACGGGCGTGGCGCCCGGCAGCACCTCGCGCTGCAGCCGCCACAGCCCGGCATCGCCGTCGCACAGCACAGTCGCGGGCGTGGCCGCGGTGACGCCCGCTGCGGCAAGTGCCTGTCGCAGGGTCACAGCCGACCCCGCCTGGCCATCCCGGACCAAGGCGAAGCGGTGCTGCTGGCCGTCGGCATCGATCACCTTGCCCGCGACCACCTCGAAGTGGCGCCCCACCTCGGGATGCCGGCTGCGCACGTAGCCGCCATCCAGCCCAACCACGACCGCGCCGCCCGGCCGCACTGCGGGCCGCGTCACGGCCGCAGCCATGGGCAGCTGCACCACCTCCTGGCCGACCCGCTGCGTCCGGTTCCGCACCGTGCCGGCGTTCACCGCCCCGCCGATCGGAAGCAACTCGGACAGGAGTGCCGCGACCTTGCCGAACGGCGCCAGCGCCGCATACCGGGCGGTGACGCAGGCGAGTTCGGGCGCGACGGTACCCCCGCCGAGCTCCAGGGCCGCGAAGCTCTTCGGCTCGCCCGGACCATGGCAGGGGCAGACCAACAGCCGCCGGACCCGGACCGGCACCGCGCCGAACAGTGAGCGGAACGTCGCCTGGTAGTGGCCCTTGCTGGCCAGCAGCTGGCCGCAAGCCGCGCACCAGCGCCGGCGCTCGCCCACCGTGGTCACCTGGGCCGGCACGATCTCGGCCTGCAGCGCCGCGGTGAGCCGCTTCGCCTCCTCCAGCCGGAGCCCGAGGTCGGCCAAGCTGGCCACCTCGTCACGCTCGATCCGGGCCACCTCGGTCTCGCTCACCACCCCGGGTTCCAGCTCCGCGACCAGCTTCACCCGCCACACCAGCTTCGGCACCGGCCCCGCTCCCTTCGCTCCCGCAGGTCGCAAGCTTACCGGAGCGACGGCTTGGTGCCTTGCCTGCCCTGGGTTCGCGGGTTCTGCGGCGGCGCTCACCCACCGTGGCCACTTGGGCCATCACGATCCCGGCCTGCAATGCCGCGGTGAGATGCTTCACCTCCTCAAGGCTGAGGCCGAGATCGGCCAGCCCGCCCACCTCGCGCCGCTCGATCCGGGCAAGTTCGGTCTCCGTCGTCCCTTCAGCCTCCTCGGCCACCAGCGTCAGCTGCCATACCCGCTTTGGCACCGGCGTCGCTCCTTCGCCCCCACACCCGAGGAGCTTACCAGATAGGCGCCCTCGCGGCCCTCCCCCCACAGCTTCGCATGCTCTCCGGAGCCTCCCCTCGTAGTCGCTCAACACCTCCACCTTGGCACATTGATGCCGTCCACCTATCAAAGCGCAGCAGCATCGGAAATGCGGCAGAACCACATTCGAATTGAGTCCGCGACGCTTCGGATCGTGCTTCTAAATCCTTTCAAATACGCTCAAAGAATCCACAACCTCTAATTTTTTGAGACCGACATCATTTGAGATTACTTCCTTAGTGTATATAACAGATCCTGTGTCCGCATTGGCTGAAGTATTTGGACTTACTTCGCTGTCATGTAATGCAATGATACAACCACTCGATAAAAGAGGTCGCCAAGCCTCCCAGTCCGACTTTATGCCTGCATAGCTGTGATCTCCATCTATGAATATAAAATCGATTGGAACGCTCGATTCTGATGCGTGAATGCGAGCGGCTTCATGACCAAGACATTCCATCCACTTAATGTTACGGTTTTCACATTTTCCAACTTCGTAGTGTGCTATTACTTTCATAGTGCTAAATCCTGCCCTCCCTTTAAAGAATGGGTCAACTGCGTACAGCACTCCGTAAGGATCCATTAATTGGCAGAATTTTTTTGTATTAACGCCGTGATAAACACCTATCTCGACTACATTCTTCTTTCCAGCAACGTGTCTATACAGAGTTAATCTTTCTTTCTTAGTTGTTGACGAAAATGGTTTCTTCAAGCCGCAAGCCCAAAGCAAAAAAAATTTCATGTCTGACATTTCTCGCCTCTTGCTTGGAAGTGCCATAATTACAAGATTTTCCTCCCACGTCCCGATTACACGTTATTATCAAGCTAACGTGACAGAAGCCTCCCCCACTGACAGCCATGCCGGGCACGATCTGGCGTCGTCAAGGGTTCTGTCAGAACTCCCGCCAGATCCTATGACGTGAGTGAAGACCGACGTCAGCCTTTGCCGCTTCGAGAATGGCGAGCACACTGGTGGCACGACGGAGGTGAAGTAGGCGACGGCGGCGGGCAGAGACGTATTGGTTGTGGCGGGCAGTGTGGTGCACGGATCAGCGGTGTGGACGCACGTAGCCCTACCCGCATTCGGGGTTATGCAACGCGGACATACTTCGGACATCCGAGCTTGAGCATACGGTTCAGCACATTGGCAGCGATGGCGACCTCGGTGGCCTGACGCTCGTCTGTTTGCGATCGGAGTCCGTCACCGATGACGCGCTTCCAACGCGAGATGTCAGCCTCGATCAAGGCACGATCGTTGTAGCCCGAGGCTCGCTGCCAGCCCATGCGGCCGCGCTCGGCGATACATTGCAGATGACAGTCGCGCTGTGTCGGTGCGGTCTCCGCGGTTTCGCTCGGCACCGCGTTCGCGCGGGGTGGGACGATCACGGCCGCGTCGGGGTGCTGTGTCGTGACCTCGGGGACTATCCGGAATTTCGTGTGGGACCGCGATGTGTTGAATGCCACTGAGAACTGACCCGGGGTTGCCATGAGGATCTGACCCGGGTTGTGGATGTGCGCGGGGTTTTGGGATCCCGTCAGGTAGGTTGTGGCTTCCTTTCGCGCTGGGCCTGGGTTGCGGAGCTGTTCCTGAATCGGAAGCTGTCGTTTCCGGTCTCCAGGATGTGGCAGTGGTGGGTGAGCCGGTCGAGGAGAGCGGTGGTCATCTTGGCATCTCCGAAGATGGCGGCCCGTTCACTGAAGCTGAGATTGGTGGTGATGATAACGCTGGTCTGCTCGTAGAGCTTGCTGAGCAGGTGAAACAGCAGGGCACCGCCTGAGGCGCTGAACGGCAGGTATCCCAGCTCGTCGAGGATCAGCAAGTCGGCGTGGAGCAGGCGGGCGGCGATCTGCCCGGCCCTTCCGGCTGCCTTCTCCTGCTCGAGGGCGTTGACCAGTTCGACCGTGGAGAAGAACCGGACGCGCTTGCGGTGGTGCTCGACGGCCTGGACACCGAGCGCGGTCGCGACGTGGGTTTTGCCTGTTCCCGGCCCTCCGACCAGCACGATGTTGTCGGCCTTCTCCATGAAGGTGCCGGCATGCAGTTGGCGCACCAGGGCTTCGTTCAGCTGGCTGCTGGCAAAGTCGAACCCGGCCAGGTCCTTGTAGGTCGGGAACCGTGCGGCCTTGAGCTGGTAGGCGATGGAGCGGACCTCCCGCTCGGCAATCTCCGCCTTGAGCAACTGCGAAAGGACCGGGATCGCGGTCTGGAAGGCAGGAGCACCCTGCTCGGCCAGCTCGGCCGCGGCCTGCGCCATGCCGTGCATCTTGAGGCTGCGCAGCATGATGGTGATGGCGGCAGCCGCTGGATCATGACGCATGACGGCCTCCCTGCCTCATGCGGAGGCTGTCATAGCGGGCGACGTTGGCCGTGGGCTCCTGCGCCAGCACCAGGGCCTGGGGCGCCTCAATCGGCTGGACCTGAGAGGCTGCGCCATCGGTGAGCCGGTGCAGCAGGTTCAGGATATGGGTCTTGGTGGCGACACCGGCCTGCAGGGCCATCTCCACGGCGACCAGCACGGCCTGCTCATCGTGCTGGAGCACCAGGGAGAGGATCTCCACCATCTCCCGGTCACCGCCGGGTCGGCCATGCAGGTGACGCTGCAACTGCCGGAAGGCCTCCGGCAGCTCGGCGAAGGGCGCGCCGTTGCGCAGGGCACCAGGCTTGCGCTGGATCACGGCCAGGTAGTGCCGCCAGTCATAGATCGTCCGCCCCTGCCGGTGGTGCGAACGCTCGATGATACGCCGGTGCTCGCAAATGACGGTCCCTTCAGCGACGACCACGATGCGGTCGGGATAGATCCGCAGGCTGACCGGACGGTTGGCGGAGGAGGCGGGCACGCTGTAACGGTTGCGGTCGAAGTGCACGAGGCAGGTTGGCGAGACCCGCTTGGTCTCATCGACAAAGCCGTCGAACGCCCGCCTGACCGGCATCAGGCACTCCACCTCCTGCCGCCAGACCGCGGCGATGCTGCCGGGCTCGGACCCGTGCGGGATCTCCTCCCATAAGGCGAGGCATCGCTGTTCCAGCCAGGCATTCAGCGCCTCCAGGCTGGCAGCGTGAGGCATGGGCTGCCACAGCCTGTGCCGGGCATCCTGGACGTTTTTCTCGACCTGACCTTTCTCCCAGCCCGAGGCTGGATTGCAAAATTCCGGCTCAAACAGGTAGTGACTTGCCATGGCCAGGAAGCGAGCATTGACCTGCCGCTCGCGGCTCGGACCGATCCGGTCCACGGCGGTGCGCATGTTATCGTAGATCCCGCGCCGCGGCACACCACACAGCACGCGAAAGCCGTGGTTGTGGGCGTCGAACAGCATCTCGTGCGTTTGCAGGAGGTAGGCCCGCACCAGGAAGGCTCGGCTATGGCAGAGCTTGAGGTGGGCGACCTGCAGCTTGGTGCGCTCGCCGTCGATGACGGCATGCTCCTCGCTCCAGTCGAACTGGAACGCCTCGCCCGGACCGAAGGCCAGTGGCACGAAGACGCCGCGGCCGGATGTCTGCTGCTGTCGCAGCCAGTCGTCTCGCCAGGCCCGCACAAAGGCGGCAACCCGTCGGTACGACCCATCATAGCCAAGCCTGGCCAGTTCCGCGTGGAACTGCCGGGCTGTGCGTTTCTGTTTGCGTGGCCGACGAGCATCGGTCCGCAGCCAGGCTGCCAGCCGCTCGGCAAAGGGATCCAGTTTACTGGGGCGATCGGGTGTCCTGAAAACAGGCTCGACCACGTCGGACCGCAGGTACTTGCGGATGGTGTTCCGCGACAGACCCGTCCGGCGGGCAATCGCGCGGATCGAGAGCTGCTCCCGGAAATGCCAGCGCCGGATAACGCTCAACAACGCCATGTCCAACACTCCCGCTGCCCCCACCCAAAAGGCAGAGGCTAGCGTCCGAACATGGGTCAGTTCTCAGTGGCAACTTCACCCCAAACCGGGTCAGTTCTCAGTGGCATTCAACAGCCCGCTACTGTTCGGACGCCTGTGGGAGCAGACCGGCTGCGCGGCGGTGATCAAAGAGCTGC
>NZ_JAUTWS010000141.1 GCF_030657435.1 Paracraurococcus lichenis | reverse complement strand
TAGTAGCCGCGATAATGAGCATCAGCTTGCGAATGTGCGCAGGCCTGTGAGTCCGAGAGTTACCTAATGCTAACGCGGCGGAGGCAGTCCCCACCTCTGCATTCTGGCTTCCCCATTCCTACGGTGTGTTGCGCGACATTGTCACCACACGTCCTCGGCGCGACGTCCTTCGGCAGATACTCGCGCAGTTCAAACCACCGCATTACGCGCCACGTTCGCGGCGCAGCGGGAAATCCCTCCCAGCCTTCGCCACCTTACAAGGATCGCTCCGCATGACCCCGACAGCCCGTCGTTCCCTGCTTACTGCCACGGCGGCCGGCACCGCCCTTGCTCACGCCAGCATCGCCCGCGCCGCCGACCAGCCTTCGGAGCGGGCCGCAGCCGACCCGGACCGCGCAACGAGGCGATGGAGAAGGCGAATCCTAGCGAGTCCACACCGCCGCCGACCGATCATGGCAACCTGGGCGGTCTGCGCTATTCCTTCTCGGCATCGCACAACCGGCGCACCGAAGCGGGCTGGGCGCGCGAGGTGACCATCCGACAGTTCCCGATCGCGACCGATATCGCCGGCGTCAACATGCGCCTCGGACGCGGCGCGGTGCGGGAGTTGCACTGGCACAAGGAAGCCGAGTGGGCCTACATGCTTTATGGCAGCGCTCGGATCACCGCGGTGGACACCCTGGACCGGCACTTCGTCGCTGACGTGAGCGAGGGTGACCTCTGGTACTTCCCCTCCGGTATCCCCCACTCAATCCAGGCCCTCGGCGACGACGGCTGTGAGTTCTTGCTGGCCTTTGATGATGGGAGCTTCAGTGAGGATAGCACCTTCCTCATCACGGATTGGCTGGCACACACGCCGAAGGACATCCTCGGCAAAAACTTTGCCGTGCCGCCCTCGACCTTCGACAAGGTACCGCAGAAGGAACTCTATATCTTCAATGCCCGGATGCCGGGTGCGCTGCAGGACGACTTGGCCCAGAGCCGGCAGCCGGTGGTACCAGAGCCGTTCAACTTCCGGCTGCACGACGTCCAGCCGATCGAGACCCGTGGTGGTCGGGTGCGCATTGCCGATTCGAGCAACTTCAAAGTCTCGGCCACCATCGCGGCGGCACTGGTCGAGGTCGAGCCGGGCGGCTTGCGCGAGCTGCACTGGCATCCAAATGCTGACGAGTGGCAGTACTACATCCAGGGCGAGGCGCGGATGACCATCTTCGCCAGCGAGAGCCGCGCCAACACGGTGGACTTCAGCGCAGGCGATGTCGGCTATGTGCCGAAGTCGATGGGCCACTACATCGAGAACACCGGCAGGACGACGCTGCGCTTCCTAGAGCTTTTCCGTGCCGACCGCTATGAGGACGTGTCGCTTGCCGGCTGGATGGCGAACACGCCGGCCCAGCTCGTGGCGGACCACCTCAAGGTGGACGAGCAGTTCCTGCGTAGCCTGCCGGAGAAGAAGCACCCGGTGCTGCCAGCGTGACCGAAGAGAGGCCGTAGTGACGGCCGCTCCATGTCAAGGCGATCCGGTGCGGTCGGCACGGGTAACCTCGTGCTCCACGCCGATGACCATGGTGTCGGCTGTGATGCCCGGCTCTGCTATCGTGCGACCACGTCCGGCAACGTGTCGTCGGCGCGGTGATCGGCGCCTGAACTGCCTTGCCGTGCACGCCGGTCTCCCTCGCCGCCGACCTGATCGGGCTCAGTATAATCGGCGCCAGGGTCCGCGCTGCCTGGCCAGCTGGTCCCGGCGTGGCGAAACGCCCATTGCCGCTTTGCTACGAGGAGCGGTGGTGTGACGGCGTTGGCCCTGGCGCTCCTCGGCTTTGCCGTGCTGGCGGCGAGCTGGCTGAACCTTGTTCTGGAGAGGGCGCCGCTGTCGCTTCCGATGCTGGCCGTCGGTGCAGGCTGGGCCCTGGCCCGCCTTGCTGGGAGCACGCAGTTCGCTTTCGTGCACCGCAACCTCATCCACGATGTCGTCACTCTCGTCCTTGTTGCCGCCGTGATGGGCGCGGGTCTCGCCATAGACCGACCGTTCGGGCTCCGCGGCTGGGGCGGCACGTGGCGACTGCTCGGCATCGCCATGCTGATCTCCGCCCTCGGCATAGTCGTTGGGGTGTGCTGGACTCTCGACTTCCCTATCGGGATTGCCATTTTGCTGGCCGGGATTCTCGCGCCGACGGACCCGGTGCTCGCGCGAGCGGTGCAGGTCGGGCCGCCCGGCTCTGGCGAGGAGGGCGAGGCACGCTTTGCCCTCACCTCGAGGCCGGGCTCAATGGTGGGCTCGCCCTTCCCTTCGTCCTGCTCGGCCTCGCCATCATCCAGCACGCTGAGGCGGACCCCTGGACCGATCTCGCCCTTACCTGGCTGGTTCGGGATCTGGCTTGGAAGATCGTCGCGCCGGTCATCATGGGCATCGCACTGGGCTAGGGTCTGATCGCAATCGGTCGGTGGTTGCCGGAACGCCTGCACCTCCCCGCAACGCGCGACGGCTTCGTCGCGCTTGGGCTCGGCTTACTCGCCTACGGTTTGGCCGACCTCGCCGAGGGCTACGGCGTCGTTGCGGTGTTCGCCGCGGCTACGACGTTGCGGAATCTCGGCAGTGCCCCCGACTTCGAGCAGCGCCTTCACAACACGACCGAGCAGGCCGAGCGCGTCGCCATGGTGCTCGTCCTCGCCGCCTTCGGCGCCGCTATTGCCGGCGGTTTGCTCGCACATATAGGTTGGGCGGATGGCATCTTCGCGCTGCTGCTCTTCGCCGTGATTCGGCCCGCGGCTTGCCTTGCGAGCTTCGCAGGGTCTGCAATGCCAGTGACGGAGCGCTTTGCGATCGGCCTTTTGGGGATCCGTGGTCTGGGTTCGTTCTTCTACGTAGGGTATGCGGTTACCCACGGGCTGCCTGCGGAGTGGAGAGACCGGCTGTAGGTCATCGTGGGGCTCGTCGTGCTCGTCTCTGTCCTAGTGCACGGCGCGGGCGCCGGCCCAATGCTGCGGCGTCTGACGCTTGGTGCTGGCAAAGGCAACACAAGCTTATAACAAGGCATTCGCCTTCGAGAGATCAATGCATCGTTGGTTACCGTGGCGCCCCTTCTTCCTCCGTGCGCACCCACGGTTGCCCGCCCGCGTCGTTGGAGCCGCAGCTCGGGCACGCGTGAACGGGCAGACGCACGCCGGGGTGGCCGGCGTCCTCGCGCCAGCCAGCTAGCGCAGTCAACACTGGCGGCTCGGCGCACCGGCACCAAGCGTCGTCCATCGGGCCCGCCCCTCTTCGTCCATACCGCTGTTCGCGTTCGCGCAGGTGCGCAATCTCCCGGCGTAACCGGGCCACATCCGCGAGCGAGGTACCCACGGGAGCCGGCCCGCCGCCTCGTTCGGCACGACGTCGCGCCGCGCCAACAGCGGCGAGCGCGTGGAGGTCCCGCGCGTGCTCCAGCGCTACACGGGTGACCTTCCGCGCGGCATCCGCAGCGGCGATCAGTTCGGCAGTGGTACCGGGCCGGGGACTGTCCCGCTTGTCATCCATAGACGTGCTCCTCAAACACCAATCCTCATGACACTACCGGAACGCTCATTCCCAGCTCGGCTAGATCAGAGTGCAAATCAAAATGAGCAGTAGGGTCGCTCCCTGAGTGACCTTGCTCTAAGGCCGCCCGCTTCCCCAAATCGGGCGGCCACCACCCTGGTTTCGCGTGTCGCGGCGGCTTGTTGGTCGGGCGCGAACGTGGCAGGCGGAGCTGACGTTCCAGCGAAGCTGGGCGCTGCGTCCAGCCTGCCTCATCTCACTCAGCCGCCACTCCGTAACGGGCGGGCGGCACTTTCGGCAACACTACATCGCGTCAGGATAGTCCGCTGGAGTGAGAGGGAGCCATTCAGCTCCAGCCCGTATTCGGCGCCTTGAATGGTCGCACGCACGGTAATTTTCGCTTCCAGCTCCCAAAGCGGGAATGTCGTGTGCGGACGTTTGTGCTGCCAGGACTCTGAGACACAAGTGTCAGGTATCTGACACCAGCCCCCAGTCACCTGTTTCTACCGGTTCCGAGCCGCGTCGCTTTCCCAAAACCGGTATGACGTGGGACGCGTTCGACCGCCGATCGGTAAAGGCCTCCCGTGCATCACGTGCCCAGCCAGGAGCGTCCCCGGGCGCCGAAATGCCCCGGCCGCGAGTGTGCATAAGCTCCGTGCTGCCTGAACCGTCAACAGGGGTCGGAAAGGCAGTTCCATGCACACCAAACATGTGCCCCACCATTGCGCCGTGCTGCGAGGCCGCCGCGTCCTTGTCGTCGAAAGGGAGGCGCTAACTGCCATGCTGATTACTGGTAGCGTCCGAGACGCCGGGGCCGAGGTTATTGGCCCCGCGTTTGCCGTAAGCGAGGCGCTTGAGCTGATCGAATGTGCGGAGGCCGATGGTGGACTAAGCGCTGCAGTGCTGAACATTGATTTCCAGGGCACGGTGGTCTCACCAATCACCGATCGTCTAGCCGCGCTTGGCGTGCCATTCGTCGTCGCCATCGGCTACAATGAGGGCTCCGACTGTGAGGACCCTGCCGCAGCGCCGGTTTTGGTGAAACCCTTCAGCCCTGACGTACTGGTGGCTGCGACTGAGCTGATGGCAGCGCTCTCTCCAGCCGCCCGTGCCAACACCGGACCACGCGCCAACAGCGCCGAGACTGTGCAAAGCCGTGGGGGCAGGCTCCTCGGGCGGCCAATCCGGTAAGCTCCTGGCCTGCGGGGGCGAGGGGAGCGGGGCCGGGGAGGGAACTGGTGTGGCTAGTGACGGAGCTGGCGTTTGGGATGGCGACAGAAACCGAAGCTGCCCAGGTCGAGCGTAGCGAGGCGCTCGGGCTGGCTGCGCTAGGCCCGATCCATGGACGATACGGCCACAACCCCAGCGCCAGCCGCCCCCGCCAGCACCGCGCCGGTGCTCTCCGATGGCCTGCGGGCCCAGATCGAGGACGGTCTGCACGAAGCACGCGGTACCATGGCCGGCGAAACCGTGCGGGCGCTCCGCAAGGGTGTCACCGCCTTCGCCGCATGGTGCGCGCCGCGTGGCCTCTGCCCGTCTCCGGCCGCGCCGGACGTGGTGGCTGCTACGTCGACGACGTGCACGACCAGGGCGGCAAGGCGGCTGGCATCCGGCAGGCGGTCTGGGCAATTGGCCGGCTGCACACGCTGGCGCGGCTGGCCAATCCCACCGAGGACCAGGTCGTCGCCCTCGCAGTGACGCGTGCCGTCCGCGCCAGCGGTTCTCGCCAGCGCCAGGCCGCGCCGCTTGGCGAGCTTGCTGTCGCGCGTATCCAGGCTACCACCGGACTGCGCCTCGTGGACCTGCGTGACTTTGCCATGCTGCTGGTCGCCCGCGACCTGTTGGCCCGCCGCTCCGAAGTCGTCGCGCTGCAGGTTGAGGATCTGGAGTTCGCCACCAACGGCACGGCCACCGCGCTGATCCGTCACAGCAAAACCGATCAGGCCGGCGAAGGCGTGGTGCTGTTCCTCGGCCAATCCACGGTGAAGGCGCTGCGCGACTAGCTCAACGCTGCCGGCATCGTCGCCGGACTGATCTTTAGGCCAGTCAACAAGGGCGGTCGCGTCGGTGCCGTCGCAAAGGCTGTAGGAAATCGCGTTCAGCGTCTCCGGCGCGATGACGGTACCGCCTCAGGCAGCGAGGTCAATCATGCTCTTGGCAGGCGGCTGACTCAGGGTCTGCCAGCCGTCGACCTTGCGCATGCTGATCTGGCCTGAGGCGAGCAAGGCCCAGAACAGCATCGCCGCGGTCTCCGCCGAAGGCAGCACGGTCTGGGTCTTGATGCGGCGCTTGAACTCCTCATGCAGACGCTCGATCGCGTTGGTGGTCCGTGCCGACTTCCATTGGCCGGAGGGCAGCCGGGTGAAAGCGAACAGCGCCTCGCCGGCTTCTTCCAGGCTGTCGGCAACGGCCCGGCATTTCAGTCGCCACTTGCGCAGGAACGCCTTCCGCCGCGCCTCGATCTCCTTCACGGTCTCGGCGTAGATCATGTCCGTGTAGTCGGCCGAGACCTCCTCGTGCAGCCGCTCCGGCGCATGGGCAAGGAGGTTGCGGTGCTTGTGGACCGTGCACCTCTGGGCCGGCACCGCCGGCCAGAGCGCGGCCAGCGCTTTCTCCAGGCCAGCCGCGCCGTCGGTGATCAGGAACTCCGGCGTCCGCAGCCCACGGGCGATCAGGTCATCCAGCACCGCCCGCCACGCCGCCTCGCTCTCCCCGCCCATGCTGCGGATGGCGAGCAGCACCTTCTGCCCGTCCCGGCGCACGCCCAGCACCACCAGCAGCGACACCGAGGTCGCCTTGCGGTCCAGCCGGACCCGCACGACGGTGCCGTCCAGGATCAGTCGGACGATGTCCTCGTCGCCGAGATCGCGCCGCCCCCAGGCGTCCCAGTCCACCTTCACCTTGCGCCAGGCCCGGCTGACCACGTCCTTGCCCACCGCGCCGCGGAACAGCGCCACCAAGGCCCGCTGCACCCGCCGCGTGTTGGTCCCGGCCAGGTAGGCACCCGCGATCAGCGCCTCGAGCTGGCGTGTCCGCCGGGCGTAGTGCGGCAGCACAGCGCTGCGCCATTCGCGGGTGCTGCCGTCCTCGGCCCGCAGCCGGGCCCGCGGCACCGCGAGCTCGACCGGCCCGAAGGAGCCCGTCAGCTGCCGCGTCCGGTGGCCATGCCGGTGCCCAACCGCCCCGCCGGCCCGCTCGTAGCGGCCACGTCCCAGCGCCGCCTCGAGCTCCTGCTCCACCAGCTCCTCGATCAGGCCGCGGATCCGGCCCCGCAGGCCGGCCTCTATCGGGTCGAACCAGACCTCCCCGGCAAACAGCCCCTGCTCGGCAGCACCCTTGCTGCTATCCTTGTCCATGGCGTGGTCTCCGCCGGCGCGCCAACGCCGGAGTCGGTTTGTGGAACAAACCGGAGACTACGCCGCCCTGATTTCCCACCACACCCGCGACGGCACCGATGTGAGGCTGACCCATCCACCTTCGCTGGAGACGGTTCGATGGGCTTCCTGCCGATGGGTCAGCCTCACATCGGGCTGGTATAAGGTGGCGGCGATCCTGAAGCGGATGGCTGGCCGCGCCGGGCTAAATGCCACGCGCATCTCCGGGCACTCCTGCCGCGTCGGCATGGCGCAGGATCTGGTGGCGAGCGGCGCGGACACGGCGGCCGTGCAGCAGACTGGGCGCCGGAAGACACCCGTCATGCCGGCGCGGTACGTCGAGCACCTGGAGGCCGAGTGTGGCGCGGTCGCGCGCTACCACCAGCGGCGCGGAGACTGACGGCCAGTCGCGCGATCCGGGCGGCAAAATAGGCGGCATTGTCGGTGCCGCGGATAGGCTTTGCCTGCGCAGAAAAGTGCGGCACCGTGAGATGCCGCTGAGTCTGGGAGGATCCGACCGAGCGCAACCGGGAAGCTGGGTTGGCTCCGTCGAGGCACCAACGAGACGTGTCGTGGGATGTTCCACCGATCACGAGAAGTGTGCGGAGCTAAATACTAACACATAGCGGCAAAAGTCTGCTGGCTGACGTTGTCCAGTGATTAATGGCACAGACATCGTCATGTCTACCAAGTACTTGGGAGCTGGGCGCGGCGCGGTCGCGCGTTACCATCAACGACGTGGAGGCCGATGCTGCCCGCTGGCGTTGTTGCGATGGGAGCCGGAAATGTACCGCACCCGGCTGTCTGGACAATAGGCTGCGTTATGCGGCGTGCCTCAAGGTCTCCTGCTGCCAGGCGGCGCGCATCTGGGCGGGGCTGCGGTATCCGTTCTTCTCGACCAGCCACTCCGCGTTGTAGCGGGCGACGAAGGCACGGACAGCATTGCGCACATCGTCGATGGTCTGAAAGATGCGGCCGTGGATCGCCTGCTCCTTCAGCGTGCGGAAGAGCCTCTCGATCACGCCGTTCGTCTCGGGCTCAGCGACAAAGGCATAGCTCGGCGCCGCACCCCAGAACTTCACCTGCTTCTGGAAAGCGTC
>NZ_JAUTWS010000140.1 GCF_030657435.1 Paracraurococcus lichenis | reverse complement strand
ACCTTCGGCTTCATCGAGGCCTGGTACAACCCGGCCAGGCTCCACTCAGCCTTGGGCTACCGTTCGCCCATGACCTCCGAGAAGGAGCAGCAGCAAGCCGTCGCTGCACACGCGTAATCAGCCAGGCTCACCACCGTCCACGTGAGCGGGCCAGACCCAGACCGGACACACAGCCGCACCTCACGGCATAGCCGTTACCAGACCAAAATTCTGCTTGCGCCCATGGGGGGGCATCCACCCACGGGGCGGTTCAGGTCCTCGCGCCCCGTCATGCCTTTGGCAGGCGGTCCTGCAACTCCGCCGCGGTCGCGGCGAGGATCCGATCGGACAGTGCCGGGTCGTCCACGGCACGGGCCAGGATCAGGGCACCGATCATGCCCGCGAGCAGCGCCAGCGCCTGCTCCTCCGGCGCCTCGTGCCGACGCCCGGGCAGCATCGCGGCGAAGCGCGCCACCCGCTCCCGCAGCCCATCGGTGAAGACCTTGCGGAGGGCCGGACCCTGTCGCGGCATCTCGCACCCGAGCGCGGCGAAGGCGCAGCCCTGGCCAGGCGCGTCGCGATGCCGCGGCGAGAGATAGCGCCCGATGGCCGCGGCAAGCTCGGCGGGGCCGCCCTCCGCCGGGAGGCGGGACAGCGCGCTCTCCGTGAGCGCATGCTCCACCGCCGCCGCCGCCAGCCGCTCTTTGGAGCCGAACTGGCTGTAGAGGCTGCCATGGGTCAGCCCTGCCGCCTCGGTCAGCGCATCGACGCCGACCCCGGACAGCCCCCGCTCGCGAAAGAGCCGCGCGGCCTCGGCGAGGATCCGCGCCCGGTTCTCCGCCGCCTGCTCCTTCGAGACCCGCACCTTTGCCTCCCAATCCTGTGCGCTCTTGCCGCTTGACAGTTTTAATGGCGCGCGCAACCTAAGTCAAACATGGCGACCGCCATCAAAAAGCGGCCGCTCCCAACCAGGGGCATAGCATGCGCATCCTCGTCCTCGGCGCCGGCGCGATCGGCGGCTATTATGGGCTGCACCTGGCGGAGGCGGGGGCCGAGCTCGGCTTCCTGGTCCGGGAGCGGCGGGCAGCGCAGCTCCGGCAGGACGGCCTCGTGGTCGCCAGCCGCGGCGAGGAGCGCCGGCGGTCGGTGCCCACCCTGCTCGCCGGCGGGATCGACCGGCCCTTCGACCTCATCCTCCTCACCTGCAAGGCCTATGACCTCGATGCTGCGATCGAGGCAGTCGCGCCGGCGGTGGGGCCGGAGACGGCAGTACTGCCGTTGCTGAACGGCATTGCGCATCTCGACAGGCTGGACGCGCGCTTCGGTGCCGACCGCGTGCTGGGCGGCGCCGCCTACATCGCCACGACGCTCGGTGCCGACGGCATCGTCCGCCATGCCAGCCCCGGCGACCTGATGCTCTTCGGCCGGCGCGACGGCGAGGCCCCCTGGCAGGTCGAGGCGCTCGCCGGGCTCTTCGCCCGCACGCCGGTCACCGCCCGCGCCTCCGGCACCATCCTGCAGGACATGTGGGAGAAGTGGTGCATGCTGGCCGCCGGCGCGGCCCTCACCTGCCTCCTGCGCGGCACGGTCGGCGAGATCATGGCGACCGAAGCCGGCCGCAGCATTGCGGAGGCGATGATCGCGGAATGCCGCGCCATCGCCGCGGCGCATGGCCACGCGCCGCGCCCGGAGGCGGCCGCGCAGGCGCAGCGCATGCTCACCGACCCGGCCTCGCGCTGGGCCGCCTCCATGGCGCGCGACCTCGAGGCGGGGGCGCCGCGGCTCGAGAGCGAGGCGATCCTCGGCGACCTGATCCGCCGCGGCGCCGCCGCCGGCATCGCCGCGCCGCTGCTGGCCGCGGCCCATAGCCAGTTGCAGGTCCACGGCGCCCGCCCGGCGGCCGCCTGATCCCCCTGACACCCACGAACGGAGACTTCCCATGGCATCCTCCATCGCCGGCGGCGCCGCCCTCGTCACCGGCGCCTCCGCCGGCATCGGCGCCGTCTATGCCGAGCGCTTGGCACGGCGCGGCCACGACCTCGTCCTGGTCGCGCGCAGCGGGCCGAAGCTGGAGGCGCTGGCCGCGCGCCTGCGCGAGGCGACCGGCCGCCGGGTCGAGGCGCTGCCGGCCGACCTGCAGCGGCCGGAGGACCTGCTGCGCCTGGAGCATCGCCTGCGCGAGGATGCGGGCATCGCCATGCTGGTGAACAATGCCGGCACTGCCCTGGCCGGCCCGGTCGCCGGCGCGGATGCCGCGCGGCTGGACGCCATGGTGCAGCTCAATGTCGTGGCCGCCACGCGCCTCGCCGCCGCGGCCGCGACCGGCTTCAAGGCGCGCGGCGCCGGCACGCTGGTGAACATCGCCTCCGTCCTCGGCCTGGCGCCGGAGCGCTTCAACGCCGTCTATGCTGCCAGCAAGGCCTTCGTGCTGGCGCTCAGCCAGGGCCTGGATGCGGAGCTGCGCGGCAGCGGCGTGCGGGTGCAGGCGGTGCTGCCCGGCGCCACCCGCACCGCCATCTGGGAGATCGCCGGCGTCGACGTCGCCAGCCTGCCGCCGGAGATGGTGATGGAGGCCGAGGAGATGGTGGATGCCGCCCTCGCCGGGCTCGATGCCAGCGAGCTGGTGACCATCCCCTCCCTCCCCGATGCGGCGGACTGGGAGAGGCTGGATGCCGCGCGCCTGACGCTCGGCCCCAACCTGTCGCGCAACCACGCCGCCGAGCGCTACCTGCGCGGCGAGTTGCCGGCGGAGGCCGGCGCGTGAGCGCGACCGCGGCGCCCGGCCTCGCCGCCGGGCTGAACCCGCGCACGCGGCGCCTGCTGCACGACCCGATCCTGCCGACGCTGCTGCGGCTGGCCTGGCCGAACCTGCTGATCATGCTGGCGCAGGCCTCGACCGGGCTGATCGAGACCTGGTGGGTCTCGCATCTCGGCACCGAGGCGCTGGCCGGCATGGCGCTGGTCTTCCCGCCGGTCATGCTGATGCAGATGGTCTCGGCCGGCGCCATGGGCGGCGGCATCTCCTCGGCCGTCGCGCGGGCGCTCGGTGCCGGCCGTCGGGAGGATGCCGATGCGCTGGTGCTGCATGCCGTCGTCATCAACCTCGGCCTCGGCCTGGTCTTCTCCGCGGTCATGCTCGGCTTCGGCCGGCCGATCTACCGGGCGCTGGGCGGCGAGGGCGGGGCGCTGGAGGCGGCGCTCGCCTATTCCAACGTCGTCTTCCTCGGCAACCCGCTGCTCTGGCTGATGAACGGGCTGGCGAGCGTGATCCGCGGCACCGGCAACATGCTGGTCCCGGCGCTGGTGATCTGCGCCGGCGTGGTGCTGCTGGTGCCGCTCTCGCCGCTGCTGATCTTCGGCCTCGGCCCCTTCCCCGCGCTCGGCGTCGCCGGCGGCGGCACGGCGCTGGTCGCCTTCTACGTCATGGGCTGCGTGGCGCTCGGCTGGTACATCCTGTCCGGCCGCAACCTCGCGCACCTCCGCGCCGTGCCGCTGCGCTGGCCGATGCTGCGGGAGATCCTGCGCATCGGCGCGGTCGCCGCCATCACCTCGCTGCAGACCAACGTCACCATCGCGCTGCTGACGGCGCTGGTCGCCGACCATGCCGGGCTCGACGCCGTCGCCGGCTTCGGCACCGGCGCGCGGCTGGAATACCTGCTGGTGCCGCTCGCCTTCGGCCTCGGCGCGCCGCTGGTCGCCCTCGTCGGCACCAATATCGGCGCGGGGCAGCGGGAGCGTGCGCTGCGCATCGCGCTGACCGGCGGCGCCGTCGCCTTCGCGCTGACCGAGGCGGTGGGCCTGGCCGCCGCCTGCTTCCCCGGCGCCTGGCTGGCGCTGTTCAGCGCCGAGCCGGGGATGATCGCGGCGGGCAGCCAGTACCTGCGCATCGTCGGGCCGGCCTATGGCTTCTTCGGCCTCGGCATGGCGCTCTACTTCGCCTCCCAGGGCGCGGGCCGGCTCGCCTGGCCGCTCGGCGCCGGCTTCCTCCGCATGCTGGTCGCGGCCGGCGGCGGCTGGCTGGCGCTGCGCCTCACCGGCTCGCTCGGCGGCCTCTTCGCCGCCGCGGCCGCGGCGCTCGTGCTCTACGGCAGCCTCCTCGCCCTCGCCGTCCGCGGCGGCGCCTGGTTCCGCCGCGCCCGCGATTAGGCCCCGCCCCAAGCCATTGCAGGAGACCGCATGATCGAGCTCACCATCAACGGCCAGACCCACCGCCTGGACATCGAGGCGGACACGCCGCTCCTCTGGGCCATCCGCGACACGCTCGGCATGACCGGGACGAAATACGGCTGCGGCATCGCGCAATGCGGCGCCTGCACGGTGCATGTGGACGGCCAGGCGACGCGCTCCTGCGTCACGCCGGTCGAGGCCGTCGCCGGCGCGCGGGTCACCACCATCGACGCGATCGGGCAGGACCCGGTGGGCCGGCGCGTGGTGGAGGCCTGGGTGGCGCGGCAGGTGCCGCAATGCGGCTACTGCCAGTCCGGCCAGGTGATGGCCGCGACCGCCCTGCTGCAGCAGACGCCCAATCCCTCGGACGAGGACATCGCCGCGGCGATGACCAATCTCTGCCGCTGCGGCACCTACAACGCCATCGCGGATGCCATCCGCCACGCCGCGGCCGGCTGAGGAGCGACCCGATGGATGGCATGATCCCGGCCTTCGCGCAGCCCGCCGCGCTCGGCCTCTCCGCCCGGCCCGCCAACCTGTCCCGGCGCGGCCTGCTCGGCCTCGGCGCCGGCGCGCTCGTCCTCGGCGTCGCCCTGCCCGGCCGCATGGCCCACGCGCAGCGGGAGGGCGCGGCCGCCGCGGCGCCGCGCCCCGGCACCCGCGTCCCCGCCTTCCTCGAGATCCGGCCGGACGGCACGGTGCGGCTGCTGAGCCCCTTCGTCGAGGGCGGCCAGGGCATCGCCACCGCCATGGCGCAGATCATCGGCGAGGAGCTGGATGTCGAGCCCGCGCGCTTCACCGTGGACTGCGCCCCGCCCGGCGCCGACTACCTCGTGGTGAACGGCATCCGGATGACCGGCGGTTCCTACTCCACCCGGTCTTCCTACGCGATCATGCGCCGGCTCGGCGCCACCGCCCGCGACCTGCTGGTCCGCGCCGCAGCGCTGGAATGGAAGCTGCCGGAGGCCGAGCTGACGACCGAGGCCGGCCGGGTCCTGCACCGCGCCTCCGGCCGCAGCCGCGGCTATGGCGAGCTCGCCCCCGCCGCGCTGGCCCTGCCGCCGAAGGAGACCGTGCCGCTGCGCGACCCCGCGACCTTCCGCTGGATCGGCAAGCCGGTGCCGCGGCTCGACATCCGCGACAAGTCCACCGGCCGCGCCCGCTACAGCATCGACCAGCGGGTCGAGGGCATGCTGCAGGCGGCGGTGCAGCACGCACCCCGGCTCGGCGCCGAGCCGGACGCGCTGCTGAACGAGGCCGAGGTGCGGGCGATGCCCGGGGTGCAGTCCATCCATCGCCTCCCCGGCGCGGTCGCGGTGCTGTCCGAGAGCTGGTGGCGCGCGCGCCGCGCGGTCGAGGCGCTGCAGGTCGCATGGAAGGACGGCCCGGGGGGCGACAAGGCCGGCCTGCCGGCCGACTTCTCCTCGGCCGGGATGCTGGCCTCGCTCCGGGCCGAGCGCGGCGCCGGCGTGCCGGCCGAGAGCGAGGGCGATGCCGAGGCGGCGCTGCGCGGCGCGGCGAAGGTGGTGGAGGCGGAATACGACGCGCCCTACCTGGCGCATGGGCAGCTCGAGCCGCCCTCCGCCCTCGCCCGCTTCAACCCCGACGGCACGCTGGAGCTCTGGGCGCCGAACCAGATGCCGGAAGTCTTCCAGGCCGTGGCGGCCAAGCTCGCGGGGCTGGAGCCGGCGCAGGTCACGCTGCATTCGCCGATGCTGGGCGGCTTCTTCGGCCGGCACTTCCTCTACGACCATGCCAATCCCTTCGTGCAGGCGATCCTGCTGGCGAAGGCCGCGGGCCGGCCGGTGAAGGTGCTCTGGAGCCGGGAGGAGGAGTTCGGCCGCGACGCGCTGCGGCCGCTCGGCTTCGCCCGCTTCCGCGCCGGGTTGGACGCGGCCGGGATGCCGGTCGCCCTGCATGCCAAGGTCGTCGGCGAGGGCCCGATCGGCCGCTACTTCGGTGCCGTGCTCGGCACCTCCCCGGTCGATCCCTCGGTGGTCGAGGGCATCGTCGAGAAGCCCTATGCCATCCCGCACCGGCGCATCGACTATGTCCGGCAGGCGCACCCGGTGGTGATCGCCTTCTGGCGCTCGGTCGGCCATTCGATGAACGACTACTTCTACGAGTCCTTCCTCGACGAGGTGGCCGAGGCCGGCGGCCAGGACCCCTTCGCGCTGCGCATGGCCCTGCTGCGGGACCGGCCGCGCCAGCGCGCCCTGCTGCAGGCGGTGGCCGATCTCTCCGGCGGCTGGAAGCGCGGCCCCTTCGAGGCGGAGGGCGGCAGGCGTGCCCGCGGCGTCGCCATGGCGACGCCCTTCGGGACCGAGGTGGCGACCATCGCCGAGGTCTCGATCCGCGACGGCGAGGTCGCGGTGCACGATGTCTGGGTGGCGATCGACCCCGGCTCCATCGTCAATCCCGCCATCATCGCGGCGCAGGTGCAGTCAGCCGTCGCGCTCGGCCTCTCCTCCTCGCTGCTGGAGGAGGCGGTGTTCGAGAACGGCGCGCCGAAGGCGCGCAACTTCGACGCCTATCCGATCCTGGCGCGCGACCGCATGCCGCGGGTGCATGTGAGGATCGTCGAGAGTGGCGCGCCGATGGGCGGCATCGGCGAGCCGGGCCTGCCCGGCGTGCCGCCGGCGGTGGCCAATGCGGTCGCGGTCCTGACCGGACGGCGCGTCCGCAGCCTGCCCTTCGCGAAGACCCGGTTCGGCAGCGTCTGAGCGGCGGACCATATCTTGGAGGCAGAGAGCATGACCAGCAGCAGCGACATCCTCCTGTGCCATCCGGTGCGCACCGCGATCGGCGCCTACAACGGCACCCTGAAGGGCGTGCCAGCGACGGAGCTCGGCGCCACGGTGGTGCGCGAGACCCTGGCCCGCTCCGGCCTCGCGCCGGAGAAGGTCGGCAGCGTCGTCCTCGGCAATGTCGTCCAGGCCGGCAACCGGATGAACCCGGCGCGGCAGGCGGCGATCGGCGGCGGCCTGCCGGTGACCGTGCCGGCGATGACGGTGAACCGCGTCTGCGGCTCCGGCGCGCAGGCCATCGTCACCGCGGCGCAGGAGATCGCCGCCGGCCAGCACCAGGCCGCGATCGCGGGCGGCATGGAGAACATGGACCGCGCGCCCTATCTGCTGGATGGCGGCCGCTGGGGCTACCGCATGGGCCCGGCCGAGATCCACGACAGCATGCTGCGCGACGGGTTGAACGACGCCTTCTCCGGCGAGCACTCCGGCTGGCACACCGAGGACCTGGTCACCCGGGCGCAGCTCAGCCGGGAGGCGCAGGACCGCTTCGCGGCGCGCTCGCAGCAGCGCTTCGCGGCGGCGCAGGCGGCGGGCAAGTTCGACGCCGAGATCGTCGCGGTGGCAGTCAAGGGCCGCAAGGGCACCGAGGCCTTCGCGCGGGACGAGGCGCCGCGGCCCGAGACGACGGTGGAGGGGCTGGCGAAGCTGCGCCCCGCCTTCCGGCCGGAGGGCAGCATCACCGCGGGCAACGCGCCCGGCCTCAATAGCGGCGCTGCGGCCATGGTCGTCGCCAGCCGCAGCTTCGCCGAGGCGGAGGGTCTGCAGCCCAGCGCGCGCCTCGTCGCCTATGGTGTCGCCGCCGTCGAGCCGGGCCTCTTCGGCCTCGGCCCGGTGCCGGCGGTGCGGCAGGCGTTGGAGCGGGCGGGCTGGAGCATCGGCGACCTCGAGCGGATCGAGATCAACGAGGCCTTCGCCGCCGTGCCGCTCGCCGTCGCGCAGGAGCTCGGCCTGCCCGAGGACATCGTGAACCCGGAAGGCGGTGCCATCGCGCATGGCCACCCGATCGGCGCGACCGGCGCGGTGCTGCTAACCCGGCTGCTGCACGCGATGCGGCGCGACCGGCTGCGGCGCGGCATGGTCACGCTCTGCATCGGCGGCGGCCAGGGCATCGCGCTTGCCGTGGAAGCCGCCTGATG
>NZ_JAUTWS010000014.1 GCF_030657435.1 Paracraurococcus lichenis | reverse complement strand
GCGCTAGAGCATTCTCCCGCTGACCCTGCAGCTTGAGAATGCTCTAGGCTTTTGATTTGCAGAGCAGATTCACGCCTCCGAGCGTTTCCGTTCTGCGGCGATCTGCTCTGGCGCCCGGCCCCGTCGCCGAACCGATTCGGATCGATCGATTCGGCGGGAACCGCCATCGGGGCGCGGCGTTCTGACAGCCGACCGTCGCATCCCCCCAGCGGCGGTTCTGGCAGGCGGCGGTGCGGACGCGGTCCCACCCGCACCGCCGCCCGCCCCCCCCCCGCCCCGGAATCCCTGTCCCGACATCGAGGAGCGCCGGATGGCCCGAACGGAAGGCGCCGTCACGCCCGGCCTCGCCGCCGAGGATCCCGCGCCGGACGAGCCCCGCCCCCTGATCGCCGCCGGCAAGGTCGCCGGCACGCCGGTCTTCGGCCAGGACGGCGGGCAGCTCGGCACGATCGAGGATGTCATGCTCGACAAGCGTTCCGGCCGGGTCGCCTATGCCGTGATGAGCTTCGGCGGCTTCCTCGGCTTCGGGGAGCGCTTCCACCCGCTGCCCTGGTCGGTCCTCCGCTACGACACCGCGCGCGGCGGCTATGCCGTGGACCTCGACCCCGACCGTCTCCGGGATGCGCCGGCCTATACGGCGGCGGAAATGCCGGACTGGTCCGGCGGCGACTGGGGAAGGCGGGTGGACGACTACTGGGGCGCCCGCTCGATCTGGGGCGCCCCCGGCTCCTCCTGATCAGCCGAGGAGGCGCTTCGCCTGCTCGGCCACCCGGGCACCGAAGAGCCGTGCCGTCTCGAGGTCGCCGGCATTCATCTCCTCGACCGAGGCATCCGCCGGCGTCGCCGCCAGCGCGCCGGTGAAGCCGCCCAGCCGGTTCACCGCATCCGGCGGCGTGGCCTTCTGGCTCGCCGGCGGCATGCCGGTGCCGACCCAGAGCATGCCGTGCTGCATGGCCAGGGTGACGAAGTACTGGAGGGTCGAGAACTTGTCGCCGTTGGGCGAGGCGGAGTTGGTGAAGCCGGCCGCCAGCTTGTCCTGCCAGGCGCGGACGAACCAGGGCTTGGACGTCGCGTCGGCGAATTTTTTGAACTGCCAGGAGGACCCGCCCATATAGGTGGGCGAGCCGAAGATGATGGCGTCAGCGGCGGCCAACGCCTCCCAGCCGCCTTCGGGCAGGTTGCCCTCGGCATCGATCCGGATCGCCTGGGCCTCGATGCCCGGGACGCCGGCGGCGCCCGCCAGGACGGATTGCGCCAGACGGTCGGTATGGCCGTAGCCGGAATGGTAGACGACGGCGAGCTTCGCCATGGGATGATCTCCTGCAGGTCCGCATCGGGACGTGCCGCAGGGATGATCCGGACCGGTCTCGTTCTCCAATCGATAGGGTGAATGATGGCGATCACCGCGGCGGGGCCTTGCTGCCGCTGCGGCCCGCGGCCATGAGCAGCCTTTCCGTCCCGGGGGAGATAGACCTATGCCCGTCCGCATCGGCATCGCCGGCATCGCCGGCCGCATGGGCCGCCTGCTGGCCGAGGAGGCGCTCGCGGCCGGCGCCGCGCTCGCCGGCGGCACGCGCCGCGAGGCCGGCGCGGCGGCGGGGCTGCCGGCGCCCGTGCTGCCGGACATCGGCGCCCTCTTCGCCGCGAGCGACGTGGTCATCGACTTCACCCATGCCTCCGCCGCGGCGGCGCATGTCGCGGCCGCGGCCGCGGCCGGCAGGCCCTTCGTGCTCGGCACCAGCGGCCTCTCGGCGGAGCAGGAGGCGGCGGTGGCCGCGGCGGCGCGGCAGGTCCCGATCGTCTACGCCGCCAATTTCGCCCCCGGCGTGAACCTCTTCCTGGCGATCGCCGAGCGCATGGCCGCCGCCCTGCCGCCGGAGCAGTACGACGCCGAGATCGTCGAGATGCACCACCGGCAGAAGGTGGACGCCCCCTCCGGCACCGCCGTCGCGCTGGGGCGGGCCGTGGCGCGCGGCCGCGGCACGACGCTGGAGGCGGCCGGGACCGAGAGCGGGCGGGACGGCCATACCGGCGCGCGCGGGACCGGCAGCATCGGCTTCGCCGCGTTGCGCGGCGGGCAGGTGGTGGGCGAGCACACGCTGCTCTTCGCCGCGGCCTCCGAGCACATCGCGTTGACCCATCGCAGTTTCGACCGACGGGTCTATGCAACGGGGGCGGTGCGCGCCGCGCTCTGGCTGCAGGGCAAGGCGCCAGGGCTCTACGACATGAAGCATGTGCTCGGCATGGCCTGACACCCCCGCGGGATGGCGAGCAGGCTGTTCCACCACATAAGCATGTCTTTATATCTTTGGCCTTGACCCCCTCCACCTTGGCTGCGAAACAGCCGGGGACCGGGTGGGGTGCGCGGCGCAGCCCGCACCCCCGCCGGTGAGGCCAGGCCGGGGCCCGCCGGTGTCCCCGCGCGACAAGAGGACGAACGACGCCATGCGCGACAAGGGCGAATACCTTTTCACGTCTGAATCCGTCTCGGAGGGCCATCCCGACAAGGTCGCCGACCGGATCTCGGACACCGTCATCGACGCCTACCTGGCCGCCGATCCCTATGCCCGCGTTGCCTGCGAGACGCTCGTCACCACCAACCGCATCATCCTCGCCGGCGAGGTGCGCGGCCCCGACAGCGTGATGCAGGGGCTCGAGGAGAAGGTCCGCGCCGCGGTGAAGGACATCGGCTACGACCAGGAAGGCTTCTCCTGGCGGCATGCCGAGTTCCAGAACTACCTGCATGGCCAGTCCGCCGACATCGCGGTCGGCGTGGATGCCGCCGGCAACAAGGACGAGGGCGCCGGCGACCAGGGCATCATGTTCGGCTACGCGACGAACGAGACGCCCGACCTGATGCCCGCGCCGCTGCTCTACGCCCACCAGATCCTGCGCAAGATGGCGCAGTACCGGAAGGCCGGCGACGCCCGCGCCAAGGGGCTCGAGCCCGATGCGAAGTCCCAGGTGACGCTGCGCTACGTGGACGGCAAGCCGGTCGGCGTCACCTGCGTCGTCGTCTCCACCCAGCATGCCGAGGGCCTGGAGCAGGCCGAGATCAAGGAGCTCATCCGCCCGATCGTGAAGGAGGTGCTGCCGGCCGGCTGGTTCCCGCCGGAGCCCGAGTTCTACGTCAACCCCACGGGCAAGTTCGTCATCGGCGGGCCGGACGGCGACACCGGCCTCACGGGCCGCAAGATCATCGTCGACACCTATGGCGGTGCGGCCCCGCATGGCGGCGGCGCCTTCAGCGGCAAGGACCCGACCAAGGTCGACCGCTCGGCGGCCTATGCCGCGCGCTACGTGGCGAAGAACGTGGTGGCGGCGGGCCTCGCCGATCGCTGCACCATCCAGGTCTCCTACGCCATCGGCGTCTCCAAGCCGCTCTCGGTCTATTTCGACCTGCACGGCACGGGCAAGGACATCGACGAGGTGAAGCTCGCCTCCGTGGTGCAGGAGATGGTGAACCTCTCCCCGCGCGGCATCCGCGAGATGCTGCGCATGAACCGGCCGATCTATGCGGTGACCAGCGCCTATGGCCATTTCGGCCAGGCGCCGGACCTCAAGGCCGATACCTTCACCTGGGAGCGCACGGATATCCTGGCGCCCGAGCTGAAGCGCGCCTTCGGGCGGTGATGGCAGGGGGGAGAAGGAGGGAACTCCTTCTCCCCCCTGCACCCCCCACAACCTCCTTTTTCTCCGAGTCTGCAGGTTGAACCTGCAAACCCACAGAAAAAGGTAGGGTGGGTGTGGGAGGGGAGTTCCCTCCCCTCCCACCTGGCGTACATCGCCGCATGACCGCTGATCGTCCCCCCCTCGCCGAGGGCGTGCCCGACCGCCTCTACGGCCGCCGCCGCAGCCATCCCCTCCGCCCGCGCCAGCAGCGTCTGCTGGACGAGACCCTGCCCCGCCTGCGCCTCTCGCCCGCCGGGGCCACCGACCCGCGCGCCGCCTTCGCCATCCCCGTCGAGGCGCTCTGGCTCGAGGTCGGCTTCGGCGGCGGGGAGCATGCGCTGGCGCATGTCGAGGCCAACCCGCGGGTCGGGTACATCGCCTCCGAGGTCTTCGAGAACGGCCTCTGCTCCCTGCTCTCCCGCCTGGTGGAGGAGGGGGAGGAGGCGACCGGGCCGTTGCCGCCCAACCTCCGGCTCTGGCCGCAGGATGCGCGGCACCTGCTCGGACTGCTGCCGCCGGCCTCGCTGGACCGGCTCTTCCTGATGTTCCCCGATCCCTGGCCCAAGGCGCGGCACGCCAAGCGGCGCTTCGTCCATCCGGCGCTGCTGCCGGTGGTGGCGCGGGTGCTGCGGCCGGGCGGGGAGTGGCGGATCGCCACCGACGACCCGACCTACCAGGCCTGGACCGCCGAGGTCATGGCGGCGCAGGACCTCTTCGACGTTCCGCCACCGGCCACGGCCCGGCCCGAGGGCTGGCCGCCCACCCGCTACGAGGCCAAGGCGCTGCGGGAGGGCCGCCATCCGCTCTACTGGCGCCTGCTCCGGCGGTGATCCCGCGGTGCGTCGCCCGATCCGGCGGGCCGGTAGGGGCCACGCCGTCACCGCCCGCGCCGCGACGGCGCCGGGCGGACCACGCTCCACCGCCGCCATCACGACATGCGCCGCGTCGTCCGCGGGCAGCCAGTCCCTGGCGTCCGGCGGCAGCAGGACGGCCCGGTCGCGGCCGAACGGACTGAACCCTGTCATGTCCGCCAGAGGCGCCGCTTCCAGGCCGGACAGGAACCCGGCAGCCTGCCAGGCAGGCGTTCTTGCATGGCGGTTGACCACAGCGGGCGCGGACCCCGGAGTGCGCGGCGAAGCCATCATGGAACGTGGCTGCCCGGCCTGGCCGAACGGCGATGCACCCGGCGCTGGCTCCGACGCCGGGGCCACCCGAGATCGGACCGCCGCCTGGGCGGTCAGTCAGCGGCGCTCGGTTCCGCTCGGCAGAATGGTGCCGTCATCGTTCACCTTGACTTTCACCTCCTGACCGGAGGCGTTCTTGCCCGCCAGTTCGTAGACCGGGCGGGTGTAGATGGTCATCTTCTCCGCCCGCGTGACCGGCGCCCCGAGTTCGCGCTGCGCCGCCTGCAGGACCATCGGCGGAACCTCGGACAGTCGGATCTCCTGCCCGAGGTGCTCCTTCGCCTCGGGGGAGGGCTGGACCTGCCCATGACGCGCGCTCGCCCCTTGGTCCTGCTGCTGCGCCAGAGCCGCAGGCGCGGCGAGGACCGCCGCCGCGAGCGTCGCGGCGATCATCCCGGATGTGATGCTCCTCATGTTCTTCCTCCCCGTCTGCGGGTCCTGCCCCGCACATCCGGCGACGCGGATGGGCCGATACGCTCACGGGCAGGACAGAGGCAGAACCGATGCGGTCGATGCGGGTTCTCGCTGCGGGACGCAAAATGTTTCAGGCAGAGCTTCCCTCATGTCCGCGGGCGACCAGGCATGACTGTGCCTCGCCCGGGTCCGAGGGTCTGGACCGGCGGAACAACCCACCGCGTAAGCCCGGAGCGGCGGCCTCGCCGCGTATCAGCCGCAGCCTCACCTGGCGCCGAGCGGGCGCCGGCGGATCCGGGGCCGCCCCGCCCTCGCATGACAGGCGCGTCCACCACCGCGTCTCGGTCCCTGCCAGGACAAATCGCCATCCAGGGAAACCGGGTGCAGCCCGGAGCATTCCCGCGCCGCAGGATCATTGCGAGAATGCTTCAGGGCTGCCGCGGGCTGCCCTGAATTCCGGCGCCAATTGCCAGCGGGATATGCTCTTTGCGCGCCCGGCCGGCGCCGCGCGCGCGGCCGGGGCGCCGGCAGGCTGCCCCGGCCCGGCCGCTCAGAAGTGGTAGCGGGCGGCGACGAAGACCGTGCTGGCGAGCGCGCCCGGCACCGTCTCGTGGTTGTTGCCGAACTTGTTCAGCCAGTACTGGTAGCCGAGCGAGACGTCGAGCTTGTGCGGCTTGTCGAAGGCGAGCGCGCCGAGATCGAGGGTCAGGCGCGGCTCGGTCAGCACCTCGGTCTTGGTGCCCGCCCCGAAGCCGTCCTTGCCCTTCGGCCCGACGACGTTGAAGAAGCCCTGGAAGTTCAGCGGCAGGCCGGTGAAGGCGAGCGGGATGGCCCAGACCATCTCGGCCTCGAAGGCCGGGTCGAAGGTGACCGGCTTGTCCACGATGCCGTTGTTGTTCCACTCCTTCGAGAAGTGCAGGGCGATGTTGAGGAAGCCCGGCGTGTTGAAGTGGAAGTTCGGGCCGACCACCAGCAGCTTCTTGGAGGAGGCGAATTCCGTGTTCTTGGTGTTGCCGTCGAAGCCGACCTGGAAGGAGACGTCGCGCAGCACCGGGTTCAGGCTGAACATCGTGCTGCGGGTGGCCATGTTCAGGCTGAGGTCGCCGCGATAGAGGCCGTAGAACTCGACCGCCTGGTTGCCGTGCTTGCCCTGGCTGCCCGTCGGGTCGTTGTCGGCGGAGAAGAGCACGTCCATGTTGACGAAGTTGCTCCACATCTTGCCGCCGTCGACATAGGTCAGCGTCACGATGTGCTTCGGCACCATGCCGCGGATCCCCGGCTCGCGGTAATTCGGGCCGTAGCGGTACTCGGCCGAGGTGTCGTCGAAGCCGGGCGTCGCGGCCTCCTCGGTCTCGCTTTGCGCGAAGGCGGTGAGCGGTGCGGCCAGCAGGGCCGCGGCGAGGAGCGCAGTGGAGACTATCCGCATCGACAAGATCCTTCCCCCGAGGGATGCGTGCCGGCCCGGACAGGCCCGGGGCCGCGGCGCAGCGCTGCGCCGGCCCAGGTGAGGGCAACAAATGTGCCACAATTTTATGTGATATAAACATGTTTTGAAACACGCCGTTGCCCGAATTCCAGGCAGCACCCGGCACCGATCCAGGCGCCGCCGCCCGATGCGGTGCTGGCACGAGGGTTGCTGATCCCGTCCCATGCCGGCCTGCCGCCGGAGCCCTGGGAGAGCGACCGATGCCCCTCGACGAGCCGATGCCCCGCCGCCGCCTGCTCCAGGGCGCCGCCCTCGCCGCGCCCGCCCTCGCTCTCGGCCTGCCCCGGCCCGCCGCGGCCGCGACCACCACCATCGGCTTCATCTATGTCGGCCCGAAGGACGACTACGGCTACAACCAGGCGCATGCCGAGGCCGCCGCCGCGCTGAAGAAGCTGAAGGACATCAAGGTCGTCGAGGAGGAGAAGGTCGCCGAGACGGCAGATGTCGAGCGCACCATGGAGAGCATGATCAAGCTCGACGGCGCGACGCTGCTCTTCCCGACCTCCTTCGGCTATTTCGACCCCTACATGCTGCGCGTCGCCGCCAAGTACCCGAAGGTCGAGTTCCGCCACTGCGGCGGGCTCTGGCAGCAGGGCAAGCACCCGATGAACACGGGCAGCTATTTCGGCTATATCGGCATGGGCCAGTACCTCAACGGCATCGTCGCCGCGCATGCGACGAAGACCAAGAAGCTCGGCTTCGTCGCGGCCAAGCCCATCCCGCAGGTGCTGGTCAACGTGAACAGCTTCCTGCTCGGCGCCCGCTCGGTCGATCCCTCCATCACCGTGCAGGTCATCTTCACCGGCGAGTGGTCCATGCCGGTCAAGGAGGCGGAGGCGACCAACAGCCTCGCCGGTCAGGGCGTCGATGTCGTCACCTGCCATGTCGACGGCCCGAAGGTGGTGATCGAGACCGCCGAGCGGCGCGGCATGTTCACCTGCGGCTACCATGCCAACCAGGCCAAGCTCGCGCCGAAAGGCTATCTGACCGGCGCCGAGTGGAACTGGATCAAGGTCTACGAGGCCTTCGCCAAGGACATGCAGGCCGGCCGGGCGCCGGGCAATTTCGTCCGCGGCGGCATCGCCGAGGGCTTCGTGAAGATGTCGCCCTATGGCCCGGCGGTCCCGGCCGCGGCGAAGGAGCGCGCCGACAAGGTCAAGGCCGAGATCATGAAGGGCGGCTTCGCCGCCTTCCGCGGCCCGCTCCGCGACAACAAGGGCACTGTGGTGGTGCCCGAGGGCAAGGCGCTGCCCGAGACGGCGATCGAGCTGGAATCGACCAACTGGCTGGTCGAGGGCGTCATCGGCGCGATCGCCTGAGGCCGGCATGAGCAGCGCGGCCGAGGCGGTCGGCGCGATCTCGGGCGCGGATGTCGCGCCCGTCGATCGCTGGTATCCCTGGCGGCGGGCGGCCGAGGCGGGGCTCGCCCCGCTGCTCGCCCTGCTGGCCGCCTTCGCGGGCTTCGCGCTCTTCCTCCTCGCCCTCGACCGCTCGCCGGCCGAGTTCGTCGAGCTCGTCTGGCGCGGCGCCTTCGGCTCCTGGTTCTCCCTGCAGAACACGCTGCAGCGCGCGGCGCCGTTGCTGCTCACCGCGCTCTGCGTCGCCATCCCGGCGCGGCTCGGCCTCGTCATCATCGGCGGCGAGGCGGCGATCGCCCTCGGCGGGCTGGCCGCCATCGCCGCCGCGCTGCCCATCCTCGGCGCGCCCGCGCTCCTCGTCTGGGTGGTCATGGCCCTCGCCGGCATGGCGGCCGGCGCCGCCTGGATCGGCCTCTCCGGCTGGCTCCGGGCGCGGCGCGGGGTGAACGAGACCATCGCCTCCCTCGTCCTCGCCTATATCGGCATCGCGCTCTTCAACCACCTGGTCGAGGGGCTGCTGCGCGACCCGGCGAGCCTCAACAAGCCCTCCACCTGGGGCCTCGGCGACGAGCTCATGCTGCCGAAGCTGCCGGGCACCGACGTGCATCCCGGCCTGCTGCTCGGCCTGCTCGCCTGCATCGGCGCCTGGGTGCTGATCGCGCGCACCGCGCTCGGCTTCGCCGGGCGCGTCACCGGCGGCAACCTGCGGGCGGCGCAGTTGCAGGGCCTGCCGGTCGAGCGCCTCATGATCGGCGCCTGCCTGCTCGGCGGCGCCTGCGCCGGCCTCGCCGGCATGGTCGAGGTTGCGGCGGTGCATGGCCGGGCCAATGCCTCGCTCATCGCCGGCTATGGCTGGTCGGGCATCCTCATCGCCTTCCTCGCCCGCCACAACCCGCTCGCCATCATCCCGATGGCGGTGCTGCTCGGCGGGCTCGGCGCCGCGGGCGGCCTGCTGCAGCGGCGGATGGACCTGCCGGATGCGACGGTCCTGGTGCTGCAGGGCTTCATCTTCATCGCCATCCTCGCCAGCGACACGCTGCTCGGCCGCTTCGCCTGGTTCCAGCCGCGGAGGACGGAGGCCTGATGGACGCGATCGCCACCGTCCTCGTCGCCATGCTCGGCGGCGCGCTCCGCGTCAGCACGCCCTTCCTCTTCGTCTCGCTCGGTGAATGCCTGACCGAGCGCGCCGGGCGGATCAACCTGGGCAATGAGGGCGTCATGGTCTTCGGCGCCATGATCGCCTATGCCGTCAGCTACGAGACCGACAGCCCCTGGCTCGGCGTGCTGGCCGCCATGCTCGCGGGCATGGCCATCGGCGGCGTGCACGGCGCGGTCTGCGGCCTGAAGGGCGTCAACGACGTCGCCATGGGCATCGCCATCATGCTGGCGGGCACCGGCCTCGCCTTCTTCTTCGGCAAGCCCTATGTCCAGCCCTCGGCGCCGCTGCTGCCGAACATCCCGCTCGGCGCCTGGGCCGAGAGCCCGCAATTGCAAAACGCGCTCGCCGTCAGCCCGCTCCTCTTCCTCGGCATCGCCGCCGCCTTCGCCATGGCCTGGATGTTCCGCGCGACGCGGCTCGGGCTCCGCGTGCGGATCGTCGGCGAGAGCGAGGACGCCGCGCGCGCCCTCGGCCTGCCGGTCGGGCGCATGCGCTTCCTGGCGACGGCGGCCGGCAGCGCGCTGGCCGGCATCGGCGGCGCCTTCCTCTCGCTCTGCTATCCCGCGAGCTGGAACGAGGGCCTGTCCAGCGGCCAGGGCCTGATGGCGGTGGCGCTGGTGGTCTTCGCCCGCTGGAACCCGGTGCGTTGCATCACCGCCGCGCTGCTCTTCGGCGCGGCCGGCGCGCTCGGGCCGAGCCTGCAGACCATCGGCATCACCTGGGGCTACTACCTGTTCTACGCCGCGCCCTATGCCGTGACGCTGGCGATCCTGATCGCCACCGTGCGGCCGGGCCGGACGCTGAAGGGGATGCCGGGCGAGCTGTCCATCGGGCGCTGACCGGCCATTTGAGGGAGACATCGCCATGAACGGACTGGGTGGGCTGAACAAGTCGCCGAACGGCGTCGTGCTGGGCCTGGTGCAACTGCAGTTGCCGGTGATCGAGACCCGCGCCGACGTGACGCGCCAGGCGGAGCGGATCGCCGCCATGGTGGGCAAGGCACGCCGCAACATGCCGGGCATGGACCTGGTGGTCTTCCCGGAATACGCGCTGCACGGCCTGTCCATGGACACGCGGGACGAGGTGACCTGCTCGCTGGACGGGCCTGAGGTCGCGCTGTGGAAGGCGGCCTGCAGGGAACACGGGATCTGGGGCTGCTTCTCCCTGATGGAGCGGAACCCCGGCGGCTATCCCTACAACTCGGGCATCATCCTCGACGACAAGGGCGAACTGAAGCTCTACTACCGCAAGCTCCACCCCTGGGTGCCGGTGGAGCCCTGGGAGCCGGGCAATCTCGGCATCCCGGTGATCGAGGGGCCGAAGGGCGCGAAGATCGCGCTGATCATCTGCCATGACGGCATGTTCCCGGAGATGGCGCGCGAGGCCGCCTACAAGGGCGCCGAGATCATGCTGCGCACCGCCGGCTACACCGCGCCGATCCGCGAGGCCTGGCGCTTCACCAACCAGGCCAATGCCTTCCAGAACCTGATGGTGACGGCCAATGTCTGCATGTGCGGCAGCAACGGCACCTTCGACTCCATGGGGGAGGCGATGGTCTGCAATTTCGACGGCAGCATCATCGCCGATGGCAGGAACGGCCGCGCCGACGAGATCGTCACCGCCGAGGTCCGCCCCGACCTGGTGCGGGAGGCCCGGGCGCACTGGGCGGTGGAGAACAACATCTACCAGTTCGGCCATCGCGGCTTCACCGCGGTCGCGGGCGGGGCAGGGGACTGCCCCTACACCTACATGCAGGACCTGGTCGCCGGACAGTACCGCCTGCCCTGGGAGGACAGCGTGCGCTTCACCGACGGGACGAGCTGCGGCTTCCCGAAGCCGACGCGGCGCTACGGCGAGACCTACAAGGATGCCGCGGAGTGAGCGGGGGAGAGAGGGCTACCTCTCTCCCCCGCACCCCCTCTCACCGCTTTCTGGGAGTCGGGTGCCGCTGCGCGGCGGGTGCAGAACTCACAGAAAAAGGGTGGAGGGGTTCGGGGAGGAGGTTCCCCTCCTCCCCGACCTTCAGGGAGCCACAGCATGATCGACGCCAACCCCTATCCCTGGCCCTATGACGGCGACCTGCGCCCCGCCAACACGGCGCTCATCGTCATCGACATGCAGACCGATTTCTGCGGCCAGGGCGGCTATGTCGATGCCATGGGCTACGACCTCTCGCTCACCCGCGCGCCGATCGAGCCCATCCGCCGCGTCATGGCGGCGATGCGCGCGAAGGGCTGCCACGTCATCCATACGCGGGAGGGGCATCGCCCCGACCTCTCCGACCTGCCGGAGAACAAGCGCTGGCGCAGCCGGCGCATCGGCGCCGGCATCGGCGACCCGGGCCCCTGCGGCCGCATCCTGGTGCGCGGCGAGCCGGGCTGGGAGATCATCCCCGAGCTCGCGCCGCTGCCGGGCGAGGTCGTCATCGACAAGCCGGGCAAGGGCAGCTTCTGCGCCACCGACCTCGAGCTGATCCTCCGCACCCGGGGCATTACCAACCTCATCCTCACCGGCATCACCACCGATGTCTGCGTCAGCACCACCATGCGCGAGGCGAACGACCGCGGCTTCGAATGCCTGCTGCTGACGGATTGCTGCGGCGCCACCGACCCGGGCAACCATGCGGCGGCAATCAAGATGGTGACGATGCAGGGCGGCGTCTTCGGCGCGGTGGCGGACAGCGAGACGTTCCTGAAGGGCCTGGCATGACCACAGCCATCTCCATCGAGGCCATCGGCATCGACAAGCGCTTCGGCAGCTTCACCGCCCTCGACAAGGTGTCGCTGAAGGTCGCCCGAGGCTCGATGCATTTCCTGCTCGGCGAGAACGGCGCCGGCAAGTCCACGCTGGTGAAGTGCCTGCTCGGCTACTACCGCCCGGATGCCGGCAGCTTCCTGGTGGACGACAGGGAGGTCGAGATCGGCCGCCCCGCCGATGCCGATGCGCTCGGCCTCGGCATGGTCTACCAGCACTTCACCCTCGTCCCCGCCATGACGGTGGCGGAGAACCTGGTGATGTCCCGCGCCAACGTCCCCGCGGTGATCGACTGGGCGAAGGAGCGCGTGGCGCTCGACGCCTTTATGCGGCGCATGCCCTTCCAGGTGCCGCTGGATGCCGAGGTCGGCAGCCTCGCGGCCGGCGAGCGGCAGAAGACCGAGATCCTGAAGCAGCTCTACCTCGAGCGCCGGCTGCTGGTGCTGGACGAGCCGACCAGCGTGCTGACGCCGCAGGAGGCCGAGGAGATGCTGGGCCTGGTCCGCGGCCTCGCGCATTCCGGCGCCATCACCGCCATCGTCATCTCCCACAAGCTGAAGGAGGTCGCCCGCTTCGCCGACGAGGTGACGGTGCTCCGCCGCGGCCGCCGCACCGGCGGCGGGCCGGCCCGGGGGCTCACGCCTGCCGACATGACGGCGATGATGATCGGCGAGCCGCAGGCGCCCTCCGAGCCCGAGCGGCTCGGCGCGCCGGAGCCCGCGCCGCGGCTGGAACTGCGCGGGGTCACCACCCGGGGCGACCAGGGCCGCGCCGGCCTCGCGATCGAGTCCCTCGCCGTCCGCCCGCGGGAGATCGTCGGCATCGCCGGCGTCTCGGGCAATGGCCAGTCGGCGCTGGTGGAGGTGCTCGGCGGCCAGCGCGCCCCCTCGGGCGGCGCCATCCTGGTGGAGGGCGCGCCCTATGACGGCTCCCGCGACCTCGCCCAGGCCCGCGCGGTGCGCGTGCTGCCGGAGGAGCCGCTGCGCAACGGCTGCGTCCCGCGCATGAGCGTCGCCGAGAATCTCAATCTCCGCGCCTTCGACCGCGACGCCCGGGGCGGGAAGCGGTCCTGGCTCGACCGCCGCGGCATGGTGGGGCGGGCGAGGCGGCTGATGGGCGCCTACCGCGTCCGCGCCCCCTCGGCCGAGGCGCCGATCGGCGTGCTCTCCGGCGGCAATGTCCAGCGCTGCGTCCTGGCGCGGGAGCTGGACGGGGAGGTGCGGCTGCTGATCGTCGCCAATCCCTGCTTCGGCCTCGACGTGAAGGCGGTGGCGGAGGTCCGGGCGCGGATCATGGCGGCGCGCAATGCCGGCGCGGCGGTGCTGCTGGTCTCGGAGGACCTGGACGAGATCCTGGAACTGGCCGACCGGATCGTGGTCATGCATGGCGGCCGGGTGGTGCACGAGACGCCGGGGCAGGGCGCCGATGCGCAGTCCATCGGCGCCCATATGCTGGGATCTCATTAGCCGCGACTCGGCGCGGAAATCGCAATCGCGCATTGACGCCGGCGCTTGCCGGGCCCACACCTTGCAACGTGATCGTTGCGCCCCGCGTTACCCGGCGCATCAACCCGTTCGAGGATCACGGACCCATGGGCAAGGCCCTGGCCGCCTTCCACCCGCCCGATGGCCCGGGAAGGCCGCGTCGATGAGCCGCGTCACCATAGCCCAGCCGGATGTCACCCTGACCCTCGACATGGACGGGGTCATCCGCGGGGTCGCCCTCTCCGAGGCCATGACCGGCGAGGCGGTGCAGGACTGGGTCGGCCGCCCCTGGGCCGAGACCGTCGGCACCGTCGGCGTCGATCGCGTCCGCAGCATGGTCAACGACGCCCGCACCGCCGGCGTCTCCGCCTTCCACCAGCTCACCCAGCGCTTCCCGAGCGGCCTGGAAGTGCCGATGGAATACACCACCGTCCGGCTCGGCGGGCAGTCCGGCCTGGTCGCGGTGGGCAAGAACCTGCAGGCGGTGGCGGAGCTCCAGTCCCGTCTCCTCGCTGCCCAGCAGGCGCGGGAGCAGGACTACTGGAAGCTGCGGGAGATCGAGACCCGCTCCCGCCTGCTCTTCGACGCCTCCTCGGAAGCCGTGCTGCTGGTCCGCGCCGATACGCTCCGCGTGGTGGAGGCCAACCCGGCGGCCATCCGCAGCCTCGGCATCGCCCCGGGCTGGGAGGTGCTGAAGGAGGTCGCGCCGCGCGACCAGGAGACGGTCGAGACCATGCTGCTGCGCGCCCGCCGCCTCGGCCGCGTGCCCGGGATCATGGTGCGCATGGGGCCGGAGCAGGCGCCCTGGACCATGAAGGCCACCCTCATGGCCTCCGACCCCGCGCCGGTCTTCCTGCTGCAGCTCGCCCCGGTCGGCCTCGCGCCCGACCCCGTGCCGCCCGAGGCCGTGCAGCTCGAGGAGATCATCGAGCAGATCCCCGACGCCTTCCTGCTGCTGGACCGGCAGGGCGTGATCCGCCGCGCCAACCGGGCCTTCCTCGACCTCGCCCAGGCCGGCGCCCCGTCGCAAGTGATCGGCGAGTCGCTGGACCGCTGGCTGGCCCGCCCGGGCGCGACCCTGGCGGTGCTGCTCGGCCAGCTCCAGCAGCATGGCAGCGTCCGCCTCTTCGGCACCAGCCTCACCGGCGAGATGGGCGCGGAGGCGGAGGTCGAGATCTCCGCCGTGCTCGGCACCGGCGCGGCGGCGGACAGCGTCGCCGTCGTCATCCGCGACGTCAGCCGTCGCCTCGCGCCGGCGCCCTCGGACGACCCGCTGCGCCTCGCCCTTTCCGACATCACCGGCCAGGTCGGCCGCACCCCCCTGCCTGCCCTGGTCCGCGACACCGCGGCGGTGATCGAACGCCACTGCATCGACATCGCCCTGCAACTGGCCAATGGTCGACGGACGGCAGCGGCGGAATTACTGGGTCTCAGCCGCCAGAGCCTCTATATGAAGCTCAACCGCTACGGCCTCGATGCCGAGAGCGAGACGGGACGGGACGGGGATGGATGACGGGCCTGGCTTCGACAGCGTCCACTGCGCTGCCTTTCGGCCAGGCTGACCTCTCCAACTGCGAGCGGGAGCAGATCCACCTCTCTGCCTCCATCCAGCCGCACGGCGTCCTGCTGCTGCTGCGGGAACCCGACCTGACGGTGGTGCAGGCCAGCGCCAATGCCCCGGAATTCCTCGGGCTGGACCCGCTCGGCCGGCGGCTGGAGGCGTTGGGCGGCGATCTCGCCGCGCGCATCGCCCCGGTGCTGGCGCAGCGGCTGGACGCCATCCCGGCCGCGCTCCGCTGCACCGCCGGCTGGCCGGCGGCGACCTTCGACGGGCTGGTGCACCGCCCGGCCCCGCATGGCACGCCCGGCAGCGCGAAGGGCAGCGAGGCCGGCGCGGGCGTGATCCTGGAGCTGGAGCGGCCGGGCGAGGCGCCGGACCTCTCGCAGCGGGTGGAGAAGGCGCTCGCCGCCATCCTCTCCACCTATTCGCCGCGCATGCTCTGCGAGGAGACGGCGCGGATCTTCCGCGCCCTGACCGGCTATGACCGCGTCATGGTCTATCGCTTCGACGACGAGGGCCATGGCGAGGTGGTGGCGGAGCAGCGCCGGCCGGAGCTCGAGCCCTATCTCGGCAACCGCTACCCGGCCTCCGACATCCCGCAGATCGCGCGCCGCCTCTATGTCCGCAACCGCGTGCGCATGCTGGCCGATATCGGCTACGCGCCGGTGCCGCTGCTGCCGCGCCACTCGCCGCTGACGGGCGAGGACACCGACCTCTCGCTCTCCATGCTGCGCAGCATCTCGCCGATGCATGTGCAGTACATGAGGAACATGGGCGTGGCGGCGACCCTCGTCACCTCGCTGATGGTGGGCGGGCGGCTCTGGGGCCTCGTCGCCTGCCACCACAATACCCCGCGCAGCACGGCCTTCCCGATCCGCGCCGCCTGCGAGCTGCTGTCGGAGGCGGTCGGCGTGCGCCTCGCCGCGCTCGAGAGCTTCGTGCAGGCGCAGGCCGAGCTCGCCGTCCGGCGGCTCGAGCAGCGGATGATCGAGGCGATCGGGCGGGAGGGCGACTGGCGCGGCGCGCTGTTCGACCAGCCGCAGACCCTGCTGCAGCCGCTGAACGCCAATGGCGCCGCGCTGCTCTTCGAGGGCCAGGTGATCTTCGCCGGCGAGGTGCCCTCGACCGGCGAGCTGCGCGCGCTCGGCGCCTGGCTGGACGCGCAGCCGCGCGCGCCGGTGATCGCCCGCACGGCGCTGGCGCAGGAGGAGCCGCAATTCGCGGCGCTGACGCCCGGCGCCGCCGGCCTGCTGGCGACCCGGGTCTCCGAGACGCCGGGCGAATGGCTGATCTGGTTCCGGCCGGAGCAGGTGCAGACCGTCATCTGGGGCGGCGATCCCTTCAAGCCGGTGCTGGTCGGCGACGACCCCGCGCAGCTCTCGCCGCGCCGCTCCTTCGCGCAGTGGCACCAGGTGGTGGAGGGCACGGCGGAGCGCTGGACGCCGACCGATCTCGCCACCGCGCGGCTGATCGGCGACACCGTCACCGACGTGATCCTGCAGTTCCGCGCCGTGCGCATGCTGATCGCGCTCGACCAGCTCGAGCAGGTGCGCCGCCAGGTCGGCCGCGCCGACCAGCCGGCGGTGGTGGGGGATTCCGAGGGACGGATCCTGCTGGCGAACGACGCCTTCATCCGCCTGCTGCCGCCGGCGGCGACGGGCCTGGAGGACGCGCCGGCCGCGCCGAAGCGGCTGGAGGAGCTGCTGCCGCTCTTCGTCGAGCGGACCGATGTCGCGCTGCGCCTGCACGACGTGCTGCGGAACAAGCGGAGCTGGCGCGGCGAGGTGCATCTGCGCACCGCCAAGGGCGAGCTGCCGCTGCTGGTCCGCGCCGACCCGGTCTTCTCCGCGCCCGAGCGGGCGCTGGGCTTCGTCTTCATCTTCACCGACCTCTCCGACCGCAAGGCGGTCGAATCCGCCCGCCGTCGCTTCCAGGAGGGCATCCTGGAGAGCCACCGGCTGCGCGCCGGGCCGCTCGAATCCAAGTCCGACCTTGTCTACCGCACGCTGCTGCAGGCGGTGGTGGAGAATGCCCAGCTCGCGGCGCTCGAGATCACCGAGGGCGTCGAGGTCGCCCGCATCCCGGAGATGCTGGAGCAGGTCCGCATCTCCGCCCACCGCGCGGCGGAGGTGCTGGAAGGGCTGATCCGCCACGCCGCGCAGGAGCCTGGTGCGGGGCCGGCCCAGGAATGAGCGCGGCGGCAGCGGCGACGGCGCGCGACGCGCTGCGCGCGGCGACGGATGCGATCCATGCCCGGCTGCACGGGCTGCCCGCGCTGCAGGCCCTGGCAGAGGGGCGGATCGGCCGGGCGGGCTATGTCGCCCTGCTGCGGCGGCTGCTCGGCTTCCACGCGGCGGTGGAGGCGGCGCTGGCCGATGCCCCCTCCCTTGGCCCCTCCCTCATCCCCTGGGGCATCGACATCGCGCAGCGGCGGCGGGCCGGGCTGATCGAGGCCGACCTTGCCACGCTCGGGGCCGCGCTCGGGGCTTCCGCAGGGCCGGTGCCGCTCGCGCCGCTGCCGGCGCTCGGCACCGTGCCGCGCGCCCTCGGCTGCCTCTACGTGACGGAGGGCTCGACGCTCGGCGGCCGGCAGCTTGCCCGCGCGCTCGACGGGCTGCTGCCGCCGGGGGAGGCGGGGCGGCGCTTCCTGCTCGGCCATGGCGCCCGGCACGGGGCGATGTGGCGGGCCTGCTGCGCGGCGCTGGAGCATTGCGGCGCCGAGCCGGCGCGGCGGGCGGAGATGCTGGCGGCGGCGGAGGCGACCTTCCTCGCCTTCGAGGCCTGGTTCGCCGGCGCGCCCTAGCCCTCCCGCCGCTTGCCTTGTAGAGAGCGGGGCCATGCCGCGCTCCCCGCTCCGCGCCCGATCCCTCCTGCTGCCCCTGGCCCTGCTGCTGGCGGCGCCCGCCTTCGGGCAGCGCGCGGCGGCGCAGCTTCCGCCGCAATCCCAGGCGGCCGCCCAGGCCAACCGCATCGTCGCCGTCGTGAACGGCGAGGTGGTGAGCCGCGCCGACGTGATCGGCCGCGCCCGGCTCTTCGCCCTCAATGCCGGCATCGCCGTGGCGCCGGAGACGCTGGACCGCCTGACCCCCCAGGTCACCCGCCTGCTGGTCGATGAGCGCCTGCGCATGCAGGAGGTGCAGCGCCGCCGCATCCCGGTGACCGATGCCGATATCGCGGACGCGATCGGCGAGCTCGAGAAGCGCAACAACCTGCCGCCCGGCAACCTGCGCGCCCAGCTCACCCAGATCGGCGTCGCGCCGCGCGTGCTCTATGACCAGATCCGCACCCAGATCGGCTGGGCGCGGCTGCTGCGCCAGCAGCTCGGCCCCACGGCCGAGCCGAGCGAGGCCGAGGTGCAGGAGGCCATCCGCAGCGCCCAGGCGCGGGTCGGCGAGCCGGAATACCTGGTCTCCGAGATCTTCATCCCCGTCGACGACCCCGCGGCCGAGGCGGAGGCGCGGCGCTTCGTCGAGGACGTGATCGGCCAGCTCCGGCGCGGCACGCCCTTCCCGATCGCCGCCACCCAGTTCAGCCAGGCGCAGACCGCGCTGCAGGGTGGCGACATGGGCTGGGTGCGCAAGGAGGAGCTGGACCCCGAGGTCTTCACCGTCATCGAGCGCATGCCGCCCGGCGCCGTCAGCAACCCCATCCGCGTGCCCGGCGGCTTCCAGATCGTCGCCCTGCGGCAGAAGCGCGAGAGCGGGCGCGACCTGGCGACGCTGATCACCATGCGCCAGGCCTTCTTCCCCTTCGCCGGCACGCTGGACCCGAACGCCCCGACGCAGCAGCAGCGCGACCAGGTGGAGAAGGCGCAGCGGCTGGCCGCCGGGGCGCGGGGCTGCGAGGCCGTGGAGGCCGCGGCGCGCGGCGCCGGCGGCGACCGGCCGGTCGATCCCGGCACGATCCGGCTGGAGACCCTGAACCCGCCGCCGCTGAAGAACCTGCTGGCGGGCCTGGCGCCCGGCAAGGCCTCCCAGCCCATCCTGACGCCGGACGGCGTGCTGGTGATGATGGTCTGCAGCCGGGAGCAGCGGAACCTGGCGGAGCTGACGCCCGACCAGGCGAAGCAGCAGCTCCTTCGCGACCGGGTGGAGAACCTGTCCCGCCAGTTGCAGCGCGACCTGCGCCGGCGCGCCCAGATCGAGATGCGGAGCTGAGCGGGACGCTTCCTTCGCTCCGGGAGACCATCGCCCGGCACGGGCTGGATGCGCGCAAGTCGCTCGGCCAGCATTTCCTGCTGGACGAGGCGCTGTGCCGCCGGATCGCCGCCCTGGCGGGCGACCTGGAGGGGCGGCAGGTGCTGGAGGTGGGGCCGGGTCCGGGCGGGCTAACCCGCGCCCTGCTCGCCTCCCCGGCCGCGGCTGTCACGGCGGTGGAGCTGGACCGGCGCGCGGTGGCGGCGCTGGCGGAGCTGGAGGCGGCCTTCCCCGGGCGGCTCCGCGTCATCGAGGCGGATGCGCTGACCATCGACCCGGCCGCGCTGCTGCCGGCACCCCGGAAGATCGTCGCCAACCTGCCCTACAACGTGGCGACGCCGCTGCTGGTCGGCTGGCTGCGCGGCGCCGCGGCGCTGGAGGGCATGGCGCTGATGTTCCAGCAGGAGGTGGCCGAGCGCATCTGCGCCGCCCCGGACACCGAGGCCTATGGGCGGCTGGCCGTGCTGTCGCAGTGGCGCTGCCGCTGCGGCCTGCTGCTGCGCCTGCCGCCCGGCGCCTTCAGCCCGGCCCCGAAGGTCTGGTCGGCGGTGGTGGGCTTCGTCCCGCATCCGGAGGATCCCGGCCCGGCGCTGTTCCGTGCCATGGAACGGCTGACCGCGGCCGCCTTCGGCCAGCGGCGAAAGATGCTGCGGGGGGCGCTGAAGACCCTGGGCGATGCCGAGGGGCTGCTGGCCGCCGCCGGCATCGAGGGGCAGCGGCGGGCGGAGACGCTGACGGTGGCGGAGTTCGACCGCATGGCGCGGGCGCTGCTGGCGCGCGGGGGGTGACGGCCGGCCCCGCCGCGCGGCCTCAGAAGTTGGCCGGCGGCAGGGCCGGCAGGCCGAAGGCGGCCAGGTTGCGCAGCCGGACGAATCCCTCCCGGCTCAGCCTGATCTCGGCCTCCGTGCCGCAATCGGCCGCGGCATCGGTCGGTCCGCCGGCCCAGCGGAGATGCAGCATGGCGCCGCCGGGCTCGACGGCGACGACCAGCAGGCTGCCCGGGGCCTGCCGCATCGCCGCGGCGTCGAAGCGGCAGGCCTCGCCCTCCGCCCGCGCCTGCAGCCCCTGCCCGGCGAGCCGCATGGCCTCGACCGCCGTGGCCACCCCGGGCGCCGGCTGCATGCGCGACTCCGGGAGGTAGCGGATCATCTCGCCGGGCCCGACCTGCAGCGCGGCCTCGCCCCGATCGAGCGCCGCGATCGCCAGGCCGCAGCCGAGCGCGGTGAGCCCGAGGGCGGGCGGCGCGGCGGCGAGGAGGTGCTGGAACAGGCGGTGGGCGAGGGACATGCGAGGGCTCCCGGTAGTGGGCCGGTTCTTCCTCGCGATCCCGTAAGCGTAAATGAACGCCGCCTGCCACCGCCGCGCGCGGAAGCTTTGATTTGCGCGCCCGCTGCCTTATCTCCCCCCACAGCGAATGGCCGGGCGCCCCCCAGGCCCCACTTCGGCCGCCGGAACCCCCATGCCCGACACCCCGCTCGACCTGATCCGCAATTTCTCCATCATCGCCCATATCGACCACGGGAAATCCACCCTGGCCGACCGGCTGATCCAGAACACCGGCGCGGTCACGGCGCGGGAGATGAAGGAACAGCTCCTCGACAACATGGAGCTCGAGCGGGAGCGGGGCATCACCATCAAGGCCCAGACCGTCCGGCTGGCCTATCAGGCGAAGGACGGCAAGACCTATACCCTGAACCTGATGGACACGCCCGGCCATGTGGACTTCGCCTATGAGGTGAGCCGCAGCCTCGCCGCCTGCGAGGGGTCGCTGCTGGTCGTCGATGCCTCCCAGGGCGTGGAGGCGCAGACCCTGGCGAATGTCTACCAGGCGCTGGACGCGAACCACGAGATCGTCCCGGTCCTGAACAAGATCGACCTGCCGGCCGCCGAGCCGGAGCGGGTGAAGCAGCAGATCGAGGACGTGATCGGCCTCGACGCCTCGGACGCCGTCGAGATCAGCGCCAAGACGGGCCTGAACATCGAGGGCGTGCTGGAAGCGATCGTCACCCGCCTGCCCGCGCCGAAGGGCGAGCCGAACGCAACGACCAAGGCGCTGCTGGTCGATAGCTGGTACGACGCCTATCTCGGCGTGGTGGTGCTGGTGCGGATCAAGGACGGGCACCTGCGGAAGGGCCAGAAGGTCCGCATGATGTCGACCGGCGCGGTCCACACCATCGAGCAGGTCGGCGTCTTCGCGCCGAAGATGATCCCGGTCGAGAGCCTCGGGCCGGGCGAGATGGGCTACGTCACCGCCGCCATCAAGACGGTGGCCGACACCAATGTGGGCGACACCCTCACCGACGACCGCAACCCGGCCTCCGAGCCGCTGCCGGGCTTCAAACCCAGCATCCCCGTGGTCTGGTGCGGCCTCTACCCCGTCGATGCCGACGATTTCGAGAAGCTGCGGGAGAGCCTCGCCAAGCTCCGGCTGAACGACAGCAGCTTCCACTACGAGGCGGAGACCTCCGCCGCCCTCGGCTTCGGCTATCGCTGCGGCTTCCTCGGCCTGCTGCACCTCGAGATCGTGCAGGAGCGGCTCAGCCGCGAGTTCGACCTCGACCTGATCGCGACCGCGCCCTCCGTGGTCTACAAGATCACCAAGACCAATGGCGAGACGATGGACCTGCACAACCCGGCCGACATGCCGGATGGCAGCATCATCGAGGAGATCCAGGAGCCCTGGATCAAGGCGACCATCATGGTCCCCGACGACTATCTCGGCGCCGTGCTGACGCTCTGCAACGAGCGGCGCGGCCAGCAGGTGGAGCTGACCTATGTTGGCAGCCGCGCCATGGCCGTCTACCGCCTGCCGCTGAACGAGGTGGTCTTCGACTTCTACGACCGGCTGAAGTCGGTCTCGCGCGGCTATGCCAGCTTCGATTACGCCATGGACGGCTACGAGCCGGGCGACCTGGTGAAGATCAGCATCCTGGTGAACAACGAGCCGGTGGATGCGCTGAGCTTCATGGCGCATCGCAGCCAGGCGGAGCGGCGCGGCCGCTCCATCTGCGAGAAGCTGAAGGAGCTGATCCCCCGCCAGCTCTTCAAGATCCCGATCCAGGCGGCGATCGGCGGCCGCGTCATCGCGCGCGAGACCATCAGCGCCCTGTCGAAGGACGTCACCGCCAAGTGCTACGGCGGCGACATCACGCGCAAAAGGAAACTTCTCGAGAAGCAGAAGGAGGGCAAGAAGCGCATGCGGCAATTCGGCAAGGTCGAGATCCCGCAAAGCGCCTTCATCGCCGCCCTCAAGATGGATGCCTGAGCGAAGCGCCTGCCCCGGTGCCGGGGCAGGCGGACCGCATCGGGCTCAGTCGCCCACCAGCGTGTCCGGCACCTCGATCCCCGCGGCCGGGCGGTAGTCCGGGACCGGCAGGGCCGGCCGCGTCGCCGCCTGCTGCACCGCCGGGTTGCCCGGCAGCGCCACCCAGACGCGCCAGCCCGCGCCTGCGGCATATTCGCGGTAATCCGCATAGCCGGAGGCCGAGGGCTGCCACTGCGCATCCTCGCCGCCGACCCGGACATAGAGCATGCCGTTCCGCCCGGCGACGCGCGCGGCATAGACGCCGGCCTCCCGCGCATTGGCCTGCAGGCTCACCTCGCTGCCCGCATGCACGCCGGCGACCTTGCGTGCATTGACCAGGGCGCGGATCTTCGCCCGGAGGTCGGGGCCCCAGTCGAAATAGTGCTTCCAGTAGACGGTCGGCAGGCCGGGATGCGTCAGGACCTGGGCATAGGCCTGCTCCACCTCCCAGCCATTGGCGAAGCTGTCGAGCGCGTGGTCCCGCTGCGGCGTGCCGTCCTCGTTGGTGCGGTAGCCGGTGTCGTGGTTCTCGAGGAAGGTCACGGCCCGGTTGCGCCAGGGCTGGCCATTCGTGTTGTCGCCGACCAGGCCGATGCCGCGGCCGCCCGGGCCGTACCAGGCCTCGTAGCGGCCCTTGTTGTCCTTCAGCGTGAACATGGTGGAGAAGTCGAAGACGCTGCTCGCCGTCTCCATCCGGCCGGGGCTGGTCGCGGTGTTCCAGATCCAGCCGCGCTGCGCCGCCTGCGCGCCCCAGTCGTACTCGCCTACGGAGAAGGTCGGCGTGGTCGCGCGGTTGTAGAGCGCCAGCCAGCGCGCGTGATAGCCATGCACCATGTCGTAGCGCCAGCCGCGATAGCCCAGGCTCTGCAGCGACCTGAGATACTTGATGATGTCACGCCGCACCTGCGGGTTGGTGTGGTCGAGGTCGCGGAAGGAATCATAGGCATATGTCGTCCCGCCCGGGGGCGGGGAGGCATAGTCCGGCACCTCCTCCGGCGCGCCGCGCTGCGCCACCGGCGTCTGGTAGATCTCGCAATTCGGGTTGCTGAATCCCTCGTCGTCGCGGGTGATGGCGCGGGTGTCCCAGGCCGGGTTGCGGAAATCGGCGCAGCGGGTTGAGCCGTCGCGGTGGTTGATGACGATGTCCGCCACCGGCTCCACCCCGGCCTGCAGCAGCGCGACGAGCATGGCGCGGTGCTCCTCGACGCTGCCGTAGCTGTTGTCCAGCCGCCAGTATTCCTTCGGGTTGTAGCCGGCGCTGCGGTCGCCGGCGAAGGAGGGCGGCGGCAGCCAGACCAGGTCGAAGCGCCCGTCGCGGATGGCGCCGGCCTCGTCGAGGAGGATCCGGTACCAGTGCCGGTCGCCATAGCCGGGCAGGTCCGCATGGCCGTGGCGATAGGACTCCCAGTAGAAGCCCTGCAGCATCACCCGGTCGTCGCCGAATCCCGCCTGGGCGCGGGCCGGCGCCGGGGCGCCGGACAGCACCGCGAGCGAGAGACAGGCGGCCAGGGTCTTGAGCAGATGGCGTCGGGGCAGGCGGGGCTCGCCATCGGGCATGGTGCGGCTCCTCGGCGCGGGGCGGACGGGCGGCCGAAGGCAGGGGAGAGGGTGCGGCGCCCGCGCAAGCCGCGGCACCGCCTCCGGGCCGGGGCGGATTCCGCCGCCGGAAGGCGCGCCCGGTCTGTGCCCCGCCGCACGCCGGCCCCGGCCGCAACGGTCCCCCGCGCGGCCGGCCGGGTCAGGCCAGCGCCGCCTTCACCCGCTCGGCGGTGTAGGGCAGGGCGCGGATCGGCCGGCCGATGGCGCGCGTGAGGCCATTGGCGATGGCGGCGCAGACCGGCGCCTGGCTCGCCTCCCCGGCGCCGAGCGGCGGCTCCTCCGGCCGGTTCAGCAGCACGGTGCGGATCTTCGGCACTTCGGGGAAGGTCAGGATCGGGTAGTCGCCCCAATCCTTCGAGAGGATGCCCTGCGGGTCGAAGAGCACATCCTCCTTCAGCGTCCAGCTCGTGGCCTGGATGATCCCGCCCTCGATCTGGTTCCTGAGGCCATCGGGGGTGATGACCTGCCCGGCATCCACCGCCGCCCAGACCCGCGGCACCCGCACCGCGCCGGTGGCGCGGTCCAGCGAGACCTCCGCGACGCAGGCGACATAGGCGGCGACGTTCTTGTACTTGGCGAAGCCGAAGCCGCGCGGCAGCTCGCCCGCATCCTCCGCCGCCAGCTTCGCAGCGGCCTCGATGACGGCGCGCGCCCGCGGGTCCTTCAGGTGCCGCAGGCGGAACTCCACCGGGTCGGCGCCGGCTGCCGCGGCCAGTTCCTCCATGAAGGATTCGAGGGCGAAGACATTGGCATAGGCGCCGAGCGTGCGCAGCGCCGAGGTCCGCACCGGCATCTCCGGAATCAGGTGGTGGACGATGCGCTGGTTCGGGAAGTCGTAGAGCGGCACCGCGTTGCGGTCGCCCGCGCCGTTCGGCTGCGGCAGGGCGCGCGGATAGACCATCGGGTGCGGCTCGGCGAGGTGCCAGCTCGCCAGCAGGTTCGAGCCCTCCTTCGGGTTCAGCGGCCGGTTGTTGTGGTGGTTGCTCCAGACCTCGTGCGTCCATTCGACGATGCGGCCCTCGGCCGAGAGCCCGGCCGCGAGGTGCATCTCCATCGCCGGGTTGTAGGGCTCCCACTGGAACTCGTCGTCGCGCATCCATTGCAGCTTCACCGGCCGCCCCGGCACGGCGCGGGCCAGCAGTGCCGCGTCCAGCGCCGCATCGTCGGCGCCGTTGTGGCCGTAGCAGCCGGCATTCTGCGCATGCGTCACCGTCACCGCCGCCTCCGGCAGCTTCAGCACGCGGACCAGGTCGCGCTTGAGCGGAAAGACGCCCTGGCTATGCGACCAGACCTGCAGGCTGGCGCCATCCGCGGCATGGAGCGCGACGGCGGCCGAGGGTCCGATCGAGGCATGCGCGAAGTAGCGCTTGGTATAGGTCGCCGCGAAGCGCCGCACCGCGGGCGGCGCCTCGCCCTTCTTCTCCGACGGTACGGTGTCATCGGTCTTCAGCCCGCGCAACGTCTCGTGCAGCCGGGCCGGGTCGGGCAGCGCCGCCGGCACCTCCCAGCGCGCGGCCTCGCGCAGCGCCTTCCGCGCCTTGATCGCCTGTTCCTCGCGCTCCGCGACGACGCCGAGGAAGCGGCCGTCCCGCACCACCGCCACCACGCCGGGCAGGGCGCGCACGGCGTCGAGGTCGACGGAGACGAGCTTCGCCTGGTAGCTCGGCGGCCGGGCGATGCGGCCGAACAGCATGCCGGGCAGGCGCATGTCCTGCACGTAGATCGCGCCGCCCGTGACCTTGGCCGGGATGTCGAGCCGCGGGTGGGAGGTGCCGACGATCCGGTACTGGCCGGGCGGCTTCGGCGCCACGCTCGCCGTCGCCTCCCTGGCCAGGCTGTTGGCCTCGGCCACCGCCCAGTAGGTGGTGCCCGCGCCGCCCGGCGTGCGGATGCTGCCGTCCTCCACCGTCAGCGAGGCCGCCGGCACGCCCAGCCTCTCGGCGGCGAGGCCGAGCAGGATCGCCCGCGCCTCTGCGCCGGCGTAGCGGAGCGCGATGCCGCCATATTCCATGGACTGGCTGCCGGCGGTGAAGCCCTCGTCCGGCGTGCGCGCGGTGTCGCCGGAGATCATGCGGATGCGGGCGGGCGAGACATCCAGCTCCTCCGCCGCGATCTGCATCAGCGCCGTCACGGCGCCCTGGCCAATCTCCACCTTGCCGGTGCAGACGGTCACCGTGCCCGCGGGGTCGATGCGCAGCCAGGCATCGAGGCGGCGGTTGGTATCGAGGCTGCCCGGCAGCCGGCGCGGCTGCGCCCCGGCCGGCGCCAGGCTGAACAGCAGCGTCAGGCCGGCGGCGCCGGCGCCGAGACCGCGGCGGGTGATCATGCCCTGCATGGCTCAGCCCTCCCGCACCGCGCGCTGCACCGCGGCGACGATCCGGTTGTGGGTGCCGCAGCGGCAGAGATGGTCGGAGAGCGCGTCGCGGATTTCGGGCTCGGTCGGCTCCGCGCGGCGGTCCAGCAGCGCCTTCGCCTCCATGATCATGCCGGGGATGCAGTAGCCGCACTGCGCCGCCTGCTCGGCGATGAAGGCGCGCTGCAGCCGATGCAGGTTGTCGAGCGTGCCGAGCCCCTCGAGCGTCGTCACGCTGCGCCCGGCGACCGAGGCCAGTTCGGTGATGCAGGAGCGCACCGGCTGCCCGTCCACCAGCACCGTGCAGGCGCCGCACTGGCCGAGGCCGCAGCCGAACTTGGCGCCGTTCAGCGCCAGGTCGTTGCGCAGGACATAGAGCAGGGGGGTGTCGGGCTCGGCCGCGACGGTCGCGGTGCGGCCATTGACCTGCAGGGTGACGGGGGCCGTCATGGGCTCCTCCTCCGGACGATCCTCTTGGCCCGCAGCCTACAGGCTTTGCGGGGCGGATCCATGCCTACGGGCGTCTCCGCGCTCCTCCGGCCCGGCCAGGTTTCGTCCCGGGCGGGCTTCCGGGCTAGCCTGCCGGCCGATGCCGCGCCTCATCCTCGGCCGCCTCCTGCAGATCGCGGTCACCCTGGTCCTGCTCTCCGCCGCCACCTGGCTCGTCATGGGGCTGATGCCCGGGGATCCGGTGGACCTCGCCCTGATGGCCGACCCGCAGCTCACCGCGGCGGATGCGGCGCGGCTGCGGGCGCTGCACGGGCTCGATGTGCCGCTGCACCGTCGCTACCTCGCCTGGGCCGGCGCGGTGCTGCGGGGGGAGTTCGGCCATTCCCGGCTCTTCGCCGTGCCGGCGGCGCAAGTGCTCTGGCCGGCGCTCGGCTCCACCCTCGTCCTGCTCGGCTGGTCGCTGCTGCTCTCGGCCGGCCTCGGCGTGCTGCTCGGCGCCTGGGGCGCGGCGCGGCGGGCGGCGGCGCCGGCGGTGGATGCCGCCGCCATCCTGGCGCAGTCCATGCCGACCTTCTGGCTCGGCATCCTGCTCATCATCCTCTTCGCGGTCGAACTCGGCTGGCTGCCGGCGGGTGGCCTGCCGGAGGCACCGGGCGCGCTGGAGAGCCTGCGCTTCCTGCTGCTGCCGGTGGCGACGCTCGCCACCGCCAACCTCGCCGCCTATGCCCGCCACGCCATGGCGGCGATGCAGGCCGAGCTCGGCGCCGACTACATCCGCACCGCGCGGATGAAGGGCCTCCCGGAGCGCGCGATCCTCTGGCGCCACGCCTTCCCCAATGCCGCGATCCCGGTGGTGACCATCCTGGCGCTGGATGCCGGCGCCCTTGTCTCCGGCGCGCTGGTGACGGAGCAGATCTTCGCCCGCCCCGGCATGGGCAAGCTGATCTACGACGCCGTCATGGGCAACGACTACAACCTCGCCCTGCTCGCCCTGCTGCTGGCGGCGCTGGTGACCATGCTGGCGACGCTCGCGGCCGACCTGGCGCAGCGGTTGATCGACCCGCGGCTCGCGCGCTGATGCGGCTCAGGCTCGGCCTCACGCTGCTCGGCACGCTCGCGCTTGGCGCGCTGCTGGCGCCCCTCCTGCAATCCTGGCTGGGGCACGACCCCTTCACGCCGGACCTCTTCGACCGCTTCGCCGCGCCCTCGGCGCGGCATCCGCTCGGCACCGACGAGCTGGGGCGGGACATCCTGCTGCGGCTGCTCTACGGCGCACGGGTCTCGCTCGCCGTCGCGCTCGCGGTCGCGCTCGGCGCGACGCTGCTCGGCACCGCCATCGGGCTGCTGGCCGCCTGGGCCGGCGGCTGGACGGAGGCGCTTCTGATGCGGCTCGCGGACGGGATGCTCGCCCTGCCGGCGCTGCCGCTGCTGGTGGTGCTGGCGGCGATGGATACCGGCCGCTTCGGCCTGCCGCGCGGCGAGGCAGCGTCGGACATCGCCCGCATCGCCGCGATCCTGGTGGTCTTCGGCTGGGTCGGCGTGGCGCGGCTCGCGCGCGCCGCGGCGCTGACGCAGCTCTCGCTGGACTATGTCGCCGCCGCGCGCGTCGCCGGCGCCGGCGAGGGGCGCGTCCTGCTGCGGCACGTGCTGCCGAACATCGCCGGGCCCATCGCCGTCGCCAGCGCCCTCTCGGTCGCCGGCGCCATCCTGGCCGAGAGCACGCTGTCCTTCCTCGGCCTCGGCATCCAGCCACCCGCGCCGTCCTGGGGCAACATGCTCTCCAATGCGCAGGAGATGGTGTTCTCGGCGCCGCTGACGGCGGTCTGGCCGGGTCTGGCCATCCTGCTGGCCGTCACCGGCTGCACGCTGGTCGCGGATGGCGTGCGGCGACGTCCTTGATGCCTTCTCCCGCTGGTCTTGCAGCCCGAGGAGGCTCCAGGCCCCTGCCGTGCAGGGAAGCGTCTCGCCCGCGGGCGTCTCCACCCTGCGGTGCTCTGCTCCGGGGCATTACCCCCCGCCCCGGCTTGCCGCGGCCGGCTTGCGCGCGCGGCCTCCTCCATCGGGGCCCTGAGCGGCGCTTGGTGGCGCGTGGATCCGCTCCGCAGGCGCCGGGCCCGCACCTCCTACTGCCGCGGCGCGATCCAGCCCTGCTGCGCGAGGAACTCCCGCAGCCGGGCGCCGAGCGCCGTGCCGATGCGCCGGGCCTCGTCGGCGTCGTCGGCGCGGCTGCCCTCGATGGCCGCATGCACGCCGCCGCCCACCGCGGCCGAGGTGGCAAGGCGCCGCGCCGCCGCGCCGACGCCGAGCCCCGCCGCCAGGCCGGGGGCACGGCCGCTGTCGGTATCGCTATCGAGGGTCTCGATCAGCCGCGGCGCGGCCCCGGCCTCGATCCAGAGGAGATCGGCCTCCGCCGCCATGCGGCTCTCCCCGCGGCCGAAGCCGATCAGCACCCGCTGGGTGCGGTTGCCCTCGTCCACCGCCAGCAGCCGGCCATCCACCAGCAGCGTGCGTCCCGGCATCGGCGGCGCGCCGGGCGGGACACGCTCGACCGGCAGGTCCGGGGTGGCGCGCAGCGCCTGGGTCAGCGCCTCGGCCAGGGTGGAGGCGGCGGCGCGGGCGGCCGCCAGCCGCTGGTCGGTCGGGCTCGCGGCCGAGAGGCTCTGCTCCACGCGCCCGCGGAATCCGCTGTCCAGCCGCACGTCATCGGGCGCGACCGCGAAGTCGCGCACCAGGATGCGGCTCGGCTGCGGCAGGCGCGGCCCGGCATAGGCGCGCTCGACCGTGACCTGAGGCTGGCCGCAGGCCGCGAGGCCCGGCAGCGTGCCCAGCAGCACGGTCCGCAGCAGGGGACGGCGACCGAGCCCGAGCGGTGAAGCCATCCGGAGCCTTCCTCCGCCGCGGGATGCGGCCTGGAGAAAACCGTATCGGTCCGCGGCCGGGGAATGCACCGAAAATTCGAACCCACAGGCCGGCAGGACGGGCCGGACGTTCCTTCGCCGTCCCGCAGCATGACGGTGACGTGAAGCCGGCGGCGCGTGGCGCCGGACGGCCAGGGTGCTACCGGCGCACCCGGAAGGGCAGCGCCGCCAGCCAGGCCAGCAGGACCAGCCCGATGGCCTGTTCCGCGCCGCCGCGCGGCGCCCGCCCTTCCGAGAGGCCGGAGGCATCCAGCACCGCGCCCAGCGCGACCTCCCCCGCCAGCACCACCACCACGCCGAGGACCGCCATGGCGGCGCGCGGGTCGCGCCCGGCCTCCGGCGGCAGGCGCCGCGCCGCCACGCGGGCGACGACGAAGAGCGCGACGGCCAGCACCACGCCTTCCAGCAGCGCCGCCGGCAGGGCGCCGATCTCGGGCGCCAGCAGCAATTCCCGGATCGGGCCGAGCACGGCGCCGCAGAGGAAGGCCAGCACGCCGTAGAGCAGGCCGGGGAGCAGCCCGGCCTTCATGCCCAGGCATCCTCAACGGGGGCATCCCCGAGGGGGGCGTCCCAGAGCCGCGCGGCGCCGAGCACGCCGGAACTGTCGCCGTGCCGCGCCCGCAGCAGCGGGGTCGACACGCCGTCGCTGAAGACGAAGCCGCGCCAGAGCGCCGGCACGCGGTCGTAGAGGTGGTCCATGTTGGACAGGCCCCCCGCCAGGACGATGCAGTCCGGGTCCAGGATGTTGATCACATGCGCCAGCGCCCGGGCCAAGCGGTCGGCATGGCGCTCCAGCGCCGCGGCGGCCCGGGCCTCGCCGGCGGCGGCGCGGGCGGGCAGGCCGGCGGCGTCGCGCGCGCCGGGCCCATCGGCCTCGGCCGCCAGCGCCGGGCCGCAGAGGAAGGTCTCGATGCAGCCCTGCCGTCCGCACCAGCAGCGGCGGCCGGGATGCTCCTCCGCGGTCATCCAGGGCAGCGGGTTGTGGCCCCATTCGCCGGCAATGCGGTTGCGGCCCTCCAGGATGCGGCCCCCGGTGACGATCCCCGCGCCGACACCGGTGCCGAGGATGACGGCGAAGACGGTGGCATGGCCCGCCCCGGCGCCGTCCGCCGCCTCGCTCACGCCCAGGCAATTGGCGTCGTTGCTGATCCGCACGGGCCGGCCGAGCCGTGCCGCCAGGTCCGCATCCAGCCTGCCGCCATTCAGCCAGGTGGAATTCGCCCCGCGGACCAGCCCGGTCGTGGGGGAGAGGCTGCCGGGGATGCCGACCCCGACCGTGGCGGCGACGCCCAGCTCGGCCTCCGCCGCCTCCACCAACCGCCCGATCAGGCCGATGACCCCGGCATAGTCCGGCGGGGTGGGCGCCCGGCGGCGCAGCCGGACCGCCCCGCCGGGGTCCAGCGCCACGATCTCCGTCTTGGTCCCGCCGAGGTCGATGCCGATGCGCCACATGCCGCGAAAGTGCGGGGGCGCGGGCCCCATCGCAAGCCTTGCGGCAGCGGGGCGCGGGTGCTGGACTTCGGGCAATGTCGGAAACGCTGCTCGACGTGCAGGGCCTCACCTGCCCGCTTCCCGTCCTGAAGGCCAACAAGGCGCTGCGCGGCCTGCCGGCCGGCGCGCGGCTGACCGTGCTCGCCACCGACCCGGCGAGCGTGAAGGACTTTTCCGCGTTCTGCCAGGAGACCGGGCACGAACTGGTGTCCTTCGCGGAAGATGCCGGCGTCTATCGCTTCGTCCTGAGGAAGAGGGCGGATCCCGCATGAGCACCCTGCTGCTGACCCACCGGGCCTGCCTGCTGCACGACCCCGGCGACTACCACCCGGAATGCCCGGACCGGCTGCGCGCGGTGCTGAAGGCGCTCGACCAGGAGGACTTCTCCGAGCTGATCCGCGACCAGGCGCCCGAGGCGACGGTGGAGCAGCTCTGCAGGGTCCATCCGAGGAACTACGTGGAGGCGATCCTCGGCATCCGCCCGCCCGCGGGGGAGAGCGTGCCGCTCGACGGCGACACCATCATGTCCGAGGGCAGCGCCGAGGCCGCGCTGCGCAGCGCCGGCGCGGCGGTGGCGGCAACCGATGCGGTGATGCGGGGCGAGGTGCGGCGCGCCTTCTGCGCCACCCGCCCGCCGGGCCACCATGCCGAGCCGAGCCGCCCCATGGGCTTCTGCTTCTTCGCCAATGCCGTGGTCGCGGCACGGCACGCCCAGGCCGAGCATGGCGCGGAACGCGTGGCCATCGTCGATTTCGACGTGCATCACGGCAATGGCAGCCAGGCCTGCGTGGAGGGCGATGCCTCCATCCTCTACGCCTCCTCCCACCAATGGCCGCTCTATCCCGGCACCGGCGACGTGCGGGAGCGCGGGGTGGGCAACATCTTCAACGCGACCCTGCCGCCGGGCGCCGACGGCGCCGCCTTCCGGGAGGCCTGGGCGGGCCGGCTGCTGCCGGCGGTGGATGCCTTCGCCCCGGGGCTGATCGTGATCTCCGCCGGCTTCGACGCGCATGCCCGCGACCCGCTGGCGCAGCTCCGGCTGCGGGAGGCGGATTTCGCCTGGCTGACCGCCGAGCTCTGCGCCCTGGCCGAGACGCACTGCAAGGGCAGGGTCGTCAGCCTGCTCGAGGGCGGCTACGACCTGGACGCGCTGGCGCACAGCACGGCGGCGCATGTGCGGGTGCTGATGCGCGCATGAGCCTCGGCGCCGCCATCCCGCAGCTCTTCGTCACCGACATCGACCGGGCGATCCGGTGGTTCGGCACGCTCGGCTTCGCCGAGGTCTTCCGGCACGGCGACCCGGCCTTCTACGCCCAGGTGGCGCGCGACGCCGCCTGGCTGAACCTCCGCCATGTCGATGCGCCTTTGCTGGACCCGGCGGTGGCGGCGCGGGAGGAATACCTGGCGGCCAGCATCACGGTCGAGGATGCCGAGGCGCTGGCCGCGGAATTCGAGGCCGCGGGCGCGGCTCTCCACCGGCCACTGACCCGGCGGAGCTGGGGCGCGCAGGACTTCGTGCTGCGCGACCCGGACGGCAACCTGCTGCTCTTCGCCGGGCCGGGCTAGAGCAGATCGCCGCAGAGTGGAAACGCTCGGAGGCGTGAATCTGCTCTCAGAATGTAAAGCTGGAGCATTCTCACGCTGACTGTGCAGCGTGGGAATGCTCCAGCACCCCGGCCTTGCCATCCCGGATGCCCGGCCGGAGAGTCCGGCCGAAGCATCGGGGGAACGGGCCATGGTCACCGCGGGCATCCTCGGCCTCGGCTGGTGGGGGCGCATGCTGCTGGAGGCGGCGAAGGGCAGCGACGCCATCCGCTTCGTCCATGGCGCCGCGCGGCGTGCCGAGGCCGGGGCGCCGGTCTGCGCCGACTACGGCATCCGCTTCTCGACGAGCCTCGAGGCGCTGCTGGCCGACCCGGCGGTGCAGGCGGTGGTCCTCGCGACGCCGCACAGCACGCACCTGCTGCAGATCCGGGCCGTGGCGGCGGTCGGCAAGCCGGTCTTCTGCGAGAAGCCGCTGACCCTGACGCGGGCCGAGGCGGTGGCGGCGGTGGAGGCCTGCCGCGCCGCCGGCGTGCCGCTGGCGATCGGCCACAACCGCCGCTTCCTGCCGACGATCGAGGCCATGCGGCGCATCGTCGCGGAGGGGCGGCTCGGCCGGCTGATGCACATCGAGGGGCATTCGAGCAACCTCAACTCCTCCCAGAACTTCGCGCCCTGGCGGCACGACCCGGCGGAATCGCCGGCGGGCGGGCTGACGGGGACGGGCGTGCATGTGCTGGATGCCTTCACCAACCTGGTCGGGCCGGCACGGCGCGTCTCGACGCAGCTCCTGCGGCACAAGCCGCCGCCGGGCGCGCTCGACAGCCTCTCGGTGATGCTGGAATTCGCGAGTGGCCTTTCCGGCACGCTCTCGGCGGTGCGGGCGACGCCGCGCTACTGGCGCATCCATGTCTTCGGCGACCGCGCCAGCCTGGAGACGACCAGCGACACGGAGGTGGTGCTGCGCGAGGACGGGCGCGAACCGGAGCGCATGGTCTTCGCGCCGGTGGACACGCTGCGGGCGGAGCTCGAGGCCTTCGCCGCGGCGGCCTCGGGCGGCGCGCCCTATCCGCTACCGCCCGAGCAGGCCGTGGCGACGGTGGCGTGCTTCGAGGCGATCGTGCGGTCCGTCGCGGCGGGCGGCGCCCCGATCGACGTCGAGGGGTGAAGGCGCATCGGGCGCCAGCCGCGGACGGGGCGGTTTCCTGCCGCCCCGACGGCGCCGGCATTCTGGCCCTGCTCAGCGCGTCTCCCGGCAGGCGCCGGGCAGCACCCGATGGACCGCATGGGCGTCGGAACGGAACACCGTCCTGGCGCGATCGGGCACGATTTCCGAGTCTGCCCGCAGCAGGGCCCATAGTCCGGCCTCGACATCGGCACAGGGTACCACGGCCGGCCCTTCCCCGGTGACGGCCTCGACCACCCGGCGCCGCTGCGCGTCGCGTGGTTCCCAGCGGGTGAAGGGATTGGAGAAGGCCCGGGGTGCGGCGACCAGGGCGCGGCCGGCCGCCATCACGGTGAAGGCCTCGGGGCCACCATGCGTCACGCCGTCCTCGTCGGTACGAAAGAGCGTCCAATCCCGGTCCGGCGTGGCGAAGAGCGCGTCCGGACGGGTGTTCGCCAGGATCCAGCGATAGGCCACGACATCCATGATCGCCGACTCCGCCGGCAGCAGGCTCCGGTCCCGCAGCGCCCGATCGAATGGCCGGGTCGCCATGCCGGCGCAGCCAATTCCGAGCGTGACGGCTGCTGCCGCGCCTGCCGCGATACGGCGCCGGAGAGACGATCGCGTGCGCGGCTGCGCAACCCAGCGGCGCGCGACTTCCCAGATCGCCAAGCCGATAAGGCAGGACCAACCCGTGTAAAGGTAAAGGTGCCAATGGTGGGCGGGCACCACGAACACCCGGCAGGCTGCGGGTGGTGAGCGGGCACCACGAACACCCGGCAGGCTGCGGGTCCGCCGAGGGGCAGTGCAGCGCAGGCATAGTGCCGCAGGAGGAAGAGCAGCGGCACGCCGATCCAGGTGGCGATTATGGCGGCGGAAACGCGGCTCAACTGCACGTCCCGCCGCAACCACCAGAGAGTGGTGACGGCGGCCAGTCCCGGCGCGTGCTGCAGCGCAAGCTTCGCCACTGCCCCGGCACGGAGCGTCAGTGCCGGGTCGGTCCAGGCACCGCCGGCACGGTTCAGCACACCATCCGTCGCCAGGGGCGGCAGGAGGTAGGGTGCCATCACCAGGCACTCCGCCGCGCCTGCAACCGCGACCCAGGCCAGCATGCGCAGGCGCGGTCCCTGCGCCGTGGCTGCCGCGGCCAGGATGATGGCGGACAGGAGGAGTGCCGGGACCAGGTGGGCGAGCCCGACAAGCCCGGCCGCTGCGCCCACCAGCGCCGCATCGCCGATGCGCCCTGCGGCGACGCGCGCCCGCAGGAGCATGACAGCCGCGAAGAACAGGGCCAGCGCGAGCATCGGCGCGGCGGGCCAGGGGGTATAGCCGCCAAACAGCCAGTAGGCTCCACGCACGCCGTTGAGGAGGACGAAGACGGCCAGCGCAGCGCTCGCGGCGGGCAGGCTGTCGAGCAACCGGCGCGCCATGAGGAAGAACAGAACCGGCGAGATCAGGTTCAGCCAGGGCGCGGCCCGGGCACTGAAACCGACGAGGTCGGTGCCGCCGAACACGAATTGCGTCGCCCCGTAGAGCACGGGCACGAGCGGCGGGTAATAACGTGGCGTGCCCGGCGTGGTGGGATCGCCGAACCAGTTGCCGTCCAGCAGCCCCTGCATCACGGCGATGTCGCGGAAGCTGTCGAGGTCCGGAGGCAGCGAAACACCTGCCGTGATCCACTGGCCATAGGCGGCGCAGGCGGCGAGCAGCAATCCTGCCAGGCCCCAGCAGACCCAGGTCTCCGTGTCCCGGACCCTCTCTGTGCGGGGCATGACGGCAGCCGCTGCCTTGGAACTTTGCGTCATTGCCCATGATCCCAGCGGTGTCGCGCATTGTCTTGCGCCGAAGCTGCGGGTTGGGAATTCACGGGAAGGACAGAGTTGCAGGATGCTCCCGCGCAATCCGGAGAAGCGGGCGGCCGCGCGGGCCTTCGTCGGTTCAACAAGCCTGGCGCAAGCGGCACGGCTGCCCGACCCGGCGCAGCCCCAGCGGCGCTTGCCTGGGGCCGCCTGAGAAGGGTTGAGCGCGTCCGTCTCAACCGCGGCCAGCGGCCATCACCCGGCGCGCGGCGGCGACGGCGCGCCGCACGCGCTCCTCCGGCCCCACGGTCCTCGCCAGGTCCAGCATCGGGATCTCGAGGCTCACCGGGATCTCCGGCGGCATGGCCCGCACCAGCGGCGGCAGGTCGAGCCCGCCCTCGCCGGGAAACAGCCTCTCCGCCCGCGCCCCGTGCAGCAACCCCTCGGTGGTCGCGGGCCGCTCGGCCGGTGCGTCGCAGAGCTGCCAGTAGTGCAGCCAGTCCCGCGGCACCGCGGCCAGGTCCTCGACGCGGCTCCGCGAGCGGTCGAAATGCAGCGCATCCACCAGGATGCCGCCATTCGGCTGCGCCGCGCCGCGCACCACCCGGATCGCGGCCGGCAGGTCCGGCACGTGGGTCCAGGGCATGAATTCCAGGTCGCCGGTCAGGCCGAAGAGCGCGGCGGCTTCGCAGAAGGCGGCGAAGCGCGCGGTCAGCCGTGCCTCGTCCGGGTCGTAGCCCGCCACCAGCACATGCCTCGCGCCGAGCCGCGCCCCCGCCTCGAAGAAGGGCAGGAAGTCCGCAATGCGCGTCTCCGGCCGTAGCATGACGATCTCGAGATCCGTCACCGCGACGCCCGTCCCCGCCATCACCGCCAGCGTCTCCCGCAGCAGCGCCGGGTCGTCCTGCAGCGGGTAGCCCGCCGCGCCCGGCGCCACCGGGATCAGCCGCAGCCCCGCCCCGCGGCAGCCGGCCGCCGCCGCCACCCGGACCACCGCCGGCGGCGGCAGGTCCAGCACCGTCAGGTGCGCGAGGGAAAGGAAGGGCTCCATGCGCCCTACTGCAGCGGCGAGACGGCGGTCGGCAGGCAGATCGTGTTGCGCATCTCGGCCAGCCAGTCCGGCCCGCCCTTCGGCGGCCAGATGCCGCGCGCGACGGCGTCGCCGCGGATCGCCAGCCGGTCGTTCATGGACTTGTAGGCCCAGATATGGGTGAAGCGCGGCGGGCCATCCACGGCGTGCATGGCGACGACCAGCGGCGAGAACTCCAGCCGCGCCGGCAACTGCGCCTTCCAGGCCGCCATGGTCGGCTCGAGCCCGCCGGTCTTCAGGATGTAGCTCCGCACCTCGTAGACCGGGCCGAGCGCCCCAGCCTCCGGCACCGGCGGGATGAAGGGGAAGGGCGCATAGGCGTCCATGGAGAGCCCCGTCAGCCACTCGCCGCAGCCGAAGGGGCTGCTGCTGGACAGCGCCCGCTGCCGCTCCGCGGCCAGGTCCGCCTCACCCTCGAAGCTGCGCAGCACCAGGATCTGGTTGAGCAGGCCGATCTCCGACGCCCAGACCGCGTGCAGCCTTCCCTTGCCCGCCTTCGCCCAGGCCTCGATCGCCGGGGCGGCCTTGGGCGCGGCGCCGATGGTGGTGGAGAGGAAGGCAAGCTCGAAGCGCTGCATGGGCGTCCCCCGGGATGGCGCGCGGATGGTGCGGCGGGGTCGCGGCGGGCGCAACCGGCTGGACGGCGGCGGCGGCCGGGGCCATCTCCGTCCGCAACGAAGCAGGGAGACGTCCGCCCCATGCCGCATCGCCGCAGCCTCCTCGCCCTCGCCGCCGCCCTGCCGGGCGGGGCGCTGGCCCAGCCCGCCCGCTGGTCGCCGGACCGGCCGGTGCGCGCCATCGTCCCCTTCGCCCCGGGCGGCACCACCGATGTGGTCGCGCGCGTGCTGGCGGAGGCCGCGGCGCCCTCCCTCGGCCAGCCCGTCATCGTGGAGAACCGGCCCGGCGGCGCCTCCGGCCTCGTCGGCGTGGATGCCGTGGCGAAAGCGGCGCCGGACGGCCAGACCATCCTCATCCACAGCAATGCGCATGTGATCGCCGCCGCCCTGGTGGCGAAGCTGCCCTACGACCCCATCGGCGACTTCGCCGGCGTCGCGCATCTCGGCCGCATCCCGCAGGTGCTGGTGGTGAACCCGAGGCTGGAGGTGCGCGACCTCGCCGGGCTGGTGGCGAAGCTCCGCGCCGAGCCCGGCCGCCACCACTTCGCCAGCGCCGGCATCGGCAGCGCGGTGCATGTGGCGGGCGAGGTCTTCCGCTCCGTCACCGGCGCCGAAATCGAGCCGGTGCACTACCGCGGCGGCGGCCCGGCCATGCAGGCGGTGATCACCGGGGAGGCGATCTTCGCCGTGGACCCGGTCGCCTCGGCGCTCGGGCATATCCGCGGCGGCAGCGTGCGGGCGCTCTGCATCGCCGGGCCGCAGCGGGTCGCCAGCCTGCCGGAGGTCCCGACCGCGGCCGAGGCCGGGCTGCCCGCCTTCCGGCACGAGGCCTGGCTGGTCGCCCTCGCCCCCGCGCGCACGCCGCCCGCCGCGACGGCCGCCCTGCAGGCCGCCTTCGGCGCCGGCGCGCAGCGGGCCGCGCCGCGGCTGGCCGAACTCGGCGTGCAGCCGGCGCCGGAGATCGACACGCCCGCGCGGCTGATGGCCTGGCTGCAGGAGGAACTGGCGCGCGGCGTGGCGCTGCTGCGCGCGGCCGGCATCCAGCCGGAATAGCCCGAAGGGCAAGCTGATGGGCCGTTCAATCAATAAGGAGTTGATATGAGTTAAGGAACGGCTAACGGCTGGATTGCACTCTTGACATTCGGATGGTGCCGCGCGAGGTGCCCGCCCCTGATCCGGGCGCCGGCGCGCCCGCAGGAGGAACCGCATGTCCCGTCTCGCCCGGCGCGCCCTGCTGGCGCTGGCTGCCCTCGGCGCCCCCTGGGGCCTGGCGGCCGGCCCGGCCGCCGCGCAGCCATTCCCGGCCCGTCCCATCACCGTCATCGTCCCCTTCGCCGCCGGCGGCCCGACCGACACGGTCACCCGCCTTGTCGCCGAGGCAATGGGCCGCGACCTCGGCACCACCGTGGTGGTGGAGAATGCCGGCGGCGCCGGCGGCACCATCGGCGCGCAGAAGGTCGCGCAGTCCCGCCCGGACGGCTACACGCTGCTGCTGCACCATATCGGCATGGCGACGGCGCCGACGCTCTACCGCCGCCTGGCCTATGACCCCGTGGGCGGCTTCGAGACCATCGGCCTGGTCACCGAGGTGCCGATGACGCTGGTGGCGAGGAAGGACTTCCCGGCCAATACGCTGGCCGAGGCGATCGCCGTCATCCGCAAGCAGAAGGAACGCCTGAACTACGCCAATGCCGGCATCGGCGCGGCGAGCCATCTCTGCGGCCTGCTGCTGATGACGGCGGTGGACGCGCCGATGACGACGGTGCCCTTCCGCGGCACCGGCCCGGCGATGCAGGAACTGCTCTCGGGCCGCGTCGACCTGATGTGCGACCAGACCACCAACACGACCGAGCAGATCAACAGCGGCGCGCTGAAGGTCTTCTCGGTCACGACGAAGGAGCGCGTCGCGGCGCTGCCCAGCATCCCGACCTCGGCCGAGGCGGGGCTGCCGGCATTCGAGGTGACGGTCTGGCACGGCCTCTATGCGCCGAAGGGCACGCCGGCGGAGGTGACGCAGCGGCTCTCCCAGGCATTGCAGGCGGCGCTGCGCGACCCGCGGCTGGTCGCGCGCTTCGCCGAGCTCGGCACCGCGCCGGTGGCCCAGGCCATGGCGACGCCCGAGGCGCACCACAAATTCTGGCTGGACGACATCGCCAAGTGGAAGCCGATCATCCAGGCGGCGGGGCAATACGCCGACTGAACGGAAGCCGGCTGCCCGGCATGGGCGAGGGAGCGGTCGAGCCTCGGGGTAGCGGGCTGTCGGGTTCCTGTCCGGCCTGGGATCGGCGCATCCGGCGGGCATGACAGGGTTCATTCCGTTCAGCCGCGACCGGGCCTTTCCTGCTGCCGCCGGACGCCGAGGACTGGCGGCCCGGGGACGACGCGGCGCATGTCGTGGTGGCGGCGGTGGAGCGTGTTCCGCTCCGTGCCTCGCCACCTGATCGCTGCCTCCCTCGCCCCGCCAGCGGACCCCGATCCGACAGCCTGCTAGCGCTTCACCTCGACCAGCCGGCGCGCCGCCTCCGCCGCCTCGGCCACCCGGCGCATCTCCTCGCGCGCCGCGGCCAGCTCCTCCTCGCTCTGGTCCTCCAGCGCGATCAGGCGGTTATGGGCGCCATGCGTCGCGCGGATCAGCTCGTTGAGCTTCACATGGATCGCCTGGGTGTCGCGGTTCTGGGCGTGCTGGATCAGGAAGACCATCAGGAAGGTGATGATGGTCGTGCCGGTATTGATGACGAGCTGCCAGGTGTCCGACCAGCCGAAGAAGGGGCCGGACAGGGCCCAGAGCACCACCACCGCGGCGGCGGCGACGAAGGTCCAGGACCGTCCTGCCTGGCAGGAGGCCCATTGCGCGACGCGGGCGAAGAGCGAGGGTTCGGCAGCCATGCCGCCGGAACGCTCCGGCGCCCGCGTCGATGCGTCACGCTGTCGTTACGAGTCGGTCATTCATTCCGCCGCGGCGGCGAAGAAGCGGTTCCGCAAGCCCTTCTGGTTCTCGTAGATCGAGCCCTGCTTCGACGCCGGCGGCAGCGGCAGCCGCACCGGCACGTCCTTCAGCCGCGGCGAGAGGCCGGGCCGGCCCGCCACCATCAGCCGGTCGTAGGCCTCGATCCCCTCGGGGAAGCCGAGCAGCGGCCAGGCATCCGCCGCGCGGAACTGGAACAGCAGCAGCCGCCGGTCGCGGTCGGAGAGGTTCGGCGCCGAGCCATGTACCGCCCGCACATGGTGCACGGTGATCGAGCCCGCCTTGCCGGTGAGCGGGACGGCCTTGCCGTAGTCCACCTCCTGCTTGCCGGGGTCCATGGCGCCGCAGAAGCGGCCATCCTCGCCGTGGTGGTCATGGACCACCGGGTCCTTGTGGCTGCCCGGGATGATCAGCAGCGGGCCGTTCTCCAGCGCCATGTCGTCCATCATCACCCCGACGGCGGCGAGGTCGTCGTTGGTGTGGGGGTAGAAGGCCCAGTCCTGGTGCCATTCGACCGCCGCGCCGAAGCCGGCCGACTTCATGTTGAGCTTGGCCGTGTCGAAGCGGATGTCGGGGCCCCAGAGGTCCTGCAGGACCGCGACGATGCGCGGGTGCCGCACCAGCCGCGCATAGGCCTCGTGGTGCAGGTGCGGCGCCTTGATCCGCCGCACGCGCGGCTGGTCCGGCGAATGCGTGTCCTCGAGGTCGTAGACCGCGTCGTGCCCGGTCACCTGCCGCGCGCGCTCGACGAAGCCGTCGGTCACGGCGCGAAGCTCGGCGACCTCCTCCGGCGTCAGGACATTGGGCACCACGATGGCGCCGACGCGGTCGTATTCGTCCTTCTGGGCCTGCGTGAGCATGGGCCGTTCCTTCCCGTTCTCTTGGCCGTCCGATCGTCCTGGGCTGCGCCCCGGGCGGATCCTGGCTGCTAGGTCCTGTACCAACGCTGCGCCGCGCGCTGCGCTTCCCGCATGCTCTCGGCCGGCTTTTGCTGGCCGGTGACGACGCGGGCGAACATGTCCACCACCACCCAGTTCTCGGCGACGGCGCCGGCGGCCGCGGTGATCGGGCCACGATATCCCTCGTAGAAGGGCGTATCCATGGCATCCTTGTAGACGCCGAGCTTGGGGTCGGAGGACCAGACGGCGCTGCCGGCATAGGCCCGCAGCGGCTGCGACCAGTAGCCGAGGCAGCCGGTCAGCCAGCGGTCGTACTGCTCCGCCTCCATCATGAAGCGGATATACTCCTTCGCCGCATTGGGCACGCGGGTATAGCGCGGCACCATGGCGTTCAGCGTCAGCGCCGTCTCCGGCGCCTTGGTCGCGGCACCATAGGGCATCTCGGCATGGTCGGTGTCCGCGGCAACCGCGTTCTGCGCGGGATCGCCGCTGGTCTTCGCGGAATAGTAGATGGAGACGCCGTTCTGCGTCAGCCCGATCTCGCCGGCGACGAAGGCGCGGTTGTTGGAGGCGCCGTTCCAGGACATGGTCCCGGCGACCATCGTCTCCTGCATCGCGCGGGCGTAGTCGAGGGCGCGGGCGACCGCCGGCGTGTCCAGCGTGACCTTGCCCTCCTCGTCGGTCAGGGAGGCGCCATGCGACCAGAGCAGCCAGTTGGCATAGCCCGGCGCGTCACCCGGGGCGTGCGAGAGGGCGAAGCCGCAGGGATGGCCGATGCGCTTCAGCCCCTGGCAGAGCTTCAGGAACTCGCCGAGGTCGTTGGGGATGTCGTCGAACCCGGCCTCCTTCACCCAGGACTTCCGGTACACCACCGGCCCGGTCGTGCCGCCCATCGGCAGGCCGAGCCACTGGTTGTTCCGGAACCGCCTGCCGTAGACCTGCGCCAGGTCGTACCAGCCGCCATACCTGGCGCCGAGATAGTCGGCGAGGTCGGTCATGTCCGTGACCTTGTCGGCATAGAGGTGCGGATCGGCGCCGAAGCCGATGATGACATCCGCGCCCTGGCCGGTGTTGTAGGCGACCGCGACCTGCACCGGCATGTCCGGCCAATTCACGTAATCCACCCGCACCTCGATGCCCGTGCGCTCGGTGAAGCGCTTCGAGTTCTCGTTGAAGATGGCCTCGTCCGGATCGATGAACTTGGCGGGGCGGAGGACGCGGAGCCGGGCGCCGCGCTCGAGCGCATAGGCGGGCGGCCGGACATCGGCGGCGGTGATGGCGCGGGCCGGTAGGGCGCTGGCGGCCAGCAACCCGGCGCCGAGCGCCATGGCCTCCCGTCGGCCGGGCCGGCGCGGTCCTTCCTGGGTCATCGTCATCCTCCCCGCGGTCGTTGCCGCTGCGGGGAGGCTACCGGCCGGCGGCGCCGGGCGTCCAGCGGCGTGACCGCGACGGACCGGCGCGGTAGCCTGACAGCAACGGGAGGGGAGGACGCCCATGGACCAGGCGATGGCCGCATGGCCGGCACGGGTGGCAGCCGAGGAGGCGCTGGCGCGCCGCGGCCGCACGCTGGATGCGGATGTGCTGATCGAGATCGGCGACAAGGCCTGGCTGGCCAGCATCCGCCGCGGGCAGGTGGCGGAGCTGCGGCGCGGGCCCTTCGTGCTGCCCGGCTTCCAGCTCGCGCTGCGGCTCACGGCGGAGGGGATGGCGCGCTTCCTATCGCCGCAACCCGTGCCGGGCTGGACCGACCTGATGGCGCTGCGGCGGCAGGGGGCGCTGCGGATCGAGGGCGACACGACGTTCTTCTTCGCCCATCTCGCCTGGTTCAAGGGCGCGCTCGCGCTGCTGCGGCAGGGGCCGGCGCCCGCGGTGCCGGCGGCGGCGCCCACCCCCTGGGGCGAGCCGGGCTTCGAGCCGATCACCGGCCGCTACCTCCGCATGGATATCGAGGGACGGCCGCACCGCGTTTATGTCGAGGAGGCCGGCGAGGGCACGCCGCTGCTGCTGCTGCACACCGCCGGCAGCGACGGGCGGCAGTGGCGCGACCTGCTGAACGACGCCGACATCATCAGGCGTTTCCGCTGCATCGCCTTCGACATGCCCTGGCACGGGAAGTCGAGCCCGCCGGCAGGCTGGCAGGCGGAGGAGTACCGGCTGACGACCGCGGGCTATACGGGACTGGTGATGGCGGTGGCGCGGGCGCTCCGGCTCGACCGGCCGATCGTCATGGGCTGCTCCATCGGCGGGCGCATCGTGCTGGACCTGGCGGCGGAGCATCCGGAGAGCCTGCGCGGCGTCATCGGCCTGCAGGGCAGCGCCTTCACCGGCAGCTACTACGACCTGTCGGTGCTGCACCACCCGCGCATCCATGGCGGGGAGGTCTGCGGGGCGATGGTTTCCGGGCTGATCGGTCCCTCGGCGCCGAACTCGGAAAAATGGGAGACGCTGTGGCACTACATGCAGGGCGGGCCGGGCGTCTTCCGCGGCGACCTGCATTTCTACGCCGAGGAAGGCGACCTGCGCGGCAAGCTCGCGCGCATCGACACGGCGCGCTGCCCCGTTGCGCTGCTGACCGGCGAGTTCGACTATTCCTGCCGGCCGGAGGATACGCGCGCGACCGCGGCGGCGATCCCCGGCGCGAAGGCGGTGATCATGCCGGGCCTCGGGCATTTTCCGATGAGCGAGAACTGGCCGGGGTTGAAGCCGCACCTGCTGCCGGTGCTGGAGGGGATGACAGCGGGGCGATAGGCCGGATTGCCGGGGAACGGAAGCCCGGACCCATGCGAGCTCGCATGGGGTCCCGGCCCGGAGGCGAGGTTCGGCCCTGCGGTCTATGAGGCGGAGCGTTGTCCCGCTGGCCGGTCAGCATGGAACCGCTCCAGGCGCTCGCGGAAGCGCGGCGTCACCGGCGGGACAAGACGCGGGCGGCGTCGCGACCGCGAGCATGAACGACGCCGGCACCCGCCTTGATCCGCACATGCGGCGTCAGGACCCCAACCCAAGCAGGCCCGTGGCCAACGTCCGGATGGAACCCACAATCGATGCGACCGAGGCCATGCCCTTCGTACCCTGCTCGATGACGTTCAGCAGCGACGACACCTTGCCGCTGTCTGGCTCGGGCTTCGCGACCTCGGCCACGACCCTGCGCGCGTCGCCGACCAGGTAGGGGCCGTCGGGCAGGCTGCTGCCCTCGGCCTGTAAGGCGCGGATGAGGTCGTCGAGGCGCTGCGTGAGGGCCTCTCGTACCGCCGCATCGTCGTCGCCCGTTCGGCTGCCGACCATGTGCGCGGCCGCGCCGTCGCCCGCGACCATCTGACCAATGGTCTGCGCGCCGTTGGTGATGATGATGCCCCGATTGTTCTGCATGTCTGTGTCTCCTCCGCCGCCGCGTCAGCCCGCGCCCTTGGCGCCCGCTGCCGCCTTCACCTTCGAGACGACCGAGGTTGCACCATGGCCGGCGGCAATGCTCTCGGCGGTTACGACGCCGCCCGAGATGACGACACCCTGATTGAGGATGGTCGATCGCCTCTCCTTGATGTCCGAGGTGTCGATGTCGCGCTCGTCCAGGTAGTCGACGATCGAGTCGATCAGGCACTGCTCAATGGTCTTGAGGTGCATGTCGCGGTCGAGCTTCTGGAAGAAAACGCGGAAGCGGTTCTCCATCGCGAGCTGGCGGATGCTGGTCACGGCCCCGTAGTTGAAGAGCGGATTCTCCCGGATGGTGCGCCTGGTCTGGCGGCGGCCGGACCAGCGCTGCAAGGGCACCGCAAGCATGGCGTAGACCTGGAAGGGCGCCGCCAGCAGCCGGAAGGGCGCGACGAGGGTCGAGACCAGCGCCAGCTGGAGGACCCGCTTGATCCTGAGCGAGGGGTCCAGCGAGTCGACGGCGTAGTGGCCGTGCTTCAGCGGCGGCAGCACGAAGTGGCTGGCTTCGGCGAAGAGGTGCGCCTCCCCCTTCTTGAAGCGCAGGTAGGTCGTGAGCACCATCTCGCCGTTCCAGTCGGTGACCGAAATGCAGAGATAGGTCCGCCGGCAGATTTCCTGCGGATCGTCGCGGTCGTCCAGCAGCTCCTCCGGTACGGAGCGCGGCGGCAGGCTGTAGGGCGAGGACATGAGCTGTCGGTCCTGCCGGATATGCCGGCCATCGGCAAACAGGACAGGGTAGTGCTCGAGGCCCGGGATCGCCAGCATGGACATCCGCGCCCGGATCTGCCCGATGAGTCCATCGACCGAAACGGCGCCGCTGCCGCCCGCCCGCGTGCAATCGTCCTTCTTGCGGTGCAGGTTGACCGAGAACGACCAGTCGCGGAGCTCCAGGCCCGACCCGACGAATGGCGAGTACCCACCATAGACCACGATATTCTGCCGCGGCGAGGATGGCCGGCGGTCATCAAGGGGGGATTGCGAGCGCATTCTGGCGAAGCGCCGCCGCAGGGTGAAATGCTCGCTGACCAGATTCTCGCCGAACACGATGGCCGCGCAGGCCAGCAGGGCAAGCAGCAATCCGGGCGCATTATACTCGAAAGCGTCACCGAGATAGTCGGGCTGGTCGAGAGCGAAGGCTAGGTCGGGCACGAAGTCGCCGCTCAGGAGGAACAGGATGAGCACGCTCAGGAGCAGCAGGTTGACGATCTTGCGGCGACGATCCGCGATCTGGCACTGCTTGATCACCACGGACTCGTCGATGCCGAACTCGGGTGCTTTGCAGCGGAACTCCGCAGCGTGGATCTGCTCCAGCACGGCCTGCCGGAAGACGCTGTCGGAATGTGCTGCGGCGGCAAGGTAGCGCGTCGTCTCCGAGTACGGGGCCTCGACGGTGCTGCGCTCAGCGTCGGAGAATGGAGCCGCGCTCGCAATGACTGTCGCCACAGCTGCCTCCCTGTTGCCGGGCCGGCGCCGTCGGGACCGCGGGCTGTCGTCGCCAGGCTGCGGGAGAGTTATGAGATGCCAGGGCATGTTCGGTCTGTGCGGCGCGTCACACCGTCCCGGTCGTCTGGTACCGCCTCCGGGCGACGCCTTCGCCAGCCCGTCAGCACGCCGTCGTGTGGCGGAGCTTCATGACCTCCAGCACGTCGTCCGGGTTCTCCTGCCACCAGCGCTTCGAGAGGATCTCGACCTCGACGAAGCCCTTGTAGCCCGCGGCCTCCGCGATGGCGCGGATGCGCGGGATATCGATGACGCCGTCACCCATCATGCCGCGGTCGAAGACCGTGTCGGTCGTCGGCACCAGCCAGTCGCAGGCATGGAAGGCGGCGATGCGCCCCTGTGCCCGGGCCATCTGGCGCTCCAGGTCCGGGTCCCACCAGACATGGTAGACGTCGAGCGCGACGCCAGTGCCGGCGCCAAGCTGGTCGCAGAGGTCGAGCGCCTGGGCGAGCGTCGAGAGCACGCTGCGGTCGGCGCAGGTCATGGGGTGCAGCGGCTCCAGCGCGAGGGTGACGCCGGCGGCGCGCGCCTCGGCCAGGATCTCGTGCAGCCCGTCCCGCACCATCTCCCGCGCGCCCGGCAGGTCCTTGGACCCGGGCGGCAGGCCGCCGCAGACCATGACCAGGCAGGCGGCGCCGAGTTCGAAGGCCTCGGCGATGGCCCGGCGGTTGTCGTCGATCGCGCGACGGCGGCCGGCGGCGTCGGGTGCAGTGAACATGCCGCCGCGGCAGAGGCCCGTGACCGTCAGCCCGGCATCGCGGATGCGCCGCGCGGCCTTCTGCACGCCCATGGCGGCCAGCACGTCCCGCCAGGGGGAGATGCCGGGGATGCCGTGGCGCGCGCAGCCCTCTATGCACTCGGCAAGGCCCCAGCGCTCCTTCACCGTGACGGTGTTGAGCGAAAGCGGTCCAGGCTTCGGCATCAGGCGATCCCGTGCAGGGCGAGCAGCGTCTTCATGCGCGCCGCGGCAAGGTCCGGATCGCGCAGCAGGCCGGCGGCATCGGCCAGGCGGAAGAGCTCGGCGAAATGGCCGATGCTGCGGGCGGATTGCTGGCCGCCGACCATGGCGAAGTGGTCCTGGTGGCCGTTCAGCCAGGCGAGGAAGACCACGCCCGTCTTGTAGAAGCGCGTCGGCGCGCGGAAGACATGGCGCGACAGCGGGACGGTAGGCGCCAGGATGGCGTGGAAGCCCGGCAGGTCGCCCTGCGACAGCCTGGCCAGCGCCCCGCCCACCGCGGGCGCGATGGGGTCGAAGATGCCGAGCAGCGCGTCGGAATGCCCGTCCGCGTCGCCGGCGATCAGCTCGGGGTAGTTGAAGTCGTCACCGGTGTACATGCGCACGCCGGACGGGAGCCGGCGGCGCATGACGACCTCCTTCTCCTTGTCGAGCAGGCTGATCTTCACGCCGTCCACCTTGGCGGCATTGGCCTGGATGACGGAAAGCGCGGTCTCCATGGCCGTGTAATGCTCGGCATGGCCCCAGTAGCCGTCCAGCGCCGGGTCGAACATCTCGCCGAGCCAGTGGATGATCACCGGCTCCTTCACCTGGGACAGGATGCGGGCATAGACGCGCTCGTAGTCGGCCGGCCCGCGCGCGGCCTTGGCGAGTGCGCGGGATGCCATGAGGATGAGGCGGCCACCGAGTTTCTCGATGGCCTCGCACTGCTCCTCATAGGCGCGGATGACGTCGTCGATGGTGATGTCCGGGCCGGGGGCGAGGTGGTCGGTGCCCGCGCCGCTCGCCATCACGGCGCCCGGCACGTCCCGCATGGCGTCCAGGCTGCGGCGGATCAGGTCCAGCGCCGCGGCCCAGTCGAGGCCCATGCCGCGCTGCGCCGTGTCCATCGCCTCGGCGACGCCGAGGCCGAGCGACCAGAGATGGCGGCGATAGGCGATGGTGCGGTCCCAATCGACCTTGGCGTCCAGCCAGGGATCCTGCTCGGCCAGCGGATCGGCGACGACATGCGCGGCGGCGAGCGCGATGCGCGGGAAGGGCGGCGTTGCCTTCGGGAAGTCACGCGGCGGGCTGAGTGTGAAGGGCGCGAGGCCGTCCGCGCCGGGCAGGGTGATGGTCGGCATGCTCGGGTCTCCTCGGCGAAGGAAGAAGAAAGAGCGGGGGAGAACCCCCGCACCCCCCTTTTTCTCTGAGTCTGGCACTCGCCGCGCGGCGGCAACCAGACTCAGAGAAATAGAAGGGGGCTCGGGGGAATACTTTCCCCCGTTCTTACGCTTCGAGTTGCTCCAGATCGATCCAGCGCCGCTCCCGCCAGCTCCGCAGCCCGGCCTCGGCGAGCTGCACGCCGCGGGCGCCGGCCATCAGGTCCCAAGGGAAGGTGGTCACCTCGCCGGCCAGGTGGCGCAGGAAGAGCTCCCATTGCACGCGGAAGCCGTTGGGATAGTCCTGGGTGCTCGGCACCTCCTGCCATCCCGCGAAGAAATCGATCGCCTGCGGGATGTCGGGGTTCCAGACCGGCTTCGGCGTGTTGACGCGGCTCTGCGTCCAGCATTTCTGCAGGCCGGCGACGGCGCTGCCATGCGTGCCGTCCACCTGGAAGGTCGCCAGGTCGTCGCGGCGGACGCGCGTCACCCAGGACGAGTTGATGTGGGCGACGATCCCGCCCTTGAGCTGGAAGGTGGCATAGGCGGCATCGTCCACGTCGGCCGCGTAGGGCCTGCCGTCCTCGCCGATGCGCTGCGGGATATGGGTGGCGCCGAGGCAGCTCACGGCCTCCACCTCGCCGAAGAGGTTGTCCAGCACGTAGCGCCAGTGGCAGAGCATATCGAGGATGATGCCGCCGCCCTCGGCCGCCTTGTAGTTCCAGGAAGGGCGCTGGGCCGGCTGCAGGTCGCCCTCGAAGACCCAGTAGCCGAACTCGCCCTTCACGCTGCAGATGCGGCCGAGGAAGCCGCTGTCGATCACCATCTTGAGTTTCCGCAGGCCGGGCAGGAAGAGCTTGTCCTGCACCACGCCATGCCTGATGCCAGCGGCCGTGGCACGACGCGCCACGTCCAGCGCGTCCTCCAGCCGGTCGGCGGTCGGCTTCTCGACATAGATGTGCTTGCCGGCGGCGATGGCGCGGCGGATGAGCCCGGCGCGGAGCTGGGTGGTGGCGGCGTCGAAGAAGAGCTCGTCCTTCGGGTCCGCCAGGCAGGCTTCGAGGTCGGTGCTGACGCGGGTCACGCCATGGGCGCGGGCCAGGGCCTCCAGCTTCTCCCGGTTGCGGCCGACCAGGATGGGGTCGGGCATGACCCTGTCGCCATTGGCCAGGCGCACGCCGCCATCGGCGCGGATGGCGGCGATGGAGCGGACCAGGTGCTGGTTGGTGCCCATGCGCCCGGTGACGCCGTTCATGATGATGCCGATCCGGCGCTCCGCCATCCCTGGACCCTCCCCTCGGTTGAAACGGAGCATGCGGCCGGGCGGGCGGCAGGGTCAACGCGGGGCGGTTACCAGAGGCCCGGCACGAAGCGGTGACGGACGCGCGCGGCATAGGCGGCGTAGCCCGGCAGGCCGGCGCGCAGCGCCGCCTCCTCCCAGATGGTCCGGATTGCCAGCAGGACGACGAAGACCGGGACGAAGAGCAGGCCGAGCGGGCTGCCGAGCAGCAGCGGGATGCCGAGGAAGAGCAGCAGCGCGCCGGCATACATCGGGTGACGGAGGACGGCGTAAGGGCCGGTGTCGATGACCCTGTGGCCGCGGTCGCGCTGCAGGCGCACGGCGGGGGAGGCGAAGCTGTTGGCGGCGAAGGTCCAGGCGACAAGGGCATAGGCGGCGATGGTCAGCGCCGCGCCGAGGACCCGGAGCGGCCAGCGTCCGCCGAAGCCGCGTGCGGCGGCATCGGCGCCCATGGCGTAGAGCCAGGCGAACCAGAGCAGGCCGATGCCGAGCAGCAGCCACTTGTCGCGCCTGGCCTGGTCGGCATGGACGGGCAGGGTCATGCGTTCGCGCAGCAGGGCCGGGTCGCGGCGGCGGAGCCAGAGGCCGACCACGAGGCTGCCGCTGCCGAGGATGCCGAGCAGCCCCCAGCCCGCGCGCCAGCCCATGGTGCCGGCGCCACCGAAGAGCAGCGCGCCCTGGAGGACGAGGAACACGGCGGTCTGAAGGACAAGGCGCAGCAGCATGACGGGCGCCGAACTCGGAGACATGGAGGGGGTTGCAGGGGGATACTTCCCCCTGCGCTTACTCGGCCAGCAGCTTGTCGAGCAGCCTGTCGGGGATGGGGATGTCCTCGTCGGCCAGCGGATCCTTCGGCAGGACGCGGTGCCGGATGACCAGTCCGGCAAGTTCCAGCCGTACCGGGTCTTCCAGCCTCTCCGCCTCCCAGGCCATCGCCGCGGCGCTGGTCAGGTGATAGAGCGCGCTGGCCGCCTGCCTTGCCAGCGCGGGGTTCTCCTGCGCCCGCCCGGCCAGCGCCGCCGCCCGGTCAAACAGCGGCAGCGCTTCCGGCAGGCGCCCGCCATTGCCCAGCAGCGCCGCGACATGGGCGCGCAGCACCGGCAGCGATCCCTCCCGCTGCGCCGCGCGCAGCACGTCGAGCGCGACGATGTTGCTGGTGCCCTCCCAGATGCTGCCGAGATGGCTGTCGCGCAGCAGGCGCGGGTCGGCCCATTCCTCGATATAGCCGCAGCCGCCGCGCACCTCCATGGCATCGCCGGTGACCTTGCGGGCGTCGCGGCAGGCGCGGAATTTCAGCAGCGGCGTCAGGATGCGCAGCAGGGCATAGGCGCCCTCCTCCCCGATATCGCTGCGGCGCAGCGCCTCGGCCGCCTGGAAGACCATGCTGCGCGCCTGCTCCATCGGCAGGGCCAGCTTCATCAACTGCCGGCGCATCAGCGGCATGTCCACCAGCCGCTTGCCGAAGGCGATGCGGTGGCGGGCGACGAAGGCCGCCTCGGTCACCGCGCGGCGCATCAGGCCGGCGGCGCGCATGCCATTGGAGAGGCGGGAGGCATTGACCATGTCCACCATCTGCCGGAAGCCGGCCTCGGGCTCGCCGACCAGGAAGGCGGTCGCGCCCTCCAGCCGCACCTCGCCGCTCGCCATGCTGCGGGTGCCGAGCTTGTCCTTGAGACGCACGATGCGGTAGGCGTTACGCGTGCCGTCCGGCAGGTCGCGCGGCAGCAGGAAGAGCGAGACGCCGCGCAGCCCCGCAGGGCCGCCCTTCCGACGAGCGAGGACCAGCGCCACGCCGCAATCGGGGTTGCTGCAGAACCACTTGTCGCCGGAGAGGCGCCAGGTGCCGTCCGGCGCTTCCTCCGCCAGGACGGCGGTGGCGGCGATGTCGGAGCCCGCGCCCTGCTCCGTCATGAACATCGCGCCCTGGCGCAGCGCGTCGAGGTCCGTCGCGGTCAGCGCGGGGAGGTAGCGCGCGACGAGGTCCGGGTCGCCGAAGCGGCGCAGCGTGCGGGCCAGCGCATCGGTCATGGAGAGCGGACAGCACAGCCCGAACTCGGCCTGCACGAAGAGGTAGGTGAGGGCGTATTTCGCGGCCGGTGGCATGGGCGCGGGCCAGCCCAGCACGCCGCCGCGATGCGACATGGCGGCCAGGCCATAGTCGGCAAAGGCGATCCGCTCCATCTCCCGGTAGGCCGGGTGATAGTCGATGGCCTGGCGGTCCTCCCCGCGCCGGGTGCGGTGGCGCAGCACCGGCGGGTTGCGGTCGGCAAGGCCGGCCAGGTCGTCCAGCCTGCCGCCGGCCAGCGCGCCCATGCGGTCCAGGTGCGGCCGCAGATGCGCCAGCAGGTCGGGCGGCAGGTAGAGCCCGAGCAGCGGCGCCAACCAGGGATCGGCGCGGTACAGGTTCAGCCCGGCGCTGTCGGGCACCGCGGCCGCACCCGTCGGGGCTGCGGCCACCGGCGCGGCCATGCCGATATCCATGCGGTCCTCCCTTGGCTCGGCAGGAGAATAGCGCCGTCCGGCGGGCAGGCCATCGCCCAGGCCTCGGGGCGCGGCGTGCCGGCGGGAAACCGCTACGGGAAAAGCCTGAACATGACCTAGCTGTGACGACCCCAGGATGCCCGGCCCATGGTCCAGTCCCGCCGCCGGGCCATGGAGGACACGCAGATGGCGGATTATCCGATCTACGGCGACACCAGCGGCACGCTGTCCGGCAATGCCCACGGCAGGGCACAGGTTCTCTCCGGCCCCGACATCCCGGATGGCGGACCGGGCTTCGACATCTACGGCGATGCGCAGGCCATCACCGACCAGGCGCGCGGCGGCAATGACGTGATATTCGGGCCGAGGCTGCCGGGCGGCGGCGGCTCCTTCGCCAATCTCTACGGCGACGCGCTGACCATCAGCGGCTCCGGCCGCGGCGGCAACGACGTGATCTGGTGCGGCGACGGGCCGCGGAATTCGGCGCATGGCGATGCCAGGACGCTGACGGACGACGCCCGGGGCGGGAACGATGCGCTGCACGGCGCGGATGGCAGCATCAATTTCAACTTCCTCTACGGCGATGCGGAGAGCCTGACCGGCTCGGCCAGGGGCGGCAACGACCTGCTGGTGGCGGGACGGGGCGCGGGCAACCAGCTCTTCGGCGATGGCATCGGCATGTCCGACGGCACGCAGGGCGGCAACGACCTGCTCTACGGCTTCGGCGGCCTGCTGATCGGCGATGCGCAGTTCATGGGCGGCAATGCCCGCGGCGGCAACGACACCATCATCGATCTCGGCAACGGCGCGCGGATGTTCGGCGATGCCGAGAATGCCTCGGGCAACGCGGTCTGCGGCGACGACCGGCTGGTCAGCGGCGGCGGCAACGACCTGATGTACGGCGACGCCTCGGTGAAGGGCGCAAGCGTCACCACGGGCGCCGACACCTTCGTCTTCCTGCCCGGCAGCGGCCAGGACACGATCGGCGATTTCGAGACCGGGAAGGACCATATCGACCTGACCGCCTATGCGCCGGCCGGCGTGCACGGGGTCTCGGCCCTGACGCTGACGTCGCTGGCCGGCGCGACGGTCATCGGGCTGCCGGGCGGCGGCAGCATCACGGTGCAGGGCAGCACGCCGGTCGCGGGCGACATCCTCTTCGCCTGAACCGGAGCGGCAGCCCCCCTTGGCGCGGCGCCGGCCGCCCGGCAGGATCGGCGCCGCGACCACAGGGGAGATGTCCATGACCTGGCAGCCGAGCGAGCGCTATCCGGATCCGTCGATCGTCGCGCTCGATCCCGCCTTCAAGCGGTACCACCTGGCGCTGTCGGCGGTGGAGCGGCTCTGGACAGGCTCGCGCTGGGGGGAGGGGCCGGTCTGGCTCGGCGATGCGCGTTGCCTGCTGTGGTCCGACATCCCGAACAACCGGGTGCTGAAGTGGGAGGAGGAGACAGGCGCCGTCTCCGTCTGGCGCAAGCCGTCGAACAACGCCAATGGCCATACGCGGGACCGCCAGGGCCGCATCGTCGCCTGCGAGCATCAGGGCCGGCGCGTGGTGCGCTTCGAATATGACGGCAGCATCACGGTCCTGGCCGACGGCTACCAGGGCAAGAAGCTGAACAGCCCGAACGACGTGGTGGTGAAGAGCGACGGCTCCATCTGGTTCACCGACCCGCCCTTCGGCACCTATGCCTTCTACGAGGGCATCAAGCTCGAGGCCGAGCTGCCGCACACGCATGTCTACCGGGTGGACGGCCAGACCGGGGAGATCGCGCTGGTCGCCGACGACATCGACCATCCGAACGGCCTCGCCTTCAGCCCGGACGAGAGCATCCTCTATATCATCGAGAGCCGGTCCGATCCGCGCAATATCCTGGCCTATGACGTGGTGGGCGGGACGAAGCTGGCCAACAAGCGCGTCTTCTACCGCTGCGGGCCGGGCGAGACGCCGGACGGCTTCCGCGTGGACATCGACGGCACCCTCTGGTGCGGCTGGGGCATGACGCCGGAGCATGACGGCGTGCGCGTCATCAACGATGCCGGCGCGCCGATCGGGCATATCCACCTGCCGGAACGCTGCGCCAATGTCTGCTTCGGCGGGCGGCACCGGAACCGGCTGTTCATGGCGGCGGCGCAATCGCTCTATGCGCTCTACGTCAACACCCAGGGGGTTGCGGGCGGCTGACCGAACCGCGGCGGTGCCCGGCCGTTCGGGCCGGGTTCCTCCGCCACATGAAGCCGCATCGCATGAATTTCGAACTCAAGGACATCCTGACCGCGGTCGGGCCGAGTGCCTCCATCGTCTTCGCGGCCTGGATCTTCATGGGCTACCTGCAGCAGCGCTACACCGCCGCCTTCGATCGCTACCGGTCGCTGATCGAGCAGTGCCGGGGCGGCATCGAGCAGGAAGGCCGCCGCGGCAATGTCCGCGACCAGGTGATGCTCTACCGCCGGCGCTTCGCGCTGATGCGGCTGGCGACGACGCTCGGGCTCTCCGCCGCCATCCTGCTGATCTCCACGCTCATCCTGGGCGCGGTGAACGTGCTGCTGCCGCATCTCGGCCTGCTGAAATATATCGGCGCCGCCTGCATGATCGGCGGGCTCGGCCTGGTCGTCATCGCGGCGGCGCTGGTCATCCGGGAGAACGTCATCATCCGGCGTGCGGTGGATGGCGAGTTGATGGACGTGCCGGAACTCGCGGCCGCTCTTGGCCAGCAGGCGGGGGTCATCGACGATCCCCGGCGCGGCCGCGCCGTCGCGGCGGAGTGACGGGGCTGTTCCCACGCGCGGGAGCGTGGGTCTAGGCTGGCCGCAACCGGCGCCCGATGCCGGAGCGGAGGTCGTCCATGCCCCTCGTCCCGGCCCGATCGGGCCTCCTCGCCCTTGGCCTGCTGGCCTGGGCCGGCATCGCCCAGGCGGAGGCGCTCAGCGGCACGGTCCGCTCCGCCGAGGAAGGCCCGATGGCCGGCGTGCTGGTGAGCGCCCAGCGGGAGGGCACGAACGTTACCGTCACCGTGGTGACCGATGCCGAAGGCCGCTTCGCCTTCCCCGAAGGACGGCTCGCGGCGGGGCCGACGCGGCTCTCGATCCGCGCCGCGGGCTGGGACCTGGCGGGGCCGGAGGCAGTCACGCTGACGGCGGCGCCCGCCTCTGCCGCGCTGGTGCTGCGGCCGGCGCGCGACCTGCCGATGCAACTGACCAATGCCGAGTGGATCGAGAGCCTCCCCGGCGGCGACGCGGACAAGCACTTCCTGCAGAACTGCACCAATTGCCACCGCCTGGTGCAGCCGCTCCTCTCCGACCATGACGAGGCGGAGTTCGTGGATGTCCAGCGGCGGATGGCGGGCTATGCCCAGGCCTCCTCCCTGCTGCGGCCGCAGGTGCTGGTCGCGGACCGCGTCGCCAACCAGTCCGCCGCGGCGCAGGCGGCGCGGCTGAAGGTCTTCGAGCGGCAGGCGGCCTATCTGGCCAGGGTGAACCTGCGGCAGAAGGAGAGCTTCGACTTCGCGCTGAAGACCTTCCCGCGACCGGCCGGCCGCGCCGCGCGCGTCATCGTCACCGAATACGACCTGCCGGAGCCGACGCGCCAGCCGCATGACGTCATCGTCACGCCGGACGGCATGGTCTGGTACAACAGCTTCACCGAGCAGGTGCTGGGTCGCCTCGATCCCAGGACCGGCGAGATCCGGGAATGGGAGGTCCCGACCCTGAGGCCGGATGCGCCGAAGGGCTCGCTGGCGCTGCGGGCGGACCGGGACGGCCATCTGTGGCTCGGCCTCTCCTACCAGGGCGGCGTCGCGCGCTTCGACCCGCGGACCGAGCAGTTCCGCATCTATCCGCTGCCCGCGCATCTCAACCGCGACAGCACCCAGACGACGGAGGTGGAGCCGCGCCACCTGCATGTGGACGGCAAGCTCTGGATCGAGGACAGCGGGACCTATTCGATCTACCGCATGGACGTGGCGACCGGCGCCATCGAGGTTTTCCAGCCCTTCCCGATCCCGAGCCCGAACATCTACGATCTCTCGACGGACGCCGAGAACAACGTGTTCTTCACCGTCTTCGGCCGCGGCGATGTCGGGCGCGTGGATGCGAAGACCGGGCAGATCCGCACCTGGCCGACGCCGACGCCCGACAGTTCCCCGCGCCGCGGCATGCTGGACCGGGACGGCCGCTTCTGGTTCGGCGAATGGAAGGCCGGCAATATCGGCATGTTCGACCCGCGGACGGAGAGCTTCCGGGAATGGCGGCCGCCGACCCCCTGGTTCTTCCCCTATGACGTCGCGCCCGACCGGAACGGGGAGGCCTGGACCGGCTCCATGCTGACCGACAAGGTGGCGCGGCTGAACCCGAAGACGGGCGAGTTCGTGGAATACCTGCTGCCGCGGCCGACCAATATCCGCCGGGTCTTCGTGACGGAAACCGAGCGGGTGCAGTTCTGGGCCGGCAGCAACCACGGCGCCTCGATCCTGCGGCTCGAGCCGCTGGATTAAGGGGTCCGACGCGAAATGACCGCGTGGAGCTTGATCGACCTGGTCGCCCGAAGCGGTGTCGTCATTGTGCCGGCGGCGTGCAGGAGATGTCCGACAACCTGTGCGGCGGCCTCCTGTCCGGCGCGGCGTCGGACCCTTGCCGGTCCGAGTCGGCCTCGACGCGACCGCAGGTCGAGGCGCGCCGCTTGCGGGGCGCACTCGGGCAGACCAGGCCAGGGCTTCGGTCTTGCTGCATTCATGGACGCGAGGCTGACGGTGCGGCCGCCGCCGCGGTGCCTGCCGGAACGCGGACGGAGGCGGCCCGACGCTGCGCCAACTGCCGGTCGGCCAGCACGCCGAGCAGGATGACGCCGCCCATGACCGCGAAGTTCAGCGAGGAGGGGATGCCGAGGATGTTCACCAGGTTCTGCAGCACCTGCAGCAGCACGGTGCCGAGCAGGATGCCGGGCACCGTTCCCTCCCCGCCGCGCAGCGAGCAGCCGCCCAGCACCGCCGCGGCGATGGCATAGAGTTCGTAGAAATTGCCGAAGGAGGAGGGCGAGACGGAACTGGTGTAGAAGACCAGCAGGATGGTGGAGATGCCCGCCAGCAGGCCCGCCAGCACATAGGCGCCGGCCACCACCGCGCCGGTATTGATCCCGGCATAGCGCGTGGCTTCCTCGTTCCGTCCGACGGCATAGAGGTAGCGGCCGAAGACCGAGCGGTGCAGCACCACGCCCATCACCAGCGCCACCAGCAGCAGGGCGATGAAGCTGTGCGGGATGCCGAGGGTGCGGCCGGCGGCCAGCCAGGTGATGGTGTCGACGCCCTCGGCGAAGCCGAGGCTGATGGTGGAATCGCCCGTGTAGTAGCGCGCCGCGCCACGATAGATCAGCAGCCCGCAGAGGGTGACGACAAAGGGCTGCAGCCCGAGCCGCGCCACCAGCAGCCCATGCGCGAGACCCATGGCCAGCCCGCCCGCCAGCACCACCAGCATGGCGATTGGCCAGGCGACCTCCTGGTTCGCCACCAGGTTGAGGAAGACCACGCCCAGCAGCGCGAGCATGGACCCGACCGCGAGGTCGATGCCGCCGGTGATGATCACCAGCCCCTGGCCGATGGAGAAGATGCCGAACAGGCCGATCAGGTTGGCCATGTTCATCAGGTTCACGGCAGAGAGGAATTGCGGGTTCAGCGCCGAGGTCACCGCCGCGATCAGCACGATCAGGCCGAGCAGGCCGAGTTCCTTGCGCCCCATCACACCTCCTCCGCGCCCAGCGTCTCGGCCTGGCCGGCGAGGCTCTCCTCCGGCCGCTGGCCGGTGGCGAGGCGGAGGATGTTCGGCTCGCTCACCTGCGCCCTCTCCAGGATACCGGTGATCCGGCCTTCGTGCATGACGGCGACGCGGTCGCTGACGCCGATCACCTCCTCCATGTCGGAACTGATCATCAGCACCGCGACGCCCCGGTCGGCCAGGCCGCGCATCAGGGCATAGATCTCGCCCTTGGCGCCGACATCGACGCCGCGCGTCGGCTCGTCCAGCAGGATGGCGCGCGGCTGCATGGCCAGCCAGCGCGCCAGCGCCACCTTCTGCTGGTTGCCGCCGGAGAGGGTGCCGGCGCCGGTGCCGACCGAGGGTGCGCGGATGCCGAGCGCGCGGCGCTGCGCCTCGGCCGTCCGCGCCTCCGCGCCGCGGTCCAGCAGCCAGGCGCTGGCATGGCCTTGCAGGTCCGGCAGGATGACGTTCTCCGCGATGGTCATGTCGAGCACGAGGCCGGAACGCTTGCGGTCCTCCGGCACCAGGTAGATCCCGCGCGCGATCGCCTGGCGCGGGCTGCGCAGCGCGATCGCCTCGCCGTCCAGCCGGATGGCGCCGGCGAGCGCCGGCTCGATCCCGAAGAGCGCGCGGGCGAGCGAGGTGCGGCCGGCGCCGACCAGCCCGGCGAGGCCGAGGATCTCGCCCGGCCGTACCGCGAGGTCCACCGCGCGGTCCGGGAAGGCCTGGGTGACGAGGCCCGCGGCCTCCAGCCCGCCCGGGCGCGGCGGCGCGGCCGGCGGGACATAGAGCGACTTCAGGTCGCGCCCGATCATCAGCCGCGTCATGGCGGCATGGGTGATCTCGCCCCGCGCCAGGTGGCCGACCACGCGGCCGTCGCGTAGGCAGGTGACGCGGTCGGCGCAGGCGGTGATCTCGCCGAGGCGGTGGGTGATGTAGATGATGCCCGTCCCCGCCGCCCGCAGCGCCGCGACCGCGGCCAGCAGCCGGTCCGTCTCGGACAGCGTCAGGCTGCTGGTCGGCTCGTCCAGGATGATGATGCGGGCCTGCATGGAGAGCGCGCGGGCGATCTCGACCAATTGGCGCTGCGCGATGGAGAGCGCTGCGACCGGCGCCTCCGGCCCGAAATCCGCGCCCAGCCGCTGCAGCAGCGGCGCGACGCGGGCGCGGCAGGCGGCGCGGTCGACCAGTCCCAATGGGCCGAGGATGGGGCCGCCCCGCACCGGCTCCCGCCCCATCAGCACATTCGCCGCGACGTCGAGGTTGTCGAAGACCGAGAGTTCCTGGTGGACGAAGGCGATGCCCTGCGCCTGCGCCCCGGCCACCGTCAGGTGCGGGTGGTCGCGGCCATGCAGGCGGATGCTGCCGGCATCCGGGCGGACCACGCCGCCCAGCACCTTCATGAGCGTGCTCTTGCCCGCGCCGTTCTCGCCGACGAGGCCCAGCACCTCGCCGGCCGACAGGTGCAGGGAGACGCCGTCGAGCGCGACGACGCCGGGATAGGTCTTGCGGATGCCCTCGAGCGCGAGCAGCGGCGGCTGCGCCACGGCGGCGCCTCAGCTCCCCCGCAGGAGCTGGCGCATGTAGGACTGGAACTCGCCCACATTCGTCTTGTCGATGACCTTGGTGTCGACGATCACCTGCTTGCTGCCGGGGATCCAGCCGCGGTCGCCGCCCAGCACCCGCACCAGGCCCTTCATCGACTGGTAGCCGAACTCGTAGGGCTGCTGCACGACGGTGGAATGGATGGTGCCGTCGGCGACGCCGCGGAGCGTCAGCGCGTCCTCGTCGAAGCCCACCACCTTCACCTGGCCCTGCCGCCCGGCCTCTCGCACCGCCTGGTAGATCTGCGGGGTGTTGTAGGCCCAGAGGCCGACCATCATGCCGAGGTTGCGCTCGCGCGCCAGCGCGTCCTCCGCGTTGCGGCGGGCGCGGGCGAAGTCGCTCTCGTCGGTGCGGATGTCGACGATCTCGATCTTGCCGCCCTGCAGCGATTCCCGGATGCCCTGCACGCGCTCGCGAGCATTGTCGGCATCCATGGTGCCGACGAAGAGCATGGCGCGGCCACCTTCCGGCATGGCCTTCTTCATCTCCTCGCCCGCCTTCCGCCCGGCGGCGACGTTGTCCGTGCCGATATAGACCATGCGGTTGCTGGCCGGCGCGTCGCTGTCGGTGGTGAAGAGCACCGATTGCGCGGCGACGCGGTTCAGCACCTCGGTCTGGCTGGCGGGGTTGATGGCGGAGATGGCGACGCCCGCGACCTTGCGCGCCAGCAACTCGTCCAGGATGCGGCGCTGCTCGGCGGCGCTGGCCTGGGCGGGGATGATCATCTCCATGTCGAAATCGGGATGCTCGCGGTTCGCCTTCTCGATCCCGCGCCGGGCGATGGTCCAGAAATCGGCCGAGACATTCACCACGAAGGCCAGGCTGCGCTTGGCCTGCGCCCGCAGCGTTGCGGGGGCGGCAAGTCCGAATGCGAGGCTGCTGCCCGCGAGAATCTGGAAGTCGCGCCGCTTCATGCCGTTCTCCCCCCTTCGATGACACTTGGCGGCTGACCTGCCGCTTGCCCAGCCGCGACCGAATCGGCGGCTCAGGCGGGCAGGCTAGCCGTGGCCGGTGCGCTGCAGGAGTGAAAAATCCGCCAGCCGCCTTGCGTTGCACGGGCCAGGCTGCCGGATCGGACCGCCACGGCCAGGCGGCGCAGCGGGATCGCGCCGGGGCCCGTCCCGTCCATGCGCGGCACTCCGGCAGGACGGAGCAGCCGCGGCCATGATCGTGGCCCCGCTTTCTCGCGGCCGGCGCCCAGCCTGGCGCGCGAGGGGGCGGCGATCGAGCGCCGGACGCTCGCCGACCGGGTGGGGCAGGGCGCCTGGTGGCTGCGGCCGCTGGCCGGGGCGATCGGCACCGACGCCCTGGCGCATAGGCCTTGGCGCAGGGCGTGATCCGGACCGGCGACACCGCCATCCGCGTCCTCGCCCCGGGGCGCGGCCGGACGCGCATCGGCCGGTTCCGGCTCCATGCCTTCGACCCCAGGCCCTGGGGCGGCAAAGGGCCGCCGGCGGCGATCTCCCACGACTCACCCGACCGCAAGGGCGAGCGGCCGCGGGAGCGCCTGGCCGGCCATGCCGGTTGGCTGCACGCCGATGCCTACGCGACTAGGCGCCGATCTGCCGCTGAACGCCGATCATCGGGCGGACTGGCGCGCCGTCGATAGGGCAGCCAGTTGTCCCAGCATCGCCGGAATCTCGGCGGCGGGTCTTGCCGCACCGAAGAGATAGCCTTGGACCTCGTCGCAGCCCTCGTGCCGCAGAGCCGCGAACTGCTGCTCGGTTTCGACGCCTTCGGCGGTGGTGGTCATCTCCAGGCCCCTGCAGAGGTCGGTGACCGCACGCACGATCGCGTCGCTCCGGCGGGACTGCCCCAGCGCGCGGGTGAAACTGCGGTCGATCTTCACTTTGTCGAACGGGAAGCGCTGGAGGTAGCTCAGCGAGGAATAGCCGGTCCCGAAGTCGTCCATGGCGATGCGAACGCCGAACGCCTTCAGTCGGTGCATGGTGGCCAGCGTTGCCTCGATGTCGCGCAGCAGCACCGTCTCGGTGATTTCGAGCTCGAGCCTGCCCGGGTCCAGCCGAGCCTCCGCCAGGGCGCCGGCCACCGCGTCCACCAGCCCCGGGCTGGCGAACTGGGCCGGGGAGAGATTCACGGCCAGCTTGAGAGCGCCGGGCCAGCGCGCGGCCTCCGCGCAGGCGTGCTGCAACACCCATTTGCCGAGCGGGACTATGAGGCCGATCTCCTCGGCGAGCGGGATGAAGCGGTCCGGCGACACCAGGCCGCGTTCAGGGTGGCGCCAGCGGAGCAACGCCTCCAGGCCGATCGCCTGCCGGTCGTCGGCGCGCACTATCGGCTGATAGTGCACCTCGAACTCACCTGCCTCGAGCGCCCGCTGCAGGTCGAACTCGAGCTCGCGGCGCATCTGCGCACGCAGGTCCATTTCCGGCTCGAAGAAGCGCCAGGTCCCGCGCCCCTCGACCTTGGCCTGGTACAGCGCCATGTCCGCCGCCTTCAGCAGGGCATCGCCATCCGCCCCGTCCTGCGGCGCGATGGCGATGCCGATGCTGGTACCGATCATGGCCCGGTGGCCGTCGAGGTCGAAGGGCATGGACAGCACCTCGACGAGGCGGCGCGCCAGGGTGACGGTATCGCCCGACCGGTCCACGCCGGATTGCACGATGGCGAACTCGTCGCCGCCCAGCCGCGCCAGGGTGTCCGTCTCCCGCATTTCCGCGCCGAGGCGCTCGGCGACGGTCCGCAGCAAGGCGTCGCCCGCGGGGTGGCCGAGGGTGTCGTTGACCTCCTTGAAGCGGTCGAGGTCGAGGCAGAGCACCGCGAAGCCCCCGCTCCGCCGCGTCCGGGCCAGCGCCTCGTCCAGCCGCTGCCGGAACAGCGCCCGGTTCGGCAGCCCCGTCAGGGTGTCGTGGTGCGCCAGATGGGCGATGCGATCCTCGGCCTCGCGCCGCTCGGTGACGTCGATGACCACCCCCACCGCCGCGAGCGGGCGCCCGTCCGCGTCGTATTCGTAGCGGACGCGCGCCTCGACATGGCGCAGCGCCCCATCCGCCGGGCGAAGGATGCGGTAGTCGCTGGCCCCCCAGGCGGCGCTGCCGGCCACCGCGCGGTCGATTCCAGCCCGGAGGCGTTGCAGATCCTCGGGCAAGATCGGGGCGAGCCACTCGGCGGCCGGGATCACGGCCTCCCCCGGCGCCAGGCCGTAGATGACTCGCATCTCGGCGCCGATGGTGACCATATCCGCCAGGAAGTCGTGGCGGAAGGTACCGATGCGTCCGACCTCGAGACTGAGGCGCAGCAGCGCCTCCGCCTCGCGCGCCGCGGTGACGTCGACGATGACTCCGACCGTGCCCACCGTCCGGCCGCCGGCATCGCGCTGGTAGCGCGCGCGGGCCTCGATGTGCCGCACCGTGCCATCGCCCGGTCGGCGCATGCGGTAGAGGAAGGAGGCTTCGGGCACCCCGCGTTCGCGGGCGTCGGCGAGCGCGGCCACGATGCGCCCACGGTCTTCGGGCAGGATCGTGGCGAGCCAAGTGGCGGTCGGGATCGGCTCGTCGCCCCCCTGAAGCCCGTGCAGCGCCCGGGTCTGCGCCCCGCAGTGGATGTTGCCTTCCGCGTCGCGGGTGAAGGTGCCGATATGGCCGATCTCCATGCCGAGCCGCAGCATCTCCTCGCTGGCCCGCAGCCGGTCCTCGGCCTCCCGCCGTTCGGTGACGTCGATGGTGACGCCGAAGGAACGCACCGGGCGGCCGGCCGCGTCGTACACGTAGCGCGCGCGCATCTCGATGTGGCGCAAGCCGCCATCGGTCGGGCGCAGGACGCGGTAGTCGCAACCGACCGCCGCGGCGCGGCGGGCGATGGCGCCGCGGATCTCCGCCACCACGCGGTCCCGGTCCTCGGGGTGCAGGGTGGCCATCCAGGCCTCGGGCGGGACCGGCTCCTCGCCGGGCGGCAGGCCGAACATGGCGCGCGTCCCGGCACCGCAGTGGAACAGCCCGGTGGCGAAGTCGCGGACGAAGTCGCCGATCCGCCCCGCCTCCATGCCCAGCCGCAGCAGCGCCTCGCTCTGCCGCAGCCGATCGGCGGCGGCCCGGCTCTCGGTGACGTCCTGGACGATGGCGACGCAGCGGGTCGGCCGACCCTCCGTGTCGCGTGCCGAGATGGCAAGGCTCTGTCGCACCCAGGCCACCGCGCCATCCGGGCGCAGGTAGCGCGCCTCGGTGTCCCGGGCTCCCAGGGCATCGATCGCCTGCAGGCCTGCCATCTCGGCTTCGAGGTCGTCGGAATGGACGACGTCCGTCGGGCCGAGCCCGCCGAGGAGCTCGGCCGCTGACCGTCCCGTCATCGCGCAATAGCGGGCGTTGACCCGCACGAAGCGACGGGCGGCGATGTCGATCTCGGCGACGCCGACCGTTCCCGCCTCGAAGACCGCGCGCAGGGCGCCATCGCGCTCGGCAAGCGCCCGTGCGGCATCCTCACGCTCTCGGGCCGCCGCCTCGCGCTCACGCGAAAGGGCGAGCTCGGCCTCGGCCACGGCCTGCGCAACCCGGGTCCGGCGAAGTGCGGCCCGTGCCCGTGCCTGCCGGTCGCCAAGCAGGACGCCGACCAGGACCAGGGCCGCCAGTGCCGTCGCGGCCACGCCCACACGGGCGACCTCGCGCCGCCAGGGCGCCAGCACTTCCTTGGTCGCGCGGGTCGCCAGGATCGCCAGGGGGTAGCTGCCAAGCGCCTGAACCCCGAGGATCCGGTCCACGCCGTCGACCGTGGCCCGGGATCGCATGGCGCCGCTGCCCTGCGCCAGGAGCCTGACGAAGGCTTCGCTCCGCGCGATGGAGGTGCCGATGGCGGCGTCGGCCCAGGGGTGGCGTGCGAGCAGCAGGCCGTCGCGGCGAAGGAGAGCGACGGAGCCCCTTCGGCCAAGAGCGAGCCGCTCAAAGGGCGCCTCGAACCGCTCGAGGTCGATGGCGGCGCCCACGATGCCGAGGAGGCTCCCGTCCGGTCCCCGAAGGCGACGGGCGGCGAAGACGGTCCACCTGCCATCGATGTCATTGCGCGCCGGGGCGCTCAGGACGGCATCCGGACCTTCCTTCCGGTGCAGGGCCTGGAAGTAGTCGCGCCCCGTGACGTCGATGCTGGGCGCCGGGAAGACGGCGGAGGTGGCAATGAGCTTGCCGCGTGCATCGACCAGGAAGAGGCGGTCGACGCGGGGCAGCCCCGCCGCCCGCGCACGCAGGGCTTCCTGCGCGTGCACCGTCGCAAGCCGGTTGTCGAACTCCTCTGCGGTGTCGATGCCTTCGGCGCGCATCCACTCGGCGACGCCACTTCCCAGCTGCTCAACCGCGCGGAATCCGTCCTCGATCCAGTCGGCCAGCACCAGGGAGAGATTCCGTACCTCGCGCTCGGCATCGCGTAGTGCCGCGTCGCGCTGCGCGATGAGATAGCCGATGGCAGCGAAAGCGATGGCCAGGGCGAAGGCGGCGCCGCACAGCATCCGCCAGTGCGAGGCTCGCCTGTCTTCGGTGGTATCCGACCTTGCCGCGTCGTCCCGGAGGCGCTGGGCGCCGTCCAGCCACCTGCGGACGAGCGGGTGGAGAGTGGGCATGGAGTGGCTCTGGACCCCAGGGGTTCGATACCTCCCCGGCCGGGATGGACGGGACAGGGCAGCGGCGGTTCACGAGCGCGCCGCTCCCAGTACCGCGAAGGAAGGGGCGGAGGGTGAAGCCGGTGCCTCAGATGACGTAGCTGGCTGCGGGCGCGCCGTAGCATTGTCGCCGACCTGATCGGTTTCGACGTTCCCGGGGCGGAGCCGGCCGCTGGTCCGTGCTGGTGCGAGGCGTTGGAGGCCTCGCACCATCGCTGGCGAGCGTTGGTGCGGTCGTCATGGCCGGGCGGCCTGGTGAGGCCCGGGACGGATCGGCATCTCCCGCGCCTCCTTCCCCACCGGCTGTCCTTTGATCTCGAAGCGGTGAGGCACAACCCACGATTGTTGCCAACTGGGATGGAGCGCTAGTTGGTTGGCCAGCGACTTCGACCCGGGTGAGGCGGCCTGACCATCATGCGAAAGACAGGAGCTGCTTCTGCCTTGCGGCCAGCCGGGACGGCGCTGCCCGGCCGTCTGCGGTTTTCCGATGAGGCACGGCGGGAACCGCAGCGGAGGGACCATCTGGGCGAGCGCTTGCTGCTCCCGGTTGCCCTGCTGCTCGCTTTGGGGGTGGCGCTGACCGCTTACCTGTGGCTGGCCCATCAGCGTGATCGCGCAGTCGCCGAGGCAACGCGCGAGCTGCGAAACCTGTCCGTCACCCTCGCCAGCCATACCGCAAACAGCTTCAGCAATCATACAATTCTGCAGGACGGCATCATCAAGTGGCTGGCCTCGGAAGGCGTCCTGGCCAGCCCGGCATTCTTTGCGGAGCGCATTTCCAGCTACGACGTTCACAGGGAACTGCGCGCCCGCGTCGCGGCCATGCCGCAGATCGCTATTCTCTCGATCCTTGATCCGGAGGGTGCGCTGCTGACGCGCTCCTTTGCCTGGCCGGTGCAAGGGGAGCGCTTTCCGGAAGCGGTCGCCCTGAAGATGATGAGGAGCGATCCCAGCCTGCAAACCTTCATCAGCGGACCGAGCAAGTCGCCTGCCACCGGGCTATGGATCTTCTACGTCTCAACCCGGCTGCAAGCGGCGGATGGAACCTTCCTCGGCATCCTCAGCGCCTCGGTCAAGCACAGGGCCTTCGAGGAATTCTACGAGAACATCGAACTCGGCGAAGGCGGCGCCGTGGCGCTGTTCAAGGAAGACGGTACTCTTATCCTCCGCCATCCCCGAATAGAGGCGGCCATCGGCAAGGTCGTCCCCAATTTGCCGCCGATCAGCGGCCTACTTGGCGCTGGTGGCATCAGGGTCAGCATGGACCGGAGCCCGCTGGACCAGCAGCAGAGGCTCATCGCCCGCAGCCCGGTCCCGGCCTTCCCGATGTCCATCTCGGTTTCCCGGCAGATGGATGCGGTGCTGGCCGAATGGCGTGCGCAACGCGGCACCGCGCTGGCCGTGCTCGCCTTGCTGGAGTCGGTCCTGCTGGCGGCCGCCGTCCTGGCCTGGCGCCACCTGCGGCAACGTGCCCTGGTTGCGGCCGCCGTCGCGGCCCGGCAGGCCGCCGAGGCCGAGGTGGCGCTGGCGGAGGAACGGCGGCAGAAGCAGGCGCAGGTCGCCGCCGCCGTCGACAGCATGATGCAGGGCTTCTGCATGTTCACCGCCGACCATCGCCTAGTCGTCGCCAACCAGCGCTTCGCCGAGATGTTCGGCCTGCCGCCGGAGGGCGTGGCGCCGGGCGTCCCCTTCGAGGCGATGCTTGATCATGCCATCGGCGCCGGCCGCATGACCCGCGCCGATGCCGAGACCACCAGGGCGCGGAACCTGGATCTGCACGCGGCCGGCGAGGCTTCCTCCATGTTCCGCGAATTGCCGGACGGCCGAAGCATCTCGGAATGCTTCACGCCGACCGCGGACGGGGGCTGGCTGGTCACCTTCGAGGACGTGACCGAGCGGCGGGCGGCGGAGGCGAGGATCGTCCACCTCGCCCATCACGACGCGCTCACCGATCTGCCCAACCGGACCCTGTTCCGGATCAAGCTCGACGAGGCCATTGCCCGGGCCCGGCGCGGCCATGGCTTCGCCCTGCTCTACCTCGATCTCGACCGCTTCAAGGAGGTCAACGACACCCTCGGCCATCCGGTCGGCGACCTGCTGCTGCGCCAGGTGACGGAGCGGCTGCAGGCGGCCGTGCGCGACACCGACACCGTCGCGCGGCTTGGCGGCGACGAGTTCGCCATCATCCAGGACGGGGTGCGGACACCGCAGGACGCGACGGTCCTGGGGCAGCGGCTGGTGGAGTCGGTGGCGGCGCCCTATGAGTTGGAAGGCCATCACGTGGTCATCGGCACCTCGATCGGCATCGCCATCGTGCCGCCCGACGGCGCGACGGCGGAGCAGTTGATGAAGTCGGCCGACATGGCGCTCTACCGGGCCAAGGGCGATGGCCGAAGCTGCTTCCGCTTCTTCGAGCCGGAGATGGACGTCAGGATGCAGTTGCGGCGGGGGCTGGAGACCGACCTGCGGCAGGCGCTGGCGGCGGCGGAGTTCGAGCTGTTCTACCAGCCCATCCTCGATGTCGGCAGCCGCGCCGTGACCAGCTTCGAGGCGCTGCTGCGCTGGCGCCATCCGGAGCGCGGGCTGATGCCGCCGGACCGCTTCATCCCGCTGGCGGAGGAAACCGGCCTGATCGTGCCGATCGGAGAGTGGGTGCTGCGGGCGGCCTGCGCCGAGGCGATGCGCTGGCCGGCGCACCTGCATGTGGCGGTGAACCTGTCGCCGACGCAGTTCGCCAGCCGCGGCCTGCTGGAGGCGATCACCGGGGCGCTGGCGGCCTCGGGGCTTGCCCCGCACCGGCTCGAGCTCGAGATCACCGAGACGGTGATGCTGAAGGATTCGGAGGCGACGCTCTCGACGCTGCATCGGCTGAAGGCGATCGGGGTGCGCATCGCCATGGACGATTTCGGCACCGGCTACTCCTCGCTCAGCTACCTCCAGCGCTTCCCCTTCGACAAGGTCAAGATCGACCGCAGCTTCATCCGCAACCTCGGCCAGACCCGGGAGAGCGGGGCGATCGTCGGCGCGGTGGTCGATCTCTGCGCCGGGCTGGGGAAGGGGGCGACGGCGGAGGGGGTGGAGACGCCGGAGCAGCTCGAGGAACTCGCGGCCAAGGGCTGCCGCGAGGTCCAGGGCTTCCTCTTCAGCCGGCCCTGTCCCGCCGCCGAGGTCGCCGGACTGCTCGACCGCCTCCGGTCCTGGGCCGGACAGACCGTCACAGGCTGAGAGCCGTTCGTCCATGACCGGTCCCCAGTCATAAGGCCAGGGCCGCGGGTCGCTGAGGACGGCCCTGGCCCATGCCCCGGCCAAGCAGCGCGCCGTGGCCGCCAAGGAGATCCCGCAGCCAGACAACTAGAGCAGCAACTGCGCCCGGACGGCCTCTTCCGTCACCCCGCCGCGCGGTATTTCCGTGACGATGCGGCCCTTGTCCATCACGTAGCAGCGCTCGCCCATGTCGAGGATCGTGTCGAGGTTCTGCTCGACGAAAAGGAAGGTGGTGCCGAGCTCGTCGCGCACCGCGCGGAGCGCCTCGCAGATCATCTGCACGATGGAAGGCTGGATGCCCTCGGAAGGCTCGTCGAGCAGCATGATCGAGGGATTGCCGATCAGCGCCCGGCCGATGGCGAGCTGCTGCTGCTCGCCGCCCGAGAGCGTGCCGGCCATCTGGCGCCGGCGCTGCACCAGGATCGGAAAGCGCTGATAGACGAGATCCACGAGCTTGCGCCCGCGCGGGCCGCCGATCAGCTCGCCCATGACCAGGTTCTCCTCCACCGTCATGCGGGGGAAGACGTCGCGGCCCTGCGGCACATAGCCGATGCCGGCGCGCGCGCGCGCGTCCGCGGCGCGGCCGGTCACGTCCTCCCCCATCAGCCGGATCGTGCCGGCCGAGGACCGGAGCAGGCCGATCAGGCAGCGCATCGCGGTGGTCTTGCCGACGCCGTTGCGGCCGATGAGGCCGACGATCTCGCCGCGGCCGATCGCGAGATCGACCCCCTGCAGGATCGGCGTGCCGCCATAGCCGGCCCAGACGCCCGCCGCCGCGAGGACCGGCGTCGCCTCAATGCCGGGCATGGTGATGCCCCTTGCCGAGATAGATCTCCGCGACGCGCGGGTCGGCGGTGATCTCCGCCACCGAGCCTCGGGCGAAGACACGCCCGAGATGCAGCACGGTGACCTGCTGCGCGACCTGCCGTACGAAGGCCATGTCGTGCTCCACCACCAGGACGGTCATGCCCTCCCGTGCCAGGCGCAGGATGAGGTCGCCGGTCCGCTCCGTCTCCTCGGGGGAGAGACCGGCCGTGGGCTCGTCGAGCAGCAGCAGCGCGGGCTTGAGGGCGAGCGCCATGCCGATCTCGAGCCATTGCTGCTGGCCGTGGGAGAGCGTTCCCGCGGGGGTCTCCGCGGCGGCCGCGAGGCCGAGCAGCTCGAGCAGCCGCTCCTCCTCCTCGCCCATCTGCCCGCGGTCGGCATGGTATTGCAGCGCGATATGCAGGTTCTGCCGCACCGGCAGCTCGCGGAAGATGCTGGGCTGCTGCATCTTGATGCTCATGCCGCGGCGCACGCGCTGGAAGGGCCGGGCCGCGGTCACGTCCTCGCCACGGAACAGCACCGCGCCGGCGCTCGGCGGGTAGGTGCCGACGATCAGCTTGAACAGGGTGCTCTTGCCCGCGCCGTTCGGGCCGATCAGGCAATGCACCTGGCCCTGCTCGACGGCGAGCGACACGCCGCTGACCGCGGCCAGCCCGCCGAAGCTCTTCGAGAGCTCGCGGGTCGCCAGGATCTCCGTCATCGCGCGACCTCCCGCGCCACGGCAGCGGCCGCGGGCCGGCGCCGCCGTCCGGTCGCCGCCCGCCGGATCCCCTGCACCAGGCCGATCACGAAACCCTGCGGCGCCACCAGCACCACGGCGAGCAGCAGGGTCCCCGTCAGCACCAGCGCCGCCTGCTGGCTGTACACCGTGATCGTCTGGTAGGCGGCGAGGAAGACGAGCGTGCCGACCAGGGTCGCCGTGAGGTCGCTGCGCCCGGAGAAGGCGACCCAGACGATCGGCATGGCCGCGAAGGGCAGGCCGATGATGGACGGTGCGATGAACTGCCCCCAGGAAGTGTAGAGGGCGCCCGAGAGCCCGGCGAGCGCACTGCCGATGACGAAGGCCGCGAGCTGGAACCTGCGCACGTCGTAGCCGAGCAACTCCGCGCGCAGGGGATCCTCGCGGATGGCCACCAGCACATTGCCAAAGCGGCTGTTCACCAGGATGCGCAGCAGAAGATAGACGAGCACCAGCATCCCAAGCACGAGCCAGTAGAGCGCCGCCCCCTCGAAGTAGAGGGTGGACTCCTCGAGCCAGGGCATGTTCAGCGGCTCCATGCCCTGCATGCCGTTGAAGCCGTTGAGGCGTGCCCCGCCGATGCGCCATTGCGGCCCGGCCGTCTGGCCGAGGAAGAAGGCCAGCGCGAGCGTGATGGAGAGGGTGACGATGCCGAAGAAGACGCCGCCGATGCGGCCCCAGATCATGAAATAGCCGAGGATGCCCGCCGCGGCGGCGGCCAGGCAGACCGCCAGCGCCAGGGCCAGGAAGGTCGTGCCGTCCTGGCCGCCCAGGTTGATGGCCAGCACGCCATAGGCATAGCCGCCGATGCCGAAGAAGAAGGTCTGCCCGAAGGAGAGCATGCCGCAATAGCCCCACATGACGCAGAGGCCGAGCGCCATGAAGACCCAGAGCAGGAAATAGGCGGTGTTGCCCACCGCGAATTCGTCGCCGAAGAGCGGGAAGGCCGCCGCGACGGCGATCACCAGGAGGAAGCTGCCCCAGAAGCCGGGCCCCCGGCCCAGCGTCTGCGGACCGTTCAGCAGCGCGAGCATCTCCGTCGTCACGCTCCCCGCCGGGCAAGCCAGCCGGAGATGCCCTCCGGCAGCACGCGGATGATGAGGATCACGGCCAGCAGCATGCCGATCTGCCCGGCGATCTGTCCGTAGCCGGCATTGAGCGTGGTGCGCACCGCGGCCAGCATCAGCCCTGCCGGCGCGGTCCCGAGCAGGACATTCGCGCCGCCGACCACGACGGTGACGAAGCTCTCCACGATGAAGGTGACGCCCATGGTCGGGATGAGCGTCATCGTCGGCGCATAGAGGGCGCCGCAGAAGCCGGCGAGGCCGGCCCCGAGGCCGAAGCTCAGGGCGTAGATCCGGTCGGTCCGCGCGCCCAGCGCCCGCGCCATCGCGGCGTTCTGCATGGTGGCGCGGGCGAGGATGCCGAAGCGTGTCCGCAGGAAGAGCCACCAGAGGAAGGCGAGGACCGCCACCGCGCCGCCGAACAGGACCAGGCGGTAGGCGGCGAAGCTGTACTCGCCGATCGTGAAGCTGCCGGGCGGGGTGCCGATGCCGGGGAAGGAGGAGCCGACGAGGATCAGCAGGCCCTGCGTGACGATCAGCGACAGCCCCCAGGTGGCGAGGAGGGAGTCGAGCGGGCGGCGGTAGAGGTGGCGCACCACCAGGCGTTCCACCACCACGCCGGCGATCGCTGCGGCGACCGTGCCGAGCAGCATCGCCAGCGGCAGCGGCAGGCCCACCTGCACGCCGGCCGCGGTGACATAGGCGCCGCACATGATGAACTCGCCATGGGCCATGTTGATGATGCCCATCATCCCGAAGACGATGGCGAGGCCCGCGGCGGAGAGCACCAGGAAGGCGAAGACGTCGGCGAATTGCCAGGCGATCGAGAAAGCCTCGGCGAACATGCACAGCTCCTTCCTGGATGGCTGGCCTGGATGGCTGGCGGGCCCGGGGTGGGCCCGCCGGTTCGGTCTCAGCGCCGCGGCAGGCTGGAGGGCGAGTACTGCTCGTTGTCGTCCTTCTTCGTCAGGTCGCAGCCGACCTGGCCGAGCCAGTAGGGCTTGATGTCGCCGAAGTCCTTCAGGATCGTGACCTTGTGGTCCTTGTCCACCGAGATCATGCGCATCCGGTGCGACATGTGCTGGCTCTGCGGGTCGAGGGTGATGCGACCCTCCGGCGCATCCACGGCGATGCCGCCGCCCGCGGCCACCTTGTGCAGGTCGGCCGCCTTGAAGGAGTTCGCCTTCTCCGCCATCACCTTGAGCAGGAAGAGCGTGACATAGGCATTGTAGCCCATGTCGTTGATGTAGGTCTCCTCCGGCCAGCGGGCACGCCAGCGCGCCTTGAAGGCGTTCGCCTCCGGCGTGTCGATCTCCTCGAACCAATTGGCGACTGCGTGCATGCCGTTCAGCGCGGGCGGAGCGAAGCGCTTGTGCTCGAAGCCCAGCATGATCTTGATGGAGCTGCCCATCGGCACGTCGAGCCGCGCCGCCGCGGCCTGCTCGAAGAAGCTGTCCTGCGCGGCACCGACATTGAGGCACATCAGCCAGTCCGGCTTCGCGCGCTGGATGTTCTGGATGGTCTGCGCGAATTGCGAGACGCCGAGCGGGATGAACTCCTCCCCGATCACCTGGCCGCCCTGCTCCTTCATCAGGGTGCGGGTCCATTCGGCGGAGAGCTGGCCGAAATTGTAGTCGGCGGCGATGGTATAGACCCGCTTGCCGAATTTCTCGGCCATGAAGGGGATCAGGGTGGAGAATTGCTGCTCCGGCACCGCCCCGGTCGAGACCATGTTGCGGTCGCAGACGCCGCCCTCGTACTGGTTGGTGTAGTAGTAGAAGATGCCGGCCCGCTTCAGGATCGGCCGGATCGCCTCGCGCGAGGCGGAGGTGATGCCGCCGATCAGCACCTCCACCTTGTCGCGCTGGACCAGGCGCCGCGCGAATTCCTGGTAGCGCGCATTGTCCCCCTGGGGGTCGAGATGGATCAGCTCGATGGGCCGGCCCATGATGCCGCCGGCCTTGTTGATCTCCTCCATCGCCAGGATGGAGCCGTTGAGCTTCGGCCTGCCATAGACGGCGAGGTCGCCCGAGATGTCCTCGAGCAGCCCGACCTTCACCGGGTTTTTCGACTGCGCCCGCGCCAGCGGATGGCGCAGCACGGCGGCAGCGGCCAGCCCGCTGGCGAGCGTCAGCGCGGTCCTGCGTTCGATGGCCATGGTCTCTCCCCCTCCTGCATGCCTGGGCGTGCGACAAGGTCCTTTGCCGCTGCGGCCGTCACAGCGCCGGGTGCCGGCGGTGCCAATCCGTCGCCTCCTGGTAGGCATGGCCGGCGCGCACGAGCACATCCTCATCGAAGTGGCGTGACACGAACTGGAAGGCAATCGGCGTGCCACGCTCGGTGAAGCCGCAGGGCAAGGTGATCGTCGGGCTGCCGCTCATGTCGAAGGGGCAGGTGAAGCGCAGCAAGGTGGCGATCAGCGCGGGGTCCTGCCCGAGCGTCGCCATCCTGGCAACGGTCGGGGAGGCGAAGCCCTGCGCCGGCACGACGAGAAGATCGATGCCTTCGAACAGGGCACGCACGCGCCCGGCGAAATCGTGCCGGCGCAGCACGATCTTCTGGTAGTCCAGCCCGGACAGGCCGCGCCCCTGCTCGATCAGGGCCGAGAGGGCCGGGCCATACTCCGCCTTGCGGGCGGGATAGGTCGCCTCATGCGCCACGGCGGTCTCGACGGCGCAGAGCGGAAACCAGTCCTCGACGATCTGCTCGACCGCGGGAAACGTCACCGCGCGGATCTCGCCGCCGAGCGAGGCGATGACACGCAGCGCCTCCTCCGTCGCGCGCTGCATCTCGGTGTCCGCGCCGGCATTGAAGTCGCGGTCGATGCCGATGCGCAGGCCCTTCAGCCCACGCCGGAGCCCGGCGAGGTAGTTCGGCACCGGCTCCAGGCTCGCGGTCGGATCCTTCGGGTCGGCCCCGGCGATCGCGCCCAGCATCGCGCCGCAATCGGCCGCGCTCCGCGCCATCGGGCCGACATGGTCGAGCGTCGCGGCGAGTTCGAACACGCCGTAGCGGCTCACCCGGCCCCAACTGGGCTTGAGGCCGGTCACGCCATTCGCCGCGCTCGGGAAGCGGATCGACCCGCCCGTATCCGATCCCAGCGAGCCGTAGCAGAGCCCCGCGGCCGTGGCGACGCCCGAGCCGGAGGAGGAGGCGCCTGACCAGGTGCCCGCGTCCCACGGGTTCACCGGCGGTGGCACATCCGGATGATGGTCTGCATAGGCGCCTTCCGTGAGCTGCAGTTTGCCGAGGATGACGGCACCGGCAGCCTCCAGCCTGCGCACCACTGTCGCGTCCTCGCGCGGGCGGAACTCCTTGTGGATCGGCATGCCGGCGGCCGTCGGCGCATCCCGCGTCCAGCAGAGGTCCTTGACCGCAATCGGCACGCCGTGCAGCGGACTGCGGATGTCGCCGCGGGCGATCGCTGCCTCCGCCGCGCGCGCCTGGGCGAGGGCCTGGTCGGCCATGAGGCATGCGTAGCTCTTCAGCCGCCCATCCAGCGCGCCGATGCGTTCGAGCTGCGCGGTCGTCGCCTCGACCGGCGAGATCTCCCGCGCATGGATGCGGCGTCCGATCTCGGTCAGTTCGAGGTAATGCCAATCCGATCCGCTGGAAGCCATCGGCCCTCTCCCTTCTGGTGGCGCGCAGGCGGCCAGCGTCGGCCGCAAGGCGGCAGGCAAGGTGCCCGCCTGCACTGGCCCTGCCATTCTGCGCATGCCCGCGCCGCGACGCGCAATACACGCCCAGGGCGAGAAGCATGCCCCGTCTGTTCGCCATCACGGCGGCTGCATCGCTGCGGCCGGCCCGACCGTGGCGAGCGGCGTGTCGCGCCTTCCCGGCATGTGCGCGGCCGCGGCGCCACGCCTGGCGAGGGAAGGGCTTTCGCGGGCCTCCTGGTGGCGGCACCGGACTGTGGTTCCGTCAATGCGCACAACCGCGTGCGCGCATGCGGTTCGACGGGGTCGCAGGCTGCGGCCTTGCGACAAGAGGCCCGCAGGCCGATCCGTGCCACCAAGCCATCCGGTGGACGACGTCCCCGGTGGCTGGTTGATGGGGCTGGTGGATGTCGCCGCGGGCAGCGTCGCGACCTGCCCGGGGCGGCTCCACGCCATTGGCGGCCGAGGCGATCGCCCTCCTCGATCCGCTACTCCCGGGCGATGACGCCAGGCGTCATGGGCACGTCACTCTGGTTGCGCAGAGCCCTGCCGGCGGCCGTCGAGGCATGCCTGCATGGCCCCGACGGCAGGCGGCCTGCACCTTCGCCGCCGCCTGCCCTGGCATTCAGGTCGACTGCGGCCTTGCGGTCCCGGGTACCGGTGACCTGCGCGCCAGGCTGCGCGCCACCACGTAGAAGACCGGCGTGAAGAGCAGGCCGAAGCCCGTCACCCCGAGCATGCCCGCGAAGACCGCGGTGCCGAGGCTCTGCCGCATCTCCGCGCCCGCGCCGGTCGCGACGGCGAGCGGCAGCACGCCGAGGATGAAGGCGAGCGAGGTCATCAGGATCGGCCGCAGCCGCGTGCGCGCCGCCGCCTCCGCCGCCTGCCAGCGGCTCATCCCCGCCGCCTCCGCCGCCCGGGCGAATTCCACGATCAGGATCGCGTTCTTCGCCGCGAGCCCGACCAGCACCACCAGCCCGACCTGCACCAGCACGTTGTTGTCGAGCCCGCGCGACAGCACGCCGGCCAGCGCCGCCAGCACCGACATCGGCGCGATCAGCACCACCGCCAGCGGCAGCAGCCAGCTCTCGTAGAGCGCCGCGAGCAGGAGGAAGACGAAGATGACGGCGAGGCCGAAGGCAATGGGCGCGGTGTCGCCCTGCGTCGTCTCCTGTAGCGCGATCTCGGTCCATTCGTAGCCGAAGCCCTCCGGCAGGCGCTCGGCCAGCAGCGCCTGCATGGCGGCGATGGCCTGGCCGGTGGAGACGCCCGGCTTCGCCGCGCCCTGGATCTCGGCGGCGGGATAGAGGTTGTAGCGCGGCACCCGGTAGGGACCTGTGTCGTCGCGGAAGCTGGCCAGCGCCCCAATCGGCACCATCTCGCCGGCATCGTTCCTGGTGCGCAGCAGCGCCACGTCGCGCGGGGTCAGGCGCTGGCCCTCCTCCGCCTGGGCGGTGACCCGGTAGGTGCGACCGAGGATGTTGAAGTCGTTGACGAAGATGGAGCCGAGATAGACCGAGAGCGCCTCGGAGACGCGGGCCAGCGGCACGCCTAGCATCTCCGCCTTGCTGCGGTCCACCTCGGTCCGCAGCACCGGCGTCGAGGTGTTGAAGAGGGTGAAGGCCATGGCGATCTCCGGCAGGCCGTTCGCCGCCGCGACGATCTGCCCGGTCGCCCGTTCCAGTTCCCGTGCGCCGCGGCCGCTGCGGTCCTGGACATAGAGCTTGAAGCCACCGCCCGTGCCGATGCCGGGCACCGAGGGCGGCGGGATGACCAGCGCCAGCGCCTCCCGCTCCTCGGCCAGCCGCGCCTGCACCGCGCCGATGATGCTGCCATAGGAGATGCCGGCCGCCTCGCGTTCCTCGAAGGGCTGCAGGCCGAGGAAGATGACGCCGGTATTCGGCGCATTGGTGAAGGTGGCGCCGTCGAAGCCGGTGAAGGCGACGGCATCGCGCACGCCCGGCACCTGCAGCACCACTTCCGAGGCGCGGCGGATCACCGCATCGGTCCGCGCCAGGGCGGCGCCGGGCGGCAATTGGAAGGCGGCGATCAGGTAGCCGCGGTCGAGCGGCGGGATCAGGCCCGTCGGCGTGGTCCGCACGGTCTGGCCGGTCACCGCCAGCAGCCCGGCATAGAGCAGCAGCAGCAGGCCGGCGACCCGCACCAGGCGCCGCGTCAGCACGCCGTAGCCGAGGGAGAGCGCCTCGAAGAGGCGGTTGAAGCCGCGGAAGAACAGGCCGAAGGGCGCCCAGAGCCAGGCCCGCCAGCCCCGCGCCTCGGCATGCGAATGCGGCCGCAGCAGCAGCGCGGCGAGCGCCGGCGAGAGGGTCAGCGAGACCAGCGCCGAGAGCAGCGTCGCCACCGCGATGGTCGCGGCGAATTGCCGGTAGAAGGCGCCCGCGATGCCGGCGATGAAGGCGGTCGGGACGAAGACGGCGCAGAGCACCAGGGCGATGGCGACCAGGGCGAAGCCGACCTCGTCCATGGTGCGCTCCGCCGCCTCGCGCGGCGCCATGCCCTCGGCGAGGTGCCGCTCGACATTCTCGACCACGACGATGGCATCGTCCACCACGATGCCGATGGCGAGGATCAGGCCGAACATCGACAGCGTGTTGAGGGTGAGGCCGAGCGCCGCCATGACGGCGAAGGTGCCGATGATGGAAACCGGGATCGCCAGCAGCGGGATGATGGCGGCGCGCCAGGACTGCAGGAAGAGGATCACCACCAGCACCACCAGCAGCACCGCCTCCCCGAAGGTATGGGCGACCGCCTCCATGGACTGGGCGATGAAGCGCGTGGGGTCGTAGACCACGCTGTAGCTCAGCCCGGCGGGGAAGGACTTGGAAAGCTCGGCCATGGTGCCGCGCACCGCGGCGGCGGTGGCCAGCGCGTTCGAGCCGGGGCGCTGGTAGATGACGATCGCCGTCGCCACCTTGTTGTTCAGATAGGCATTGACCGTATAGTCCTGGCTGCCGAGCTCGACCCGGGCCAGGTCGCGCACCCGCACCGGCGCGCCGCCGGCGCCGGTCGCCACCACGATCTCGCCGAACTGCTCCGGCGAGATGAGCCGGCCCAGCGCCTCGACATTGATCTGGAAGGCCTGGCCCGCCCCGGCGCCGGTGGGCGGCTGGTTCAGCCCGCCGGCGGCCACCTGCAGGTTGGCGCGCCGCAGCGCCGCCAGCACCTCGCCCGGCGTCAGGCCGCGCGCCGCCACGCGGGCGGGGTCGAGCCAGATGCGCATGGCATAGTCGCGGGCGCCGAAGACCTGCGCGTCGCCGACGCCGTCCAGCCGCGCCAGCCGGTCCTTCACGTTGATGGTCGCGTAGTTCGAGATGTACTGCTGGTCGCGCGTGTCGTCGGGCGAGAGCATGTGCACGACCATCAGCAGGTCGGGCGAGGCCTTGCGCACGACGAGGCCGAGGCGCTGCACCTCCTCCGGCAGGCGGGGCTGGGCGACCGCGACGCGGTTCTGCACCAGCACCTGGGCGCTGTCCACGTCGGTGCCCTGGCGGAACACCACGCTGACCGTCAGGCGGCCGTCGCCGGTCGCCTGGGAGGAGAGGTAGAGCATGTTGTCGACGCCGTTGATCTCCTGCTCGAGCGGCGTCGCCACCGTCTCGGAGATCACCTGGGCCGAGGCGCCGGGATAGGTCGCGGTCACCGTCACGGTCGGCGGCGCGATCTCGGGGTACTCGCTGATCGGCAGGCGGAAGCCGGCGATGGCGCCGATCAGGGTGATGGCGATGGAGATCACCGCGGCGAAGACCGGCCGGGCGATGAAGAAGCGGGCAAGGCGCATGGCCGGGACTCCTCGGGCCGGGTGCTCAGCGGTTCTCGGCGAGCTGCGCCGTGGTCGCGTCGATCCGCCCCTGTTCGGCCGTCACGCGGCTTCCCGGCCGGGCGCGGTGCAGGCCGGCGATCACCACCCGGTCCTCCGGCGCGAGGCCGCTGCGCACCAGGCGCAGCCCGTCCACGACAGGGCCGAGCACGACCGGCTTCGGCACGACGGTGCCGTCCGGTGCGACGGTCAGCACCATGCGCGAGGCCTGATCGGCCGCGACCGCGGCGTCCGGCACCAGCAGCGCATCGGTATCGCCGGCCCAGAGCCGCAGCCGGGCGAAGATGCCGGGCGTCAGGAAGAGGTCCGCGTTCGGCAGCACGGCGCGCGCCCGCACGGTGCCGGAGCGCTGGTCGAGCGCGGTGTCGAGGAAGTCCAGCCGGCCCGCATGCTCGAAGCCCTGCTCGTCGGCGAGGCGGAGCTGCACCGGCGTGCGCCCCGGCTCGCGGTCCGAGGCGCGGGCGCCGCTGCGGGTCTGGCGGGCGAGGCGCAGGTAGTCCGCCTCGCTCATGTCGAAGCTGGCATAGACGGGATCGACGGTCAGGATGGTGGTCAGCAGCGTCGCGCCGGCCTGCACCAGGTTGCCGGCATCGACCCGGCGGTCGGAGACGCGGCCGGCATTGGGCGCCCGCACCTCGGTCCAGGTCAGCTCGAGCTCGGCATTGCGGAGCTGGGCGCGGGCGGCGGCGAGCGCCGCCTCGGCATCGCGCTGGGCGGCGCGGCGGGTGTCGAGCTGCGCCTGCGGCGCGAAGCGGTCGCGCACCAGCGGGATGGTGCGGTCGATCTCCTGCCCCGCCAAGTCGAGCTTGGCCTGCGCCTTCGCCACCTCGGCCCTCGCGGCTTCCACCGCGATCTCGAAGGGCCGGCGGTCGATGGTGAAGAGCAGGTCGCCGGCGCGGACAAGCTGGCCGTCGCGGAAGTTCACCTGCTCCACCTGGCCGGAGACGCGCGGGCGCAGCTCGACCCGGGCGAAGGGCTCCAGCCGGGCGATGTGCTCGTCCCACTCGGTCACCGTCCGGTGCAGCGGCTGCGCCACGGTCACGGCCGGCGGGGCGGGCGGGGTCTGGGCGGCCACGGTCTGGACGGACAGGGGCAGGGCCGGCAGCGCGAGCGCGAAAGCGAGCGGAGCCAGGGACTTGCGCAGGGGGGAGGACATAGCCTATCTCCGGGGCCGGATGATACCGACCGGTTCGTCCTATGGATACGTACCGGTCGGTATCATGGCAAGGCAGCTCGATATCGCGAATTCGCGAGCGAACAGGCAGGTAGCGAGCACGCAGGAGGACAAGCCGTGTCGGAGGGCCGCAACCTCGCACCCCGAAACCCGCGCCCCGCGGCGCAGCGGGTGCGCGATGCCGCGAAGGAGCTGTTCTACCGGCAGGGCATCCGCGCCACCGGCGTGGAGGAGGTCTGCCGCGTCGCCGGCACGACGAAGATGAGCCTCTACCGCGCCTATCCCTCGAAGGACGCGCTGGTGGAGGCGATCCTGCGCGAGGATTGCGAGGCCGCCGCCTGCACCTATGCCGAGGCGCTGAGCGAGGCGGTGCCGCCGCGCGACCGGCCGCTCGCCTATATCCGTGCCGCCGCCGAGGTGCTGCGCATGCCTGGCTTCCGCGGCTGCCCGATGGGCCTCGCGATTGCCGAATTCCCCGATCCCGAACACCCCGCGCGCAAGCTGGCGGATGCCGAGAAGCGCGCAGCGCGTGAGCGCCTGCGCCGCCTCTGCGCCGAGGCGGGCGCCGACAGTGCCGAGGTGCTCGGCGACACGCTCCTGCTGCTGCTGGAAGGGGCGTTCAGTGCTGCGCCCTATCTCGGCAATGCCGATGCCGCGACGGCGCTTGAGACCGCCGCGGAGCGGCTGCTCGCGGCCGCATTGGCCGCACCTGACACATCGGGAAGCTAAGCAAACCCCTTCGGGTTTGCGCTGCAATAAAACCCCGAGCAGGCTTTCGCTTCAAAGGGCTGGGCCGCACGACGTGTGGCCCAAGCCGCGAAAGTCCGCTTGGGGGCTGGCGGTGTCGATGGTGTCCATGGATCGTCAAGGGCGCAGAAAAAGGGGACGCCGCGATCGTCGAACGGACCATCGCCTCGCTGAACCGCTGTCGTGCTGGCCAAGGATTGGGAGTGCCGGAACCGGTCAGGCCTGTGCTGCCTGACTTGGGCCTCCGTCCGACTGATGCCGTGAAGGCTCTGCCACATGAACAAATGATCCCGGATGGACTCCTGCGTCATCCGCGATGAAGCGCGACGTGTTCGCCTCCATGGAGAGTCGGTGCAGCCGTGATCGACTCCATTCGGCCCTCGGCGACAGCACGCCAGAGACGATGGATCTGAGCGCAGCCCGATCGTCCCCAACCCTTGTCCACAGAAGCCGGGGACGTCCAGATTGCCTGTCTTGGCATCGGGAACCCGCCATCCTTCATCCACCGTCCCACATCGCAGTTCACTGTCTGGCAATGCGCCGGCGGGTACGCATTGCAACGGCGCGTGCTGTGCGGTGCGTCATATCGGCGGGTGCAGGTCACATCCTATTCCTCGGGATCGATCGCCGCCTTAGAACGTTGTGGGTTACCATGATAGGGTGGCACCTGCACTCCCTATGCCAAAAGGAAGCCTACGCCAGGAAGTTGGATGATGTCCGATCGTCAGCGCAGATCCGGCACCGTTGCACAGGGCACGACAACGCCCGAGCAGCGCGCCTGCCCGGCTTGCGGTGCGCCACTCCCTGAAGGCGCCGCAGTTTGTGGCTGCTGCGAGTCATCCTCGCATGCAGTGGTACCACTGGCCGCGCCAAAGGACGCGACGCTGGATCGTGATGTCGCGCCGCCGGTCGCGGCAGACCTGCCGCAGAGGCAAAGCCTCGTGCTACTGGTGTGCGACCTGTCCGAACAGACGGGCGACGCGATGGAGTTCCTGGAAGCCTGCACCCAGGCTGCGCGCATGTTCGGCGGCTGGCCGGCGTTTGCCAGCGGGACAGAGGTTGCCTTCCGCTTCGATCCGACGGCCGCGTCCGGCATGCAGCAATTTGCAGCGACGGATCGGCTCGATCGCGCCTTCGACGCCGGCCTGAATGTCGTCCTCGACGTCGGACGCCGCTTCGCAGGGCTACGGATCGTGCTGCACGAGGGCGACACCCTGTTCGTCAAGGGCAGCACCATTGCGGCGGTCGAGGCTGAACTCCTCGGGCCCATGCGCACCGATGTGGTGATGGAGGGGCCGGTACGACAGGACGCGCATGCGATGTGCCTGGCGGCGCCACCGCTCGGCATGGTGGTCAGTGCTGCCGCAGCGAAAGGATTGGCGCCGGCCCGCCGCATGCTGCTTCGGCGCCTGCCGGCCGATCATTCTGCGGCCCGGGTCGGCGGCGCCTATCTCTGGCAGCCGATCCTTGCCGCAGCGCGGTAACACGGCCCGCATTGCCGCGTTCAGTATGCAACGGATCGGAACTGCCCCGGCCTTGCCCGACTGGACATCTCCGGCCTGTGTGGACGCCGGGTCGGGGGTGATAGGCTGCGGCGATCCCCATCCGCTCCGGGGTGATGTAGCCGGGCGCCGGACGGAGGCGCCGAGGGTCGTACCGGACCTCCCGGGAGGCGAACACGTCGCGGCGGTGCGAGGCATGCCTTGCGCCTGATTGGGTGGCGTAGTCGGCAGCGTTGACGAGTTCGGCCTTGAGAGTTCTGGCGAGGCTCTCCTTCGGCGCTTCGTCGAGAGGACCGCCCTCGCGGCGCATGGCGGCGCGGGCGCCGATGCCGGCCGGCGCCGCTCGGCCGTCGGATGCCGCATCCTGGGGTGCGGCCCGGTTCGATGAGACAGCCGGCTGCGGCAGGGGTGGCCGCAACCGGAGATCGGCCCCATGGACCAGAGCCGCAAGGACAGGCCCGAAGGGGCGCCGATCCGCCGTATCTATTTCGATATCGAATTTGATATCCCAGGGCGGACGGCCGCGGGCTCAGGGCAGCAGGCGCCGCACCCGCTCGGCTTGGCGCTGCGACCAGGCGACCAGCCGCCCCTCCATCGCCTCCACCCCCTCCACCTGGCGTGGCCAGCGGGCGCGCAGCTTGTCCATCGCCGCCCGTGCCCAGTCGTACTGGTCGCGCAGGATGAAGAGGCCGAGGGCGAGGAAGAGGATCCCCTGCAGCAGCGGCAGCACCAGGCCGAGCGCGCCGAGCCCGAGCAGCAGGAAGCCCGCCACCTTGCGGGCGAGGGAGGGCTGGCCCGCCATCACGCCGCCTGCGGGGAGGGAAGGGGGATGCGTCGTTCGGTCGCCACGAAGAGATATTCCATGTTCCTGAGCCGGCCGACCTGGCCGACCTTGATGCCCTGCGGGTTGTGGATGCCGATCTTGGCGCCGACATAGCGGTCGTGGGGAATTTCAATGACCTCCACATGGAAGCGGGCGCCGAGCATCGCCTCGAGCTCCGCCCGGGGCAGGTAGCCCTCGTCGTTGAAGGAGACGACGACGGCGCGGCAGCGCAGCGCCTCGATGGTCCGCGCCAGGGCCGGGCCGATGCGGCGGCGGCTGTTGAAGTCCGACAGGCGGGTGCGGCAGTCCGTGCGCTTCTGCGCCAGGCCATAGACCTCCGGCCGGTCCCAGCGCACCAGCGTCTCCCAGACATGGTAGTTCCGCAGGTAGGAGTGCTGGTTGTAGGGCGGGTCGAGATAGGCGAGGTCGCAGTCCACCGCGGCGGCGACCGCCTCCGCCTCCCCGCAGAGCGCCTGGCAGGGGCCGGCAGCGGGGCGGGGCAGCAGGGCGGGGAGGCGGAGGCGCAGCGGCTGCAGCGCCCGCCGCGCCCATTGCTTCATGTAGGCCATCTGCAGGCCGGCGGTGGAATCGACGCGGTCGGCGGCCTCGAGCAGCGCGGTCAGCAGCACCGCCTCCAGCTCCGGCTCGGCGCCCAGGGCGGCGATCGCCTCGCGGATCGCCTCCACCTTCGCGCCGTTGTCGGGGTGCAGGAAGCGCGCCTGCTCGCAATAGGTTGCGGTGAACCAGCCGGGGCGGGGCGGCAGGCGCTGCAGGTCGGCGAGGATGCGCCGCGCCGGCTCGGCCCAGCGGCCGGCATCCGCCTGCACGTAGCAGGTGGCGAGGGTATGGGCGAAGGCGTTGTGGTCGTTGGCGACGACGCGGTAGCCCGCGGCCTTCAATGCGTGGCCGACGCGGGCGGTGCCGGAGAAGAGGTCGAGCACCCGGGCGCCGGCGGGGGCTTTGGCGCCGATGGCCGAGAGGATATGGGCGAGGAGGGCGCGCTTGCTGCCGATGTACTTGATCATGGGGAGTCCTGGCAGCCTGGGCCTGCATGCGCGGTCCGGGCCACGCATCGCGCGGCCCGGACCTTCGGAATGAAAACCTGCTCAGGATCCCGTTGCGGCGCAATCCCCGGGGGGGCTGTCCGGGGTGCCGTTCGCGGCGGAGGCGCGGAGGCGGCCCGGCCCGCCAGATCGGGCGCCGCCCTTGGCAGCGGCAGTGCCGAGTGGTAGCAACTGCGTGCCGGGCGGAAGCCCGGCCGTAAGCGGCTCACGTCAGGCAACGCATCCACCCCGGCCCACCCGCCGAAGGGACAGCGATGCACGACTGTGACCTGCCCTGGGCGACGGGCCAGCCATCCAAGGATCGGCCGATGCCTCTCCCCCGTCCACGTCTCGGGAAGCTGCCGCCGCGCAGCGCTGCCTTCCTCCTGCCCCTCATCCTCTCCGTCGTGATGACCTGCGTGGTCTCCGGCGTCGCCACCCTCCGCGCGCTCGGGCCGACGGCGGAGGCGATGCGGGCCTGGCCGGCGGCCTGGGCGCTGTCCTGGCCGGTCGCTTTCCCGACCCTGCTGCTCGCCCTGCCGGTGGTGCGGAGGGTGGTCTCGCTGCTGGTCGCGCCGCCCCCGGCGCGGTGAGCCGCGCCGGGGGCGGGATGGCGGTCAGATATGCAGGGCGCGGCCGTCCACGGCCAGCGCGGCCTCCTTGACCACCTCGTTCAGCGTCGGATGGGCGTGGCAGGTCCGCGCCACGTCCTCGGCCGAGGCGCCGAACTCGATGGCCAGCGAGATCTCGGCGACCAGCGTGCCGACATCGGGGCCGAGCATATGCGCGCCCAGCACCCGGTCGGTCTTCGCGTCCGCCAGGATCTTCACGAAGCCATCGACGTCGCCCATGGCGCGGGCGCGGCCATTGGCGGTGAAGGGGAACTTGCCGGCCTTGTAGGCGATGCCCGCGGCCTTCAGCTCCTCCTCCGTCGCGCCGACCGAGGCGACCTCCGGCCAGGTGTAGATCACGCCGGGGATGGCGGCGTAGTTCACATGGCCCGCCTGTCCCGCGAGGATCTCGGCCAGCGCCACGCCCTCGTCCTCGGCCTTGTGGGCCAGCATGGCGCCGGCGATGACGTCGCCGATGGCATAGATGCCCGGGACGTTGGTGGCGAAATGCGCGTCGGTCTTCACCCGGCCGCGCTCGTCGAGCGCGACGCCGGCCTCGGCGAGGCCGAGCCCCTCGGTATGCGGGCGGCGGCCGATGGCCAGCAGCACGACATCGGCCTTGATCTCCTCGGGCGTGCCGCTGGTGGCGGGCTCGACCGTCAGGGTCACGCCGTTGGCGCCCTTGGCCGCGCCGGTCACCTTGGACTTCAGGCGGAACTTGAGGCCCTGCTTGGCCAGCGTCCGCTCGAGCTGCTTCGCCACCTCGTTGTCCATGCCGGGGACGAGGCGGTCGAGGAACTCGATCACTGTCACCTCGGCGCCGAGGCGCCGCCAGACGGAACCCAGCTCGAGCCCGATCACGCCGCCGCCGATGACGACGAGGTGGCCGGGGACCTTCTCCAGCTCCAGCGCGCCGGTGCTGGTCACGACCTGCTTCTCATCAACCTCGACGCCGCGGAGCGGGGTGCTCTCGCTGCCCGTGGCGATGACGATGTTCTTGGTCTCGTAGGTCTCGCCCGCGACCTCCACCTTGCCGGGGGCGAGGATGCGGCCGGCGCCCTTCAGCCAGGTGACCTTGTTCTTCTTGAAGAGGAACTCGACGCCCTTGACATTGGCCGAGACCACCTCGCCCTTCCTGGCCTGCATCCTGGCGAGGTCGAGCTTCACGCCGTCGAACAGGACGCCGTGCTCGGCCATCTTGTGCTTCGCCTCCTCGAAATGCTCGCTGCTTTGCAGCAGGGCCTTGGAGGGGATGCAGCCCACGTTCAGGCAGGTGCCGCCGAGGGTCGCGCGTTTCTCGACGCAGGCGACCTTCATGCCGAGCTGGGCGGCGCGGATGGCGCAGACATAGCCGCCGGGACCGGCGCCGATGACGATGACGTCGAAGCTCTCAGGCATGGGGCGGGTAGCATCCGTTCAGGGGAAATTTCGGCCGGAACCTGCCGCCAACGGGTCGGTGAAGCAACCCCGTCAAGTGTCTAAGCCCGACCCATGCCGTATTCGCGGGCCAGGTGGCTCTCGCGCCGCGTCTCCGGCATCGCCCAGGCAGTGACGAGGGCGAGGAGGAAGAAGCCGGTGACATACCAGAAGAAGCCGGCCTCCGCGCCCACGGACTTGAACCAGAGACCGACATATTCCGCCGTGCCGCCGAAGAGCGCATTGGCCACCGCATAGGGCAGCCCGACACCGAGGGCCCGCACCTCCCCTGGGAAGAGCTCGGCCTTCACCAGCCCGCTGATGGAGGTGTAGCAGGAGATCACGGCGAGCCCGGCCAGGACCAGCAGCCCGGCCGTCACCGGGTCATGGGTCCGTCCGATCAGCGAGAGCAGCGGCACGGTCATCAGCGTGCCGCCCGCTCCGAAGGCCAGCAGCATGGTCCGCCGCCCGACGCGATCCGACAGCGCGCCGAAGAGCGGCTGCATCGCCATGTAGAGGAACAGCACCACCGCCATGGTGGCGCTGACCGTCCGGGTCGGCAGCCCGGCGGTATTGACCAGGTATTTCTGCATGAAGGTGGTGAAGACGTAGAAGGAGAGGCTCCCGCCCGCGGTGAGCCCGAGGACCAGCAGCAGGGGCCGCGGGTGGTCCCGCAGCAGGGCGGCGAGCGACCCGGCCTCCTGCCGCCGGGCCTTCTCGGCGCTCTGGGTTTCGTGCAGGGCGCGGCGGAGGAAGAGGGCGACCACCGCCGCCCCGGCACCGACGACGAAGGGCACGCGCCAGCCCCAGGCGCGCATCTGGTCCCCGGTCAGCAGCGCCTCCAGCAGGACGATCACCAGCACGGCGAGCAACTGCCCGCCGATCAGCGTGACGTACTGGAAGCTCGCATAGAAGCCGCGCTGGCCGGAGGCGGCCACCTCGCTCATGTAGGTGGCGCTCGTCCCGTATTCCCCGCCGACCGAAAGGCCCTGGGCGAGGCGCGCGAGCGTCAGCAGCACCGGGGCGAGGAGGCCGATGGAGGCATGGGTCGGCAGGACCGCGATCGCCAGGCTGCCGCCGCACATCAGCAGGACGGAGGCCATCATGGAGAAGCGCCGCCCGCGCCGGTCCGCGAGCCGCCCGAAGAGCCAGCCGCCGAGCGGCCGGACCAGGAAGCCGGCGGCGAAGACCCCGGCGGCGCTCAGCAATTGGCTGGTGCGGTCGCCGGAGGGGAAGAAGGCGGCGGCGAAATAGAGGGAGGTGAAGGAATAGACGTAGAAATCGTACCATTCCACCAGGTTGCCCGAGGACCCGCCGACGATGGCGAGGATCCGCCGGCGCCGGTCGGCGGCGTCGTCGGGGATGGGGGTGGTGCTGTCCATGGCGGGTCCTCCCGCCGCGGCAACGCGCCGGGCCGGGCGGGGTGGCGCGCGACGCCGCGGGTGTGGTGCGGCAGGACGGGGCGCCGGGTCGGGGGCGGGCCGTCCGTCCCGGCCTCGCCGTCAAGGCGGCGATGGCGAGAGTTCCCGTTTGACAGAATCTCCCGCCCCGTGTCGCCTTCCCGCAACGACAGGGGAGCCGGCAGGTGGACAAGCCGTTCGAGGGCATCGCAGGGGCGGAGGAGGCCGGCTTCGCCGACGACCTCCGGCATTTCAGCCTCCGCGGCCATGGCCCGGAGGATTGGGCGGGTCTCGCCCTGCTCTGGGTGCTGGGCATCCTGGTCTTCACCCAATTCTTCACCCGCTATGCGCTGAACGACAGCGTCGCCTGGACCGAGGAGGTCGCGCGCTACATGCTGATCGTGCTGACCTTTGTCGGCTCCATCGGCGCGGTGCGGCGCAACACGCATATCCGGGTGGAGGCGCTGGAGCAGGCCCTGCCGCTCCCCGCGCGCCGGGCGCTCTGGGTACTGCAGGACCTCATCCGCCTCGGCTTCTGGGCCTTCGGCGCCTGGGTCGGCTTCGACCTCGCGGACCGCATGGGCGTGATGCCGATGGACAGCCTGGATGCCTCCCTCGCCTGGGTCTACTGGCCGGTCTTCCTCTCCTTCGTCGGCATGACGCTCCGGGAGGCCTGGTGGATCTGGCGGCGATGGGCGCGCGGCGAGGGCCCGGCCGAGCAGCAGGTGGTGGCATGACGGCGGCCATCCTGCTGCTGGGCTTCTTCGGCCTGCTGACCCTCGGCGTGCCCGTCGCGATCTCGCTCGCTGGCGCCTCCATCCTCTTCGCCCTCGTCGACGGCTCGATCCCGCTGCTCGCCATCGTCCACCGCATGGTGGGCGGGGTGGACAGCTTCCCGCTGCTCTGCGTGCCCTTCTTCATCTTCGCGGGCATGCTGATGAACAGCTCCGGCATCACCGAGCGCATCTACGACTTCGCCGTCGCCGCGGTGGGCTGGATGCGGGGTGGCCTCGCGCAGGTGAACGTGGTGGGCAGCGTGGTCTTCGCGGGCATGAGCGGCACGGCGGTGGGCGATGCCGCGGGCCTCGGCACCATCGAGGTCCGGGCCATGAAGTCGCATGGCTACGATGCGAAATTCGCCGTCGGCATCACCGCGGCGAGCTCCATGCTCGGGCCGCTGCTGCCGCCCTCCCTGCCGCTGGTCATCTACGGCGTCTCGGCCAATGCCAGCATCGGGCAGCTCTTCGCCGCCGGCATCATCCCCGGCCTGCTGACCGCGGTCTGCCTGATGGGCATGGTCTGGTACTACGCGCGCGTCCGCGGCTACGGCACGGATGCGAAGTTCCGGGTCTACGAGCTGGGGCGGACCCTGGCGCGCGGCATCCTGCCGCTGCTGACGCCGGTGATCATCATCGGCGGCATGCGCGCGGGCGCCTTCACCCCGACCGAGGGCGCGATCTGCGCCGTCGCCTATGCCCTCCTGCTCGGCGTCTTCGTCTACCGCACGCTCGGCCTCAGGGCCGTGGTCAAGGTCAGCTTCGAGACGGTGGAGGTGACCGCGACCATCCTGCTGATCGTCGCCGGGTCGGAGATCTTCGGCTGGCTGCTGACCACGACCAAGGTGTCGGAGCAGGTGGCGGGCTGGGTGCTGGCGATCACCGAGCAGAAATGGCTCATCCTGCTGATCGCCAACGTCTTCCTGCTGGTGGTGGGCCTGGCGATCGAGCCGCTGCCGGCCATCCTGATCCTGACGCCGATCATGCTGCCGGTGATGGAGACGATCGGCGTCGATCCGGTGCATTTCGGCCTGATCATGGTGCTGAACCTCTGCATCGGCCTGCTGACGCCGCCCGTCGGCATCGTGCTGTTCATCCTGGCCCGCGTCGCGGGCATCAGCTTCGAGGATGCGGCAAGGGGGGTGCTGCCCTTCATGGTGCCGCTGATCGGGGTGCTGCTGCTGTGTACCTATGTGCCGGGGCTGGTCATGTGGCTGCCGACGATGTGGTACCGGTGACTCAGGGCGCCGGGATGACCCGGTAGTAGACGCCGTTCGCCCCATAGGCCGGCCGGAGCCATTCCGGGCCGCATTCATAGGCTCGCGGCAGCGGGCGCCAGAGGCAGCCGCCCGGCAGGGCCGGCACCACGGCGCCGACCACCGCATAGCCCGGCGCGGGCGGCGGTGGCGGCGCATGGGTGGCGGAGGCGGCCGCGGCCCCGGCCGCGGCGCCCATCGCGACGCCGGCGACGGCCGCGCCCGCGGCCCAGCCGCCGCAATTGTAGCAGCCGGTGCCATAGCTGTTCACCACCGCGGGCGGATGATAGGCGCCGTAATAGGGATAGGCGCCGTGGTAGCCATAGGGGCTGGCATAGCCGCCATAGGCGGTGCCGCCGTAGCGCCCGGTCGCGGTCCAGGCCCCCTCGCCGCCCGAGGCCGTGGCGCCACCGGCCCCCGCCGCATGCCAGGAGCCTTCGCCGCCCGCGGCGGTGCCGCCGCGCCAGCCCGTGGCGCCCCAACTGCCGCCGCCGCCGGCGGCCGAGCCGCCGCGATAGCCCTCGGCGCTCCAGGACCCGCCGCCGCCCGAGGCGGTGCTGCCGCGGAAGCCGGTGCCGCTCCAGGATCCGCCGCCGCCGGAGGCGGTGCCGCCGCGGAAGCCCTCATGCGTCCAGTCGCCGGCGCTGCCCGTCGTGTGCCCGCCCCAGGCATTGCCGCGGTACCAGGCGGCGGCCGGCGGCGCGGTCAGGGCGATGCCCGCCGCGACCAGGCCGAAGATCAGGAAGGGCTTGCGCATGGGCGGGCTCCTCGGCGCTGCGGCGGAACGGCGATGCGTGGGCTCTGCTCGTCCCACCATGGGGTCAGGGGGCGCGCACCGGCGCGTCCGGGCGGGCGAAGGGCATGGGCCGGGCCTGCGCCGCGCCAACCGAGGCGAAGGCGTCGGCCGGCACGGGCCGGTCCAGCACCCAGTCGCTGAAGGCCACGGCATGGCGATAGGTCGCCGGGTCGTCGAAATAGGTGGCGCGGAACAGCCGCGGCAGCCGGTCCTCCGCGCCGATCCAGAGCTGGCCCTGCACGGCGTCGTTGGCGATCGCGAGCACATCGGTGGTGGTGCCGCCCACCACCTTCGACTGGCCGACCACGAAGGCAATGCGCAGGCCGTCGGTCAGGTCGCGGCAGGGATCGCTGACGATGAAGTCCGCGAAGGGGAAGTAGATCGCCGCCTGCTCGAAGGCTGCCTTCAGCATGGCATCGATGCTGGGCGGCGCCTCGGCCACCGCGGCGAGGCCTTCCTGCGGCGCGAAGGCGACCATGCGGCGGCCATCGTAGTAGAATTCCGAGGGCGGGCCGTCGCCCGGCATCAGCACCCGGAGCCGGTCCGGGCGCTGCATCAGCACCTGGAAGGCCGTGGCATAGGCGAGCGGATGGCCGGTGCGGGCCGGGCTTTCATAAGTGGCGACGGCATTGAAGCCGAGCGAGCGGGCCGCGGCGAGCCGCGCGCACATGACCTGCAACAGCTCCATCGCCCGCGGCTCGAGCGTGACCTGAGGCGACAGGTGCGGGGCGGGCGGCGGGGCCGGCGGAGCCTGGGCCGGCGGGGGCTGGGCCGGCGGGGCCTGGGCCAGCGCCGGGGGTGCGGCCACGAGCGCCCCGAGCACGAGGGCCATGAGGCCCGCCTCGCGCGCGGCCGGGAAAGAACCCATGCCCGTGTCCTCCGCCTGCTGCGCCCGGCGCGGCGGCGCCGCATCGCCGGCGCCCATCATGCCCGGTCCGGGCAGGAGGAGGGGTGAAACCGCTATCCGGAAACGGCATGTCCGCCCGCGGCCGGGGCGGCGCGCCCGGCCTACAGCGCCTGCAGCCGGTCGTATTGCTGCTTCGTCCAGCCCGTCCCGTCGTTGTGCAGCGGCACGCAGGCGGCGCGGAAGGCCGCCCGGTCCGGCGCCTGCACCGTCTTGCCCTGCCCCTTGAACCAGGTGGCCAGTTCCTGCTCCTGCGCCCGGATGGCATTGCCGCAGCGCTCCGCCGCCTCGGCCAGCACGGCCTGGAACACCTCCTTCTCCTGCGCCGAGAGCCGCCGCCAGGCGCCGCTGCTGACGATGGTCAGCAGGCTGTCCGTGATGTGCCCGGTCAGCGAGACGTGGCTCTGCACCTCGAAGAACTTCTTGGCCTGGATGGTCGGCAGCGGGTTCTCCTGCGCGTCCACCGTGCCGGACTGCAGCGCCAGGTAGACCTCGGCGAAGGCGATCGGCGTGGCGTTCGCGCCCACCGCCTTGGCGAACATCAGGAAGCTCGGCGCCTGCGGCACCCGCAGCTTCAGCCCCTTCATGTCGCCGGGCTGCATGACGCTGCGGTTCGCGGTGACGTGCCGGTCGCCGTAATAGGTCAGCGCCAGGGCATGGTGGCCGGTCTGCTTGTCGTAGCCCGCCACCAGTTCCCTATACAGGTCGCTGCCCTTGTAGGCCTGGAAATGCGCGTAGTCGCGCAGTGCATAGGGCGCGTGGCTCAGCGCCATCGGCTTGTAGCTGGCGCCGGCGAAGGCGACACCGGTGTAGATGATGTCCACCGTGCCGAGGGTCAGCCCCTGGTTGATCTGCGGCTCGTTGCCCAGGGCGGAGGCGGCGAAGACCTCGATGGCCCAGCGACCATTGGTGCGGGCGGCGATCTCCTTCGCCGCCCAGAGCGCCTCCTGGTGGTAGGGCTCGTTCACCTCGTAGACATGCGCCCAGCGCAGCCGCGTGCCCTGCGCCGCGGCCCGGTTGCCGATGGCGGGCGCCGCCAGCAGCGCCCCGCCCGTCGCCAGCGCGCCGCGGCGCGTGATCCCCGGCAGCCCCGTCATGGACTCCTCCCTCATGCTTTCCTGAGGGTTATCCTGCCGAAATCCGGTGCGGGGCCGCAAGGGTGCCCGGCGCTACTGCCGCGCCGGGAAGGCGATGGCATAGACATCCGCCCGCGTCTGCAGGAAGGGATCGTCCGAGAGGGCGAGGCCCGGCAGCACCCGGTTCGGCAGGAAGCCCACCTTGCGCTCCGCCGAGAGGCTGTCCGGCACGGCGCGCGTGACGCTGATGGTGCCGAGTTCGACCACCTGCCGGTCCTCCGGCCAAGCGACGGTCGGGTCGTTGGTCACGTCGCCGGCGGCCGCCACCTGGCCCTCCAGCCGGTAGCGCACGGGGCCGGCCGCGACCCGCGTGCGGATCTCGTCAAACAGCAGGTCGGGCGCCGCGCCGCCCAGGCTCTCCGGCGCGCGATAGGCCGTGCCGGCCTCCGGCACCACGCGGAAGCGCACGAAGCGCGTCTCGCCCGCGGCATTGGTCAGGCGGTAGGCGTGCAGGGCGAAGAAGCGCTCAGTGGCGAAGCTCTGCGGCACGGGCTTGGGCATCTGCACGAAGCGCAGCGCCTGCGGATGGCTGCCGAGGAACTGCGCGATCGGGGTCGGCGCCGGCAGGTCGGGCTTGGTCGCCTGCACCGCCCGCAGCAGGCCGAGGAACTCGTCGGGCGTCCGCGCCGCGAAGACCGGCACGTTGATCATCATCAGGTCCGTCTCCGTCCCGTCCGGCAGGCGGAAGGTGAAGGCGAGGCCGCGGATGGCCGAGGAGGGCGCGGTGTCCGGCACGTCGGGCACGCCGCCGGCATCGGAGTAGCGCAGCACCAGGGTCGAAGGCGTCGACTGCAGGTGCGGCGCGGTGGTCAGTGACGCGGCGCCCGGGGCGGGGGTGAAGGTGCCCTCGTAGAGCGCGCCCTTGGTATGGTTCACGCGGTAGCCCGGATAGATGCGGCCATTGCCCGCCACCATGGTGTCGTAGAGGGACTGCGGCAGCTTCTCCGTCGCCGGCTGGGCCCAGGCGGGGCTGACGAGGCCAGGGCCGGCCAGCAGGGCGGCGAGCAGCAGCGATCCGGTCAGGCGCATCGGGACTCTCCTTGAGGGTTGGCGTGCAGCCTACCGGGCCGGCGCCGACGGTCCCAGAGCAAAGGCTGCCCGGCCGGACCCGCCGGGGCGCCGTGACCCGCCCGGGAGCAGGGGAGGCCGGGCCGGCACGAGGCCGCGGGCGGCCGGGGCTTCCCCCATGCCGCGCGGCCCGCCACATTGCCGGCAAGCAACGGGAGGAACATCCATGCCGCATGCCGGGACCGGCCGCCGTGCCGCACTCATCCTCGGTGCCGGGGCGCTCGCCGCGCCGGCGCTGGCCCAGGGAACAAACCCCGGGAAATTCCCCGACCGGCCCATCCGCCTGATCGTGCCCTGGCCGCCCGGCGGCTCAGCCGATGCGCAGCTCCGCTCGCTGGCCGAGCTGGCCGCGAAGACGCTGGGGCAGCCGGTGCTGGTGGAGAACCGGCCGGGCGCCTCCGGCACCCTCGGCGCGCAGTTCCTGACCACGCAGGCGAAGCCGGACGGCTACACGCTGGGGCAGATGCACATGTCCATCGTCCGCCGGCCCTTCATCGTGCGGACCCCGCCCTGGGACCCGGTCAACGACTTCACCCACGTCATCGGGCTTTGCGGCTGGATGTATGGCATCGTCGTGAAGGCGGACGGGCCGATCCGGTCCTGGGCCGATTACCTCGCCCACGCGCGGGCGAACCCCGGGCGGCTGACCTATGCCACCTCCGGCATCGCCACCACCAACCACCTGGCGATGGAGGAGATCGCAGCGCGGGAGAGGATCGACATCGTCCATGTCCCCTACCGCGCCTCGAACGAGGCCGCCGTCGCCGTCACGGCCGGGGAGGTGATGAGCGTCGCCGACTCCTCCTCCTGGGGGCCGCTGGTCGAGAGCGGGGCGCTGCGGCTGATCTGCGTCTGGACCGCCGAGCGCTCGCCCCGCTTCCCCGAGGCGCCGACCCTGCGCGAGCTGGGCTACGACATGGTCATCACCTCGCCCTACGGGATCTCCGGCCCCAAGGGCATGGACCCGGGCGTGACCAGGGCGCTGCACGATGCCTTCCACGCCGCGCTCATGGACCCGGCCAATACGGCGGTCCGTGCGCAATTCGACATGCCCCTGGAATACTACCCGACGGCGGAGTACCGGCAGTTCATCGCCCGCCGGGCGGAGTACGAGCAGGGGATGGCCCGGAAGCTGAACCTGCGCATCGACTGAAGAAGAGACCGGGAGAGAGACGAGGCATGAGGCCCTTCACCCGCCGCGGCGCCCTCGGGCTGGCCGCGGCCGCATTGGCAGCGCCTGCCCTGGCGCAAGGCAAGTTCCCCAACCGCCCGATCCGCTTCCTGATCCCCTGGCCGCCCGGCGGCAGCCTGGACGCGCTGCACCGGCAGATGTTCGAGATCGTCAACAAGGACCTCGGCCAGCCCGTGGTGATCGAGAACCGCCCGGGCGCGCGGGGGACCCAGGCGGCGATCTTCCTGGTGAACCAGGCGCAGCCGGACGGCTACACGCTGGCGCACCACCACCTCTCGATCCTGCGCCACCCCTTCCTGACGAAGCAGAAGACCTGGGACCCCGTCGCCGACTTCACCTATGTCATGCAGGTCAGCGGCTTCCTCTTCGGCACCGCGGTGCGCAGCGACGGGCCGTACAAGACCTTCCGCGACCTGATCGAGGCGGCGCGCCGGAAGCCCGGCGAGGTCACCTTCTCCACCAGCGGCATCGCCACCACCAACCACATCGCCATGGAGGAGATCTGCGAGCGCGAGGGCGTGCAGATGACGCACGTCCCCTTCCGTGGCAGCCAGGAGGGCGTGACGGCGCTGCTCGGCCGGCAGATCGACGTGGTAGCCGACAGCGCCTCCTGGCGGCCGAATGTCGAGACGGGGGAACTCCGCCTGCTCTCGGTCTGGACGCGGGAGCGGCTCGCGGCCTTCCCGGACGCGCCGACGCTGCACGACCTCGGCTACGGCATGACCGTGACCTCGCCCTACGGCATCGCCGGCCCGAAGGGGATGGACCCGGAGATCGTCGGGACGCTGCACCAGGCCTTCCGCAAGGCCTGGGAGGACGAGGTGAGCCAGGCGATCATCCGCCGCTGGGACATGCCGCGGGAATACCTGGGCCCGGCCGCCTACCTGGCCTTCGCCCGGGAGCGCGTCGCCTACGAGAAGCAGATGGTGGCGCGGCTCGGCCTCAGCATCGATTGATACCGGATCGGGGGGCCTGCGGCATGACCTGGGAGACCAAGCGCCTGTCCGACCGGCCGGAGGCCATGGCGCCCGACGGCTCCGAGGTCCGCATCCTCGCAGGCTGCGGCCGCGGCAGCCTGGCGCAGTTCACCCTGCCGCCGGGCGCCGTCTCCCGCGCCGTGCGGCACCGGACGGTGGAGGAGGTCTGGTACGTCCTCTCCGGCCGCGGCCGCATGTGGCGCGCCGCGGAGGGGCGGGAGGAGGTGGTGGAGCTCGTCCCCGGCCTCTCCCTCTCCATCCCCGTCGGCACGCGCTTCCAGTTCCGCGCGGACGGCGACGAACCCCTCACCACGCTGGGCACGACCATGCCGCCCTGGCCCGGCGAGGCGGAGGCCATCCCGGTCGAGGGGATCTGGCCGCCGACCCTATGACGCTTCGGTGATGCCGTCGCGGCCGGCGTCACGCCGGCCGGCGCCGCCTCGTCCTGTCCTCGAACGGATCAGGGGCAGCGGGATGCGGATCGTCATCATCGGCGGCAGCGGGCTCATCGGGAAGAAGCTCGGCCTGACGCGCCTCGAAGCCCGGCTGGCCCAGGCCTGACCCGCCCACCCCACAGGGAGACCCGAGATGCTGAAGCGCCTGATGCTCGCGGCCATGCTCATCCTGCCCTCGCTCGCCACCGCCGAGGACCTCGGCCGCGGCCAGGCCAGGGTCACGCTCGTCTTCGACCAGGCCATCCCGGGCGTGCCGGGCAAGAGCCTGCGCGGCGTCCTCGTCGAATACGGGCCGGGCGCCTCCTCGCCCGCCCATGCCCATGCGCCCTCCGCCTTCATCCAGGCGACGGTGCTCGAAGGCGCGGTGCGCAGCCGGGTCAACCAGGGGCCGGAGCGGGTCTACCGGCGCGGCGAGAGCTTTTCGGAGTTGCCGGGCGACCACCACGGCGTCAGCGCCAATGCCAGCGACACGGAGCCTTCCCGGATGCTCGCGATCTTCGTGGTGAACACCGACGAGACGGTGCTGACGATCCCCGACCCGAAGTGACGCGGGGTCAGGCCGCCATCCGCGTCCGCCGCGCGACCAGCCGCGCCGCCGGGGCCAGCCGCGCCCCGAGGGCGAAGCCGCCCGGCGCCTGCCGCAGCACCCAGGCGCCGAGCGCGGCCCAGCGCATCGGCCCCGCGCTGCGGCGGCGCCAGGCGGCGTGGAATTCCGCCGCCTCCCGCTCCGCCAGGATCGCCGCGGCCGCGGCCAGGCCGGAATGCAGCGCGAGGGCGATGCCCTCCCCGGCGAAGCTCGGGATCACCGCCGCCTGGTCGCCGACGCGGTAGAGGCCGGGCGGCCCCGCCGTGCCCTGGCGGAAGCCATAGGGCAGGCCCGCGACGGCGAGCGGCCGGTCCCAGGCCGGGCGCGCCCCCGCCAGCAGCCGCGCGCCCAGCGCCGAGCCGCCGGCGATGTGCGCGAGGAAGGCGCCGGCATCGCGCGCGGTGGCCCCGGCCCCGCCCTGCAGCGCGGCGCAGAGATTGGCCCCGCCGCCCGGCAACGGCTGCAACCCGGCATAGCCGCCGGCGAAGGGCAGCAGCGTCACCGCATCGCCGGGCTCGACCCCCTGCAGGTGCAGCTTCAGCCCGAGCGCCCCGCGCTGCGCGCCTGCCCGCGGATGGCCGCGCAGCGCGTGCTTGCCGGTCGCGAGCACGACCCGCCGCGCCAGGACCTCGCCCGCGCCGGTCCGCAGCCGCCAGCCCGCGGCGTCGGGCTCGGCCGCCAGCACCGCGACGCCGGCGCGGAACTCGGCCCCGGCCGCCATCGCCGCCACCCGCATCGCGCCGTCCAGCATCTGCCGCGGCAGGGCCCAGGCGGCGAAGGGCAGGGCGAAGCCGGCCTCGTGCCGGCCCCAGCCGACGCGCGCCCGGCGCAGCGGCAGGCCGCCGAGCGCCGCCGGATCCAGCCCCAGGCCGCGCAGCGCCGCCGCGGCATCGGCGCCGAGGAATTCGCCGCAGACGCTCTCCCGCGCCGCCGCCTGCCGCTCGAGCAGCAGCACCTCCCGCCCGGCCCGCGCCAGCGCGATCGCCGCGGCGCAGCCGGCCGGCCCGGCGCCGATGACGGCCGTGTCGATCACGCGCGGATCACGCCGACATTCCAGCGGAAGGGAAAGACCCAGCGGACCTCCGCCGGCACCCCGGCCTCGGCCAGCACCCGCTCCCAGTCCGCCCGGGTGAAGCTGCGGGCGATGGAGACGGTGCTGTCGTGGATCACCATCGGGCTGTAGCGCATCAGCCGGAATCCGGCCCAGACCACGCCCCAGGGCAGCCAGTGCCGGTGCAGGTCGGAGATCAGCCAGCCCCGCGCCGCCCGCGCCTCCAGCCAATGGAGGAAGCGCACGAGCTCCGGGTCGCGCAGGTGGTGGGTGAAGAGGTTGCAGAGCACGACGTCGAAGCGCTCGGCCGGGTCGAGCGCGAAGAGGTCGGCGGTGATGAAGCGCGCCGGCACGCCATGCGCCTCGCCGTAGCGCGCCGCCCAGGGGCTGCGGTCGAGGCCGGCGAGCGTCACCGCCACCCCGCGCTTCCTTGCCCAGGCCTCGATCGCCGTCAGCATCTGCCCGCCGCCGCAGCCGACATCCAGGATCGACAACTCCCGCGCGCCGGTCCGCTGCACCAGCCGGTCCAGCCAGCCCAGCACCGGGCGGAAGGCCAGGGTCAGGCGGTTTATGCGGCCGAGTTCCTCGAGCGCGGCGGCGAATTCCGGCTCGCCCGCCGCGGCGTCGTCCATCCACTCGTCCTCGGTGCTGCGGGCCGAGAGCATCACGCCACCCGGAACCGCATGGTCTCGGCCGAGAGGCCGGGGCCGAAGGCCAGGGCGCAGCCGCGCTGGCCGCGCGACGCCTCGCGCATCATGCGCTCCAGCACGAACATGACGGTCGCCGAGGACATGTTGCCGTGCTCCCGCAGCACCGCGCGGCTGACATCCAGCGCCGCCTCCGGCAGGTCGAGGCCGTGCATGACCGCATCCAGCACGCTGCGCCCGCCGGGATGCACCGCCCAGAGGTCGATATCCTCCGTCCGCGCCCCCGCCAGGATCGCCCCCGCCTGGTCCGGCAGGGCGCGTGCCAGGGTCAGCGGCACGAAGCCCGAGAGCGTCATGTCGAAGCCGCCATCGCCAATGCGCCAGGTGATCTGGTCGGCGGCCTCCGGCACCAGGGCGGCGTGGAAGCCCTCCAGCGCCAGCCCCTCCGCCTCGGCCGTCACCAGCGCGGCGCTGCAGCCATCGGCAAAGAGCAGGAAGCAGAGCAACTGCTCGATTGCGGCCGAGGGCTGCAGGTGCAGGCTGCAGAGCTCGAGGTTCAGCACCAGCACCCGCGCCCGGCGGTCGCTGCGCACGACATGGTGGGCGAGCTTCAGCGCATTGATCGCCGCCTGGCAGCCCATGAAGCCGACGACGCTGCGCTCGACCGTCCCCGGCAGGCCGAAGCGGCGGATCAGCCAGTGGTCGAGGCCGGGCGCGGCGAAGCCGGTGCAGCTCGCGAGGATGAGGTGGGTGATGCCCGGCCCCTCCGCCTCCAGCCCGAGCGCCTGGCAGGCGGCTTCCGCCAGGGCCGGCGCCTCGGCCTCGTAGCGCGCCATGCGCGCGCCGGTGCCGGGGAAGCGGTCCGCCAGGTAGAAGGCGTCCACCGTGCCGCTCGCGTCCGGCAGGGGCTCGAGCACGGAGTAGCGCCGGTCGATCTGCGATCGCTCGGCGAGGCGCGCGAAGGCGGTCTGCACCCGCGGGTCGGTGATCTGCCGCCCGGCGAAGAGCCGGAAGGCGTCGTGCACCTCGTGCCGCGGCAGGGCGGTCGCGATGCGATTGATATGGGCCTGGGTCACGCCCCCGAACATGGGGGGCTTCGCTCCGTCGTCACCAAGGCCCCACTGTGCTGTGCTGGCCATGGAGGGTTGCCGATGGCATCCCCACCTGGACAGTGACGGTTTGCTGGGGACGGGATGGCAGGCGAGGGGGCACCGCTGCGGCTGACCGCGCCGGCGGAGGCGCTGGCGAGGCTGCTGGCGCTGCTGCCGGGCCCGGTCGCGCCCGTGGTGCTGCCGGTGGCGCAGGCGCTGGGCCGCGTGCTGGCCGCACCCCTGGCGGCGCCCGGCCCGGTGCCGGCGGCGCCCATGGCGCTGCGGGAGGGCTGGGCGGTCGCGGCGGCGGATACGCTCGGCGCCGGCCCCTATGTCCCCGTGCCGCTGCCCTCGGCGCCGCTGCGGGTCGCGGCCGGCGATCCGCTGCCCCCCGGCGCCGATGCGGTCCTGCCGCCCTTCGCCCTGGTCGAGGACGGCCCCTTCGCCCAGGCGACGGAGCCCGTGGCGCCGGGGGAGGGGGCGCGGCTGTCGGGCGAGGACCTCGCCGCCGGCGCGGCGATCCGCGCGGCGGGGGAGCGCCTCGGGCCGCGCGACCTGCCGGCGCTGGCCGCCTGCGGGATCGCGGAGGTCGCGGTGCGCCTGCCGCGCCTCGGCTGGCTTGGCCCGGAGCCGCTGCACCCGCTGCTCGCCGCGCTGGTCGCGGCCGAGGGCGGCGCGCTGCACCACGGCGGCGAAGGCGACCTCCTCCTCTGCAACGCGGCGGACCGCCTGCTGGTCCAGGGCCTCGGCGCCCGTCCCGGCATGGCGGTGGGCCTCGGCCTGCGCGATGGGCGCCCGGCCCTCGTCCTCCCGCCGCTGGCCGAGGAGGCGCTGGCGGCCTGGTACCTGCTCGGCCGCCCCGCCCTGCGGCACCTCGCCGGCGCGCTGCCGCCGCCGCCCATCCGCGCGACCCTGGCCCGCAAGGTCGCCTCCGCCGTCGGCCTGCTGGAGATCCTGCCCGTCCGGCTGCTGCCCTCCGGCCTGGCCGAGCCGCTCGCCACCGGTGCCCTGCCCGCCGGGGCGCTGGCCGCGGCCGACGCCCTCCTTCTCGTGCCGCCGGGCGTCGAGGGCTACGAGGCCGGCAACGCGGTGGAACTCGAGCCGCTATGAGCCACGATGCCTGACACGACCGACCTCCTCGACCGCATCCGCCGTGCCGCGCGGCAGGAGCAGTTTCTCCATGTCCTCCCCGCCGGGGAGGCGACGGCCCGCTTCCGCGCCGCGCTCGACCTGCGGCCCCTGCCGGCCGAGACCGTGCCGCTCGCGGCCAGCCTCGGCCGGGTGGTGGCGGAAGGGATGGCGGCGCTGGCCGATGCGCCGCCCTTCGACCGCGCCTCGGTGGACGGTTTCGCGCTGCGCGCCGCCGATACCGCGGGCGCGACCGAGGCCGCGCCGCGCCGCTTCCGGCTGAATGCCGAGCTGCTGGCCTGCGGCACGGCGCCGGCGATCGAGGTCGCGCCCGGCACCGCGACCGCCATCGCGACGGGCGGCGTCATCCCGCGCGGGGCGGATGCGGTGGTCATGATCGAGCACACCCGCTGCGAGGAAGGCGAGGCGGGGCCGGAGATGCTGCTGGCGCGGCCGGCCGCGCCCGGCCAGTCCATCGCCTTCGCCGGCAGCGACATCGCCCGCGGCGAGACGCTGCTGCGCGCCGGCACCCTCGTCACCAGCCGCGAGATCGGCATGCTGGCCGCCGCCGGCCTCGATGCCGTGCCGGTGGTGCGCCGGCCGCGGGTCGCGGTGCTCTCGACCGGCGACGAGCTGGTGCCGCCGGGCAGCGCCCTGCCGCAGGGCGGGATCTACGACAGCAACGCCGCGATCCTCTGCGCCGCTATCGCCGAGCATGGCGGCGAGCCGGTGCCGATGGGCATCTTCCGCGACGAGGAGGCGGCGCTGGAGGAGGCGGTGCGCGCGGCGCTGGCGCAGGCCGACCTCGTCGTCATGTCGGGCGGCACCAGCAAAGGCGCGGGCGATGTCTCGCACCGCATCCTCTCGCGCCTCGGGCCGCCGGGGATCCTGGTGCATGGCGTGGCGCTGAAGCCGGGCAAGCCGCTCTGCCTTGCCGTCGTCGAGGCCAGGCCCGTGGTGGTGCTGCCGGGCTTCCCGACGAGCGCGGTCTTCACCTTCCAGGAATTCGTCGTCCCCGTCATCCGGGCGCTCGCCGGCCTGCCCGCGCGCGAGGAGGCTGAGGTCGCGGCCAGGCTCGCCGTCCGCACGCCGAGTGAGCTCGGGCGGACGGAATACGTGATGGTCTCGTTGTCCGAGGCGGAGGGCGGGCTGCGCGCCTTCCCGCTCGGCAAGGGCTCGGGCAGCGTCACCGCCTTCTCCCAGGCGGACGGCTTCTTCGCCATCCCGGCGCTGGATGCGGGCGCCGAGGCCGGCGCCAGCGTGCAGGTGCGGCTGATCGGCGCCGCGCATCCGCCCGACCTGACCATCATCGGCAGCCACGACCTCGGCCTCGACGCGGTGCTGGAGGTGCTGGCCGCCGAGGGCATCCGCGCCCGGACGCTGGCGGTCGGCAGCCTCGGCGGCCTGGCCGCGGCGAAGCGCGGCGAATGCGACCTCGCGGGGGCGCATCTGCTGGACCCGAAGACCGGGACCTACAACGCGCCTTTCCTCGCGCCCGGGCTGCGCCTGGTGCCGGGCTGGCGGCGGATGCAGGGGGTGGTGCATCGCCGCGGCGACCCGCGCTTCGAGGGACTCACCGGCGAGGAGGCGGTGCGCCGCGCCGCCGCCGATCCGGCGCTGCTGCTGGTCAATCGCAATGCCGGCAGCGGCACGCGCATCCTGCTGGACGGGCTGCTGCAGGGCGCGCGGCCGCCGGGCCATGCCAACCAGCCGAAGTCGCACAATGCCGTCGCCGCGGCGGTGGCGCAGGGCCGCGCGGACTGGGGCGTCGCCATCGCCACGGTGGCCGCCGCCTATGACCTCGGCTTCCTGCCGCTGGCCGAGGAGCACTACGACTTCTTCCTGCCGGAGGCGCGGGCGGAGCGGCCGGCGGTGCGCGCCTTCCTCGCGGCCATCGCGATGCCGGCGGTGCAGGCGCGGCTGGCGGCGCTGGGGTTCAGTCCGCCTTCATAACGTCGTCGGATATCCGACGCGGCCCGACAGCGCCGCGGCCCGCATGGCGCATCCCCCGCCACCCGCCCGGCCTGCCCAAGCCCTTGCACGACAAGGCCGCACCGCCCGCCGGCGCCGGTGCCGCGCCCCTGGCATGCCGGTTGCTGAACCCCGCCATCCTCGGACGGGAATGCGCCATGCCCGACATCATGCCCCCCGCGCTGCCCCCCACCCTGGCCGAGGCGGCGCCGCGCCTGATCCGGCTGAACGACAGCACGCTGCGCGACGGCGAGCAGGCGCCCGGCGTCAGCTTCACCCGCGCGGAGAAGCTGGCCATCGCCCACGCCCTGGACGAGGCCGGCATCGACGAGATCGAGGCCGGCACGCCCGCCATGGGCGAGGCCGAGATCGAGGTCATCGCCGAGATCGGGCGCGTCGCGCGCCGCGCCACGGTCATCGCCTGGGGCCGGATGAAGGAGGAGGACGTGGCGGCCGCGCGGCGCACCGGCCTCCGCCATGTCAGCCTCTCCGTCCCCATGTCGGCGCGGCAGATGCGGGCGAAGGGCTATGCCGGGCCGGCCGACGTCCTCTCGCGCATCGCCCGCATCCTGCCGCTGGCGCAGGATGCGGGGCTGCACGTCATGGTCGGCGGCGAGGATTCCAGCCGCGCCGAGCCCGAGACCATCCTGCGGGTGCTGGAGGCCGTCGAGGCGGCCGGCGGCAGCAAGTTCCGCTTCGCCGATACGCTCGGCGTGCTCGAGCCCTTCGGCACCCGCGACCTGTTCCGCCGGATGCGCGCGGCGACCGGCCTCGACCTCGAATTCCACGGCCATGACGATCTTGGCCTCGCCACGGCCAATACGCTCGCGGCCGTCGCCGGCGGCGCGACGCATGCCAGCGTCTGCGTGCTCGGCCTCGGCGAGCGGGCGGGCAATGCGCCGCTCGAGCAGGTGGCCGTCGCCCTGGCGCGCACCGGGCGGCACCGCAGCCGCGCCGAGTTCTCCCGCCTCTGCGGCCTCGCCGTCATCGTCGCCGCGGCGGCGGGACGCGCGGTGCCGGAAAGCCAGCCGATCGTCGGCGAGGCGGCCTTCAGCCATGAATCCGGCATCCATGTCAGCGGCCTGCTGCGCGATCCCGGCACCTACGAGGCGCTCGACCCCGCGCTCTTCGGGCGGGCCCGGCGCATCGTGCTGGGCAAGCATTCCGGCCTCGCCGCGGTGCTGCATGCGCTCGAGGATCTCGGGCTGGAGGCGGATGCGGCGGCGGCGCAGGACCTGCTGCAGGCCGTGCGCGCCCTGGCCGAGCGGACGAAGCGTGCCGTGAGCCTGGCCGATCTGCGGGGCTTGCATGCGGCGCGCCATATGGGATTGTGCACTGCGAAATAGGCTTGCGAAGTCGGACGCAATTTCCCTAGCCTTAGTGGAAAGCGCCCGCACCGGCTTCCGCAACCGCTCCCTGATGGCAGTGCCCTGGAGGCGACCATGCCGGCTGTGCCCATGGCCACGGATGTCGAAGCGATCCCGAAGGCGCCTCGAAGAAGCATGGACCTCCACGGGATATATGAAATTTCAAAAATCCTGTGCCGGCCGGACTCGCTGCCGCGGATCCTGAAATCGACGCTCGGCGTCCTCGACAGCTTTCTCGACATGAGCCTCGGGCTGATCGTGCTGCTCGACGAGGCGGGCGAGCCGGAACTCATTACCGGCGGGCGCCTGAACGAGGCGGATGCCGAGCGCTGCTTCCAGGCGATGCCGGAACGCGCCATCGGCCAGATCGTCGTCACCCATGTGCCGGTGGTGCTGGACGACGTCGCGGCGCATGACGAGTTCGGGCCCTGGGACACCTCGCTCTGGGGCGCGCCCGACCGGCGCTTCACCTTCATCGGCGTGCCGATCCGCGAGCGCGAGAGGACGCTCGGCCTGCTGATCATCGCCCGGGCCTGGACGGACCATCCGACGATCGAGCCGGACAGCGACATCCGCTTCCTCAAGATGGTCGGCAACCTGATGGCGCAGACCATCCGCCTGCACCGCGTGCTGGCGCGCGACCGCGACCGGCTGCTGGACGAGCAGCGCCGGATGGAGAAGGCGCGCGACGCGGCGCCGAGCGCGCCCCTGCCCGGCAGCATCGCCGGCATCGTCGGCCGCAGCCCGCAGATCCGCGCGGTGGTCGAGAAGGTGCGGGTGGCGGCGCGGCGCGACGTCACCGTCCTGCTGCGCGGCGAATCCGGCACCGGCAAGGAATTGTTCGCGCAGGCGATCCACAACCTCTCGGCCCGCGCGCAGGGCCCCTTCGTCACGCTGAACTGCGCCGCCCTGCCCGAGAGCGTGCTGGAGAGCGAGCTCTTCGGCCATGAGAAGGGCGCCTTCACCGGCGCGCTCAATACCCGCAAGGGGCGGTTCGAGCTGGCCGATGGCGGCACGCTCTTCCTCGACGAGATCGGCGAGATCTCGGCCGCCTTCCAGGCCAAGCTGCTGCGCGTGCTGCAGGAGGGCGAGTTCGAGCGCGTCGGCGGCAGCCGCACGCTGAAGGTCAATGTCCGGCTGGTGGCGGCGACCAACCGCAACCTGGAGGAGGCGGTGGCGAAGGGGACCTTCCGCGCCGACCTCTACTACCGCATCAGCGTTGTCCCGGTGCTGCTGCCGCCGCTGCGCGACCGGCGCGGCGACATCCCGCTGCTGGCCGACAATTTCCTGGCGCGCTTCAACAAGGAGAACGCGACCGGCATCGCGCTGGACCGGTCCGCCTACGACGTCCTGACGCAGTGCAACTTCCCCGGCAATGTGCGGGAGCTGGAGAACTGCATCCGCCGCACCGCGACGCTGACGCCGGGCGCCCGCATCGTCGAGCACGACTTCGCCTGCCGCAACGACGGCTGCCTCTCCGCCCTGCTGTGGAAGCCGGGGCAGCCGGCGGCGCCGCTGCCGGTGGTGACGCGGCCCGCGCCGGCGGCCAAGGCGCCGGAGGCGCCCTGCGACAAGGCCGAGAGTTGCGCCGCCCTGCAGGGCGGCGGCAGGAGCGAGCGCGACCGGCTGGTCGAGGCCATGGAGAAGACCGGCTGGGTGCAGGCCAAGGCGGCGCGGCTGCTGAACCTGACGCCGCGCCAGATCGGCTACGCGCTGCGCAAGCACGGCATCCCGATCCAGAAGCTGTAGCACGGGCGCTGTCAGGAAGCGGACGCGCCTGTCCGGGAGCGGACAGGCGATGTGGAGTGAAAAGCCGCGGATTTCCGCGGCTTTTTTCATGGCACGGGGCTTGCGATCCGCGGCGCGGCAGCAGGGCGCGGCGAGGACGGCCCCGTCGTGCCAAGCGCCCGAGACCCGACGCGGCCTGTCAAGGAGAGTGCCATGGCCCTGAAGATCGTCGCCTCCCAGTGCACCGTCTGCGGCGCCTGCGAGTTCGAGTGCCCGAATGCCGCCATCCGCATGAAGGGCGACACCTACATCATCGACCCGAAGAAGTGCACGGAGTGCGAGGGCCAGTTCGACACGCCGCAATGCGCGGCCGTCTGCCCCGTGCCGAAGACCTGCATCAAGGCCTGAGCATGACGCCGGCGCCGGACCAGGCGGCGCGTGCGGCCCCTGTGGCGGAGGGTGCCGCGCCCTGGGCGCGGCTGATGCAGGGCTGGCTGCAGACCCTGCCGCCGACGGCGCCCCGCAGCGGCGCCGCGGCCGAGGCCGGCGGACAGGCCGCGGCGGACTGACCCCGACCGGCGGACATCCCGCCGGCTGCCGGGCGGCGCATGGCGAGGATGCCGATGCGGCGTCACACGACAGGACATGCCGGCTGGCATCCGTGCCGGCCGGCAAGGACCATGCAGGCGCCGGCGTGCCAGCGAAGGCCTGCCGGTCGCCGCACCCGGCGAACCGCCGGTCCCCCTCCCCGAGGCTGAACGCGCCGCACCTCCCGACGCCCGCGGCGTGCTGCCGCGCCGGATGCGCGGCCACCGCCGCCTCTCCCCCACAGCGATGGCGAACCGCACCCGCCGCCCGCGGCGCGTGCGGCCGCGCGCGCATCGATGCGGCGCGAAGCCAGTGTCGGCTTGGGCCGACACGCGCCATGTCGGCATCACGACAGCATCCGTGTCGGGATGCCGTCCTCGCGCGGAAAGCCGCGGAATTCCTTGGTTTCCGGCTCTGGCACGGGCCTTGCTGCCAAGGCTTCCGAAAGGCTGGTCCGCCAGGCGGGCCCGCTGCGGAACGCGGAGGCAGGCATGATCGAGTTGACCGACAGCGCCGTGAGGGCGGTTCGCCAGGCTCTCGGGACATCGCAGGCGCCCGACACCGGTCTCCGCATCATGGTCGAGGCCGGCGGCTGCTCCGGCTTCAAATACGCCATGGGGATCGTGCAGCAGCCCGAGGCGACCGACGTCGTCATCGAGAAGGACGGCGTCCGCGTCTATGTCGACGCCGTCAGCGAGGAATACCTGAAGGGCACGGTGGTGGACTTCGTCACCGCGCTCGAGGGCTCCGGCTTTTCCTTCGACAACCCGAATGCCGCGAGCAAATGCTCCTGCGGCAAGTCCTTCGGCTGAGGGGGCGCGCGCCATGTGGGACTACACCGACAAGGTCAAGGAATACTTCTTCAACCCGAAGAACGCCGGCGTGCTCGAGGAGGCGAACGCGGTCGGCGAGGTCGGCGCGATCTCCTGCGGCGACGCGCTGAAGCTGATGATGAAGGTGGAGCCGGGGACCGAGGTCATCACCGAGGCGAAGTTCCAGACCTTCGGCTGCGGCTCGGCCATCGCCTCCTCCTCGGCGTTGACCGAGATCATCATCGGCAAGACCGTGCAGCAGGCGCTGGAGCTGACCAACCAGGACATCGCCGACTTCCTCGGCGGCCTGCCGCCGGAGAAGATGCACTGCTCCGTCATGGGCTACGAGGCGCTGCGCGCCGCCATCGCCAACTACAAGGGCGAGGAATGGCATGACGACCACGAGGAAGGCGCGCTGGTCTGCAAGTGCTTCGGCATCGACGAGGGCATGCTGGAGCGGGCGATCCGCATCAACGGCCTGACCTCGGTCGAGCAGGTGACGCATTTCACCAAGGCGGCGGGAAGCTGCGGCACCTGCGTCGAGGGCGTCGAGGGCGTGCTGGCGAAGACCAATGCGGCGATGGTGGAGGAGGGGATCCTCGAGGCCTCGCTCGCCTTCGACCCGTCCAACTCCGTCGCGCCGGTGCGGCGCAAGCAGAAGCAGTCCCCGCTGGCCCCCGCGGCGAAGCAGGGCCTGACGACGCTGCAGAAGATCCGGCTGATCGAGGCGGCGATCGAGGAGCTGCGGCCCTTCCTCAAGCGCGACGGCGGCGATTGCGAGCTGGTCGACGTCGATGGCGACCGGGTCATGGTGAAGCTCTCCGGCGCCTGCGTCGGTTGCCAGATGGCGAGCGTCACCGTGAACGGCATCCAGGAGAAGCTGATCGAGAAGCTCGGCACGCCGCTCCGCGTCATTCCCGTGAAGGGTCACTGACCATGCGCCCGGTCTATCTCGACAACAATGCCACGACGCGCGTCGACCCTGCCGTGGTGCAGGAGATGCTGCCCTACTTCTCCGAGCAGTTCGGCAATGCCTCCTCCATGCATGCCTTCGGCGCCTCGGTCAGCGGCGCGCTGAAGACGGCGCGGGAGCGGCTGCAGGCGCTGCTCGGCGCCGAGTTCGACCACGAGATCGTCTGGACCGGCGGCGGCACGGAATCCGACAACACCGCGCTGCTCTCCGCGCTGGAGACGCAGGGCGGGCGGAACGAGATCGTCACCACCCAGGTCGAGCATCCGGCGATCCTCAATCTCTGCGAATGGCTGCAGAAGAGCCGCGGCATCAAGGTGCACCACATCCCTGTGGATGCCCGCGGCCGGCTGGATGTGGAGGCCTATCGCCGCGCCCTCGGCCCGAAGACCGCCATCGCCAGCATCATGTGGGCGAACAACGAGACCGGCACCATCTTCCCGGTCGAGACGCTGGCGGAGCTCGCGCATGAGGCCGGCGCGCTGTTCCACACCGATGCGGTGCAGGCCGTCGGCAAGCTGCCGATCGACCTGAAGAACTCGGAGATCGACCTGCTCTCGCTCTCCGGCCACAAGCTGCATGCGCCGAAGGGCATCGGCGCGCTCTATGTCCGCAAGGGCGTGCGGCTGCGGCCGATGATCCGCGGCGGCCACCAGGAGCGCGGCCGGCGCGCCGGGACGGAGAACGTGCCGGGCATCGTCGGCCTGGGCAAGGCCGCCGAACTCGCCCTCGCCCATATGGAGGAGGAGAATACCCGCGTCCGGGCGCTGCGCGACCGGCTGGAGAAGGGCCTGGTGCAGCGCATCGGCAATGCCATCGTCACCGGCGACCAGGACAGCCGCCTGCCCAATACCACCAACATCGCCTTCGAATTCGTCGAGGGCGAGGGCATCCTGCTGCTGCTGAACAAGGCGGGCATCGCCTGCTCCTCCGGCTCGGCCTGCACCTCCGGCTCGCTCGAGCCCTCCCACGTGCTGCGGGCGATGAAGGTGCCCTATACCGCGGCGCATGGCGCCATCCGCTTCTCCTTCTCCCGCGACAACGTCGAGGAGGACGTGGACCAGGTGCTCGAGGCGATGCCGCCGGTCATCGAGAAGCTGCGCGCGCTCTCGCCCTTCTGGTCGAAGAACGGCCAGACGCAATTTGCGCCCAGTTATGTGTGAGGGTGTGATGCCGGGCGCCGCCGCCGAGCAGATCGCCTCGCTGGAGGTCCGGATGCCCGGCCTGCTCCGGACGCTCCGCGACGACGTCGCCTGCGTGAAGGCCCGCGACCCGGCGGCCCGCTTCACGCTGGAGATCCTGCTGACCTATCCGGGCGTGCATGCGGTGCTGCTGCACCGCCTGGCGAACCGGCTCTGGAAGGCGGGCGCGCGCTTCCCGGCGCGGCTGCTCTCCTGGTTCGCTCGGCTGACCACCAATGTCGACATCCATCCGGGCGCGACGATCGGCCGCCGCTTCTTCATCGACCACGGCGCGGGCGTTGTGATCGGCGAGACGGCCGAGGTCGGCGACGACGTCACGCTCTATCACGGCGTGACGCTGGGCGGGACGAGCTGGTCGCCCGGCAAGCGCCACCCGACGCTGCGCGATGGCGTGCTGGTCGGCGCCGGCGCCAAGATCCTCGGCCCGATCGAGGTCGGCGCCAATGCCCGCGTCGGCGCGAACAGCGTGGTGATCGAGGACGTGCCGCCCGGCATGACCGTGGTCGGCATTCCCGGCAAGGTGGTGCGCGACCCGCGGGAGCGCCGGCGCCTCGCCCATGGCCGCATCGACCTCGAGCATCACCTGATGCCCGACCCGGTCGGCCAGGCGCTCTCGGCGCTGCTCGACCGCATCGACTTCCTGGAGGCGCGCGTCGCGCATCTCCAGCGCCCGCGGCGCGGCGAGGCCGTGCCGGGCTGCGACATCTGCGACGAAGGGAAGGCGCCATGAGCCCCATCCTGGAGGATCTCGGCCGGGTCTCGGCCGCCGAGGACTTCTTCACCCTGCTGGAGGTCCCCTTCGACCAGCAGGTCCTGAACGTCGCCCGGCTGCACATCCTGCGCCGCATGCGGGACTATCTCCGCGGCGAGGCGCTGGAGGGCAAGCCGGAGGAGGAGGCGCGAGCCCTGGTCCGCGCGCATCTGGCGCGGGCCTATGCGGATTTCGTCGCCTCCTCACCCATCGAGCAGCGGGTCTTCAAGGTCCACCAGGACGCGGTGCGCCCGGCGGGCAAGGCCTTCGTCCCGCTCTCCTCCATCCTGGAGGCCTGAGCCATGCACATCACCGTCTGCATCAAGCAGGTGCCGGACAGCGCGCAGATCCGCGTCCATCCGGTGACCAATACGATCATGCGGCAGGGCGTGCCGACGGTCATCAATCCCTATGACCTCTTCGCCGTCGAGGAGGCGCTGCGCCTGCGCGACCGGCTCGGCGGCGAGGTGACGATCCTGACCATGGGCCCGCCCTCGGCCGAGGATTCACTGCGGAAGGCGCTGACCTTCGGCGCCGACCGCGCCGTGCTGCTGACGGACCGCTTCTTCGCCGGCTCCGACACCCTCGCGACCAGCTTCGCCCTGGCCCAGGCCATCCGGAAGATCGGCGAGACCTGGGGCGCGCCGGACATCGTCTTCACCGGCAAGCAGACGATCGATGGCGACACCGCCCAGGTCGGCCCGGGCATCGCCCGCCGCCTCGGCCTCAACCAGCTCACCTATGTCGCGGCGATCGATGCGCTGGATCCGGTGGCCGGCACCATGACGGTGCGCCGCCGGTCCGAGGGCGGGGTGCAGGAGCTGACGACGCGCCTGCCCGCGCTGGTGACGATGCTGGAGGGCACCAACGAGATCCGCCGCGGCAGGGTGGCCGATGCGCTGCGCGCCGCGCGGGCCGAGGTGGTGATCTGGAGCGCCAAGGATGCCGGCATCACCGACCTGACGCTCTGCGGCCTCCGCGGCTCGCCGACCGTGGTGAAGCAGGTCTTCGCGCCGAAGCCGCGCTCGGACAAGGCCGAGCAGGTCGAGCTGCAGGAGAGGACGCCGGCGCAGATCGCGGAAGCCGCCATGGCGCGGATCTTCGCCCGGCTGCCGGGGATCGAGGACGACCTGCTGCGCCAGGCAGCGGGCTATTGAGGAGGCTCGAGCGATGAGCGGAAGCACGAAGCCCGCCGGCGGCCGGGCCGGCATGAAGAAGGAACTGCCGGAGCATTTCAAGGCCTACCGGCATGTCTGGGTTTATGTCGAGGTCGAGCACGGCGCCATCCACCCGGTCTCGCTGGAGCTGCTGGGCGAGGGCCGCAAGCTCGCCGACAAGCTCGGCGTCGAGCTCGCGGGCGTGCTGCTCGGCGGCGACGAGCCAGGGCTGCAGCAGGCGGCCGTCACCTGCTGGGAGCACGGCGCCGACCTGGTCTACCTGACCGCCGACCCGATCCTCGAGCACTACCGCAACGAGCCCTATACGCGGGCGATGACCGAGCTGGTCAATACCTACAAGCCGGAGATCCTGCTGCTGGGCGCGACGGTGCTCGGCCGCGACCTCGCCGGCGCGGTGGCGACGACGCTGCTGACCGGCCTGACGGCGGACTGCACGGAACTGGCGATCGACGACGAGCGGTCGCTCGCCGCGACGCGGCCGACCTTCGGCGGCTCGCTGCTCTGCACCATCCACACGCTGAACTTCCGGCCGCAGATGGCGACCGTCCGGCCGCGCGTGATGCCGATGCCGAAGGCCGAGCCCGGGCGGTCCGGCCGCGTCGTGCCGCACCCGCTGACCCTGCGGGAGGAGGACATCGTCACCAAGGTGCTCTCCTTCCTGCCGGACCGCGACAGCGACAAGGCGCAGCTCGCCTATGCCGATATCGTCGTCGCCGGCGGGCTCGGCCTGCGCTCGGTCGAGAATTTCCAGGCGGTGCGGGAACTCGCCGCGGTGCTCGGCGGCGAATGGGGCGGGTCCCGGCCGCTGGTGCAGAAGGGCTGGATCAGCGCCGACCGGCAGATCGGCCAGACCGGCAAGACCATCCGCCCGCGGCTCTACATCGCCGCCGGCATCTCGGGCGCCATCCAGCACCGCGTGGGCGTGGAGGGCGCGGACCTCATCCTCGCCATCAACACGGACGCCAATGCGCCCATCTTCGACTTCGCGCATCTCGGCATCGTCGCCGATGCGATGGAGATCCTGCCGGCGCTGACGGAGACCTTCCGCCGGCGCCTCTCGGTCAACCGCCTGGCCGGCTGAAGGGATACGCGCCATGGAGCAGGAACGCTTCGATGCCATCGTGGTGGGCGCCGGCCCCTCCGGCAATGCGGCCGCCTATACCATGGCGAAGGCCGGGCTGAACGTCCTGCAGCTGGAGCGCGGGGAATATCCCGGCTCCAAGAATGTCCAGGGCGCGATCCTCTATGCCGATGCGCTGGAGAAGGTCATCCCCGATTTCCGCGAGGATGCGCCGCTGGAGCGGCACATCATCGAGCAGCGCATCTGGATGATGGACGACGCCTCCCATACCGGCATGCACTACCGGTCGGATACCTTCAACGAGGAGAAGCCGAACCGCTATACGATCATCCGCGCCCAGTTCGACCGCTGGTTCAGCCGGCGGGTGCGCGAGGCCGGCGCCACCGTGCTCTGCGAGACCACGGTGACGGAGCTGCTGAAGGACACCCAGGGCCGCGTCATCGGCGTGCTGACCGATCGCGGGCCGGAGCCGCTGCTGGCCGATGTGGTGGTGTTGGCGGAGGGCGTGAACGGCCTGGTCGGCCAGCGCGCCGGCCTGCGCCGGGAGCTGCAGCCCGACCATGTCGCGCTGGCGGTCAAGGAGATGCATTTCCTGCCGCAGGAGGTGGTGGAGCAGCGCTTCAACCTGAAGGGCGACGAGGGCGTGGTGATCGAGGCCATGGGCACGATCACCCGGGGCATGACCGGCACCGCCTTCCTCTACACCAACCGCGAGAGCATCTCGGTCGGCATCGGCTGCATGGTGGGCGACTTCGCGGAGAAGCGGATCAAGCCCTATGCGCTGCTCGACGCCTTCAAGAACCACCCGAGCATCCGGCCGCTGCTCGAGGGCAGCGAGATCCGCGAATACGTCGCGCACCTGATCCCGGAGGGCGGCTACAACGCGATCCCCGAGCTCTGCGGCGATGGCTGGCTGGTCGCGGGCGATGCCGGGCATTTCGTCAATGCCGTGCACCGCGAGGGCTCGAACCTCGCCATGACCACCGGCCGCCTGGCGGGCGAGACCATCGTCTGGCTGAAGCGCCGGCGCGAGGCCTGCAGCAGGGCCAACCTCGCGGAATACACGAAGCGGCTCGAAGCCAGCTTCGTGATGAAGGACATGAAGAAGTACCGGGGCATCCCCGGGCTGCTGCACAACAGCCGGCACCTGCTGGATGTCTATCCGCGCCTGGTCAGCCAGGCCGCGCAGACCTGGTTCCGGGTCGACGGCACCGACAAGAAGACGAAGGAGGGCCAGATCCTCGGCTCGCTGCGCCAGGCGCGCGGCTGGCGGGGCCTGGTCGGGGACGCCGTGAAGGTGGCACGCGCCTGGCGCTGAGGAGCAAGGGTCATGACCGCACCGCGTATCGAAGAGAAGCTCTTCCAGAACCGCTACCTCGTGGATGCGGGCCGGCCCCACATCCGCATCCGGCCGCACGAGAAGCCCTCGGCCGCGCTGCTGGCGATGGTCGATACCTGCCCCGCCGGCTGCTATCTCGAGACCGACAAGGGCACGGTCGAGATCGTTGCCGACGGCTGCATCGAATGCGGCACCTGCCGCGTCGTCACGCAGAAGACCGGCGAGATCGAGTGGAACTACCCGCGCGGCGGGTTCGGCATCCTCTTCAAGTTCGGCTGACGGCGATGGACGCGACCGACTGCTCCGCGGATTGCGTCTGCCGGCACGCCGTGCTGAACGCCTATCGCGCGCTGACCTCCGGCCGCGGCAGCGACCGCCGCGCGCTGTCCTCCTGCGTGCGGCTCTACCGCTGCCATCACCGCGACAGCACGCCGGGGGAGGCCTGGGCGCAGGTTTCCCACTGGGTGAACACGGCGTTGGCGGGCGAGGACCGCTTCGCACCCTGACGGAACCGCACCGGCCTGGCCTTGTATGTTGGGCGAGCCGATTCAGACCTCCGGGCCATCCGGCCCTTCGGTCATCGGCGCGCCTCAGGCCGGTGCCACGGCCCCGCTCCCGCCTCCCCTCTCCAGGGGGCGGGGCCGTTCCTTCCCCTTGGTCAAGCATGCGTCATCGCATGCACCGACACCTTGCGGTTTCCTGCCCGGGCGCTTCCCTCCCGTGATCCGGGCCGAGGAGACCTCCATGACCGCACCCCAGGCGACCGCCATACTGCAGGCCGGAGAGGGGGCGGACCCGCATTCGATCACCGCGAGCATTTCACTGCAGGAAATGCGACCACGCGTGCTGAAGGGCGACGACACCTTCGCGGTGCTGAACCGCAACGGCGATGCGGTGCCGGTGCCGGGCGGGCCGGAGGGGCTCTACCACCGCGACACGCGCCACCTCTCGCGGCTGGAACTGATGGTGGCGGGCATGAAGCCGCTGCTGCTGAGCTCCGCCGTTTCCGACGACGGCGCCGTCCTCACCTGCGACCTGACGAACCCCGACCTGCCCTCGACGCCGCAGCGGGCGGCAATCGAGAAGGACCAGGTGCATATCCGCCGGTCGAAATTCATCCGCAGCGGCATCTGCTTCGAGCGCCTGACCATCCGCAACCATGCCGAGAAGCCGCTGCAGCTCGAGCTCTCGCTGCATGTCGGGGCCGACTTCGTCGACCTCTTCGAGGTGCGCGGCGAGGTGCGGGCGCGGCGCGGCACGCTGCACCCGCCCGTCATGGCCGGCGATGGCGTCACGCTGTCCTATACCGGCCTCGACGGCGAGCGGCGGGAGACCCGGCTGCGCTTCGAGCCGGCGCCGGCGCGGATCGCCCCGGACCGCGCGGTCTTCGAATTGCCGCTGCAGCCGAACGAGCGCGTGACCCTGCTGGTCGAGGCGCGCTGCGACCCGAACCACGGCGCGGGCGAGCCGGCGCGCTCCGCCTTCCTCCGCGCGCTCTGGGAGGACAGCCGGGAGCGCCGCGCGGTGCAGTCGCGCTCCGCCTCCGTCACGACAGCCGATACCGGCTTCGACGAAATGATCGGCCGGTCGCTGGCCGACCTGACGATGCTGACGACGCAGACGCCGGAAGGGCCCTTCCCCTATGCCGGCGTGCCCTGGTTCAGCACCGCCTTCGGGCGCGACTCGCTCGTCACCGCCTGGCTGACGCTCTGGCTCGACCCGACGCTCACCCTCGGCGTGCTGCGCCACCTCGCCGCCATGCAGGCGACCGGCTTCGATGCCGCGGCGGATGCCGAGCCGGGGAAAATCCTGCACGAGACGCGCTGCGGCGAGATGGCCATGCTCGGCGAGGTGCCCTTCCGCCGCTACTACGGCAGCATCGATTCGACGCCGCTCTTCGTCGCGCTGGCCGGCGCCTTCCTCGACCGCACCGGGGATGCGGAGGCGCTCCGCGCCCTCTGGCCGAATATCGCGGCGGCGCTCGGCTGGATCGAGAAGCATGGCGACCGCGACGGCGACGGCTTCGTCGAATACGGGCGCATGACGGAGGCCGGCCTCGCCAACCAGGGCTGGAAGGATTCCTGGGACAGCGTCTCGCACGCCGATGGCCAGCTTGCGAAGGGGCCGATCGCGCTCTGCGAGGTGCAGGCCTATGTGCATGCCGCCTGGCTCGCCGCCGCGCGCATCGCCCGCGCGCTCGGCCGTCCCGAGGACGAGGCGCGGGCGATGGAGGCGAAGGCCGCGGCGCTGCGCACGCGCTTCGAGCAGGTCTTCTGGGACGATGCCATGGGGCTCTACGCCCTCGCGCTCGACGGCGAGAAGCGGCCCTGCCGCGTCCGCGCCTCCAATGCCGGGCATGTGCTGCTCGGCGGCCTCGCCGCGGAGGATCGCGCCGCCTCGGTCGCGCGGCACCTGATGGATGGCAGCTTCCATTCCGGCTGGGGCATCCGCACCCTGGCGACGACCGAGGCCCGCTACAACCCGATGAGCTACCACAACGGCTCGGTCTGGCCGCACGACACGGCGCTGATCGGCCTCGGCCTCGCGCGCTACGGCCATCGCGCGCCGGCGGCGCGGCTGCTGGAGGGGCTGACGGCGGCCGCGGCGCGGCTCGACCTGCGGCGGCTGCCGGAACTCTTCTGCGGCTTCCCGCGGCGCGGCGGGCAGGGGCCCACGGCCTATCCGGTCGCCTGCGCGCCGCAGGCCTGGGCGGCGGCGGCGCCGATCGGGCTGCTCGGCGCCTGCCTCGGCCTCTCCTTCGATCCGGCGGAGCGGCTGGTGCGGCTGGAGCGGCCGGTGCTGCCGCAGGGGCTGGACCGGGTGCTGCTGCGCGGCCTCAGCCTCGGCGGCGCCCGCATCGACATCGAGTTGCGGCGCGCGGCGGGCGATTCGGTGGCGATGAGCGTGCCGAGCCGCAGCGGCGAGATCGGCGCGGTGCTGCTGGCCTGAGGCACGCGCGTCCGGGCGACGGACGGCAGAACCGCCGCGCCGGCGACGAGGATGGCGGGCGGTGCCCCGGCCTGCCGGCCGGGGCACGCAGTCCCCTCACTCGGCGGCGATGGCCTCCACCGAGGCCATGCGGGCACGGACCAGGCGCTCGTAGAGCGCGACATGGTCCTCCGCCATGCGGCGGGCGGTGAAGCGCCGCTCGAACTCCGCGCGGATGGTGGCGCGCGACAGCAGGGGCAGCCGGGCGACCGCGTCCACCGCGGCGTCCATGTCCCGCACCAGGAAGCCGGTCTTCCCGTCCTCCAGCACCTCCGGCACCGAGCCGTGGTTGAAGGCGATGACCGGCGTGCCGCAGGCCATCGCCTCGATCATCACCAGGCCGAAGGGCTCGGGCCAGTCGATCGGGAAGAGCAGCGCCCGGGCGCCCGAGAGGAACTCCGCCTTCTGGTGGTCGCCGATCTCGCCGATGTACTCGACATGCGGGAGTTTCAGCAGGGGCTCGATTTTCGCCTCGAAGTAGTCGCGGTCGGCGCGGTCCACCTTGGCGGCAATCTTGACTTTCATCCCGGCGCGGCCGGCGATCTCAATCGCGCGGTCCACCCGCTTCTCCGGCGAGATGCGGCCGAGGAAGGCGAGATAGGAGGGCTCCACGCCGGGGGTCGGCCGGAACAGGGTCTCCGGCAGGCCGTGATGGATGGTGCGCGCCCAATTCGCCCAGGCCATCGGCTTGCGCTGGCTATCGGAGATGGAGATCAGCGGCACATCGGTGTGCAACTCGTAATGCCCCCAGATCTCCGGCAGGTCGAGCCGGCCGTGCAGCGTCGTCACATGCGGCGTGGGCTGCCGGGTGAAGAGCGAGAAGGGCATGTAGTCGAGGTGGAAGTGCAGCACGTCGAACTCATGGGCACGCCGCAGCACCCGCTCGAGCATCAGGAAGACCGGCGCATTCGCGTCGCCAATGCTCTTGTCGAGCCGCAGCGCCTGCGGGCTCATCGCCGCCAGCTTCGCCGCGGTGACGGAATCGCCGCTGGCGAAGAGCGTCACGTCGTGGCCGAGTGCGACGAGTTCCTCCGTGAGGTAAGAGACGACCCTCTCGGTCCCGCCATAGAGCTTCGGCGGTACCGCTTCGGCCAGCGGCGCGATCTGCGCGATTCGCATTGATGATCCTCTCCTGCCCGGTGAATTCCGCCGTGCCGGCCGGAACCTCATCCGGGTCGGTTGCTTGCCTCCTTTGAACGTCAGGATTCCGACCAGATCGTGGCGCCGGGGTGGTCGTGCTGCGCCGCAATCAAACGCTCACGCGGTTGTTGGTGCTCGTTGCCATCACGCGCCGCGCGAAGCGCCGATCGCGGGTGGCGTGATGCCGCTGGCGCTTGCGCGGGCCTGCCGGCTGGCCGAAACAGCCGCGCCCCGCCATGGACCGCATCGCATGCCCGAAACCCCGGATGGCCTTCTCGCACGCCTCGCCGCGCTCGGGATCGAGACGCGGACGGTGACGCACCCGCCCGTCTTCACCGTGGCGGAGAGCCAGGCGCTGCGCGGCAGCCTCCCCGGCGGGCACAGCAAGAACCTGTTCCTCCGGCCGGCGAAGCGGGCGCCCGGGCCGCACCTGCTGGCCGTGCTGCAGGAGGACCGGCAGGTCTCGGTGAATGCGCTCGCCCGCGCCGCCGGCGCCGGGCGGGTGGAGATGGCGCCGGCCGAGGACCTGCGTGCCCTGCTGGGTGTGGAGCCCGGCTCCGTCACGCCCTTCGGCATGGTGAACGCGCCGGCCGGGGCGGTGCGGATCGTGCTGGATGCCGGGCTGCTGCGCGACCACCCTTGGGTGCATGTCCACCCGCTGGTCAACAGCATGACCACGGCGATCCGCCCGGCCGACCTGCTGCGCTTCCTCGAGGGGCTGGGGCACCGGCCGGAGGTGCTGGAGATCCCGCCGCCTGGGGGCTGAGCCGTCCGGCTGCTCGGGCATCGTGGCGGGCCGTCTTGCGGCGGTGGCCTGGGGTTCCGGGGTGATGGGTCGGTTCCGGCCGGTCTGGACCGCGCTGCGGCCGGGCCCGGGCGAGGGGAGCATGGTGGACTGGGTGGCCGGAGTTTTTCCGGCCGGCGTCTGCGGTCTCAGACCGTCTTGCGCTTCCGCTGCACGAGGCCGATGCCCAGCAGCCCGGCGCCCAACAGTGCGAGGCTCGCCGGCTCGGGCACGGGCGTGGTGGTGTAGTTCACGGTGACGGTGGCGGTGGCGCCGGCGAGGGTCGTGAACCGGGCGGATGCATTACCGCTGCCGACGAACTGCGACGCGCCCAGGGCTTCGACGTCCAGGGACAGCGTGCCCTGGCCGAGGAAGAGCGGGGCGAGGCTGGCGAAGACCGGGTTGTTCGCGTCGTAGGTCTGCGTCGTGCTGGCGGTGGCGCTGAGATTGTCGCCCCGTACCACCTGCGACGGTGCGAGGGTGAAAGTCTGCTGCACCAGCGGCAGGACGATGGCGAGCGGCTGGGCGGCCGGATCGGGCGAGGCGATGGAGATCGTCGCCCCGAGCTTGGCGACCTGGTTCGTGAAGGTCTTGCTGGTGGTCCAGCTGACCCATGCGTCATGTCGCCTCGTGAAGTTGGCGGTGCTCTCGTTCCCGTTCTTCGTCGGCTCCGGCCGTGCGTCGATCGTGTTCGTGGCGGAGAAATCGCCGAAGACGCTGCCGGTGAGGGCCACCACGATCGACGTGATGACAGCGCCCTGGCCGGTGATCTTCGGGATGTCGAGGGTGCCCATGATGTTCGTGTAGTCGGCCGTCGCCCTGGTCTGCCCGTCGAACCCATCGGGCAGCGAAACCGTCACCGAGATCGTGTGAGGGACCGGGGAGAGTGGCGAAGCCTCTGCCGAGGAGGCTGCGATGGCTGCCGTCGCGGCCGTGGCCAGCACGAGACGGGTCACGAGATTACTCATAAGGTAAGAAGACCTCTCCTGTACCGCGCGGGACGCCGGGGCAGTGCCCGTACGGGGTGTGGAACGACTGTTACCATCAGTGCGATTTAACCAAAAGGTTTATTTTATACGAAAGAAATCTATTCTTGAGACAAAACTGCGAAGGAGAGATGCCGGCCGGCCCCGGCCCCCTGGCGCTTCACCCTGGCGCCGCCGTTACCGGCCCGTCCCGCTCCGTGCAGGCAGCAGGGTTGCCCCGCTGCCCTGCTTGCGGCGGCCCGCCGGGCGCCGCGGCGCACCGCGCGGCCCGCATCCCCCGTCGGCTGGCCGGCGCCCGCTAGCCTCGACGCCTCCGCAGTGGCAACACTCCGCCTTCGGCCGGCCAGTGGGGTCCCGCCCGCGCCAGGGCGGGACGTGCCGCTGGCCGAATGGCTGATTGCCCATTGTCCCCGCGCCCTGCGGGGGCATGTAAGACCGCGAGAGTGAGGATTGCCGACATGGACGTGATCTTCGACCCGAACCGCCAGGGGCCCGGACCGGGGGCGGCGGCTGGCGGCGTCGACCCGATCAAGGACGGCGACCAGAAGACCTTCATGCAGGACGTGGTGAACGCCTCGCGCGAGGTGCCCGTCCTGGTGGATTTCTGGGCGACCTGGTGCGGCCCCTGCAAGACGCTGACGCCGACGCTCGAGAAGGTGGTGCGCGCCGCCGGCGGCCGCCTGCGCCTGGTCAAGATCGACATCGACAAGAACCGCGCGCTCGTCCAGCAGCTCACCCAGCTCGGCCTGCCGCTGCAGAGCGTGCCGACCGTCGCCGCCTTCTGGCAGGGCCAGATCCTCGACCTCTTCCAGGGCGCCCTGCCCGAGAGCGAGGTGAAGAAATTCGTCGAGGGCCTGCTGAAGGCGGCCGGCGGCCAGATGCCGACCGCCGACCTGCTGGCCGAGGCCAAGGCGGCCGCGGAGGAGGGCGACCACCAGGGCGCGCTGCAGCTCTTCGGCGCGCTGGTGCAGCAGGACCCCGAGAATGCCGAGGCCTTCGCCGGCGTCGCCCGCGCCCTCATGGCGCTCGAGGAGGAGGAGCAGGCGCTGCAGGTGCTGGAGAGCGTGCCGGCCAAGCTGCGCGACCATCCTGAGATCGCCTCGGTGCGCAGCGCGCTCGAGCTCGCCGCCGAGGGGCGCAAGGCGCGCTCCAAGCTCGCGGAGTTCGAGCAGCGCCTCCGCGCCGACCCGGATGACCATGCCGCGCGCATCGACCTCGCCGTCGCGCTTAACGCGGCGGGTGACCGCGACGGCGCGGTGGACGCGTTGCTCGAGGCCATCCGGCGCGACCGCGCCTGGAACGACGAGGCGGCGCGCAAACAGCTCCTGAAGTTCTTCGAGGCCTGGGGCTTCGACGACCCGGCCTCCAAGGCGGGGCGGCGCAAGCTGTCCTCGCTGCTGTTCCGGTAAGCCCCGCCCGGTGGCCGCCTTCCACCCGAGCCTCGCGGACCTGCCGGCGGAGATCGCGGTCTTCCCCCTCTCCGGCGCGCTGCTGCTGCCGGGCGGGCGGCTGCCGCTGAACATCTTCGAGCCGCGCTACCTCGCGATGACCCAGGACAGCCTGGCGGGGGGGCGGATGTTCGGCATGATCCAGCCGGAGCCGGGCGCGCCGCGCGGCCCGGCCGGCCCGGGCCTCTACCGCATAGGCTGCCTCGGGCGGCTCTCCTCCTTCGCCGAGACGGAGGACGGGCGGCTGCTGATCACCCTGACCGGGGTGATCCGCTTCCGGGTCGCCGAGGAGCTGGAGATGCGCCGGGGCTACCGGCGCGTGCGGGCGGATTATGCGGGGTTCGAGGCCGATCTCGACCTCTCCGAGCGGCCGGCCGGCATCGACCGCGTCGCGCTGCTCGGCGCGCTCCGGCCCTTCTTCCGGGCGCGCGGCATCGAGGCGAATTGGGAGGCGATCGAGCAGACCTCCGACCAGTTGCTGGTGCTGACGCTGGCCATGGTCTGCCCCTTCGAGGTGCGGGAGAAGCAGGCCCTTCTGGAGGCGCCGACGCCCGAGGAGCGGGCGGCGATGCTGGTCGCGCTGCTCGAGATCGGCGCGCATCCCGAGCCGGGGATGGGCGACCTGCCGCCGGACCGCCGGCCGAGCTGACCGCAATCGGTCCTTGCGCCGGCGTGCCGCGGCCCGGCGGGATCGCGGTAGCGAAACGATTCGGTCCGGCGGATGAGCCTGATCCATAACGAGCGGCTGAAGCTTCAGGTGAATGCGTTGGACCGGGCGTCCACGGCCTGCCTCGCGGCCGGCGTGCTGGGGCCGACGGTGGGCCAGCAGACCTCGCCGACCACGTTCCTCTGGCTGCTGGCAGCGGCCGGCCTGCATATGGTAGCCTACCGCATGCTCGGAAGATTGCAGGCCCCGTGAGCCACGACCTCTACGCCAATGTCGTCCTGCCGCTCGGCATCCTGGCGGTGGGCACCCTCTACGGCCTCTATGCCGTGTGGGACTACGAGCGCGCGATGCGGCGCGAGCGGTCCGGCAAGAAGTAGCCCGCCATCGCCCCCGGGGGGCGTGAAACCGGCGGCGATCGGCTCTACACACGGGCCATGAGCGACACCCAGAGCCCCACCCCGCCCGCCCCGGGCGGCGAGGTCGACCCCGCCCTGCTCGAGATCCTGGTCTGCCCGGTCACCAAGGGCCCGCTGCGCTACGACCGCGCCCGCGGCGAGCTGATCAGCGACAGCGCCCGCCTGGCCTATCCGATCCGCGACGGCATCCCGATCATGCTGCCGGACGAGGCGCGGCCGCTCGAGGCCTGATGCCAGCGGCCACCGAGATCCGGCTGAAGCGCGCCGAGCGCCTGCTGGAGGTCGCCTTCGACGACGGCAGCCGCTTCGCCCTCCCGGCCGAATACCTGCGGGTCGAGAGCCCCTCGGCCGAGGTGCAGGGGCATGGGCCGGGGCAGAAGGTGACGATCGCGGGACGCCGCGAGGTCGGCATCCTGCGGGTCGAGCCGGTCGGGCACTACGCCGTCCGCATCGTCTTTGACGACCTGCATGACAGCGGGATCTATGCCTGGGACTACCTGCACCGGCTGGGCCGGGAGCAGGCGGAGCGCTGGACGGCCTATGAGCGCGACCTCGCGGCCAAGGGGCTGAGCCGGGAGCCGCCGCGGCGCAAGGGCTGAGCGCCGCCCGGCCCCGGGGTTCCCTGCGGGGAGGCGGCGTCCGCCCGCCGGCGATCCGTCCTACCCCGCCCGCAGCAGCGGCTGCCCCGCCAGCAGACCCGTCACCCCCGGCCCGAGCCCCATGGCCTGCCGGGCGAAGGCCCGCTTCAGCGCCGGCATCCGGTCGACCGCCGCGATGCCGAGCCGCCGCGCCCAGCGCATCGGCGCGATGTCGTTCCCGAACAGCCGCTCCAGCGCATGCATGCCCGAGAGCATCAGCATCGTGTCCGGCCGCCGCCGCGCCTGGTAGCGCGCCAGCACCGCCGCATCACCCGGGTCGCCGCCGGCATTCCAGGCGGCGATCACCTCCTCGGCCAGCGCGGCGACGTCGCGAAAGCCGAGATTGAGGCCCTGCCCGGCGATCGGGTGCACGCCATGCGCCGCATCGCCCACCAGGGCAAGGCGCGTATCGGTCCAGCGCTCCACCTGCAGCGCCGAGAGCGGGTAGGACCAGCGCCGGCCGATCGGCCGGATCTCGCCGAGATGGTCGCCGAGCCGCCGCCGCAACTCGCGCCCGAAGCCGGCCTCGTCCAGCGCCAGCATGCGCCGCGCGATTGCCGTCCGGTCCGCCCAGACGAAGGCCGAGGCATGCGGATAGTTCGCGGTCCCGAAGCCGCCCGGCCCGCTGAGTGGCAATTGCGCGAAGGGCCCGTTCGGCAGGAACTGCTCGAGCGCGAGGTTGCGGTGCGGCTTCTCATGCGCGAAGGCGCCGACCATGCCGATCTGGTGGTAGTCCAGCACCGCGGCGCGGATGCCGGCCTGCTTGCGCAGCGGGCTGCCGCGCCCCTCGGCCGCGACCACCAGCCGCGCCTCCAGCATCTCCCCCGTCGAGAGGCGGATGGTCGCCCCCTCCGCCCGCCGCTCCACCTCGGCGGTGGCGGGGGCGAAGACCCGCAGGTCCGGCATCTGCGGCAGCCGCGCATTCAGCCCGACCCGCAGGCTCCGCGCCTCCACCATGTAGCCGAAGGGCTCGTCGGAGACCTCGGCCGCGTCGAATTGCAGACAGAGCGGCGAGGCGGGCTCGCCCGGACGGCCATCGGCGACGCGGATGCCGCGGATCGGGCAGGGGGTCTCGGGCAGGTGCTCCCAGATGCCGGCCGCCGCCAGTAGCCGCTGCGAGGTCAGCGCGATGGCATAGGCCCGGCCGTCGAAGGCCTGCAATTCCATGGGCGGCAGGGGCTGGGTGTCCACCACCGCGGTCGGCAGGCCGGCGGCGGCGAGGGTGGCGGCAAGGGTCGCGCCCACCGGGCCGGCGCCCAGGATGCAGACCGCGACGGTGGATGCTCTGGTCATGTCGGGTTCCTCACACTGGGTCAGGGGCCGGTCAAGCCGCGGGCGCCCGCGTCCTGCCCGCCCCCTGCCCAATTCGCGTGCAGATGGTTATCCCTCGACCACAATGCGCCAGTCGCGGAATGAACCCCGGCGCCGCCCGGCGGCCCGCCATCGCCGGGCCGGCACGGTAGGTCCGCCGCGGCGCGGCGGCCTGGCCGGGATTCACGAACCGGCATCGCCCCCTGCGCATCCCCGTCCCGGCGGGCCGGCCTGTGGCACGGGTTTTGGAAGGTCCGGAAGCCGGATTGGTTAGGAGGACTGCGGGCAGATGAAGCTGGTCATGGCATTCATCAAGCCCTTCAAGCTGGACGAGGTGCGCGAGGCGCTCACTCCGCTCGGCGTGCAGGGGCTGACGGTGACCGAGGTGAAGGGCTTCGGTCGGCAGAAGGGGCAGACGGAGATCTACCGGGGCGCTGAGTACCAGGTGAGCTTCCTGCCGAAGATCAAGATCGAGGTGGTGGTGCCCGACGCGCTCGTCGAGGGGGTGGTCGAGGCGATCGCCAAGGCCGCCCGCACCGACAAGATCGGCGACGGCAAGGTATTCGTGCTGGACGTCGAGAGCGCGCTGCGCATCCGCACCGGCGAGACCGGCGAGTCCGCGCTCTGACCCGCCTGCCGCTTCTTCACGCATACTAGGGGACAAAACCAATGAGGATGCCCGCACGCGCGCTGGCCGGAGCGGCCGCCGCGCTGCTGTTCGCAGCGCCTGCCCTGGCCCAAGACGGCCCGAAGATCGACACCGGCGATACCGCCTGGATGCTCACCAGCACCGCCCTGGTGCTGATGATGACCATCCCCGGCCTCGCGCTCTTCTATGCCGGCATGGTCCGCAAGAAGAACGTGCTCGCCACCATGATGCAGAGCTTCGCCATCACCGCCATCGTCACGGTGTGCTGGATGGTGGTCGGCTACAGCCTCGCCTTTGGCGAGGGCAATGCCTATGTCGGCGACCTCTCCAAGCTCTTCCTCTCCAGCCTGGCCGAGGGCTGGGACAAGCCCTTCACGCTGGGCAGCGGCGACGCGGCGGTGGCCACCACCGTCCCCGAGACGGTCTTCTGCATGTTCCAGATGACCTTCGCCATCATCACCCCGGCGCTGATCACCGGCGCCTTCGCCGACCGGATGAAGTTCAGCGCCCTGGTGCTGTTCAACATCCTCTGGACGCTGCTGATCTACAGCCCGATCGCGCACTGGGTCTGGCACCCGAACGGCTGGATCTTCGCCCTCGGCGCGCTCGACTTCGCCGGCGGCACGGTGGTGCACATCAATGCGGGCGTCGCCGGCCTGGTCGCGGCCATCGTGCTCGGCAAGCGCGTCGGCTACGGCACCGACAACATGTCCCCCTACAACCTGGCGCTCGCCGTGATCGGCGCCTCGCTGCTCTGGGTGGGCTGGTTCGGCTTCAATGCGGGCTCGGCGGTCGGCGCCAGCGCCCGCGCGGGCATGGCGATGCTGGTCACGCAGGTGGCGACCGGCGGCGCGGCGCTCGCCTGGCTCTTCGCGGAATGGGCGACCAAGGGCAAGCCCTCCGTCCTCGGCGCGATCTCGGGCGCCGTCGCCGGCCTCGTCGCCATCACCCCGGCCTCCGGCTTCGTCCTGCCGGTGCCGGCGCTGATCATCGGCGTGGTCGCCGGCCTTGCCGGCTTCTGGGGCGCGACCGCGCTCAAGCACCTCTGCGGCTATGACGACAGCCTCGACGCCTTCGGCGTGCACGGTGTCTGCGGCATCGTCGGCTCCCTGCTGACCGGTGTCTTCGCCTATGGCGCGCTGTCGGCCACGCCGGCCACGCCGGACGGCTACTCCGGCAGCATGGACCAGTTCATCATCCAGGCCGAGGCGGTGGGCGCGGTCTTCCTCTACACCGCGGTCGTCACCTTCATCCTGCTGAAGGTGGTGGACGTCATCGTCGGCCTGCGCGTCGCCGAGGAGGAGGAGCGCGAGGGCCTCGACGTCACCCAGCACGGCGAGCGCCTGGCCTGAGGCATCCGGGGGAGGAGGCGAGGCGCCTCCTCCCCTTTTTTCGCCTGCCAAAAAGTTTCTTTATACGAACGGTCCCATGGGACCGCCACAATCAGGGGACAGACAAGAGATGCCACAGCTTTCCGGGCTCCTGCAGCGGCCCGCTGCCCTGCTGCGGGGCGCCGTGCTCGCCGCCGCCGCCTTCGTCCTGCCGGCCCTGCCGGCCGCCGCGCAGCAGCAGATCGAATCGCTCGGGCTCACCGTCACCACCACCCCGGCGATCTCGAACGACTACCTGTTCCGCGGCATCAGCCAGACCCGCAACAACTGGGCCTATCAGGGTACGCTCGACATCCAGCACGAGAGCGGCGTCTATGTCGGCGCCTTCCTCTCCAACGCGAAATTCCTGGCGAGCCCCTGGAACGACACCCGGCAGGAGCTCGACCTGCTGGCCGGCTACCGCTTCGAGTTCGGCGGCATCAACTTCGACATCGGCTACATCGCCTATACCTATCCCGGCCAGGACAAGGCGATCGGCACCCAGTTGAACGAGTACCAGGAGATCGCCATCAAGGCGAACTACACCATCGACCCGGTGAAGATCCTGGCCGCCTACAACTACTCGCCGAACTTCTTCGGCCATTCGGGCGCCGGCAACTACGTCGAGGGCGGCGCGGACGTCACTCTGCCCTTCGAGCTGACCGCCTCCGGCCGGCTCGGCTACCAGTGGATCCAGAACAACCCGCGCTTCGGCACGCCCGACTACCTCTGGTACTCGATCGGCGTCTCGCGCGAGATCTATGCCGGCGTCACCGCGACCGTCGCCTGGTACGACACCAACATCCGCAAGAGCGAATGCGCCCCCGTCGCCGACCGCGCGACGAACGGCCAGCGCATCTGCGAGGGCCGGGTGCTCTTCACGCTCAGCAAGATCTTCTGAGCACCGGGACGACGCAGGGGCGGGGCGCCGGCCGCGAGGCCGGCGCCCCTTCGCATGTCCGGAGGGCGTCGGCGGAACGGCTCAGGATTCCATTCTCCGACAAGACTTTGCCCGCTATCCTTGCGGTCGATTCATAGCCGGACATTCGCCGCGCATGCCCGCGACCCGTGCCTCCGTGACCAGCACCTCGGCCTCCGCGGTGCGACGCTTCGCCTCGCCCGCCGTCAAGGCCGCCATCCGCCGCCGGCTCTTCGAGCTGCTCGGCCTCGGCTGCGGCCTGGCCGGCCTCGCGCTCCTGGTGGCGCTGGCCAGCTACGACCCGGCCGATCCCTCCCTCTCCACCGCCACCGCACGGCCGACGACCAACCTGGTCGGGCCGGCCGGCGCCATCCTCGCCGACCTGCTGCTGCAGGGCTTCGGCTGGGCCGGGGCGCTGCCCGGCCTGGCGCTGCTCGCCTGGGCTTGGCGGCTGGCGACGCATCGCGGCCTCGGCCTCGTCCCCGCGCGCCTCGCCGCGCTGCTCGCCGCCCTGCCGGCGGCGGGCGCGGCGATGACGCTGCTGCCCCTGCCGCCCGGCCTGCCGGGCCTCGCCGGCCCCGGCGGCGCGGGCGGCACGGTCGTCGCGCATCTGGTGCACGACACGGCCGAGGCTATGCTCGGCCCCTTCGGCGGGCTGGTCGCCTCCGGCGCGCTCGGGACGCTCGCCGTGCTGCTCTCGATCGGCGCGCTCGGCCTCTCGCCGGCGGAATGGCTGCGCCTCGGCCGCGCCGCCCGCGCCTCGGCCGGCGGCATGGCGCGGGCCGGCGGGGCCGGCGCCGGGCTGCTGGCGCGCCTCGCCGCGCCGCTCGGCCGGCTCTTCCGCCGCCGCCGGCGGCCCGCCGAGCCGGGCGCCGACCTCGCCGCCGTGCTGCGCGCCGCCGATGCGGCGGCCGAGGGGCGCCGGCGCCCCAGGGGCGAGCCGCGTGGTGAGCCCCGTGGCGAGCCGCGCGTCGACCCGCCCGAGTCGGAGCCGCCTGAGGAACGCCCGGCGGCGAAGCCCGTGCGCATCGCCGCGCCCCCGCCGCCGGCCAGGCCCGCCAGGGCGCCGTCGCGGCAGGAGATCCTGCCGCTCGCGGGCGAGGAGCCCTGGCGGCTGCCCGGGCTCGACCTGCTGCAGGCGCCGCCCGCCAAGCGCGTGGGCCGGCCGAGCGAGGAGGCGCTGCAGGCCAATGCCCGGCTGCTCGAGCAGGTGCTGGAGGATTACGGCGTCAGAGGCCGCATCGCCGCCATCAACCCGGGGCCGGTGGTCACCCTCTACGAGCTCGAGCCCGCGCCGGGCACCAAGTCGGCCCGCGTCATCGGCCTCGCCGACGACATCGCCCGCAACATGCACGTGACGGCCGTGCGCATCGCCACCGTCCCGGGCCGCAACGTCATCGGCATCGAACTGCCGAACGCCAAGCGCGAGACGGTCTATTTCTCCGAGATGATGGGCTCGGAGGACTGGGTGCGGCATCCCGGCCGGCTGCCGCTCGCCCTCGGCAAGGATATCGGCGGCAATGCCGTCATCGCCGACCTCGCCCGCATGCCGCACCTGCTGATCGCCGGCACCACCGGCTCGGGCAAGTCGGTCGCCATCAACACCATGATCCTCAGCCTGCTCTACCGCTTCGGGCCGGAGGAGTGCCGCTTCATCATGATCGACCCGAAGATGCTGGAGCTGTCGGTCTATGACCGCATCCCGCATCTGCTGGCCCCCGTGGTGACGGAGCCGCCCAAGGCGATCGGCGCGCTGAAATGGACGGTGCGGGAGATGGAGCGGCGCTACCGCGCCATGAGCCAGCTCGGCGTCCGCAACATCGCGGGCTACAACGAGAAGGTGGGCGAGGCGAGGAAGCGCGGCGAGGTGCTGACCCGCAAGGTGCAGACCGGCTTCGACCCGGAGACCGGCAGGCCGGTCTTCGAGGAGCAGCCGCTCGCCCTCGCCCCGCTGCCGATGATCGTCGTCGTCATCGACGAGATGGCGGACCTGATGATCGTGGCGGGCAAGGAGATCGAGGCGGCGGTGCAGCGCCTCGCCCAGATGGCGCGCGCCGCCGGCATCCACGTCATCATGGCGACGCAGCGGCCCTCGGTCGACGTCATCACCGGCACCATCAAGGCGAACTTCCCGACCCGCATCTCCTTCCAGGTGACCAGCAAGATCGACAGCCGCACCATCCTCGGCGAGATGGGCGCGGAGCAATTGCTCGGCCAGGGCGACATGCTGCACATGGCCGGCGGCGGGCGCGTCGCGCGCGTGCACGGCCCCTTCGTCTCGGATGCCGAGGTCGAGCGGCTGGTGGAGTACCTGCGCGAGCAGGGCGAGCCGGCCTATGTCGAGGAGGTCACCGAGACCGATGACGACGAGGGCGGCGGCGAGGGATTGTCGCTCTCGGGCATCGCCGGCGCCTCGGATGGCGAGAAGGGGCTCTTCGACCAGGCGGTCGCGCTGGTGACGCGGGAGGGCAAGGCCAGCACCTCCTTCATCCAGCGGCACCTCAACATCGGCTACAACCGCGCGGCCAAGCTGATCGAGCAGATGGAGAAGGAGGGCGTGGTCGGCCCGGCCAACCATGTCGGCAAGCGCGAGGTGCTGGCGCGGCGAAGCGAGGAGGACTGATGCGCCGCGCCGCGCTCGCGCTGCTCGGCCTTGCGGCGCTGCCCGCCGCGGCCGAGGAGCGGCCGCTCTTCGTCCCGACGCGCGACGTCGCCGTCACCTACCGCGTCACGCAGGGCCAGGCGGCGGGGCGGGAGATGAGCATGGCCTGGCTCGCCGCCGCGCAGAAGCTGCGGGTGGAGATGGCGCCGGTGCCGGGCTGGTCGGTGGTGGACCGCGCCAACCGGCGCATGCTGATGGTGATGGACGCGCAGCGCGTGGTCATGGAACTGCCCCTGCAGGGCGGTCCGGGCGGGCTCTCGATCCCGACCGAGCCGCCGGCGAGCGCCCGCTTCACCCGTGCCGGCACGGCGACCATCGCCGGCCAGGCCTGCACCGCCTGGCGCTACGAGGACGGCGCCAACCGGGGCGAGACCTGCCTCACCGCGGACGGCGTCATGCTCCGCAGCAGCGGCGGCCAGGGCGAACGCGCGGGCGCGGTGGAGGCGGTCGCGGTCGCCTATGGGCCGCAGGACCCGGCGCGGTTCCAGGCGCCGGCGGGGTACCGGACCCTGCAGATGCCGGCCGGGCTGCCGCCGGCCGCCGCCTCCCCGGGGCGCTGAGCGCCCGGCCGGCGCTTGTATGTTGGGCGAGCCGATTCAGACCTCCGGGCCATCCGGGGCACCCCACGAGGCGCTGCTTCGTGGGGACCCCTCCGGCCCTTCGGTCATCGGCACGCCTTGTATGTTGGGCGGGCCGATTCAGCCCTGCGGACCATGCGGTCCTCCGGGCATCGGCACGCCTCAGGCCGCCTGTGCCCCGTCCGCATCCTCGGCCGACCAGCGGGCGAGGGCCAGCGCGATCTCGCAGTCGAGGCCGGTCCCGGTCCAGCGCATCTCGAGGCTGCCGCCGAGCTGGCTGCGGATCGTCGCCTCGATCACCCGCAGGCCGAAGCCGCGGTGCGCCGGCGGCGCGGCCGGGGCAGGGCCGCCGGTCTCCTGCCAGCACAGGCGCAGCATCCCGTCCTCCCATTCCCGCCGGCCGACCCGCCAGGCGATGCGCAGCCGGCCTCCGTCGCGGGACAGGGGGCCATGCTGCGCGGCATTCCGCGCCAGCTCGTGCAGCACCATGGCGACCGGCTGCACGGCGATCGCCGCCAGCCGCAGCTCCGGCCCGTCGAGCGTCACCGCCTCGCTCGTGCTGGCCTGCGACGTGACCTCGCGCTCGATCAGCGCCCGCAGGTCGGCGCCGGCCCAGCCCTCCCGCGCCAGCAGGGAATGCGCCCGCGACAGGGCCGAGACGCGCGCCCCGACCGCCGCGGCATAGGCCCGCGGCTCCTCCATCGAGGTCAGGCGCAGCACGGACTGCACCACGGCCAGCGCGTTCTTCGCCCGGTGGTCCACCTCGCGGGCCAGCAGCACTTCCCGCTGCCGCGCCGCGCGCTGGTCGGTCACGTCGATGGAGACGCCGCTGACGCGCTGCGGCGCGCCCTCCGGCCCGAGCGTGGCGCGGCCGACGGAGCGCAGCCAGCGGATGCCGCCATCCGAGTGCATGATGCGGAACTCGACATCGAGGGTGGCGCTCGCGCCGGTCTGTATCCGCTCCATGGCCTCGACGACCTGCTGCCGGTCCGCCGGATGCATCAGGGCCAGCGCGTCCGCGCGGTAGCGGAGGAAGCCGGTCGGCCGGCCGAGCAGCACCTCCTCCCGCCCCGGGGAGCCGGTGAGCCGGTCCGTGGCGAGGTCCCATTCCCAGGCGCCGATGCGGGCGGCGTCGAGGGCCCGCAGCACGCGGCTCTCGCTCTCGTGCAGCGCCCGCTCGGTCCGGCGCAGCGCCGTCATGTCCATCAGCGCCTCGAGCACGGTCTCGGGCCGGTCCTCCGCGCCGGGCCGCCGGACCATGCGGCAGAGGATGATCCGCTCCTCCCCCGTGCGGGTGTGGTGCAGCAGCTCGCCGCTCCACTCGCCGGTGCGCGCCAGCGCCTCGTCGATCGCGGCGGCCGGTCCGGGAAAGACCGGCCGCAGCAGGTCGCGCACCGGCGCGCCGATCGCCTCGGCGGCGGTCCAGCCATAGAGCCTCTCGCAGCCGGCGGACCAGAACCGGATCCGCCCGTCGGGCCCGCGCTCGAGCACGGCGGCGAGGTCGAGCGTGGCGAGCAGGTCGCGCGTCACCTGCTCGGCGCGGCGCCTCGCATCGACATCCTCCACCACGCCGGCCCATTCCACCAGGTCGTGGTCCGCGTCGAAGATCGGCACGGCGCGCACCCGCACCCAGAGCAGCGTGCCGAGCCGCGTCCGGACGCGGCACTCGACGGATGCGGGCTGCCGCGCGGCCACCGCGGCGCGCCAGATGGCCCGCATGGCGGGGGCGTCCTCGGCGTGCAGCATCGCCAGCCAGCCATCCCCGCGCGCCGCTTCGGCCGGCTGGCCGGTGAGCAGCCACCAGCCATGCGAGTGGACCAGCCGCCCCTCGGGATCGGCCCGCCAGAGCACCATGTTGCCGGTCTCGGCCAGCCGGCGGTAGCGCCGCTCGCTCTCGGCCAGTGCGTTGCGGGAGCGGGCCTCGGCGGCTGCCCGCGCCTGCAGCGCCGCCTCGGCCTCGAGCAGGCTCCGGCGCAGTCGCTCGAACTCGGCCACCCCGGCCGGGTCGGGATTGACGGCTGGCGCCCCGGGCGTGACCAGGGCCTCGGCCCGGCGGGTCAGCGCCTCGATCGGCCGGACCACGCGCCGGTGCAGCCCGCCGACGGCCACCAGTCCCAGGCCGAAGATGGAGAGGCCGCCGAGGGCGAGGCCGAGCGCCGGGTCGGTCCGCACGGGGCTATGGACCGCGGTGGGTTCCGCCACCGTCACGGCCCAGCCCGGCGCCAGGGCGAGGCGGTGATAGGCGACGAGCAGCCTGCCCCGTTCGTCGGTGCTGCCGGTGACGACGCCCTGCTCTCCGCCCGCGAGCGCCGCCGCCAGCCAGTCCGGTGCCTCCCGCCCCACCCAGTCGGCCTGGCCCGTGGAGCGCGCGACGACCCGGCGATTGCCGTCGAACACGGCCGTGGTGCCCCCATCCGACGGCGCCTGGCCCGCCAGGAGGCGGGCCAGGCGCTCCGGCGCGAGCCGGGCCGCCAGCAGCATCCGGACCGTGCCGTCGCGGACCACCGGCATGATGACCAGGACCACCGGCACCCCGCTGACGACCCCGGTGAGGAGGCTGCTGACGGCCGGGCGCCTGGTGGCGAGGGCGGTCCTGACCGCCTCCGTCGCACCCGTCGGGGGCAGGACCTCGCCGGGCGCGAGATCGGTGTGGAAGACCAGCCTGAAATCGGGGTCGATCACGGTGATGGCGGCGCCGATCGCCGCCGCGGCCCGCCGTGCATGCTGCGCGAAATCGTCGAGGTGCGCCGTGCCGCCGTCCAGCCGGGGCGAGGCGGCGAGCGCGGCGAGGGTGGAGAGCCGGCCCTCGATGTCCCGGTCCACCGCGACGGCCAGGGCGCGCGCGGTGTCCTGCAGGCCGTCCTTCACCGCCTGCTGATAGTTGCGCATGACATGGGCCGCGGCGACGGCGCCCAGCGCCAGGGTGGGGACGAGCACCAGCACCAGCAGGCCGAGCAGGTGGTTTCGCAGGCTGGGCGGCAAGGGCGGCCATTGCATCTGGGAGCCGGGATCGCTGTCCTGTCCGGGTCGGATCGGCCTGACAGCGATCATTCCGCACGCTCCCCCGCAGTGGCACGCTGGAGGTGAGCAGCAAACCTATTCCATGGCAAGTATTGGCGCGGGCGGAAACAATCGAACGGCCCGCCGGGAGTCTGCACTTATCGGACCAGGCAATCACGCGGTTTCGACCGGGAAACCGTTCCGGCCTTGCCCTCGCCGGTGCCGGCCGCCTCGGTGGCGATCGGTGCCGGGCGTGGCAGCGCCAGCAGCAGCCGGGCGAGGAGGATGTCTCGCCGCAGGGCCGCCGGCGGCAGGCTGCGGCGCGCCGCCAGCACCGGGCTCGCGGCCGCCACCGCCGCCCAGGCCAGCCCGAAGCTCGGTGCCGCCAGCGCCCGGCCGAGCGCGCCCGCCGGCAGGCCGAGCCGCGCCGCCCAGCGGCGGAAGGCCGGCGTCTCCGGCGCATGCGCGCCCGTCCCGGCGGTCCAGAATTGCCGCAGCGCCCGCCGCGCCCGCAGCCGCCGCCAGACCGCGAAGGCCGGCTCGACCAGCGCCGGCGGCAGCGCGGCCTCCACCTTCAGGCCGGGCGCCCGGCGGATGCGGGCATCGCGGCGGCGGAGCGCCGCGAGCAGCCCGGGCAGGCCGCCCTCGGTCCCGGCCGGCAGCCCGCCGACCGCCGCCAGCAGCCCGGCGCGGATGCCGAAATTCAGCGCCGGGCGCGGCGCCGGCTCGATCGGGTCGGGGTCCAGCCGCGCACCCAGCCGGGCCAGCAGCGCGGCATGGCGGCTCGCCGCATCGGGCCGGGCGCCGGGCGGCACCACCTCCCCGAGCACCAGGTCGGCCTCGCCGGCGAGCGCCGTGAAGGCGCGGGCGACCCAGCGCGGCTCCGGCACCGCCCTGGCCTCGGTCACCAGGATCGGGCCCTCGCCGCCGAGCCAGGCGCTTGCCTCCTCCATCGCCGCCCGCAGGGCCCAGCCCGGCGCCGCCGCCTCCGGCATCAGGCGCAGCCGGAAGGGCAGCGCGGGCGCCAGCCGCTCGAGCGCGCGGGAGAGTGGCCCGGCCGCGCCGTCCGGCGCGACCACCACGCCGAAGGCCTCCGGCGCCAGCCACAGCCCGGCGCCGCTGCGCTGCAGCGCTAGGGCGCCGAGGCAGCGGACCAGCAGCACCGGGTCCGGCCCGGCCAGCACCACGACCACGGCCCGCGGCCGGATGGCGACGGTCCGAAGCGCGGCGAGTCTCGGCAGGGTGGGCGGCATCGGGGTAGCCATGCGACGGAACCTCGTTGCAACGCGCGATGGCTGCACCCGTCACACAACCCGAGCGCGACCGGGGGTCACGGCCCTGTCACAGGTCTTCACGATTTGTCAGCGATTGCGACGGGGCCGCGACGCGCCGGGGCTTTCCGCCGGGAAGCGCCCGGTCCAGATGTGGCGGGATGCTCCGCCGCTCCTTGCTCGCCCTGCCCGCCCTGCTGCCTGCCCTGCCCGCCGTGGCGCAGCAGCGCCCCTTCTCGGACCGGGACCGGGCCGACATCGCCCGCGCCGAGGCCTGGCTGAACCGGCTGACCAGCCTGAAGGCGCGCTTCCTGCAGATCGCGCAGAACGGCGCCGCCTCCGAGGGCACCGGCTGGATCGTCCGCCCGGGCCGGATGCGCTTCGAGTACGACCCGCCGGAGCCGCTGCTGCTGGTCGCCAGCCATGGCCAGTTCTTCTACTTCGACCGCCAGCTCGTGCAGGCGACGACGCTGCCCATCGGCTCGACGCCGCTCGGCATCCTGCTGCGGGAGGACCTCAGGCTCTCCGGCGAGATCACGGTCAGCCGCGTCGAGCGCGGCGGCGGGCTGCTGCGCGTCACGCTGTTCCGCACCGCCGCCCCGGCCGAGGGGCGGCTGACGCTGGTCTTTGCCGAGGATCCCTTCGAGCTGCGGCAATGGGCTGTCGTGGACGCCCAGGGGCAGGAGACGCGCGTCACCCTCTCCCAGCCCGAATACGGCGCCCGCTATCCCGCGCTGCTCTTCGACTTCAACGACCCGCGCTTCCGCGAGGCGCTGGGCATCCAGTAGCGCCGCATGGCCGGCATGCGGAGAGGCGGCACCCGCCGCGGCGCCGGCGGCCCATCTTTCCCGCGTGATCCGCCGCGCCGGATCAAGGACATGGCAAGGCATGGCGCGAAAACTGCATCACATCGCCCCGCACCACCTTGATCATGCCGCATTCGCGGATGAAGCTGGAACCGTGATGAAACCGCTCATCGGTATCTCCTGCTGCGTGAAGCCCTTCGGCATCTTCGCCACGCCGAACCACGCCGCCTCCGACAGCTATGTGCGCGTGGTGCTCGGCCCGGTCGGGGGCATCCCGGTGCTGCTGCCCGCGGCGGGGGAGGCGCTGGCGCCCGCGGTCCTGCCGCGGCTCGACGGGCTGATCCTCACGGGCAGCCGGTCCAATGTCTGCCCGGAGCACTACCAGGGCCCGCCCCATGCCGAGGGCACGCCCGAGGACCATGACCGCGACGCGACCACCCTGCCGCTGATCCGGGCCGCCATCGCCGCCGGCTTGCCGCTGCTGGCGATCTGCCGCGGCTTCCAGGAGCTGAACGTGGCGCTCGGCGGCAGCCTCGACCAGCGCATCCAGGACCTGCCCGGGCGCATCGACCACTCGACGCCGGCCGACCAGAAGCTGCCGCGCATCCGCACCGCCAAGGCGCATGGCCTGCGGCTGCAGCCCGGCAGCTTCGTCGCGGAACTCGCCGGCGATACCGGGATCGCGGTGAACTCGCTGCACAACCAGGGCATCGCCCGCCTCGCCCCGCGCCTGGCGGCGGAAGGCTGGGCGCCCGATGGCACGATCGAGGCGGTGCGGGTCAAGGATGCCCCGGGCTTCGCCTATGGCGTGCAGTGGCACCCGGAATACGACTGGGAGCGGGATGCAGTCTCCCGCGCCATCTTCGAGCGCTTCGGGGCGGCCTGCGCCGACTGGGCCTCGGGCCGGCAATCGGCCGGTCGGCCCTTGCCCGTCGCGGCTGAGTGAGGCCCGACCGGGCTGCGTTGGTTGCGGTTGTGTCGGGTCACACCTGCGCGACCCTGGCGCGATGCGGCAGAGTCGCATGGCAGCCACGTGCAAAGCCTTTTGCTTCGGCACGCGCCCTCCGCTAATATCCACAGGCCGGGCCGCCTATAATGACCCGGTGGCCGAGGCCGGTTTCCCCTGCCGGCTCGCCCGACCTTTCCGATCGGAAAAAAGCAACAACGGCGCCCGGACACCCCCCTGTCCGGGCGCTTTTTTTGTCTGCTGCACGTTTTCTCCGTGGGTTAGCGGCATTACTTGAAGCGAAATACAAGGTGTTCGGGCTCAGCCGGCCGCACTTCCGGGGGGCGGGAGGCGCTGCTATGGCATCCGCGCCACATCCCAGGGAGTTCCTCGCGGCATGTCCGACTACGTCATCGTCCCGCCGGTCGTCGCCGCGGTGCCCATCGAGGGCAGCAGCCAGATGTTCCCGGTGCGCCGGATCTTCTGCGTGGGCCGCAATTACGCCGAGCATGCGATCGAGATGGGCAGCGACCCGACCCGCGAGCCGCCCTTCTACTTCACCAAGCCGGCCGATGCCCTGGTGGTGAACGAGGCCGACATGCCCTACCCGCCGATGACGAAGCAGCTCCACCACGAGATGGAGCTGGTCGTCGCCATCGGCTCGGCCGGCGCCGACATCCCGGTGGAGCAGGCGCTCGGCCATGTCTGGGGCTATTGCGCCGGCCTCGACATGACGCGCCGCGACCTGCAGAACGAGGCGAAGAAGACCGGCCGCCCCTGGGACATGGGCAAGGGCTTCGACAACTCGGCGCCGATGGGCGCGCTGGTGCCGGCCCGCGGCGTCGATGTCTCGAAGGGCCGGATCGAGTTGCGGGTGAACGGCAAGGTCACCCAGTCCTCCGACCTCTCAAAGCTGATCTGGTCGGTGCCGGAGGTGATCTCGAACCTCTCGCATCTCGTCCGCCTCGCGCCCGGCGACCTGATCATGACCGGCACGCCGGAAGGCGTCGCCGCGGTGCAGAAGGGCGACCTGCTGGAGGGCATGGTCGAGGGCGTGGGCACGGTCCGTACCCGGATCGTGTAATGGCCTCCCGCGCGGAGCCGCCGCAGGAGGCACTCTCCCTCGCCGAGGCGCGCTGGGTCCGCATCATGGTGGACTACTGCGCCGATGGCGTGTGGCATCCGGACGGTTGCGCGGGCCATGCCGAAGAGCTTCCCGTCGATGCCGGGCTGATCGCCCGCATCCGACGGTGGCAGGAATGGTATGACACGGAGAGCAAGGACTATCTCCCGCCGGAGGAACGGACGGGGCAGTTCGATCTCGCTGCCTTCGCTGCGGAGGGCCTTGCCATCGCCCGCGCGGTGAAGGCGGCGCTGCCCGACTGGACCGTCATCTACTTCGACGAGGCGGCGTGCCGCCTCGATGCGCCGCGCGAGAGCTTCGAGTACGAGATCATCCTTCCGCCGCCTTGATCAAGCCAGCGGGAGCCGCTAGCGCCGGCGCATGCCGACCCTCCGCATCGCCACCTGGAACATCAACTCCGTCCGGCTGCGCCGGCCGCTGCTCGGCGAGCTGGTCAAGGCGCTGGAGCCCGACGTGCTCTGCCTGCAGGAGACGAAGTGCCCGGACGAGCTCTTCCCGCTCGAGGACATCCGGGCCTTCGGCTTCGCCCACATCGCCCACCGCGGCATGAAGGGCTACAACGGCGTCGCCATCCTCTCCCGCCTGCCCTTCGAACTGCGCGAGGGCGAGCCCGACTGGTGCGGCCGGGGCGATTGCCGGCACATCTCGGTGGCGCTCGACGCGCCGGGCGGCCCGGTCGAGCTGCACGATTTCTACGTCCCCGCCGGCGGCGACCTGCCGGACCGCGAGGCCAACCCGAAATTCGCCCACAAGCTGGACTTCGTCGCCGAGGCCGCCGCCTGGTCGAAGGCGCGCGGCGCGAAGCCGCGCAGCGTGCTGGTCGGCGACCTCAACATCGCGCCGCTCGAACACGACGTCTGGTCGCACCGGCAGATGCTCGGCGTCGTCTCCCACACCCCGGTCGAGGTCGAGGCATTGACCGGCTGGATGCGGGCCGGCGAGTGGCACGATGCGCTGCGTCACTTCGTGCCCGCGGAGGAGAAGCTCTACACGTGGTGGTCCTACCGGGCGCGGGACTGGGAGGCCGCGGATCGCGGCCGGCGCCTCGACCATGTCTGGGTCAGCCCCGACCTCGCCGGCAAGCTGGCGCGCCACGTCGTCCTGAAACCCGCCCGCGGCTGGCCGCAGGCCAGTGACCATGTCCCCGCCATGGTCGAACTCGCCCTCTGATGCGGGTTGGCGCGCCCGGTCACGCCTGCGCGCGCTTCCGCCCGGCGCCTCACCGCCGGCGTTGCAGCCTTGACCATGTGCACAGATTTTTCACAAGCTTGTGATGTATGAGCTGGCGCCCCCGGCCGCCTTGCCGGGACAGGGAACCCGCCCGGTGTGGATCCTCGCCCTCGACGCCTCGCTCGCCCGCTGCTCCGCCGCGCTGCTCTGTGACGGCGCGTTGCGTGCCCACCGGTTGCTGGAGGGCGACCGCGGCCATGCCGCGCTCCTCCCGCCCATGGTCCAGGCCGTGCTGCGGGAGGCCGGGGTGCGTCCCGCCGACCTCGATGCCGTCGCCGCAGTGGTCGGCCCCGGCGGCTTCACCGGCATCCGCGCCGCCCTCGCCCTCGCGCAGGGCCTGGCGCTGGCCGCCGGCCTGCCGGCGATCGGGGTGACGACCGGGGAGGCTTTGGCCGCCGCCCTGCCGCCGGCCGGCCGGCCCGTCTGGTCGGCGGTGGACAACCGCCGCGGCCGGGTGGTGCTGGAACGCTTCGCCGCCGGCGCCGCGGCGCCGGAGGGGCCGCCCGCGGTCTTCGCCCTGGCCGACCTGCCGGCGCCGGCCGGCCCGGTCGCCCTGGTGGGCGATGCCGCGTCGCAGGTCGCCGAGGCGCTGGCCGCGCGCGGCGCCGAGGCGGTGGCGACGGAAAGCCGGCAGCCGGATGCCGCGGCGGCGGCGCGGGTGGCGGCGCTGCGGCTGGCCGGGCGCATCCCGGGGCTCGCCGCCCGGCCGCTCTATGTCGAGCCGCCGGCGGTGCGGCTGCCGGCCACCGTGTGATGCAGGCGGGAAACCGGGGCTCCGCCCCGGGCCCCGCGAAGGGGGCGAAGCCCCCCTTCGAGACCCCCCATGCCTCAGACTCGGCGGCACTCGCGGTCCTGCACGCCGCGGCCTTCCCGCGCGAGGAGGCCTGGGGGGCGGATGCCATCCGGCTGATGCTGGAGATGCCGGGCGCCTATGGCCTCTGGCGGCCGGGAGAGGGTTTCATCCTCGCCCGCGCCGCGGCCGGGGAGGCGGAGATCCTGACCCTGGCCGTCCATCCCGCGGCGCGCCGGCGGGGACTCGGCGCCGGGCTGCTGGCCGGCGCCCTGGCCGCCGCGGCGGCGCGGGGCGCGGAGGCGATGTTCCTCGAGGTCGCGGCCGGCAATGCAGCCGCCCTCGCACTCTATGAGGGCCTGGGCTTTGCCCGCGTCGGCCTGCGCCGGCGCTACTACGCGGATGGCAGCGACGCCCTGGTCCTGCGCCGCGACCTGACGGGGCCGGCGGACTGAAGGCCTGCCCTTCCGGTCGCGTCAGCCCTTCCGCAGCAGCAGCTCGGTGACGCCGTCCGGCAGATCCTGCTGGGCGAGCACGGCATGGCCCTGCTCCACCGCGGTGCGCGGGATGTTGCGCCGCGGCTCCTCGCCCCGCAGCCGGACCAGCAGCGTCGCCCCCGACGGCATGCGGTCAAGTGCGAGTCGCGTTCTCACGAAGGTCATCGGACAAGTCTCCGACGTGATGTCGAGCGTCCGATCGCTGCTGAGTTCTTGCTTGCAAACAGAGTTCAACGGATGATGTCCTGCGAATCGCCGATATGCGTTGCGAAACGGCCACATCTGGCAGTATAGCTCCGCCTCCATCAACGGGAAGATGCGTCACATGGCTGAAGATGCTCCCTCTGCCGACCTGCTGGGATTGACCGCCGAAATCGTCGCCGCGCATGTATCCAACAATCCGGTGTCGCTGGGTGATCTGCCGAACCTGATCCAGGAGGTTTACCGGACCTTGTCCTCGGTGGGACAGCCGGCGGCAAAGCCGCAGCCTGAGCGGCCACAACCCGCGGTGCCCGTCAAGAAGTCGATCACGCCCGAATACCTGATCTGCCTGGAGGACGGGAAGAAGCTGAAGATGCTGAAGCGGCATCTGCAGACCTCCTACAACATGACTCCCGAGCAGTACCGGGAGCGTTGGAGCCTGCCGCCCGATTATCCCATGGTGGCGCCGAACTACGCCAAGCATCGCTCCTCGCTCGCCAAGAAGATCGGCCTCGGCACCAAGCCGCGCGGCCGCCCGGCCCGGGGCGCCCGGCGCGAGGCCGCCGCGGCCGCCTCTGCCTCGCAGCAGACCAAGCTCGGCTGAACCCCGCGGGCCCGCTGGAGGATGGGGTGGCGGGCCCCGGCACGATGCCGCCCGCGCTCCGCCATGGTGGCGCGCACCGCGGGGCGCTATGGTCCTCGGCCTGACGACACCGCAGGGGGGCGGATGATGGCCTCCCGACCACCAGGGGCCGCATTCGAAGCCGCATGGACACGCCCGCATCCGCCGGCCGCGACGGCATCTCCCGCATCGAGAGGCTGTGCATCGACCGCGGCCTGAAGATGACCGGGCAACGGCGCCTGATCGCCCGCGTCATCTCCGAGAGCGCCGACCATCCCGATGTCGAGGAACTCTACCGCCGCGCGCATGAGCGCGACAGCCACATCTCCATCGCCACCGTCTACCGCACCGTCCGCCTGCTCGAGGAGAAGGGCATCCTCGAGCGGCACGACTTCGGCGGCGGCCGCGCCCGCTACGAGCCGACCGAGCACGGCCCGCACCACCACCTGATCGACGTGGACACCGGCAAGGTGATCGAATTCTCCGACGCGCGGCACGAGGCCCTGGCGAAGGAGATCGCCGCCCGCCTCGGCTTCGACCTGGTGGACCACCGCTTGGAACTCTTCGGCCGCCGCTTCCCCGACCCGAAGCCCGAGCCCGCCGCGCCCCGCCGCGCGCCGCGCCCGCGCACCGGGCGCGAGCCGGCATGAGCGGCGCCGCCATCGCCGGCGAGGCCGGCTTCGGCGAGATCCGCGCCGGCAACCTCGGCGTCCGCCTGGCCGAGACCGAGGCCGAGCTCGATGCCTCCCTCGCGCTGCGCTACCGCGTCTTCTACGGCGAGATGGGCGCCCGGCCCGATGCCGCGACGCGGCTGAGCGGCCGCGACCGCGACGAGTTCGACGCCGTCGCCGACCACCTGCTGGTCGTCGACCACGACCTGGGGGAAGGGCCGGGATCGGTCGTCGGCACCTACCGGCTGATCCGCCGCGCGGCGGCGGAGGCCATCGGCCGCTTCTACTCCGCGGCCGAATACGACATCTCCCGGCTGGTCGGGCAGCCGGGGGAGGTGCTGGAGCTCGGCCGCTCCTGCGTCGATGCCGGCTATCGCAGCCGCGGCTCGCTGCAGCTCCTCTGGCGCGGCATCGCGGCCTATGTCTTCCACCACCGCATCGACCTGATGTTCGGCTGCGCCAGCCTGCACGGCACCGACCTCGAGGCGCTGGCGCCGATGCTGACCTATCTCCACGCGCATCACCTGGCGCCGCCGCCGATCCGCCCGCGCGCCCTGCCGGAGCGCTACGTGCCGATGGACCGGCTGGATCCCGCCGGCCTCGACGTGAAGGCGGTGGTCAACGACCTGCCGCCGCTGGTGAAGGGCTATCTCCGCCTCGGCGGCTTCGTCGGCGACGGCGCGGTGCTGGACCAACAGTTCAACACCACCGATGTCTGCGTGGTGGTCAAAACCGACCTCGTCACCGACAAGTACGCAAAGCATTACGAGCGGAAGTCCGGATTTCGGGAGTAGAGCAACCGCCGTGCGAGCGGCTGCACCCGGGCGGCGTCATACCAGCCTGGCTTGAGACCGGCCCATCCAAACCGCGCCGGACACGGTCCGGTAGGCTCCCGCCGCCGGGTCAGCCCTTTCCCGGGTTGGCATGATTGGCTCGCCTCGACCCGGACCTGGACCGGTCGACGCGCGCCATGGCGAGCCGCGACCGGTCCGGCCGGGAACCCGGCCGCCCGCCGCCGCGTCGGGGCGGCATGCCGCGCCTTGCCTTCCTCGCCGTCCTGCTGACCGCCCTCGCCCTCGTCCCGGCGGGGGCGCATCTGCTCGCCCTGCCGAACAAGCTGGCGATGGGGCGCGACGCCTATCTCGCCGCCCAGGCCGCCTATGCCGGCTGGGCCAAGGCCGGCAGCTTCCCGATCGCGGCCATCCTCGCCTGCCTCGCGCTTGCGCACCGGCAGCAGCGGCCGCCCGCCTCGCCCTGGCCGGCGCTGGTCGCGGCCCTGCTGCTCGCCGCCGGCCTCATGGTCTTCTTCGTCTGGACCTACCCGACCAACCTGGCGACGCGGCACTGGACCGTGCTGCCCGAGGGGTGGGAGGCGCTGCGGGCGCAGTGGGAATGGTCGCACGCCGCCAATGCCCTGCTCACCCTCGGCGCCCTCTGCGCCGCGCTGAAGGCCGCGCTCAGCCCCGCTCCGGCTCCGGCACCGGAACGTCGAAGCCGTTGAGGGTGATGGAGACCAGGCAGTAGAGCCCGACGAGGTAGACCAGTTCGGCCGCGGCATCCCGGCCGAAGACCTCGATTCCCTGCTTCCAGGTCAGCTCCGGCAGCACCCCGCCGCCGACCAGCGCGGCGGCGATGTCGTAGGCCACTGCCTCCTCCCGCGTCAGGTCGGCCGGGCGCTGGCCGGCGACGATGGTGGCGATCTTCGCATCCGGCAGGCCGCGCTGCTCGGCGGCGATCACATGGGCGTAGATCTCGTAGGCCGCGTGGAAATGCGCGCCGGTCACCAGGATCGCCACCTCCCGCACCGGCTTGGGCAGCCCGGTCTGGAAGGAGAGCGCCTTGGTCAGCTCCCAGATCGGCCCGCCGATCGCCGGCCAGTGCAGCCAGGGGTTCCAGGGGCCGAGCAGGGCGCCGTCCGGGCCGATGGTGGCGAAGCCCTTGAAGTGGCTCTCGATGCCGGCGCGCATGTCGGCATGCAGCGGCTTCTGCGCGGCGTCGAGCTGGGCGGGCGGGATCAGGGGCAGGCGCATGGGGGTGCTCCGCTGGGTTGCTGCAGTGCAACGCCCGCCGCTCCCGCCGGGTCCATGCCCTGGACGTGGCACCGCCGCCCGACTTAGCCTTCGCCCCCATGAGCGACGCCGAGCCAACCCCCGCCATCCACGACATGGGCGGCCTGAGCCGCTTCCGCTGCAGCCCGGTCGAGCGCGACGAGGCGCCGCCGGATGCCTTCGGCAGGCGCGTCGACGCGCTGCGCCAGGTGCTGGCGGCGAAGAAGCTGCTGACGGTCGATGAGTTGCGCCGGGGCATCGAGGCGATCCCCGAGGACGAATACTTCGCCCTCACCTATTACGAGCGCTGGCTGACCTCGCTCTGCGGCATCATGCTGGAGAAGGGCATCGTCGCGCCGGAGGACCTGGCATGAGCGGGGCCCCCATGAGCGCATCCCCGGGCGGCCAGGTCGCCGGCGAGTCCGGCCAGCACGAGGCGCGGCATGCGCCGGCCGGGGCCCGCTTCGCCGCCGGCGACCGGGTGCGGGTGAAGGACGACTGGCCGGAGCGCCGCGGGCCGTGCCACATCCGCACGCCGCACTACCTGCGCGGGCGGGAGGGGAGGGTGGAAGCCGTGCTCGGCGCCTTCCCGAACCCGGAGGACCTCGCCTTCGCCCGCCCGGCGCCGGTGCGCGTCCTCTACCACGTCCTCTTCGACCAGCCGCCGATCTGGCGGGAGGGCGAGGCGGGCGACACGGTCCTGGTCGAGATCTTCGAACACTGGCTGGAACCCGCGGGAATGCCCGCCAAGGAGGCTGCCTGATGCCCGCCGCGCCACGCTTTCCCGCCATCCCGCGCCGCGGCGGGCGGAGGGCGGGATGAGCGCCCCCGCCCGCCCCGACTCCATCGCCCGGCTCGAGAGGCTGGTCGCCGCGCTGGCGGCCAAGGGCATCGTGACCGAGGCGGAACTCGCCGAGATGCAGGCGCGCACCGACCGCGCCTCCCCCGAGATCGGCGCCCGCATGGTCGCCCGCGCCTGGCTGGACCCGGACTGGCGCCGCCTGCTGCTGACCGACGGCGCCGCGGCCGCCGAGCGCATGGGCGTCTCCATGGCCGGCGCGCCGCCGCTCGGCGTGCTGGAGGACCGGCCCGGCCTGCACCACCTCGTCGTCTGCACCCTCTGTTCCTGCTACCCGCGCGCGGTGCTCGGCTACCCCCCCGGCTGGTACAAGAGCTTCGAGTACCGCTCGCGGGCGGTGCGCGAGCCGCGGGCGGTGCTGGCGGAATGGGGCACGGTGCTGCCGGAGGGGACGAAGATCCGGGTGGTGGACAGCACCGCCGACTACCGCTGGATGGTGCTGCCGATGCGCCCGGCCGGGACGGAGGGCTGGTCGGAGGACCAGTTGGCCGCGATCGTGACCCGCGACGCGCTGGTCGGGGTCGCGCTGCCCATGGCGCCGCTCGCGGCCGCCGCGGAGTAGCCGGCCGCCCGGCGGGATGGGACGCGCGCCGCGGCGGCAGGCCGCGCGGCGCCGCCATCCGGGGGCCGGCCCGGCGCATCCGGCGATCGGCGCGCCGAAGGGGCGGTCTGGACCGGGTGGCCATGCGGCAGGTTCCGTCGGATCGTCAGTCAGCATATCCCGGCCGGTGCCGGCGCGCCGGAGAGGCGGCGCCCCGCATTGGTTGGCCGGGCGGAGATCGGGGGAGGACGGCATCCACATCATCGCGGACCTGCGGGCGCCCGGCGCCGTCGCGGCTGGCCGGCGCGTCCGCTGCCGAGGGCCATACCCCTCTCTGGCCGCCTGCGAAGGCGGCCGGCGCGGCCCGGCGCGCCCCGCGCCGCCGCGGCCCCGTCCGTGAACGCGCCCGCCCTCGCGGCCGAGCAGGACGGCCTGCCGATGCCGCGCCGCCTCTGGGCGGTGGTCGCGGTCTCGGTCTCCATCGCCATCACGGTCCTCGACAGCGCCATGGTGAACGTGGCGCTGCCCGGCATCGCCCGCTCCCTCGGCATCTCGCCGGCGGCCGCGACCTGGCTGCTGAACGCCTACCAGTTGACCGTCGTCACCACCCTGCTGCCGCTCGCCTCGCTCGGCGAGAAGCTCGGCTTCCGGCCGGTCTTCCTGACGGGCTTCGCGGTCTTCGGCCTCGCCTCGCTCGGCTCCGCCCTCGCCCCCGGCTTCGAGGCGCTGCTCGCCTGCCGCGTCGCGCAGGGCCTCGGCGCCTCGGCCGTCATGAGCCTGACCGCCGGCATGATCCGGCACATCTACCCCCTGCGGATGCTCGGCCGCGCCATCGGGATCAACGCGACGGTGGTGGCGATCGCCGGCGCCTCCGCCCCCAGCCTCGCCGCCGCCATCCTGACGGTCGCACCCTGGCAGGCGCTCTTCGCCATCCATGTCCCGGTCTGCCTGGCGGGGATCCTGGTCGGGCGCTGGGCGCTGCCGGAGCAGCCCGGCACCCGCCGGCCCTTCGACTGGCCGAGCGCGGTGCTGAACGTGCTGACCTTCGGCCTCTTCTTCCTCGGCGTCGACCTGGTCTTCGCCGTGCCGCTGCCGGCGGCGGCGCTGATCGCGGGCGGGATCGGCGCCGGGGTGCTGCTGGTGCGCCGGCAGCTCCGCCAGCCGGCGCCGCTGCTGCCGCTGGACCTGCTGCGGATCCGCGCCATCGCCTTCTCCGTCGCCGCCTCGGTCTGCGCCTTCGCCGGCTGGTACACCAGCCATGTCTCCCTGCCCTTCCTGCTGCAGGGGGCGGGGATCAGCCAGGGCGGGACGGGGCTGATCATGACGCCCTGGCCGCTGGGGATGGCCTTCGGTGCGCCGCTCGCCGGCCGCCTCTCCGACCGCGTCCCGACCGCCTGGCTCTGCGTCATCGGCATGGGGTCGATGGTCGCCGGCCTCTCGGTGGTGGCGAGCCTGCCGCTGCTCGGCAACGGGCTGCTGCTGGGTGCCATGATGATGCTCTGCGGCGCCGGCTTCGGCTGCTTCTCCACCCCCAACAACCGGACGATGATCGGCTCGGCGCCCAAGGTGCGGGCCGGCGGCGCGGGGGGCATGCAGGCGACGGCGCGGCTGCTCGGCACCACGCTCGGGACGACGATGGTCGGCCTCTGCTTCCAGGCAGCGGGGGCGGCCGATGGCGCGCGGCTGGCGCTGCTGGCCGGCATCGGCTGCGCGACGCTGGCGGGGCTGCTCAGCCTGGTGCGGGGACGGCGCTGAAAAAAAGAGGGCCGATGGTTTCCCATCGGCCCTGAGTGGTGATGCATCGCCCGGCCCCAGGCCGCGGCGCACAATCACTGGGAGGAGACGTCCAAGGCATCGCCTGAACGCGCATAATATGGCTCACGGATCCGTGACTTTAAAGCACATTTTCATGAAGAGGCATTTAGTGCCGCGGCATCTGCAACAAGGCGCGGATCGCAGCGCAAAAAAAGAGGGCCGATGGTTTCCCATCGGCCCTGAGTGGTGATGCATCGCCCGGCCCCAGGCCGCGGCGTACAATCACTGGGAGGAGACGTCCAAGGCATCGCCTGAACGCATACAATGTGCCTCACTCACACGTGAGTGAGAAGAAGAATTTCATGAAGAAGCATTCATATGACGCAGGCCGGCAATGGATCGGACACCGGAACCGGCCGTGCCGCTGGCGGAACGTCGGCGGCGCATAAAAAAAGGGCCGGTGGTTGCCCACCGGCCCGAGTGGTGATGCTGCACCCGACCCCAGGCCGCGGCGCACAATCACTGGGAGGAGACGTCCAAGGCATCGCCTGAACGTGATCTGTATACGATTCTCACGGTGTCGTGAGTGTGGAGGAATCCTGAACTCCATGTCATCGTGCCGTAACGCTCCCGCTTTGCCGCCAGCGACGCCAACGCCTTGACGGCAGGGCAATTCACCTCCCCGGCCGGCTGCCCTATTCCGCAAGCGATGCGCCGCACCGGCCCCGCCCTCCTGCTCCTCCTGCTCGCGGCCTGCGCCGCGCCCGCTCCGGCCCCTGAGCCGCCGCTCCCCTATCCGCCCGCCGCGCGCGCCCGCATGCTGCGCCTGCTGCAGGCGGAATGGGCGGAGTGGGGCGGGCTGACCACCACCGCCGGGGAGCGCCCGCCGCCGAGCCGGGCCGAGAGCGACCCGGCCAACTTCCCCCGCGTCCTCGCCTATTGGCGCGCCGTGCCGGAGGACGAGGGCGCCATCGCCGTGAACCGCCGCCGCTATGCCGCGGCGCTCGCCGGCCGGCCGGAGGGCGAGGCGCTCTGGCAGGACCCCTACTGGTCCGCCGCCTTCATCTCCTGGGTCATGCAGGCCGCCGGCATCGACCGGCGGGAATTCCCGCCCTCCGCCGCGCATTCCACCTATGTGGACGCGCTGATCCGCGACGCCGCGCTCTTCCCGGCGACGGCGCCCTTCCTGCCGCGCTCCCCGCGCGAGGTCCCGCCGCGGCCCGGCGACCTGCTCTGCGCCGATCGCGGCCGCGTCCCGATCCGGGACTGGCGGGAGCGCGCGGCCGATGCCGGCCGCTTCCGCCCCATGCATTGCGACATCGTGGTGGAGACCGGCCCCGGCTTCGTCGAGGCCATCGGCGGCAATGTGCTGGACGCGGTCACCCGCACCCGTTTCCCTGCCGATGCCGCGGGCTATCTTCTGCCCGAACCGCCGGGCGCGCCTGTCCTCTTCGCCGTCTTCGAGAACCGCCTGGGCCGCCTGCCCCCCTGGAGAGAGACCGAATGACCGACCTGTTCGAGCCGCTGACCCTGCGCGGCGTGACGCTGAAGAACCGCATCGGCGTCTCGCCCATGTGCATGTATTGCTGCGGCGGCGACGGCCGGCCGACCGAATGGCACCTGCAGCACCTGCTCTCCCGCGCCGTCGGCGGCGCCGGCCTGGTGATGACCGAGGCGGCCGCGGTGACGCCGGAAGGCCGCATCTCGCCCGACGACCTCGGGATCTGGGGCGAGCAGCATCTGCCGGGCCATACGCGCCTCGCCGCGGGCATCGCCGCGCTCGGCGCCGTGCCGGGCATCCAGCTCGCCCATGCCGGGCGCAAGGCCAGCCGCAACGCGCCCTGGGTCCACGGCCCCGCGCCGGCGGAGACGGGCTGGGAGCCGCTGGCCCCCTCCGCCGAGGCCTTCGACACCTATGCGACGCCGCGGGCGATGACCGAGCCGGAGATCCTGGCCACCATCGCCGCCTTCGCCACCGCGGCGAAGCGCAGCATCCAGGCGGGCTACCGCTTCATCGAGCTGCACGCGGCGCATGGCTATCTCGGCCACCAGTTCCTCTCGCCGCTCTCCAACCGCCGCAACGATGCCTGGGGCGGCGATTTCGACGGCCGCGCCCGCTTCGTGCTGGAGATGACGCGCGCCGTCCGCGCCGTCATCCCCGATGACGTCCCGCTCTGCGTCCGCGTCTCCCACACCGACTGGGTGGAGGGCGGCTGGACGACGGAGGAGACGGTCGAGCTCTCCCGCCGGCTGAAGGCGCTCGGGGTGGACATGGTGGACGTCTCCTCCGGCGGCCTGCATCCGCAGCAGAAGATCCCCGTGGGGCCGGGCTACCAGGTGCCAGGGGCGGAGGCGGTGCGGACCGGCGCCGGCCTGCCGGTGGCGGCGGTGGGCATGATCACCGAGCCCGAGCAGGCCCAGGCGATCCTGGCCGAGGGCAAGGCCGACCTGATCCTGCTGGCCCGCGCCCTGCTGCGCGACCCCTACTGGCCGCTGCACGCCGCGGCGAAGCTCGGCCGGACCGAGGCGCTGCCCGTGCCGCCGCAATACGAGCGGGGCTGGATGACGCTCGGCCAGATGACGAAGGATGATGCCATCGCCGAGGCCATGCCTGCGCTGTAGCCATTGAGGGGCTCTGCCCCTCAAACTCCCCCGCCGGGGGGTCGAGCGACCCCCGGACCCCGGCCTGGATTTGAGGGAGGCATGTCATGACCGCCTATCTCCTTGCCACCGTGAGGGTCACCGATCCCGCGGGATTCGGCGAATACATCCGCCGGGTCGGGCCGATGATCGCCCGCTTCGGCGGCCGCTACCTCGTCCGCGGCGGCCCCGCCCAGGCGGTGGAGGGCGACCCGGTCGAGGTCGTGGCCGTCGTCGAATTCGCCGACATGCCGGCGCTGCGCGCCTTCTGGGACAGCCCGGACTACGCGCCGCTGCGCGACCTGCGCCAGGCCAGCGCGGTGTCGCGGATCATCCTGGCCGAGGGCGCGCCGGCCGCCTGACACCGGCCTGCAGACGTCGTGACGTCTGCAGGCCGGTGTCGCGCGCAGGTCGGCGCAGTGCGCCGACAGTGTGGCGGCTGCGCGCCAAACAACGAGGCATGCCGGTCAGTATGTTTGCTGGCCGGTATGGCAGGGGAGGACAGGACCATGCCCGCCTATCTCGTCGCCAATATCCGGGTGAAGGATCCCGGGAAGTTCGCGGAGTACCGCGACCGGGTCGCGCCGATGATCGCCCGCTTCGGCGGCCGCTACCTCGTCCGCGGCGGCGCCGTCACGCCGGTCGAGGGCACGCCCGGGCTCGAGCGCGTCGTCATCCTGGAATTCCCGGACATGGCGGCGCTGAAGGCCTTCTACCACGGCGAGGACTACGCCCCGCTGATCGCCCTCCGCCAGGCTGCGAGCGATGGCGACGTCGCCCTGATCGAGGGCATCGCGCCAACCTGAGCGCCGCAGGGGGCGTATTGTCCGCCCGCGCCGGTCTCGGCCATGCTGCCCCGACGGGCGCAGCCGAAGGGGGGTGGGCATGGCCGGGTGGAACGTCGCCGGAGTCTTCCGGGACTGGTCGGCGCTGATCGCCCTCCTCGCCTCGCTGGGCCTGGTCGCCTGGCTGGCCGCGGCGCCCGACCTGCGCCGCATCCTCTGGCTGGCGCGCACGCCGCTCGCCCTCGGCCTCGCCGCCGCGCTGGCCCTCGCCCTGCCGGAGCAGACGCGCTTCCTGCTGGCCGGCACCGGCAATCTCTGGGGGGCCGCCTGGTTCCTCCTCGCCCTGCTGCTCACCGGCACGGGCAGCTGGTTCTGGACCCGCTGGTCGCTCAACCTCGCCTGGCAGGCGCGGGAGCCGGAGATGCTCCGGCTGCGCCACGGCTTCTGGTTCGCCGCCGTGCCGCGCGCCGCGGCGCTGCTGCCGGTCGCCGCCGCCGCCGTCTGCCTCGTCGCCGCCTGGCCCCTCTTCGGCGAGGGGCAGCGTGGCCTGCGCTGGGTCCTCCTCCTCGGCATCGGCGCGGTCGGGTTCGCGCTGGTCGCCCTGGCCTGGGGCCGGCGCCGGCTGATCCGGCGGCGGCGCGGTACCCTGGCCGAGGGCACCGGGCGGCTGCGCCTGCTGCTGGCCGACGAGGACCTGCCGGACCCGCCGCCGCCGCGGCCCGCCGGGCTGCATCCCTGGCTCGCCACCGCGCTCGCCTGCCTGCCCTTCCGCTGGCGCCTGCTGGTCCCGCTGCTGCTCGCCTTCCTCCTCGGCATCGTCTCGGTGCAGGCCGGCTGGGCCTGGCCGAGCGCCTGGGCGCAGGCGGTCGGCGCAGCCCCCACCGCCCTCTTCGGCCTCGCCGCCCTGCTGACGCTGCTCGCGCCCAGCATCGGCCTGCTCGGCGTCGGGCTGCACTGGCCGGCGCTGTTCTTCCTCGCGCTCCTAGTCATCGGCGCCGCCGGCGCCACGGTGAACACGCTGGTCCGCACCGAGGCGGAGCTGCCGCCGCGCCCGACACTCGAGAAGGCGGCCGCGCGCTGGTTGCTGTCCTGCGCGGGCGGCGAGGGGCCGATCCGCGCCATGGTGGTCGCCAATGCCGGCGGCGCCAGCCGCGCCGCGCTCTGGACCGCGGCGACGCTCACCGCGCTCGAGCCGCGGGAGCCGCGGGAGCCGGGTATCGAACTGCAGGGGCCGGACATCGAGCCGCGGCGGCACCTCTTCGCCCTCGCCGGCACCTCGGGCGGCGCGCTTGGCGCCGCGGCCTACGTGGCTTCGCTCGAGAAGGCCGGGGAGCACTGCGCCCCGGCGAGCGGCGCGCGCCCCGCGGCCGAACGCCTCAAGCGGCTGCGGGAGGGGCTGTCGTCCGACTTCCTCGCCCCCGCGCTCGCCGGCCTGCTGCTGGGCGACGGGGTCTGGCGGGTCTTCGGTCCCGTCTCGGCGCTGGCGGGCTGGCTCGGCCTCTGGCCCGAGGACCGGACGGTGCGGCTGGAGCATGCCTGGGAGGCAGCCTTCGCCTTCGGCGGAGTCTCGCCCATGGCGGGACACCTGGCGGCGGGCACCTTCGACAAGGACGGGACGCCGCGCCTGCCGCTGCTGCTGACCACCGGCACGCATGTCGAGACCGGCCAGCCCGCCCTGACCGCGCCCGTCGAACTCGGCAGCCTGGCGGCGGAGGCGATCGACCTGCTCGGGGTGCTGCGCGCCGATGTCGCCTTCTCGACCGCCGCCGGCAACAGCGCCCGCTTTCCCTATGTCACCTCGCCCGGGCTGCTGCGGCCGCGGCAGGCAGTGCCGAGGCCGGCCTGCCCGCCGGCCCGGCCGAAGGACGCCACCGCGACGCCGCGCCGCCCGGATTGCGGGCAGATCGTGGACGGCGGCTATGCCGACAATGCCAGCGCGGTCGCCGCCCGCGGCGCGGCGGAGGCGCTGGTCGCCGCCTATGGCGAACTGGTCGCGGCGGGACGACTGCCGAAGGAGCGGCCGCTGCATGTCTTCGTCGTGCAGGTCGTCAGCAACCCGCGCCTCGACCCCGCGAGCATCCCGCGCTGCGGCGCCACGCCCGCGCCGGACGGCACCGGCTTCCATGCGGCAAGCCCGCTCGACTTCCTGCTCTCGCCCATCGGTACCCTGGTCTCGGTGCAGGGGCAGAGCACCATCGCCGGCGCGACCGCGCTGCAGCGCCGCTACTGCGGCACGCCCGAGGGCGAGGCCACCGCCGGCGGCGGGCGGGTGTTCCGCCACTTCCACGCCTTCGCCATGGGCCCCGACGCGGAGGGCATCGAGGCGCCGCTCTCCTGGGTGCTGACGCCCGGGGTGCGCGCGCGGATCACCCAGCCCGATTTCGACGGCTTCCCGACGGCCCGCAACCCGGCGGAACTCCGGCGGCTCGGCCAGGAATGGGCCGCCGCCGGCGGCTGACCCCGGCGTGGCGCTGTGCCGGGCGGCGCTACAGCATCTGCCCGCCATCGACGATGATGGTCTGCCCCGTCACCCAGCGCGCGGCCGGGGAGGCGAGGAACATCACCACCTCGGCCACCTCCTCCGGCGTGCCGAGCCGGCCGAAGGGGATGCCGGCGAGGATGGCGTTGTAGAGCTTGGGGTCGCTGCTCTTGCGCGCCTCCCAGGACCCGCCGGGGAATTCGATGCTGCCCGGCGCCACGGCATTCGCCCGGATGCCTTTCGGCGCATACATCGCCGCCTGGCTCTGGGTGTAGTTGATCAGCAGCGCCTTGACCGCGGCATAGGCCGGCGTGCGCGTGCTCGGCCGGTAGCCGGAGATGGAGGAGACGTTGACGATGCAGCCCTTCGCCGCCTCGAGGAAGGGCAGGGCGGCATGCGTCGCCCGCACCGTCGCCATCACGTCCACCGAGAGCCCCTGCGCCCAGTGCTCCTCCGTGTCCTGGCTGCCGAAGCCGGAGGCGTTGTTGACCAGCACGTCGATGCCGCCCAGCGCCTTGCCGGCCGCGGCGACATAGGCGGTGACGGCCTCCCGGTCGCCGAGGTCGCAGCCGGCGGCATGCGCGGTCACGCCGAGGGCCGCGATCTCCGCCCGCGTCGCCTCCAGCGGCCCCGGGCTGCGGGCGCAGATCGAGACCGCGGCGCCGGCCTTGGCGAAGCCGAGCGCCGTGGAGCGCCCGATGCCTCGGCTGCCGCCGCAGACCACGACCCGCTTGCCCTTGAAGTCCTGCATCCGACGATCCCCTCCAACTGACATCCATCATCCGGGGCGCTGCCCCGGGCCCCGCGAAGGGGGCGAAGCCCCCCTTCGAGACCCCCCGTTCGGTCAGGCGTCGCGCCGCTCCCGCCACGCCGTCATCAGCGCCGCGCCCGTCATCAGGTCGGCGTATTTCTGGCCCATGTCGAAGAGGTTCGCCTCATGCGGGCCGAGGGCGCGGTCGCCGACGCAATTCGTCAGGCAGACCGTGCGGAAATTGTGCTGCAGCGAATCCACCACCGTCGCCCGCACGCAGCCCGAAGTGGTGCAGCCCGCGACCGCGACCGTGTCCACCCGGCGCATCGCCAGCCACCCCGCCAGCTCCGTGCCGAAGAAGGCCGAGGCATTGCGCTTCCTCAGCACCAGCTCGCCCGGCCGCGGCGCCAGCTCCGGCACGATCTGCGAGAGGGGGCTCGTCTCGGTCAGCGTCAGCAGGCTCGGCACCTTGCGGGTGAAGCCGCCGGCATCCGCGCCGTCATCGGCATAGACCACGCGGGTATGGACGACCGGCCAGCCCTCGGCGCGGGCGAAGGCCAGCAGCGGCACCGTCCGGGCGATGGCATCGCGGATGTTGCCGCCGCCGAAATGCGCCGGGTCGGTGAAGCCCACCACGAAATCCACGATGACGAGGGCCGGCGCGACGCCGAGGCCGCTCGCCCGGCCGAAGCCCTGCGCCTGGTAGAGGCCGGTCTCGCTCTGGCGCATGCGGCATGGCTCCCCGGCTGCCCCGGGGCGAGTCTCGCCGCACCGCGGCGGCTTGTGAAGGGCGGGGTCGCGCCTTGATGCGGCGGCGAAGCGGGACAAGCTCTGCGGGGCATGAACCTTCCCTCCCTCCTCGATCGCCGCCCGCGGGTCGCCCTGGTCCGCCTGCAGGGCACCATCACCCCGCGCCCCGGCTTCGGCCCCGGCATCTCGCTGGCCAGCACCGGCCCGGTGCTGGACCGCGCCTTCGCCCTCCGGCGGCTCTCGGCCGTCTTCCTCCTCATCAACTCGCCCGGCGGCTCCGCCGTGCAGTCCAACCTGGTCGCCGCCCGCATCCGCCGCCTGTCGGAGGAGAAGAAGGTCCCGGTCATCGCCTGCGTCGAGGATGCCGCGGCCTCGGGCGGCTACTGGATCGCCTGCGCGGCGGACGAGATCGTGGCCGACCCGGCCTCCATCCTCGGCTCCATCGGCGTCATCGCCCAGGGCTTCGGCTTCCAGGGGGCGCTGGAGCGGCTGGGCGTGGAGCGGCGGCTGCGCACGGCGGGGACGGAGAAGAGCTTCTGGGACCCCTTCCGGCCCGAGAGCCCGGAGGATGCCGCGCGGCTCGAGACCCTGCTCGAGGACATGCATGCCGAGTTCCGCGCCTGGGTCCTGGCCCGCCGCGGCGACCGGCTGCGGGCGCCGGCCGAGCAGCTCTTCACCGGGCGGTTCTGGCCGGGGCGGAAGGCGGTGGAACTGGGGCTGGCGGATCGCCTGGGCGATGCGGTGGGCGAGGCGAAGCGGCGCTTCGGCGAGAAGGTGCGGCTGATCCCGGTGGGCGGCCCGCGGCCCTCCCTGCTGCGCCGGCTGCTGCCGGGCCTTTCGGCCGAGGCGCTGGTCGCCGCGGCGGAGGACCGCGCCGCCTGGGCCCGCCTCGGCCTGTAGCAGAAAGCCCGTAGCGCGGAGCGAAGGCGCCTGGAGCGCCTTCGGCACCGTCGAAGGCGACCATTGCCGAAAGCCATGCTGCCGCGGGCGGGACAAGGACGAAGCCGCGCGGAGCGCGGTGCGCCCCCGGCGCATCCTTGACGCGCCCGCGGCAGCATGGCCGGTGCCCGGGGCACGCCCCCCTGCAACGAGGAAAGCCCGACCTTGCGGGCCGGGCTTCCAGGAACGCGCAGGGTTGCGAAGGGCTCAGCTGCCCTGGCGGGCGCCCTGGCCGGCCAGCAGCCGGCTGCCCGCCAGCGCCGGGCGATAGACGAGCTGCCTGTTCTCGCCGCCGCCGATGACGGTGCCGACCAGGCCGCTCGGCGCCTGGGTGGTGATGCCGGCATAGGACAGGCGCTGGTTCTCGCCGCCGCCGAGGATGGTGGCCAGGCCGCCGCCGGCGAGGTTCCGGCTGGGCGCATCGTAGACCACCGAGGCATCGGCACCGCCGCCGACCAGCCGGGGCGCGGCATCCTGCGCCTGCGCGGCGCCGATGGTGCCGAGGGCGATCGCGGAGGCGATGAGGGCGTTGCGGATCATGGGAACTCTCCTGAGCGGGGGCCGCCAAGCCCGGCGGCCTCGTTGGGGAGATATCTAACGGGCGATTCGATCGCGCACGATAGATCGGATTGCATGGCTGTCCTGCGGAAAGATCCTGTACGCTTCAATCGCGCGCGATATAAGGAACCTCCTGATGATCCGCCCCGCGGAGTCCAGCATGACCGACCAGGCCCCGGAGGCAGCCGCCCTCGACCTCGACCAGTTCCTCTGCTTCGCCATCCACTCGGCGGCGCAGGCGGTCGGGCGCGCCAACAAGCCGATGCTGGACGCCCTGGGCCTGACCTATCCGCAATTCCTGGTCATGCTGGTGCTCTGGGCGGAGGACGACCAGACGGTCGGCCGCATCGGCGACCGCCTCTTCCTCGAATCCAATACCCTGACCCCGCTGCTGAAGCGGCTGGAGGCGGCGGGCTACGTTACCCGCCAGCGCTGCCCGGAGGATGAGCGGCAGGTGCGCATCTGCCTGACCGAGAGGGGCCGCGCCTTGCGGGCGGAGGCGGCCCGCCACAAGCCGGGATGGCTGGCCCGGGCCTTCGAGGACCCAGCGGCGGCGAAGGACCTGCGGGAGAGGATCACCGCCCTGCGGGACCGGCTGACGGTGCCGGAGGAGCGGTAGTAGTCAGACCCAGACAGATGGTGCAGCCCCCAGCAGAGCAAGGCCCGGCCCTGGGCAGCCCTTGATCGCGGCGGTATGCACCCAAAAGGTATGTACCTTCTGATTGGTTCTGAGCACTAACCGCTCCGGGCGGTTTCGCTAATGGCTGAGTTGGTGGACAAACCGCAGCAGGAGACGTCGGGCGATATCGGGGGCAGGCCAGCGAAGCGGTGGTCATTTAAGTAAACGTTTGCCACCGTGCAGGACATGCACTGCTTCATGGTAGTCGCATAGGTGGCATATTCACCGTAACGCTCGTGCCTGAGGATGACTGCGTCGCGCTTCGTGCATCGCCCGGAGCCAGTTGCTCAGAAGCGGATTGCATACTGGCCCGCTTCGCTTCCCTGCGTTGATTGGCCTCTGCCGGAAACTTAACCGCAAGATTTTGTGCATCTTCAGCAAAATCAGTGAGTATGAAAGCCAACTCTTCAAAGCTAAGTTTGCAGACGACACACTCTAGTCCATCGTTCACAAGCCAGACTGGGGCCAGTGGAACAGGAATTTTTTGATTTGTGGCGGCAAGAATGTCTTGGTCGAAATGCTTTATTCTGTTTGCAAGTATGCATAGTCGGTCGAGGGGTGAGCGATCATGCTTTTTGTATAACGGATTTGCGCCCACAATACTTGCTACCCTAGCCAAAGCTGCGGCTGAGATGTTCAGCTTTATGAGGCAGGACTCAAAATTCGATAAAGCATTTGTATGTGCTTCAAGCCGATCGTGCTTAGGAAGTGCCGAGATATACGCTTTCAATTCTATGCAGGCATTCCTGTAATCGTCTGTTGCCTCTCTCAAGCGAAGTATAAAGATCGAAGCGGCAACTCTGAGTGCTTCAGTGTAGACAATTCCAGCAAAAAGTTCATTTAGAACTATGGCTCCACGGTACGCTGGAAGTGCCGCAACTTCGGGTGGGCTGCATGCTGTTAGTTCTGAGAGTTTAGGGGAGATATAATTGTCGAGTACGTGCGCTCCCCACATCATATTTTTTGCTTCCTACTGCTGACTATGAAATCTTACTTCATGGTAGCAGTGACAAGACTGAGTGTCTAGACGCTGAGCACTTATGGCAGTAGCCAGACGATGGCGCCCTAGTGGTCAGACCTATACAAACGGCGCAACCGCCAGCAGAGCAAGGCCAGGACATGAGCAGCCCCTGATTGCAGCGGTATGCACCCAAAAGGTATGTACCTTCTGATTGGTTCTGAGCACTAGGCGAGCCCTCCGGGCTCGGCGCCGCAGGGAGAGCCCGGCTGGGGCAGGCCGCCGCCGCGGCCAGCGACGATCCGCCCCGGCGGTCAGCCGCCGACCTGCCGGATCCAGTCCTGCAGGTTGTAGTAGGTGGTCACGCGCCGGATCCTGCCCTCCGCGACCTCGAGGAAGGCGCCGGCGGGGAGGCTGTAGCGCTGGCCCCTGGCCTCCGGCAGGCCGGGATCGGTCGCCAGGTACTCCCCCTCCACCACGAATTCCGCCGCCGCCCGGGTGCCGGTCGCGTCCACCATCACCACGACGTCGCGCAGCCTCTCCCGGTAGGCGTGGTCCATCTTGCCGAGGAAGGCCCGGAAGGCCTCCTTGCCGACCTCCCGCGGGCCCTGGTTGACGTCATGGGCCACGTCCTCGGCCAGCAGGGCCAGCATCGCTTCCCGGTCGCCGGCATTGAAGGCCTCGTAATAGGCCCGGATCAGGCGCTCGGTCCCGGTCATCCCTGGCATCCCATCCCTCCCTTGCGACCTTCGGACAGGCCGCCCCCACTATGTTCGCTGCCGCGGGCATGGCAAAAGCCCGCCCATGCAGACCGCCAGCACCGCCCCGGCCGCAGCCAATGCGGCCAGCCGGACCAAGCCGCCGAGCTTCCAGGAATTGATCCTCCGGCTGCACGCCTATTGGTCGGCGCAGGGCTGCCTGATCCTGCAGCCCTACGACATGGAGGTCGGCGCCGGCACCTTCCACCCGGCGACGACCCTGCGCGCCCTGGGGCCGAAGCCCTGGAAGGCCGCCTATGTCCAGCCGAGCCGCCGCCCGGCCGATGGCCGCTACGGCGAGAACCCGAATCGCCTGCAGCACTACTACCAGTACCAGGTGATCCTGAAGCCGAGCCCGGCCGACCCGCAAAGCATGCTGATCGGCAGCTACAAGGCCATCGGCCTCGACCCCACGGTGCACGACATCCGCTTCGTCGAGGACGACTGGGAGAGCCCGACGCTCGGCGCCTGGGGCCTGGGCTGGGAGGTGTGGTGCGACGGGATGGAGGTGACGCAGTTCACCTATTTCCAGCAGGTCGGCGGCATCCCCTGCGAGGTGCCGAGCTGCGAACTCACCTACGGTCTCGAGCGCCTGGCGATGTACATCCAGGGCGTCGAGAACGTCTACGACCTCGACTTCAACGGCCAGGGCGTCTCCTATGGCGAGGTCTTCCACCGCGCCGAGGTGGAGTACAGCCACCACAATTTCGAGTTCGCCGACACGGAGAAGCTGTTCCGCCACTTCCGCGACGCGGAGGAGGAGTGCGAGGCGCTGCTGAAGCACGGCCTCGCCCTGCCGGCCTACGACCAGTGCATCAAGGCGAGCCACCGCTTCAACCTGCTCGACGCCCGCGGGGCGATCAGCGTGACCGAGCGCGCGGCCTATATCGGCCGGGTCCGGGCACTGGCGAAGGGGTGCTGCGAGGCGTGGCTGAAGGGGGCGGGGTAGGGCAGGATGGACGACGGACCCACCGCCCGCGGGGATGCCATGGGCCAGCTCATCATCGAGGATCCGGAGGTGATCGCCGACGCGCAGGCGCTGGCGGACCTGCTGGGCAGCACGATGACCGACGTGATCAGGCGGGCCCTCCGGGTGAGGCTGGCGCATGAGCGCGTGCAGCGCGATCCCGAGAAGCGCGCGAAATACGAGGCGCTCATGGCTATCGCCGAGCGGGCGTCGAAGCATTTCCCGCCTGGCACGACCAGCGATCATTCCGATCTCTATGACGAGAATGGCCTGCCGGTATGATCGTCGACACCTCGGCCGTGATGGCGATCGTCCGGAAGGAGCCCGAAGCCAAGGACTTCAATGCGTTGCTGTCCGAACGGCAGGGTGCGGTCATCTCGGCGGCGACCCTGGTGGAACTGACGATGGTGGCCGAGGGTCGGGGCGACGAATTCGCCTGGGCGGAGGTCGAGGCGCTGCTCGCGCAAGCTGGCATCGAGGTGGTCGCCTTCACGCCCGACCAGGCGCGGATTGCGCAGGACGGCTGGCGCCGCTTCGGCAAGGGCCGCCATCCTGCTGCCCTGAACCTGGGCGACTGCTTCGCCTACGCCCTGGCGAAGCAGCGCGGCGAGCCCCTGCTGTTCAAGGGCGACGATTTCTCGAAGACCGACGTAAAGGCCGCGATCTAGCCCATGCCGGAATTGCTCATCGAACTCTTCTCCGAGGAGATCCCGGCGCGGATGCAGGCGCGGGCCGCGGAGGACTTTTGTGGGTTGCTGCAGAAGGCCCTCGCCCCGTTGATGGCCGCGGCGCCGCGGCCGCTCTACGGCCCGCGCCGCATCGCCGCCGTTGGCGAGATGGCCGCCCGCGCCGAGACCGCGGGCAAGGAGGAGCGCGGGCCGCGCATCGGCGCGCCGGACGCCGCCATCGAGGGGTTCCTCCGCAAGCACGGCGCGACGCGCGAGCAACTGACCCAGGAAGGCCAGTTCTGGGTGCTGCAGAAGCCGGGCCAGGTGATCGAGGCCGCGGCCCTGATCGCCGAGCGGCTGCCGGCTCTGCTGCGCGGCTTCCCCTGGCCGAAGAGCATGCGCTGGGGCACCAGCGACTTCGCCTGGGTGCGGCCGCTGCAGCGCATCCTCTGCGTCCTCGACGGCCGGCCGGTGCCCTTCGCGCTCGCGCAGGGCGAGGACGCGGTCCACGGCCTCGCCGCCGCCGACCTGACCGAGGGGCACCGCGTGCTGGCCGGCACCGAGCCCTTCGCCGTCCGCTCCCTCGCCGACTACGAGCGCGGGTTGCGCGAGCGCTTCGTCGTCGCCGATGCCGCGGAGCGCGAGCGGATCATCGAGGCGGGCATCGACCGCCTCGCGGCCGGGGAGGGGCTGGAGGTCGTCCCCGACCGCGGCCTGCTGGCCGAGGTCGCGGGGCTGGTGGAGTGGCCGGTGCCGCTGCTCGGCCGCATCGACGACGCCTTCATGGACCTGCCGCCCGAGGTCATGCGCACGACCATGCGCGTGAACCAGCGCTACTTCGCGCTGCGCCACGCGGACGGGCGGGCGGCGCCGCGCTTCGCCATCGTCTCGAACATCGTCCCGCAGGATGGCGGCGCCGCCATCGTCGCGGGCAATGAGCGCGTGCTGCGCGCGCGGCTGTCGGATGCGCGGTTCTTCTGGGACCTCGACCGCAGGCAGCGGCTGGAGGAGTTCCTGCCGAAACTCGACAGCGTGGTCTTCCACGCCAGGCTCGGGACCCAGGGGCAGCGCGTGTCGCGGCTCGAGACGCTGGCCGCCGTCATCGCCCCGCTGGTCGGCGCCGACCGGGCGCTGGCGACGCGCGCGGCGCGGCTGGCCAAGGCCGACCTCGCCAGCGGCATGGTGGGCGAGTTCCCCGAATTGCAGGGCGTGATGGGCCGCTACTACGCCCTGCATGGCGGCGAGGACCCGCGCGTCGCCGAGGCGATCGGCGCGCACTACCGGCCGCTCGGCCCGGGCGATGCGGTGCCGTCGGAGCCCGTGGCGGTCGCGGTGGCGCTGGCCGACAAGCTCGACCAGCTCGCCGGTTTCTTCGCGGTGGACGAGCGGCCGACCGGCTCGGGCGACCCCTATGCGCTGCGCCGTGCCGCGCTCGGCGTCATCCGCATCATCCGCGAGAACGGGCTGCGCCTCGGCCTCGCGGACGTGATCGCCGAGGCCTTCTTCGGCTATCCGCAGGCGACCGGCACCACGGCCCAGCCGGAATTCGGCATGGCGGTGGCGACGGAGACGATGAAGGCGGGCTGGCAGCCGCCGCGGGAGGGCCGCCACCCGCCGATGGTTGCCGCCTTCGCCGCCGGGCTGCTCGACTTCCTCGCCGAGCGCCTGCGCGTCCAGCTCCGCGCCGAGGGCCAGCGCCACGATATCGTCGCCGCCGTCTTCGGCGCGGCGCCGGACGACGACCTGGTCCGCCTGCTCGCCCGCTCCGACGCGCTGGCGCGCATGCTGGCCACGCCCGACGGCGCCAACCTGCTCGCCGCCTACAAGCGCGCCGCCAATATCCTGCGGATCGAGAACCGCAAGGATGGCCCGCATGCGGGCCCGGTCGATCCCGCCCTCCTCGCCGCCGGGCCGGAGCGGGACCTCCACGAGGCCGTCACCCGCGTCGCGGCGGCCGTACAGGCGGCGCTGGCCGCCGAGGACTTCCTCGGCGCCATGGAACGCCTCGCGACACTTCGCGCCCCGGTGGATGCCTTCTTCGACAAGGTCGTGGTAAACGATGCGGACCCGCAACTCCGCCGGAACCGGTTGCGTTTGCTGGCGTCTCTCTGCGCCGCCATGGATGCGGTGGCGGATGTCTCGAAAATCGAAGGTTGAAAATCGCCCGGCATGGTAACGCGCCGTTCATCGCTCTCTGCGCCGAACTGCGTACCATCCGGACCGCAAGGGGAACATCGCCGATGAGCAAGTGGGTCTACAGCTTCGGCGCCGGCCACAACGACGGCAAGGCGGAGATGCGCAACCTGCTGGGCGGCAAGGGCGCCAACCTGGCCGAGATGGCCAGCATCGGCCTCCCCGTCCCGCCCGGCTTCACCATCACCACCGAGGTCTGCACCTACTACTACGATCACGGCAAGTCCTACCCGCCCGAGCTCAAGGACCAGGTCGGCACCGCGCTCCGCCGGATCGAGGAGGCGGTCGGCACCAGGTTCGGCGATACCCACAAGCCGTTGCTGGTCTCGGTCCGCTCCGGTGCCCGGGTCTCCATGCCCGGCATGATGGACACCGTCCTCAACCTCGGCCTGAACGACCAGACGGTGGACGGCCTCGCCACCGCTTCCGGCGACCCGCGCTTCGCCTGGGACAGCTATCGCCGCTTCATCCAGATGTTCGGCAGCGTCGTGCTCGGCATCGACCACCACCGCTTCGAGGAGATCATCGAGCACGTGAAGCTCGAGCGCGGGGCGGTCGAGGACACGCAGCTCACCGCGCAGGACTGGCAGCGCGTGGTGGACGGCTACAAGGAGATGGTGGCCGAGGTCACCGGCAAGCCCTTCCCGCAGGACCCGCAGGACCAGCTCTGGGCGGCGATCGGCGCGGTCTTCGGCTCCTGGATGAACCCGCGCGCCAATACCTATCGCCGCCTGCACGACATCCCGGCCGACTGGGGCACGGCGGTGAACGTCCAGGCCATGGTCTTCGGCAACATGGGCGAGGACTGCGCGACCGGCGTCTGCTTCACCCGCGATCCCTCGACCGGCGAGAACATCTTCTACGGCGAGTACCTGATCAACGCGCAGGGCGAGGACGTGGTCGCCGGCATCCGCACGCCGCAGCCGATGTCGGAGGCCCGCGCCAAGCCGGGCGAGCGCAGCATGGAAGCGGCCATGCCGGGCGCCTACAAGGAACTCGTCGAGGTCCGTGCGACGCTCGAGAAGCACTACACGGACATGCAGGACATCGAGTTCACGGTGCAGCAGAACAAGCTGTACATGCTGCAGACCCGCAACGGCAAGCGCACCGCGGCCGCCAGCCTCAAGATCGCCGTCGACATGGCGCGGGAGGGGCTGATCGACGAGTCGGAGGCGATCAAGCGCGTCAACCCCGCGGCGCTCGACCAGCTCCTGCACCCGACGCTCGACCCGAAGGCGCCGCGGAAGCTCCTCTCGAAGGGCCTGCCGGCGTCGCCGGGCGCGGCCAGCGGCATCGTGGTCTTCTCGGCCGATGAGGCCGAGGCGCGCGCCGCCAAGGGCGAGAGCGTCATCCTGGTCCGCATCGAGACCAGCCCCGAGGACATCCACGGCATGCATGCCGCGAAGGGGATCCTGACGACGCGCGGCGGCATGACCAGCCATGCCGCCGTTGTCGCCCGCGGCATGGGCCGGCCCTGCGTCGCCGGCGCCGGCGGCGTCACGGTGGACTACGGCGCGCAGGCGCTCTCGGCCGGCGGGCAGATCGTCCGCGCCGGCGAGACCATCACCCTCGACGGCGCGACCGGCGAGATCTTCATCGGCTCCGTCGCCATGGTGGAGCCGCAGCTCTCCGGCGACTTCGCCACCCTGATGGAATGGGCCGACAAGGTCCGCCGCCTCAAGGTGCGCACCAATGCCGAGACGCCGCTCGATGCCGATACCGCCCGCAAGTTCGGCGCGGAGGGCATCGGCCTCTGCCGCACCGAGCACATGTTCTTCGACCCCGAGCGCATCGGCGCGGTGCGGCAGATGATCATGAGCGAGACGGAGGGCGGCCGGCGCGAGGCGCTGTCCCGCCTGCTGCCCTTCCAGCGGCAGGACTTCGTCGAGCTGTTCCGTATCATGGCGGGGCTGCCCGTCACCATCCGCCTGCTCGACCCGCCGCTGCATGAATTCCTGCCGCATTCGGACGCCGAGATCGCCGAGGTGGCGGAATCGCTCGGCGCCGATGTCGTCGCCATGCAGCGCCGCGCGCAGGAGCTGTCCGAGGCCAACCCGATGCTCGGCCATCGCGGCTGCCGCCTCGGCATCTCCTTCCCCGAGATCTACGAGATGCAGGCGCGCGCGATCTTCGAGGCGGCGGTCGCCATCGCCAAGGAGACGGGCAAGGCGCCGGTGCCGGAGATCATGATCCCGCTGGTCGCGACCCGCCGCGAGCTCGAGATCACCAAGGCGCAGGTGGACAAGGTGGCGCAGGAGGTCTTCGGCGAGACCGGCCACCGCGTCGAATACCTCGTCGGCACGATGATCGAGCTGCCGCGGGCGGCGCTGGTCGCCGACCGGATCGCCGAGGTCGGCGACTTCTTCAGCTTCGGCACCAACGACCTGACGCAGACCACCTTCGGCCTGTCGCGCGACGACGCCGGCAAGTTCCTGCCGCTCTATGTCGAGAAGGGCATCCTGCCGAAGGACCCCTTCGTCTCCATCGACCCGGATGGCGTCGGGGCGCTCGTGAAGATCGCCAAGGAGAAGGGCCGGTCGGTGAAGCCCGACCTCAAGCTCGGCATCTGCGGCGAGCATGGCGGCGATCCCTTCTCCATCGCCTTCTGCGAGGAAGCCGGCCTCGACTACGTCTCCTGCTCGCCCTACCGCGTGCCGGTGGCGCGGCTGGCGGCGGCGCAGGCGGCGCTGCACGGCGGCGGCGACCGCACGGCCTGAGGCCTGCCGATGACCGAAGGGCCGGATGGCCCGGAGGTCTGAATCGGCTCGCCCAACATACAAGGCCTGCCGATGACCGAAGGGCCGGAGGGGTCCCCACGAAGCGACGCTTCGTGGGG
>NZ_JAUTWS010000139.1 GCF_030657435.1 Paracraurococcus lichenis | reverse complement strand
ATCGATGTCGGTGACGAGTGGCGGCACGGCGCCGAAGCCCTGTAGCAATGGAGGTAGATGATCCTTGGGCGCTGGCTCAGGCGGAATGGTCGCGGTCTTCTCGATGTGGAACCGACCGCCCTCCCGCCACCAGGTCCAGATTGAGCCTTCCAGGTTGGTGGTGTCGACCACGACGCCGACGAAGCCGTACTCCTTGATCGGGTCATGCGCTGGACGCACTTCCAGCGCCATCTGGTGCTGCGCCCCCAAGTCGATCGTCTGCACGTTGCGCCGGCCGCGCAGATCCCAGAAGTGGAGGCGGTGCCCGTAGCGATTGGAGAGCAAGTCTTCCGCGTCAAGCCCGTTCTCGAATTGCGGCGGTAAGGCCCACTCGCTCGAGATCATGTAGTCGCGCGGCAGGTTCCACCAGAAATCGTAGTGCCGCGTCTGCGATCCGCGGTCGATTTCCTATCGGCCGAGGATCTCAAAGCTCTCGCAATCCATGATGAAGATACCAGGCGGGCCTACGGTGCCATCCTTACCACCGCCGCCCAGCGTGCTGACATAGATTCCTTCGGGACCGCAATGGACTGTATGAGGCTGCGAGTAGCCCGTCTTTCGGAACACCTCCTCTGGCTCGATGATCTTGTGGATCTTTGCCTGGGTCGGATGCGGCTTGGTGTCGACGATGTAGATGCGTGAGGAGCGCAGTCCAGGGATGATTAGGTAGCGGCGTTCCAGGAATGCGTGACCGCTCAGCGGGGAAAGCGACGATGAGCAGGCGTTCCAGCCGAAATGGTGGAACTCGTCCCCGGTGTTCGGCATCGCCACTATGTGGACGACCTCCCGGTAAGTCGGCGAGCCTGGATCCACGTCGATGATGGTTAGAGCGTCCGATTTTGAGGCGTCCGGCGAGAGCAATAGTGTGTAGGCAAAGTTTTCCGGTGGTGCCTCCATCGCAAGCTTCGGCGACGGGTGGAAAGTAGGATCGGGCCGCATGCTCATGGCAGAGCCTCCGAGCTTCTCCCCGCGGTCATTTGTGCCCGCGGCGGTTCCAGTCTCCACTTGTTGGCCCGGCAGTTCCACGAAAATCGCCAAGAAGCCCCGTGCTTCTGTGACGCGGCGCTTCTCATTGAGGTACGCATGACGGAAAGCACGAGGTTCTACCGCCGAGGTCTGCCGGCCGGTCGCAGTCGCGCCCGAGCACATCACCATAACGCACGAGGGCCTGCGGATCTCATGCGCCAAGTCCGATCAGGCGGGCGGGAAGCCGAGCTCGGCATCCTGCGCGGCTGACAGCGCTGCCAAGTTCACAGGGCTCGCAACATCGCGGATCGTTTGCCGAAAGCGCTGCAGGCGCCGGACCGCCGGGCGCTGCGGCAGGCTTGGGAGCTGGACGATGCGGTCAAGGCCGAGCGGCTGCTGCACAAGCTGGCGCGCACCCTCGAGCCCCACGCACCCGGCGCCGCCGCCTCGATCCTTGAAGGCTTGGACGAGATCCTCACAGTAGTTCGGCTGGGGCTGCCGCGCGAGCTGCGTCGCTCGCTGGCCTGCACCAACATCGTCGAGTACGTTATGGACTCGGTGCGGCGCGTCTGCCGCAACGTGATGCGCTGGCGCAGTGCCGACATGGCACTGCGCTGGACCGCCGCGGCGATGCTCGAAGCTGCCAAGGGCTTCCGCAGGCTAAAGGCGAAGCGGCATCTTCCGGCGCTCCGCGCCGCATAACGTCACCTCAGGCCGCGCTGCCCACCCTTCTCAACATTGGTCGGGAAATCCCCGGCGCGGAACGTGAGAGATTCTCCCCGCCCTACTCCGGCAGAGTTCGGAACCACTTCCGCACTTCCGACGGCGCCAGAATGCCCCGGGCCTCCAGCGCCGAGAAGATAGTGTCCGGGTCCTCTAGCACGCCGACCATGAGCCGCCCGCCCCCTCCGTGCAGGACGAGGTCGACGGCATTGGCCCGACGCTCAATGATACCGCCTACAACCTCGACGGCTTCATCGGGTTCGTAGTCTCTGATATCTGCGATCATTGCCAGACGCTAACACAGTGCTGTCGGTCAATTGCGTGCCTCCAGTGCCGCAAACAGAGTTCGAGCCGACGGTGACGGTTGGACCTCCCCGCAGATGGTGGACACCGCTGCTAAGCTCGAGAGGAGCAAGGTGTCCCGATGGCCGGCAAGACGAGGCGGAACTTCACGGACGAGTTCAAGGCGAAGACGGTGGCGTGGCTGGAGAGCAGCGACCTGCCGTTGTCGCAACTATCCCAGGAACTTGGCATTGAGCAGTCAATCCTGCGGGCTTGGCGGCGCAAGCTACGGCCATCAGGCGTACAGTCACCACGTCCCGCCACCGCGAGCAGTAATGGTCATGCAGGGACGGTGCCTGCGATCACCGCCGACCAGGCTGAGATCCGCCGCCTGCGCCGCGAGCTTGAGCGCGCGCAGATGGAGCGCGACATTTTAAAAAGGCCATCGGCATCTTCTCGGGACCTGCGAAATGAGGTTCCGCTTCATCGACGAACACCGCCAGACCTTCCCCGTCCGGGTTCTGTGCGAGGTGCTGGAGGTTTCTCCGGCCGGTTACTACGCCTGGCGTGGGCGGCCGGAGAGCGGCAGGACCACCGCCAACCGCGAGTTGCTCGGCGAGATCTGCCGTGTCCACGAGGCCAGCCGCGGCCGCTACGGCAGCCCGCGCGTGCATGCCGCTCTCCGCGCCGAGGGCGTCCGGGCCGGGCAGCATCGGGTAGCCCGCCTCATGCTCCAGCACGGCATGGCCGCGCGTCGCTCGCGGCGTGGCCAGCCGCGCACCACCGACAGCCGGCATGCCCTCCCGATTGCCCCAAATCTGCTGGAACGGCGCTTCACCGCGCCGGCGCCCAATCGGGTATGGTTGGCCGACCTCACCAACATCCGAACAGGAGAGGATTGGCTCTATCTGGCCGTGGTGCTCGACCTCTTCAGCCGCAGGGTCGTCGGCTGGGCCATGGCCGACCACATGCGCGGCGAGCTGGCGCTCGCCGCGCTCCACATGGCCATTGCGCGCCAGCGACCGGCTCCCGGTCTGATCGCGCATTCTGACCGCGGATCGCAATATGCGGCATCCGACTACCGGGTGGCCCTTGCCGGCATCGGCGCCCGCGCCTCCATGAGCCGCAAGGGCGATCCTCTCGACAACGCGCCGATGGAAAGCTTCTTCAAAACCCTCAAGGCCGAGCTCGTCTACAATGCCGAGTACGCCACCCATTCAGAAGCGCGCCGCGACGTGTTCGCATTCATGGAGGTCTGGTACAACCGGCAGCGCCTCCACTCGGCAATCGGCTACATTACCCCAGAGCAAATGGAACTGACCGCAGCCTGATCACCCTTCACAGCCCGCTGACGAAGTGGCCGTGGCTTGATTCCGTTGGCTCCAGGACGCGAGCGGCAGGTGTGGCATGGCGCTGGGACGGCAGAAGGGCCGGCAGTCGGATCTGCTGGTGACCTGGGCGGAGATGCCGCGCTCGCCGGGGCACGTGTTCTACGACCGACTGCAGGCTGAACTGCTCAGCGCCGGGTTCGACGGCTTCGTTGAGGGCCAGTGCGCAGCCTACTACGCTGCGCGGCAGGGCCGACCCTCGCTGCCGCCGGGGCGGTACTTCCGCATGCTGCTGGTCGGATACTTCGAGGGCATCGACAGCGAGCGCGGCCTGGAGAGGCGCTGTGCCGACAGCCTGTCGCTCCGCGAGTTCCTTCGCCTCGGCGAACGCGAGCCGGTGCCGGATCACTCCTGGCTGTCGCGCACTCGCGCCCGCCTGCCGCTCGAGGTGCACGACGCGGTGTTCACCTGGGTGCTGAAGCGCCTGACTGAGCGTGGCCTGATCAAGGGCGAGCGGATCGGCGTCGACGCCTCGACTATGGAGGCCAACGCCGCCCTATGGCTCCACCCTCTCAAGGTTCAGAGCCTCCGGCAAACCCAGGGCGGTTCAGCGCGGCGGAGCGGCATGTCCTCCGGGGCGTGCGCGAGCACCGTGCCGCGATGGCCGACCTCTTCGGCCTTGCGCTGTCCGAAGCCGAGAATGGAAGACATTCTCGCGGCAGTCGCCCGGAAGGGAACACGGGGCGCCGCTCATCCCTTCTTCGCCAGAGCAAGGTTGCGGGCCAAACTCAAGCTGAAGGCCGCCGCTTGGATTATCGGCAGGGCAACCAATCTGAACTGGCAGTTATGCCCCGCACGCCTCCTTGGAGTTCAACGCCTTTGCAGATGCTGGATCAACTGTGCCGCGATGCGTCCATCGCATCCGAGAAACATTGCAAAGTTTTTCAAGGCAGAGACAAAACACCCATTCGCGTATCGGACCCCATCAGACTTCCCAGTCCGAATCTGATAGGTTGTTTGCCGTCGGGCCCGCGCCAGCTAAGAGTTGCATCTTACAATATTCATAAATGTGTTGGAACTGACGGAAGATTTGATCCCAACCGCACTACGACGGTTATCGGTGAGCTTGGCGCCGACTTGATCGCACTGCAGGAGGTCGACCGACGGTTCGGTCGTCGTACGGGTTTGCTGGACGTCCGGGCGCTCCAGCGTGCGACGGGCCTTGTGCCAGTGCCGGCATCAGAACTGCCCGATGGTCTCGGCTGGCATGGTAATGCGCTTCTGGTGCGTCCCGGCACTTCCTGGCAACTTCGACGGCTCGACCTGCCGGGAGTTGAGCCGCGCGGGGCTGTAATTGCCGAACTCACCTTACCAGGTGGTGGTGAGCCGTTGCGCGTAGTCGCGGCGCATTTCGGGCTCCTTCGGAGATGCCGTACCCGGCAGGTCGAAGCGATCCTCAAAGCGATCACTCAAGGGGCTCGGATCCCGACGCTGCTGCTTGGGGATTTGAACGAGTGGCGTTCGGATCGAGGCCGCTCCTCCTTATACGCACTCGAACCTCTCTTCGGTTCGGTTGGCTGGGGCGAGCCGAGCTTTCCGTCCCGTCGGCCCCTCCTCGCGCTCGACCGAATTCTCGGCTGTTCTCGCGCCCATGTACGGTCGGTCGAGATCCACAACAGCCCACTGGCGCGTGTCGCCTCTGATCACCTCCCGCTCAAGGCTTGCGTCCAAATCGGCGTATCTGATCCACATCCACACTCCACCGGACTGGCCGAGGCGGCCTAATCCGATGTCATGCAGTCGCTCGCGTTCAACGGCGAACTGCTAGCCGTGTTGGCCGTTGTTAATCCGACACAGAGCTAAGCGGATGTCGGAGGCGTCGCATGCGGGATAGGTTGGAGGCGCTGGTAGGGGAGATCGCGCCGGCCGCCACGACTACTGCCGCTCCGGTGTGCCACTCACTTCAGCCGGCGGTCGCCACAACGGGGCCGGGCCATGTCCGCAGTACAGCTCTTCACCGGCCCAGCGACATCGCCGCCGGGGTTTCTATGGTGGCGGACGGGCGAGAGGCCTTTGCGCTGCGTGCAGCAGCGGCGCAGGCGGCCTGCCGTAGCCTCGACCTGCAGTATTATGCTTGGCACAGTGACTTGACGGGCCGGCTGCTGGCGCGCGAGGCACTATCTGCAGCCGACCGAGGCGTCCAGGTTCGTATGCTGCTCGATGACGTTTTCGCGCTTGGCAGAGAGCGCACCCTGGCTGCGCTCGACACTCACCCTCGCGTGGAGGTGCGCCTCTTCAACGGCACGCGCTGGCGTCGCTTCGGCCGCCTGGGCTTTGCGCTGGAGCTACTGCTCGGCGGCTGGCACCTGAACCGCCGCATGCACAACAAGGCCTGGATTGCTGATGGGCAGCTTGCCATCGTCGGCGGCCGCAATGTGGGAGACGAATACTTTGACGCGGCCGAGACCTTCAACTTCCGCGACCTCGATCTGGTTGTCGTCGGTGCCACAGCCGGCGCGGTCGCGTCCGCATTCGAGCGGTATTGGTCGAGCTCGCTCACGCGGCGCGCTGGCGAGCTGAGTGCGGCGTGCGACGCGGAAGGTGGCCTGCCAGCTCTTCGCAATATCCTCGAGGCCGCGGCCAGTGAACCTGCGGCAGGCGCCTTCTTGGCGGCATGCCCAGATGGCGCCAGCCTCTCGCGGCACCTCGGACGTCGCCTCGTGCCGGTAGCAACAGGTGCGATGCGGGTCGTAACCGACCCGCCGGAGAAGGCCCGGCGTGGGCTCGGGGCACGCCGCCGCGCACGGGCCGCTGGAGGGCTCGGGCCAGAGGTGGCCGAGGCGCTGCGCGGCTCGCAGCACGAGGCACTGCTAATCTCGCCCTACTTCGTGCCTGGCAAGGCCGGGCTGGACCTGCTCCTAAGTCTTGTCCACCGCGGTGTGCGAGTGTCGGTGGTCACGAACTCACTAGCCGCAACCGATGTCGTGGCCGTGCACGGGGGCTATGCGCGCTACCGCCGCCGATTGCTCGAAGCGGGCGTCGAGATATTCGAGTTGAAACCCAGTGGTGCCGAGCCGGCGAGCATGTTTGGTTCGCGGGGCGCCAGCTTGCATACTAAGGCTCTCGCCGTGGATGACGGGTTGGTCTGCGTCGGCTCCTTCAACTTCGACCCACGGTCTGCGGCGCTGAATACCGAAATGGGCATCTTTGCCGACCATCCAGCGCTGGCGCGGGCATTGCGGGCCGAGCACGTCCGCCTTGCCGATCCGGTGCGTAGTTGGCGTGTAACGCTGGAGCGGGGGCGCCTTGCCTGGATCGATTGCGACGTACAAGGGCGGCGGCGTGCCTTGTCAGACGAACCCGGGGCTTCGCTGCAACGACGCCTCCTAGCCGGGTTGGTCCGCATGCTACCGATCGAGGAGCAGCTCTGAAGCGCCTTGTCACCTTGATGGTCTAGACGTCCCCCGACGACTTTGCATGGTCTCTCGGTTTGCAGGAGCAGGTTGCAAACCGAGGAATGGGAACCGCCTCAACCCTCTCTCGGTCGACAACGTCGGAACGCCGGCACTTTAGCCTCGACGCGGTCGATGATTGCGTTCCGCCCTCGACTGATGCTTCATCAGACCTTGCACGATCCCGCTGATGACGATTGGGAGCAGGGCAACAAGAAGCTGCAGGATGGCATTGGGTGCGCGCCCCACTGCTGGCGCGGATTGCGGCTGCAACCAGCGTCTCTCGACGTCCGGGGCGAGCACCGCATCGGCTGGCTTCGCCGGCACTGGCGCCGCCTGCTTGGTCCCGTTGAGATTGGCCCAGGCTCGCGTAAACTCTGCCCCGGCGAGGAAGATCAGCGCCGAGTAATAGAGCCATACTAGCACGATGATGATGGCGCTCGCGGCGCCGAAACCAGCCGCAACATTGCTGTTTCCGATATAGAGCGCAATCAGGGTCTTGCCGACCGTAAACAGGACGGCAGTGGTGAAAGCCCCGATAAATACGTCGCGCCAAGCGAGCTTGCGATCTGGCAGCACTTTGTAGATCGCCGCAAACAGCACTGTCAGAACGCCCATTGTCACTGCGATATTCAGCACGTAGGCAAGCAACACGCCGCCCGGGAGCACAGCCTCCAACCACGACCCGAAAGATGTGATGGCTGCGCTGACCGCGAGGGAGGCGATCAGGATAAAGCCTGTCGTCGCCACCAAACCGACCGCCGCGGCCTTCGCCTTCACAAAGCGGGAGACCGTCTCGGTGATCGAGCCCGCATCCGGCACCTCAGTCTTCCAGACTGCGTTCAGCGCGTTCTGCAAAGCACCGAAGGCGCCGCCAGCGGTGAGTAGTAACGTGCCCAAACCGATCGCCACGGCCCAGCCGCCGCGCGCACCACCCATCGCCCCCTCGGCCAGCCGTCCAACCTCGCGCGCCGCCTGCTCGCCCAGCATGCTAATCATCTGAGCGGTGATGGCGTCGTCGACCTGGTCACGGCCAAAAGCGAAGCTGGCGATGCCGGTGGCGATGAACAGCAGCGGCCCGACCGAGAACAGGGTGAAGTAGGCAATACCAGCAGCCCGCGTCAAAGCGTCGTCCGCTATGAAGCCTTCCCCAGTATCCTTCAGCAATGTCCAGATCCGGCCCATGGCAAAGCACCCACGATGAACATGGCCATGGAACGGTTTGCCGGTGAAGCAGTTTCCTCGCATGTCCGAGCCCACGGCATCGGTCTCCGACGTTGCCGCAGTGCCAAAAGTGATCATCGCGG
>NZ_JAUTWS010000138.1 GCF_030657435.1 Paracraurococcus lichenis | reverse complement strand
CCTACAGTCCCGAGCTGAACCCGGACGAGGGTGTAAACGGCGACGTCAAGCAGGCGGTCACCGCCAAGCCGCTGGCGCGCAGCAAGTCGCAACTCAAGCAGACTGTCGTCAACCACATGCGCAGCTTGTCCAAGCGGCCGGACCGCATTCGCGCCTTCTTCCGCCATCCGCAGTTCCGCTACGCAGCATAACTCAAGAATCCCACGGCCGGGTGAGCATCGCTTGATGAGACGACGCTTGGGAAAGCCGCACATATCCGACGCACGCCAGCCGTACCAGCGGCTCCGCGCCCATGCCGGATGGACAGCATCGTGTCTGACCTCCTCACGAGCGGACATCGGGGTGCTGGGCTCTGCTTCTCGGGCTGGGTGGTGCCACGAGCGGTCGAAGGCGCCTGCGCCGAGCAGCGCATTTCTCCCTCGCCACGGCGGCTCGGGTAAAGGCCGCCAGCCTGTACCCTGAAGGAGGCAAGTGCCTGACTGACACGGACCACGGCTCAAGGCGTGGCTGAAGGCGATCTCTCGCCGTTGCCACCCTTCGCAGTGCTTGCGGCGCTGTGCTGAGCTGCCAATGGCCAGAAACAGGAACTGGCGCCATGTGTGAACCACCTCACAGCCGCCGATATTGCATTGCGGTCTGTTCACGGCCTCTCGGATCCGCGACGCCAGCGCTGCGTGGAGCCAGGCACCCGCACCCGATCCGTCCCCCGGCCGCACAGGAGAAGACCGATGGCAACGACGAACTTCCCCTCCTATCAGGGACAGGGTGGCGACTGGACGCTGATCTCGCCGGATGACGTTACGGTCACGTCGACTCCTGCCAGCCTGACCACGGGGCCGCATGCTGGCCACCAGCTTCTCGCCATCAGCCTGACCTACGACTTGTCCGATTTCCTCGACAACGCCCTCGGCGTCGTGGCCATCCAGGTGAAGGAGCCGTTGGGCAACCTTACCAGCGATTCCACCGGCGGCTTGCGGACCGACATCGAGTTCACCATCACCAACCAGCTCGGCGCCGACTGGAGCGGGTTCGACATCCTGCTCGCCCCCAGCCTCGGCCCACTGGACCCGTCGCAATTCCATCCGGGCTACGCGCATTTCCACCAGGTGACCCGTGATAACTTCCGCGCCTTCGCCATCGAGACCACCGGGCCGGCCGGCGTGGCTGCCGGAGATGGCAACAGCACTGCCACCGCGATCCCGGCAGACATCCATCTCACCGGGACGGTCGCCAACGGCACCACCGTGCATTGGGGCCTCTACGACGATCCCGACTTCGTGCCCAGCACGCCGAGCGACTTCCCGACGCCGCTGGTGCTGCACCAGCGGACCTATGCAGACCACGACGACAGCTTCTTCATCCTGCTCTCGCCTCGAACGACCGCCGCAACCGAGGGGTCCGATGCCCTCCTCGCTGGAGGTCCTGGGAACGACAACATCCTCGGGCTCGGCGGCGACGATGTGATCAACGGCCGCAATGGCAACGACTACCTCGATGGTGGCCCCGGCAATGACACGCTGCACGGCGGTGCAGGTAACGATACGCTGCTGGGCGGCGATGGAAACGACGTGCTGCAGGGCGGCCCCGGTGCCGACTCGCTGAACGGTGGGGCGGGTACCGACGTGGCCGACTTCACCGATACGTCCGAGCCGGTGCTGGTCACCCTGGACGCCGGCTATGCGTCCTTTCCGAACACACCATCCGCTCCGATCGAGGCACTCATCGACATCGAGGATGCCTGGACCGGCAGCGGCAACGATACGCTGGTCGGCAGCGCTGTTGGCAATCGGCTAATTGGTGGGGCGGGCAACGACAGTCTGAGCGGCGGCGGGGGCGATGACACGCTCGACGGCGGATTGGGCGCCGATCGCATGGAAGGCGGGCCGGGCAACGACACCTACTATGTCGATGATCCGGGTGACGTGGTCGTCGAACTGCAGAACTCCGGCAGCGACACGGTCATCTCCACCGTTTCATTTATCCTGCCGGCCTTCTTCGACAACCTGCAACTGGGCGGCATCGGCAATCTCGCTGCCACCGGCAATGACGGGGCGAACCGCATCACCGCCAATCTCGGCAATAACGTCCTGACCGGTAAGGGCGGCAGCGACGAGTTCGTCTTCTTCAGTGCCACAGGTTCCGACCACGTCACTGACTTTCGGCCTGGTGAGGACCACATTCACATCATCTCACCCAGCGTGAAAGGGATGGGAGACCTCGCCATCTCCGAGGTGAACGGCAGTACGGTGGTCGCCTGGAGCATCGACGGCATTGCCAGCCAGGTCACACTTGATGGCGTGAGTGCAGCCAGCGTTTCGGCCAACGACTTCCTCTTCGGCTGAGCGCACGGCGCGCGCCGAACGGGGCCGTGCAGCGCCGGCCGCATCAGTCAACCTCGGCAATGCGGTGGACGCTGTAACTGCCCTTGGTGCCCTCCTTCCCCGGCCCGACCTGCCGGACGCGCTCGGCGGCCTCGACCGCGATGCCTTGGCGCTTCTTGAGGCCGGCGAAGAAGCCCCGGACGGTGTGGGCTTGCCAGCCGGTCACTTCGGCGATCTGCGCGACAGTGGCGCCCTCCGGCCGGCGCAGCATGGCGAGGACCTGCTGCTGCTTGGTAAGCGGCGTTTACAGGCCCTTTCCACCTTCGGCTGAGGCCTGGGGCGTCTTTGGGTCGGCCCAATGCCAGGGCATCAGCTCGTCGATGCGGTCGTTGGGCCAGCCGTTGACGAGGCGGGTAAGCAGGTCGGTGAAGTAGCGCTGCGGGTCGACGCCGTTGAGCTTGCATGTTTCGACCAGCGACGCCGCCGCGCACCAGCGGGCGCCCCCGTCATCGCCCGACGCGAACAGGGAGTTCTTCCTGCTCAGGCACACGGGCCGGATAGCGCGCTCGACGGTGTTGTTATCGAGCTCGATCCTGCCGTCCTCGAGGAACCGGCAGAGCCCCTCGCGGTGGTTCAGGGAGTAGCGGAGCGCCTTGGCGGTCGGGCTGCCGCCGGGCAGGCGCGCGAGTTGTTCCTCGAACCAGGTGAACAGCGCCTCGACCAGCGGCTTGCTCTTCGCCTGCCGGACGGCGTGACGGACCTCCGGCGGCTTGCCGCGGATCTCGGCCTCGATGGCATAGAGCGCGACGATGCGCTGCAGGGTCTCGGTGGCGATCGGCGCAGTCTTGCCCTTGGCGAGCTCGATGAACTCCCGCCGCACATGGCTCCAGCAGGATGCGAGCGTGATGGCCTCGTTGGCCGCCGCCAGCGTCTTGTAGGCGGCATAGCCGTCGCACTGCAGGATGCCCTGGTAGTCCGCCAGCAGCGCCTTCGGGTGTTCGGCGCCGCGGCCCGGCGCGTAGTGGAACACCACGGCCGGTGGATCGGCGCCGCCCCAGGGCCGGTCATCGCGGGCGATCGCCCAGGCGTAGCCCTTCTTGACCTGGCCGCGCCCCGGGTCGAGCACCGGCATCGTGGTCTCGTCGGCGAACAGCCGCGGCGAGGCCTGCTGGATCGCGTGCAGGCGTTGCACCACGGGAGCGATCTCGCGGGTTGCCGTGCCGAGCCAGTCGGCGAGGACCGCGCGGCTGATCTCGATGCCCTGCCGCGCGAGGATCTGCGCCTGGCGATACAGCGGGAGATGATCCGCATACCGCGACACCAGGATATGCGCGACCGTCGCCTCGGTCGGCATGCCGCCCTCGACCAGGCGGGCCGGTGCGGGCGCCTGCAGCACGATGCCGGGGCAGGCCCGGCAGGCCAGCTTCGGGCGCCTGGTCACGAGGGCCCGGAACTGGGCGGGGATCACGTCCAGCCGCCGGGAGGTATCGCAGCCGATCTCGACCAGCGGTCCCTGGCAGCAGGGACAGGTCGTCGCCTTCGGCGCCAGCACCCGCTCGACCTCCGGCAGGTGCGCGGGCAGGCGGCCGCGACTGGCGCGGCGGCGCTGCTTCTGCTGCTCGCGGGCCGCCGCCGACCGCTTGCCCGCCTCGGCAGCATTCTCGGCCAGCGTCGCCTCGATCTCCTCGAAGGCGAACTGCAGCTGCTCGTCAGTCAGCCGCTCCGACTTCCGCCCGAACTGCCGACGCTGCAGCTTCAGCAGCAGGTGGCGGAGACGCTCGTTCTGCTCGACCAGCGCGTCACGCTCGGCGGTCACGCTGTCGCAGCGGGATGTCAGGACTTCGCGCTCGGCGCTGAGCGTGTCGAGCTTCTCCAGAGCTTCGAGCAGCAGCGCCCGCAGCGCCGCGGGATCCTCCGGCAGGGTCGGCGTGTCGGTGTCCACGGCGCGCATCGCGCGGCAATTCTACGCAGGTACGCTTGGCTTGGGAATCTCCCGCGTCGCCTGCACGCGTCGCCAATCGATTCCGGAGAACAGCGCGGCGAACTCGACCGCGCTCAGACGCATCACGCCGTCCGTCACCGGCGGCCAGCGGAATGCGCCGCCCTCCAGCTGCTTCCAGATCAGCACCAGGCCGCTGTCGTCCCAGGTCAGGATCTTCACCCGGTCGGACCGCTTCGAGCGGAACACCAACACCACCCCCGAGAACGGATCGGTGCCCAGATCCGCCGCCGCCAGCGCCGCCAGGGCGTGCGCACCACGGCGGAAGTCCACCGGCTTGGTCGCCAGCAGGATCCGCACGCCAGCCGGCAGCGCGATCATGCAGCCGACGCCCGGATGGCGCGCAGCACCGACGTCAGCAGAGCCTCGTCCGTGCCGGGCACAACGCGCAGTACCGCGCCCGCCAGCATCACTTCGATCGATGGTGCCAGGCGCACCGTCGCAGGCGCCGCATCAGGGGACGGGACCGGCGCTTCGGCCACGACCGGCACGAAGCTCGGCTCCGCCGCAGTGGCGGCCTCCGCCAGCGCCTTCCGCGCCTGCCGGCGCCAGTCGAAAACCTGCTGCGGGCTCACCTGCCAACGCCGGGCGACATCGGTCACCTTCGCGCCGGGCTCCGCCGTCTCCGCGACGATCCGCGCCTTCTCGTCGTCAGACCACTGCCGCCGACGGCCAGGGCCCGTCAGAACCTCAACCCGGCGATAACCGATACCCTTCGCGTCGTCGTTAACGCTATCCATAACGTCGTCCGGATGCCCGCTGCTCCAGACCGACCCAGCACATTCACCGGCCGCGATGGAAGACGGGCCTCAAACAACCGCTTACGCTGCTTGGTGCCCTCGCGCGGCTTGCGTGGGCCGCTGGTGCGGGCTGCTGGGGCGGGCTTGACCAGGATGGGGCGGAGGGCGGCGATAGCATGGGGCAGGCCGGCGCGTTCGCCGACTGCGTCGTCCCAGGCAGCGAGAGCGCGGTGGACGGCGTCGCGCAGGCTGGGGCGCGTGGAGGGCTGCTGGGCGGCCCCTGCGCCGGTGGGCAACAGGGCCTTCAGAGCCGCAGGGGGCACCTGCGGTGCGCTACCGGGCTCATGGGGCGTGTCGGCGGGGACCGTATCGGGCGCCGCCGGCGCGACGTCGTCCCCGGCCTTGTCCATGGCCTCGGCGTCGGCCGGCGCGGTGCCAACGGCCACCATCCCCGCCTGGGTGAGGGCCATGTTGGGGCTCCTGGGTTCGGCACCCGATCGGCCGGGTGCTACTGCCCATACCCCCGCCGAAGATCCGGTCGGGGCGGCGCGTCGGATCCGTCCGGCGCACGACCGACCATTCGCTCTGTACCGGAACGAAGTTAAGCGAAATCCGGGATGCTTTGGTCAGTGGTTGGGCGAGCAGGCGATTTGATCAGTTTCGCAATGAGGCTGGTCACTCTACCCGGGTGCAGGCCCCGAGGAACCGTCTCGGGCAACCCACGCTTCCTTCCCGCAATGCTGCACGGGAGGTTTCGTTGCCATGGAAGACGTCGAGAAGACGACGATCAGCAAGGTGATGTGGAGGCTGGTGCCCTTCCTCTTCGTCTGCTACTTCGTCGCCTACCTGGACCGGGTCAATGTCGGCTTTGCCAAGCTGCAGATGAACACAGCGCTCGGGCTGTCCGAGGCGGCCTATGGCCTCGGCGCCGGCCTGTTCTTCATCTCCTACTTCCTGCTGGAAGTGCCCTCGAACCTTGCGCTCGACCGATTCGGCGCGCGGCTCTGGATCGCCCGCATCATGTTCAGTTGGGGCGTCATCTCCGGCCTGTTCGCCTTCATCAAGCCGATCGCCTCGGCCACCGGGCTCTCCAACGAGTGGGTGTTCTATATCTTGCGCTTTGTGCTCGGCGCGGCAGAGGCGGGGTTCTTCCCGGGGATCATCTTCTACCTGACGCTCTGGTTCCCTTCGGTCTATCGCGCCCGCGTGGTGGCGCTGTTCATGCTGGCGATCCCGTTCTCCTCGATCCTCGGCGCGCCGGTCTCGGGGGCGCTGCTGAATCTCTCCGGCGCCGGACTGGAAGGCTGGCAGTGGCTGTTCCTCCTGGAAGCCTTCCCCTCGATCCTGATGGCGCTTGGCGTCGTCTTCTACCTGACGGACCGGCCGGTTCAGGCCACCTGGCTTGCCGGGCATGAGCGGGACTGGCTGCAGGCGCGCCTGGATGCGGAGCATCAGCAGAAGCAGGCAGCCGAGCATATCAGCATTGGCCAGTCGCTCAGCGACACTCGGGTCCTGGCCTGCGCCTTCGTCTATTTCTGCCTGAACGCGGCGAGCTACGGCGTCGCCTTCTTCCTCCCCACGATTGTCAAGGGCTTCGGTGTCAGCAACTTTCAGACGGGGCTGCTGGCCGCGCTGCCTTTCGTCTTTGGCGCTATTGGCATGGTCCTTCTGGGCCGCAGTTCCGACCGCACGCTAAAGCGGCGGGAGCATGTCTGCTTCGCCATGGTCCTGGCGGCCATCGGCGTGGCCGGGGCGGGGCTGGTCTCCTCGCCGGTCCTGGTGCTTGGCCTGCTCTGCCTGGGCCAGATCGGCGTTTCGGCAACGCCGCCGCTGCTCTGGCCCATCCCCAGCGCCTTCCTCACTGGCACCTCGGCTGCGGCCGGCATTGCCGCGATCAACGCCATCGGCAACCTGTCGGGCTTCGCCGGCCCTTACCTGATGGGCTTCCTGCGGGACGCGACAGGTGACTTCAAGGCGGGGCTGCTCGTTCTCGGCGGATGTGCGTTGATCGGCGGTGTCGTTGCCATGATGCTGAGGGTCAGCACGCACCTTGAGACTGCCGCATCGGGCAGACCGGCGGTGGCGCACTGAACATGGTCTGCTTTCGCCTGGGCTACGCGCAACGCCGCCCAGGCGCCATCCTGCCGGCGCCAGCCGAGGCCGATGTACTCCATCGGCGCCGCGCACTCCTCGATGTAGCCCTGCTTGAGCAGGGTGTTCAGCACCGCCCGAGCGGCGGCAATGGGCAGCTTGTCGGGCGAGGCGGCGAGGCGTAGCGGGTGATGCGCGGCCTCGGCCAGGGTGCGACAGGCGGTGTTGGAAAGGGTCGTGTCGGGTCTCCTGGGTTCGGCAGCCGATCGGCTGAGTGTTACTGCCCAGAGCCTCGCCGAGAAGCCGGTCGGGGCAGCGCGCTGGCCTACCCCGGCGCGCGACCGACCATTCGCTCCACTTCCCGCCAAGGCAAAGCCCAAACCACGCCTGCCATGTCGCCTTATTGACAAAATGACAGATGGTCGCCGCAACGCCGGAGCCGACCAAGGCCTGAACCGAGGAGGGCTACCCAGCTTCTGACCAGCAACTATGGCCGAGGATTGAGCCACCCTGTACGCTCAACGAAAATCTCGGGAGGAAGCAATGGCTCATTGGATTAGACGTCGTGGGGTCCTCGGCGCCGCGTCAGCAGCGAGTCTACCGCTGGTTGGCCGCCATCACGCGGCTGCACAGCGTAACCCCACCATCCGCATCGGCGTCCTGACCGAGCTTTCCGGGCCGAACTCCGTCGCAACGGGCCAAGGCTCTGTAGTGGCCACGCGCATGGCCGTGCAGGACTTCATACGGGCCAATCCCGGTCTCACAGTCGAGGTCATGGAGGCCGATCACCAGACCAAGGCGGACCTCGCGCTGAGCATCGCCCGCGAATGGCTTGATCGTGGTGATGTCGACTGCATCACCTGCCTGAACAACTCCGCCGTAGCGCTGGCGGTAGCCGGGCTGGTACGCGAGCGCGATCGGGTTGCCTTGCTGACAGGTCCGGCCTCATCGGATCTGACTGGCAAAGCTTGCAGCCCTAACCAT
>NZ_JAUTWS010000137.1 GCF_030657435.1 Paracraurococcus lichenis | reverse complement strand
GCGTCGCCTCCATAGGCCGTAAGTTCCGCACCCCCTGCGGGCAATCATCGGCTTGGGCGGCTTGCTCCTTGCCGGCGAACCCCAAGGCAGCGGCGGGAGTATCTCAAAATCATGCGCGACAGCGCCCACGCCCTGCTCGGTCAGAACGACGTCATCCACGGCGATGTCGCTGGGGTCGGTCGGGATTGGCCTCCGCCCGGATCTCCCTCGCCCTCGGATCCGCCGGCCTGAGGTGCCTCAGGCGGCAGTTCGCAGCTGCCTGAGGAAGCCCTCGACGGCACCGTCGAGAGCGGTGGACTGGGTGGCCAGGCCGGCCGAGGCACCGGCGAGCTGGCTCGCCACACCCGTCGCCTCGGCCGCGGTCTGGCGGATGCCGCCCATCAGCCCGTCGACACGCTCGTTGCCCGCCGCGGCCTGCTGCGCACTGCGGGCGATCTCAGCGGTAGCCGCACCCTGCTCCTGTACCGCAGCGGCGATGCCGGAGGCGATCTCGTTCATCCCGCCGATGGTCCCGGTGATACCCTGGATCGCCTGCACTGCTTGTTGCGTCGCGGCCTGGATTGCCCCGACCTGGGCGGCAATCTCGTCGGTGGCCTGGGCGGTCTGGGTGGCCAGGCTCTTCACCTCCGAGGCCACCACCGCGAAGCCCTTGCCCGCCTCGCCGGCCCGTGCCGCCTCGATCGTGGCGTTGAGCGCGAGCAGGTTGGTCTGCCCGGCGATGCTGCTGATCAGCCGCACGACCTCGCCGATCCGCCCGGCACCCTCGGCCAGCTCGCGTACCACCGCATCGGTCCGCTGCGCATCAGCTGCCGCGCGCTGGGCGGTGTCAGCGGACTGGGTCACCCGCCGCGTGATCTCGGCCACCGAGGCCGACAGCTCCTCGGCCGCCGCCGCCACCATCTGTACGCCCGCGTTCGCCTCGCCGCTCGCCGCCGCCGCCGCCGCCGAGCCCGCGGAGGTGCGACCCGCCGCCGCGCTCATTGCCGCCGCTGTCCCCTCTAACTCGCGCGCCGAGCCTGCCACGCCCTCGACAACGCCGCGCACCTCGGCCTCGAAGGCGGCCGCAAGCTTGCCCAGCACGCGCCTGCGACTCTCGCGCTCGGCGGTGGCGTAGGTCTCGAGCAGCACCTCCAGGTCGAGCCAGGCGACCCGGTTGACCGCGGCGCGCAGGGCAGCGCGCGAGGCGTCCTTGCCACGACCCAGGAGGCGGGTCCCGGTGTGGTCGGAGCCGAGCTCGCGGAGGATGGCCTGGCTGACCGTGGCATGGCAGAGGGCGAAGGCGTAGGCGGGCACGCCGTGTGCGTAGAGGGCCTCGGCGAGGCGCTTTGCCGACTCCAGGAAGCCCTCACCGAGCTGGCCCGCAGCGACGCGGCACCAGTGGGAGACGCGCGCCCGGTGTACTTCGGGGTCCATCAGCGCGGCCTGGATCTCGGGCCAGCCGGCAAAGGCACCGTGGAGCTCCTCGATCAGGCGCGGTAGCCGGGTTTCGGTGAAGCCGGCCTGCGCGCGCAGCAATGCCAAGTCCGCCTCCGTGAGGTGGAAGGCGGTCAGCCGCTTGCGCTGCTCCGCGTCGAAGGCGGCCAAGCTGGACATGAGGTCGGTCTCCGCGAGGGCTTGGAGTACCCGCTGCGCAGCAGGGGTAGGAGCAGCCATCTAACTTGAAACCAAAGCGATTTGCATGATAATTCTACCTTTAATTGAATAAATTTGGACAGCATTGAGGCTGCCCGATGCCTCGGGAGCGACCCTCCTCCGTGTTCGCCGGGGCCGAGGTGTTCCAGGTAGGCCCTGCGCCCGCACAACACCCGATCCCCACCTACCCGAAGAGGTGGTCGGCTTGGTGCTGACGTTTATCGCTGGTGGAGCAGCGGCCCCAGACATGGTCAGAATGGGGGCTTAGCTGCAGGCGAGCTGGCCGGCGGTGGCTGTAGCTGGGGTATGATTTTCGCATAACCTGAAAGCTGGCAGGCCGAGCACTGGTCGTACCAACCTCTTCGGCGCGTTGGAGGCAACGTCACCCGATGCACACGGTTTCAAGGAGACTCGCGACTTAGCGAGTTTTCGTTGTTAATTTTTCGCAGTGGGCTAGAGTGCAGCGACGGGGCCATGACTGCCGCCGCAACCCTCGCCGAAAAGCTGCACATGTCCAGGACCAGCATCACCCCGAGCGGCCGCGAGAGCCCGTTCGGCGAGGACGAGATCATCGTCACCAAGACCGACCTCCAGGGCCGCCTCACTTACGCCAACGACGTCTTCCTGCGCGTCTCCAAGTACCGCGCCCGCGACGTGCTCGGGCGCCCGCACAGCCTTGTCCGCCACCCCGAAATGCCCCGCTGCGTCTTCGAACTGCTATGGCAGACCCTGCGCGACGGCGGTGAGTTCTTCGGCTACGTCGTCAATCTCGCCTCCGACGGGGACCACTACTGGGTCTTCGCCCACGCCACGCCGAGCCGCGACGCCCACGGCAACGTGGTCGGCTACCACTCCAGCCGCCGCCCAGACCCCGCCCAGATCGCGCGCATCAAGCCCGTCTATGACCGCCTGCTCCGCGCCGAGGCGGCCGCGCCCGACCGCAAGACTGGCCAGCGCCGCGGCGCCGACGAACTGCACGGCTTCCTTCGAGACAGCGGGACCGACTATGAGCGCTTCGTCTTCTCTCTTTAACCCCGTCCTCTGGCTCGCAGGTGCGGCCGTCCTCAGCGCCGCCCAGGCCACCGGCTCCGTCCTCTCAGGCGAGCCGATCATGGCGCTGGCCGGGCTGGCCGCCACGGCGCTGTGCGGCGCGGCGCTGGTCGCGCTGCGCCGGCGCGAGGCCGCGGCGGCGCGCGTGGCCGCGGTCTGCGAGGCTGTAGCCCGGGGCGACCTGGAGGCGCGCGTGCTCGCTGAGCCGGTGCCCGGGGCCGTCGGCGTGGCGCAGCGGTCGGTGAACCGGCTGCTGGATCTGGTCGACGCCTTCACGCGCGAGGCCGGCGGCGCGATGCGGGCGGCCAGCGAGGGGCGCTACCACCGCAAGGTGCTGCTGCGCGGGCTGCCGGGTGCGTTCCGTAATGCCGCGCAGGACATCAATACCGGGGCAGCGGCGATGGAGGCGCGGGCGCTGGAGTTCCACACCTTCGCCGTCGCGTTCGAGCGCGGGGTGGGCGAGGTGGTGGCGCATGTCTCCGGTGCCGCGACGGCCATGCGGGGCAGTGCGGAGGCCATGGTACGCACCGCCGGCGAGACCAATCGGCGGGCTGAGGCGTCCGCGGCGGCGACGCGGCAGGTGTCGGCCGGGGCGCAAACGGTTGCCGCAGCGACCGAGCAGCTGTCGGCCTCGGTGGCTGAAATCGGGCGGCAGGCGACGAACGCGACGCGGGTCGCCGGACGCGCTGTCGAGGAAGCCGGGCGCGCGAGCGGGGGCGTGGCGGGGCTGGCGGCAGCGGCGCAGGAGGTCGGTAAGGTGGTGGACCTGATCGCGCAGGTGGCTCAGCAGACCAACCTGCTGGCGCTGAACGCGACGATCGAGGCGGCGCGGGCGGGCGAGCAGGGCAAGGGCTTCACGGTGGTGGCCGCGGAGGTAAAGCAGCTGGCCGAACAGACGGCGCGCGCGACGGCAGAAGTGGGCCAGCAGGTCGAGGCGATGCGGCAGGCCTCGGCGGCGGCGGTGGGCGCAATCGAGCTGATCGGGACGACAATCCAGGAAGTGAACGAGGCAGCCGGCGCGATCGCGGCGGCGGTGGAAGAGCAGCGGGCGGCGACGGCGGAGATCGCGCGCACAGTGCAACACTCGGCCGAGGGCAGCCGCGCAGTGGACGAGAACATGGGGTACGTGCGCGCAGCGGCGGGAGAGACGGGCGGCTCGGCGGGCGGCGTGCTGGACGCGGCGATCGACCTGGCCGGGCAGTCCGATCGGCTCTCTGCCGAGGTGGCCGCCTTCATGTCGAAAGCCAAGGCGGCCTGACGCTGGGTCAGTGCGCGCTAAGGAGGGGAGTGTCGAATGCCCGCATGGCACCGCCAAGTTGAGGGCAACTTGGCGGGCGGGTCCCGGCCTGGTGGCAAGCGGCGCCACTGCAAATCAGTCTAGGCCTGCACCTTGAAACAGGTCCCAGGCCTGCGGGCGTCCTCGACCTGCATCTCGGCGCCAATCCGATCGAGCATGGCCCGGATCACCCGCATGCCTAGCCCGCCCCCGCTCCGTTGCGGCCGACTGGCCCAGTCGGGCGACAACCCTCTTCCGAAGTCGCATACCCGCAGCACGATCCCACCCGTGGGCCGAGCATTCACGCTCACCTCCACCCGGCCCGGCTCGCCCGGTGCATAGGCATACTTCAGAGCGTTGGTGACGAGTTCGGTCGCCACGAGCGACAAGGCCACGGCTGTCTGGCTAGAGACCATCAGGCCCGGCTCAGCGCTGATGTCGAGCCGCTGCTCTGCGCCTGTCATGCTTGCGGCGAGATCCTCACAAAGTCGGCGCAAGGTTTCTCCCAAATCTACGCTTTCCACGTCGTCTGATTGCTGCAAACTGTCATGTACCCGGGCCACACTCATGACCCGCGCGTAGGTGTCCTGGAAGGCCGCCTTCGCCTGCGGATCCATTACCCCGCGCGACTGCATCAGCATGACCCCCGCCACGATCTGCAGCGAGTTTTTGACCCTGTGATCGACCTCGCGCGCCAGTACCTCCTTCTGGTCCAGAGCCCGGGTCAGCTCGTGCTGCTTGACCGTCAATTCCGCAATGCGCCTGCCCTGGCGCAGGATGACGCCTGCAATGACACTCGCCAGCGCCGCAGCGGTTCCGACCTGCCACGCTGCCCAGGGCTCGGCATAGCCGCGGCGCTCCTCGACCCACCGCTCAAATGAACGTCGCGGCAGCACGGTACGCGTCGCAGTATCGGCCAGCACCGGCTTGGTCGGGTCACCCCCCCACACCACAGTCGAAGCTGTCTCCGGGCGAAACCAGAGCAACAGGTGGTCTCGTCCCGCCCCAGCCTTGTCCTCGTCGATGAACACGGCGAGCAACCCGCTCGCCTCTACCTGCCAAGCCTCCGCCGGGGCATAGTGGCCGGACAGCCGGTCGGTGGCAAAAACCTGCTGTCCTGCTGGCAGATCGCGGCGCAACCATTCGAACATGGCGAGGAGGGCAGTGAGCGGCGGGGTAACACCCACTGTCTCGACCAGACCGTGGCCAACCACTGCTGCCCCGTTCGCAGCGAAGACGTCACGGAGGGTCGTGCCGTCCTGTTGATTGCCGGCCGTCAGCGCCGTGACAAAGTCATCCGATGCAGCCATCCGTGCCAGGAGTGTGTTCCGCGCCCTCAACGAGGCCTGCTGGTCATGCCACAGGCGCATGCTCTCGAGCTCGTGGACACGCAACGCGAAGGCGTCAGTGACGATGCTGGCGAGTGCCCGGGTGTCCGGCGTCACGTAGTGTGGCTTCCGGTGATGACCGATGAGAAGACCCCAGAGCCGACCTTCGACCAAAATCGAGAGCGACATCGAGCCGTTCACACCGAGGTTGCGCTGGTACTCCAGGTGCACCGGTGACAGGGCGCGAGACTGAGCAAAGCTGAGGTCGACAGCTTCATTGGCTTTCTGCGACGTCGTGACAACCGCCGCAGGTACGGCATCACGGTCCACCACGAAACGGGCCGGTGCACGGGCGTAGAGAGCTCGGGCTTGCGCCGGGATGTCGGAGGCGGGGAAGCGCAGCCCTAGGAGCGAATGCTCCCAATCCGGCACCTTGGCCTCCGCCACCGCTTCGCCATTCCAATCGGCGTCGAAGCGGTACACGAGAACCCGCTCAAAGCCTGTGATGATCTGCACCTCGTGCGCAGCGGTTGTGGCCGTGTCCGCGAGGGTATCCGCCGTGCGCAAGCGAGCGACGGCATCCTGCACCTGCATTGCGGTTGCACCGCGGAAATCCTCGGGGCGCTCGGGAAGCCGCTCCAGTTCCAGCACGAGCCTGCCGTCATGCAGGTGAACCAAAACAAGGAACGAAACCGCGCCAGTGCCCTGCTTCATAATCATCCGAAGCGGCCGTGCCGGGTCGGCGAGGGTGCCATGGGCGAGCGAACCCCGTATGGCTGTCACAATGTTATCCGGGAGGAACTCGGCAAGGGAACGTCCGATGATGCCGGCCGGTGAGCCCTCTCTCAAAGTTTCCGAAACATTGTCGCTGCATGCCCGCACCACAAGGTTCGGCGTGGTCGGATCGCAGGCCAACATCATGGCGTGGGGCTGCACGGCGCCGGCGAGGTGGATTGGTTCGCGCTCGCATGAAGATGGATCAACCGGCTCTGCCTTGACCCGTCGGGTAACGGCATCACTAGCCGCGTCCTCTGCTAGCCGGTGCCGGCTGGGCGCGAGCGTCCCGAGTGCACGGACCGCAATCCAATAACGGTCCGGCTCGCGGGCGCGCCGCAGGCGCACCTCGACGCGCACCGGCCTGGGCTCGAAGCCAAAGGTGAAGTTGAAGCGCTCATCCAGCGTGCCGCGGCGGACACCCTCGAGAAAGCGGCCGTGGAAGGCGGGCAGATCCGTGCAGGGAGCGACGTCGTGGAAGAAATCACGTCCAACCACCGCATCGACCGCGCGACCTGAGAAGCGGCTCTCGGCGGCGCTGTAGAGCACCACCTTGCCCGCGCCATCGAGCTGGATCACGCCGAACGGTAGCACGTCGATCGCAGCAGGGCTCAGATCATCAAGTTGTTCCAGCGCAGCTTGCCAGTTGAAACTCTGATTCGTCTGGCCCTGATCAGGGATGCCCTCATCCTCGCTCACCATCATCCCACCCCTGCTGCCCCGGCACAGCCGCCATCACAACACCGCGACACGTTCAACTGAACTGCATGCTGCAAGTCTGACAACGATATTCACCTCTGCCTATCATCTCTGGCCAGTTGCAATTTCCGAGGCGTGCCCATCTGACAAACGCCGGAGCTACGGGAGATCGCCGATTGGGCCCTGATCCGTGACCATACTCATCGTCGAGGACGAGCCGCTGCTGCTTATGATGCTGCTCGAGGAGTTCGAGGCAGCAGGTCTGGAGGTCTCGGGCGCGAGCACGGCGGAGGCGGCGCTGGTTTTGCTCAACAGCGCGGGTCGAGTGAAGCCGTCCGTGGTAGTGACTGACCTGAACCTCGGCCTTGGCATGGTTGGCGTGGCGCTTGCCGCGGAGATGCGACGTCAGCTTCCAAGGGTGACCGTCATCTATGCCACCGGCAATGCGTCATGGCTCGCGGGACAATCAGGCGCCTTCCGGCCAGGGGACAAGCTGTTCGGCAAGCCATACGATCTCTCTGGTCTGGTCGCCGCTGTGCACGAGGCGCTCGCGTGCCAGCTCAGCCCGTCAAACACGGAAGGTCGCCAGGAGCGCCTGCGCTTCGGCAGCGATGGCGAGGAGGAACGTTGACCATCACACGATCATCGGTTGTGGCGCCCTGCTATCATCAGTACGATTTGTCGTCATTTGGCGCTGCGTGAGCAGGCCCAGCGGTTCCTGTCATCCTACACCATGCTCTACGGCCACTTCCGTCTGTGTCGGCATGAGACGTGCGTCCAAATGGCAGCATGACGCTCAGGACCTGACTGCCGCACGACGCGCACGCCTTATAGCCCAGCAAGTTGTAACTGGATGCTGGCCGGATAGGCGCTCAACCGACGGACAGCAGCGCGGCCGCTTGTGATTGGTATCGGCTTCGCATCTCATTCAGGCCGCAAGGCCTGCCAAATAGGAATCCCTGGGCTTCGCCGCACCCTTCGGACAACACCCGCGCCAGCTGGGCCTCCGTCTCGATCCCTTCCGCGGTGGTGATGGCGCCGAGCGCTTGGCCGAGATGGATTATGGAGTGGACGATTGCAGCCGAAGCCGAGTCCGTTGGCAGCTCCCGGATGAAAGAGCGGTCGATCTTGATTTTGTCAAAGGGGAATTCACGGAGATAGTTGAGCGAGGCGTAGCCCGTGCCAAAGTCGTCCAGGCTGATCGAAACGCCGAGTTCGCGCAGGCGCTTGAGGCTCGCCGCCGTCTCGGCGCCGCTGTTCAGCAGCATGGTCTCAGCGATCTCCAGCTCCAACCGCTCGCCCGGCAGCCCGCTCTCCGCGAGGGCTGCCCGCACGGTACCAAGGATGTCGCCGCTCTTCAGCTGGGCCGCGGACAGGTTGACCGAGATGCGCCACTGGGG
>NZ_JAUTWS010000136.1 GCF_030657435.1 Paracraurococcus lichenis | reverse complement strand
ACCGCTCGGCGCCACCACATTCCCAAGCAGAAGCACCGGGTTACCAACTGGGCCGCGTACGATGCGGGCCTGCGCGCCCGCGGCAGCCTCACCGTCTGGTTCACGCCGGAGGCGATCGAGGCCTGGAAGGCCAAGCCGCGCACCGGCAGGGGCGGGCAGCCCACCTACTCCGCGCTGGCGATCACCACCGCCCTGACCCTTCGGGCTGTGTCTCGCCTGGCTCTGCGCCAGACCGAGGGCCTGATCGGCTCCATCTTGCAGTTGCTCGGCCTCGATCTCGCGGTACCGGACCACTCGACCCTCAGCCGTCGAGCCGAGACACTCGAGGTACCGCGGCCGCGCTGTGGGCGCGAGCCGATGCATCTGCTGGTCGACAGCACCGGTCTGCGCCTCTGTGGGCCCGGCGCGTGGCTGGAAGAGAAGCACGGCAGCAAGCGGCGTCGGGCCTGGAAGATGTTGCACCTCGCCACGGACGCCGACACGGGCCAGCTTGTCGCCTCGGTGCTGACCGACAGGGATGCTGACGACGGCTCGCAAGTCGGCCCCTTGCTCGAGCAGGTCGACGGTTCCGTGGCGGCCTTCATCGGCGACGGTGCCTACGACCGGGACGATGTCTACGCCGAGGTCGCGGCGCACCATCCCGACGCGGCCGTGGTGGTCCCGCCACGCGCAAGCGCGGTGCAGAGTGCGGGGGCAGAGACCACGCCGACGCAGCGGGACGTGCATCTGCGATGTATCGCCGAGCGCGGCCGTATAGGCTGGCAGAAGGTCTCAGGTTACAACGATCGTGCCTTGATCGAGGCCGACATCTCGAGATGGAAGCGTGTCATTGGCGGCGGGCTGCGTTCGCAAACGGATGGACGCCAAACGACGGAGGTGGCGATCGCTGCCAACGTGCTGAACCGAATGCTCGAGCTTGGGCGGCCGGAATACGTCCGCATCGCATGATCCCGAACGCGGGCAGGGATCGATGCGTCCAAGCCGCTGACCGCTGCAACAAGGCGCCGCTCAGGCCAAGCGGTGGCGATCCAGGAACAACGCCCCGTCGGTGACGATGCGCTCGCCGGGCCTGAGTCCCTCCAGGATCTCGACATCGTCGCCGAGACGAATGCCCGGCATGACCCGCCGCAACGCGATGTGGTCATCGCCCGAGACCAGCCAGACGGCAGGCTCCGGACCGTTCTCGAGCAGCGCAGCCACCGGAATGATGACCGCCCTCCGTGGATCGCCCAAAGCGATCCGGAGGCTTGCCCGCATGCCGGGCTTCAGCGCGCCATCCACTGACCGCAGCTCGGCGCATACCTCAAGGCGCCGCGTCACGGCGTCGATGGCGCTGGCCAGCCGAGCGATCCGCGCCTCAAAAAGGCGATCCGGCAGCGCGTCCACGATGGCCTGCACCGCCTGGCCTGGCTGCAGCAGCGCCAGGTCCGCTTCACGCGCCAGGCCGATCAGCCAGACCGTCGACAGGTCGGCTATCGTGTAGGCCGGCACCTTCGCCTCCGCCCCAAGCCATTGGCCGACACCCAGGTGGCGCTGTACCACCGTACCGTCGGCAGGGGCGAGCACGGCAGCAACCGCGTCCGGGCGCCGTGTCCGCTCCAGTGTCGCGATCTGTTCGGTGGTCAGGCCGAGCACTGCCAAGCGGGCACGCGCCGCCTGCAGCGCGGCCTCCGCGGTGCGCAGTTCCGCCCCGGCATGCGCGACCGCCTTCGCGGCGAGTTCGAGATCGCGTTGCGATGCGGCGCGGGCCCGAAGCAGCGCGCGCTGCCGCGCCAGGGTTGCGTCGGCGAGGTCGAGCGTCGCGCGTGCCTTCGCCTCCGTATCGGCGCACCGGAGTGCCTCGCTCTCCGCCTGCAGCAGGTCCGCGCTCTCCACCTCGAACAAGGTGTCGCCCCGACGGACGGTGTCGCCCGCGGCCGCGACGGCGCGCAGGACCCGAGCGCCGCCGAAGGGCGAAAGCACGGGAACGAGGCTCTCCTCGTCGAAGGCGATGCGACCCTCGATCACCCTCTCGGGTCGGAGGTCGCGCTCGAGCGCCGGCTCGACGCGCAGCGACCGCATCTCGGCCTCCGTCAGGCGGAACCCGCCGGCCGCGACGGCAGGAAGGACCACCGTGGCCGCCTCCGCGCCCGGGCGCGAGGGCGTCCGCCCCACTCGCTGCGCCGCGGCGCCAAGGGCGCCCGCCGCGAGCACGGCCGCGACCATCCGGCGGCGGACGCAGTGTGCCTGGTGCGGCGGCACCATCGCCGGCGCGGCCGCCAACCGGGAGACGGCGGTCGCGCTCACCGCACGACCACCGCCCCCTGCATGTGCGGATGCAGGGAGCAGAAGTAGCGATACGTCCCAGGCGCCGTGAAGACGAAGGAGAAGACGTCGTCGGTGTCGAGGGGCGGCGACCGTAGGGTGAGGGGATCATCCCTGCCGAGGATGGTGTGCGGGATGTCGTCGCGGTTGGTCCAGACGACTCGCGTGCCCGGGCCAATGGTGATCAGCGCCGGCGAGAAGGTGAAGTTGTCGATCGAGATCGCCGCGCTGTCGCCCTCGATGGCCACGGCGGCGGCCGGCATGGCATGGCGTGCGCCGGCCGGACCGGCGGCAAGGACGAAGGGGCTTGCAAGCAGCAGCTTCCGGCGCCCTGGCCCTGACAGGTTCCTCATGCTGGCCTCCTCCGGGTTCCTGATCCGCGTCAGGCGCCGAGCGGCGTGTCGATGATGGCGAGCGGCTGCCCTCCCTGGACCTCGCGGACCGTCGTGATGCCGAGCAGCGAGCGAAGCCGGCCGGCGGGCACGTCCCGGATCGGGCCCGGGCTGGACGCGGTGCCGGGCGCAGGCTGCGGGAAGGCGGTGGACATGGCCGTGTGGAAGGCGAGGTTGCCCTCGACCTTTTGCATCACCTGGTGGATGTGGCCGTTGAGCACCGTCACCGAGCCGAACCGCCGCAGATAGGCCAGTGCCTGCGCCGCGTCCTCGGTCCCCCAGCCCCACTGCTCGTAGACGGTCCAGAGCGGGACATGCGCGAAGACGACGATAGGCTGGCTGGACGCCCGGCCGCGCAGATCGTCCTCCAGCCATTCGAGCTGCGCGGTGCCGAGCCGACCGAGGCCGCCCGCCTGCAGGTCGAGGACGTTGTTCAGGCCAATGAAATGCACCCCGCGCTGGTCGAAGCTGTACCAGCCGCCCGCAGGCGCCCCTGCGCCGAAGCGTTCGAAGAACGGCTTGCCGCCATTCACCAGCACGTCGTGCTCGCCGGGCACGTAGTGCGCCTGCAGCCCGGCACCGCGGATGAGCTGTTCGGCGGTGTCGAATTCCCCCGGGCGCGAGAGATGACTGACATCGCCCGTATGGATCAGCAGCTCCGCGCCGCCTCGCCGCTCCCGCACCTGGCCGACCGCCTCGCCAAGCGTCGTCGCGGCATCCGGGTTCGGCGCAGCGTGAAAGCCGATATGGCTGTCGCTGATCTGGATGAAGGAGAGATCGCCGGACGTCGCCGGCGGGGCCGCCTGCGCGTCACCCAGCAGCGATGCGCGCGGCACGCCGCCCGCGACGGTCCAGAGCAGGCCGCTGCCGGCCCAGAGCATGCAGGTGAGCGCCGTGCGTCGGTTGGTTCCGTGTTCCATGCTGTCCTCCGCGGTGTGGTCCACAAGGTGAGGACGGCGGGCATGCACGGTTTATTCGCCGCCACGCCGGCGGCAGCTTCGGAAATATCCGGCGGTCCAGCGCGGTCATCTCTCCTGGATGCGGTGCACATGCTGCGGCATGGCACCGCACCGGCACCGCTGAAGGTCAGGCCCGCCTGCCTGCCCCGGCAGCCCACGCCATTGACAGGAGACCGACCATGCCACGCATGCATGCCATCGCCCTCGGCCTCGCAGCCGCGACCGTCCCGGTGCTCGCCCATGCCGAGGGCGAGAGCCACGGCGACCCGCAGCGGGATGCGCGCATCGAACGGCTGATCGAGCAGGCCATCCAGGGCAACAGCGACGCGGACCGGCAGGAGCAGGCGCGGGTGGACCGCTTGGTCCGCCAGGCGCTGGAGCGTGCCGGCGTGGCGCAAGGGCCTGCCGGCCCCGGACAGCCCGGCCAGCTGGCCCAGGACGGCGGCGGCCGGCGCCACTAGGGGCAAGCGTCCTGCCGAGGGCGGGAATAAGTGACGGTGCCGGACGGTCTTTCGGATGGACGCCCATCCTCGAGAGGAGCGACATGCCAGCCACGGTCGCATCGTTGCAGGCCTTCCGGTCCCGCCGCACGGGCGCCGCGGCCGCAGACGGCCCGCCGGCGCCCGCCAGGCGGGACACCGCCGGGGAGTATGCCGCCTTGGCAACCGCCGCGAATGATGGGGGGACCGTCGACCCCGAGCGCGCCAGGCGCTTCCGCGACCTGGCGCTGCCGCAGCTCGACGCCGCCTACAATCTCGCGCGCCACCTGGCGCGCGATGCCGATGCGGCGGAGGACATCGTGCAGGACGCCTATCTGCGCGCCCTGCGCGGCTTCGACGGCTATCGCGGCGGCGATCCGCGGGCCTGGATCCTGCAGATCGTGCGCAACCGCTTCTACGACTGGGCGCGGGAGCGCCGACTGGATCGCAGCGTGCCGCTGCCGGGGGAGACGGAGGGCGACGAGGCCGCAGAGCTCCCGGACCCCGATGCCGGTACGCCGGAGGAGGCGCTGGCCGGCGCCGAAGCGGCCGAAGCGGTGCAAGCCGTGGTCGCCGCACTGCCCGCTCCGTTCCGGGAGGCGTTGGTGCTGCGCGAGATGGAGGACCTGTCCTACCGGGAGATCGCCGCCGTGACGGGAACGCCGATCGGCACCGTCATGTCGCGCCTGGCGCGGGCACGGCAGATGTTCGGCGAGGCCTGGCGCCGGGTTGCGGCCGCGGAAGGAGGCAAGGCATGATGAGCGGAAGCCGGGACGAGGCCCGCTGCGCGGGCATGGACGTGCTGCTGCACGCGCTCGCCGATGGCGAGCTGGATGCGGCGAATGCGCTGCGCTGCGAAGCGCATCTGCACGAATGCCCCGCATGCGCGAGCGCCTTCGCGGAGATCGGCGCCTGGCGCGCGGCGCTGCGGCGCGACGGCGTCCGCCACCAAGCGCCCGAGCGGCTGCGCGGCCGCATCCTGGCGATGGCCGGGTCCGGCGCCCCCGCCTGGCAGCCGGAAACGGCCATGCTGGCCGCCCCGGACTGGCTGCGGCGCCCGCTGCGCGTGGCCGCGGCTGCGGTGGGCGGCGCGCAGCCGGCATCGCCGCGCCGCCGGTCCTGGCCGTGGAACGCGCGGTGGCCCGCACTGGCGCTTGCCGCCGGCCTGGCCGCCACGGTCGCCGTGGTCGTGCAGCCCCGGGTCGGGCCCGACGACGGCGAGGCTGCGACGCTGCAGCGGGAGGTGGTGGCAAGCCATATCCGCTCGCTGCTCGTGCCCGGGCGGCTCGAGGACGTCGCCTCGTCCGACCGCCATACGGTGAAGCCCTGGTTCGCCGGCCGGCTGGACTTTTCGCCGCCCACCCCGGACCTGGCCGAGGCAGGCTTTCCGCTGGCGGGCGGCCGGCTGGACTACTTGGACGGCCACACCGTCGCGGCCCTGATTTACCGGCGGCGCGGCCACGTCATCAACCTGTTCGTCTGGCCCGGTGATGCGGCCGGCGCGCCAATCGCGCCGCACCTGGCCGGCCATGGTGGCGGACGTGACGGGGGTCATGCGGTGGTGCACTGGACCCAGGGCGGCATGACCTTCTGGGCCGTCTCCGACCTGAATGGCGCCGAGCTCGTGGACTTCGCCCGTCTCTTCAGCGCCCGCGCCCAGGATCCGGCACCGCCGGCGTGAGGGGGAGATGTCCAGATCGCCCTATGGTCCGCCGAGCGTGATGGGGCATAGGCAGCACATCCCAGCTCTCCTTCGAGCGGATCGCGCGCCCTGCCAATACCAGCTTCCTGCACGTACCCTTCACCAGCGCGGCGCCGGCGATACAGGCCGTCCTGTCCTCGCAGGTGGACGCGATGGTGCTGCCGGCGGGCGCGGCCGCCGCCATGGCGCGGGATGGCGGCACCCGCGTGCTGGCCGTCGCCTCGCCCGAGCGCCTGCCCCTGTTGCCAGATGTGCCGACCCTGGCCGAGCTGGGCCTGCCGCTGTCGCTCGGCCTGTGGCAGGCGGTCTACGTGCCGGTCCGCACCCCGGCGCCGATCATCGCCCAACTCAACGGCGCCCTGCGCCAGGCGATGCAGGCACCGGGCTTCGGGGAGATGGTCCGGGCCCAGGGGGCCCGGCCGGAGCCTGGCACCCCGGAGGAACTGGCAACCTTCGAGCGCCGCGAGAGGCAGGTCTGGGGAGCAACCGTGCGAGAGTTGAATATTCGGCTGGAGTAGCTGGCGGCACAGTCTCTGCCTGGGTGGCAACGGGTCCGGTGGAGAGATCCCGGTGCCGGCTCCAGGGAAGGCGATGCCGACATGCGGCCGGCCGGTCTGGGCACGAAGATCGCCTTTGAGTCGGCCTCGGCGGTAGCCCGCATGATCTGCCGCGAATGCTCCCGCGGAAAAGCCATGGCGCCCCTCGCCGGGAACCTATAGAGAACATGCGGAGCCCCGCATGACCGACCAGATCGTCATCACGGAAAAGACGAGCCAGGCGAAGGACGTCCGCGCCGCCATCGGTACCCGCTACGGCCCGGTCCTGCCGGCCGAGGGCCACCTGTTCGATCTGGCCGAGCCGGAGGACGTGGTGCCGGCCTGGAAGCGCTGGAGCACCGTCCTGCTGCGGCCGGAAGGGCTGTACGGCACCAAGCCCGCCTCGGGCGGCAACAAGGCGGCCAAGGTGCAGGCGATCCGTCAGGCGCTGCGCCAAGCGAAGCGGGTCTGGCTGGCCACCGACTGCGACCGCGAGGGTCAGCTGATCGGCCAGGAGATCCTGGAGCACTACAACTACCGCGGCAGGGTGATGCGGGTGATGTTCACCGCCCAGGACCCGCAGACCATCCGCGACGCCTTCGCCCGCGCCAAGCCGAATGCCGAGTACGCGCCGCTTTACGCCGCCGCGGTGGCCCGGCGGCAGGCCGACCAGATCTACAACCTCTCGCTCACCCGCACTGCCACCGTGACGCTGGCCAAGGGCGCACGCGCGGTGATCGGCGTCGGACGGGTGAAGACGCCGACGCTTGCCATCGTCTGCCGGCGCGAGCTGGAGATCCGGAGCTTCGTCCCGGAGGACTACTTCGAGGTGGTCGCCACCGCCGAGACCGAGGCTGGCCGCTTTCGCATGCGACACGCGCCGAAGGAGCGCATCCGCAAGCGTGCCGATGCCGAGGCGATCGCCGCCGCTGCCGAGGGCTTCAGCGGCCCACTCTCGGTCCGCGTCGAGGACAAGCGGCAGTCACCGCCGCGGCTGCACGACCTGCCCTCGCTGCAGCGGCTGTGTGGCTCGCGCTTCGGCTGGTCGGCAGCGCGCACGCTCGAGGTGGCGCAGGAACTGTATGATGGCGAGGGCAAGAAGGTCATTACCTATCCCCGCGCCGAGACCCGTTACCTGCCGGGAAGCCTGGTCCCTGACGTGCCGCGGATCGTCGCCGGGCTGCGCGTCGGGCGCACCTATGCGCCGATCCCGGTGCCGGAGCCGCCGCTGATCCGCCGCGGCGCCGGCGGCGTCTTCCACGACAAGGGCCTGGCCGGCGCCAGCCACCACGCCATCATTCCAAATGTGAATACGGTGGCCGCGCTGCGCGAAGTCTGGCCGCGCCTGACCGCCGACGAGCGGCGGCTGTTCGACGTCATCGCTCGCGCTTACCTGGCAGCGATGATGCCGGATTTCCGCTACCGCCAGACCACGGCGAAGCTGGACGTCAGGGGGCACGAGTTCCGTGCGGTCGGTCGGCAACCGATCGAGCTTGGCTGGCGCGCCGCCTTCCCGGACTGGACGCCGGCGGAGGAGAGGGGCGAGGATGCGCAGCTGCTGCCCTCGCTGCGCGACGGCGAGGCGACCCGGCTGCTGGACGCCACGGTGGAAGACAAGCAAACCCGTCCGCCGCCGCGCTACAACGAGGGCACACTGATCGAGGCGATGCAGAACGCCTGGCGCTTCGTCGAGGACTCGGCGCTGCAGGAGCGACTGAAGGAGGCCAAGGGCATCGGTACGCCGGCGACCCGCGCCGAGATCATCCGCGGCCTCAAGGCGCAGGAATTCCTG
>NZ_JAUTWS010000135.1 GCF_030657435.1 Paracraurococcus lichenis | reverse complement strand
GGCCGGATTTTCCACCACCTCCGCGGACGCTACCCGTCGCGCCCGGCTCGCCCGCCGGCAAGGTCGGACTGTGAGGCGCCGCACGCCGGACGCGCCACCACCACCCGCAGCCCCATCGGACCGGCCGAACACCCCGCCAGCCGCAGGCGCGTGCGGCACTTGATCGGTCTGGGCGCAAATCGGCCGCCTCCGCCCGGCTCATGATTGGGAGTTCCAGGCGGAGCGAGCCGTCTCGCGCAGAGGGAAAGCAGGAGACGGCCCAGGGGCACTGCCGTCCGTCAGGACCGGCAGCATCCGGCCAATGCGTCGCGACGGCGTCGATTGCGGCTAGGTTTGCTGTCTGCTTGTTCAATCCCCGATTGGGGGGCAGCCCGCTTCGATCGGGGGGGAAGGAAGCGGGCGCCGTGTATGCCGCTCAGGGTTTGGGGCAAGCGGCAACGGTTACCTACCCGCGATCGCTTGCATCCGCATCGAAAGGGCTCGCGAGCGCCAGGGCTAACGGCAAGCCCAGACCGTCTTTCTCCAGTTTGTGCAATGATGCCCGAGAAATCAGTTCTGGCGCATGCATTCTGATCATGACTGAATGCCGCTACCGCCAATGCTGGCGGTTGGGAGCCGTGCGCTGACTCCGCATCCCAGACAAGCACGGCCCCACTTTGCCGATGGGTCGCCTCAGCTTGCCTCACTGGGGCGACCCCCCTTTTCACGTTCGCCGGCAGTCGCCGGAATAGGGTTCTAACGCAATAATACATACACCATTATGTTTTGGTAATGCGAGATTGCAACATGATGGGCCAGACGCGGCCACTGGCCCTGATCGTCGAAGATGAGGCCCTACTCACCCTCCTGACCGATGGTCTGCTCGCCGCGGCAGGGTTCGATACGATCTTCGCCGCAGATGAGACTGAAGCTATGGCACAGACCGCAGCGGCAGGCCGGATCGCGGTCGCAGTCGTGAACCTGCATCTCGGTAGCGACGTCGCCGGTCAGCGTGTCATCCGCGCGCTGCGGCAGCACACTCCGAATCTGCCCGTGGTGGTCATCACCGGCTTCGACACCGACGCGCCACAAGCCGACCTGCGTGGCCTAGGTTGGCCAACAGTGAGGCTCCAGAAGCCCGGCGACTACGACGTGCTTGTTCCTGCCGCGCTGAAGGTGATGGAGCAGGCCCGCACTGGCGATGCGCCGGAGGGATGGCGTCGCCACACGGATTATGTCTAATGTTCGACGCCTAGCGCTTGGCCTCGGTGTCGGTCGGCTCATTGGTGGCCGGCGGGCAGATGGTAACCTGACCACCCTGAGCATGAAAATCGGCCACGAGGCGCGCTGTCTCCTCCTCGTTTGGCGGGCCGCCCACGGCCTGGGCACGATCCGCCTGTGCGGCAATGGCCTGGCCTCGGCGGAGGCGCTCTCGGAGTGCGTCGGCCCGCGTGGCAGTGCCGGGTGACCTGTCAGGTCTGCTGTCGTCCATAGGGTCGAATACCCGCCAGCACCCAACTTCGCCACCGAACGCGCATCACCTGACAGTCGGCGTGGGGCTCTGTGCCTTGGCATGGTGCCGGCCTTCCTCGCAAGCGGCGCGGCCACAGCCGGCATCCAGCAAGCGCTCACTCGGCGCTCTGCCGCGGACTGCCGCGACTGGTGGGACTTCTGCCGCCGCAGCGGCTTCCCCGCCAGCCCAGCCGCGCTCGCCGCCTTCGTCGCCGATCTCGGCCACCGCGGCGCCCGGATCAGCACCATCCGCCGCCGGCTGCAGGCCGTCGCCTGGCTCAGCCGCGGCCACGGCCACCCCGTCGACCTGCGCGACTCGCTGGTCGCCGATGCCACCGCCGGCCTCGCCCGCCAGGCCGGCTCCGCCCGGCGCCAGGCCGCCGCCCTGACGCTCCCCGAAATCCGCGCCCTCGCCGCTGCCTGCGGCCACGACCTCGCCGGCCAGCGCGACCGCGCCCTGCTGCTGCTGGGGCGTGGTCGAGCCCGGCCGGCTGCAGCCCGAGAGCCTGCGCCGCATCCTCCGCCGCCGCGCCGAGCAGGCCGGCATCCAGGGCACCCGCCTCGAGCCGGTCAGCCCGTACGGGCTCCGCGCTGGCTTCATCACCGAGGCCTACCGCCAGGGCCTCGGCGACGAGGAGATCATGGCCCACTCCCGCCACCGCCATCTCGGCAGCATGCGCCGCTACGTCCGCCGCGCGAAGCTCGTCACCGGCTCGCCCGCCGGCAAGATCGGACTGTGACGCGTCGCACCCAGACCGGCCGAGCAACACCCGCAGCCCCCTCGGGCCAGCCGAACACCGCGCCAGCCGTCTCGGCGTGGGTCAAGGGTCAGCCGCAAGCGCGCGGCGGCACCGATCAGCGCAGGCCACACCGCTGATCCGCGATGGGACGACGCCCATCAGGAAACGCGACAGCCGGCCTGGACGGCGAACCCGAGATCTGCGCCCGCGCAGAGCTTGCGCTTGAGGCCGTCGGGTGCCCTCATGGCTGGCAAGAATATGGCCCGGGTGAGGGCCGGGAGGAACGCCATGCGGATCGGCTTTGTCGGCTTGGGCAATATGGGCGGGCCCATGTGCCGCAACCTGGTGAAGGGCGTGAATCACGAGGTCATCGTGCATGACCTCAACGCCGAGGCTGTTCGCGCCTGCACTGCCCAGGGCGCGACTGCGGCGGACGGACTGGCGACGCTGGCCGCGTCATGCGAGGTGGTCTTCACCTCCCTGCCGACGCCGCAGCATGTCGAAATGGTGGCCAGGGAGATCGCGGCAGCGGCGCGGCCCGGCACGGTGCTCTTCGATCTCAGCACGAACTCGCCGACGATGGTGAAGCGACTGCACCAGGAACTGGCGGCGCGGGACATCACGCTGCTCGATACGCCGGTGACCGGAGGGGTGGTGCGTGCGGTCGACGCCAGCATCGTGGTCATGGTCGGCGGCGACGAAGCGGTGTTCGACCAGCATCGTGCCCTGCTGGCCGCTTTCAGCGGCACCCAGGTGCATGTTGGACCGGTCGGCAGCGCCTCGGTTGCCAAGCTGATCAACAACATGCTCGTCCTGTGCAACATGGCGGTCGCGGCAGAAGGCATGATGATCGGCGCGATGGCTGGTATCGACCTGCACAAGCTGACCAACATCATCCAGAACGGCTCGGGCGACAGCACGGGCTTCCGCGGCTTGGCAGCACGCGGGCTGAAAGGCGAGTTCACGCCGAGCTTCGCGCTTGACCTCGCGGCCAAGGATCTCGGTTTGGCGGTGGAGTTGGCAGCGGAGCATGGCGTGCCGGGGCTGCTCGCGCCGCAGGCGCTGGCCCTGCTCCGGATGGCGCGCGGCCTCGGCTATGGGCAGTTGGACACCAGCGCCATGCTCAAGGTCTACGAGACGATGCTCGGACGGGAGGTGCGGCTGCAATAGGCCCCAAGGTCACCCGCGCGAGCGCGGTGCAGCGCAGGCTCGGTCGGGCGACCAGCGGGAGCAAGCGCGCGGCCATCGAGCCTATTCGGCCAAAGATCAACCGCAGCGCGTGTACGCGGCAGGCAGCAAGGCACGCGTTCCTTACTCGCTGGAAAGCGGCCTCACATGTACTTTACTTGTGTATTTGAAAGCCGATCTACTGCTCTCACAAGCATTCTTAATAATACACAAGCCTGACCGCGCCGGTCGAAGAGTATATCATATCGTTTGGGAGGCGATTCAGACCGCTTTCCCTCCTCACAGCTGAGTAGGGTCGAACCCCGCGGTAGCCTTCTTGGTCCAAGCTACAGCCGCGTGGGGCGTGAAGCGGTCCTTCCCCGCCAGCACCGGTGGACCTGGACTTGGTGCTGGCACTGCGCCCGATCCTGCCTCGCCAGCCTTGGGCTGCTACTCCTGCGGCGGCTGCTTCCCGCACTCGCTCCCATGGGCCATGCGAAGCTACGTACAGCCGAGGTGGACTGCCAAATGCGACGGCAATTACCCGGTAACCGTGAGCGTCGAGAGCTGATCGGTGTCGAAGCGCCGCCTCAGTGCCGCCAGGGCCTCCGGATCCGGCCGCCCCTGCGCCGTGAGACCTGACAACTCCTCGAAATATTGCTCATGGCCGGGCGGCGAGACCGTCATCAGCAGGCGCGCCGGCACGTCGCCGGGATTGCGGATGTCGTGCGGGACGCCCGGCGGTATGAAGACATAGGCTCCGCGCCGGGCTGTCACCAAGCGGTTCCCGACCTGCCATTCGCAGGCACCGTCGAGCACGTAGAAGGTCTCCTCCTGCACGCGGTGGACGTGCAGGCCGGTGGCGAAGCGCGGCGGCACCACCCAGTCGAACATGCAGGCGTGGCGGGACTCCCGGGCGGTCACCAGGACCGCCATGGGATGGCCCGCCACCGTCAGCCGGGGCGCCTCGTCGGGGAGATGGATAACGGGGGCTGCATGCATCGCTGTCCTCCTTCCACTGTGGCGCGTGGTGGTCCGCCACGGCGAGCGCAGCCTTTCACTTGCATCCTCCGAGGTCGTGAAGGCGGTCCGAAAAAGTTGCAAAAGATTGGCTGTCCGGGCCGAATGCCGGCATGGCGCCATGGCTGGACCTCGGGCCTTTCCGGCTCGACATCGAGACGAAGCTGCTGCTGCGCGGCGGCGTGCCTGTGGCACTCGGCCCGCGCGCGATCGCCGTGCTGCAGGCGCTGGTGGCCCGTGCTGGCGTGCCTGTCTCGAAGGAGGAGTTGTTCCGTGCCGCTTGGCCGGGCCTTGCGGTCGAGGACAGCAACCTCACGGTCCAAATAGCGACGCTGCGCCGGACCTTGGCGGAGAGTGAGAACGGCGCCTGCTGGATCGAAACCTTGCCGCGGCGTGGCTACCGTTATGTCGGGCCGGTCGGTGCCACGCCAGCCGCACCCACGCTGCCAAACCGGCCCTCGGTCGCGGTGATGCCCCTGCGTAACCTCAGCACCGATCCGGCGCAGGACTATTTCTGTGGCGGCATGGCGGAGGACATCACCGGCGGCCTGTCGCGCATCAAGGGACTGTTCGTCACGGCCCGCAGTTCCGGTGCCGTCTACCGCGGCCACGAGGTCGACCCCTGCGAGGCCGGGCGCGCGCTCGGGGTCCGCTATCTGCTGCTGGGAAGCCTACGCAAGGGCGCCGGTCGCATCCGTGTCGCTTTGCGGCTGGTGGAGAGCGAGGCGGGCGGGCTGGTCTGGGCCGAGACCTACGACCGGCCGCTGGAAGACTTGTTCGCGCTGCAGGACGACATCGCGCTGTCCGTGGTGGGCGCGATCGAGCCGAGCCTGCGCCAGGCCGAGGTCGAGCGGGTCCGGCGCCTCCGGCCTGAGAGCCTTGACGCCTACGACCTGGTGCTGCGGGCGCAGCCCGACGTCTTCACCGGCATGCCGGCCGAGTCATCGCGCGCCCTCGGCCTGCTCGGCCAGGCGTTGGAACTCGAGCCGCGCTACGGGCTGGCGCATGCCTTCGCGGCGATGTGCCACCACAATCTGTTCCTGCGCGCGGGCCTGTCGGACGTACATCGTGCCGCCTCGATCCGGCACGCGGAGGCGGCGATCGCGCATGGCCGGGACGACGCCCTGGCGCTGACCTTCGCGGGCTTCTCGCTGGCCATGGACGCGCATGACCGCCGTGCCGGGGCGGCTGCCTTCGAGGCGGCGCTGGCGGTCAGCCCATCCTCCGCCGTGACCTACATCCTCGGCAGCGTGGTGCATGGCTGGGCGGGGCATGCGGGGCGGGCCATGGCTTGGGGCGAGCGCGCGCTGCGGCTCAGCCCCTTCGATCCCTGGGCCTTTGCCGCTTATCACGCGCTGGCGCTCGACCATTTCGTCGAAGGCCGGGCCGAGGAGGCGGCGGCCGCCGCCACGAAGGGCGTGCACGCGAACCCGGCGCACAGCATCTCGCACATGATCCTCGCGGCGACGCTGGCACGGCTCGGCAGCTTCGACGCCGCCCGCGCCGCGGCGGAGCGCGTGATGGCGCTGCAGCCGGTGTTCCGGTCCGGTCGCCAGCTCGCAGGCGTCAATTGCGCTCCGGAGTTGGCCGCGGCGCTCGGCGAGGCGCTGGGCGCCTGCGGCCTGCCGGAGTGACGCCGACCCGCTGTACCGCCTGCCGTGTGGCCCTCGCAGCGTCGGGCGTTTGTCCCGCCAGCCGCAGAAATCGTGCTTCAGGCGCGCAGCAGTGAGGCAGCCTCCTGAACGGGTGGAGTGCTGCGAAGGTCCGATTTAGGTCGCCTGCCGAAGTAGCCTTCCTGGCCGAGGCTACCACTTGGGGCGGAGAGCAGCCTCAATCTCCCCTTTGCCGGGCAGAGCCGGACAGATCTGCGGGCTGCCTCTGTCGACGACGCGGCGAGGGCAGGTCGCCGGAACAGGCTTGTGCTTGAACGGTTTTGCATGCCTCATCTGACCAATCGGGCTCGAGTGCGTTCTCCTGGCATGGGTCAAACAGCTCATACCTGGATCGGCCTGTTCGATCTGTTCCGGATCGGCGTAGGCCCGTCCAGCTCCCACACCGTGGGGCCGATGGTCGCCGCCGCGAGCTTCGCGAGCGGCCTCAGCAAGGACTTCCCGGTGGAACGGCTCCGGGTGGAGCTCTTCGGATCTCTTGCACTGACCGGCAAGGGACACGCGACGGATGTTGCCACCATGCTCGGGCTGACCGGAGCCCAACCCGATACGATTGATCCCGATGAGGGGGCCTCCATCGTCGATGGAATACGGAGGCTGCGTTGGCTGCCCTTGTCCAACGGACGACGCGTGCCGTTCAATCCGGCGAGCGACATCGTCTTTCTTCCCCGCAAAACGCTGCCGCGGCATCCGAACGCCCTTCGCATCGCCGCTATCGCTGGCGGCCATTCGGACGTTTCGCGCACCTACTACTCAATTGGGGGCGGCTTCGTCCTGGACGAGCACGGGAACGCACTCGCCGGGTTGGACTCCGCTGGAGACGCGCCGGTACCCCACCCGTTCAGCGACGCCGCCGAACTACTCGCGCGCGCTGAGGCGGCCGGGCTCTCGATCGCCGAACTCATGCGGGCAAACGAGACCAGCCGGCAAAGCCCGTCTGACGTCTCGGCCGGCATCGCCCGGATCTGGGCAGCCATGCAGGCGTGCACCGCGCGCGGCCTGCGTGGCGAGGGCGAGCTGCCCGGCGGTCTCCGCGTACGGCGCCGCGCGCCGGCTCTTCGGCGGAAGCTGGAGGGGCAGTCGCTCAGGAACGAGGCGGACCCGCTCCTGGCGATGGACTGGGTGAACCTGTGGGCGCTGGCGGTGAACGAGGAGAACGCCGCGGGTGGACGGGTCGTGACAGCCCCGACCAACGGTGCCGCCGGCATCATCCCGGCCGTGCTGCATTACTACGAGCGTTTCGTGCCGGGCGCCGATGTGGGAGGGGTGCAGACCTTCCTCCTCGCCGCCGCCGCGATCGGCGCAATCATCAAGCGCAACGCATCGATCTCCGGTGCGGAAGTGGGCTGCCAAGGCGAGGTCGGATCGGCCTGTGCGATGGCAGCGGCGGGGCTTGCGGCGGCGCTCGGCGGTACCAATGCCCAGGTCGAGAACGCTGCGGAGATCGGCCTCGAGCACAATCTCGGGCTGACCTGCGATCCTGTCGCTGGCCTCGTCCAGGTGCCATGTATCGAGCGCAACGCAATCGCCTCAGTCAAGGCGATCAACGCCGCGAGGCTCGCGCTGCACGGCGACGGGCGTCACCTAGTCAGCCTCGACCAGGCGATCGCCACGATGCGGCAGACCGGCCTCGACATGTCACACAAGTACAAGGAAACTTCGCTCGGCGGCCTCGCGGTGAACGTCGTGGAGTGTTGATCGGCCGCGCCGCGGACAGCCTCTCCGGCATGCTGAACGACTGCGCGTTCCGCCGCTTCTCAGCCGTGCTCCGTGCGGGCTCCGTCCGCGGCGCGGTCGAAGTGCTGAATGTCGTGGCCCTGTCGCAAAGCCCGCCGGAGGTGCGCACGGCGCTCGAACGGACTCTGGAATGCCGGTTCAGGCCATGCTCCCAAGGTCCGCAAAGGGTCCGAACCCAGTTGTAGCGCTTCCTCCTACCTCTCGAACCGCCGCTCCGGCCGACCTATCGCCAGGTTGAGTGGCCCCGCTGAGCGGCACAGGATGGGCGACGCGACGTACATCACGGTCTGGGTGCCGCTGACCATCCGGCACCGGCCTGGGCGGAAGACGGTGGTCACGCCGCT
>NZ_JAUTWS010000134.1 GCF_030657435.1 Paracraurococcus lichenis | reverse complement strand
CCCTGCACGGCTGGCTCAAGGAACGGCTTGCGGCGATCCTGGCGACCATGCCGCCACCCGTCGCGCCAACCGATGCGACGCTGACCCATGCCACATGGGAGGTTTGGCAAGAGGGCTTGGTGGAGCGCTTCACCTTGCCGGCTGATTTGCCGCCGTTGCGCATGCTCCTCGTTTGGGACAACCTGACCGGCCACAAGAGTACCGGGATGGTGCTCTGGCTTTGCCAGCATGGCATTATGCCGCTCTACACCCCGCTCGGCGGCAGCTGGCTGAACATGGCCGAGTCTATCCAGCGCATCCTCAAGCGCCGCACGCTCGATGGCCAGCATCCGCAAAACCCGACTGAGATCGGCACCTGGTTCCAACAGACAGCACAAGCCTGGAACCGGCAGCCAACACCCTTCTTGTGGAACGGCAAGCGCCGGAAAAGGCGACGCAAGCAATATGGCAACGCACGCGCACTCGGCGGCTCAGGTGCTCACACCTCTCAGCCGCTATCCCGGCACGACAGCAGTCAATGAGAATGGCGCATTCCGAGGCAAGTGACCCACTAGACGTAATCCGTGTCGCGGCGCCATTCCTGTGGCCAAGTACCTGTGCGAGCCTGCTCCATGACGTCCAGCACGGCAGGAATAAGTTCGTCGTAGCCGCCGGGCTTGTGGAGCCTCACCGTCGGCCACCCGAGGCCGCGCAGGTCGGCTTGTGGCGCGTCGCCATCAAAGCCGGTGATGACCACCACAGGCAGGTTTGGAGCATGCTGCCGCAGAGCGCGGATGACACGCGGACCAGCGACGTCGCCGCCGAGAGACATGTCTACGACCGCGACTGCGATCCGGTCTGCCGCTGCTGTGGCGTGGACCATGGCCTCTGTCTCATCCGCAGCGAAGATCGTGTCGAACCCCTCCGCAGCGAGCAGACCATCGGCCAATAGGCATAGCAGGGCCTCGTCTTCGACGATCAACGCCAGTGGCCGCCTCCGGCCCGTTGTGCTGCTGTCTTGCATCGAGCCGAGATACTTAAATGAGCGTATATAATCAAAATTTTTCTACTATTAATTGTGCCTCGGGCCGATCCAGGCGGCCAGAAGGAGGGCAAGCTGGTCCCAGCGCGACGAGTGAGGCACCACATCCAACGATTTAGGCCCAGAACAGCAAGATCGTTGTGCTACTCGGCAGACATGACAACCGCCACCGACGATTTGGAAGCGCTGAGCACCGCTCTGGTAGGACAGCATGTAGCGCGCCACAGCGACGTATCCGCGGCCGCCTATTTTGAACTGGGCATTCTGCTGGCACACACTGGCGCTGAGGTGTCGGATTGGTTGATGACCGCACCACGTTGGGCTCGCGCCGCCGTGGTAACAGGCCGCTCGGCAGCGCTTCACAAGCTGCACGAGAGCCGCCAGTTCGCTTCTGTAATATCGTAGCGGAGCGGGTCAGCCGGCGAGGCATCTCGCGCTGCTGTCGTTCGGCCGCGCGTGCACATAGCGGGCGGTAGTCGCCACGCTGGCATGCCCGAGCGTGGTCTTCACCAGGGATATCGGGGCGCCCAGATCCAGGGCATGGCTTGGCGTGCGCATGCCGCAGCCAGTGTGCCGAGACCTCCAGCGTCAGGCCCGCGCGGGCCGCCGCTGCCTTGACGATGTGGTGCACCTGCGAGGGTCAAGCGCGCCGCCCTTGCGCAAGCGGAAGACCGGCTCGTCGCCGTTGGCCAGCAGCCGATTGGAGCACTAGCCGCATTTCCGGTAGAGCGTATCCCGCTCGGAGAGCAGCAGGCACGTTGAGGCACCGGGTTCATGGCCCTGCAGGACCGGAGTCCCGATAAGGAACGCCAAGTCGTCCTTTTTCGCGGTTCTCGTCATGCACCTGCTGCTTGCCTCGGTACTGCGATCCTTCCTGCGCGTTCGCGATGCAGTCTGGCGTGGGCTCGTCGGCGCTGTCGTGGGCCTAGTCCTGGCCATCGGCACCGGGGCCTACCTCCTACAGCAGCGCGATGTGGCCCTGCGCGACGCCGAGCGCGAGGTGAGGAACCTCTCCCTCGTCCTGGCGACCTCGGTGGAGCGGGGCTTCCGCGCCATCGAGCTGATGCAAACCGGCATCCTCGAATGGCTGCACGCCGAGGGAATGGACCTCCCCGAGACCTATGCGGACCGCGCCAATTCCCTGGCGGTGCAGGCGGCACTGCACGGCCGCATGGCGGCACTGCAGCAGGTCGCGTCGGTCTTCCTGACCGACGACGCAGGCCGGCTCATCGTGGGTACCAAGGCCCCGTGGCCGACCCCCAGCCTCTCGCATGCCGAGCGGGACTTCTTCCGGGCCATCGCCGACGTGCCAGGACGCGAGAGCTACCTGAGCTCGCCCTCACGCAACACCTTCGACGGCGTCTGGAACATTTACGTTTCGCGTCGCATCAGCGCGCGGGACGGACGCTTTCTCGGTGTCCTCGGTGCCACGGTTGCCCTCGACAACTTCGAGCGGTACTTTGGCGGCGTCGCCCTCGGCCCGGACAGCTCGATCTCGCTCTCCCGCAGCGACGGCCTGCTGCTCGTCCGCCACCCGCGGATCGAGGAGGCGGTCGGCACCTCCACCGCCCAGAGCGCAGCGTTCCGGCAACCCCTGCCGAATGGCGGCAGCGGCGTCGCGACGGAGATGAGTCCGCTGGATGGCAAGCTTCGAATCAAGAGCGCGCGGGCGCTGGAGGGCTATCCCTTGGTCATCCAGGCGACGCGCGCGGTCGAGGCGGTTCTCGAGCCCTGGCACCGCGAGGCCAGGCGCCTCGGCCTGCTGATCCTGCTTCTCGAGGGGCTGATCCTCGGCGGCGTCCTGCTCGCCAACCGGCACGACCGGCAGCGCGCGACGCTGCAGCGGCTGCGGCAGGCCCAGGCGGAGTCCGAGGCAAGGCTGGCCCTCTCCCAGGAACGCGAGCGGGCCGCCCGCGCCCTGGCCGAGCGGGAGGCCGCCTTCGGCGCAGTCTTCGAAACCGGAACAGCCGGCGTCGCGGAGCTGGACCTCGCGTCCAACCGCTTCGTCCGCGTCAACCAGCGCTTCTGCGAGATCACTGGCCGCACGGAGTCCGAGCTGCTCGGCGGCCTCGACTCCGGCGATCTCGATCACCCGGAGGATCGCGCCGAGGCCGCGGTACGGCTGCGCGCGGCGGTGGCCGCGGGCCACGGCTATGATATGGAGAAGCGCTACCTGCGGCCGGATGGCACGATAGCCTGGGTTCGCATCAGCGCCGCGGTCTCGGCGCGCGACGCCGCCGGCCGCCCGCTGCGCAGTGTCGGCATCGTGCTCGACATCACCGAGAGCCGCGAGGCCGCGGAGCGGCTGCGCGCCAGCGAGGCGCTGCTGCGGATGGGCATGGAGGTCGGCCGGATCGGCACCTTCGAGCGCGACCTGGCTACCGGCGCGTTCCGCTGCGGTCCGGAGACACGGGCTATCTTCGGCTGGCCCGTCGAAGAGCCGATTTCCACGGCGACCTGGCTGGACTCGATGCTGCTAGAGGACCGCGAGTGCATGGCGACGCGGGTGCGCGAGGCCATCGCCAGCCGCGCCGAGGGGCTGACGTCCGAATACCGGCTCCATGGCGGGTCGGATGGCAGTCCGCGTCATCTCGAGGTGCGCGCCCGCTACACCTACGACGCGGAGGAGCACCCGGTCAGCGCCATCGGTGTCGTTATCGACATCACCGAGCGGCGGGAGGCGGAGCAACGGTTGCGCGAGAGCGAGGCAAGGCTGCGCCTGGTCATGCAGGTCGGACGGATCGGCAGTTTCCGGCACGACGTTGCCAATGACCTGTTTCATTGCGATACGGCGGCGCGATCCATGTTCGGCCTGCCTCCGGGCGAGGAGCCGGTCCCGGCCGAGAGCTGGTTGGCCGCGGTGCTGCCCGAGGACCTCGAGGGGCTCCAGGCCGAGGTCGGCGCGGCGTGGGCGCGGTGCGAACCGGAATACGTCATCAGCCACCGACTGCGCGGCGTGGCGGAGGGCGAGGTGCGCCACGTCGAAGCGCGCATCCGCACCGACTACGACGCGGAAGGGCGGCCGGTGCATGCGATCGGCGCCGTCATCGACGTCACCGAGCGGCGCGAGGCCGAGGCGCGCATTGCCCACATCGCTCATCACGATGCTCTCACCGACCTGCCCAACCGTACCCTGTTCCGCGAGCGCCTCGAGGAGGCCCTGGCCCGTGCCCGTCGTGGCACAGGCTGCGCCCTGCTCTACCTCGACCTCGACCATTTCAAGGAAGTCAACGACACCCTCGGCCACCCCGTCGGCGATGCCCTGCTCAAGGCAGTGACCGCCCGGCTGCTGGACAGCGTGCGCGAAACCGACACCATCGCTCGCCTCGGCGGCGACGAGTTCGCCATCATCCAGGTCGATGCCGAGCAGCCCACCGCCGCGACCACACTGGCCAAGCGGCTGGTCGAGGTGCTCAGCGCTCCCTTCGAGCTCGACGGCCATCAGGTCGTGGTCGGCACCAGCATTGGCATCGCCATGGTGCCCGGCGACGGCGAGGACGCTGACACGCTGCTGAAGAACGCCGATATGGCGCTCTACCGCGCCAAGGCTGAGGGGCGCGGGCGCTGGCGCTTCTTCGAGCCCGAGATGGACGCGCGCATGCAACTGCGCCGTGCCCTGGAGACCGACCTGCGCCGGGCCCTCGCCGCGGGCGAGTTCGAGCTCCACTACCAGCCAATCATGGACGTCGCCTCGCGCCGGGTCAGTGGCCTCGAGGCGCTGATCCGCTGGCGTCATCCCGAGCGTGGCCTGGTGCCGCCCGACGCCTTCATCCCGCTCGCCGAGGAGATCGGTCTCATCGTCCCGCTCGGCGAGTGGGTCCTCGCCCAAGCCTGCCGCGATGCCGCCGGCTGGCTTGGCACGCCGAAGGTGGCGGTCAATCTCTCACCGGTCCAGTTCGCCAGCCGCGGGCTGGTGGATGCGGTCGCCACCGCCCTCGAGCTGTCCGGCCTCGACCCCGCCCGGCTCGAGCTCGAGATCACCGAGACGGTGATGCTGCAGGACACCCAGGCCACGCTCGCCACCTTGCACCGGCTGAAGGCGCTCGGCGTGCGCATCGCCATGGACGATTTCGGCACTGGCTACAGCTCGCTCAGCTACCTCCAACGCTTCCCCTTCGACAAGGTTAAGATCGACCGCAGCTTCACCAGTGGGCTGGAGCAGTCGCCCCAGAGCAACGCTATCGTGGGGGCCGTCACCGATCTCTGCCTCGGGCTCGCCATGACGACCACGGCGGAAGGGGTGGAGACCGAAGAGCAACTCCTGTCGCTGTTGCGCAAGGGCTGCCAGGAGGCGCAGGGCTACCTCTTCAGCCGGCCATGCCCGGCCGGCGAGGTGCCGGGCCTGCTCGACCGGCTGGAGCGGGAAGCCAAAATCGAGACCGCGGCGGAGTAGACGGCGAAGCGCCGGAAGCGCCGGGGCTTCCATCTCGCCCGCCCATCACTGCCGGCGGGGGAACTGCCGGATCACCTCGGTGGTAAGCAGGCCTGTGGACGCGCCGATCTGGGCGGGCGTGCTGATGCCTCCGTCATTCCCTGCTTCCGCCGGACAAGGCGGCACGGGCAATGGCCAGGCAGCCTCGGACGCCGCCATGGCACGGCGGATCCCGCAGATCAGGGATCGATCACGATCTGCCCTCCGCCGCTCGCCTGCGCCGAGGCGAGGGCGACGCAGGCGCGAGCGATCAGATCCTGGGCCGGGCTGCCGGGGCCCCGACCGAAGGCCAGGCCGATGCTGCAGCGGATCGCGATCGGGCCGCGCTCGGTCGGCACCGGTGTGCCCGCGACCAGTCGCTGCAGCCGCAGCGCGGCGTTGCGAGCCCCGCTGCGGAAGGCCTCGGGCAGGCAAATGGCAAAACCCTGCGGCAGCCGGCCCACCAAATCGTTCGACCGGAGCCCAGCGCGCAAGCGGTCGGCGACGCCGAGGAGGATGCTGTCGACCTGGTCGGGCCCTTCCACCGTCGCAATCCGGTCCAGGCCATCCAGCCCAATCGCGACGAGGGCGACGGGCAGCCCTTCGGAATCCGACAAGTCGAGCGCCACCTCGACAAAGCGATGCATCGCTGTCGGCGTTGCGGTGCCGGTCAGCGGGTCGCGCTGCCCCGCCCGCTCGAGATTGGTTAGCATGGCCGGAACCCGGTTCTATGGTTGGCCTTAGAAATCAGAACGCGATTACTGGGGCATTAATATAAGCGTTTTGGTGCAAAACTCCTGTCGAACCTGCCCTGTGCGTCCCGAACCCAACCGGCATGGAGGCTGCGCCGGCGCATGGAGAAAGGACCGGGCGGCTCGCCTTTGAGGTTCGGCCCGCCTCGTCGGAGCTTCCGTGAGGGACCCCGCCCTTCAGGTCTTGACCTTACCCACAACTCAGCTTCGGCGTAGGGGCTTGGCCTGCAGGTAGGGCTGCCGGTCATGGAAGACGCGGGGAGCTGGGCGGAACGGCAGTGGGGCGAGGTTGATTTGGGCAACCATCGCCGGACGCGGCGGGCGGTGACGATGGGCGCGGCGATGGCGGCGCAGCCGACGGCTGGGCTGCCTGGTCAGATGAGCAGCTGGGCTGGTACTAAGTGCCTGTCCGGTGGTAACTGCTACGACGGACGCGATCTTTATGCTGTAAGATCAGTAGGTTAAAGGAATCGTGTTAGAGCACTTATCGCTGGACGGTCCCCTTTAAGGCCAATGCTGTTCACTTTGAAATCCTTATCGCGGCTCCGTAATCGACACGGGTGATTGGCTGTGGTGCGCGTGGGCGCAGCGGGTAGTTGCTCATCTTCCGCTTGACGCCGCGCGGCACCTGTCGACCGCGACCACTCACCGCGCGCTCCTCCAGGATCTCGTCCAGCACCGCCTTATGCAGGGCACGCCTGCGCCGAGGGGGGAAGTGCCGCGAAGTGCGGGATTTTGCGGCGGATGACCTGCACGGCGTGTGAGAAGGACAGCCGGTCGAGATCCTCGTCCGCCTGCAGGGCGGCTTCGTGCATGAGCCCGCGTACCGCGAAATGCGCCAGCAGCAGGCCCCAGACCTCTTGGCGGACCAGCGCCGGTGTCTTGGAGCGCAGCACCACCCGCGCGCCCCGGAGCTGCGTCTTCAGCTCCGCCAAGGCGACCTCGATTTCCCACCTCTCGTGGTAGAGCGCGGCCAGTTCCGCCGCCGGCGCGCGCTGCGGGTCGAGGATGCTGGTCACCACGCGATACAGCGGTTCGGCATCGGGGATGTCCTCCAGCCGGTACTCCACCACACGCAGTCGCAGGCCGTTGCTGCGGTGCCGGCGATCCGCCTGGTCCGGATAGACCGTGCTCAGGTAGGAGCCGTCCGGCAGCACCTGCTCGCGCGGCAGCCGCAGGTTGCTCTTGACCCGCCAGAGCAGGTCGGCGCCGGTGCTCGCCGCCCGGCTCCAGAGCGCGTGGCCGAAGAACTGCCGGTCCGCCAGGCACAGCATGCCGGGCCGCAGCGCGCCCAGCACCGCCTGCGCCAGCGTCGTCTCGCCCTCGGCATACCGGCCCAGCCGCGCGCCGAACAGCACATGCGTGCCGTTCTCGACCAACGCCACGAGCCGCAGTTGCGGGAAGGCACTCTCCCCGCGACTGGCCCCGGGCAGGCCGAACTCCGCCCGGTTCTCCTCCGTGTCGGCAACGTCGAGGCAGGTGCCGTCCAGACTGGTCAGCCGCCAGCCGCGGTACCGCGCCCCCTTGGTGGCGGGCGTGGCGATCGGCTGTACCAGCGCCTCGTAGAGCCGCTGCAGCGGCGCCTCGCCGAGCCGACTGCGGGCCTGCGAGATGCCGCTCTTGCCGGCCACCCGCACCGCCTCCGCACCCCAAAGCCAGCGCAGGCCCTCCAGCAGGCAGCGCAGCACCTCGCGCGTGCTCGAGCCCATATAAAGCGTCATGGCAATGACGTAGTAGACCATCACCGACGCAGGCAGATCGCGCTCGCGTTCGCTCGCACGGCCAGTCTCGGTGAGGATCTCGCGCACCCGCGCCAGTGGCACAGCCCCGGCGATCACCCCGAGGCTGACGTGGTCGCTCAAACGAACGCCGGCCGGCAGGCCAGCAGGAACACCGGCCATGGCTGCCGATCCTGCATCACCGAGGGGCCGTCACCATAGGCATTTTGCCCTTCAAAGTGAACAGCATTGCCTTTAAGGCGGCGTACCGCTTGCTGGAACGGCCGGAGGTGACGCTTGAGGCGGTGACCGGGCAGCACC
>NZ_JAUTWS010000133.1 GCF_030657435.1 Paracraurococcus lichenis | reverse complement strand
CAAGGACGCCGAGGACCTGACGCGGGGCATCCTGCTGGAAGCCGGGGGCGACGACCCGCCGCCGGTGACGCTGCTGGATGCCGGCGGCGGCAGCAACGCCCTGGCGACGGTGCTGGAGCGCGACCGCGGCCTGTTCACCCGGCTGGAAGCCCGCGGGGTAGCCGTGGTGATGCTCTGGCACTGGACGCCGCGGGCACATGACCTGGCGCTCCTGCAGGCCTTCGAGGCGCTGGGGGTGCGGCCAACGGCAACGGCGATGGTCCTGAACGGCGCCCATGCCCGCGAGGGGTGGGATGCCTACGACGGCCTGCGCGGGCAGCCGATCTACCAGGCGGCACTCCGGGCCGGCGCGGCCGAGGTGTGGATGCCGGCGCTGCGGCAGGACGTGGCGCTCGAGGTCGAGCGGAAGGGGCTGCTGTTCGGGCACGCGCGGCATGGCCGGGTGCCCGAGTGGCGCCAGGGCGTGGCGCCGGTGGATGGCGACGCAGCCACCGAGCTCGGGTTGTGGATGGAGGACGTGGCCCCGGAGTGGGCGCCGATCGGCAGCTGGGTACGGCCGTGATCGCGACCGCGGCCGGCCGCCCCGATCTGCGCGACACGGTCCTGCGGCTGCGGGAGGCGATGCGGGCACGGTCGAGGTCGCCAGAGTCCCCGGCGGCCGCTGCGGTGGTCACCCCGGTGCCGACGTCCGCTGGCCCGGCGGAGTCCAGGGCGGCGGCCGAGCCCGAGACGGTGGAGGCGATTGCCGCCGAGGTGGAGGTGCTCCTGCGAGAGGCACTGGCCCACCCGGGCGTGCAACGGGACAGCGTGCGGCTGGTGCTGGCCTGCCATGCCGCGGCGGCCCGGCTGGCGCCGGCGCAGGTGCGCGAGATCCGCGCGCTGATTGCGGCCGCGCGGGAGCCGATGACGGCCGAGGAGCGCGAGGCCTGGAAAGCCGACTTCATGGCCTTCGTGCGCGAGGGCTTGGCGCGGTTGGAGGCGGTGCACCGGCAGGGGGCGCAGGACTGCGGCCTGGCGCTGCGGGACGAGACGCGGCGGCTGGTACGAGCGGCGGATACCGCTGCGGTGTGGCGGGCCGCGTGGGCCATGGGGCTGGCCTGGGTGGCGGGTGCGGTGGTGGGCGGGGCCGTGGTGGCCGCGCTGCTGCGCTAGGCAAGGGAGGTGGCGATGCGGTTTCTGGCGCTGCTGATGATGCTGGGCATCCTGGGCGAGACGCGCACGGGGGGCCTGAGCGGGTGGTCGGTGCTGGCCGGGCTGCTGGTGCTGTTCGTGCTGATGCGATCTGCCGAGCGGACGGGCTGAGGGAGGCGATGATGCGGATGCGGATGACGCTCGCGGGCGCCCTGCTGGTGCTCGCTCCCATGGGCCCGGCGCTGGCGCAGACCACCACGAACGGCCGGCCGCTGACGGCGGCGGAAATCGCGCTCGGGTTGCTGTCCGGCACGATCAAGCAGACCGCGACCTTCGCGGCGAGCGGCGGCGCGGCGGGACAGAACACAGTCATCGGGTCCGGCCCGGACACGCTGACGCTGCAGGTGAGCCAGCAGCGGTACCAGGGCGATGCCGTGGCAACAGTGCTGGTGGACGGCCAACCGGCCGGGACCTTTGCCGTCAGTGCCTTGCGGGGGCAAGGCGCGGATACGGTCACGCTGCGGGGCAACTGGGGCGCCGGGCAACGGGACGTGCAGGTGGTGTTCGAGGACGCCTTCGACGCGAACGCCGACTGGTCCGACCCGGACAAGGTCATGGCCACCGGCAAGCAGGACCGGAACGTCTTCGTCGAGGGGATGACCTACAACGGCCAGACGGTCAGTGGCGGCACGCTGGCGCTCTACAACAGCAGCAGCGCCAGCAACGTCAGCTTCACCGGGGTGGCGGCCGACACGGCCAGCGGGACCACCACCGTGGGCACGGCGGGCGGTAGCATCACAACGGCCAGCACCGGCATTAGGGGCAGCACCGGGGCCGGGCCGCAGACCGGCGGGGCGCCGCAAGCGGTGCTATCGGGCACGACGGCGGCCAGCGGCGGCATGACCGACGAGCAACTGGCGGCGGTGCAGCAGTATCTGGACGGCGGCCGCGGCGCCGAGCTTACCCCGGGCCAGGTGGCGGCGGTGACGGCCGGCAACCCGCTGCTGACGGCGGCCGCGGCGCAGGGCCACGACACCACCGCAGCTGCGGGGCAGGTTGTGGCGCAGGCGGCGGCCGGCCAAATGCCGCCGAGCCTGCCGGGATTCACGGTGCAATGGATGGAGGACTTCACCTCGGGCAAGTGCACGGGGATGCTGTCCAACGTCTGGGGGCCGGGCGTGCGGTGCCCGGGGCCGGGCGTCATTACGCTGTCCAGCACGCCCGACAACCAGGACAGCGGGGCGATGACGCGTCCCGATGGCTATGGCTCTGGGGGTGCCGGCGGCGGCTGGGGCTACGGCTTCTACAGCTTCACGCTCAAGGTGACGGGCGCGGCCAAGCCGGGCCCCTACGCGCAGGCCTGGCCCGGCACCGATGTGTGGCCGGGGCCCGAGCTCGACGTCATGGAGGTGCTCGAGGACGGCACACCCTACGGTACGGTTCACTGGAAAGGTGGAAGTGGCGACAACCAGTTCCGCTCGGTGCGCTACGAAGGCGTCAACGTCCTGGACGTGCACACCTATTCGATGCTGTGGCTACCGGGACAGATCCGCTTCTACGTGGATGGCAAGCAGTACGGTGACGCGATCACCGAGAACGTGCCGGCCGATGGTGCGCATGGCGGCGAATGGCTGGCGCCGGGCGTCGGCATGCAGACCTGGTGGAACAGCGGCGCTGCCCATGGGGTCGGCATGGAGGTCTACAACGTGAGCTATGCCACGGTGGACGTCGTCCAGGCGTCGAAGTGAACACGATGCGGACCAGGGCCGACAAACGTTGATGCTGGTGGTCTCAATGCCGGCAGAACAGACTTTCCACCGCCTCCGGGCTGCAGCGGCCCGGCTCGGACTGCCAGCCTGACCGCGTTTGCCCGCTGCCCGCATTGTAGCGCCGCCTGCGGCGTCATGCGCGTGAACGAGGCGAGGGCTGGTGGCTGGCTGGATGCTGTCCTGAGGGCCTGCGCCTGCGGCGCGCCGGCCTCCGCACTGGAGCCGCTGTCCGAGAACGAGGGCCGGCGCGCGGCGTCGCTCGGCATCGTGCTGCCGATCCTGGTCGTGCCTGACCGTTGGCCGGAGGGCTGACGGGGTTCGCCGTGCCGGGGTGAAACCGCCAGGTTCGACCCTGACCAGCGGTAGCCCAGGTCGGGTTGGCTACCGCCGCAGTCGATCCGAAGCGGACTCTGGCGCCCAGTTCTGATTAATTGCTGGTTGTAGTACCTCGTCCAGGCAGAAACCACTCTGAGGGCGCTGCCGTGTAGCCCTCCGCCAGCCAGGCTTCCCGCGTTGCCGGGGCGGCGGACTGGATGCCGCGCCTCAGAGGCCGCCACCCCAGCGGTATTGCAGAGCGATCCCGATCAGGTCGTAGTTGTTCCCGGTTCGCGCGGACACGCCACTGCTGGCGTAGAGCTTGATGGAGTGGTGGACGCTCAGGGGGAAGGCCAGCGTGGCGCCGAGGCGCCAGTTCCTTTGCAGGTCACTGTTCAACTCGCCGTCGACGGTGGTGCGACCGCCGGTGAAATAGGTGGCGTCGAACGAGGCCCAGATGCCGTGGGGGAAGTTGTAGATTGCGTGCGCTTGGACGGAGGTGATCGGGTCCTGCGAACGCGTCCTGCCGCCGAAGTAGTTCGTGTTCTCGGTGAAGAAGGTCGCCCCTGCCGTGAGCTCCAGGGTCAGCGGCCCGAGCGCCTTCGAGACCCCGAGCTCCGGCCTGAAGGACCAGCGGTTGGTGCCAAGATTTACCACGCGGCTCGGATCGTACTGGCCCGTGGGGGCCGTGATTGCGAAGCTGGCTCCGAGAATCAGATCCTGCCGGTACTCGCGGAACTCCTTCAGGGTCAGCGCCGGGGCGCCATAGAGATTGACCGACAGGCGGACCCTTGCATCGCCGAGGCCATCGACCGTGCGCTCGATCGGCTGGCCCGCGAGCTGTGCTGTTCCGGACAGCCAGGTGACGGGCAAGACCACATCGACCTTCGCCGACTTGCCCCAGAGATCGAGCACCCGCGCATAGGCGAGGACCGCACTCGACGTCTCGAGCTGCGAATTGGTGATGGGTACGGCGGGGTCGGTGGACAGGCCTCCCCGCGTGTAGGCATAGCCGCCGATCAGGAAGTTGACGCCGACTGGCGCATTGGAGAAGGCGCGCGGCTCGATGTCCTGCGCCTGGGCCAGGGCGGGGACGGCGAGCAACGAAAGGGCGAGCAAAGGCCGGGGTCGCGCCACGCGAAGGCCGCCTTCGGCCGAGGCAAGAGGATGGGCCGGCACCGCCGTGGCCGCCCCCCCATGGCACATGGCTATCGCAGCATGGTCCCGCAGGACTCGCCGTTGCGGGCGAGCCACCGAAGCCCACCGCAGCGGGGCCGGGCTGGTCCCGGTCGCCTTCAGGCCAGCGGCCGCTTCACCCAGGCATCGCCCCGCAGCGCGCGCTGCCGCCCGTACTCGAACAGGGGACGCATGTAGGACTGCTCGAATGGCTTGTCGTACTCCACCGTGAAGTCCCGCCCGATATAGGCCAAGTTGAAGTCCACCTCGTCGCGTTCGGTGGCGGCGTAGATCCGCAGCACGTCATTGATCCCGCTGGCGGCGATCATGGCAGTGATGGCGCGGCCAGTGATTCCGAGCGTGCGGCGGTCCACCGAGGCCCATTCGGGATCGAGCCGGCCGTTGCGGATCACCCAGGCCCGGGCTGGCGCCACCGGAAGTCGCCGCGCCATCCGCTCCCGGCGGAACTGCGAAACGCTGGCAGGGTATAGAAACACTTGGGCGAAAGCCCCGCCGTCTACGTGCAGTTCCTGGTAGGGCTGTCCGTCCAGCGTCGCGTCGAACAGTACCGGGGCGAAGGCACCGGGGATGGCGGAGGAGGCCAGCAGGATCCGCCGCACCGTCTCCAGTGCCTTCGGATGGCCGCTTCGCGCGATGGCGCCGATGTTCCAGACCACCGGCATCTGCGCGTCAAGGTTGGAGGAGGCGATCAGCAGCAGCCGGCCACTGTCGTAGGCGTGGCCGATCTCGGCCAGCATCGCCTCGTCAAGGTAGCGGGAGATGGTGCGGAACAGCGGGCTGTTGTCCGCCATGGCGTCGTTCCAGATCGCCGCGGTGTAGCCGCGTTGGATCAGCACGTCTGCCAGGGTGATGTCGGTGTAAACGCTCTTCAGTGGCCCGTCCCAGGCGCTGCCGAGGAAGGCGAAGGGGGCGCTCAGTGCGCCAGTGCTGATGCCGGTGACCAGGAAGAAGGTCGGGCGGTCGCCGCGCTCCGTCCAGCCATTGAGCAGTCCGGCGCCGAAGGCTCCGTTCTCGCCGCCGCCAGAAATGCCGAGCAGGTCCAGCTCCGGCATGGGTGCGCTCGGGGGCAAGCCGCGCGCCAGAAGCTGGCGCTGGACGGCGGCGACGAACTCCCGCTGGAGTCCCGCCTGACCGGCGGCCTCGGTCGGGAAGAAGCGCTCGTTTGGCACACCGAGCACCGTTGCGGCGCTGGCGCGCCCACGCGGCACGGCGGCAAGCCGCGTCGGGAGGGCGCAGCCCGAAAGGCCGGCAGTCAGCGCGCCGGAAACCGTGAAATTCAGAAGGGAGCGCCGGGACGGGAGGGTTGTCGGTGGGGTCATGTGGGACGCGACATTGGAGACCTCACGGACGGCGAGATACTAGTTGGCTCTGCCCATTCCGCTGCAAGGCCGACACCCTGACGTGTCGCTGACCCCGCAGCATCGTATTGATGAGGTACCGCGCGATCGAACGAAAGCGCGATCCGTATCGGAAATCGGCAGGGTAGGACGTTTGTCGGCCCACGATCCTCATATCCGCAATCAACCCAGAGCGGGCTTTTGCCGTCGCAAGCCGAAGGCTTGGTTTCAACCCATCGCTGACCTCCAGAAGGTCAGCTTTGGGGCGATGAGGTCCGCAGGCGCCGAACTGCGGCCTCTCGAACCTTAACCAGGGGGGGAAAGGCGGCCCGGATCAGGCCTTCGCACAGTTCTGACGGTGCGACCACCACCAGGGCAATCGGGCGCGAGCGCGCCGGCGCAACAGGGTCACTACAAACCAATCCAACTTGCTTTGCAAGGACCTTCGATCTCGGGGCTCTCTGATGCCGTCTCAACGAGAGGAGCGTTCCATGGCTTGGCGCATACCGACGGATACGAAGATCGCGGCGTCGGTTGCCGCGCGCATCGATGCCGAGCGCACGGGCGTCGGCATCGCACGGGGCGCGGTCGACGGCGACCGCCGTCGCGGGGCGGTGGCGTGAGCCGCGTCGCCGATCCGGAGCGGGCGGCTCCGGACATCAGGGACGCGACACCCGAGGGCCAGGAAACGGCCTTCCGCGACTGGCCGCACCGCGTGGTACGGCGCGCCGGCGCGGTGCGGCCGCTCCCCCCGCACGCACGTTCGCTCTCGGACCTGACCTTCGAGGTGGGCGGCGCCCGCCTCGGCCTCGGCGACTACATGGCGCGCCGCCGCACGGCCGGGCTCCTGATCCTGAAGCGCGGCGAGGTCGCCGCGGAGCGCTACGGCGTGGGCGGCGGCCCGGAGAGCCTCTGGACGGGCTACTCGACTGCGAAGTCGATCACCTCAACGCTCGTCGGCGCCGCGCTCCATGACGGTTCGATCGGCAGCCTGGATGAGCGCTGCGACCGCTACCTGCCGCGGCTGCGCGGCTCGGCCTATGAGGGCCTCACGATCCGAAACGCCCTGCGGATGTGCTCCGGCGTGGTCTGGAGCGATGTGGAGGACGAACATCCCGAACACGGGCGCCTGCAGCGGGCCCTGGTGAGCCGGCGGCCAGGCTCCCTCATGGACCTCCTGTGCACCCTGCCGCGCGCCCGGCCGCAAGGCGCCGCCTTCAACTACTCGACCGTCGATACCTACATGCTCGGCGCGCTGGTCGCGGCCGCCACGGGGCGGCCGCTGGCCGAGTACTGCGCCGAGGCGATCTGGGGGCCCGCCGGCATGGAGGCCGACGCCTACTGGGCGCTTGAAGCCGAGGGCGGCCGGGAACTGGGCGGCGCCGGCCTCGGCGCGCGCCTGCGCGACCTCGGCCGCTTCGGCCTGCTGGTGCTGGAGGACGGCGAAGCGTTCAGCGGCCGGCGCGTCCTGCCGCCGGGCTGGCGCGACCTCGCCGGCCAGCCCGACAGCGCGCCCACCGGCTTCGGTCGGCTGAAGCCGGGCATCCCCGCAGGTTACGGCTACCAATGGTGGGCACTGCCGCACGGGCCGACCGGCGTTCACGCCGGCGCCTTTGTGGCAATCGGCGCCTTCGGCCAGCACATCTACATCAATCCGGCCGAGCACGTGGTCATCGCCATCCAGAGCGCCTGGCCTCAGCATCAGGACAGCGACGCCGAGACCGAGACCTTCACGCTGATCGGCACCGCGGTGCACGCGCTCCGATCGGACCCGGCGTCGTAGGCCCCGGCGCGCAGCCTTCCGAATGGCGAATCAGGGCGCACGATGGTAGTCGCCGCAGGTCGTTGCCGAGGTCCGCTTACCGCCCGTTGCAGACTCTGGCGCGCCACAGTCGCGCCGGGGCCGGCCCATCCGCACCGAGTTCGTCCGTCACGGCGTGACGATGTTGAACCAGAACGGGAAGCTGTCGAACAGGCCGATGAATTCCCTCAGCGCTTCCCTGCGGCCATCTATCCTGAGATCGCCGGACGCGATCGCCTGGTCCACCGATAACTCGCCCGTCTGCACCTGATCGAAGGTTGCCTTGGTGAGCGTCAGCCTTGCATCCGTCGTGGTCGGCTTCTTCGAGTAGTTGAGCACGCTGTTCTCGACGCGCAGCGCATAGGCCTGGTTCAGGTCGCTGAACTCCAACGTCAGCGACAGCGTTTTGCCCTTCGCCTTCTCGGCGTTGAGCTTCACCGCGAGATAGTCGAAGGTCATCTCCGGCGGCATCGCCCGGATCGTGTCCGGACCGGACGTGTTGAGTTCACCGGCGCTTGGCACCCCGCGCCGCAACTCCAGCGCGCCCTGCAGATAGATCGAGCGCCAGGGCCCGGACTCGGCCTGATAGCCCATCTGCTCGTAGGCATCCGCGAGCAGGTCCTTGGCCTCCCGATTGCCCGCATCGGCGAAGACGACATGCTTCAGCGCTTCCGCCACCCAGCGGTACTCGCCCTTGTCGAAATCGGCT
>NZ_JAUTWS010000132.1 GCF_030657435.1 Paracraurococcus lichenis | reverse complement strand
CCGCAAATCGGCATTGGCGCTACGCACATGCTGAGTGGGCTCGGTGTCCCTGCCCCTGTTGCTGGGTGGGCTGGTGGGCGCATTGCTTCGAACGTAGCACCTGCTCTTCGTGAACCCACGCCGGAAGGTGCTGCCATTCGCTTGGGTACTGGCATCAGTGTGAATGATATCCAGAAGTACGGTCTGGCTGGTGGCCCAAACTCTGAGGTTCGCAAAATCGGCAGGCTCTTCGGCCTCCACTGAGCTCATTTGAGGGCGTGAACCACGCTCTCACGTCTTACACCGGGGTCCGCTATCGCATGTCCAAGCGAAGGCTAAAGGATGGCGGGCGGGCCTATCTCCACGCGCCCGTTGGCGCCCCCGGTGTGCCGGTAACGAGAGGGTTCGACTGACTACTAGGAACGCCTCTCGTTATCGCTGCTCACCACAGCTCTCACCCGGGAGCATGACGTTCAGCAGCCGCGAAACCTGCGCTACATGCCACCCCGCCGCGTGGTGCCGATTTCCCGCCATCACGCGCTCCCTGCGCGCTAAATCACTGTAGCCCAAACTGCGCAGCGCGCTCGGCTTTCACCATGGCTTCGAAGAGCTCAGTGTCTCGCCCCTCTGCGATGGCTTGCCCGTCTCTGCTGACGTACCAGCACCATCCGCGCTGAGTACCAAGCACGACGAGATCGAAGCCGTTCACTACGGTCACGCGGGTCAGGCGGCCATCAGGCTGTCGCGTCAGAGTCCATCCGATCGCCATTATGGCTCCGGTGACCAGTCCAGCACTCGCCGCACAACGCTCTCCGCCATCCGCATCGCGTCGGCTGCGCTCCGCTCTATCCCGCGAAACTCGGAGCGGTCGCGACCCTGCTGCCAGATCGCCCACATCCAATGAGACTTGTCACCGGTGACCGAAAGATCGTAGTTGCCGACTGTGGCGACGTACTGCGCAAGCCTCCCTATCTGCGCCTCGGTCCACTCGATCATCACACGCCCCTTGCTCCATGCACTAACCGTCGCGCTGCGGCCTCCGCCATCGCCTTCGCAGTGACAAGATCAGGCTCTTGGCCTTCGGCTAGAACAGATTGCCCTTGGTGGACCATCCACTCCCAAGCGCCCCGATACCCCAATACGGACAAACTGAAGCTATGTTGTTGTGCGACATGCGCCTGACCGGTCCCGCCCACTACCTCGGTCCACTCGACGGACATGATGCCGCGTTCCCGTTTGCGATCTGCAATACCCGGTAGACGCTAGCCCGTCCGATCCCGAGCTTCGTAGCTATATCGGTCGGGGTCATGCCGGCAGCACGGAGCCGCTGCACGTCATCTGCCTTCGCCCGTGCAGTTGGCTTGCGGCCCTTGTACTTTCCTTCACCCTTCGCCTTGGCGATCCCTTCGCGCTGACGCTCCAACATCAACGCCCGCTCAAACTCAGCAACGCCGCCTAATACGGTCAGCATAAGCTTCCCGGTGGGAGTGCTTGTGTCGAGAGACTGCCCGCCCATGGAGAGCACCCGCAGCGACACGCCCTTCGCTTCGAGCTTGGCGACGGTGCCGAGCAAGTCTGCGACTGACCTGGCCAAGCGATCGGGCTTCGTGACCACCAGCACGTCGCCTTCCCGCAGGTAGTCGAGCGCAGCCGCGAGCTGGTCACGCTTGCCGATGGACGATGCTTGCTCCGCGAACACCCGGCCGCAGCCAGTCGCAGCCAAGTCCCGCCGCTGCGCCTCTAGGCCAGCTTCCTGTTCAACCGTGCTGGTCCGCGCGTAGCCGACCACCGCACCACGCGCAGCCGGTGCCTCGGCTGAGGCCGCCTGCTTTACCTTCCTGCCCGCCATCGCCCTTGTCCCAATAGGGTCTAGGCATGATGCCCGAATTCGTCCAAATCATCAAGACCCACTCGTGTGAGACACTTTATGGGCAGCTTGAGACGACTCACTAGGGCAAGCCCTATCGGGATATCGGGGTGGGGACTTTACCAGGGGCGGTGCAGCCGCCCGCCGCTGTGTGCACCCCGGACAGCCGGCGGTGGGGTACCAGAAGCTAGGCCGCCCCTATCGGACACCTGGGGAGAGGGGAGAAGGGCTGATCCGCCAAGGTTCCCAATACTCACACCTCTCCCACATCGCCCTCATAACTACACCGAACTCCCGACGGTTCTCGGGCTCCTGGCACTCGCGGTGAAGTCGCATACCTTCGCCGGTCCTCCCCCAGTACCGACAGTGAAGGCAGGTACGATCCTTTCGAGGAGTTAGCTTCTGCGAGCTGGATGGCTGCTGTGACATTGCCATGACGGTGGGAAACGCCCGACACTTCGGGAGGTACATTACCGCCACGATGTCTTTTTTGTTACGGCTTCAGGCTCCTAGGGTAGGAACTCTGCCCCAGGTTAGGCGCCCGGGCCGGTTGGGGGTTAACTCGCGCCCTGCCCCTGCCTAGGGGATGCCCCTCGGAGAACCGCTCATCCGGTCGGTTATCGGAACTAAAGTCACCTTACACAAGCCTGCCCTAGTGCTGGCCTCAGTCCGTCCCTGGCTCGGCTACAGGGCAGCACTAGGCACGCTCTGGTCCCTGCCTATTGCTGGCGGCTCAGGATGTAGGGGGAGGCGAGCGCCAGGCCCCACCTGCCGGGTACTCCTATACGTCGATGCCAGAGGATCGAACCGCTGGTTATGACACCACTTCCAAAAGCCTATCCGAGCCTCACCAAGTGTAGCCCAAGCAAGTCTCTAAAGTGCTTGGCTATCGCGCAGAACCCGCACTACAGAAGGCATGGACGGATATTGTCCCTCCGAACGCATGCGTCCTCGTGAGACTGCTCTAGCTGTGCGGCCTGACACCACCAGAAATATAACTTCAGGACAGATGTGATATCATTGGTTGACAAAACCGCCGTCCTGAGTACAACGACACCCACGATCCGGCGATGGTGTATCAAGCCATTCACTCTAGGGTTGTGGAAGCACCCCCTCTCAGCCGGTTTGCATGAGTACCTAGACCTTGGCAATCCGGAGCCCTGATTTCGCTCCAGCCCTTGCTACGTCTAGTTCCCCGAAGAACGACACAACCCATGTTACAGCACGAACTAGATGGCCAAGACGCCTCGGCCTGGTAATGAGGCTATCTCTCCTAGCCTAAAGTCACCTTACCCCCGACCGCTCTCCCTAGAGCATGTCAAGCAACTGGTGAACAGCGAAGCCTTCGCTGCTTCCATCGGTAAGCCCCTGACAGTCCACGCCACTCTGCACAACGCTCAATCATCCAGCTTCTCCGAAGAGAGCTGGAGTACCTTCCAGAACCGCATCTTCGACAAGATGAGCCGTTGGCTATCTCGAAGGGAGATCCTGCCGGCATTCGTCTGGACCCGGGAATGTGGACCGCAGAAAGGTGCCCACACTCACCTGATGCTTCACCTGCCCTGCCAGCACTGGGCAGCCTTCAAGGACTTCGTCCTGTCTACTGGTGAGTTCAGCCAAGCCAACATTGGGCAGCCAGGTGAAGCCATCCGGCTGAATGGCGGCGTGTTCGGGATGATGTCCCCTAACCGCCGTGCTGGCGCGCTGAAGTACCTCCTTAAATCCCTGGACAATCCTCGGCACCGGGATGCCCTCGGTATTCGCCATGAGCCTAGTGAGCCTGTGTTCTGCCTGCGGGCCGGTGTCAGCCGCAGCCTTTCTCACCAAGCCCGAGCTGCTGCTGGCTGGGTAGAGCTAACCACACTAGCTGAACTCCGGGCACATCTGCATCCTGCTGAGGGAGCCAAGGCCAATGGCTAACTCCAAGCTTCCTCACAGCAACTCCGCAGCGCTCGACACAGGGCTGGAGCCGCATGAGCGCTACGAAGTCGCCAAACTGGTGAAGCTGCTCCTTCGACGCATAAAGGATCGCCTTCTCCCCGGTGTCGAACCAACTGACGAGCAGAAGTTGGAAGTGTACGCGGAAGCAGCCCGTACCGTGGCCCTCATCTTCGGCAAGGAAGTCACAGCAGACCAGGTCGCGCTGGTCATGGCGGCTTCCCGTGAATGGGACGTTTCCCCTGAGCGGTACCGAGCAGCACTGACCCGAGAGCAGCACGCCTTGGTCAAGGCAAAGGCTGCCGAGCAGGGGGGCCACATGAAGGCCGTGATCGGGGCAGCCCTTACCGCCTACTTCCAGGGCTAGACGGGGCATGGCGGACTAACCCTCCGCCACCCCACCCGCAGACATGCCCCGCGCCACACGACGGAGAAGGCCATCTAGGGGGGTCTGGGGTTAGAGAGGTACCTGTAGACCCCCCGAGCCCAGAAACGCCTCCACGGGCTTCTACGGGGCAAAAAGCGGCATGCTCGCTGGCAGGGGGCGCTTCCCATGGCTGACCGTAGGCGCCCCAAGCCCCACCACCATGTCGCCGAACGGACGAAGCGTCGTCGTCCCTCCCACTGCCTGTCCCAATCTGCCGTGAGAAGGGCGAAGCAGCTTCGGGATGAGGACTACGTGGACTTCAGTGAGATTGCCCGAAGGCTGGGCTACCCGGTGGAGGACGTGAAGATCGCCCTCTCCCCTACGCGCAGCCCTAACCCCGAGAGCTCTGCTGCCAGCATCTACACCGACAAGCCGGTTAAGCAGCACTTCCTCCGCGTAGCCCCACCAGGCCGCTCACAGCACGAGAGGTTGGCACTGCTGCTGGAGGACTACGAGCACCTCCGTCGCCTGCTAGGTCGGTAGTAGTGCATGAGGATGGCCGGTAGCTACTGCCGGCCTCCTCAATGCCTCCATTCCGGTCGAGCCCAGCTCCCTTCGACGTAGGGGGCATGGAGGACCTGCTGGCGGACTTCTTCGAGGGCTGAGCGGCTGGCCTGAATGTGGCGTGATGCTACTTCATGTACCATCCGCTGCTTTAGCCGCTGAGCAAGCCGCTGTACATCTGCTGATGCAAGCCGCCGTACATCACGCTCTGCATGCCGTCATGCATGACACTGCGCAACTTCCTTTCGCAGAATTTGCCTTTCCTTACAGATGGTTAGGTTAGAGGGGCCGAGAACCTGCAGGCACACGGCAGGATAACGAACGTGGAAGGTGATCGGTGAATCTACTGCCCGGTCCATCCCCGTTGTCCGCGCGGGAGCACGCCTCATTGTGGCGAAGGCGCCTGAATCCGGCATACTGACTCTCGTGTCCAGGGCGTCATCGGCGCTGACCTGAGGCACGTTGAGCGAAGGAGTATGCGGACGTGACCATCCACATCGACCCGGAGACTACTGCGCTGATTGCGTCGTCGGTCATGCTGACCACGGCGAGCTTGTCGTCCACCACCCTCGCGGGCTTCGCGCTGATCGTCGCGTTCGCCGCTATGCGCGGAAAGAGGAAGGCGTGAGCCAATCGGACTAGCCGACCTGCTCACGCCTGCTGGGTAGTCGGTGCTGTAGGTGTAGTCGGTAGTGTACGCGGAGGGGTCGCTTGGGTCTGGAACACCCGGCGGCCCCTTCGCAGTTGTAGACCTGTTCGCGGGTAGCGGAAGCCTCCTTTTTGGGTTCGCCCGAGCTGGCTTCCGTGTGCCTTGCACCGCGACCCCCCCGCTTCCCGGTTATCCCCCGCCAGCTATAGGAGATTCTTACTGCTATAGGGTGGGGGGGGAAGTATGCGTGGCGAAACCCAAGGCGGAGGGGGGGGAAGTATGCGTGGATAACTCCTGCGACTCCCACCTCAATCCTTGCTCCTGGAGCCTCGCACACTAGGCCGACGAGCGATGGCCGGCTCCGACCGGAACAGCCTCAACCCGCCATGGACCTGATCCACCTTGGCGACCGGATAGACCAGGAGAACCTGCCGCAACGCCGTCAGGCACTCACTACGAAAGTCGCGCAAATCCGCCACGTCGGCGCCGAACTGCTTTTGTAGCGCGCCCCATGCGATGAATGCCCCAGCACGCTCCTTCACGCGCGGCAGCCGGTGCGCCAGCCAAGTGTAAAGGTCCAGGGCGCGAGCCGAATGCGCCAGCGCACCGAAGGCGCGGGGATCAACCGGCAACGGACGCTCACGCAGGTCAGCGAAGAACTCTTCCGACAACCGGACTTGCGACGGCCATAACACACGCTGGCGTGGGTCATCAGCGAACCACAAGTCGGCTCGCGTGACCATCGGCGCCGGATTGAACTGCGTTGTGCGATTGTTTCCGTAGTCCATGGAGAACTGCATTCGTGCAGCCGTCAGCCGGTTCAGTTGCTCCTTAAACCGCGCGATGCTGCCCTTCGCCCCGCCTGTCGCCGGGATACCCAACGTACGCATGTATGCCGTTAAGCTGTCCGCCACCGGCACCACGGGCGATTGCAGCCGCACAGCCTGGGTGCAGAGGTGCAGCACTATCAACCGCGCCTTGGCGCCGTAGGGTAGCCCTTGTAGCACCATCTTGCGTGTCGCTGGGTTGCGGAGATACCCAGCCGTGAGAACCAGCGATGCGCGACCCGTCTCACGGATGTAGTCGCGGCCTTTCGGCTCTCGGTACGGCAATCCGACCTGCGACATGATGACATGCAGGAAGCCGGGATCGTCCTCTGCGTCGCCCATGATGGCAGCGCTCGCATCATTCAGCCGTCGTACCACGGATGATGCCACCACCTTCCTTTCCGCCATCACGCGCCCCCTGCGCCCTGCACTAGATGGCGCTCCTTCGCAGTCACTCTCAGCCCCTACCGCAGAAGCAGCAGCCAGACTACGAAGCCGGTAGTCCCGAGCAAGATCAGCCACCCCTTGATCTGCTGCTGTATCCGGAGCTCATCGGGGACGATCAGCTTCGCATTCGCCAGGACAACAACACCGGCGCAGAACGCGAAGGCAATGCCGCCGAGAACGAGAACCGCACCAAGCAGGTTAGCGGCCACATCTAGCATACCGTACCCCCGATCATCGGCCCAATGGCATGCGTCGGCAATCCAACTTCTGCAGCGGCCCGCAGCTTGTCTGCGGAGCACACTGCCGAGTGGCGTCACACACGTAGATCCAGATGTCAGGCAAGCGCAGTGTCGTGTCGGAAGCAGGAAGCGACGAAATACCTCTCAGCGCGTCCGAGCAGCGTGGAAGCAACTTCGTATTCGCTGCTATCCAGGGCAACCAAGCCAGGAGCTGCATCGGCTTGCACCTCTGGCCGGTTTGCTCTGGGCTTGTAAAGCACGAATGGAGAGACGACCGGCTGTGGCGATACGCCCTGCCAGGTTTGCGTCAGCACCACACCTAGCATCTCCATGCTGGGAGGCTGCGGGTGCGTTAGGCTGATCAGGCGCAACCACCCCTGCGCCATTGTCATCACCTGAATGAAGCCCCCGTTCTGGCCTACATAAATCTCCCCTCTCAGGACAAGACCGTTCGAGCCGCCTTCCTGCACATCGCCGCAGTGATCCCACGCTGCCCCACTTCCGTCATCTTGGACTTCCTCGAAGAGGCAGCTTCCCCGACCACTCGGCCATGACACGCTGACACGCGATCTCAGAACCCTACTCGGGTGTGCGGAACACCATCTGTAGCCAATATAGTCACCACAAACTTTTTCTAGGCTCGCCCTCGTATATGAACCGTGTTGATCGTCAGATATCTTGTCTGACTTGGCCTCAAGGAAAGAAGATATATCCAGGTCTACTGCCTTGCAGATACTTTTCAGAGTATCTAGCTTGGTTGGTATACCTTTTATTACGTTTGATACACAACCCTCATCCCAACCAGACAGTTCTGATATTTTGCTGTACGTCATACCTTTTGCAAGTTTTCGCTTCATTACCTCCCGGCCTATTTCCTGACGCTGAACATCGTCGAGCAGTCCCTTCACCATGGCTCCTCGCACACCCCCCAAAAAACCGGAAAAATCCTGACAAACGGCTAGGGGAATTACGGTCATTTCCGAAATGAGGCATTTGAACGTTCCGTTATGATGGATGCCGAAAGACGGTAGAAATTTGCCGGGTATGCCCAAGCTTCCTCGAAGACGGCCAGGCCCAATCTAGCCTTCGCTTTCGTGGCTTTTCGGGCTCCTCTCCGCGACAAAACAGGTGCCGCTCGGGACCGCCAAAACCGAATGGCGCCTTGCAACACTACGTGGAGAGAGACCTACCCATGACCAAGATCAAGTTCGCCCTGCTGCTGGCTGTCACTGCCGTCAGCTTCGCTAGCCTTGGCACTCACAAGGCGAACGCGCAGGTGCCGTGGGGTACCGGTACCGGTGGCGCCTTTTACGGCGATAACTCCGTTTCCCTCAACTCCCCTCGCCTCGTGCGCCCGAACTTCGGAAGCGCATTTGATCAGCCGATGCGCCCCGGCTTCGACCGGATGGCTCCGATGATTGCT
>NZ_JAUTWS010000131.1 GCF_030657435.1 Paracraurococcus lichenis | reverse complement strand
GTTGCTCAGGTAGTACTTGCGCTCGCCGCTCGAGCGCCACTCGCCCACCAGCCAGACCTCATCACCCGGCAGGTGGCGATTGTTCGCCCAGGTCGCGCCGTCACCGACCCGCACGCGCGTGGCCGCGAACCGCGCCGTGAGCGGTCCCTTGGTGCCGTGTCGCCAGGTCACCTTGCGCCAGGGCAGGTCTGCCAGCACCGCCCCGGCCTCTCGGGGTGCCTGGTCGAGTGCCGGGCGCCGATTGCGGCCTGCGGGCGGGATCAGCTGGACATCGACGTCGTAGACCTTCTGGTTGCGCGGAATGCCCACCGCCCAGGTCAGCCCACGCTCGCTCAAGCCCTGGCGGAAGGCAGCACTCGCGCCGTAGCCGGCATCGGCCAGGGTGGGGCCGAACCGCACGCCAGCGGCAATGAGCCGGTCCAGCTCGGCCAGCGCGATCTCGCCTTTGGTCAGGGCCACCACCGCCGCGTCCGGCACGCCAGCCGCCGCGCAGCGCCCGGCATCGCGGGTCCACTCCTCCGGCAGGAACAGTCGCAGCCCCACAGGCACCGGCACTTCCCGCCCGGCCAGCATCAGCGAGACCAGCGCCTGGCAGTTCGCCTGCTTGCCAAGCTGGCCGCAGTACTGCCGCGCCACGCCCACCGAGAGCGTGCCCTTCTTCGGCAGCGCCGTGTCGTCGATCACCAGCACCGCTTCCGGACCACCCACCAGCCGGTCCGCCTGCTCGGCCAGCACCCGCCATAGCGGCGCGTCGTCCCAAGCCGGGCTGGCGATGAAGTGCTGCAACTGGTCATGGCCCGACAAACCGAGGCTCGCCGCCATCGGCTGCAGGCTCTTGCGCTCGCTCGGACCCAACAGCCCGCGCAGATAAAGCGGCGCCCAGAGCCGTCGCTTCCTATGCCCAAGCGCCGCGAGGAACGGCTCCAGCCAGCGATCCAGATCGCCTCCGATGCCGCGAACGTCTGCCATCTCTACCTCTCGCCACATCCAACAGCGAGGAAATGGGGATGGCAAATCTCGCCCAAAAGTGCCCAGGTAGTGCTAGCCGCGGGGAAGTCCCGGGTGATGTTGAGGAAGAGGAGGCGGCGTTGCCCGCCCTGAGCCGGTAGGCTCGGGGTGTCGAATCCACGAGGGGCAAGCAACGCCATGACGAGGAATAGCACATGGGCGGCCGGGGTGCCGCCATTGGCTGCGGATCGGGCGCCTGATGGGGCGACAGCGAGCTTCGAGCGGCTGTGCCTGAGGGCGGGTCTGGAGGCGCTCGGGGAGATGTTGGAGGCCGATGCGGCGGCGCTGTGCGGTCCGCGGCACGGGCGGGGTGGCGAGCGGCAGGCGCAGCGCTGGGGCCGGACGTCCGGGCCGATCGGCTTCCACGGCGGCAAGGTCTCGGTGGCACGGCCGCGGGTGCGCGAGCGCGGTGGCCGGGAGGTGGTGCTGCCGAGTTGGGAGCGGGCGGTGGGCGAGGACTGGCTTGGCCGCTGGGCGATGAACCTGATGCTGCTCGGGGTCGCCACGCGCCGGTTCGGCCGGGCGGTTCGGCTGCCCGAGGGCGACGTGCCGGCGGGCCCGGGCGCGGGGGTGTCGAAGTCGGCCGCCTCGCGGCGGTTCGTCGCGCTCTCGGCGGAGCGGATGGCGGCCTGGATGGGGCAGGACCTGTCCGGGCTCGACCTGCTGGCGGTGCAGATCGACGGCATCCACGTCACCGAGGACCTGGTCCTGCTGGCCGCCATCGGCATCGATGGCGAGGGAGCGAAGCACCCGCTCGGGCTGGTGGAGGGCGCCACCGAGAACGCGGTGGTGGTGCAGGCCCTGCTCGACGACCTGGTCGGTCGGGGGCTGGATCCGGCGACCTGCCGGCTGTTCATCGTGGACGGGGCCAAGGCGCTGACCAAGGCCATCCGGCGCACCTTCGGGCGGGACACCCCCATTCAGCGCTGCCAGGTTCATAAGGCCCGCAACATCGCCGAGCGGCTGCCCAAGGCGCTGCAGGCGCCGGTCCGGCGGGCGCTGCGGCAGGCCTGGGAGCTGGACGATGCGGCCAGGGCCGAGCGGCTGCTGCGCAACCTGGCGCGCACCCTCGAGCCCCGGGCACCCGGCGCCGCGGCGTCGATCCTGGAGGGTCTGGACGAGATCCTCACTGTGGTTCGGCTGCGGCTGCCGCGCGAGCTGCGTCGCTCGCTGGCTTGCACCAACATCGTCGAGAACGTCATGGGCTCGGTGCGGCGCGTCTGCCGCAACGTGAAGCGCTGGCGCGACGCCGACATGGCGCTGCGCTGGACCGCCGCGGCGATGCTCGAAGCTGCCAAGGGCTTTCGCAGGCTGAAGGCGAAGCGGCATCTCCCGGCGCTCCGTGCCGCACTCACTGCTCACCGAGCAAAGGCCGCAACGATCACGCCAATTGCACAGCAGACGCGCGCCGCATAGGGTCACTCTCAGCCGCGCCGCCCGCCATGCTCAACATTGGCCGGGACATCCCCCCTGCTGGACCACCAGCATCGTTACGCCACGAAAGCTGTGCCTCCGCCAGACGCCGACTTCCTCCCCGCACCGCGGATGGAAGGGGTAGTAAATCGTCGCCACGCGGCCCTGATACTGGGCACTGTGTCGCTGCATCGACCGGCACCGGCAAGACGCACATCGCGCTGAGCCTCGGCCTCGCCGCCTGCCAGAGGGGCTTCAGCGTCACCTTCGTCACGGCAGCCGGGCTGGTCCACCAGCTGATGGAGGCGCGTGACGAGAAGCGCCTGCTCAGGCTGCAACGCGAGTTGCAGATGCCCAAGCTGCTGATCAGTAGAGTCGAGGACGGGCGCAGTGGCTTGGGCCGTCCGGCGCGGAGTTGCTGTTCGAGGTGTTCAGCCAGCGCCACGAACGATCAGCCACGATCGTCACCTCGAACCTGCCCTTCGAGGAATGGACGTCCGTCCTCGGGTCGGAGCGTCTGACCGGCGCCTTGCTGGATCGGCTCACCCATCACGTCCACATCCTGACCATGAACGGCGACAGCTACCGGCTGGCGCAGTCCACCGCCCGGCGGCGCCTCTCAAGCAAAGCGGCACAGGACGACACCGCCAAAAGCAAGCAGATCAACCCGGACACCGGTGCGATCCTGCCTGCGTAGAAAACCCTCAACGAACTGATCGCAGCGCCGGCCAGGCCCCGATCGGGGCCTGGCCGGCACTGTCGCCACCATCCCGACACTGGCCGCGTTTTACTCCGCCCCGCCGGCCTGGTTTCTCTCCGCCGTTGACAGGCGGTCAGGGCCCGCTCGGCCAGCGCCTTCTTGAGGCTATCCAGCAGGCCGCCATCGGTTAGGGCAGACCGGGCGTCGGCACCGTTCAAGAGCTGATCCAGCAACTCATCCGGGATGATAGGCTGTTTGCGTCGCGGCATACGATGGTCTCCTCAGCAGCATCGTACGGCCCGAAACACGGAATTCCGGATAGTCCCACAGTCCCAGTGCTCGCGTTGCCAGCGCCTCAACCCACCATCGGGCCCTGGGTCGCGGTTAAGAAGTCCCATCGACGCCGCGCTGTGCGCCCGGGCACAGCGTTCATGCTACGATATTGGCATTTGCCAGGGCGCCAATACCACTTGAGCGGCGCCCGCGTGGCCTGCTTTGCCTATGCGCCCATCGAATCTAGAATTCAGAGGCACAGGAGGGTCCCATGTTCCTCCGCCATGCCACCGCTTTGTTCGCTCGGTTTAAACGCTTAAGCGACCCTACCCATCTCCAGCCGGCGGCTCGGCCGCTCCCGCCCACCACGCTCCAGGCTGTCTCGAACGGCTTGGCCTCGCGGCTGCCCGGCGCGGCCACTGCGCCTGACCACCAGATCGTCGCTGGCCCGCTCGACATCACCGCTCCGGCCGCAGTCCTCGAGCGAGACACGGCCACACCGCCAGTCGAGATGCCACTTCGGTCGCTGTACAACCTCGACTCCGCCGACCGTTCGACGCAGAAACAGCAAATCATCCTAATTGTTGACGTGGCTGAATCCGTCCGCCTCATTCAGACCGACGAGAACGGCACCATCCGCCGCTGGCTCCGAGTGGCAGAAGCCATCGAACATCGCCTGCACACCTCCAGCCGCGGCCGCGTGGTGAAGAATCTTGGTGATGGCATGCTGATGGAGTTCACCGACGCCCTCTTCGCGGTCGAAACTGCCTTTGCTTTGCAGAAGGCCAGCCAAGAAGTCAACGCCGACCTCCCGCCTGACCGTCAGTTAGGATCTTCCGCACTTCCCGTGCTGCGGGTGGTCGTTCCGGGACGGGATGAGCATATAAGGTTTGTTCCCTCCAAAGCCCGGTCCTTGTTCGAACATCTCTCGTCACTCATTCCAGCAGGGTTGCTGGTTCAGCAGATCCTGCCATCTCCCGACCATCTCACCATCGTCGTCGCGCCACGTGAGCCCTGCGCGACGTGCCCGACCTGCGCCATGCCGTCCTCCCATGTCCACAGCCGGTACGACCGCTTGCTGCACGACCTGCCCTGGCAAGGGCGCCAGGTTCTGCTGCGTGTTCGGGCGCGCCGGTTCCGATGTCTCGTACCGGCCTGTCCGCGTTTGACCTTTGCGGAGCGGCTCGCCGATACCGCGCCGGCCGCCGCGCGGCGGACCGAGCGCCTGGCCGACCTGCAGCGCCATCTCTGTCTGGTGGTCGGCGGCGAGGTCGGCGCCCGGCTTGCGGCGCGGCTGGCTGTGCCGGTCAGCGCCGACACGCTGCTTCGCATGGCGCGGCGCGCCGGCGCGATACCGCAGCCAAGGCCGCCCGTGCGGGTGCTGGCGGTTGACGAGTGGGCCTGGCGCCGCGGCCACCGCTATGGGACGGTGCTGGTCGACCTCGAGCGCAATCGCGTCGTCGATCTCCTGCCTGACCGGCAGGCCGAGAGCCTGGCGGCGTGGCTGAAAGCCAATCCGAGTGTCGCCATCATTGCCCGGGATCGTGCTGGCGTCTTCGCCGACGGCATTCGCCAGGGCGCGCCGGGTGCCATTGAGGTCGCCGACCGATGGCATCTGCTGCGCAATCTTGGTGATGCGGTCCATGCTGCCGCGCAGCACCATCATGCTGCGGCCCGCAGGATTGGCAAGGAGATCATGGCGCATCCGCCGCATGCCGGCACGCCGGGCGAGGCCACAGCCGAGCCGACGACCGCCGTCCAGCGCCGCAGCTCGGCATCACATGCTCATCGTCAGGCGCAGTTCGAGGAGGCAGCGCGTCTGCATGCGGCAGGTGCCTCCCTCAGTGCCATCGCCCGCCAGCTCGGCCTCAATCGCAAGACCCTACGATGCTGGCTGCAGGCTGGCGCGGTTCCGACCTGGCATAAGCCGCGGCGGGACAGCCTGCTTGATCCTTACCGCGACCACCTGGAGCGCCGCTGGAGCGAGGGGTGCCACAACGCCACCCGGCTATGGCAGGAGCTGGTGGCGCTCGGCTTCCCTGGCCGGCTAGCCATTGTGAGCGCCTGGGCAACCGAACGCCGCAGAGCAGTACAGAACGGTTCCGGCATGCCGGTCACCGCCGAAGGCGAGCCGTGGCGGCCACCTTCGGGACGGCGCGTGGCCCGGCTGCTGATGACCGACGCACGGATCCTGTCGCCGCCCGACCAGGCCTTTGCCGCGCAGCTGCTGAAGGAGGCGCCTGACTTGGAAAGTACGGTTGCTGCTGCCAAGCGGCTCCGAGCCCTGCTGCGCCGGCGGAGCGAGGAGACGCTGGCTGACGTTCTCGCCGCCGCCGAAGAGACACAGTTGGTCGGCTTTGTGGCCGTGTTGCGCAGGGACATCAGCGCCGTGGAAGCCGCGCTCACGCTGCCCTGGACCACCAGCCCCGCGGAGGGCCAGGTCAACCGGATCAAGATGATCAAGCGCACGATGTATGGCCGCGCAGGGTTCGAGCTCTTGCGCGCCCGCGTCCTGCATGCCGCCTGAGGCTCGCCGGCAGCACGGGAAGTGCGGAAGATCCTCAGAATCGGCCAGTTTCGGGTCACACGGGCGCACGAAGAGAGCCGGCATGTGAGGGCCGGACGTCGACGTCCGATGTGCCCGGTGCGGGAGGCGATCAGCCTCCCCGTGTCAAGCCCGCCGGGGCTGAAGCGGTCCCAGGCCGAGCAGGGTGAGCCAGTGCGAATGGCCCTGGCCCTGAGTGGCTATGCCTTGCACTGCTACCTGCGCTGGCTCCGCTGGCTCCGCTGGCTCCGCTGGCTCCGCTGGCAGCGGATCCTGGACCGCATCCGGCAGGAACGGGCGGACGACGAGCAATCGAGCCTGCAAACATAAACAGTTCGTTATTTTATTTGGCAGCTCAGCGCCGCCAACATCTACCAAGGGGCGAATTATGGTTTTTGTGGTATACGATACACTATCGAGAGGGTGGTTTCTAAACCATTGAAGTGGAAGCGCTTTCACTGGCGAATGCCCCGGCGCCGGACATAATGGGCGCAACGGGGACACGCCAGGACGGCGGCCCGGACACCAGGACGAGGCAAACCGACATGAATCGGCCGCTCAACTTTTTCTCCACGATCGGGGCGAGTGCGATGGGTGCGGGAGCAGGGTTGCTCTACCCATGGCTGACGACGGACTGGACGATCAATCATATGGGGCCCGGGCAGCTCGGCACGCTGCTGATGTTGATCTGGGCGCTTGTCTGGCTGGCGGTCATGTGCGCCGGGATGGCCGGCGGAAAGATCGGCGGGAACTGGCTCTCGGATCGGCTCGGGATGTAGCTCCTCACCGGGGGAGCGTGCGAACCCTTGACGCCCTGTGTCAGTCGCGTGGCGAAATCAGCATCCTGCGGCAGCTTCGGAGCACGATCGGAGCCGCCGCACCGTGGACGGCAACTGACAGCTATCGATCAGGTGTAACTTCCTGTTGAAAGTCTGCGCTCGATTCGTCGTGCTCAAGTGGCGCCGCATTCCCTTGTTGGACGACCCAAGCTGCGATGATTCGAGCACTACGCGCCGGCTTGCTTGCCGCTGTCGCTTTTCTACCCGTCGCCAGAATCCAGACGGCCCAGGCTCAGCCCGTCGATTACCCGGCACTCCGTGTGACTGCGCCGGGCGGTGCGCAGAGCCTGCTGCTGGGATCCATCCATTTGGGTTATGCTGACGTTCCGCTGCCCTCCCCGCAAATCCTCGAGCAGGCGAGACGAGTGGTCATTGAGGGTGACCCAGCCTTGCCGCAGCCTCCCCGCGCGGGAGATGCGCCGCCGCCGGACGCCGGACCGCGCATCCGGATCGGCGACATTCTCGACGCGCGGGAGATGCAAACGCTACGTGCGCGGCTGGCCTGCCGCTTTCCCTCGGAGCCCGACGTCTTCGAGTTCGCGCTGCGCTACCTCCTCAACCAGCCGCTTCGCGCAGGATGGGACGTCGTCAGCCCGTGCCCGGAGCCGGGACGCACCGGCCTGGATCAGTGGATGAAGGAAAGCGCCGCTGAGCGTCATGTGCCACTCGACACGCTCGAAGCCGTCGCCGACGCCCAGGCGCAGTGGTACGCACTGCCGGATCGCATCTTCATTAGGGGAGTGCACCGAAGCCTGACACCTCAGTTCTTGCAGGACTTCGCGGATCTGCTGACGGCGGTGCGCCAAGGGAACTACGAAGAGGTTTGCCGCATCAGCGACGCATCGTTCGCCACCACGGAGGACGCCGCGCTGTTCGAGCGGCGCATGCTGACGGAACGCAATCTCCGGTGGCTGCCACGCCTCGAGCCCTTCCTGAAAGAGGGCAAAGCGGTGGTGGTGGTCGGGGCGGCTCACCTCTGCGGGCCGACCGGGGTGCCGGCGCTGCTGCGCCAGCGAGGCTATGAGTTGCAAGCCGTGCGCGTACCAGCGACGCCCTAGCGACAAGCGCCAGGAGGTTTTGGCCGAGGAGGTGGAACCATGACGATTTCAAGCACTGAGCAGGTTCTCTTTGTTTGGTCAGTCGTGGGGATCTACGAACTTTTGGTGACCGCCTATGCGGTGCGACGAGCATGGACTGACGGGCCTGATCGCGCTGTGGCCTGGAGAAAGTGGAAGGTCACCGGTGCTTTTCTGGGCGCCGTCGGTTTAACCGCCGGCATGTTCACCTTTGAAAAAACATCCCTGGAGCTGAGCCAGGGCGTTGCGTCGTTCATGGCAGAAGAATTCCTCAACTTGAAGCTCGAGGCGACTGTCGCGCGCGCAGTTGCCTGCTCCGGTGATCAGACGTCGGAAGCCGCTCGCAACGAGTGCTTCGACTTCAGTAATCTCGACAGGCAGACCGCCATTCCGAACCTCCACTCAGACCGGCCGTTTCGAGAAATTAAGAACTGGCAGAACAATCCGCGCCTCAATGAGCTGATTGCAAGAAATAATGCCAACGCCAATCGATGGAATCAAAGCGCCCGACTTGCGAACGAGAAGCCCCTTCTTTCTCTCGACAGCCGTGTAAAGATCGGCTTTTTGGCGCTTTTCCTAATCGCGTCTGCTATCGCCTGCTCAATTGGTGAATCAGTGTACCAATGGCGCCAGGAAGTGCTTCGCGCTGGCCAAAAGGCGGCTCGATGAGACGGCAAGCGGATCGAAACAAAGCGGAATACCCCCACACCGGGAGAGCCTGCGGACGCCTGACGCTTCCTCCCCCGGTGCCATCCTTCAAGCGCGACGGTATGACCACGCCCGATGAGCTTCCCAGCGCCGGGATCAGTGTGCCATTCGGCAGCGGCGCGCACGGCATCAAGGTAATTGCTCACCCCCTCTCCGGCGGCTCGAGCGCATTAGGGCGCCGGCTGCGTGGGGAGCCACGGCGAGATTTG
>NZ_JAUTWS010000130.1 GCF_030657435.1 Paracraurococcus lichenis | reverse complement strand
CGCCGGCATGAACGACGGAAACGAGCAGCGCCATCGTCAGGTTTGTACTTATCAGTGCTCCTGCTGCTGGGTGACCTAGGTCCATATCGGACGACCGGCAGAGACCGAGATAGATCGGCACGAGCATGAGGCTGGCACCATGCGCGATAGCAATGGCGAAGGACCACAAGCCGAGCTGAGTTGGTCGGATCCGGGCCAGCAGCCGTGGATGCCGTCGCCAAATAAGCCGAAAGATGCCGAAGCTGACGACGAGGACGCTCGCGCCAATCTGAATCTCTCTCTGCCATGCGAGCAGCAGAGCCAGCACGGCAAAGGGTACCACGACTACGAGCATTGCCAGAAAATGCCCGACCGTCAGATAGCCAAGCGCCGCAAGAAAGGCTCGAGAACTTCGCTCCATCACCGCGGCTGATACCGCGAGCGGCCAGCCCATCGCCGGATTGATCCCATGGTAGAGACCGCTCGCCACGACAGCCATCCAGAGACTGAACGGTGTCCAGTCGGCGTTGCTCAAGGCTTACACTGACGGGTAGCAGAACGAGTCGGTCGAACAGTCGCCCCCTTCGAGCCGGATCTGATGCGCTCGGTATCCCTCGGGGAAGGGAACCCAGTAATCGTTGGCTAGCTCGAGACCACCGCCCGGCGCAGCTCTGGCCATGACCTGTGCCGCAGGCATCGCTGCCGGGTAGAACTGATCATCCCACGTGGAGTAGAGCGAGTTGGTCCAGTAGACGCGCTTTCCGTCGCGGCTGATCTCGACCATCTGTGGGCCGCCCGCGTAGGCCTTGCCGTTGGGGTGGGGCGTGCACCGCGCGATGCCGCCAATGTGGACCGATCCGGCAAGCTTTGGCTTTCGAGGGTCTGAGACGTCGTACTGCCGCATCTCACCCGTTCCCCAGCAGGAGACGTAGAGGAACTTGTCGTCGATGGAGAGATCGATGTCAGTGACCAGCGGCGGCACGGCCCCAAAGCCCTGCAGCAGCGGCGGAAGTTGCTCCTTTGGCGCGGGCTCGGCAGGAATGGTCGCTGTCTTCTCGATGTGGAACCGGCCGCCCTCGCGCCACCACGTCCAGATCGAGCCTTCCAGGTTGGTCGTATCGACGACAACGCCAACGAAGCCGTACTCCTTTATGGGATCGTGTGCAGGACGCACCTCAAGCGCCATTTGATGGTTCGCTCCGAGGTCGATCGTCTGCACGTTCCGGCGGCCACGCAAATTCCAAAAGTGGAGGCGGTGCCCGTATTTGTTGGACAGGAGGTCTGTAGGGACGATGCCATTCTCGAACTGAGGCGGCAGTGCCCACTCGCTCGATACCATGTAGTCGCGCGGCAGGTTCCACCAGAAATCGTAGTGCAGTGTCTGCGGTCCACGATCGATCTCCCAGCGACCGAGGATCTCAAAGGTCTCGCAATCCATGATGAAGATGCCTGGTGGACCGTCGGTGCCATCCTTGCCGCCACCACCAAGCGTACTGATATAAATCCCCTCGGGACCGCAGTGGACTGTGTGAGGCCGCGAATACCCGGTCTTCTTGAAGACCTCCTCAGGCTCGATGATCTTGTGGATCCTTGCCTTTGTCGGATGAGGCTTCGTGTCCACGATGTAAATGCGCGAAGAGCGCAGGCCTGGGATGATGAGGTAGCGCCGCTTTAAGAAGGCATGCCCAGTCAGGGGCGACAGCGACGACGAGCAGGCGTTCCAGCCGAAGTGGTGGAACTCATCCCCATTGTTTGGCATCGACACCGTGTGAACCACTTGGCTGAAAGTGGAAGACCCTGGTCTCACGTCGATGACGGCGAGCGCGTCAGGCTTCGAACAATCCGGGCACAGCAATAGCGTGTAAGCGAAGTCCTCCACCGGCGCTTCCATCGCGAGTTTTGGGGATGCATAGAAGGTTGGATCGGGCCGCATCGTCATCGCAGAGCCTCCCGGTTCGTGCTGCGCGGTTTCGCGCCCCTGACCTGGTCAGCTTGTCCCTGCTACGAACAAAAGACCATCAAAATGTCACGGCCTAATCTCCCGATCGGCTTCATCGACATCGCCGAGGTCAGGACCGAGCAGGGCAAGCTCCGTCTCTTCGTGGCCATCGACCGCACCTCGAGGTTCGCCTTCGTCCAACTGCACGAACGGGCCACCACGCGGGTCGCGGGCGACTTCCTCCGAGCTCTCCTGCAAGCCGTGCCCTACCGAGTGGACACCGTGCTCACCGACAACGGGATCCACTTCACCACCCCCGGCGACATCGCGTCAGCCGCACCGCTCATCCGCGAAGCCATGGATCGTGGTGAGCTGTTCCGGGCTCACTCCTTTGAGCTCGCCTGCGCGCAGAACCACATTGAGCATCGCCTGACCAAGCCTCATCACCCGTGGACGAACGGGCAGGTCGAAAGGATGAACAGGACGCTGAAGGGTTCGAGGCGCTGCCTCGGACCCGTCCGGCGCTATCACTACGCCAGCCATGACGAGCTCCGCAGCCACCTCGCTCTGTTCCTCGACGCCTACAACTACGCCAGGTGGCTCAAGACGCTGAAGGGCCTCACCCCCTACGAGTTCATCTGCCGACCATGGGCCGCCGAGCCCCACAGGTTCACCGCAATCCCGCACCACCAAATGCCGGGACCAAACATCTAGCTACCAGGATCGCCACCGTCGGCAGGGCCCGCGCTCGCAAGCGCGTGGCGGACGCGAGCTTCTTCAAGGTCGATCTCGCGCTCGATGCGACGGCGGGCCTCGTCGGTAAGGCGGTTCTCCTCATAGGCATGCCCAATTACCTGGCGTTCGATTTCGATAAGCTGGAGTTGGAGAGCGCTCCCGGCTGCAACTGGATCATCGGCGACCGCCTCGTCTGCAGTGACGGCAAGATGGTGCTGGCGGTCGTTGTATTGACGGCGCAGCGCGTCCACAACCGAAGCCAGCGCTCCTGCCGCCTCGACCCGATTCAGCGTGGCAAGCGCAGCGTCGATACCTTCCAGGCGCACCGCCCGTTCGTCGTGCTTGTTTGCAGCCGCCTCGGCCGCGCCGGTGCGCGAGAGGCCGAGCCATCGGATCACGAGTGGCATCAATGCCCCGAGACCTGCAAGCGTGATCACGATGAGGATGAATGTTGCGAACAATACGGTGTCACGTTGTGGGAACGGCTCACCATTCAGCGCTGATGGGATCGAGAGCGCAGCAGCGAGACTTACCACACCGCGTAGCCCGGTGAACCCAACAAGAAAAGGCAAACGCCAATCGGGGTATGGGTCGCGCAGTCTCACGGCCGGAATGAGGCGGGGCAGGTAGGTCGCCGGGAACACCCAGGCGAAGCGTACGACGATCACTGTCGCACTGATCACCAAACCAACTGCGAGCGCGTGGGCCAATCCGTTGCTGGCCAGCGCGCCGATCACGATGCGAGCCTGCAATCCGGTCAGCAAGAACACCAGCGCCTCGACCACCCAGGTTACGAGATCCCAGACGAAGAAGCCCTGCAAGCGTGTGGCGGAACGGATCAACCTGCGCCCGTTCCAGGATACCCAGAGGCCGGCTGCCACACAGGCGACCACACCGGACCCGCCGAGGCCATGCGGCGGCCAAAAGGCGATGAACGGAGTGGCGAGTGCCAGCAACACCTCGGCGCGCGGGTCAAAGGCAAGGTGGCGCAACCGTAGCATCGTCCAACCGACTATGATCCCATAGGCGATCTCACCCGCGACGATGGCCATGAAGCGGAGTGCGGCATCAGTGAGCGAGAAGTCGCCGGTGGACATCGCCCCGAGCGAGAAGCTGAACAGCACGAGCGCAGTCGCGTCATTCACGAGGCTCTCGCCTTCAAGCACCGTGATCAGCCGTCTCGGCAGCCCGAGCCTGCGCGCAATCGCCATGGGTGCGACCGCATCGGGTGGTGCGACGATCGCGCCGAGCACGAAGCCAACTGCCCATGGCATAGCGAAGAGGTAGTGAACGGCCGCGGCAACGCCGCTGGCGGTGAACAGCACGCAGCCGACCGCCAACAACAGGATTGGCCGCAGATTGGAATGGAAGCCGCGCCAGCTCATGCCGACGCCAGAGGCGTAGAGCAGTGGCGGAAGTGTCACAAGTAAAACAAACTCGGGATCAAGCGCGACGGCCGGCAGCCCCGGAAGGAAGGAGGCGACAATACCTGCCCCTAGCATGAGGATCGGCGTGGCCGCGTGCAGCCGCTGGGCAGCGACGCTCAGACCTGCGATCGACAACGCGAGCAGCAGAATCATGGACAGGGTGGGGTACAGCATGACGGCCGACCCTGCCTGAGCAAGACTTGGATCGGAAAGGGTGCAGTGCGATCTCGTAAGAGGGCGGCTCTATCCGCCCCTCCGGAACCTGTTGACCCGCTGCCCTAATTTGCACCCTGCTGCCGGCAAGTCGCTGCGATCGCCCGATGTCCGCACCCGCCCTTCTGTCCGCCGCCGAGGTTGCCCGCGCTTGCCGGCTATGCCCGCCAGGCGCTGGGCAGGCCACGCTCGCCGCCTATTCCACAGACTGGGCGGCCTTCGAAGCTTGGGGCAGGGCACGGGCATCACCGCGCTGCCAGCGACGCCGGTGACCATTGTGGCCTTTCTGGCCGTGCTCGCCGGCACCCATGCTGGCAGTACGCTGCGCCGCCGCCTCCCCTCCTTCGGCTATGCTCACCGCACGGCCGGCCATCCCTGTGCTTGCCCGCGGCGATCCGCTCCATGGTGCGGCCGGAGGCGACAGACGTCAGGGCCTCCTCGACCCGCCGCCCTCCCTCGCCGGGCCGCGCCTCGACATCCCGGCGTTTGATCAGCAGCCACTGCGGCTGGCGCTGCTTCGGGTGCGGCTTCATGCGCACCAGGTCCCAGCCGCCGCGCAGCCGTTGGCCGTGCAGCACGAACTTCAGGTTGCCCGCGGCCAGCGCGGCGGCCGCATCCTCCACCTCGGGTGCGGGTTCCCAGGTGCCCTCGTCCCAGAGCAGGACCGTGCCGGCGCCGTAGCCGGCGTCGATCGTGCCCTCGAAGCTGCGATACTCCAGCGGGTGGTCCTCCACCTCGACGGCGAGGTGCTTGTCGGCGGGATCGAGCGAAGGGCCGCGCGTCACCGCCCAGGACTTCAGCACCCCGTCCACCTCGAGCCGCAGGTCGAAGTGCAGCCGGGTCGCCGCGTGCTTCTGGACGACGAACCGCAGGGCTGGCGAGCGCGGGCCGCGCCGCGCTGGGTGTTGGACTGCCGTCCCGGGCGGTTCGGCGGTGCGGGCGAAGTCGCGCCTGGCGCGGTACCGGCTGAGCGGATCCTGTTTAGGCATGGTTGCGCAACAACGCGCTGGCTTGGCCCGGGTTGTTCGCTGGATGGCGGCCGCCCTCGAAAATCGCGCGAACGGCGTGAAGAACCTTGTCGCGTTCACTCCATGCGTGCTCCGGACACCTCCACCAGCCGGCGCATGCGTGCGACCTCTTGCGGCCATTCGGCGGCGTAGGCCGCGGGTGTCTCGGATAGGGTGATGTCGCCGCCCTCCCGCGTCAGCACCTCGCGCAGGGCGGCGTCGTCCGTGACGATACGATTCACCGCCCGATGGATCCGCGCGACGAGTGCTGGGGGCATGCCGGCCGGCCCGACAAGCGACGACCCGCTGACGATCACCGGTCCGTCCGGGACCGCCTGCCTCAAGGTCGGTACCTCCGGCAGTGCGGGTATGCGCCGCGCCGCCGTCGAGAGCAGCACCCGCACGGCGCCCTGCAGCATGCGAGGCATGACGATTTTGCTGATGGCGAAAGCGAAGTCCACTTCGCCTGTCTCCGCGGCCAAGGTCGCCTGGTTAGCGCCGCGATAGGGTACATGCGTGCCCTCGACGCCGATGGCCTTCAACATGGCCGCAGCCGCCATGTGCGCGGGCGTGCCAACACCGCCCGACCCGTAGCGAAGCGCACCCGCCGGTGCACCGCGTGCGGCGGCGAATAGTGCCCGATAGTCCTGCCAAGGCGCCGCGATCCGCACGGCCAGCAAGGCCGGATGCTCCACGATGGTAGCGATAGGCGTGAAGTCGCAGAGCACGTCGTAGCCAGGATCGCACCCCATCACGGCATGGATGATCGCCGTGCTGCCGCCCCAGAGCAGGGTCGATCCGTCCGGTGCCGCGCGGGCCACTGTTTGCGCGGCAATCAGCCCGCCCGCGCCGGCACGGTTGTCGACAACGATGCCGGCGCCGAGCAACTCCGCGAGCCTCGCGGAGATGAGCCTCGCCAAGGTGTCGGACGAAGCACCGGCGGCGAAGGGTACGACGAGGCGGATGCTGCGCGGCAGATCCTGTCCGAGCGCGGGAGAGGCCGGCGGCAGGGTGAGGCCCAGCAGCAGGTGCCGGCGGCGCATGGCGTTGCTCCCCTGTATCCCTCGTGTCGTCTGGTCAGGATAGCATGACGCCAAGCTGGTCGGACCGGGCTCGCCTGCCATGAACCCCAGCATCGAGAACGCGTCGATGAGCAACGTGGTCGTCGTCACCATGGACGCGCAGTGAGCCGAGGCAACCCGCGTCCCGGCGACCACCGACGGCACCAGGACAAGGCCCGGGGCTTGAAACGCGAAAAGCCCCATGACCTCGGCGTGAGGTCATGGGGCTCTTGCTTTGCCCTCCGCTGGGGAGGGCTGGGGTGGGCTATCGCGTCTCGCTGTCAGGCGCTGCTCGCTCGCGGCGCCGGTGCTCGAGCACCGCGGCCTGGAAGGCGCGGAACTCGGGTACCCGGGTGAAGCGGACGAGGTAGCTGCCGCAGGTCAGCTCGGCATGACACGCCGCGCAGATCAACCAGCCATGCTCCGGCCGGTTCAGGCCGCGGTGGAAGAAGTGGTCGAAGGCGGCGCCGGATGCGGGTTGGCCAGCCTCGGTGAGAACGGGCTCGCGCAGGCAGCAGGGGCACTGGCCGCCGAAGGGCTCGGCCGCCACCACCCTGGTCAGGATGGACCGGGTCAGGGGCGTGAACTCCAGCCGGTTGCCGAGCATGATCTCCTGGGCCGAGAGGACCAGGAACATCAGGTCCGCCACATGCCGGTCGAGGATGTCGAGCCGGCCATGCACCTTGCGGAAGTGCTCGGCGAGGTGCGGCAGCAGCGGATCGCCATCCGCCGCAGGCAGGCCGGCGTGCCACGTCAGGGCGTCGCGGACGACCGTGTTGCACCAGAGGTGGAACTCCGGCGAGAGATACCGGGCGTAGGCCAGCGCGAGCTGCCAGTGCGCCCAGGTGGCGCCGTAGCGGCCCCGGGTGGTGGCCACGAAGCCATCCGGGTCGAGGTCGATAATGTCATCCTGGATGATATTTGGCTCGACCGACCCGTCGGGCCCGGCCCAGTGCGCCTGGCCCGACTTGGACACCGCCTTTCGGAAAGCTGTTTCGGGTCAGCAGCTTACAGGGCCGCGGCCGTACCCGGGGCAGATTCGCGGGCACGGCTGGTTGGTCAGGCTGAGGCAGCGGCCTGACGGATGAGATCGGGTAGCGGCGGGACGGGCATGGCGCCCGGGACGCGCAGGCGGTCGCCGAGGTAGCGGTAGAACGAGAGGCCGAGCTTGCGGCAGGTCTTCATCAGGCCGAGCAGCACGTCGCGGGCGGTGCGGCCATCCTCGCTCATGGTGCCGCCGGAGACTTTGCGCTTGGTGACGCAGGCGCGGATGTCGTTTTCGGAGCCATTGGTGTGTAGTGGGATCTCTGGCCGCTGCAGCACCCGCAGCAGTTCGGCCTTGCGCCGGTGCAGGCGGGCCAGCAGGCGATCGAGCACGACAGTGCCGGTGCGGCGGGTGAAGATCCGGTCGAACCGGGCCCTGAGCGCGGCGGCCCGCCGGGGACAGGGCTCGCGTTGCCAGGCCTTCAGGTCGGCATAGAGCCACCAGATCAGGGTTCGCGTCAGCTCGATGGCCCGGCGCTGCTGGTCATTCGCCGGCACCAGCTTGTGCACCAGCCGCTCCGCATGGACCCAACAGAGCGCGTGTTCGCCGAGGCGGAACTGGCCGGCATCGTCGGAGACGATCACCGTCCCCTGCAGCAGCCCATGCGCCTGGATGGTGCCCCAGAGCGCCCCTTCGGTGGCGATCCGCACCGGCTCGGGGGTGACCGCCAGCCGGTCGATGCCGAGAGAGGCGAGGTGCGCCTTCCAGGCGGCCTCGTCGGCAAAGACCTTGGCCGGATGCGCTGCCAGTTGCTCGACCACCGGTCCGGCCAGCGCGCGGCTGCGCATGTACTCCAGCGCCGCCGCGTTGATGGTGTACTCGCCGTGGCCGGCCCGGAGCACCGACAGGAAGGTTTTGTCAGGCTTCGCGCCAGTGGGCTCGTTTGGCCGGCCAGGGTCGGGCTGATAGGCTCCGGTTCTGGGCTTGATGGGGACGGAGGGTGGGGATGGACTGTGTGGCCTGCGGCTCGAGCGAGGTGACCGAGCGGCCGGAGCGCACTGCCCAGGGCTATCGCCGGTTCCGCTGCCGGACCTGCAGTAAGCAGTACAATGAGCGCTCCGGCACCGTGCTGAACCATGCCCAGTACCCTTCGGACGTGATCGCGCTCGTGGTGCTGTGGCGGCTGCGCTACCGGCTGACCCTGCGCGACCTGGCCGAGATGTTCCTCATCCGCGGCATCGTCTTCAGCTATGAGGCCGTCCGCGAGTGGGAGGCGAAGCTCGCGCCGCTGCTCGCCGACGAACTGCGCCGGCGCCGTCGTGGAAAGGGTGGTGCACGCAGCCGCCGTTGGCATGTGGATGAGATGGGGTATCCCGGCCTGGGATGACCGTCTGCTGTTGGTGAGGGACGTGAGATAGCCCAGGCTGGGAGAGCGGACGTTGGCTCGTCCGCTC
>NZ_JAUTWS010000013.1 GCF_030657435.1 Paracraurococcus lichenis | reverse complement strand
ATTGCGCTCGGTCACCGCATAGACGTTGGTCGCGCCGAAGGAGCCGACGAAGAGCGTGCCGTTGTCACCCCAGGCCATCTGCCGCGCCTCGGGGATGCCGTGCGCATAGACCTCGATCTTGAAGCCCGGCGGCAGCTTGATCTTCTTGAGGTTGTCGTTGAGCTCGTTGAGCGGCGTCGGCGTCGCCGGGCCGACCGGCGGGGCGAGGCCCTTCTGCGCCTCGGTCTCGTCGCCGAGGAACCAGTCGGGCGGCGGATTCTGCCAGAAGCTCGGCTTGCTGCTGTCGTAGCTCTTCAACTGCGCAGCCGCCTCGCCCCCACCGAGGAGGAGGCCGGCCGCGAGGACGGCTGAGGCGAACAGCGCGGCCCGCTTCGAGACGGGTGGCACGGTCATGAACGACTCCCTGGAAAGCTTGTTGGTTTAACCCGGCCAGCTACGGAACCACGCGCATCGACCGCCGTGCAAGCCCGCAGCCGTCAATGCCAGCGTGAACGCAGCCGGGTCAGGGACGCGTTCCGCGCGGCCGCTGCAGGACCCGGGCGACCAGCCCCTCCGCATCCTCGCTCGCGATGGCGCCGTCCAGCAGCAGGTGCGCCAGGCCATGCGCCATGCTCCAGGCCCGCAGGGCGGCCTCCCGCGAGTCGACCTGCCCGCCAAGCCGCGCGAAGGCCGCATCGGCGGCTTCCGCCAGGGCCGGGTGGCGGCCGGCGCGCGCCAGCAGCGGCCCGAACATCAGCCGGAACCGCCCCGGCCGGGCGAGGGCGAAGCGGACATAGGCCCGGCCCATCTCGTCGAGCGAGGAGGTCGCCAGCGCCGCCCCGAACTCGGCGAAGTGCCGCGCCGCCAGCGCCGCCAGCAGCGCCTCCTTGTCGGCGAAGTGGCGATAGGCCGCGGTCGGGGAGGCACCGGCCATCCGCGCCGCCTCCCTCAGGCTCACCGCGCCATCCCCGCCCGCGTCCAGCAGGGCATCGGCGGCATCCAGCAGCGCCGCCCGCAGGTCGCCATGGTGGTAGGGGCGATCCGATGTTGACACTGTTCACATCCGGGGTATGTTCACAGCGTCAACATACCGGGATGGAGGGCGCGGTCCAGGCCGCGCAGGGACCCATGAAGGCCTATCTCCGCGCGCATCTCGGCCTCGCGCCGAAAATCCTCTATTTCGTCGGGCTCGCGCTCGGCTGGCCGCTGCTCGGGGCCGCGACCGGCCTCCTCGCCGCCCTGGTGGCCTGCGGGCAGCAGGTGCGGCGGGGCGAGTGGCGGCCCTTCGACCTCGCCTTGCTGCTCGGCCTCGCGCTGCTGGTGCCGGTGCATGCCCTGCCCATCCCGGCGCTGGCGCCGCACGGCATCGCGCTCCTGCTCGGCCTGCTGGCCGCCGGCGGCTTCGTCAGCCTCGCCATCGGCCGGCCCTGGACCATGCATGTCTCGGCCGCCGATTACCGCGGCGCGACGGAGACCCCGGCCTTCCTCGCGGTGAACCGCGCGATGTCGGCGCTCTGGTCGGTGCTCTTCGCCTGGTTCGCGCTCGCCGCCCTGGCCGGCTTGGCCGGCCCCTGGCGCTGGGGGCCGATGCTGCTCGGCGCCCTGGCGACCGCGTTCGGCCCGAAGCTGCTGGTCCGCCGCGCCCTGGCCGCCATGATCCGGCAGAAGGCGCCGGAGACCTGGCCGGCCCCTGCCCTGCTCTCGCCCGGCGCGCCGCCGGTCCGCGTCATCGGCGCCGGATTGGGCGGGCTGACCGCCGCGGCGCTGCTGGCCGAGGCCGGCGTGACCGTCACGGTGCACGAGCAGCACGACCTGCCCGGCGGCTTCGCCCATACCTGGCCGCGCCGCGCCCGCGGCCAGGACCCGGCGACGGGGGAGGTCCTGCGCTTCCGCTTCGATTCCGGCGTGCACGACATCTCCGGCTGGCAGGCGGGCGGGCCGCTGCGCCGCGTCTTCGCCCGGCTCGGCATCGAGGACGCGGTAGAGATGCGCCGCCTGGACCACCGCTACTGGGACCACGGCACGGTCTTCGACCCGCCGCGCGACCCCGCCGCGCATGCCGAGGCGCTGGCCGCCCTGCACCCGGAGGATGCGGATGGCATCCGCGCGCTCTTCGCCGAGCTCCGCACGCTCTACGACTCGATGTACGCGACCGGCGAAGGCCGCGGCGGCATCCCCGGCACGCCGCCGACGCCGGAGGCGCTGCTGGCCTTCGCCGCCGCTCACCCCTTTGCCGCGGCCTGGATGGCCCGGCCCTGGGACGCCTTCCTCGCACGCCACCGGCTGAGCCCGGCGGCCAGGGCGCGCCTCTCTGCGCTTGCGGGCTACCTGACCGACGCGCCGGAGAGCCTGACCGTCGCGCAGATGGTCCCGATCTTCGGCTATGCCCTCCATGGCGGGGTCTATCCGGTCGGCGGCTCCGGCCGGCTGGCGGAGGCCCTGGTCGCCTCCATCCGCGCCCGCGGCGGCGAGGTGGCGCTGAACCAGCCGGTGCAGCGGGTGCTGGCGGAGGGCGGCCGCGTCTCCGGCATCCTGGTCGGCGGGCGCGCCCTCCCGGCCTCGGCCGTGGTGCTGAACGGCGACCCGATCGCCGCCGCCCGCCACATGCTGCCGGCCGGCGCGGTCTCGGCGCGGCTGGCCGCGGCGCGGCCTTCCTGCTCGGCCTTCGCGGTACACCTCGGCCTCCGCGGTGCGCTCGACCTGCCGCCGGTCGTCCATGCCGGGACGCGGCTCGGGCCGGTCGGCATGGTGGTGCCCTCGGCGGTCGACCCCGCCGCCGCGCCGCCCGGGTGCTCGACGCTCGAACTGCTGGTCCTGCTGCCGCAGGCCGAGGCCGCGGCCTGGCTGCCGCCGGAGGGCTTCCCGCCCGACCTCGAGGCCTGGCGGCGGACGGAGGCGTATCGCAGGCGGAAGGCCGCCTTCGGCGAGGCGCTGATCGACCGGGCCGCCGAGGTCATCCCCGACCTGCGCGCGCGCATCCTGGTGCGGCACGACGCCTCGCCCGCCACCTTCCGGCGCTATGCCTGGAGCACGGGCGGGGCGATCTACGGCACCGCCGGCCGGCTGCCGGCGAAGCAGCGCCTGCCCGGGCTGGTGCTGGCCGGCGCCGCCACCCATGGCGCGGGGGTGGAGGCCGTGGTGATCTCCGGCGCCGAGGCGGCGGAGGCGCTGCTGCCCGGCCTGCTCGCCCGCGCCCCGGCCGAGGCCATGCGCCTCGCCGCCTGAGGCCCGCGGGGTGGCGGAGCCGCGGCTACTCCGCCGCCTGCGCCACGCCCTCCGCCGCCGCGTCCCGGCGCGGCAGCAGCAGGTGCACCGCCAGCACCGCGACCAGGTAGGCCCCGGCGCCGACGAAGAAGACCAGCGTGTAGTTGCCGCCCGTCGCGTCCAGGATCCGCCCGACCACCTTGGCCGAGAAGCCGCTGAGGATCGAGCTGATGCAGCCACCGAGCCCGACCGCGCCGGCGATCGCGCCCTTCGGCATGGTGTCCGAGACCAGGGTGAAGAGGTTGGCCGAGAAGCCCTGATGCGCCGCCATGGCGAGGCCGATCAGCAGCACCGCGGTCCAGATCCCTTCCACCCGCGGCGCGAGGAAGACCGGCACGGTGCAGATCGCGCAGGCCAGCAAGGCGAGCTTCCGCGCGGTGAAGACCCCGAAGCCCGCCCGGATCAGCCGCCCCGACAGCCAGCCGCCGCCGATCGAGCCGACATCGGTCATCAGGTAGATCACGACCAGCGGCAGGCCGAGTGCCAGCAGGTTCACGTGGAACCGGTCGAAGAGGAAGCTCGGCACCCAGTTGTTGTAGAACCACCAGACCGGGTTGGTGAGCACGCCGCCGACGATGTAGGTCCAGGTGCCGGCATAGGCGAGCAGCGCGGTCCAGGGCACGCGCTCGACCGGCGGCTCGGGGTCGCTGCGGATATAGGCGAGTTCCTCCGGCGTGACGTCCGGATGCACCTCCGGCGCGCGGTAGAGGCCGAGCCAGAAGACCAGCCAGAGCAGGCCGACCGCGCCGCTGACATAGAAGGCCGCCTGCCAGCCCCAGGTCGCGGTGACGAAGGCGGCGATCAGCGGCGCCAGCAGCCCGCCGATATTGCTGCCGGAGTTGAAGACGCCGGTCGCCAGCGCCCGGTCGCGGCGCGGGAACCAGGTGGCGACGGTCTTGATGCAGGTCGGGAAATTGCCGCCCTCGCCGAGGCCGAGCATGACGCGCGCGAGGGTGAAGCCGGTGACGGAGGCGACGAGCCCATGCGCCGCGGAGGCCACCGACCAGACCATGGCGGCGACGGCGAGGCCGATGCGGATGCCGACCTTGTCGGTGAAGGCGCCCATGCCGGCATAGCCCGCGGCATAGGCGATGCTGAAGGCGAAGACGATGTCGCCGTAGTCGCTCTCGGAGAAATGGAGCTCGCCCTGGATCGTCGGCTTCAGCACGCCGAGCAGGTTGCGGTCCATGTAGTTGACGGTGGTGATGGCGAAGAGCAGGGCGACGATCACCCAGCGGGTGCGCCCGCCGGGCGCGGCGCGCCTCGGGTCCCCGGTACCGGCCATGGCCTGTTTCCCCCCGGTGCCGGCCGGTCCGGGGATGCCCCGCTCCGCCCTGGCCCGGGGGAGCAACGCGCGGGAGCGCTATCGGGTGCGCGCTGGCGCGCACCGCGGGAACCTCAGCGGTGCGGCCGGCCCCGGGCCGAGAGGCGCGGCGGCACCATGCCCATCAGCGCGAGCCAGGGCGCCCAGGCGGCTTCCCAGACCTGGATCCAGGCCAGCATCGGGTTGGAGGCCTCCATCAGCCGGCCCCAGGTCTCGAAGCCGGCGGGGGCGGTGAGGCTCAGCACCAATTGCTCGGGCCCGGCAGGCCCGGCGGCGCGGCGATGGCGGATCTCCACCTCCAGGCCGCCGGGCAGGCGCCCGATGGCACGCAGGTCCTGGGGCAAGCCATCGGTGGGCGTCATCGTGGGGCTCTCCGGCTCTCCGGGCGATTGGCATTCCACAACGCGCCGCCCCGTGGAATGGTGCTTTCGCCCAGGAGCCTTAACGCCTTGTGTCGCGGCCGGGCCACACGGCCTTCGGGTCAGGCCTCGCCGACGCAGTCCAGCATCGCCGCCTGCAGGGCATCCCCGGGCGCCTTGCCGCCCCAGAGGACGAACTGGAAGGCGGGGAAGAAGCGCTCGCATTCCGTGATGGCGATGTCGACCATATCCTCGAGGCTCTCGGCGCTGGCCGAGGGCGCGCCGCGCAGCAGGACGGAGTGGCGGAAGACCGGCACCCCCTCCTCCGACTCCAGGCCGAAATGGCCGATCCAGAGCTTCTCGTTCGCCAGCGCGAGCAGTTCGAACAGCTTGCCGCGGGTCTCCGCCGGCACCTTCATGTCGAAGGCGCAGGAGAAGTGCATGGCGCTGATCTCCGGCGACCAGGAGAAGAACAGGCCGTAGTCGCACCACTTGCCCGGCGCCTCGGCGGCCATCTCGCCGTCGGAGCGGCGCTCGAAGGCCCATTCATTGGCCGCGACGATCTGTTCGAGCACGTCGAGGGGGTTGGTCGCACGCTCGCGCACGCGGGCCTGAAGACCGGACATCGCGGCACCTCCTCTGTCATCCTGCGGACAGTGGCCCCCTGGGCCCCATCACCCCGGACTACCGAGTCTTGGGTGAATCGGGCGCCAGTGACCACCACCTATAGACTACGCAGGCGCCAAACGCCCCCGCAAGGGCGGTGGTTGCCGCGTCGATTCACAATGCGTTCCAGACCTGTGACATTTTTCGACGGTGTGTTGCGGCGGGTCTCGCGGACCCGCCGCCGGGTCACACCCCGTCCGGCGTCGCCTCGGTCTTCTCGGTCGGCGGCACGCCGGCGGCCTGCGGCGGCTGGATCGCCTCCCCGGCCGCGATGCCCGCCGCCTCCGGGCCGGCGGTGAGGCTCGACGCCGCCATCGTGGCCAGCCTGGCCTCCAGCGCCACGACCCGGGACTCCAGCGCCTCCTGCGCCTCGCGCGCCCGGCGGGCGAGTTCCATGGCGGCGTCGAAATCCTCGCGCTTCACCAGGTCCAGCCGCTGCACCATGGCATCGACCTGGGCGCGCGCCGCCGCCTCCATCTCCGCCCGCGCCCCGGCCAGCGCCGAGAAGGCGCCGCCCGCCACCCCCGCGAGGTCGTCGAAGAGGCTGCCCCGGCGGCGCCCGCCGCTGCCCGTCTCGCTCATCCGCTGTCTCCTTGTCCCGGCATGATGGTCAGGGGTCGGGCGGGGATCGCCGCCCTTCACAGGCCGCGCCGCCGCGCCCTATACCCCGCGCCGTCCCGGCGCAACGGTGCCGCGGCCAGCCAGGGATCCCGCCCGATGTATCTGGTCACCGGGGGTGCCGGTTTCATCGGCTCCAACCTCGTCGCCGCGCTCGCCGCCCGCGATGCCGAGGTGATGGTGGTCGACCGCCTGGGCACCGAGGACAAGTGGCGCAACCTGGCGAAGCACACCATCGCCGGCCTGCTGCCGCCGGAGGCGCTGGAGGATTTCCTCGCCACCCGGCCGCCGCTGACCGCGGTGCTGCACATGGGCGCCATCAGCGCGACCACCGAGACCGATGGCGACCTGGTCGCCGCCACGAACCTCACCCTGCCGCTGCGCCTCTGGGAGGCCTGCGCGGAGCGGGAGACCCCCTTCCTCTACGCCTCCTCCGCCGCGACCTATGGCGACGGCGCGCAGGGCTTCGAGGACGATGCCTCGCCCGCGGCCCTGGCGCGGCTCCGGCCGCTCAACCTCTATGGCTGGTCGAAGCTCGCCTTCGACCGGCGCGTGGCGCAGATGCTCGGCCGCGGGGCACCGCGGCCGCCGCAATGGGCGGGGCTCCGCTTCTTCAACGTCTACGGCCCGAACGAGCACCACAAGGGCCGCATGGCGAGCGCGCTGTTCCACAAGTTCCGCCAGGTCATGGCCGGGGAGCCCGCGACGCTCTTCCGCTCCGACCGCGAGGGAATCGCCGACGGGCAGCAGATGCGCGACTTCGTGCATGTGGACGACTGCGTCGCGGTCATGCTCTGGCTGCTCGAGAACCCGCAGGTCTCCGGCCTCTTCAATGTCGGCTCCGGCCGGGCGCGGAGCTTCCTCGACCTCGTCCATGCCATGTTCGCCGCCATGGGCCGCGAGCCCGACATCCGCTTCGTCGACATGCCGGCGGACCTGCGCGGCAAGTACCAGTATTTCACCGAGGCGCCGCTGGACCGGCTGCGCGCGGCGGGCTTCAACGCCCAGACCACGCCGCTGGAGGAAGGGGTGCGCCGTACCGTGCAGGACCACCTGATGACCGGCGATCCCTACCGCTGATGCTCTTCGCCATCCCCTTCCCGGCCTTCGACCCGGTGCTCGTCCAGGTCGGGCCGCTCGCCATCCGCTGGTATGCGCTGGCCTATATCCTCGGCATCGTCCTCGGCTGGCTGCTGGGGCGGCGGATGGTGGCGCTCGAGCCGGCGGTCGCCACGCGGCAGCAGGCGGACGACTACATCACCTGGGTGACGCTCGGCATCATCCTCGGCGGGCGGCTCGGCTATGTGCTCTTCTACCGGCCGGGCCACTACCTCACCCACCCGCTCGAGATCCTGCAGGTCTGGCAGGGCGGCATGGCCTTCCATGGCGGCATGCTGGGCGTGATCGTGGCGACCGTGCTGTTCTGCCGGCAGCAGCGGATCGACCTGCTGGCCTTCGGCGACCGCGTCGCCTCGGTGGTGCCGATCGGGCTCTTCCTCGGCCGCTGCGCCAATTTCGTGAACGGGGAGCTCTGGGGTCGGCCGGCGGATGTCCCCTGGGCCATGGTCTTCCCGCACGACCCGCTGCAGGTCCCCCGCCACCCCAGCCAGCTCTACCAGGCGGGCATGGAGGGCGTGCTGCTCTTCCTGCTGCTGCAGGCGCTGGTCCATGTGCCGGCGATCCGGGCGCGGCGCGGTTTCGTCGCCGGCGCCTTCCTCGCGGGCTATGGCGTGGCGCGGACCCTGGGCGAGTTCTTCCGCGAGCCCGATTCCTTCCTCGGCTTCCTCTTCGCCGGCGCGACCATGGGGCAGTTGCTCTCCCTGCCGATGATCCTGGTGGGCCTCTGGCTGATGGCGCGGGCGCGGCCCGCAGCGCGGGAGGTGGCGGCCTGAGCGATCCCCGGGACGAACCCGAACGCCTCGACCGCTTCATGGCCCGCGCGGTCGCGGCCTATTACGGCGGCCGCGACCCCTTCGGCGCGGCCGGGGACTTCACCACGGCGCCCGAGATCTCCCAGGCCTTCGGGGAATGCCTCGGCCTCTGGGCGGCGGTGACCTGGCAGCTCATGGGCAGCCCCGCCCCGGTCGTGCTGGCCGAGCTCGGCCCCGGCCGCGGCACGCTGATGGCGGATGCGCTGCGGGCGGCGGACGTCGTGCCGGACTTCCGCGCGGCGCTCAGGGTGCATCTGGTCGAAACCTCCCCCAGCCTGCGCGCCGCCCAGCGGCAGCGGCTCGGCACGGCGGTCGAGGCCTGGCACGAGGACAGCGCCACCTTGCCCGCCGGCCCGGCCATCATCCTGGCCAACGAGTTCTTCGACGCCCTGCCGATCCGGCAATTCCTCCGCCAGGGCGGCGCCTGGCTGGAGCGGCACGTGGCCGGGGGGCAATTCCTCGACCTGCCGGCGGCGGACCCGCCCGCCCTGCCGGCCGCGGCGCCGGAGGGCGCCATCGCCGAGGTCGCCGAGGCCGGCATGGCGGTCGCCGCCAGCCTCGCCGCCCGGCTGCGGGACCAGGGCGGCGCGCTGCTCGCGCTCGACTACGGCTATGCCGAGCCCGCCCTGGGCGACACCTTACAGGCGATGACGCGGCACGGCCGCGCCGAGCCGCTGGCCGAGCCCGGCATGGTGGACCTCACCGCCCATGTCCCCTTCGCCGCCCTCGCCGATGCCGCCCGCGCGGCCGGCGCCGCCGCGCATGGCCCGCTGCCCATGGGGCTCTTCCTGCAGCGCCTTGGCCTGCCGCAGCGCGCCGCGATCCTGGCGCGGAGCGCCGCCGGCGCCGGCCGCCGCGACCAGGCCGGGCTGATCCTCTCGGGCGCCGAGCGGCTGGTCGCGCCGGAAGGGATGGGCCGCCTGTTCAAGGCGCTCTGCCTGTGCCATCCCGCCCTCCCCACCCCTCCGGGTTTCGAGACCGCATGACGGATGCCGAGTACCTGACCACCCCTGCGCTGGCCGCGGTGACGGGGCTGCGCCACGGCTTCTTCACGCGCCGCGGGGGCGTCTCCGAGGGGCCCTGGGCGGCGCTGAACTGCTCCCTCTCCGGCCAGGACGACCGCGACCGCGTGCGGGAGAACCGCCGCCGCGCCGCCGCCGCCCTCGGCTGCGACCTGCCGGCGCTGCATGGCCTGACCCAGGTGCACGGCATCGCGGTGGCGGAGGTGGACGCGCAGGGCTGGCGGGAGGGCGAAGGGCCGAAGGCCGATGCCCTGGTCACGCGGCGGCCCGGCATCGCGCTCGGCATCGTCACCGCCGATTGCGCCCCGGTGCTCTTCGCCGACCCCGCGGCCGGGGTGATCGGCGCCGCCCATGCCGGCTGGCGCGGCGCGGTGGACGGGGTGCTGGAGGCGACGGTCGAGGCCATGGAGCGGCTGGGCGCCGCCCGCGCCCGCATCCTCGCCGCCGTCGGCCCCTGCATCGCCCAGGCGAGCTACGAGGTCGGGCCCGACCTGCGCGATGCCGTCCTCGCCCGCGACCCGGAGGATGCCCGCTTTCTCGCCCCGGGCCGGAGGGAGGCGCGCTGGCAGTTCGACCTGGCGGGCTATTGCGCCGCCCGCCTCGCCGCCGCCGGCCTTGCTTTGGTGGAGGGCGCGGCCACCGACACCCTGGTGGAGGAGCACCGCTTCTTCAGCCATCGCCGCCGGACGCTGGCCGGCGGCGGCCCGATCGGGCATCAGATCAGCGCCATCGCCCTGGCGCCCTGACCCATGCCCTATCTCGTCCAGTTCATGATGCTGACGCTGCTCACGCTGCTGGTGTCCTGTGTCCTCTTCTAAGTCAGCCATAGGGCGCGTCTGCAATGCGCTGCGGCTCGTCTCGCCGGGTCTTTTCCGTCCTGGCGGCGTCCGTGGCCTTGCCGATGCCGCCAGCATCGGCTGCACCCGCGTCCTGGCCAGGCCGAAGAATCCCTCGCCGATCCTTCGCCGGTCCCATTGCAGACACGCCCTCGCCCTCGCCCTCGCCGGCGCGCTGCTGCTGGCGCTGTCGGCCTGCGGCGACCTGCCGCAGCCTTATCGCGGCCGGCCCGGCGGCCAAGCCGGGGTGCTGGCCATCCCGCTCGCCGTCCGCCTCGCCGTCCGGCCGCCGGACGAGGCCATGCTCCCCGGCAAGGCGGCGGAGGCCTATGCCGAGGCGATCACATCGGCGCTGCAGGCGCAGGACGTCCCGGCCATCGCCACCCCGACGCCCCTGCCGCTCGACTGGCAGGTGGAGGCGACGGCCGAGCGGCGCGGCCAGGAGGTGGTGCCGCGCTTCCGGCTGCTCGATGCCGACCGCAAGCCGCAGGCGGCGACCGAGGGCTCCCCCGTCCCGGTGCGCGACTGGGCGGAGGCCGAGCGCCCGCTCTTCGACCGCGTGGCGCAGGAGGCGGCGCCGAAGCTGACCCAGTTGCTGCTGCAGGTGGAGGCGGCGCGGAAATCGACCGACCCGGCCTCACTCACCGCCGGCCCGCCGAAGCTGCACATGGTGGGCGTGAAGGGCGCGCCTGGCGACGGCAATACCTCGCTCGGCACCCGCATGCGCGAGCAGTTGGGCAACCAGGGATTCGTGGTGCAGGAGACCGCGGAGGGCGCGGCTTACGCGCTGCAGGCCGAGGTCTCGGTGGTGCCGACGCCGGTGCAGGGGGTGGAGCGGGTCGAGATTCAGTGGATCGTCAGCCGCCGCGACGGCGAGGAACTCGGCCGCGTCGTGCAGATGAACGAGGTGCCGGCGGGGCGGCTGAACCGGCTCTGGGGCGACATCGCCTATATCGCGGCGGAGGAGGCGGCTGGCGGCGTGAAGACCGTGGTCTCCAATGCCATGACCGCGCCGCCCACCACCACGGATGCACCGAAGCCGGCCGGGCCGCAGGCCTCCTCAACCCCGCCGGCGCCGCCGATCCTGCGCTGAGCCGCCGCGCCGTCCGCACACCGCGCCGACCGGCGGAGGCCGGGACCGCCGCCGGTGAGGATCACTCGCCGGCCAGCCGCCGCACCGCATCGAAGCCGACGGAGATGCTGCCGAGGACGAGCCTGAGGTCGCCGTCCTGCCGCTCCGCCGCCGTGGCGCGGGCGACCACCGTCGCATCGACCGACTGGTTCGTGCCGCCGCTGTCCCGCGCCGTGACCGTGAAGCGATAGGCGCCATCCGGCTGCCGCTTGCCCTTCGCGTCGAGGCCGTTCCAGGCCCAGTCCTGCGACGCCGCCGTCAGCGTCACCTGGTCCTGCCGCAGGGTGCGGCCGGCCGCGTCCAGGATGGTGACCACCGCCTTGCCCGAGCCCGCCGGCAGCCGCAGCACCGCCGCGCCGTCCTGCAGCGGAAGCTGGTCGCTCTCGACCTCCACCTGCCTGCCCATCAGCGGCGCCGCGGCGGTGAGCTGGGACGTCTGCTGCAGGCCGATCAGCTTGCCGAGATTGGTGTTCATGTTGATCTGCTGCTCGACCGAGGCGAATTGCACGAGCTGCTGGGTCATCTGGTTGGTGTCCATGGCCTGGGTCGGGTCCTGGTTCTTCAACTGCGCCGTCAGCAGCGTGAGGAAGGTGTTGAAGTCGCCGCCGAGGCCGGTGGTGCTCTTCTGTGTGGCGGTCTTGGTCTGCGTGGCGGTGGTGTCGGTCACGGTCGTCATGCGGCGGCTCCCCTAGACGGCGATGTCGAGCAGCGAGAGGGCGAGGCGGCGCGTCCCGGCGGAGGGCGTCGCCTCGGGCAACGGCGCGGCCTGCGAGTGGCGCGCCGGCGGGCGGCGCTCGCCGCCACGCCCGTCGGCCGCGCCCTCGCCGCCCGCGAGGTCGAAGCGCAGCCCGCCCTCGCCCACCGAGACGCCGGCCTGGCCGAGGGCGCGGTCGAGTTCCCGCGCGTCGCGCTGCAGCAGGGCGAGGGTCTCCGGCCGCTCGGCCGTCACCCGCACGGCGGAGGTATCGCCCTCGGCATCGCGCTCGATGCGGATCTCGACGCGGCCAAGCGCCTCCGGCTCGAGCGCCAGGGTCAGGCGCGGCGCCTGGCCGGGGCCGAGCGCGAGAGCAATGGCCACCGGCGCGACCTGGCGGGCGGGCGCCGGCGCCGGGCGCGGCGCGGCGGGGGTGGCGGCCGGGGCGGGCGCCTCGGCCGGGGTGGCGGGCGCCGCCTGACCCGCCGCGGCGACGACGAGCGGCGACGCCGCATCGCCGGAGGCAATGGCCGACGAGGCCTGGGACGGCGCTGGGGCAGGCACGGGATGGGTGGCGGTTGGCGCCGGCTGGTCCTGGCGAGACGCCGGGCCTGGCACGGGACCGCCCGGGACGACGGCATCGGGCGACGCGGCCTCTGCGCCGAGGGGCACCGGGTCGGGGTCCGGCTGCCCGGGCAAGGGCGAGAGGCGAGTGCCGGCCGGGCCTCGGGCGGAGTGCGGGGGCGCGTCGGTCGCGGCGGCCTGGCCGGGGTTCGCAGGGGTTCGCGCCGCGCGGGTGGGCGAAGGCGGCGGGACCGTGGCCGCGACGGCCGGCGCCGTGCCGGACCGGGCCGCGGGGATGGGCGCCGCCTCACCGCCGCCCGGGATGGCCCCTGGCGCGGATGCAGCAGCCTGGATCGCCCGGCCCTGCGCCGGATCGGATGCAATCCCGACCGCTTGCGGTGCCGTCCCCGGCAGGGGGGCAGGCAGTTCCGTCCCCGGCCGATGCGCGGGGGCGGCGCCGTCGGCCTCCGGTCTCCGGACCGGCACGGCGGCCGATGGGGTCGGGTCCGCCACCGGGGCGGCCCCCGCAGCTCCTGTCGTCCCTGGCGTCGAGGCCTCGGCGACCGGGGCCGTCCGGGCCTGTCCCGTCTGCGGCGAGGCCTCGCCGGCCCGGATGCCCGCCGGCGCGCCGGGATCGGCCCCGGGGCGGCCGGGCGCCTGGACCAGGGCGGGCGTGGATGCCGATGCGCCCGGCGGGCCCGCGGCATCGGGCACGGTCGTGTCCGGCGCGGGCACCACTGCGGGCCGGGCCGGCGGCGCGGCGGGCGCCGCCGCGATGCCCTGGGGCATGGGCGGTGCGGTCGCGGGCAGGACCGGCGTCACGGCGCGAGACGGGTCGGCGGGAGGCACCGGATCGGCCTCCCGCGAGGCCGATGGGTCCACCCAGGGCACTCCGTCCGGGGCGGGCATCCGCTCCGCGCCGGGACCCTGCGACGGCAGGGGGCCGTCCTCGGGCAGGCCGACCGTCCTGGCCTCGCCCTCCTCCGCCGGGTCCCGCTCTGCGCCCGGCGCCTCCGGGCCGTCCTTGCCGGGCGGCTTCTGCGCCTTCGCCATGGCAGCCGCGAAGCCGGCCTTGTCCTCCGCTGCCCTCGCCTCCCCCTCCGCCCGCGGCAGGGCGGGGCCGGGCTGGGCGGGCGCGGGCCGGGTCGGGATGGCATCCATGCCGGGACGGAAGCGCGGCGCGTGCCAGCCCCCGCCGGCGGCGCTCCGGCAGGACCCGCCGCCCGCCCGGCAAGGCCTGCCGCCCGGCCGGCAAGCCCCGCCGCGCCGGCGGCGCCCGGCGCTGGCACGGCCGCTGCACCGGCGCCGGCAGGTCACGCCCACCGCTCACGGAGCCCTCAGCGCATGTCCCTCTTCGGCTCGCTCACCGCGGCCATCAGCGGCCTCACCGCGCAGAGCCGCGCGCTCGGCGACATCTCGGACAATGTCGCCAATAGCCAGACCATCGGCTTCAAGCGCGTCGACACCAGCTTCACCTCCTACATCACGGAGTCCAGCGCGACGGTGAACGAGCCGGGCGCGGTCGTCGCCCGGCCGGACTACACCAACACCATCCAGGGCACGATCCAGCAGTCGGAGAACTCGCTGGCGCTGGCCATCAGCGGCCAGGGCTTCTTCAGCGTCGCGGCCTCGACCGGCACGGCGAACGGCCTGCCGACCTTCGACTACCGGCAGTTCTTCACCCGCGCCGGCGACTTCAAGCTCGACCGCGACGGCTACATGGTCAACGGCTCCGGCTATTACCTGCGCGGCTGGCCGGTGGACAGCGCCGGCAACCCGGACCGCACCACGCTGACGCCCATCCGCGTCAACCAGCAGGTCTTCAACCCGGTCGCCACCAAGCAGGTCGACTTCACCGCCAACCTGCCCTCCGGCAGCGCCAATGGCGCCACCTACACCACCCAGGCGGAGGTCTATGACAGCCTCGGCACCAAGCACCCGGTGAACCTGAGTTTCAGCAAGACCGCGGCCGATACCTGGACCCTCGACATCAATGTCCCGGACGACGTCAGCGCCGCCGCGCGCGGCACGGTCTCGCTGCAGTTCGGCGCCGCCGCGACGCCGCCCGCCACCGGCGGCACGCTCGGCAGCTTCTCCAGCGCCACCGGCTCGATCACGCCGCCCGCCACCAATGCCCAGGGCGATCCGGCGAACCTGACCTTCACCGCCGATTTCGGCCAGGGCCCGCAGACCGTGTCCCTCGCCCTCGGCCAGTTCGGCCTCTCCCAGGGCATGACGCAGTACGACACGGCCGAATTCGCGGTCCGCAACAACATCCAGGACGGCGTGCCGCTCGGCGCCTATTCCGGCCTGACGCTGCGCCAGAACGGCGACGTGGTGGTGAACTACGACAATGGCCAGAGCCGCGTGCTGGCCCGCGTGCCGCTCGTCGCCTTCAACGACCCCGAGCTGCTGCAGCGCCTCGACGGCCAGGCCTTCATGCGCACGCCCGAGAGCGGCGAGGCGCGCGTGACCGATGCCGCCTCGAACGGCGTCGGCAAGCTCGTCACCGGCTCGGTCGAGAGCTCGAATGTCGACATCGCCAGCGAGTTCACCAAGCTGATCGTCGCGCAGCGCGCCTATTCCGCCAACACCAAGATCGTCAGCACGACGGACGAGATGCTGCAGGACACCATCAACATGCGCCGCTGAGGCAGCCCCGCGGGTAGCGCGCCATGAGCCTCGACAGCGTCCTCACCATCGCGCGCAGCGGCCTCGCCGCCGTGCAGCGCGAACTGGCGCAGGCCTCGCAGAACATCGCCAATGCCGAGACGCCCGGCTATACCCGCAAGGCCGTGCCGCAGCAGTCGCTCACGGTCGGCGACAGCCCGGCCGGGCTGCGCAGCGGCGAGGCGCAGCGGTCGGTGGATACGGCGCTGCTCGCGCGGCTCGATGCCAGCCGCGCCGCCGCGGCCGGCGCCACGCTGCGCGAGCAGATCCTGCAGGGCGTCGAGCAGGCGCATGGCGCGGCCGGGGAGACCATCGCCGATGGCCTCTCGGACCTGCGCAGCGCCTTCCTCGCCCTGCAGGCGGCGCCGGCCGATGCCGGCAAGCAGCGCACCGCGGCAGCGGCCGCGGCGACGGTCGCCGCGCGGCTGAACGGCGTCTCGGACGCCATCGGCGCGGCGCGGCAGCAGGCGCAGGACAGCATCGTCGCGGAAGTCGCGAAGGCCAATGCGGCGCTGCACGACATCGCCGACCTCACCACGCGGCTCAAGGCCGGCGGCACGGGCGATGCCGCGGCGCTCGAGGACCAGCGCGACCAGGCGATCGCCACGCTTTCCGAGGTGATGGACGTGCAGGCGGTGCGGCGCGACGGCGGCGACCTGCTGCTGGTCGCACGCGGCGGCATCGTCCTGCCGCTGGAGGCGAAGCGCGACGTCCTGGCGACCGCGCCGGCGACCGTCGCGCCGGATGCGTATTGCGGCGCCGGCGGCACGCTGCCGGGGGTGACGCTGAACGGCCTCGACATCACCGGGCAGCTCCTGGGTGGGCGGCTCGGCGAGAGCCTGGCGCTGCGCGACCGCACCCTGCCGCGCTACCAGGCGGAGGCCGATGTGCTGGCCGGCAACCTCGCTGCCCGCATGGATGGCGAGGGCCTCACCCTCTTCACCGATGCCGATGGCAGCAGCGTCCCGGACCCGACGCAGCCCTATGCCGGCAGCAGCCAGGTCGGCTTCGCCGGGCGGATCAGGGTGAACCCGGCGGTGGACGGCAACCCCGCCCTGCTGCGCGACGGCACGCATGCCGTCCTGGCCAGCCCGAGCGGCGCGACGGATTTCACGCCCAACCCGTCCGGCGGTCCGGCCGGCTTCACCACCCTGATCGACCGCGTGCTGGGCTTCTCGCTCGGCGCCGAGGCCGCCTCCGGCCAGCCCTGGACGGCGATCGCCGGCAGCGGGCTCGGCCCCGATGGCGGCCTCGCCTCCCCCTTCGCCGCGCCGGCGACGCTCGCCGACTATGCCGGGCAGATGGTCGCGGCGCAGGTCGGCGACCGCGCGTCGGCGACGGCGGCGAAGGAGCAGGCGGCCGCGCTCGGCACCACGCTCGAGGGGCGCTTCGCGCAGCAGTCGGGCGTCGACACGGATGCCGAGATGGCCTCGATCGTCGCGCTGCAGAACGCCTATGCGGCCAATGCCCGGGTGCTCGGCACGGTGCAGACGCTGTGGGAGACGCTGATGGGGGCGGTGCGGTGACGAGCGTCAACGGCTATGGGCGGCTGGCCGCCGACAGCAGCGCGCTCCGGCTGCAGGTGGAGCTGCTGACGCGCCAGGTCTCGACCGGGCGGAAGGCGGAGGCGCAGGGGGACATCGCGCCCGACCTGCCCCGGGCGCTGACGCTCCGCGCCGAGATCGCCCGGCGCGACACCTACGGCACCGCGATCTCGGAGGCGCTGAGCCGCAGCGGGGCGACGCAGACGGCGCTGCAGCGGCTCGGCGACATCGCCCGGGAATTCGCCGACGACGTGGCGATGAAGCTCGACCCGAACGACCCGAATGCGCTCTCCCTGGTCGCGCCGCGGGCGAAGGCGGCACTGGTCGAGGTCGGGCAGCTCCTCGACAGCCAGAGCGCCGGCGAATACCTCTTCGGCGGCTCCGACCTGCGGAACCCGCCGGTGCCCGACCCGGAGGGGTTGCCGGGTTCCGGCATGGCGCAGCAGGTCGCCGCCGCGGTCGCAAGCCTCGGCGGCGGCAATGCCGCGGCCGTCGCCGCCGCGACCAGGGCGGCGGCGATGGACGACAGCCCGGGCGTCACGCCCTTCTCCGCCTTCCTCTCCGATCCCGCGGCGGGCCTGGCCGAGCCGCGGCGGGCGGTGCCCGCGGGCGACGGGCAGGCGGTGCCCTATGGGCTCTTCGCCAACCGCAATGCCGCCGCTGCCTCCGCCGGGGAAACCACGGGGTCCTGGGCGCGGGACCTGCTGCGCGGGCTGGCCAGCCTCGCCGCGCTGACGCCGGCCCAGACGGCCTCGCCAGACGACTTCCGGGCGCTCGCCGGCACCATCCGCGACGGGCTGCGGAGTGCGGCCGACGGCATCGCCGACGAGGCGGGCGCGCTCGGCCTGACCGAGGCGCGGCTGACCACGGCGAAGGAGCAGCATGCGACGCTCGGGGACGCGCTGAAGGGCCAGCTCTCGGATATCGAGGAGGTGGACCTCGCGGCGACCCTGAGCCGGCTGCAATCGACCCGGACCGCGCTGGAGGCGAGCTACACCGCCATCGGCCGGCTCGGCGAACTCAACCTCACCCGGTTCCTTCCGTAATCCCATGCCGGTTCAGGGACCATTAAGTGCGACCTGCGACTTTCCGAGGGTTGCGCGTGCGGCGTCAAAAGGAAGGGCCATGTCCACGCTGGTGCTAGAACTCCGCCAGGGCGACCTGATGGTCGTGAACGGGGCGCCGATCCGTTTCCGCAATCGCGCCCGCATCGAGCTGGCGGCGAAGGCGCGCTTCCTGTTCGGCAAGCAGATCATGGCGCCGGAGGCCGCGACCACGCCGGCCCGGCGCATCTACTTCGCCCTGCAGACCGCCTATATCGGCAATGACGAGGAACGGCCGCAGGGGCTGGCCGCGGCCCGGGACCTGGTCGCCGAGTTCCAGGAGGCGACGACCTCCACCACGGCGCGGGAGATGCTGCAGCAGGCGCTGACGCTGGCCGAGGCGGATGACTGCTACCAGGCGCTGAAGCTGGCCCGCCGCGTCATGCGGCATGAGGAGGAGGTGCTGGGCCTGCCGCCGCCGATCCCCCCGCGCGCGGAGGGCTGAGGCGATCCCGTGATCGCGGCGCCGCATGGCCCGGAGGTCGTCCAGGGCAGCGTCCTGGACCGGCCCGCCCGACAGGCAAGGTGCGCCGGGTCCTGGACGAGGGATGCGGCGGGGTCAGGCGCCCGGGATGGGCATGGCGGCGGATGCATCCGGGCCAGGGGCGGCCGGCGCGGCGCCGGGCACCGATGCGGCGACCGACAGGGATGACGCCGGATCCGGCCGGCCGCGGGCATGCCGATAGGCCGCGAGTTCCCGCTCCGTCGGCAGGGTCGCCGTGCGGCCGTACTGGTCGCGGAACTCCAGCACCACGAGGCCGAGTGCGGGATCCAGCCGCAGCGAGGGATTCGGCATGGCCGGCGGCGCCGGGGAGGCGCCGGGTTCCGCCCGCGCAGCCGACCGCGGCCGCGGGGCGGCGTCCGTGGGGACCTCCACCCCGGAGGGCGGAGCGATGGGGGCGAGCGTGCTCATGGGCTTTGCGCCGCCAGCCTCGCGGCAACAGGTGAAGGAAGGCTGAAGCCCGACCGGGTTTGACGCGGGATCGCCGCCGGAGGATGGTCGCGGGACCTTGCCGCCGATCCGGACCCCGCTCCTCACCGCCGCCGTCGCCGCGCTCGGCGGCGGGCTGCTCGCCCTGCTGCACGTCCCGCTCGCCTGGATGATCGGGGCGATGATGGCGACCGCCGGGCTCTCCTGGCACCGGCCGGTCGCGGTGCCCGCCTGGGCACGGCCTGCGGGCCTCGTCTTCCTCGGCCTCGGCCTGGGCGGGACCTTCTCCGGCCCGGTGCTGACGGCGGTGACCGGGGCGCTGCCGGTGCTGCTGGCAGGCGGCGTGATCGCCATCGCCACCGGCTTCGTTGTGGCACGGCTCTTCACGCGCCTCGCCGGGACGGATGCGCAGACCGGCTTCTTCTGCGCCGTGCCGGGCGGCGTCATCGTCATGGCCATGCTGGCGCAGGAGGCGAAGGCGAGCGTCGCCACCGTCACCCTCGCCCAGACCATGCGGGTGCTGGTGGTGGTGCTGACCTTCCCGCCCCTGCTCGGCTGGCTGGCGCCGCATGGCGCCTTCAACGAGTTCATGGCGCCCCGCGCCGAGATCTGGTGGCCGGGGCTGCTGGGCATGGCGGCGGCGGGGCTGCTGCTGGCCGTCCCGCTGCGGCGGCTGGGCCTCGCCAATCCCTGGATGCTCGGGCCCTGCGGCCTGGCGATCCTGCTCGCCGCGACCGGCCACCTGCCCTCGGGCGTGCCGGTGCCGCTGATCGATGCGGCGCAGGTGGCGATGGGGGCGAGCCTCGGGACCCGGATGAGCAAGAGCTTCCTGCTGAGCTCGCACCGGCTGGCGGTGGCCGGCGTCCTCTCGGCCGCGGTGCTCTCCATCCTGCTGGCGCTGATCGCCTGGGCGATCGCCGCGGCGGCCGACATGCCGGTCCCGGCGCTGATCCTCGGCATGGCGCCGGGCGGGATGCCGGAGATGGCGCTGACGGCCAAGGCGCTGGAGCTGGCGGTGCCGCTGGTGCTGGGATTTCACCTCACCCGGACGGTGCTGTGCAACCTGCTGGTCGGGCCGCTGCACAAGTTCGGGGTGCGGGCGGGGCTGCTGTAGGCGCGGGTCACTCCCGCCGCAGGATCCCGTCCACCAGCCGGTCGGCCCAGGGTTTCGAGCGGAATTCGCGCCGCAGCGCGGCCTCGTCGTAATCCTCCCGCAGCCAGTCGAGGAAGGGCTTCGGGCGGTCGCGCGTCGCCGCGGCATAGCGCTCGAAGAAGGCGTCGAGGATGCCGGTCCGGCTCTGCCGCACATGGCCCCAGCGGAGCGAGAGCTGCGCCATCGCCTCCTCCACCGGCCGCCCCTCAAAGAGCAGCCAGAGCCCGGCGGCGAGGCCGGTGCGGTCGGCGCCGCTCTTGCAATGGATCAGCACCGGCTCGGGCACGGTGCGGAAGATCTCGTGCAGGCGGAGGATGCGGTCCTTGTGCGGGGCGCCGCGGCTCTCGAAGGGCGCGTCCACATGCACGAGGCCAAGCTCGGCGGCGGCGGCACGGCCCAGCCGGTCGGAGCCGCACTCGGTCCGCTCCCCCCGCAGGTTGATCACCGTCCGGAGGCCGAGGCGCCGGGCCGCGTCGCGCAATTGCCAGGGCAGCGGGTGGTTCGACCGGTAGAGCCGGCCGCTCTCGACCACGCCCCAGTTGCGCCAGGGCATGCGCAGCAGCGCGTGGTCGACGAAAAGGCTGTTGAGCCAGGCGCGCCGCCCGCCGAGGGGGCGCGCCCGGGCGGAGATCCCGGACATGGCGCGCGGTATGGAGCGCGGAGGGGCGGCGCGCCAGACCCGAACCGCCCGGCGGCCGGCACCAGGCTTCGCCTCCCGGGAGACCCGCCCGCCGCGACCCGCGCGGGGGAACGGCCCGCCTCGGGGCCGCGTTCGGTCGGGGTCACACGGATGAACGGGGGTCATTGCCATGTCCAAGGCGCATTTGCCGCCGGTCCCGCCCGCGGGCCGCAGCCCGAAGGGGCCCGGGCCGCAGACCGAGCACCCGAGCGACCTGCAGGGCGGCGTCGCGGAGGCCAACAAGTCCGGCGAGGACCGCCATCTCGGCGAGCAGGGCCGGCAGGGCAACATCAAGCAGAACACCACCAACCAGGGCTACCAGCAGGACCGCTGAGATGAAGCAGCAGCGCGGCGAACATGAGGTGAAGCGGGACGTGGGCGGCCCGGGCAGCAGCCACCAGGGCGGCGAGCACGGGCGGGCGCACCGCGACCGGGACGACCACGGGCCGGCGCCGGACCGGCCGACCAACCCGGACCACAGCCGGGTCTCGGGCGGCGGCGGGGAGCGCGACCGGCACCACGTCCACGACCCGGCCAACAAGAGCTGACGAGGCAGCGGCCGGCCGCCCGGTGACCGGTCCGGCCGGCTCGCCCGGTTCCGGGGGCGTCCCCTCGCCCCCGGGGCCGGCGCGTGGCGGTCAGGCGGAGCCTCCGCCGGGTCGTCCGCCACGGGCCGGCCGACCCTGGGACGTCGCGGGAGCCGCTACCGCCTGCGCAGCACCGCCTCGGTATGCTCGCCGAGGCGCGGTGCCGGCCGCGCCGAGCGGGGCCGCTGCCGGTCGAAATTGATCGGCAGCCCGACCACGCGGACATCGCTGCCCGGAACCGATTGCACGATGTCCACCGCGGCGAATTGCTCGGTCGCCGCCACCTCGCCGATGTCGTTCACCGGCGCGCAGGGCACGCCCACCGCCTCCAGCGCCTCGATCCAATGGGCGCGCGGGCGGCTGCGGAGGATGTCGGCGATCAGCGGCACCAGGACCGTGCGGTTCTTCACGCGCTGGCGGCTCTTCGCGAAGCGCTCGTCCTCCGCCCATTCGGGATGGCCCAGCACCCTGGCGCAGCGGGCCCAGAGCCGGTCGTTGCCGGCGGCGAGGCAGAGCGGGCGGTCCGCCGTCTCGAAGACCTGGTAGGGGACGATGACGGCGGCGCCGGTGCCGTGGCGCTTCGGTACTTCTCCGGTCGCCAGGTGCTGGTTCACCTGCCCCTCCACCCAGAAGACCGCCGTCTCGAAGAGCGAGGTGTCGACGAGGCAGCCGCGCCCCGTGCGGTCGCGCTGCCGCAGCGCCGCCAGCGCGCCGATGGTGCAGAAGAGGCCGGTCGCCTTGTCGTTGATGGAGGCGCCGCAGAAGGTCGGCGGATCCTCCGGCCGTCCCGTCATGCTCATCATGCCGCCATAGGCCTGCAGCAGCGGGTCGAAGCCGGGCTTGAGGCGCATCGGTCCCTGGTAGCCGAAGGCCCAGATGGAGCAGTAGATCAGCCGCGGATGGCGCTCGAGCATCGCCTCCGGCCCGATGCCGATCTCATCGACCACGCCGGGGCGGAGGTTCTGGATCAGGATGTCGGCCGTCTCGCAGAGGCGGTGCAGCGCCTCGATGTCCCCGGGATCCTTCAGGTCCAGGACGACGCTCTGCTTGTTGCGGTTCTGGCCGTAGAAATAGAGGCTGGTCTCGCCGTCCGGACCGAAGGGTGGGCCCCAGATGCGGGCATCGTCGCCGCCGTCCGGCTTCTCGATCTTGATCACCTCGGCGCCCATATCCGCCAGGATCACTCCGGCGAGCGGCCCCGCCAGCGCCTGGCCCACCTCGATCACCCGCACGCCGTCCAAGGGCAGGCTCATCCGCTTCCTCCTTCGATTGGCGGGCAGGATAGGGGCGGCTGGCATGGAGTGGCGAGAGGGGTAAGCTCGGCGCGGGAAACGTCCGAGGGGGAAACACCCGATGAGCAGCAGCGCCAACCACCACTACATCCCGGTGCGGGAGGACTGGCTGGCCCGCCGGACCGAGGACGCGCTCGACCCCGCCCTGCCGATCGTCGATCCGCACCACCATCTCTGGGACCGGCCGGACTGGCGCTACCTGCTGCCGGACCTGCTGGCGGACACCAACCAGGGCCACAATATCGTCGCCACCGTCTTCGTGCAGTGCCGCGCCATGCACCGCGCGACGGGGCCCGAGGCCTACCGGCCGGTCGGCGAGACCGAGTTCGTCAACGGCGTCGCGGCGATGAGCGCGAGCGGGCAGTATGGTGCGACCAGGGTCTGCGAGGGCATCGTCGGCCATGTGGACCTGACCATCGGCGCCGCGGCGAAGGGCGTGCTGGAGGCGCATGTCCAGGCCGGCGGCGGGCGCTTCCGCGGCATCCGGCACATCACGGCCTGGGACCCCGACCCGGTCATCATGAACCCTGCCTATACCCCGCCGCGCGACATCCTGTTCCGGGACGACTTCCGCGCCGGCTTCGCCCAGCTCGCGCCGCTCGGCCTCTCCTTCGATGCCTGGCTCTACCACCCGCAGATCCCGGACCTGACGGCACTGGCCCGCGCCTTCCCGGAGACGAGGATCGTGCTGGACCATGTCGGCGGGCCGCTCGGCATCCGCGGCTATGAAGGGCAGCGCGACGAGGTGTTCCGCGGCTGGCGCGCGGCCATGGCGGAGCTGGCGACCTGCCCGAATGTCTGCATCAAGCTCGGGGGCTTGGGCATGCGCATCAACGGCATGGGCTTCGAGGAGAAGGCCGAGCCGCCCTCCTCCGACGAGCTCGCCGCCGCCTGGAAGCCCTGGATCGAGACGACGATCGGCCTCTTCGGCGCCGACCGCTGCATGTTCGAGAGCAACTTTCCCGTCGACAAGGGCAGCTACGGCTACGGGGTGTTCTGGAATGCCTGCAAGAAGCTCGCGGCCGGTGCCTCGGCGGCGGAGAAGGCGGCGCTGTTCAGCGGCACGGCGCAGCGCTTCTACCGGCTCGAGTCCTAGCCGCCGACCCGCCATGGCCGAGCCCGGCCATGGCGCGCGGCCGCGCCTCAGCCGAGCGGCTGCAGCGGCACCGGCACGCCGGGCGGCAGCGGCACCTGCGCGACGTTCAGCGTCATCGCCACGGCCACATAGTAGCCGCTGACCGCGATCAGGTCGATCACGCCGCGCTCGCCGAAGCGGTCGCGCACCGCGGCATAGGTCTCGTCCGAGACATGCTTCTTCCGGTGCATCTCGGTGCAGAACTGCCAGACCGCCTCCTGGTCGGCATCCATCCCGTCGGGCTTGCGGCCCTCGGCGATCGCCTCGGCGATCGAGGCGGGCAGGCCGGCCTTCATGGCCAGCAGGTGATGGGCATACCACTCGTACTGCGCCGACCATTCCCGCGCCGTGACCAGGATCGCCAGCTCGTTCAGCGCCGCGGGGATGGAGGAGTTGAAGCGGAGATACTCGCCGAGCTTCTGGAAACGCTCGGCGACCTCCGGGCTGCGGAGCATGGCCGGGAAGGGCCCGCGCAGCCCGCCGCGGGGGCCTGACGTGATGCCCTCCACCACCCGCCGCTGCTCCGGGGTCAGGGCATGGTCGGGGATGGGGGGCAGGCGGCCGGACTTGCCGTCATCGGCCGGCAGGCTTGCATCACTTGGCATCAATTCCCTCCGATTCGTGGCGCAAATGTCACCCGACCCGTCGCCGCGCCGCAACAGCCCGACCTTCCGCCCCCTTCGCAACCCGCCCCCGCTGTCCTAGCCTTCGGCATACAGGGAATCTCGCGGCCGGGAGACAACATGGCCTATGCGCTGCAGCAGCTGATCAACGGGATCAGCCTGGGCATGATCTACGGCCTGATCGCCGTGGGCTACACCATGGTCTACGGCATCATCGGCATGATCAACTTCGCCCATGGCGACATCTTCATGATCGGCGCCTTCGTCGCCCTCATCACCGTGCTGCTGCTGCAGATGGGCGGGGTGATGGGCGGTCCGGGCGCCATCCTGCTGATGCTGCTGGTCTCCATGGCCATCACCGCGCTCTATGGCTGGTCGGTGGAGCGCGTCGCCTACCGGCCGCTGCGCGGCAGCTTCCGCCTCGCGCCGCTGATCAGCGCCATCGGCATCTCCATCGTGCTGCAGAACTACGTCCAGGTCAGCCAGGGCGCCCGGCCGAAGCCGATCGAGACCATGGTCCCCGGCGGCATCGAGGTGATGCGCGACGGGCCCTTCGTGGTGCAGTTCTCCTACATCCAGATGCTCATCATCGCGCTCACCCTCGGGGTGCTCGCGGTCTTCACCGTGCTGGTCACGAGGACGCCGCTCGGCCGCGCCATGCGGGCCTGCGAGCAGGACCGGAAGATGGCCGCGCTGCTCGGCATCGACACCGACCGCACCATCAGCCTCACCTTCGTCATCGGCGCGGCGCTGGCCGCCGTCGCGGGCACCATGTACCTGCTGCGCTACGGCGTGATCGACTTCTACATCGGCTTCCTCGCCGGGGTGAAGGCCTTCACCGCGGCGGTGCTGGGCGGCATCGGCAGCCTGCCGGGGGCCGTGCTCGGCGGCCTGCTCATCGGCCTCATCGAGACCTTCTGGTCCGCCTATTTCAGCGTGCAGTACAAGGATGTCGCGGCCTTCTCGATCCTCGCCATCACGCTGATCTTCCTCCCCACCGGCCTGCTGGGCCGGCAGGAGGTCGAGAAGGTATGAGCGCCCCGGCCGATCGCCAGGGGGTGGCGCCGGCGAGCGCCGGCGGGCTGGAGCGGACGGGCAGCGCCCTGCCGCACGCCGTGAAGGATGCGGCGATCGCCGCCGCCGTCGCCTTCGGCCTCTTCGCCATGCTGGTCGGGCTGCGTACGGATATCGGGCCGGCCAGCGGGCTGATCCTCCGCGCGCGCTGGCCAGAGGTCGCGCTGCTCTGCGGCATCGTCTTCGCCGGGCGCCTCGCCATCACCCTCTGGGCCGGCCGCCGCGCGCTGCGCGCGACGACGGGCCCGACGCGCCTGACCCTCGCGCTGCAGCGCCTCGGCCGTTTCTTCGCGCCGGTCATGCTCGCCCTGGCACTGGTCCTGCCGGCCATCCCGGGCGTCGGGCGCTACGAGCTCGATGTCGGCATCCTGGTGCTGACCTATGTCATGCTCGGCTGGGGGCTGAACATCGTGGTCGGCCTCGCCGGGCTGCTCGACCTCGGCTACGTCGCCTTCTACGCCATCGGCGCCTATTCCTATGCGCTGCTCGCCACCAGCTTCGGCCTCTCCTTCTGGATCTGCCTGCCGATCGCCGGGATCCTCGCCGCCTTCTGGGGCGTGCTGCTGGGCTTCCCCGTGCTGCGGCTGCGCGGCGACTACCTGGCAATCGTGACGCTGGCCTTCGGCGAGATCATCCGCGTGGTGCTGCTGAACTGGACCGACCTGACCAACGGCCCGAACGGCATCAGCGGCATCCCGCGTCCCTCCTTCTTCGGCCTGCCCTTCAACATGTCGGGCGACCCCGACAGTTTCGCCGGCTTCTTCGGCCTCGAGCCCTCGCCGAGCCACCGCGTCATCTTTCTCTACTACCTGATCTTCGCGCTCGCGCTGCTGACCAACTGGGTGACGCTGCGGCTGCGTCGCCAGCCCCTCGGCCGCGCCTGGGAGGCGCTGCGGGAGGACGAGATCGCCTGCCGGGCGCTCGGGATCAACATCACCACGACGAAGCTGACCGCCTTCGCGCTGGGCGCCATGTTCGGCGGCTTCGCCGGCGCCTTCTTCGCCACCCGCCAGGCCTTCATCAGCCCCGAGAGCTTCACCTTCATCGAAAGCGCCATCATCCTCGCCATCGTCGTCCTCGGCGGCCTCGGCAGCCAGGTCGGCGTCGCGGTCGCGGCGCTGGTCATGATCGGCGGCTTCGAGGTGTTCCGCGGCCTCGACGAGTGGCGGATGCTGGTCTTCGGCGGCGCCATGGTGGTGATCATGGTGCTCCGCCCGCGCGGCCTGGTCGGCACCCGGACGCCCTCCATCGCGCTCGGGCAGAAGCGCGCCATCAGCGCCGACCTGGTCGGGGAGGGCCACGGATGAGCGACCGCCGCAGCCGGCCCGAGATGATCCTGGAAGTCGCGGGCCTGACCATGCGCTTCGGTGGCCTGACCGCCGTCAGCCAGGTCGCCTTCACCGCCTGCCGCAGCGAGATCACCGCGGTCATCGGCCCGAACGGCGCCGGCAAGACCACGCTCTTCAACTGCATCACCGGCTTCTACCGGCCGACCAGCGGCGCCATCCGGCTGCACCGGCCGGGCGAGCTGCCGGTCGACCTGCACACCCTGCCCGGCCACCGCATCGCCCGCGCCGGCGTCGCCCGGACCTTCCAGAACATCCGGCTCTTCCCCGGCATGACCGCGCTCGAGAACCTGCTGATCGCGCAGCACAACAAGCTGATGGCCGCGACCGGCTGGGGCATCGGCGCGGTGCTCGGCCTCTCCCGCTACCCCAAGGCGGAGCGGGAGGCGGTGGAGCTCGCCAAGCGCTGGCTGGAGGCGACCAACCTGCTCGAGCGCGCCGACGACCCCGCGGGCGCCCTGCCCTATGGCGCGCAGCGACGGCTCGAGATCGCGCGGGCCATGTGCACGGAACCCGCGCTGCTCTGCCTCGACGAGCCCGCGGCCGGCCTCAACCCCCGCGAATCGGAGGAACTGGCGCGGCTGCTGCTGCAGATCCGGGCGCAGGGCACCTCCATCCTGCTGATCGAGCACGACATGGGCGTCGTCATGAGCATCAGCGACAAGGTCGTGGTGCTGGACCACGGCAAGCTGATCGCCGACGGCCCGCCGGCCGCGGTGCGCGCGGACCAGAAGGTCATCGCCGCCTATCTCGGCGAGGGCGACGAGGACGAGGACGTGCCGGCGGAGGCGGTGGAATGAGCGCCGGGCTCGCCCCGCAGGCAGCGGACATGCCTGCGATGCTGGAGGTGGACGGCGTCACCGCCGCCTATGGCGCGGTGCAGGCGCTGACGGATGTCTCGCTGCAGGTCCGGGCGGGCGAGATCGTCACGCTGATCGGCGCCAACGGCGCCGGCAAGTCGACCCTGCTGATGACCATCTGCGGCGCGCCGAAGCCGCGCGCGGGGCGCATCCGCCTCGCCGGCGAGGACATCACGGGCCAGCCGACGCATGCCATCATGCGCCGCGGCGTCGCCCAGTCGCCGGAGGGGCGGCGGATCTTCCCGCGCATGACGGTGCAGGAGAACCTGCTGATGGGCGCCGAGGCCCTCACGCGGGAGGACCCGGCGCCGCAGATGGAGCAGGCCTTCGCCCTCTTTCCCCGGCTGAAGGAGCGGCTGGCGCAGCGCGGCGGCACGCTCTCGGGTGGCGAGCAGCAGATGCTGGCGATCGGCCGGGCGCTGATGTCGAAGCCGAAGCTGCTGCTGCTGGACGAGCCCTCGCTCGGCCTCGCCCCGCTGGTGGTCAAGCAGATCTTCGACGCCATCCGGATGCTGAACCAGCGGACCGGGCTGACCGTGCTGCTGGTCGAGCAGAACGCCAACCTCGCGCTGCGGCTGGCCCATCGGGGTTATGTCCTGGTCAATGGCCGGATCACCATGGAAGGCCCCGGGCGGGCGCTGCTGGCGCGGCCGGAGATCCGCGACGCCTATCTCGGCGGCGGGCACGGCTGACAATCCGCGGCAGGTTCCGTTACCCTGCCGCAAGCGGCCGCGACCGGAAGAACAGCGCGGCCCGGCTTCAACAGGAGAGACAGGGATGCTGAACCGCAGGACGCTTCTCCAGGCCACCGCGGCGCTGCCGGTGGCGCTGGCCGGCTCGGAGGCCCTCGCCCAGGGCGCGCCGATCCGCATCGCCTGCGCCGGGCCGCTCACCGGCTCCAATGCCGCGGCCGGCGACCAGATGAAGACCGGCGCGCAGCAGGCGGTGGCCGACCTGAACGCCGCCGGCGGCGTGCTCGGCCGCAAGATCGAGCTGGCGCTGGGCGACGATGCCTGCGACCCGCGCCAGGCCGTCTCGGTCGCCAACCAGATGGCCGGCCAGAAGGCGGTCTTCGTCGCCGGCCACTACTGCTCCGGCAGCTCGATCCCGGCCTCCAAGGTCTATGCCGAGGAAGGCGTGCTGCAGATCAGCCCGGCCAGCACCAACCCCAAATTCACCGACGAGGGGTCCTGGAACACCTTCCGGGTCTGCGGCCGCGACGACCAGCAGGGCCTCGTCGCCGGCAAGTACATCGCGCAAAACTACAAGGGGAAGAAGGTCGCGATCCTTCATGACAACCAGGCCTATGGCAAGGGCCTGGCGGAGGAGACGCAGAAGTCGATGAACGCCGCCGGCATGAAGGAGGTGATCTTCACCGCCTACAACCCGGGCGAGCGCGACTACAGCGCCCTGGTCTCCCGGCTGAAGGGCGCGGGCGTCGAGGTGATGTATATCGGCGGCTACTATACCGAGGCCGGCCTGATCCTGCGCCAGGCGAAGGAGCAGGGCATGAACGTCACCATGATCGGCGGCGATTCGCTGGTGACGAAGGATTTCTGGCAGATCACCGGCGCCGCCGGCGAGGGCGCGCTGATGACCTTCCCGAGCGACCCGCGCGGCCGTGCCTCCGCTGCCAAGGTCGTGCAGGCCTTCAAGGCGAAGAACATCGATCCGGAGGGCTACGTCCTCTACACCTATGCCGCCGTGCAGATCTGGGCCGCCGCGGCGGAGAAGATCAAGAGCATCGATCCCAAGAAGATCGCTGCCGAGATGAAGGCGCACGGCCCCTGGCAGACCGTCCTCGGCCCGATCAGCTTCGACAAGAAGGGCGATGTCACCGTTGCGGACTACGTGTTCTACGTGTGGAAGAACGGGAATTATGCCGAGATGAAGTCTTGAACCTGGGCCCGCCCGGGTCCATCTTGGGTCCAGTCGTCAACAACTGAAAGGAGGTGATCCAGTGTCTCATTGCTCTCAGGCGGTTGCCGCGGTCGCGGCCTGGATCATCGTTCCCGCCACTGCGGGGATGGCTTCCTGAGCCGAGCGGCGCGCCAGCGCCTTTGACCAATGGAAGGGCCTCGGGGGGCGACCCCCGGGGCCCTTCGCATGTCCGGGCCCCTTAGGCGCTCAGCCCAGCCAGCCCGCGACGGCGTCGCGCAGGGCATTGGCGATGCGCTGCTCGAAGGCATGGCCCTCCGGCGTGTCGAAATGCGCGGGCAGGTGCCACTGGTAGCCCGGGCGCGGGGCCGGGACGCGCAGCAGCAGGGCATCGGGGCCGAGGCGCCCGGGCGGCGACGGCGCCTCCCCTGCCTCTCCCGCCGGCGGGTTGTGCAGCAGGACCAGCCCGACGCGGCCGCCCCGGGCGCGCCGCCGCAGCGCCGCCAGCACCCGCTCCGCCAGGGCGGCGTCCGGCGCCGCCTCCTCCGTCAGCAGGAAGGCGACCCTGAGGGGCAGGCGGGGCGAGGCCGCCAGCCGCTCGAAGCGCCTCGCCAGCACCTCGAGGTCGAGGCGGAGGGTGGCGAAATCGTCCTCCTCCCAATGCGGACCGGTATGGTGGTTCCAGACCGCGCCGCCATCCTCCCGCAGCAGCACCCGCGCGCCCGAGGGCGTGGCGATGGAGCGGATCCCGCCCGCGGGGGCATAGCCGACCCAGCCCTCCTCGAGCGCCGCGAGCACCGCGGGCAGCCGGTGGGAGGCGAGGGCGAAGGGGTTGAAAGCCTCCATCGCCTCGGCCGCGGCGCGGAAGCCCCAGCGCGCCGGCAGGTTCCAGGGCAGGCAGTTCAGCCCGAGCGGCAGCAGCGGCACCCGGTGCAGCCCGGCGGCCCAGATGCCCTCGCGGAAGCCCTGCCGCGCCCAGGCGCGGCCGAGCGCCCTGTCGGGGCCCGGCACCGCCTCCCCCAGGCCGCGCAGCAGGGCGCGCGGCAGGCCGGGCGGCATGGCCACCGCACCGTACTGCTCGATGCGCATCAGCGCCCAGGCGCGTGCCGGGACCAGCGCCTCGGCCGGCACCCGATCGGCGAGCGCCGCCAGCAGGTCCACGATCTCCGCCATGGTCAGCGCCGCGGCGGCGAAGCGGCGCTCCACCGCCTCCGCATTGTGCCGCAGCACGAGGCGCGCGAGCGGCGCCGGCAGGGCCGGCAGCCGCGCCAGGTCCTGCGCCGCCCGCAGCGCGGCCTCCACGATGGCGGCGGCCTGCTCCGTCTGCGGGGCCGTCATGCGGCGCCTCGCCAGCCGCGGCGGCGCCGGGCAGACTGCGCCGGCGCGTGCCGCACCGGGGGGAGGCCATGATCCGCAACGTCCTGTTCGTGATGTGCGACCAGTTGCGCTGGGACCACCTCTCCTGCGCCGGCCACCCTTTCCTGCGGACGCCGAACGTCGACGCGCTGGCGCAGCGCGGCGTCCGCTTCCCGAATGCCTTCGTGCAGAGCGGCATCTGCGGCCCCTCGCGCATGTCCTTCTATACCGGCCGCTACGTCTCCTCGCATGGCGCGACGCACAACCGCGTGCCGCTCTCGGTGGGCGAGGTCACGCTGGGCTGGCACCTGCGGGAGAGCGGGCGGACGCTGGCGCTCGCCGGCAAGACGCATGTGCTGCCGGACGCGCATGGCATGCGGCGCCTGGCGCTGGACGGCCAGACCGACCTGACGGCGCTGCTGCGGGAGGGCTGGTTCCGCCTGGTGGACCGGCATGACGGCCATCATGGCGAGCCCGACAGCGCCTATGCCCATTGGCTGCGGGCGCAGGGCTATGACAGCCGCGACCCCTGGACGGATTTCGTCATCGCGGTGGAAGGGCCGGACGGGAAGCCCCTGTCGGGCTGGAAGATGCGCAATGCCCGCCTGCCCGCGCGCGTCCGGGAGGAGCACAGCGAGACCGCCTATACCACCGACCGCGCCATCGAGTTCATGACCGCCCAGGGTGACGAGCCCTGGGTGCTGCACCTGTCCTATGTGAAGCCGCATTGGCCCTACATCGCCCCGGCGCCTTACCACGCTCTGTACGGGCCGGAGCATTGCCTGCCGGTGCAGCGCCATGCGGCCGAGCGCGGCCCGGACGCCCACCCGATGTTCCGCGCCTGGCAGGATGAGGAGGTGGCGGAGAGCTTCCAGCGCGACGAGGCCATCGCCACGGTGCGCCCGACCTACCAGGGGCTGATCCGGCAGGTGGACGACCATCTCGGCCGGGTCTGGGAGACCATGGAGCGGCTGGGGCGCTGGCGGGACACGCTGGTGATCTTCACCGCCGACCATGGCGACTACCTCGGCGACCATTGGCTCGGCGAGAAGGAGCTCTTCCACGACTGCGTCCAGAAGGTGCCCTTCCTGGTCTACGACCCCTCCCCCGCGGCGGATGCGACCCGCGGCACCGAGGACCCGCGGTTGGTCGAGGCGATCGACTGCGTGCCGACCATCCTGGAGGCGCTGGGTTGCGATCCCGCGCGCCATGTGGTGGAGGGGCGGTCGCTGCTGCCGGCGCTGCGGGGCGAGGCCGGCGAGGACTGGCGCGATTTCGCCGTCAGCGAGCTCGACTGGACCTTTCGCGGCGCCCGCCGCCGGCAGGGCCATGCGGTCGGCCAGCACATGGCCTGGATGGTCCGCACCGACCGCTGGAAATACGTCCATTGGACCGGCGGCTATCGGCCGCAGCTCTTCGACCTGCATGGCGACCCGGAGGAATTCCACGACCTCGGCGCGGACGGCACGCTCGCCGGCGTGCGGGAAGCCATGCGGCACCGGCTGCTGACCTGGTTCACCCGCCTCAAGTCCCGCACCACCATCACCTGGGCGGAGGCCGAGCAGCGCACCGACAGCCACAAGAAGGCTGGCGTCTTCCTCGGCGAGTGGTGACGGGCCTCATGCCGGCCGATGGCTTATTGTCTGGCACGCAGCCGCCACGCCGTCAGCGCACCGCGCTGACCTGCGCGCGACGCCGACCGGAAGACGTCAAGTCGTCTTCCGGTCGGCATCAGGGCCCCGCCACCATCGCCCCGACCGGGTGGTAGTCCCGCCCGAAATAGATCAGCCCATGGTCGTGCTGGCTGCCCAGGCGGATGCCCTGCACCTCGCCGAAGACCACGAGATGCGTGCCCTTCTCCACCATCTCGGTGATGCGGCAGTCGAAGGCGGCGACGGCGCCCTGCAGCACCGGCGCGCCGGTCGCCAGCGTCGTCCAGGTGCCGGCCTCGAAGCGCTCCTCCATCGTGCATTTGGTCACGCCGGCGAAGACCATCGCGGCCTCCTTCTGCCCGGCGGCGACGACGTTCACGCAGACCGTGCCGTTCGCCTTCATCGCCGGCGCCGCCGTCGCGCCGCGGTTCATGCAGAGCAGCAGCGTCGGCGGCTCGTCGGTCACGCTGCAGACGGCACTGGCCGTGAAGCCGCCGCGGCCGGCCGGCCCTCCGGTGGTGATGATGTTCACCGCGGCACCCAGGCGGGCCATGGCGTCGCGGAATTCCTGGCGGGTGACGGTCATCGCGGATGCGCCCTGCTGTTCGGCGGCGAGTAAAGCATGGGCAGGGCGAATGGGAACCGGGGGTGGCCGCCGCTCAGGGCCGGCAGGCGCCGCCGCCGGGCCGGAGCGACAGGGCGAAGCAGGCCGCCGCATCGGATTCGCCAGCCAGGCGGCCCAGGGCCACCGCGAGCGGCGGCAGCAGCGCCTCGACCGGAGAGAGGGAATCGGCGGCGGCGAGCACCTGCAGCGGCGCGTGCAGCGGGGGCTGGGTGGCCGCCGGCAGCAGGGCCAGCAGGAGGGCGCCGAGGAGCAGGCCTCCCCTGCCCCGCTCGCGGACGCCCCGCACCACCGGCGCCGCGGCCACGGGCGGCACCGCCGGCATGGCATCGGCGGAGGTCTGGTCATAGGTGGCCCAGACCTGCTCCCATTCGTCGTCATGGGCGCGGACATGCATTCTTGACAGTCCTCGATACCCCGTCGGAATAGCCTTAGGTTGACGCGCCCGGAAAGACAACCCCCACGGGCAGCGGCAGGTGCATAGCACACGGCATGCGCGCAAACCACGGACCGGCCGGCGGCCGGTGCCTCAGGCCCGGGCCGATCCTGGCGCGGCAGCCCCGCCCGGCGCGTGGCCTTCCATGTCGGGCGAGCCGATTCAGACCTCCGGGCCATCCGGCCCTTCGGTCATCGGCACGCCTCAGCGCGCCCGCGCGGCCGAGAGCGGCGTCGAGACCTCCTCGAGCGGCTTGCCCTCGGCGGCGAAGCCCAGGCGCCATTCGGTGAAGGCGGCCAGCAGCATCAGCAGGGCGGCGCCGAAATAGCCCCACATGATGTCGGTACGCGCGCCGCTCGAGATCAGCCAGCCGAAGAGGGTCGGGCCGATGACGCCGCCGACGCCGGTGCCGATGGCGTAGAAGAGCGCGATGGCCATCGCCCGCATCTCCAGCGGGAAGCTCTCCCCGACGGTCAGGTAGGCGGCGGACGCGGCGGCGGAGGCGAAGAAGAAGATTACCGTCCAGGCCAGCGTCTGCTCCCAGGCCGAGAGCCAGCCGGCGGCGAAGGCGGCGCCGGTCGCCGCCATCAGGATGCCCGACAGCGCATAGGTGCCGGTGATCATCGGCTTGCGGCCGATGGTGTCGAAGAAACGGCCGAGTGTCAGCGGCCCCATCAGGTTGCCCAGCGCGAAGGGCAGCATGAACCAGCCGACGTGATGCGCGGGGATGGCGTAGAACTTCGTCAGCACCAGCGCATAGGTGAAGAAGACCGCGTTGTAGAAGAAGGCCTGGCAGGACATCAGGGTGAGGCCCAGCACCGCCCTCTCCCGATGGGTGTCGAACATGGCGTGCCAGACCTCGGCGATGCTGGCGGCGCCGCGCCGGTGCAGCACGACATTGCCGTAGGAGGGCGGCGGCAGAGGGCCCTTGGCCTCGGTCACGTCGCGCTCGATGGCGCCGACGATCTGCCCCGCCTCCTCCGGCTTGCCGTGCAGCATCAGCCATCGCGGGCTCTCCGGCAGGTGGCGGCGCAGCAGCAGCACCACGACGGAGAGCGCGCCGCCGACCACGAAGGCGCCGCGCCAGCCGATCTCAGGATCGACGATGGCGGGGTCGAGAACCACCAGCGCCGCCGCCGCGCCGATCGCGGCGCCGCCCCAGAAGGTGCCGTTGACGCAGAGATCCGTGGTGCCGCGGTAGCGCGCCGGGATCAGTTCCTGGATCGCCGAGTTCACCGCGGCGTACTCGCCGCCGATGCCGGCGCCGGTCAGCAGCCGGAAAAAGGCGAAGGACCAGAAGTCCCAGGCGAAGCCGGTGGCGATGGAGGAGACCATGTAGACGCCGAGGGTGACGAAGAAGAGCCGCCGTCGCCCGATGCGGTCCGCCAGCCAGCCGAAGCCGAGCGCGCCGAAGACCGCGCCGATGAGGTAGGCGGAGGCGGTCAAGCCGATCTGCGTCTCGGTCAGCGCCAGGCTCGGGCTTTGGTGGATGGCGCCGGCGAGGCTGCCGACCAGCGTCACCTCCAGCCCGTCCAGCACCCAGGTGATGCCGAGCGCGATGACGACCCGCCAGTGAAAGCCCGCCCAGGGCAGGCGGTCGAGCCGGGCGGGAACATCGGTCTCGAAGCGGTCGCCCCCGGTGGGGCCCGGCACGTCGCGCATGGGGCGTTCTCCTCGGGGGAGGAAAGTCCCGGGAGGGCGCGCGGTTGCGCGAGCGTCAGCCGCCGGTCACGGGCAGGGCCCGAAGCGGATCGCCTCCACTCGCGCATCCAGCGGGGCGCGCGTGTCGTCGGTATCCGTGCCGATCGCGATCTCCTGCAGCGGCGGCGCCGCCGCGCCGAAGGCGGCGTGCCAGTCGGCGGCCAGGTTCACCCGCTGCTCGAACCATTGGCCATGCGGCGAATGGGCCGGGCGCAGGACGCGCACCTTGCCGAGGCCGTGCAGCCAGGGGCTCGGGAAGGACGAGGGCTCCGTGCCCGTCCCGCCCCAGACATAGATCAGGACGCTCTTCGGCAGGTCGTGCCCGCCCGCCGCGGCCTGCGCCATCGCATGGCGGGCGCGCTGCCAGGCGGTCGCCCGTGGCGGCCAGCCGGCGAAGCCGACGGCGATGGAGAGCGCCCGGTCGTCGCCGCCCTGGCGCGTCAGGTCGGTGGGCGGCGGGCCGGCATCCACCCGCCAGCGCCAGGCGAGGCAGGCGGGCTGGCCCTGCACCTTGCGCCAGACGAAGCTGCCCTGCCCCACCCCCTCCACCGCGACGCCATCGCCGAGCGGGCGGAAGCGCGCCGGCTCCAGCCCGTGCCAGGGCGCATGGGTCCAGCCCGCCGCCTCGAGCGAGCCGGCGGGATGCATCGGCCCGGCGCCGAGCAGCAGCGCGGCGCCAAGTGTCACGGCAAGGGGCATGGCAAGGCGCGACATGCATTGTTAGATGCCGGTGGCAAAGCCCGAGACAAGGAGGGGACCATGCCAGAGATCGACATCGCCGCCACGGACGGCAGCGGCAGCTTCGGTGCCTATGTCGCCCTGCCGAAGCAGACGCCGGCTGGTGCCGTCGTCATGATCCAGGAAATCTTCGGCGTGAACGCCACCATGCGGCAGCTGTCCGACTGGGTCGCCGAGATGGGCTTCATCGCCGTCAGCCCCGACCTGTTCTGGCGGCAGGAGAAGGGCGTCCAGCTCGACCCCGATGCCGGCCAGGCGCAGTGGGACAAGGCATTCGCCCTGATGAACGGCATGGACCAGGGCAAGGCGGTGGAGGACCTCCAGGCCACCATCGCCCATGCGCGGAAGATGCAGGGCGCCAACGGCAAGGTGGCGACCATGGGCTTCTGCCTCGGCGGGCGGCTGGCCTACATGGCGGCGGCGCGCACCGATGCGGATGCCAATATCAGCTACTACGGCGTGGGGATCGAGGGCCTGCTGGGCGAGGCGGGCGCCATCAAGGCGCCGCTGATCCTGCACATCGCCGAGAAGGACAAGTTCGTCCCGCCCGAGGCGCAGGCGAAGATCCTCGAGGGGCTGAAGGGCCACAAGCAGGTCTCCGCCTATGTCTATCCGGGCGTGGACCATGCCTTCGCGCGCATGGGCGGCCATGCCTGGGACGCGCGGGCCGCGACCATCGCCAATGGCCGCTCGGCGGAACTGCTGGCGCGCGTGCTGGGCTGAGGCCGCGCAGGGAGGGTTCGGGTCGCGGGGTCCGCGTCGGGGCCGCCCGACCGGAGATAAACCCATGCCGGGGTCCGGGGGGTCGCCTGACCCCCCGGCGGGGGTCCAGGGGGCAGCGCCCCCTGGCCTTCTACCGCCGCTCCTTCCCGGGCCGCGGATAGTTGGCGACCATCTTCTCCGCCATGTCATGATAAGCATCGAGGGCAGCGGCCGCCCCGGCGCGGTCGCCCGCCTCCGTCAGCGCCGCGACGCGGTCCAGCCCACCGCGCAGCGCCGCATAGTCCAGCGGCAATTGCTTGTGCCGGTCCGGCCGGCCCGCGAGGCGCGTCGCGTCGCCCTGCGGGAAGCCGCGCTCCACGCGCCGCATCTCGGCATTGACCGTGTCCACCACGAAGCGCGTCAGCACCGCGTCGCCACGCGTGATGGTCCGGTCGAGCAGCGCGACATAGGCGGCAAGCTCGCCCATCTCCAGCCGGAAGGTCGCGGGCTGCACCGCGTCCTCCGCCGCGCCCGCGGCCTGCAAGAAGGCGAGGATATCGGCCCGCTGCGCCTCGGGCAGGCCCGGGTTGTGGCCGGCGACCGCCGCGTCCAGGTCCGGCCAGCGCCCGTCATGGCCATAGGGCGCGCTGTCCACCACGTTCATCAGCGTCGGCGTGCGGAAGCGCCCCTCGCTGCCCACGTCATGCGCGCGGCCGTCGGTGAAGGCGGTGCCGGGCACGTGGCAGCCGGCGCAGGCCTCGGCGAAGGCGGCCTCGCCGCGCCTCTCCTGCGCCGTCGCGCCCTCGGCCAGCCGCCCCTCGCCGGTCATGCGGGCATTCGGGATGAACTCGAACTCGTTCATGTAGGCGACCAGCGCGTCGAGGATGATCGGCGCCGGCTCCGGCCCGCCGAACTCCGTCACGATCACGTGGCGGGCGAATTCCCGGAGCGAGCCGATGCGCCCGTCCCGGCCATAGGGGCCGAGGAAGCGGATGCCGCGCAGGCTCGGGATGTCCACATGGTTCTCGGCGCCGTCCTCGGCGAGCGGGTTGAACAGGCTGCCCGTGGGGTCGAGCCCGCCCTTCCGCGCGGAATGGCCGGGGATGTGGAAGTCCGGATTGGCGTGGCCGTTCACGTGGCAGGAATTGCAGGAGAGCCCGGCCTGCCGCGCCGTCTCGCCATAGAGCAGGGGCGAGGAGAAGGCGGTGTTGCCGAGGGCGACGAGGAAGCTCTGCCGCCCCCCCGCGACCTCGCTGCGCAGGATCTGCGCCGGGAACTTGTCGAGCGGCGGGTCGATCTGCGATCCCTCGGGCAGCGCCGCGGCGCCGAGCAGCACCGATGCCGCCAGCACCGCCGCGTGCTTCAGCAGGGCGCCGCTCCTCCGCCCCGCGCCCTTGCCCCGGCCGGACCGCGCTAGAATTTCCATGCCCATCCCAGCAGCCCCCCGAAATCGTTCGCCGCCTCGCCGGCCTCGCGCAGCCGCCGCCAGCCCACCGTGACGGAGGCGCTGCGCAGGATCGGCAGGGGCGCCACGAAGTAGAGATCATAGGTCAGGCTGGCCGTCTGCTGCACGCGCGTGCCGCGCAGGCCCTCCGCCCGGTCGTCGTTCCAGTTCGAGAGATAGGCGTAGGAGATGGTCCAGGGCGTGCGCCGCAGGTCGAAGCCAGCGGTCAGGTATTCGGTCGTCCGGTTGCGGTAGCCGCCGGCCTGGTCGGCATGGACGAACTCGGCGAAGGGCGCGGCCTCGAGCCGCTGCGGCAGCGGGATGGTCCAGAAGCCGCCGAGTGTCCAGGACTGCTCGGTCCCGGCCCGTCCCGCCTCCACCGCATCCTGCCCCGCCTTCCGCGCGGCGTAGGACGCCGTGTAGCCCGCGAGGCCCCGCGGCATCGGGATGCCGTAGCCGGCCATGGACACCACCGTGCCGCCGGCGAAATCCGTGTTGTCCGGGCCGCCGGTGCCGCGGCGGTTCTGCCAGCGGTAGACGGTGCGGCTCACCGTCTCGCCCGTCTCGGGGTCGACGCTGGTGCGCTGCTGCGCCCAGCGCCCGCTGAGCGCGCCCCAGGAGAGCGCGGTGCGGTCGGCCTCGAAGACCTCGACCTGCAGGTTGTGCGAGCCGATGGTCCGCGTGAGGCCGAGCAGGTCGGAGGCCCAGAGCCGCGCGCCGACGCCGATCTTCTCGGTGAGCTCGTACTCGCGGCCGAAATCGGTGCCGAAGAGGCCGGGGCCGCGGTCCCAGGCGCTGCCGAAGCGCGGATGGATCTTGCCGCCGAAGAGGTCGAGGACGCCGCGGCTCCAGGTGAGATACAGCTCATCCGCCCAGAGCGTCTGCTCGCGGAAGACGCTGCCGCGGCCATCCGGCACCTTGTCCGTCTGCTCCAGCCGCAGCACGCCGTTCACCGCGAAGCCGTAGGGCAGCAGCAGATAGGCGGCAGCCAGCGACTCGGTGAAGAGATTGCCGTTCGCCCGCGTCTCGCGCCGCTTGCCGTTGACGTCGAGCTCCAGCGTTGTCTGCACCTCGCCGCCGAAGACGATGTCGTCGCTGCCGCCGCGCGTCTGCGTGCCGGTGCGGTCCGCGACGCCCGGGCCGACGTTGCGCATCTGCGCCTGCGCGGGGGCGGCGAGCAGCAGGAGCGCGGCTAGAAGCGCAGGGAGGGCCCTGGTCGCGGCAGTGCCGCGACCCCCGAACCCCACCCGCCAAGGGCTTAAGGCCCTTGGATCCCGAGAGTCATCGCTGGAAGAGGGACCCCCGCTGGGGGTCCCTCTTCCAGCGATAAACCCACGCCGGTCCAGGGGTCGCTCGACCCCTGGCGGGGGGAGCGCGAGGGGGGCAGCGCCCCTCTCGCTTCCACGCCGGAGGCTCATGCCACCACCCGCGCCGCGATGTCCTGGATCCGGTCGGAGCGGCTGCGGACGGAGCTGACGCTGGTCGGCAGGCGGCCCGGCGGCAGCAGCTCGGGGTAGGCGAGCTTGCGCAACTCCTCGAGGATATCGGCGGCCTCCGCCCATTCGGTCGCGGCGCGGCCGGCAGCGCGCTGCTCGGCCGCGGTCTGCGCGGCATAGGCCAGGAAGCCCATGCTGTCGTGGTACTCCACGACGTTGACGATGCGGCCGCGCTCGATGCTCTCGCCGTAGTCGGAGGCGACGTCGTAGACCATCATCGCGACATGGCTGAGCATGAAGCGCGGGCTGGCCAGGCGTTCCGGCGCGACGGCGCGCTTGGCGGCGGCGAGCTTGGGCGCGAGCGAGGTCCAGGCGTCGCCGAAGCGGCCATTGGTGCCGGTATTGCCGCCCTCGGCCCAGCCCTCCATCACCTCCAGCTCGCGCTCGAATTGCGGGGCGCGGCGGGCCGCGAGCCGCGGCTCCAGCCAGGTGTAGAGCTCGCGGATGGGGTGGCCGAAATGCGGCACGGCGAGGCGTGCCTGCCCGGCCTCGAGCAGGCGGCGGCCGACGATCAGGTGGCCTTCCAGCAGGCCCACCTTCTCGAGGTAGTCGGCATCCGCGGCCTCGGGCGTGGAGGCGTCGCGCTGCGGCACCTCGGCAACGCGGCGCAGGCCGCCGCGGCAGATCGGGATGTCGAGATCGGGCGCCGGGCGGGCGGGCGCGGCCATGGCGCGCAGGGCGGCGCTGGCGGCGAGTCCGGCCGGGAGGGCGAGGAGCAGGCGTCGGTTCATGGGGCCACCGCGATTGCGAATAACTCGCAACCGGGTAGCCGTCCCGAGGTGCGGGGCGCAATATCGCTGCTTACGCTGCGTTACAGACTGGAAAGCGAGCGCGGCGCCGAAGCATGCAGGAACGGCGGAGTGGATGCGCATGCTCCGCGCAGAGGTCCTGGCCGGCATCCCTGGCGAAAATCCGCGACACTCCATGATCGGGCCCGCCGGGCCCGACCCGGCCCTGCAACCCCCTGCCGGCAAAGGATTTCCGGCACCCCGGCGATGCTCGGGGCAGGCCCGGGCCCGGTGCCGGCCGCTGGCCCGGATGCCGCGGCAGGCCGCCCGGGCGGTTTCGTTGTCGCCCTGTCAATCTTGCGCAGATTTCACCTGGCCCTCAGACGAAGGCGGGCTTCTGGTCGCTGCCGAGCAGCCAGCGCCCTACCGTCTCCAGGTGCCAGGGCGTCGCCTGCAGGTGCTGGGAGACGCTCATGGCGTCGCGGAAGCGCCGCTCGAACTCGTTCGACTCCAGCACCGCCGTGGTGCCGCCGGCGCGGTAGCAGGCGATGGAGACGTCGGTCGCGCTGCGCATGACCGTCGTCGTCGCCAGGCGCAGCGCGATGCGGCTGTCCATGGAGAGCGTGCCCTTCGCCGCGGCCTCCGCCCAGACCTCCCGCGCCGTGCCCAGTAGGTACATCCGGCCGCCGCGCAGGCTGGCCTCGAGCTGCGCGATCTCCGACTGCACGCCGTGGTTCTCCGCCATGGGCTGCGCCCCGGCGCGCGCGGTCTTGCCGCGGGCGAGCGCGACATAGCGGTCCAGCAGCCCGCGGGCGACGCCGAGGGCGGTCGCCGAGAAGCCGGTGGCGTAGCAGAGATGGGACGTGATGGCGGTGATGGGCCGGCGGTCGCGGCGCAGCTCGAAGCGGTCGCGGATGCAGGCATGCGCATCCGGGATAAAGAGGTCCTCGACCTCGTAGATGTCGCTGCCGGTGCCGCGCAGGCCGAGGGAATTCCATTCCGGCGTGACCTTGGCCTGGTCGCGCGGGAAGAGCACCGTCACGTCCTCCGGCTTGCCCTCGGGCGAGAGGCGCGGCGAGCCGTCCGGATGGACCACGGGCATATGGGCGCCGAGCAGCGTGCAGTGGCGGTTGCCACTCGCGAAGTCCCAGGTGCCGGTGACACGGTAGCCGCCGGGGACGACCACCGCCCTTGCGCGGTTGTGCCGGGCGCCCCAGGCGAGCGCGGCCCGGCGGTCGCCGAACAGCGCCTGCACCACCTCGGGCGCCAGATAGGCGGCGGAGCTCATGGCGGAGACATTGCCCTGGCAGACGCCCCAGGCGGCGCTGGCATCGCCGATGGCGATCGCCTCGCAGACCTCGGCGAAGTCGGGCAGGGCGATGTCGAGGCCGCCGATCTCGCGCGGCAGCAGCAGGCGGAGCAGGCCGTTGTCGAAGAGGGCGTCGCGGATCTCGGGGGTCAGTTCCTTGGCCGCCTCGATCGCGGGGCTGCTGGCCTCGAGCAGCGGGACCAGGGCGCGGGCGCGGGCGACCGGGTCGGCGCCCGAGAGCGCCACCGGGCGCTCGATCTGCACGGCGCCGAGTTCGGCTGCGGCCATGGCTTGGACCTCCCTGGGGTATTTGCCGGGAGGCTAGCAGGCGCCCCGGCCCAGTCAAGTCGGTCGCCCGACCAAAACGGAAGTGCGGCGGGGCGGAGCGACGGCGCCCGGTCAGCGCCGCAGGCGGGCGAGGGTATCGGCCTCGGCAGCCCGGGCGATCGCCGCAGCGTCCTCCGGCAGCAGCAGCCGTTCCGCGACCAGCCGGGCGGCGGCGGCCTTCACCGCCTCGGCATAGGCTGTCGGCGTCGGGTAGCGCGCCTCGAGCGCCGGGCGCGGGTCGTCGGTCTGGCGCCCGGCGCGCGTCGCGGCGAAGGGCACCACCGCGCCGGTGTTGTAGCAGAGCGCGCCGGGGGCGAAGCCCTCGGCCCGCGGGTTCCAGCCGGTATAGGTGGCCTTCGGCACCTCGATGACCGGGCCGCGGACGCCGCCGATGGCGTTGCCGTCCGCATCCACCCGCGGCACCAGCACCGTGTACTCGCCCTTCACCACGGGCGGCATCGCCGTGCTGTCCACCAATTGCGCCGGCCCGACCTCGGCCCGGTACCCGAGGAAGGGCAGGTTGGCGTAGAGGCCGGCGGCCGGCACCAGCGTGCCCGCGGCGCGGGTCGGGTAGCGGCTGGCCGGCGGCTCCACACCCTCGCGAAGCCAGGCCTCCAGCGCCGCGAGCAGCGCCCGCATCGGCGCGCCGGCCTGCAGCGGGTTTACCGGCAGGGTGCAGCGGTCGATCCTCTCGGCGACGGCCTGCGCCGCGGCGAAATGCGGGTGCCCGGTCATCATGTAAGCCCGGACATCGGGCGGCAGGTCGATGTGATTGCCCCGCGTGTCGGTGACCAGCAGGGAGGCGCGGGCGCCCCAGAACTCGTACTCGCTGTCCGTCTGCATGATGCGCGGGCAGGTATTGGTCGCGCGGCAGCGGAGCATGAGGCCGTCGCGCCGCCCGGTCAGGTGGTCCTCCGTCGCCGCATAGGTGAAGGGGAACTGGTCCGCCGGGTAGAGCCGGTCGGCATGCGGCGTCGGGTTGCGGCCGGGCTGGGCGAAGCGGGCATTGGTGAAGGTCCGCCGCGTGCCGGGGATATGCGGCAGCATGGCCTCGAAGACCCGGCGGCCCGCCTCGTCCTCGTTGAAGCCGAGATGGAGGTAGTCCCGCACGAAGCGGCCGGATTGCGAGATGCCGGTCAGGATCGCCTGGTCCACCGTGCCGCGCTGCCCGGCGGCGAGGGGGTTCTGCGGCCCCTTCTCCCGCCGCAGGAAGGTAGCGACGTCGCGCACCGCGGCGAAGGCCATGCCCTGCACAACGGGGTCCTTCGCCGTGTAGATCAGCTCATACAGCGCGCCGGCATCGAAGCCGGCGGGCCGGGTGATCTCGACCCGCATCGGGTCGAGGAAGCGGAAGGAGAGGCCCGCAGGCGTCTGTCGCGCATCCTCGGCGCGGGCGCGGACGGTCAGGGTCGCGCCCTCGGTCGTCGCGGCGGGGTAGGTCAGCGGCATGGTGACCGGGCTGCGCGTGTGGTCGAAGAGGAACTCCTCCCGCGACGGGCCGGTGACGCCCGGCACGACGGGCGCCGCCAGCCGCATCCCCTGCCCCGGCGCGATATCCGCCTGCCAGCCGACCCAGACCAGCGTATAGCCCTGGCGCATGAGGTGGCCGTTGCCGGGATCGGTGCCCTTGGCCAGCCCATTCGCGCCGGGCAGGTCGTTCATGAGCTGGCCGATGATCTCGCGGCCGCGGTTCGGCACCTCCAGCAGCAGGGTGCCGTTGCCGCGTTGCGCTTCGGCCGGGCGGAGGATGACCACCTCGGCCACCGCCTCCACGCGCCCTTCGGCATTCCGTGGCGCGAGGGCGATATCGGCGATGATGGCGTTGCGCGGGTCGGTGGGGTCGAGGGCGATGGTCGCCCTGGCCGCGATTCGCTCGTAGCGGCCGCCCGGGCCGAATTCCTGGCCGCCGAAGGCGGGCGCCGGGGCGCCCTGCAGCTCGAACCGGGTGACCTCGGCGTGCGCGGGCGCGACGGCGAGCAGCCCGGCGGCCAGCAGGCCGGGGATGGCATGGCGCATGGACGGTATCCTCCTGCGCCGCAGCCTATCTCAGCCCAGGCGTTGCGCCACCCAGTCCGCGCGCATCAGGCGATGGAGGATATGCGGCCGGGCCGGATGCCCCTCCGGCAGGCGCGGATGCTCGAAATCCTCGCCGCGGGCCATGCCGAGCTTCCGCATCAGCCGCCAGGAGGGCTCGTTCGCGACGCGGGTGAAGGCGACGACCTCGGCGAGGCCGATCGGGCCGAAGCCGGCCGCGAGCGCCAGCCGCGCCGCCTCCTCGGCGAAGCCCTGGCGCTGCTGCGCAGGCGCGATGCGCCAGCCGATCTCGACGGCCGGGGTGAAGGGCGCCTCGAAGGCGACATGCAGCAGCCCGACCGCGCCGATGCAGCCCGGCGCCGCGCGCCGCTCGACGCACCAGAAGCCCCAGCCATGCGCCTCGATATGCGCCTGCAGCCGCGCCATCCAGGCATCGCTCTCCGCGGGCGACATGGGCGAGGCGAAATGGCGCATCGCCTCCGGGTCGGTGTTGATGGCGGCGAGCGGCCCGGCATCCGCCGGCCGCCAGGGGCGGAGGACGAGGCGCGGGCCGTGCAGCGTCATGGGCGCGGGCATGCGCGCTGTCTCGCATGCCCGGCCCGCCGGCCGCCACACCCTTCGGCACGCGGCGAGTCCGGCCCGAACGTCCCGTCCCTCCGCTCGATCGTGCCGCAGGCCCCGCCCGGTCGTCGCCGGCCCTACCCCGCGCGGATGCCCTTCTCCCGCACGATAGCGCCCCACATCTCGAGCTCCCGCCTGTAGTAGGCGGCGAAGCCCTCCGGCGTGTCTTCCACCGTCTCCATGCCGAGTTCGGCGATGCGGCCCTTCACGTCAGGCGCCCGCACCGTAGCGAGGTTGGCCCGGTGCAGCCGCTTCAGGATGTCGTCGGGCGTGCCGGCCGGCGCGAACATCGCGAAGTCGGTGGTGGTGCGGAAGCCGGGCAGGCCCAGCGCCTCCGCGACCGTCGGGACCTGCGGCAGCAGCGGCGTGCGCTGGTCGCCGGTGACGGCGAGGACCCGCACATCGCCCGAGCGGACGAAGGGCAGGCCGGAGACGGCATCGAGGCAGGAGATCTGCACCTCGCCGGCCACCAGCGCCTGGGTCGCCGGCGCGCCGCCCTTGTAGGGGACGTGCAGGATGTCCGCCTTGGTCTGGAACAGCAGCATCTCCATCGCGAGATGGAAGGAGGAGCCGGACCCGGCCGAGGCATAGGTCAGCTTGCCCGGCTGCGCCCTGGCCAGCGCGATCAGCTCCGGCAGCGTCCGCGCGGGCACCGAGGGGTGCACGCAGAGATAGAGCACGTTGAAGGCGACGAGGCCGAGCGGCGCGAAGGCCTTCTCGTGCTCATAGGGGATGTCCATCAGGTGCGGCGCCATGGCGTAGGTGCTGTTGGTGCCGACCAGCAGGGTGTAGCCGTCCGGCCGCGCCCGGGCGACCGCGAGATGCCCGACGGTGCCGGAGGCGCCGCCGCGGTTGTCCACCAGCACGGGCTGGCCGAGTTCCTGCGCGAGGCGGGGGGCGATGACGCGCACCACCGTGTCGGTGGAGCCACCCGGCGGCCAGGGCACGACGATGGTGACGGGCCGGTTCGGCCAGGGTCCCGTGGCTTGCGGCGCAGCCTGGCTTGTCCCCTGGCCCGTCCCCTGCCCCGTTCCCTGCCCTGCCCCCTGGGCCAGCGCCCGCCCCGCTGCCGCGGCGCCGCCCAGCACCGCCAGTCCCGCGAGCGCCGTGCGGCGCCCTATCCCCTTCCCGTCCATTCCGCCCTCCCTGGCCTTTCGGCTTGCTTGCCGCACAGGATGTCCAAGCCGGCCGGCTTTTTCCAGCATCGTGATGAGCCGGCCGGCGGTTTCCATCCCGGCGGGGCCTGCTAAGGTCCGGCGCCCGGAGGAAAGCCTATGACCACCCCGATCAGCCTGGAGGCGATGGCCGCGAGCGTGCCCGATGGCGCCCTCATCGCCCTGCCGCCCGACAATTCCCTGCCCTCCGTCGCGCTGGCCAAGGCGTTGGTGCGGCGCGGCGCCCGCGGCCTCAGGCTGCTCGGCGTGCCGGTGGCGGGCTTCGCCGCCGACATGCTGATCGGCGCCGGCTGCGTCGCCGAGATCGAGACCAGCGCCGTCTCCCTCGGCGAGGCCGGCTTCGCCCCGCGCTTCTCGGCCGCCGTGAAGGCCGGGACGCTGGTGGTGCGCGACTGCACCTGCCCCGCCGTCCACACCATGCTGCAGGCGGCCGAGAAGGGCGTGCCCTTCATGCCGCTGCGCGGGCTGATCGGCAGCGACATCCTGCGGCACCGGCCGGACTGGAAGGTGATCCCGAACCCCTATGCCGAGGCGGGCGAGGACCCGATCGTGCTGCTGCCCGCGCTGCAGCCGGATGTCGCCATCTTCCACGCCGTCATGGCGGATGAGGAAGGGAATGTCTGGCTCGGCCGCCGGCGCGAATGCGCGACCATCGCGCATGCATCGAAGCGCGCGCTGGTGACGGTGGAACGGGTGGTGCCCGGCAATTTCCTCGAGGACGAGCGCCTGGCCCCCGGGGTGATCAACGCGACCTACGTCACCGACATCGCCATCGCCGAGCGCGGCGCGCATCCCGTCGCGCTGCTCGACGAATACGGCTTCGACGCGGCCTATGTCAGCGACTATGCCCGCATGGCGAAGACCGAGGCCGGCTTCGCCGCATGGCTGGCGCGCGAGGTCTTCGAGCAGAGGGCCGCGGCCGCCGAATGAGCGACGTGAAGCTTGAGGAACGCCTGGCCGCCGCCCTGGCGCGGCTGATCCTGGCCCCCGATGCCCCGCCGGCCCGCCACATCGCGGTCGGCGCCGCCTCCCCCATCCCGGCCGCCGCCTGCTGGCTGGTCCGCAAGCAGGGCAGGCCGGTGCGGCTCTCCCTGCTGCACCGGCGCAGCGGCAATCCCTTCACCGAGGGCACGCGGGAACTCTTCGACCTGACGGGACAGGGGCGGATCGACCTGTTCTTCCTCGGCGGCGGGCAGATCGACGGCCAGGCCAACCTGAACCTGGTCGGCACCGGCGAATGGCCGGGGCGTGGCGTGCGCTTCCCCGGATCCTTCGGCTCGGCCTTCATGTACATGATGGCGCATCGCACCATCCTGTTCCGGGAGGAGCACTCGCCCCGCGTGCTGGTCGAGCGCGTCGACAATATTTCTGCCAGTGGCGTGAACGAGCCGGGCGTCTTCCGCCGCGGCCATGCCCAGGCGCTGGTCACCGGCAAATGCGTCTTCCGCTTCCACCCGGACCGGGCGCGCTTCTCGCTGCTGAGCGTCCATCCCGGCGAGACGGTGGCAAGCATCCGCGCCGCGACCGGCTTCGACTTCGACGTGCCGGCCGAGGTGCCGCAGACGCCCGACCCGACGCCGGAGGAACTGGCGCTGCTGCGCGGCCCGGTCTGCGACGAGATGCTCGAGACCTATCCGGAGTTCTGCGCCCGCGTGTTCGGGCGGTCCGCCGACCGAGGCGCCGGCCCGGCCCGCGATGCCGGGCGCGCCGGCCAGACCCAGCCTGCCGCCGTATAAGAGGAAAGCCGCCGCATGACCGACGCCCTCCCGACCACCGAAGGCAAGGGCCTCGCGCGCTCCGCCGGCGCCCTCGCGGGCCTGCGCGTCATCGACCTCACCCGCGTGCTCGGCGGCCCCTATTGCACCATGGTCCTCTCCGACCACGGCGCCGAGGTGATCAAGCTGGAGCCGCCGCAGGGCGACGAGGTGCGCGACTGGGGCCCGCCCTTCGACGAGGCCGGTGACGCCAGCTACTTCGTGGGCGTCAACCGCAACAAGCGCTCCGTCGGCCTCGACCTGTCGAAGCCCGAGGGCAAGGAGGTGCTGCTGCGCCTGCTCGAGGGCGCCGACGTGCTGGTCGAGAATTTCAAGCCCGGCAGCATGGAGAAATGGGGCCTCGGCTACGAGCAGGTGCTGAAGGCGCGCTTCCCGCGCCTGGTGCATTGCCGCGTCTCCGGCTTCGGCGCGACCGGCCCGCTCGGCGGCTTCCCGGGCTACGACGCCGTGCTGCAGGCCATGACCGGGCTGATGTCCATCAACGGCACCGGCGACAGCGGCCCGACCCGCCTCGGCAACCCGATCGTCGACATCGCCACCGGCCTCTTCTCCGCCATCGGCATCCTGATGGCGCTGCAGGAGCGGGAGAAGAGCGGCCTCGGCCAGTACGTCGACATGACGCTGCATGACTGCGGCATGGCGCTGCTGCACCCGCATGCCGCGAACTACTTCCTCAGCGGCAAGCGGCCGAAGGCGACGGGGAACCCGCATCCCAATCTCGCGCCCTATTCCAAGTTCCGCACCCGGACCTGCGAGATCTTCGTCGCCGCCGGCAACGACCCGGCCTTCCGGAAATTCTGCGACTTCCTCGGCATGCCCGAGGTCGCGCAGGACCCGCGCTTCGCCACCAATGGGGCGCGTGTGACGAACCGGGACGCGCTGACGGCACTCCTCGAAGCGCGCTTCGCCGAGGAGGATGGCCATGACCTGACGCGCCGCATGCTGGCCGCCGGCCTGCCCGCCGGCCCGGTGCTGCATGTGGACGAGGCCATGGCGGCCGAGCACACCGCGCACCGCGCGATGGTGACGGAGCTTGGCGGCTACCGCGGCCTCGGCACGCCCATCAAGCTCTCCCGCACCCCGGGCGGCACCCGCGCCGCGCCGCCGCGCTTCGCCGAGCATACGGAGGAGGTGCTGGCCTCCCGCGGCTTCTCGGCCGAGGAGTTGAAGGCGCTGCGGGCCAGCGGCGTGCTGGTGGAGCAGCGGCGGAAGTAGCCCCGCGGCAGGCGGACGGCGGGGGCAACCGCCCGGTCAGGCCGCCTGCCCTGGCCGGCGCAGCAGCGCCTCCACCTCCCGCGCGGCGCGGGCCGGTTCGGCGAAGGCCAGGCCGAGCCTGCCCTCCGCGGCCCAGGCGATGGAGGCCGCGACCGGTGCACCGGCGCCGGGCAGCACGACGTGCAGGGCCGTGCCGGCAGGCGGCGGCGAGGCGCAGGCGAGGCCCATGCCGCCCGCCGAGACGTCGCGCAGGATGGCCTCGACCTCCCGCCCGTCCGGCAGCCGCAGCAGCGCCTTCCGCTGCCCCGGCACCGCCTGGCGCGGGGTGCGCCGCCGCTCGCCGTCGTCGCTGCGCAGCACTTCGATGAAGCCGTCCACCTCGGCGTTCAGCGTGGTCGCCTGGGCGCCCACCGCCTGCGCCGCTTCCAGCACCTGGCCGCTGGCCGTGCCCGATTGCCGCGCGACCTCCGACAAATCCTGCATGGCGCCCGCCACGACCGTGGTGGTGGCGGAGACGGCCTGGACCCGCAGGTTGATCTCCCGCGTCGCGGCGCCCTGTTCCTCGACCGCCGCGGCGATCGCCGCCGCCACCTCGTCCATCCGGCCGATCGCATCCGTCACCGCCTGCATGGCCGTGGTCGCCTCCGCGGTCGCCTCGCGCATGCCGCTGATCTGGGCGGCCACTTCCCCGGTCGCCTTGGCGGTCTGGGCGGCAAGCTGCTTCACCTCGCCCGCCACCACGGCGAAGCCCTTGCCCATCTCGCCGGCCCGCGCCGCCTCGATGGTCGCGTTCAGCGCCAGGAGGTTCGTCTGGCCGGCGATCTCGCCGATCAGCCGCACCACGCCGGTGATCCGCTCCGCGCCGCCGCTCAGCGCCTGCATGCGCGCATCCGTGGCCTTCGCCGCCGCCACCGCGTCGCGCGCCACCTGCGCCGCCTGGGCCACCTGCCGGCTGATCTCGGCGACGCTCGCCGTCAGTTCCTCGGCGGCGGAGGCGACGGTGGACAGGTTGGCGGCGGCGGTATCCGCTTCCCCGGCCGTCGCGGTGGCGCGCCCCTCGGTCTGCCGGGCGCTCTCGGCCATGCCCTGCGCCGCCGCCTGCATGCCGGCGGCGGACTGGCCGAGCGCGGCCATGACGCCGGCGACGGAGCGGCCGAAGGCCGCGGTGTGCCGCTCCATCGCCGCCGCCCGGCGTTCGCGCGCCCCACGCTCGACCGCCGCCGCGGCCTCCAGCCGCGCCTTCGCCTCGAGGCTGTCGCGGAATTGCTCGAGCGCCGCGGCCATGGCGCCCAGCTCGTCCCGCCGGCCATGGCCGGGGATGGCGATCCCCGTCTCGCCCGCCGCCAGGCGCCGCATCGCCGCCGCCATGCCGGCCAGGCTGCGCGCCAGGCGGGAGGCGGCGAGCAGCGCGGCCGGCAGCGCCCCGAGCAGGACCAGCAGCCCGGCACCGCCGATCCAGAAGAGGCTGGCGCGCTCGGCGGCCTGCCAGCCGGCGAGCGGCATGGCGAGGACGAGCAGGCCGGAGGCCTGACCCGTGACATCCCGGATCGGCATGCCCCGCGCCAGATAGGCGCCCTGCCCCGCCAACTCGATCCGCACCGGCCCGGGCGCGTCCCGCAGCGCGGCCAGCAGCGCCCCGGCATCGAGGTCCGGCAGGGTGGAGGCGGCCAAGCGGCCGGCGCCGAACAGGATCGCCTCCCCGCCCGTCAGGCTGGCGACCTGGCGCGCCGTCGCGTCGTTCAGCCGCGCCGCCGCCTTCACGGTGCCGACCAGCCGCCCCTGCCGCTCCACCGGCAGCACCGCGCCGATCGCCAGCTCGCCGGAACTGGGGGAGACGACGACGCCGAGCGCCGGGCTGCCGCCGAGCGCGAGCCGCACATCGGCGACCTGCGACTTGTCGTCGCCCGCCGCCCCGGGATTGTGCGCCCGGAACAGGACGCGGCCGGCCGCGTCCGTCGCCTCGAGCACCGCAAGGCGGCTATCGATGCCGCGCTGGGTGCGGAAGGCCTCGGCCATCACCGACCGCAACGCGTCGGGCGGCCCCTCCGCCAGGGAAGCGGCCAGGTCCGGGCGCCCGGCCAGGGCTGCGGCCGTCGCGTGCATCCGCGCCTCGGCATCGCGGAGCGCCCAGTCGGCCCGCAGCACGGCACCCGCCAGCGCCTCCGCCAGCGTGCCGTCGCGCATCCCGCGGCTGGAGACGATGCCGGCGGCACTGGCCAGCATCACCGCGATGAGGGCGGGAACCAGGGCAAGGAGGATGAGGCGGCCCTGCAGCCCGGTGGCGAAGGTCCGAATTCCGAAAGTCCAGAAGCCCCTTTGCATGCCTGGCGATCCGCTGCGGCGCATTGCCCCGAGCATGCCGCCCGGTGGTGAAGATGCGATGAAGCGCCCGGCGCGGCCCCGTGTATCCGCGGGTTTCCCGGCTTGCGCCCCGGGCGCCGGGCCGTTCTAATGCCGCCCGTCCAGGAACGAATGCCGCCGGTGACCCGGAACGGGCCCAGGCCAAGGCACAGGGAGGCTGCATGCACTGCCGTCGCGGGGCGCCCCGGCGCCCCGAACCGAATCGCATCCCCGCGCCCCGGCGCGGCACTCGGGGCTGAGCGGCGGCGCATGGCCCTGCTCGAGGTCCAGGACATCGTCATCCGCTTCGGCGGCGTCACCGCCGTCGCCGGCGTCTCCTTCGAGGTCGAGGAGCGCCAGATCTGCGGATTGATCGGCCCGAACGGCGCCGGCAAGACCACCACCTTCAACTGCATCAGCGGCATCTACCGCCCGAACAGCGGCCGGATCGTCTTCGCCGGGCAGGAGATCACCGGCCTGCCGCGGCACCGCATGACCGGGCTCGGCATCGGCCGCACCTTCCAGAACCTGGCGCTGTTCCGCAGCATGACGGTGCGGGAGAACGTGCTGGCCGGCGCGCATGCCGCGGGACACAGCGGCTTCCTCGCCAGTGCCCTCGGCCTGCCGCAGGTGCGGCGCGAGGCCGCCGAGGCCGAGGCCCGCGCGCGCGAGCTGCTGGCGCTGCTGGACCTGGAGCGCGTGGCCGACGCACCGGTCGCCGCCCTGCCCTTCGGCTGGCAGAAGCGCGTCGAGATGGCGCGCGCCCTGATCAGCCGCCCGAAGCTACTGCTCCTCGATGAGCCGGCCGGCGGGCTCAACCACGGGGAGGTGGACGAGCTGGCGGAGCTGCTGACCGGGATCCGGCGCAACTTCCAGCTCGCCATCCTGCTGGTCGAGCATCACATGTCCCTGGTGATGCGCGTCTCCGACAAGGTGGCGGTGCTCGACTTCGGCAAGAAGATCGCGGACGGCACGCCCTATGACGTGCGCAACGACCCGGAGGTGATCCGGGCCTATCTCGGCGGCGGGGACGACCATGCCCGCGCTGCTTGAGGCCAAGGGCCTGAAGGCCGGCTACGGGCCGACGCATGTGCTGCACGGCCTCGACTTCCGGGTGGATGAGGGCGGCGTCACCGCCCTCCTCGGCGCCAATGGCGCGGGCAAGACCACGACGCTGCGCGCCATCTGCGGCATGGTCCGGACGGAAGGCGAGATCGCCTTCCAGGGCGAGCGGCTGCACGGCCGCGCGACGGAGGACATCGTCCGGCGCGGCATCGCGCATGTGCCGGACGGCCGCGGCACCTTCATGGAACTCACCGTGGAGGAGAATTTCCGCCTCGGCGCCTATGTCCGGAACGACCGGCAGGTGCAGGCCGATTTCGACCGCATGTGCGAGTGGTTCCCGCGCCTGAAGCAGCGCTGGAAGCAGCAGGCCGGCACGCTCTCGGGCGGCGAGCAGCAGATGCTGGCCATCGCCCGCGCCCTGCTGCTGCGGCCCAAGTTGCTGCTGCTCGACGAGCCGAGCTTCGGCCTCGCGCCGCTGATCGTGCAGGAGATCTTCGGCATCATGCGGCGCATCCGCGCCGAGAGCGGCGTCGGCATCCTGCTGGTCGAGCAGAACGCCAACCTCGCGCTCGAGCTCGCCGATCTCGCCTATCTGCTGGAGACCGGCAACATCGTCATGTCGGGCATCGCCGCCGAGATCCGGCAGGACGATGCGGTCCGACGCTCCTATCTGGGGTACTGACCCGATGGATGGATTGGCGCACCAGATCGTCGCCGGCATTGCGACGGGCGGCATCTATGCCTCCGTCGCGCTGGCGATCGTCATGATCTACCAGGCGACGCACCACGTGAACTTCGCACAAGGGGAGATGGCGACCCTCTCCACCTTCATCGCCTGGAGCATGATCCAGGCGGGCCTGCCCTATTGGGTCGCCTTCTTCGCGACCATCGCCGTCTCCTTCGCGATCGGCGTCGTGGTGGAGCGCATCCTGATCCGGCCGGTGGCGAATGCGCCGGTGCTGACGCTCGTCGGCGTCTTCATCGGCCTGCTGCTGATCGTCGGCAATGCCACGGGCTGGATCTTCGGCTACACGACCAAGGTCTTCCCCTCGCCCTTCAGCAGCGACCAGCCGCTCCTCGGCGGCCTCGTCTCGGCGCATGAGCTCGGCAGCACGGTGGTGACGCTGGTCGTGCTGACGCTGGTCTGGGCCTTCTTCCGCTTCACCAAGCTGGGGCTGGCGATGCGCGCCGCGGCCTACAACCCGCGTTCCTCGCGCCTCGTCGGCATCCGCGTCGGCTGGATGCTGGCGCTGGGCTGGGGGCTCGCCGCCGCCATCGGCGCGGTGGCGGGGATGATGGTGGCGCCGGTGGTCTTCCTCGACCCCACCATGATGCTCGGCATCCTGCTCTACGCCTTCGCCGGCGCGCTGCTGGGCGGCATCGACAACCCGGCGGGCGCGGTGCTGGGCGGCTTCACCGTCGGCGTGCTGGAGAACCTGGCCGGCGCCTATGTCGTCGGCACGGAGCTCAAGCTGACGGTCGCGCTCGCCATCATCATCGGCGTGCTGGTGGTGCGTCCCTCCGGCCTCTTCGGCCGCGTCGTCTTCAGCCGGGTGTGAGGATAGCATGAGCGCCAGCAAGGGCCTTCCCGCCGACATCCGGCTCGAGGAGATCGCCGCCCCGGCCGCGACGCCCGCCTGGCAGCGCGCGCTGCTGGTCCTGGGCGGCCTCGCCATCGCCATCGCGCCCATCTTCGTGCTGGAGAGCTTCCACCTCTTCCAGCTCACCATGGCCGTCATCATGGCGCTCGCCGTGCTCGGCCTCAACATCGTCTCGGGCTACAACGGCCAGATCAGCCTGGGCCACGGCGCCTTCTTCGCGGTCGGGGCCTATTGCACCGCCATCCTGATGTCGCATCTCGACTGGTCCTTCTGGGCGACGCTGCCGGTCTCGGCCGTGGTCTGCGGGATCATCGGCTACGGCGTCGGCTTCCCGGCGCTGCGCCTCGCGGGCCATTACCTCGCGCTGACCACCTTCTCCCTCGCGGTGGCCGTCCCGCAGATCCTCAAGCACAAGTCGATCGAGGACTGGACCGGCGGCGTGCAGGGCCTCTTCCTGGTCAAGCCGGATGCGCCGGCCGGCATCCCGCTGACCGCCGACCAATGGATGTACGTGGTCACGGTCATCGTGGCGGGGGTCTGCTTCCTGCTGGCCTGGAACCTCATCCGCAGCCGCATCGGCCGCGCCCTGATCGCCACCCGCGACCACCCGACGGCCGCCGAGGCGATGGGGATGGACATCGCCTCCCTCAAGACCCGGGCCTTCGCGGTCAGCGCCATCATCACCGGCATCGCCGGCTCGCTCTCCGCCGTCGCGGTCGAGTTCGTGGCGCCCGACAGCTTCAGCTTCGGCGTCTCCATCACGCTCTTCGTCGGCATGGTGGTGGGCGGCGTCGCCTCCATCCTCGGCTCGCTCTTCGGCGGTCTCTTCGTGCTCTTCGTCCCGAACATCGCGGAGGCGATCAGCAAGGCGGCGCCGGGCGTGATCTACGGCGTCATCCTCATCCTCTTCCTCTTCCTGCTGCCGGACGGCTTCGCGGGGCTGCTGCGGCGGATCGCCGGGCGGCTGCGCGGGCGCGGCTGAGATAACGAATCAAGACCGGGAGTGCCTGCATGACCACGACGCGCCGCTCTGTCCTCGGCGGGGCCGCCGCGGCCCTCGCCCTGCCCGGCCTCGCCCGGGCGCAGGAGAGCCCCGGCGTCACCGCCACCGAGATCCGCATCGGCACCACCTATGCGCTCTCCGGCCCCGCCTCCGCCTATTCCCTGATCCCGAAATGCCTGACCGCGGTCTTCAGGCGGCTGAACGAGCAGGGCGGGATCAACGGGCGGCAGGTCACCTTCCTGGTCAATGACGACGGCTACCAGCCGCCGCGCACGCTGGAGCAGGCGCGCAAGCTGGTGGAGCAGGAACGGGTCGCCTTCCTCTTCAACAACCTGGGCACCCCCACCAACAGCGCCATCCAGCGCTACGCCAACCAGCGCAAGGTGCCGCACCTGTTCCTCGCGACCGGCGCCGACAAATGGGCCGATCCGAAGGCCTATCCCTGGACCATCGGCTGGCAGCCGAGCTACCGGACCGAGGCGCAGATCTACGCCAAGCACATCCTGGAGCAGAAGCCGAATGCGAGGATCGGCCTGCTCCATCAGAACGACGACTTCGGCAAGGACTACGTGAACGGCGTGAAGGACGTGCTGGGCGCACGCTTCGACGCCATGGTGAAGACCGCCTCGCACGAGGCGACGGATGCGACCATCGACAGCCAGGTCGTCTCCCTGCAGGCGGCGGGCTGCGACGCGCTGGTCTGCGGCATCATCCCGAAATTCGCCTCCCAGGCCATCCGCCGGGTCTTCGACCTGGGCTGGCGTCCCCTGATGTTCATGTCGAACGTCTCCGTCTCCGGCGCCGTCGTCATCGAGCCGGCGGGGAAGGAGAAGGCGGTCGGCCTCATCACCTCCGACTACCGCAAGGACCAGTCCGATCCCTCCTGGGCCGACGACCCCGGCATGAAGGAATGGCGCGACTTCATGGCGCGCTACATCCCGGATGGCGAGCTCGGCGACAACAACTACACCTATGCCTATGGCGCCGGGCTGACGCTGCTGCAGGTGCTGCGGCAATGCGGCAACGACCTCTCGCGCGAGAACATCCTGAAGCAGGCGACCAGCCTGCGGCCGCTCGCCCTGCCGACGCTGCTGCCCGGCGTGACCGTCAGCACCAACCCGGACAACTACCACCCGATCCGGCAGATGCAGTTGCAGCGCTGGGACGGCCGCGGCTGGGTGCGCTTCGGCAGCGTCATCGAGGGCGCGAACGTCTAGCCCAAGGGGAGAGGAAGCCTGATGCTCGGACGACGGGGATGGCTGGCGGCGGCACTGGCCGCGCCGGCGGTGGCACGCGCGGAGGACCTGCCCGGCGTCACCGCGACCGAGCTGAAAATCGGCAACACCATGCCCTATAGCGGCCCGAACAGCGCCTATGGCGTCATCGGCCGCACCGAGCAGGCCTTCATCCGCATGCTAAACGAGACGACGAGCTTCGGCGGGCGGAAGCTCAACTTCGTCACCTATGACGACGGCTTCAGCCCGCCGAAGACGGTCGAGCAGGCGAGGCGGCTGGTGGAGCAGGACCGCGTCGCCTTCCTCTTCAACCCGCTCGGCACCCCGACGAACAGCGCGATCCAGCGCTACTGCAACCAGCGCAAGGTGCCGCAGCTTTTCGTCGCCACCGGGGCCGACAAATGGGGGAACTGGAAGGAGTTCCCCTGGACCATGGGCTGGCAGCCCAGCTACCGGACCGAGGCGCAGATCTACGCCAAGCACCTGCTGGCCGAGCGCCGCGACTTCCGGCTGGCGATCGTCTACCAGAACGACGATTTCGGGAAGGACTACATCGCCGGCATGCGCGACGTGATCGGCGCCGAGCGCTTCGACGCGACGGTCAAGACCGCGAGCTTCGAGATCACCGACCCGACGCCGGACAGCCAGATCCTCTCGCTGCAGGGAACCGGGGCCGATGTGCTGATGATCGCCCTCGGCCCCAAGGCCGCGGCGCAGGCGATCCGCAAGACCTTCGACATCGGCTGGCAGGCACAGCGCTACCTGACGAATGTCTCCCTCTCGGTCGGCGCGGTCATGCAGCCGGCGGGCGTGGAGAAGGGCGTCGGCATCATCACCTCGGGCTACCTGAAGGAGCAGGGCGACGCCGCCTGGCGCGACGACCCAGGCATGAACGAGTACCGCGCCTTCATGAAGCAGTGGATGCCCGAGGGCGACCTGCACGATGCCAATACGGTCTATGGCTATGCGCTGGGGCGCACGCTGCGGCAATTGCTGACGCAATGCGACGGCAACTTCTCGCGCGAGAACATCATGCGCCAGGCGGCGAATCTCAGGAACGTGGCGATCCCGGTGCTGCTGCCGGGGATCACCCTAGACACCGGCCCGCAGGACTACCGGCCGATCCAGAGGATGCAGTTGCAGCGCTGGGATGGCGCCTCCTGGGTCCGCTTCGGCGGCCTCATCGAAGGGGCCGATGCCTGACCGAGACGTCGCGGCGCGAGCACCGGCGCACAGAAACAGAAGCGGGGCTTGGGGAGAATGCCTTCTCCCCGAGCCTCGTCTTTCCCCACGAACGGACAGCAACGACAGGGAGACAGGAATGATCCTCACCCGCCGCCACCTGCTTGCCGCCGGCGCCGCCACGCTGGCGGCGCCCTCCCTCGCCCGGGCGCAGGAGACGCCCGGCGTGACCGCGACCGAGCTCCGCATCGGCAACACCATGCCCTATAGCGGGCCGGCCAGCGCCTATGGCTCGATCGGCCGCTCGCACGAGGCCTTCTTCAGGATGATCAACGACCAGGGCGGCATCGCCGGTCGGAAGATCAACTTCATCACCTATGACGACGGCTACAGCCCGCCCAAGACGGTGGAGCAGACGCGCCGGCTGGTGGAGCAGGACAAGGTCGCCTTCACCTTCAACCAGCTCGGCACGGCCTCGAACAGCGCCATCCTGCGCTACATGAACCAGCGCAAGGTGCCGCACATCTTCCTCTCGACCGGCGCCGACAAGTGGGGCAACTACCAGGACACGCCCTGGACCATCGGCTGGCAGCCCAGCTACCGGACCGAGGCGCAGATCTACATGAAGCACCTGCTGGAGCAGCGGCCGAACGCGAAGATCGGGCTGCTTTTCCAGAACGACGACTTCGGCAAGGACTATGTCAACGGCGTCAAGGACGTCCTGGGCGCCCGCTACGACCAGATGGTCCGCGCCGTCAGCCACGAGGCGACGGACCCGACCATCGACAGCCAGGTCGTCACCCTGCAGCAGGCGGGATGCGACGTGATGGTGACGGCGACCACGCCGAAATTCGCCGCCCAGACCGTGCGCCGCGTCTTCGACGTGGGCTGGCGCCCGGCCTTCCACTACCTGACGAACGTCTCCATCAGCGTCGGCACGGTGATGGAGCCGGCCGGGCCGGAGAAGGGCGTGGGCATCATCACCTCGGCCTATCTGAAGGACCCGACCGACCCGGCCTGGGACGAGGACAAGGGCATGAACGAGTGGCGGGACTTCATGCGCCGCTACATCCCGAACGGCGACATGAAGGACGGCAGCTATCCTTTCGCCTATGGCATCGCCCAGACGCTGATGCATGTGCTGGAGAAGTGCCGCGGCAATTTTGCCCGCGATAACATCATGAAGCAGGTGGCCGATATCCACGACTTCGTGCCGGCCACGCTGATCCCGGGGATCAAGGTCGCGACCTCCGCGACCAATTTCCATCCGATCCGGCAGATGCAGTTGCAGCGCTGGACCGGCCAGACCTGGCAGCGCTTCGGCGGCGTCATCGAAGGCGCCAATGTGTGAACCGCGGCGCGGGGTTCCGGCCCCGCGCCTCCCCCTCAGCGGGCGGTATAGCCCCCGTCCACCTGCCAGCAGGACCCGGTGACGAAGCCGGCGCGATCGGAGCACATCCAGACCACGGCCTCGGCGATCTCCTCCGCCTTGCCCATGCGCGCCAGCGGCACGCGCGCGATGATGGTCTCGCCGCGCCGGCGCATGGTGTCCTCGGTCATCGGCGTCTCGATATAGCCGGGGCAGACCGCGTTCACCCGGATGTTCTCCGCGGCATGGTCGATCGCCGCCGCCTTGGTCAGCCCGACCACCGCGTGCTTGCTGGCGACATAGGCCGCGGCGCCGCCGCCGCCGACCAGCCCCAGGATGCTGGCGGTATTGACGATGGCGCCGCCGCCTTGCTTGCGCATCTGCTGCACCTCGTGCCGCAGGCAGCGCCAGACGCCGTGCAGGTTCACCTCGATCAGGCCGAGCCAGGCCGCCTCCTCGAGATCCGCCGCCGGCACGCCCGCCGAGTTGAGCTGGTAGGGCGCGACGCCGGCATTGTTGAAGGCGCAGTCGAGGCTGCCGAAGGCCTCGACCGTCGCCGCGACCATGGCCGCCACCTGCGCGTCCTCGGTCACGTCGCAGGCGATGGCGACCGCCTCGCCGCCGGCATCCTCGATGGCGCGGACGGTCGCCTTCGCGGCGTCGAGGTTGCGGTCCGCCGCCGCCACCCAGGCGCCCTCCCGCGCGAAGGCCAGCGCCGTGGCACGCCCGATGCCGGAGGCGGCGCCGGTGACCAGCGCCGCCTTGCCCTCCAGAAGTCCCGCCACCGCTCAGCCCCCCGCGAAATGGTGGGCGAGCGCGAGCGCCGCCTGCCGCAGCGCCAGGTCGGCGGCCGGGATGAACTTGCCCATGGTGAGAAAGGCATGGATCTGGTCGGACATATGGACATGCGTCACGCGCACGCCATCCGCCTCGAGCCTTCGCGCGAACTCGATCCCTTCGTCCACCAGCGGGTCGTAGCCGGCGGTCATGACATAGGCGCTGGCCACGCCCTGCAGGCTCGGCACCCTGAGCGGGCTCGCCTGCCACTCCACCCGCCGTGCCGGGTCCGGGGTGTAGTGGTTGATGAACCAGCGCATGGTCTTGTCGGTCAGGATCAGGCCTTCGGTGAAGCGCTCATAGGCCGGGCGCTCCCCCGCCATGTCGGTGGCGGGATAGAGCAGTAGCTGGAAGCCAACTTTCGGGAGTGCCCCGTCGCGCGACATGATCGCCAGGACGGCGGCCAGGTTGCCGCCGGCGCTGTCGCCGCCCACCGCGATGCGGCTGGGGTCGAGGCGCAGCGCACCGGCATTCTCGGCGACGAAGCGCAGCGCCGCGGCGCAATCCTCCACCGCCGCCGGATACACATATTCCGGCGCCATCCGGTAATCCACCGCGACCACGCTGCAGCGCGCCGCATTGGCGAGGAGGCGGCAGGGCGCGTCATGGCTGTCGAGGTCGCCGATCACCCAGCCGCCGCCATGCAGGTAGAGCAGGCAGGGCAGCGCCTCCCCGACCTTGGTGCCGGCGCCGCGGTAGCGCCGCAGCGGGATGGGGCCGCGTGGGCCGGGGCAGGTCAGGTCCTCGACCTCGGCCACCTCCTCCGGCTCGGCGCCGAGTACGGCGCGCGACTTGGCGCTCGCCTCGCGCGCCTCGGGCGGGCTCAGCAGGTGCAGCGGCGGCCGGCCGAGCTCCTTGATCAGGTTCAGGACGGCGACGGCGCCGGGATCGATCGGCATGGATTCACCCCACCCAGGACAGGATTGCGTCCGCCACCATATCCGGCCGGTCGAGTTCCGCGAGATGCCCGGCACCGGGAATCACGCGCAACTCGCTCGGCCCGCCGAGACATTCCGCGATGCGCCCGGCATAGCGGCGCGGCATGACGCGGTCCTGCTCGCCCCAGAGCAGGAGTGTCGGCGCCTTGACCAGCGGCAGGCGCTTCTCGAGCCGCGTATTGCCGAGCGGCCAGAAGATGCGGGCCGCGGCCTCGCTGGCGCGGGTCTGCTCGATCGGCCATTCGACGCTGTTGGCGCCCTCCGGCACCGCCTTCAACGCGCGCCAGGTCTCCGGATCGGCGCAGAGCAGCCCGGGCAGCGCATCGGCGCGCTGCGCCCAGGGGTCGGCGGGCGGATCCGCCTCGTCATAGAGGCCGAAGGGCGCGATCAGCGCTAGGCGCCTGACGCTCTCGGGCCAGAGCGTCGCCATCTCGGCGGCCATGGAGGCGCCGACGGAGGAGCCCGCCAGGTCCGCCCCGTGCAGGCCGGCCGCCAGGATCACCTGCCGCACCGCGAGCACCCAGTCGAGGTGGCTGTCCAGCACCGCGTGGCCGCGGTCGCCGCCGGGGAAGCCGGGAAGCGAGGGGACGATGACGGTGCGTCGCTCGGCGAGGTGGTCGAGGAATGGCACCCAGCGCGGCAGCCCGCCGAAGCCGGCGAGGAAACCCAGCGGCGCGCCGCTGCCCTTGCGCCAGATGCGCGTCGGGAAGCCGTTGACCTCGACGGTCGAGACATCGGGCTCGCTCATGCCGCGCCCCTACTCCGCCGCGAGCTTCGGCGCGAAGGCGGGCAGCGGCGCCCGCTCGCCCGCCTCCATCGGCTGCGGCCACCAGCGGTCCTCGTATTCCGCGAAGCGCGAGCGCAGCCGCGGCATCACCGTCTCGGCGAAGACGCGCGTGTTGTACTGCGTGAGGTCCTTGCCCATGTTGCCGAACTGCATGAGCAGCATGAGATGGCCGACATGCAGGTCGTCGGCGAGCGCGTTGAGCTGCTCCAGCACCTCGTCCGGGCTGCCGATCACGACATAGCCGCGCTCGACGAAGTCGGCCATGGTCATGCCGCGGTTGGTCTTGTCGCCCTGGATCAGCGTCTGCGCATTCGCCGCCTTCTTCACCATGCTCTCGAGGCCGGCGCGCTGCGTCGCCTCCGTGCTGTAGCCGGCGGGCGCGGCGAAACGCGGGTCGATGTGCAGGCAGCGGTTGAAGAAATACTCGGCCGGCTCGGTGTAGAGGTCGAGCGCCTGCTGGCGGCTCTCGGCGACGGCGACGACCTGCGCGAAGCCGGCGCGGTAGGGGTTCCGGTCCTTGCCGAGGCGCGCCATCTCGGCCCAGAAGCCGTCCATGGTCGCCTTGCCCGCCTTGTAGCCGTAGTAGGAGAGGTAGCAGTAGACATAGTCCATCTGCGCGCACCACTGCCAGGTCTCGACGCTGCCGCCGCCCGGGATCCAGATGGGCGGATGCGGCTGCTGCACCGGGCGCGGCCAGATGTTCACGTAGCGCTGCTGGTTGTAGCGGCCGTTGAAGGCGAAGGTGTCCTTCTCGGTCCAGGCCTTGATGACCAGGTCATGCGCCTCGAGATACCGCTCGCGCAGCATGGACGGGTTCTGGCCATAGGCGAAACAGGTGTCCATCGGCGTGCCGACGGGAAAGCCCGCGATCAGCCGCCCGCCGCTGATGACGTCGAGCATCGCGAATTCCTCTGCGACGCGGGTCGGCGGGTTGTAGAGCGCCAGCGAGTTCCCCATCACGCAGATCGGCACCTGCGTGGTCCGCCGCGCCAGCGCCGAGGCGATCAGGTTCGGGCTCGGCATCAGGCCGTAGCCGTTCGAATGGTGCTCGTTGACGCAGATGGCGTCGTAGCTGCAATCGGCCGCGAACTCCAACTCGTCCATGAAGTCGTTGTACATCAGGTGCGCGCGCTTCGGGTCGAAGAGCGAGCTGTGGATGTCCACCCAGACCGAAGGATGCTTCTGCCGGAAATCCTCCGGCAGCTCGGTATAGGGCATGAGGTGGAACCACATCATCTTCATGGGACCGTCTCCTCGGGCGCGTCGTTCCGGGCGCGCGCTTCCGCCGCCAGCTTACGGTCCTCCGGCCGGTTGCGGAAGCAGCGGGGCGGACGGCGCGGGCGTCGCGAGGACGCGGCCGCCCTCCGGTCAGGGATGGCGCGCCCCCGGGCTGATGGCGACCGGCACGCGCTGCGGCTGCAGGCCACCATGGGCATGCGCATGATCATGGCCATGCTCGTCCTCGTCGTGGCCCTCGCCCTCCGCCGCCGCCTCCCCGGCATTGGCGAGTTCCACCGGATGCCCGTGCGGCGTGTTCAGATAGGCCTGCCGCCACTGCCGTGCCCGCGCCGACATCGCCGGCGCCGTGGCGAGGCCGCGTGCCGCCGTGATGGCCTCGAGCGCGGCGAGGAACTGGCGATGATAGGCCGCGTCGGCATCCTCCTCCGCCCGCTGCGGGCGTGCCGCCACCTCCGCGGCCAGGGTGCGCACCCATTCCTCCCAGGCGAAGTGTCCCTGCCGGTGCAGCAGCACGACCAGCGCGAAGGCCTTCGCCTGCCAGGGCTCGCGGAAGCCGCCGCCGCCCGGGTCCGGGCCGACGGGCTCCGTCACGGGGCCGGATCCAGGTAGTCGTCCCAGAGGTCGAGCCGCAGCGTGTCCCGCTCGCCGGCCGCCGGCCCCCATAGCTCGCGGGCGGTGAAGCGCACGGTGTAGACATGCTGCGGCTTGTCGCCCTGCCGATGGGCGGAGGTGTCGGGGAAGACGAAGACGCCGTGGTCGTGCTCCACGACGCCGCGCTTGCCACGGGCGTAGCGCGGCAGCCGCGTATGATGCTCCGGGTTCAGCACGCGCACCGTCACGCGGTCGCCCGGGCGGAAGCGCGGCGCGACCGGCCTGTCGACACGGGTCGAGCCGCCGGTCGCGATCAGCGCCGGCACCTTGTCCGGGGTGACGACCTGCATCAGGCGCCTCCCCCGGCCAGCGCCGCCTGGCGGGCGCGCAATTCCTCGGCGCCGACCGCGCCGCCCTCCACCAGCAGCGTCTCCATTGCATGCAGCCAGTGTTCGTAATAGCTGCTGCGCAGATACTCCCCGGCCGGCATGCGCTCGATGGCGTGGCGGAACTGGTCGACATTGTAGTGGCCGCCGCCGAAGGTCGCCATCATCACGCCGAAGACGCGGCGCTCCCAGCCCGCGTGGAAGACGGGCTCGTTCGGCTCCGGGTTGATGGCGCCGAGGCCATGCATGCCGCCGAGGTCGTGGATGCCGTTCATGGCGCGTCTCCCGCCGCGGCCGGAGGCGGCGCGATCACCGCCGTCCCGATCATCGAATCCCGGCTGACCAGCGCGGCGAGCTGCTCCTCCGTCCAGCCCTCCGTTCCCTCGGGGCGGCGCGGCAGCACCAAGTAGCGCAGCTCGGCATTGCTGTCCCAGACGCGGATCTCGGTCTCCGGCGAGACCTCGGTGCCGAATTCGAGCAGCACGCCGCGCGGGTCGGTGACGACGCGGGCGCGGTAGGGCGCCGCCTTGTACCAGACCGGCGGCAGGCCGAGCGTCGGCCAGGGGTAGCAGGAGCAGAGGGTGCAGACGACGACGTTGTGCACCTCCTCGGTGTTCTCGACGACCACCATGTCCTCGCCCTGCGCGCCGGTGAAGCCGAGCTCGGCGATGGCGCTCGTGGCGTCCTGCAGCAGCCGCGCCTTGTATGCCGGATCGGCCCAGGCGCGCGCGACCACCCTGGCGCCGTTGCGCGGGCCGATCTTGGTCTCGTAGGTCTCGATGATGTCGTCGATCGCCTTGGGGTCGATCAGCCCCTTCTCGACCAGCAGCGATTCGAGCGCCTTGATGCGCAGCTCGGGATCGCTCGGCGGCGCGGTGTGGCCATGTTCGGTCACGATGCTCCTCCTGCTCCGGTGGCGGGAATGTGCGGCGGGACGGCGGGCGGCTCAGCCTCCCGGCAGGGTGCCGGCCGCCAGGGTGGCGATCCCGACGCCCAGGATGGTGGCCCCGGCCAGCCTCGGCGCCAGCATGCCCGCCCCGGCCGGCCCGGCAGCGGACCAGCGCCGCCCCAGCCGCGCGAGGCCGGCCGCGATCGCGCCCTGCACCAGGCCGAGGCCGAGCAGATAGGCGATCACCGGCGTCGGCTCGGCGCCGGTGACCGTCTCGCCATAAGCAACGCCATGCACCAGGCCGGCAAGGGCCGCCAGCGCCGTCCAGGCGGCGGCGGGCAGCGCCCGGCCGCCGGCGGCCAGCGCCCCGCCGGCAGCCGCGACGGAGAGGGCGACGAGGATCTCGACCGCCGGGCCGGTCGGCGCCCAGCCATGCAGCAGCACGCCGAGCAGCGAGGCGCCGACGAAGGTCGCGGGTACCGCGGCGCCGAGCCGGGCGATGCCGGCGGCGAGGCCCACGGCCAGGATGAAGCCCAGATGGTCCAGCCCGATCAGCGGATGCGCAAGGCCGGAGAGGAAGCCCTCGGCGAATCCGGTCGGCATCATGCCGCCGCTCACGTGATGGGCTGCCGCCGGGAAGGCCAGCGTGAGTCCGCCCAGCAGGCCGGCCGGTATCGCTGCGATACGCTGCATCCTGATCCCTCCTCGAGAATCCTGGACGCGACGGTCTGCGTTCCGGTGCGGAGGCGGTGCCTCCGCAGGGCCCCGGTTGACAGAGCGATCCGCCCATTCGGGCGGTCACACCCGACCGCGATCGGCACGAGCCTACAGTATACGACGCGGCGGCAAAGCCTTTTCGCGCAGGCGACCCCGCGTCCCTTGTATGTCGGGCGAGCCGATTCAGACCTCCGGGCCATCCGGGGCACCCCACGAAACGCCGCTTCGTGGAGCCCCCTTCGGCCCTTCGGTCATCGGCACGCGTCAGGCCACGTCGCCCGGCGGCCGCGGCGCGGCGGCGGTGCCATTGCCGCCGACCAGCACCGGCTCCAGCAATCCCTCGGCCTCCCGCTTCAACTGTCGGTAGCTACGGACCGAGAAGAACAACATGGACACATAGAGGATGCCGCCCCCGGCCAGCGCCGCCCAGGGCTCGGTCAGCAGCACCGCGACATAGGCGCCGATGCCCAGCAGCAGCGGCAGCACATACTCCGCCGGCACCTTGAAGTTCTTGAAGCTCCAGGTCGGCAGCGTCGAGACCATCAGCCCCCCCACCACCACCAGCAGCGGGCCGGGGACGAGGGGGTGGCGCGCCACCGCGGCGAGGCCCGGCAGGTCCCACTCGGCGAAGGCCAGCGCGGCGAAGAGGGGGAAGAGGGCGAGCCCCGCCCCCGCCGGCGCCGGCACGCCGGTGAAGAAGTTCTGCGCATAGGCCGGTTTCGGCGGCGGCCCGGTCAGCGGCAGGGCTGGCGCATCGACGAGCGAGGCGTTGAAGCGCGCGAGCCGCAGCGCCGAGCAGACCGCGAAGAGCAGGCAGGGCGCGAAGCCGAGACCCCCCGCATCGTGCAGCGACCACATGTAGAGGACGAGGGCCGGCGCCACGCCGAAGCAGAGGAAGTCCGAGAGGCTGTCGAACTCCGCCCCGAAGCGGCTGGTGCCCTTCAGCAGCCGGGCGATGCGCCCGTCCAGCCCGTCGATCGCGCCGGCGACCACGATCAGCACCGCCGCCTTCTCCCACTGCGCATCGAGCGCGACGCGAATGGCGGTCAGCCCGGCGCAGAGACCGAGCATGGTCAGGATGTTCGGCACCAGCCGGTTGAAGGACAGCCCGCGGTAGCGCGGCCGCGTGCGCGGCCGCAGCCGCCGCAGCCGGCCGCGCAGCCGCGCCCCGCCGTTCACGCCGCCCCCCTCTGGCCGAGCTCCGCGATCACCGTCTCGCCGCCGATCATGGTCTGGCCCTGCGCCACCAGCGGCAGCACACCGGGGGGCAGGTAGAGGTCGGTGCGGCTGCCGAAGCGGATGATGCCGAAGCGCTGGCCGGCGCGGAGCATGTCGCCCTCCCGCACGTCGCAGAGGATGCGGCGCGCGATCAGCCCGGCGATCTGCACCACCGCCATGTCGCGGCCATCCGGCAGGCGCAGCGCGAGGGCGTTGCGCTCGTTGTCCTCGCTCGCCTTGTCGAGCGAGGCATTGAGGTACTTGCCGGGACGGTAGGCGATGCGGGTGACCGTGCCGTCCACCGGCACCCGGTTCACGTGCACGTCGAGGACCGAGAGGAAGATCGCCACCCGCCAGCGCGGCAGCGGGCCGAGGCCGAGCTCCTCCGGCGGGATGGCCTGCGCCACGCTCACGATCCGCCCATCCGCCGGGGCCAGCACCAGGCCGGGCCGCGGCGGCGGGACCCGCGCGGGGTCGCGGAAGAAATAGAGGCAGAAGAGGGTGAAGAGGAGGCCGAGCTCGAAGAGCCAGCCGCCCAGCAGCCAGCCGCCGAGCAGAGCTACCCCGAGACCGCCAAGAATGAAGGGCCGGCCCGCCGGATGCGGCGGGGCCAGCACCAGCCGCAGACTGCGTCCGATCGCCATGGCGCCGGTTTATGGTGTCTTCACCCTGTGGCGGCAAGCTGCGCCGGCCATGCAGCCCCTGAACCTCGGTCCCTTCGCCGTCGCGCCGGACGGCGCCCTGCGGCCGCGCGAGCCGCAGGCCCCGCCCGCCCTCCGGTTCCGCTGGCGCGGCCGGCCCTGCGAGGCCGCGGTCGCGCCGGACGGCCTGCGGCTCGCCGCCATCGCCGGCCGCATCCCCTCCACCGCCGAGCCCGGCGCCGACCGGCCCGGCGCCTTCGCGGCGCTTGCCAGCCTGCCCGCCGCCCTGCCGCCGGGCTGGCGGCTGCGGCTGCTCCCCGACCATCGCATCAGGCTGGAGGCGGCCGACAGGCTGCCGGCGCCGACCGCGACCAGCGTGATCGCCGCCATGGTGCGCTTCGCGCTCGCGCTCGACCCCTATCTCGACCGGCTGGAGACCGTCTCGGCCGGCGTCTCCCCGGGCAGGCTGAACACCTGCCCGGGATAGATCCGGTTGGGGTCGCGGATCTGCTCGCGGTTCGCCTGGTAGATGAGGGTGTAGCGCGTGCCGCGGCCATAGACCCGCCGCGCGATGCGCCAGAGGGTGGTGCCGGGCTGGACGATCATCCGCCCCTCCGCCGGCTCCTCCTCTGCCGCCCGGTCGCGCTGGAAGGGCAGCTCGATCCGGGCCGCGACGGTGCCGGCCGCGGCAAGCTGGTCCACCCGCAGCACGTGCCGGCCATAGGCAGGCTGGTCGGCGGGGCTCAGCGCCCAGCGGCCGGCCGGATCCGCCACCGCATCCCCGGCATGCGCCGGGCCGACATAGACTCGGAGGGTGCTGCCCGGCGGGGCACTGCCGGCGAAGCGCATGGCGCCGGCATCGTCGTAGTCCACCACGTCGAGGCCGAGGCGTGGCCGGCCCGGCTCCGGCGGGGCCTGCAGGATTCGCGGCGCGACGCCGGCGGCGGTGGTCGCCGGCAGCAGCAAGGCAGTGGCGCCCGCCGTCTCGGGCCGCGCCGCCGCGGCCATCGCCGGCTCCGGCACCAGCAGCAGCAGGGTATCGCGGGAGGGCACGGCCTCGCCGCCCGGGCTGCGGGACAGCAGGGCCAGTTCGCGCGGGCCGGGCGGCAGGGGCTCGGCCGGCAGGATCACCCACTCGCCCCTGGCATCGGACCGGGCCCGGCCGATCTCCCGCCCGCCCGCCAGCAGCCGCACCTCGGCCCCGGGCGGGGCGCTGCCGGCGGTCACCAGTGTGCCGCGGGCGCCGACCCGGGCGATGTGGAAGCGCGGCGCCTCGGGTCCCGCGACCGGTTCGCTCGCCACCGCCGGAGCAGGCGGGGCAGCGGCAGCCGGGGCGGAGGGCGCGACCAGGACGGCGGACACGACGCGTTCATCCGTGCCGGGCGGCGGCCCGAGGCGCGGGAAGGCATCCGGCAGCATCAGCCAGGCCGTGCCCGTCGCCGCGGCGACGATCAGGCAGAGCAGGCCGACCCGACCCCATTTGGTCGCCTCCGTCATGGCACGGTCACTCGTCGTGGGGATGGCCCAGCGGCAAGGTCATGCTATCGCCTTATTCCTCCGGACTGAAGTGAACAGCCCCGGCGCGCCTGCGCCGGCCCTGGCAGCGCGACCCTTGGCAGCGCCCCCTGGCAGCGCGACGCCGCCGCGGCCGTGGTTCCGCGGCGTCGAGGTCCGGCCCGCGCGGGACCGTTCCGCCCGGGGATCCGGGAACGCTTGTTGCATCGCCCTTTTTTCACCTTCCGCGGCTCCGGTCCCCTCCGTGGCGAGGCGGGGCCGAGCCGTGGCAGACTGCGCTCCCCACCGGAGATCCTCATGCCCAAGCATATCCGTTCCGTCGCCGTCTTCTGCGGCGCCCGCGCCGGCACCGACCCCGCCCATCTCGCGGCCGCGCAGGCGCTGGGGGCTGGCATCGCCGCGGCCGGCCTGGCGCTGGTCTATGGCGGCGGCGGCGTCGGGCTGATGGGCACGGTGGCGGAGGCCGCGATCGCCGCCGGCGGCCGCGTGCAGGGCGTGATCCCGGAATTCCTGACGCGGGTGGAGCGCCCCTCCCCGGTCGTCGCGGAGCTCGAGGTCACGACCAGCATGCACACCCGCAAGACCCGGATGTTCGAGCTGGCCGATGCCTTCGTCACCCTCTCGGGCGGCCTCGGCACGCTGGACGAGACGGTGGAGATCATCACCTGGCGGCAGCTCGGCCTGCACGACAAGCCGATCATCATCCTCGACGTGCAGGGCTGGGCGCAGCCCTTCCTGGCGATGATCGAGGCGCTGATCGCCCAGGGCTTCGTGCCGGAGAGCAACCGGCGGCTCTATGCCGTGGCGGCGGACGTGCCGGCCGCACTCGCGCTGCTGCGCGACGCGCCGCCGCCCGAAACGGCCGCTCCCGCAGAAAGGCTCTGACCCCCCGCTTGCCCTGTTCCGCGGCGGGGGTTATATGCGCGCTCCCGCACGGCCCCGGCCGCTGCGGGACGGCGCACTGACCTGACGGAGCGTAGCTCAGCCTGGTAGAGCACTGTGTTCGGGACGCAGGGGCCGGAGGTTCGAATCCTCTCGCTCCGACCAAGTCCGGTGACGCCGCAAGCCCCGCCAGCCCCGCTGGCGGGGCTTTTGCGTTGCGGGCGGCGCCCTCCGCCGCTTGCGGCAGCGGGCTGCGGCCACCGGACTGCCTTGGCTGGCGGAGGGACCGGTTCCGACCTCCGCGCCTCACGGCGCTGCAGTCATCGGCTTGCCTGGCTGTCGGCGGGCCGGTTCATGTGTGACGGCCCCTGTCGGGCAAGCGTGTTGAGGCAGGCGGTCTGCGGCGCTGCCCGACGCTCCTCGTGTTCGCGCTGGCGGGATCAGGCCAGGGCGGCGGCGCGCCGCCCGGTGGGGCTGCAGGGCGCGGCGCGGGTCAGCACGTCCCAGGCGAAGCGGGCGAGCCTGTTGGCCAGCGCCACCATCGCCACGCGCCAGCAACCGCAGCGCCGTGCGCCGAGGCGGCCGGGGCCACGCGCGGCGCGTTCACCAGCATGGTCCGCCGCCCGACCAGCGTCTCCCGCATCCGCGAATGTCTGGCGGACCGATCCAGACCTTCGGGCCCTTCGGTCATCAGGCCGCCTTGCAGGCCCGGCGGGCGGGTTCGGATCCTCCGGCCCGAGGCCCGGCTCAGGCCGGGGCCGCGGGCCTGCCGTCGCTCTCCGCCGCCTCGGCGCCGCCCGGCTGCGCCGTCACGCGGCCGATCGCCCATTGGATGGTGTCCAGCTTCGCCTCGGCGGTCAGCACGATCTGGCTGGTTCGCCGTGGCTCCCCGCCGCCGAGATAGACGCTCTCCTCCAGCGCGACCGTGGCGCCCTTGGCTCGCAGCCGCCAGAACTGGTTGGAGGGCAGGCGCAGCAGCACCGCCTGCTCGTCGATCTGCGGCGTGGCGACCACGGCGGGATGCAGGTGGAAGCGGACGAGGAAGGAGGGCACCGGCGCGCCGGCCTCGGCCATCTCGATCATGTCCTCGCCGCGCAGGTCGTCGCCCGTCTCGGCGAGGTAGAGGCGGCGCCGGTGCAGCGCGCCGAAGGGCTTGCGCCAGCCATCGTGGCTCGCCTCCAGCCATTGCGCGCCGTTGCTCTCGTGCCGGTCGGCCTCCACCCGCTCCGGCCGGCGGCCGAGGCCCTCGTCCTTCAGCTCGCTGCTGTTGGTATCGGCCAGCACCAGCGTCGAATGCGCGGCGGTCGCGCGCAGCGCGTCGCGCCACTCGGCCTCGGCCGCCGGCGCGGCGCCGCAATTGACGATGACCCGGTCGCGCCCGACCGACATCTCGAAGGAGAGCGTGCCGGCATGCGCGAAGCGGTCGGCGCCGCGCGGCAGGCCGCTGCCGCTGTCGCGCGTGCGCTGTGGCGGCGGCGCGCCGGCCTCGGCGATGACCAGGGTGCGGCCCGCCTGCAGGCGGTGGAAGCCGGTATCCTCCAGCAGCAGGGGCGCGCGGCCGCGCGCCTGGCCCTGGGTGAGGACGAGGTCCAGCAGCCCCGCCCCGTCCTCCCGCGTGCCGTTGAACTGGGCGAGGCCGCCATCGCCGTGGCGGAACAGCCGCAATGCCTGGCCGGCGCGCTCCAGCACCGTCGCCAGCACCGGCGGCGGGTTGATGCCGGCGCCGTGCAGCAGGTTGCGGATCTCGATCAGGTCCTGCAGCGCGAGCAGGAGTTGCTGCGGCGAGCGCTCGACATGTCCGCCATCGGGATGGAACTGCCGCTCGAGCTCGCCGGGGAGGAAGCGGATGGCCCGGTTCATCCAGGCCTCCTCCTCCAGCGCCACGGCGGCGGCCATGGCGCCCTTCAGCGTCACCAGCGCGCCGCGGTGCATGGCCTCGCCGGGCAGGCTGCCGATCACGCCGCGGCTGTCCTGCGCCAGGCGCACCAGCAGCTTGCGGCGGAATCCGTCCTCGGCGGTCGCCGCCAGGAAGTCCCAGTGGCCGAGCCAGGCGGAGATGCGCGCGGCGGCGACCTCGGGCGCCTGCGCCAGATTCTCGGCGGCGCCACGGGCCAGCCAGTCCTCCGTCAGGTCGCGGGCGCGCATCCGGGCGGTGTCGGTGCCGAGCGCACGGAGGTCGCGCAGCCAGGCGAAGCCATGCGCCGCGGCGCGCCAGGTGACGGGGCCGGCGCCCGCCTCCCAGCCCTCGCCGGTCGCCTCCAGCCGGCGGGTGCTGCCCTGCACCTCGAACTCGCCGCGCAGCAGCCGGGCGCCGCGGCCGGCATCGCCGGGCCAGAGGTCGCGGAAGCTGCGCGCCGGGGCGTCCGGCACCTTCACCGGCTTCAGGCCGGCGATGAAGCGCCGGGTGCCGCGAATCAGGTCACGCATGCCGCCAGACTGTCTCCCGCATCAGGCGGCGCCCCGGATCGCGGCGATGGCCGCGGCATAGTCGGGCTTGCCGAAGACCGCCGTGCCGGCGACGAGCACATCCGCCCCGGCCTCGATGCAGCGCGGCGCGGTCTCCGCCGTGACGCCGCCATCGACCTGCAGCGCGATCTCCTGCCCGCCCTGGGCGACATGGGCGTCGATCATCTGCCGCAGGATGGCGATCTTGCCGAGCTGGCTGGCGATGAAGGACTGGCCGCCGAAGCCGGGATTGACCGACATCACCAGGATCAGGTCGCAGAGGTCGAGGACGTTCTCCACCGCGGAGACGGGCGTCGCCGGGTTCAGCACCACGCCCGATTTCCTGCCGAGGCCACGGATGGTCTGCAGCGAGCGGTGCAGGTGCGCACCCGCTTCCGGATGCAGGCTGATCAGGTCGGCGCCGGCCTCGGCGAAGGCCTGCAGGTAGGGATCGGCCGGCGCGATCATCAGGTGGACGTCGAAGGGAATGGCCGCGTGCTTGCGCAGCGCCTTCACCAGCCCCGGGCCGAAGCTGATGTTCGGCACGAAATGCCCGTCCATGATGTCGAGATGCAGCCAGTCGGCGCCGGCGGCGGCGACGGCGCGCACCTCCTCACCCAGCCGGGCGAAGTCGGCGGCGAGGAGCGACGGGGCGACTCGGATCGGGCGTGTCGGCATCGGCTTCGGTTCTAGCGGTGGCTGCGGAGGGCGGGCAAGGCAGCCTGACCGGCCCTTCGGGCCGCGCCAATGCCGAAGTCGCGAGAGGTGGGCCGGCGGCAGCCGCGCCCGGCGCCGCGCCTGGCATGCCGTAGTGCGGCGGGAGCCGGCCCGGTCGGCGCGGCGCGGACGATCCCGCCCCGCCCCGGGCAGCGGGCGCTGTCCTGTCAGAACCAGTCCGGCCGCGCCGCCCGGATCCGCTCCAGCTCCGCGAAGGTGTGGGAGAGGTGGTCGCGCAGGCCGCGCTCCGCCGCCTCGGCGTCGCGGCCGATGATCGCCTCGGCCACCGCCTCGTGCTCGCGCAGGATCCGCTCCGCCTTGCCCGGCGCGGGCAGGTGGATCCGCCGCAGCCGGTCGAGATGGCCGCTGCGGCTGCGGATCAGCTCGCGCAGCGCCGGCACGCCGGCGGCAGCGTGCAGCAGGCTGTGGAAGGCCTCGTCCGCCGCGGCCACGCCCTCCTGGTCGCCCTGCGCGTGCAGTTCCCGCATCCGGGCGATCTCGGCGCGCAGCGACGCGGCCAGCGCGGGCGTCGGCACCGCGGCGAGGCGGCGGACGATCTCCACCTCCACGGAGAGGCGGAGGAAGCTCGCCTCCCGCGCGCTGGCCAGGTCGATGCGGGCGACGCGCGTCGCGGAATGCGGCACGACCTCGATCAGCCCTTCCTCCTGCAGGCGGATCAGCGCCTCCCGCACCGGGGTCTGGCTGACGCCGAGGCGGGCGGCGAGATCGGCGCGGGAGAGGACGGTGCCAGGCGGCAGGGCGAGGGTGATGACCGCCTGCCGGAGCTGCGCATAGGCGATCTCGGCCGCCGAGCGGCGCGGGCCGAGCGGCGTCAGGCCAGCGGAACTGAGGTCCGGGGTCGGGGCGGCGCCGGGAGCGGTCATGAAGAGCGGGAGCCTATCAGGCATCGGCGGGCCAGCCAATATCTTGGCGCGCGCCTATGATCTGATATATGGGATGCCAGACCATGATGGCCACTTCCATGGCCGCAGGAGGAAACCCCGGAATGCACCGCCCGACGCGCCGTCTCGTCCTTGCCGCCACGCTCGGCCTCGCGGCCCTGCCGGCGCGGGCCGAGGCGCCCTGGCCGAACCAGCCGATCCGCCTGATCGTCCCCTTCTCCGCCGGCGTCTCCGACACCATCGCGCGGCTGGTCGGGACGGAGATGTCGAAGTCGCTCGGCCAGCCCATCGTGGTGGAGAACAAGGCCGGCGCCGGCGGCAATATCGGCAGCGATGCCTGCGCCCGCGCGACGCCGGACGGCACCACCTTCTGCCTCGGCACCATCAGCAGCCACGCCATCAACCCGGCCATCACGCCGAGGATGCCCTATGACGTGGCCCGCGACTTCGCGCCCATCACCCAGCTCGCCTCGCAGCCCAATGCCATCGCCGTCGCCAACGACCTGCCCGCCAAGAGTATCCCGGAGCTGGTGGCCTTCCTGAAGAGGAAGCCGGGCGAGCTTGCCTTCGGCACTTCGGGCGTCGGCACCTCCGTCCACCTCGCCGGCGCGCTCTTCATGCAGATGACCGGCACGCGGATCGAGCACGTGCCCTATCGCGGCAGCGGCCAGGTGACGACGGCGCTGATGACGGGCGAGCTGCCGATGGCCTTCGACAACCTCTCCTCCGTCCTGCCCTTCGCGCGGGAGGGCAAGTTCCGCATCCTCGGCGTCACCTCGCTACAGCGCAGCCCGGCGGCGCCGGAGATCCCGACGGTTGCCGAGAGCGTGCCGGGCTTCGAGAGCCTGTCCTGGCACGGCTTCTTCGCGCCCGCCAAGGTGCCGCCCGCCATCATCGCCCGCCTGCACGACGAGGCGGTGGCGGCGCTGCAGAACCCGGCCGTGGCGCAGCGTTTCCGGGAGTTGGGCATCACGCCCGTCGGCAATACGCCGGAAGAGTTCCGGGCCTTCGTTGCCGGCGAGACCGCCCGCTGGGGCGAGGTCGCTCGCCGTGCCAATATCAGCCTCGATTGATCGTCCAGGGGATCGTCCGATGACCCATCAGCCCCGCCGCAAGCAGCCGGCGGACCTCCGCTCCGCCCGCTGGTTCGGCCCCGCCGACCTGCGCAGCTTCGGCCACCGCAGCCGCGCCATGCAGATGGGCTATTCGCCCGAGGAATGGCAGGGCAAGCCGATCATCGCCATCGTCAACACCTGGTCCGACATCAACCCCTGCCACACCCATCTGCGGCAGCGGGCGGAGGACGTGAAGCGCGGCATCCTGATGGCGGGCGGCCTGCCGATCGAGCTGCCGGCCATCTCGGTCTCCGAGAGCTACGTCAAGCCGACGACGATGATGTACCGCAACATGCTGGCGATGGAGACGGAGGAGCTGCTGCGCAGCCATCCCATCGATGGCGCGGTGCTGATGGGCGGCTGCGACAAGACCACGCCTGGCCTGCTGCTCGGCGCGACCAGCATGAATATCCCCGCCGTCTTCGTCCCCGCCGGGCCGATGCTGCGCGGCAATTGGGGCGGCAAGACGCTCGGCTCGGGCTCGGATTCCTGGAAGTACTGGGACGAGCTGCGCGCCGGCAAGATCACCGAGCAGGACTGGCTCGGCGTCGAGGCCGGCATCGCCCGCAGCCACGGCACCTGCATGACCATGGGCACGGCCAGCACCATGACGGCGATCGCCGAGGCCGTCGGCATGGTGCTGCCCGGCGGATCCTCCATCCCCGCGGCCGATGCGAACCATATCCGGCTGTGCTCCGAGAGCGGCCGACGGGTCGTCGAGATGGTCTGGGAGGACCTGACACCGCAGCGCATCCAGACGCGCGAGGCCTTCGAGAATGCCATCGCCGTCGCCATGGCCATGGGCTGCTCGACCAATGCCATCATCCACCTGATCGCCATGGCGCGCCGCGCCGGGCAGGAGATCGGGCTGGATGACTTCGAGCGCTACAGCCGCAAGGTCCCGGTCATCGGCAATGTCCGCCCCTCCGGCGACAAGTACCTGATGGAGGATTTCTTCTATGCCGGCGGCATCCGGGCGCTGATGGGCAACATCACGCAGCACCTGCACCTCGACTGCGTCACCTGCACCGGCAAGACGGTGGGCGAGAACATCGAGGGCGCGCGGGTCTGGAACGACGACGTCATCCGCACGGTGGACAACCCGATCTACGGCGAAGGCTCGCTGGCGGTGCTGAAGGGCAACCTGGCGCCCGACGGCTGCGTCATCAAGCCGGCGGCGATGGACCAGAAGTTCCTCAAGCATTCCGGCCCGGCCTTCGTCTTCGACGACTATCCCAGCATGAAGAAGGCGGTGGAGGACGAGAACTATCCCTTCACCCCCGACAGCGTGCTGGTGCTGCGCAATGCCGGCCCGCAGGGCGGCCCGGGCATGCCGGAATGGGGCATGCTGCCCATGCCGAAGAAGCTGCTGAAGATGGGCCTGCGCGACATGCTGCGGCTGTCGGATGCGCGCATGTCCGGCACCTCCTACGGCGCCTGCGTGCTGCATGTGGCGCCGGAGAGCTATATCGGCGGGCCGCTGGCGCTGCTGCGGACCGGCGACATCGTCAGCATCGACGTCGATGCCCGCAGCATCCGCATGGAGGTCTCCGACGAGGAGCTGGCACGCCGCCGCGCCGCCTGGACCCCGCCGCCGGCGCGCTACGAGCGCGGCTATGGCTGGATGTTCAGCAAGCACATCCAGCAGGCCAACGAGGGCTGCGACTTCGACTTCCTGCGCACCGATTTCGGCGCGCCCGTCTCCGAACCTGTGATCTACTGAGGCCCCTCATGCCGCTCAGCAACGAGACCCGCGAGACGCTCAGGCGGGTCAGCACCGCGACGCTCGCCACCGCGCTCTACAAACGCGGCTTCCGCACGCAGATGATCCAGGGCGTGCTGCCGCTGCACCAGCCGACCGAGAGCATGGTCGGCGAGGCCGTGACGGTCCGCTACATCCCGGCGCGGGAGGATCTCAATACCCTCGAGGTCTTCCGCAACCCGGAGCACCCGCAGCGCAAGGCGATCGAGGAATGCCCGGCCGGCGCGGTGCTGGTCTTCGACAGCCGCAAGGACGCCCGCGCCGCCTCCGCCGGCGCCATCCTGGTCGGGCGGCTGAAGGCGCGCGGCGCAGCCGGCGTGGTGACCGATGGCGGCTTCCGGGATTCGGCGGAGATCGCCGCCCTCGGCATCCCCGCCTTCCACCAGCGCCCCTCGGCGCCGACCAACCTGACGCTCAACCAGGCGATCGGCATCAACGAGCCGATCGCCTGCGGCGATGCGCCGGTCTTCCCGGGCGACGTTCTGGTCGGCGACTGCGACGGCGTCATCGTCATCCCCGCGCACCTGGCCGATGAAATCGCGTCCGAGGCCCGGGAGATGACGGCCTACGAGGATTTCGTGGCCGAGAAGGTGGCGGAGGGGCGCAGCATCCGCGGCCTCTACCCCGCGACCGACCCGAAGAACCTCGACGAGTTCGCGGCCTGGCGGAAGACGAAGAACCGCTGAAGCGGACCGACCGGAGGAAACGCCCATGAACCGTCGCATCCTGCTCGGCGCCGCGCTGCTCGCGGCGCCCGCCCTCCGCGCCCGCGCGCAGGAGGACTGGCCGAGCCGCCCCGTCACCATCCTGGTGCCCTTCGCCGCCGGCTCCTCCTCCGACATCGTCGCGCGCGCCATCGCGCAGAGCCTGCAGCAGACATCCGGCCGGCCCTTCGTCGTGGAGAACCGCCCCGGCGCGACCGGCGAGGTCGGGGCGCGGCAGGTCATCCGGTCACCGGCCGACGGCGCCACGCTGCTGCATGCGCCGATCAGCACCTGGGCGATCAATGTCGCGCTGCGGCCGAACCTCGGCTACGACCCGCGGACGCAGCTTGCCCGCATCACCCAGACCGTGCGCACGCCGAATGTCCTGGTGGTGCATCCGCAGCTTGTGCCGGCGACCGACCTCAAGGGCTTCGTCGCCTGGCTGAAGGCGCAACGGGGCAAGGCCTCCTACTCCAGCAGCGGCGTCGGATCCTCGGACCATCTGACGGCCGAGATGTTCAAGCTGGCGACCGGCACCGACATCACCCATGTGCCCTATACCGGCGGCGCCCCGGCGACGACCAGCCTGATCGCCGGCGACACGCAGATGTCCTTCCAGAACCTCGGCTCCATCATTGCGCAGATCCAGGACGGGCGGGTGCGGCCGATCCTGATCACCTCGGAGGCGCGCAATCCGCTGCTGCCGGAGGTGCCGACCGCGGCGGAGGCGGGGCTCGCCGACTTCGTCGTCTATTCCTGGCAGGGCTTCGGCGGCCCGGCCGGCCTGCCGGAGCCGTTGCTGCGCCGCATCCATGCCGCGGTCGCGGGCGCGCTGCGGGAGCCACAGGTCGCGGCGCGCATGGCGGAGATCGGCTTCGAGGTGGTGGCGAACAGCCCCGAGGAATTCGCCGCCTTCCAGCAGGCCGAGATCGCCCGCTGGTCGCGCGTGGTGAAGGACGGCAACATCACCCCGGATTAGATGTCTGGGCGGGCCGACGCCGATCGCCCGCCTAGCTGAACACCACCGTCTTCGAGCCGTTCAGGATCACCCGGCTCTCCAGCACCCAGCGCAGCGCGCGGGACAGCACCCGCCGCTCGATGTCCCGCCCATTGCGCACCAGGTCGTCGGGGCTGTCGCGGTGCGTCACGCGCTCCACGTCCTGCTCGATGATCGGGCCCTCGTCCAGGTCGGCGGTCACGAAATGCGCCGTGGCGCCGATCAGCTTCACGCCGCGGGCATGCGCCTGGTGGTAGGGCCGCGCGCCCTTGAAGCCCGGCAGGAAGGAGTGGTGGATATTGATGCAGCGCCCGGCGAGCTTCGCCGCCAGCCCGTCCGAGAGCACCTGCATGTAGCGGGCGAGGACGACGATCTCCGTCCCGGTCTCCTGCACCAGGGACCAGATCGCCGCCTCCTGCTCCATCTTGGTCGTCTTCGTGACCGGCAGGTGGTGGAAGGGCACGCCCTCGAAGTCATGGTGCGCGAAGGTCTCGCGCGGATGGTTGGAGACGATGGCGGCCGGCGCCATCGGCAACTCGCCGATGCGCCAGCGATAGAGGATGTCGGCCAGGCAATGGTCGAATTTGCTGACCAGCAGCATCACCCGCGGCCGCTCCGCGAGGTTGCGCAACTGCCAGGCCATCCCGAAGCGCTCGGCGATCAGCAGCAGGCCGGCGCGGAGCGTCGCCTCCTCCGGCGCGCCCGCGGGGTGGTCGAAGACGATGCGGGCGAAGAAGCGCGTCGTCTCCGGGTCGTCGTATTGCTGCGCCTCGGCGATGTTCGCGCCTGCCTCGAAGAGGAAGGTGGAGACGGCGGAGACGATGCCCGGCCGGTTGGGGCAGGACAGCGTCAGGACATGCTGCGTCGCGGGCATCGCCGGGCGGGCCCGCTCAGCCTTCGGTCGCCGGGGGATCCCGGAAATAGGGCTCGACCGCGCCCTGCAGCTTCATGGTCATGGGCTTGCCGCGGCGGTCCAGCGTCTTGCCGACCGAGACGCGCACCCAGCCCTCGGAGACGCAGTATTCCTCGACATTGGTCTTCTCGACACCCTTGAACCGGATGCCGACGCCGCGCTCCAGCAATTCCTGGTTGAAGAAGGGGCTGCCGGGATCGGTCGAGAGGCGGTCGGGCGGGGTATCGGTCATGGTCTCAACTCATGCGGGCTGGGCGGATTGCGCCCGGTGGTAGCCAGCCGCCGCCCGATTGTCATCCCCCGGCCACCAACGCCGACCCTCCCGGCGCGTTGTCCCCCCGAACCGGACCGGGACAGCCCCGGCCCGCCCGAGGAGATGCCGCATGGCCGAGACGCCGAAGACCGACCCGCTCACCCCCACCCGCATCGTCGATGCCGAGATCCTGCGCGGCCAGGGCGGCGAGACCCATCAGGTGGCCGGCGGCGGCGTGCATGTGCTGACGACGCAACAGGGCGTGCCGGTCGCCGACGACCAGAACACGCTGCGGGTCGGCCCGCGCGGCCCCTCGCTGCTCGAGGATTTCCACTTCCGCGAGAAGATCTTCCATTTCGACCATGAGCGCATCCCGGAGCGCGTGGTGCATGCCCGCGGCTTCGGCGCGCATGGCTTTTTCGAGACGACGGAGAGCCTCTCCGACATCACCCAGGCCGACCTCTTCCAGCGCAAGGGGGAGAAGACGCCGGTCTTCGTCCGCTTCTCGACGGTCGCGGGCAACAAAGGCTCACCCGACCTCGCGCGCGACGTGCGCGGCTTCGCGGTGAAGTTCTACACAAAGGAGGGCAACTGGGACCTGGTCGGGAACAACATCCCGGTCTTCTTCATCCAGGACGCCATCAAGTTCCCAGACATGGTCCATGCCGCGAAGCAGGAGCCAGATCGCGGCTTCCCGCAGGCGCAGACGGCGCATGACAATTTCTGGGACTTCGTCTCGCTGACGCCGGAATCCACGCACATGCTGCTGTGGATCATGTCGGACCGGACGATCCCCCGCTCCTTCCGCTTCATGGAGGGCTTCGGCGTCCACACCTTCCGGCTGGTTAATGCCGAGGGCAAGGCGAGCTTCGTCAAGTTCCACTGGAAGCCGAAGCTCGGCCTGCAATCGATAGTGTGGAACGAGGCGCTGAAGATCAACGGCGCCGATCCGGACTTCCACCGCCGCGACCTCTGGGATTCCATCCAGGCCGGCGACTTCCCGGAATGGGAGCTCGGCCTGCAGCTCTTCGACGAGGATTTCGCCGACCGCTTCGACTTCGACGTGCTGGACGCGACGAAGATCATCCCGGAGGAGCTGGTGCCGGTGCGCCGCGTCGGGCGCCTCGTCCTCGACCGCACCGTCGACAACTTCTTCGCCGAGACCGAGCAGGTCGCCTTCTGCACGCAGAACGTGGTGCCGGGCATCGACTTCACCAACGACCCGCTGCTGCAGGGGCGGAACTTCTCCTACCTCGACACCCAGCTCAAGCGCCTCGGCAGCCCCAACTTCACGCATATCCCGATCAATGCGCCGAAATCGCCGGTCGCGCATTTCCAGCAGGATGGCCACATGGCCATGCGCAACCCGGGCGGCCGCGCCAATTACGAGCCCAATTCCTGGGGCCCGACGCATGGCGGCCCGCGCGAATCGCGCGAACGCGGCTATCGCAGCTATCCTGCCGTGGAGCAGGGCGAGAAGCGCCGCATCCGCCCCGAGCTCTTCGCCGACCACTACAGCCAGGCACGGCAATTCTACCTCAGCCAGACGCCGGTCGAGCAGACCCACATCAAGAACGCCTTCGTCTTCGAGCTGAGCAAGGTCGAGACGCCGGCCATCCGGGCCCGCGTCGTCTCGCATCTGCTCAATGTCGATGACGGGCTGGCGCGCATGGTGGCGGAAGGGCTTGGGCTGGCGCCGCTGCCGGAGCCCGCGCCGGCGGCGCGGCCCGTCCTCGGCAACCTGCCGCCCTCGCCCGCCCTCAGCATCCTGAAGAACGGGCCGAAGGATATGAAAGGCCGCAAGATCGGCGTGCTGGTGACCGACGGCACGGATGCGAACCTGCTCCGTGCGCTCGGCACCGCGGCGCAGGCGGAGGGCGTGATGGTCGAACTGGTCGCGCCGAAGGTCGGCGGCGTGACCCTGAGCAACGGCGACACCATCGCGGCCAAGCAGAAGGTCAATGGCGGCCCCTCCGTGCTCTACGACGCCGTCGCGGTGCTGCCCTCGGCCGAGGGTGCGGCACTGCTGGCGCGGGAGGCGACGGCAAAGGACTTCGTCAGCGACGCCTTTGCCCATGCCAAGTTCATCGCCTTCTCCGAGGCGGCCCGTCCGCTCTTCGAGAAGGCGGGCGTGACGGAGACGGATGGCGGCATGGTCGCGCTGAAGGGCGCGGAGGACGTCACCGCCTTCCTCGCGGCCTGCCGCGGCGTGCGCCACTGGGCGCGCGAGGCGAAGGTCCAGGCCGTCTGACCCAGGGTTTGTCCCCTGGCGCATCCTCCCCGGCCGCGCGAGACTGCGCCGGGGAGGGTTCCGCATGCAGGACAATGCATTGAACGCCGCCGCCTGGCTGCGCTGCCTCATCGGCATCGTCCGGCGGGAGGGGTTGCGCTTCGTCCACCAGCGCGGCCGCTTCTTCTCGGCGCTGGTGCGGCCGCTGGTCTGGCTGGCGATCTTCGCCGCCGGCTTCCGCTTCGTCCTCGGCGTCTCGATCAGCCCGCCCTACGAGACCTATGTGCTCTACGAGGTCTACATCGTCCCCGGACTCGCCGGCATGGTGCTGCTCTTCCAGGGCATGCAGAGCAGCCTTTCCATGGTCTATGACCGGGAGGTCGGCAGCATGCGCGTGCTGCTGACGAGCCCCCTGCCCCGCTGGTGGCTGCTCTTCTGCAAGCTGCTGGCGGCGGTGCTGGTCGGCATCGCGCAGGTCTATGTCTTCCTCGCCGTCGCCCGGATCTGGGAGGTGGAGCCGCCCCTGCTCGGCTACGTCACCGTGCTGCCGGCGCTGGTGCTGGCGGGGATGATGCTCGGCGCGCTCGGGCTGCTGCTGTCCTCCTGGATCAAGCAGCTCGAGAATTTCGCAGGCGTGATGAATTTCGTGATCTTCCCGATGTTCTTCGCCTCCTCCGCCCTCTACCCGCTCTGGCGCGTGCAGGAGGCCAGCCTGCCGCTCTGGTATGTCTGCCAGGCCAATCCCTTCACCCATGCGGTGGAGCTGATCCGCTTCGCGCTCTACGGCAAGTTCGATCCGGTCTCCTTCAGCGCCGTCCTGGTCGCACTGCTGGTCTTCGGCGGGGCGGCGGTGCTGGGCTACGACCCGCAGCGCGGCATGCTGGCGCGGCGGGCGGCCGCCTGAGACCTCGGACGAAAGATCATGGCGCCGGTTGCAGCGATCGGCGCTAGGATGCGGCGGCGGCAATCCCGCCGCGGATCGGAGGAAACCTGGATGTCCTGGAAGAAGCCCCGCATCACCGAGATCTGCCTCGGCCTCGAGATCAACGCCTACGCCTCCGCGACCGTCTGAGGCCAGAGGCAGGGTTGCCGGGCTCCCATCGCGGCAGGGCTGCAACGGGAACCCGGCGTGGCGGCTGCGCGCCACGCAACACGCCATAGCGGCCAGCGTCCATGCGGGCCGCTATGGGGCCGCAGGCGGCGGCCGCCGGACCGGATCGCCGAAGGGGTTCGGGACACTGCCCGGAACCCGCCAGGGGCCTGGATCCGCTCCGCCCTAGCCCGGCCGCCGCACCGCGCCGTCCTTCGTCACCCAGGCCTCGACCGAGGCGCCGAAGCGCGCCGCCAGGGCCTCCGCCCGCGCCGGCCCGACCACGAAGCCGGCGGTCGAGAGCCCATCCGCCAGTGCCGCGCGCGGCGCCCGCACCGCCAGCAGCGCCAGGTCGCGCGGCGAATGGCCGGTCCGCGGATCGAGGATGTGGTGCTCCGACCGGTCGGCGGTGAAGGCGCATTCGTCGTCGCCCGAGACGGCGAGGCATCCTTCCAGCGTGACCGGCGACCCGACCAGGCCCGTGCCCCGGCGCGGGTCGCGGATGCCGACCTGCCAGGGCGCGCTGTCGCCGCGGCGGCCGAGCGCCGCGAACTCCCCCGCATCCACCAGCGCATCCGCGATGCCGGCCGCGCGCAGCACCGCCGCCACCCGGTCGGCGGCATGGCCCTGGGCGATGCCGTTCAGCGTCAGCCCCATGCCGGCACGCCGGAAGCGCAGGCCATCCGCATCCGCCTCGACCGCCGCGAAATCCACCAGGGCACGCGCCTCGGCCAGCGCGGCCTCGGAGGGCCGCGCGCCCCGGGCGCTCGCTTCCGCCCAGAGCCGCCAGAGCGGCTGGATGGTCGGGTCGAAGGCGCCCGCCGTCGCCGCCCAGAGCGCCCGCGCCTCTGCCAGCACCGCCAGCAGCACCGGGTCGGGGCGGCGCAGCATGCCCTCCCTGTTCAGGCGGGAGAGCTGGCTGTCCGGGTCGAAGAGGCTCAGCACCGCCTGCACGCTCCGCAACTCCGCCACCGCCGCGTCCAGCGCCGCCTGCAGCACCCGCGCCTCGGCATGCAGCGCGCGGATTGAGAAGGTCGTGCCGAAGGCGAGGCCGAGGCGACGCGCCTCCACCAATCCCCGCTCCGCCCGCGCCGGCCAGGCCAGCAGCCCCACGGCGAGGCCGAGCGACCGCCGCCTCACGCTCCCCGCCCCCGCGCCGCGCGCCGGTCGGCCAGCACCAGCGGCACGCATTGCCGCCGGTCGTTGTGGATCACCACGCAGTCCATGCACTGGAAGCAGGCGTCGTAGTCGATGCCGCCGTCGCGCCGGATGGCGCCGTAGTCGCAGCGCACGCGGCAGAGCTGGCAGGGGCTGCCGCAGGCCTCTCGCCGCGCCAGCCAGTCCGGCACCCGCAGCCTCCCGCCGAGGACCAGCGCGGCGCCGAGCGGGCAGAGCCAGCGGCAGAAGGCCTTGTGCAGGACGAGGTTCGCCACGACCAGGCCGCCGGCATAGAGCACGAAGGGCCAGGACCGGTCGAAGCCGAGGGTGATGGCGGTCTTGAAGGGCTCCAGCTCCGCCGCCGCCTCGGCCCAGGGCGCGGGCAGCAGCGCGCTGCCCAGCACCAGGGCGAGTGCCAGGTATTTCACCCGGCGCAGCCGCGCATCCCAGCGCGGCGGCACCCGGACCTGCCGCAGCCGCAGCGGCGCCGCGGCCTGCCGCGCCAGTTCCTGCAGCGCGCCGAAGGGGCAGAGCCAGCCGCAGAAGGTGCCGCGGCCCCAGGCCACCAGCGTCGCCAGGGTGACGCCCCAGAGCAGCAAGGAGGCCGGGTCGTAGAGCAGGAAGCTGAGGTCGCCGGTGCCCGCCGCCGCGCGCACCAGGCCGGCCAGGGTCACGACGGAAAGCTGCGCCTGCGCCTGCCAGCCGATGACGCCGAGGGTGAAGAGCAGGAACCCCGCGCGGAACAGCGCGAAGCCGCGCGGGCTCGCGGTCAGCCATCGCTGCCGGGCCAGCGCCACCAGCAGCAGCGCCAGCGCCGCGGCCAGCAGGCCGAGCTCCGCCGCGCGCTCCGCGGCCAGCGCCCGCCAGCCGCCGGCCGCATCCGGCGCCTCCCGCAGGAAGAGGCCGGGCTGCGGCTCGTAGGCTGCCGCCAGCACCTGGCTCACCCGCTCCGGGAAGATCTGCCCGCGCTCGCGCGTCACCTTCAACTCCAGCGCCCAGGGCTGCGAGGGGTCGAGCCCGGCCTGGGCGCCGATGCGCAGGATGGTGGCGCGGCCCTCGGGCGCGCCCGGCGGCAGCGCGATCCGCTCCAGGCCGATGTCGCGCAGCCCGATCGGGAGGCCATCCTGGATCAGCGCGACGCGGTCCGGCACCGCGCCGCGGACGAAATCCTCGCCCAGCGCATCCCAGCGGCCGGAGGAGAGCAGCAGGATGGCATGGTGCCCGCCCTCGAGGTCGCGCTGCAGCGCGCGCCACCCCGCCTCGCCCAGCAGGTTGCGGCCCGTCACCGGCGTGTTCAGGTAGGCGATGTGGATCTCCGCGAAGGCCGCCTCGGGCGCCGCCAGCGCCGCCGCGTCCATCCCGGCCACGCTGGTGCCGGCGAAGCCGCGCTCGACCTCCGCATTGCTCGGCGCGACGCGCCGCACCAGGCCGCGGCGCAGCAGTTCCGGCCAGGGCAGCGGCTCGAAGGCATCCTCGCGCGGCGTGACGCGCAGGCCCGGGTCCCGCCCCGCCGCGAAGCCCAGCTTCGCGCGCGCCACCGCCAGCGCGGCGGCCAGCACGCTCTCATTGATGATGCGGACGGAGGCGGTCGCCTTGGCGACGCCGTCGATCGTGGCGGCGGCCGAGCCGCCGCGCGAGGCGCCGGTCGTGGCGCTGCCGACCTTCACCGATTGCCGCAGGCCGAGCCCGGCATATTGCGCGACGAAGCGGTGCAGCGGCTCCTCGCCCAGCCCCTCCAGGAAGACCGGCTCGTGATGCGAGAGGACGCGGACATCGAGATAGCTGCCATCCGGCCCGAGCGCGACCAGCAGGTTGGGCGGCACGCCGGAGAAGCCCGGGATCGGCGCCAGATCGGCGGATTCGAAGGCATAGGCGACCAGCTCCGGGCTGGTCATCGCCGTCCTGAAGATCGGCCAGACCGGCGGCGAGGCCTCCTTCTCCCCTACCACCAGCGGCGCGGGGAAGAGCCGCTCCATCGCCGCCCGGTCCAGGGTGCCGGCGCGGGGAGCATGGGGCAGGAGGAGGACGAGCAGGATCAGGCCGCGGGCCAGCAGTCTCGGCACGATCGTCGCGTTCCCCCCGCGCGCCCCATGCATCGGTCCTGTGCATGGGCCCTCTGCATGGGCCCCTTGCATGCCTGGGCAGGCGCCGCTTCCGCCAGCTTCACCGTGAAGCGGCAGGTGCGGAATAGGACTGTAGTAGAAACCGCGCGGGGCAGCCGCGCCGCCTCGGCCTTCCGTTGCGGCGGCCCGCCCCGTCCCGCATAATGCTTCAAGGGATGTAACCGGAACGACAACCGGCGGGGAAACGGCTTTGCGCAGACTTCGCCCGGACGAGCGGACCAAGGCCAGGATGCACGCCACCGGCGTGCTGACCGCCTGGAGCTCGGCCGGAACGGCGGAAGGCGCCGTGGCGGATCTCGTCGGCCGCATCGACCCCGCGCTGTACTCGCAACTGCTGGTGTTCTTCGCCCCCTGTATCGATGCCGATGCCCTGGCGCGGGGCCTGGCGGCGGCCTTTCCCGGCCTGCCGGTCGCCGGCTGCAGCACGGCGGGGGAGATCACGCCGGACGGCATCGCCGCCGACACCGTGGTCGCGCTCGCCCTGCCGCGCGCCGGCTTCCGCGTGGTGACCGATGTCATCCCCGACCTCCGCAACCTGACGGTCGAGAGCGGCGCGGCCGCGGCGCGCCGGCTGCGCACCTGCCTCGAGCGCCGCTGCGGCGACCGGCCCGAGGCCGCCGGCCACCGCTTCGGCCTGATCTTCATCGACGGCATGTCCTACAAGGAGGAGATGTGCGTCTCCGCCGTCGCCATGGCGCTGGACGGCATCCCGCTGGTCGGCGGCTCGGCCGGCGATGGCCTCAGCTTCGGCAGCACCGCGCAGCTCCATGGCGGGCAGGCCTGGCGCGACGCCGCGGTGCTGGTGCTGGTCGAGACCGAGTATCCCGTCGAGGTCTTCCGCAACGACAATTTCTCGCCCACCGACCGCAAGCTGGTGGTCACCCGGTGCGATCCGGAACTGCGCATCGTGCACGAGCTGAATGCCGAGCCGGCGGCGCAGGAATATGCCGCCGCCGTCGGCGCCAGCACCCGCGACCTGACGCCGATGCGCTTCGCCTCCCACCCCGTGGTGGTGCGGATCGGCGGCAACTACTACTGCCGCTCCATTCAGCGGGTGAATGCGGATGGCTCGCTCTCCTTCTTCTGCGCCATCGACGACGGCGTGGTGCTGACCGTCGCCCGGCCGCGCGACCTGATCCGCTCGGCCGAGGCCGAACTGGACCGGATCGACCGGGCGCTGGGCGGGCTGGACCTGGTCATCGGCTTCGATTGCGTGCTGCGCCGCCTGGACGCCACGCGCCGGCGGATCCGGCCGCGGGTGGAGGAGCTTTACCGCCGCCACAACGTGACCGGCTTCTTCACCTATGGCGAGCAATACGGCGGCATGCACCTGAACCAGACCTTCACCGGCGTGGCGATCGGCCGTTCCAGGCCGCAGTGATGGCGGTGCGCGAGGGCCGCCCGAAGGAGAGCCGCCAGGCGCTGGAGCAGCGCATCGCCAAGCTCGAGCGCATCAACGCCGTCCTGATCGACCGCGTGGAGCGCTCCATCGACCGCCAGGGCAGCGCCTTCTCCCTGTTCCAGACCGCCATCGGCCTGGAGGCGCAGGTCCGCAGCCGCACCCAGGAACTGACCGAGGCGCTGCGCAGCCTGGAGCGCACCAATGCCGCGCTGGCGGCGGCGAAGGAGGAGGCTGAGCGCGCCAACCTGTCGAAGACGCGCTTCCTGGCGGCCGCCAGCCACGACCTGCTGCAGCCGCTGAACGCCGCGCGGCTCTTCATGTCGACGCTGGTGGACCTGCAGGCGGAGGCGGAGGCGCGCCGCGTCGCCGTGCGGGTCGAGCGGTCGCTGCAGACCATCGAGGACCTGATCCGCGCGCTGCTCGACATCTCCAAGCTCGATGCCGGCCTGGTGCGGCCGAGCGTGCAGGAGTTCCCGCTCGACGGCTGCCTCGCCGCGCTCGACTCTACCTTCCGCCCGGCGGCCGAGCGCAAGGGCCTGCGGCTGCGCCTGCGGCCAACGCCGGTGACGGTGCGCAGCGACCCCGTCATGCTGCAGCGCATCCTGCAGAACCTGCTGTCCAATGCGGTGCGCTACACGCGCCGCGGCGGCGTGCATCTCGGCGTCCGCCGGCAGGGGGAGGACTGCGTCATCCAGGTGGCCGATACCGGCATCGGCATCCCGGAGCGCGAATACGAGCTGATCTTCGAGGAATTCCACCGCGGCGCCCTGACCGAGGAGGAGGATGTCGCGCTCGGCCTCGGCCTCGCCATCGTGCGGCGGCAATTGCGCACGCTCGGCCACGGGTTGGAGTTCCGCTCCAAGGTCGGCGTCGGCTCGGTCTTCCGCCTGCGCCTGCCGCTCGCCGCCGGCCTGCCCGCGGCGCCCGAGCCGGGCCCGGACCGTGCCGGCAGCCGCGCGCCGGGCGGCATCGCCGGCACGCTGCTGGTGCTGATCGAGAACGACGAGCCGACGCTGACGGCCATGACCCAGTTGCTCGACCGCTGGGACTGCCACGTGCTGCCCGTGCGCAGCCGGGACGAGCTGCAGCGCCTGGCGCCGCAGCTCGAGCGGCGGCCGGACATCGTCATCACCGACTACCACCTCGACGACGGCGTGGATGGCCTCTCGCTGATCGCGCGGCTGCGGCGCGACTTCCGCGCGGCGCTGCCGGCCATCGTCGTCAGCGCCGACCATTCGGAGGCGGTGGCCGCCGCCGCCCGCGCCGCGGGCTGCGAGATGCTGCGCAAGCCGGTGCGCCCGGCCGCGCTGCGCGCCCTGCTGGTGCACCTGCTCTCGGCGGCCCCGGCCATGGCCGAGAGCGGCTAGCTCCCCTCGCTCCGGTTGCTCCGCGCGATCAGCGCGGCGAGGTCCAGCTTCGCCGTCTCGATCACCGCCTGGGTGCGGCTGACCACCTTCAGCTTGCGCAGCACCTCGGAGACATGCGCCTTCACGGTGGTCTCGCCGATCTTCAACTCATGCGCGATCTGCTTGTTGAGCAGGCCCTGGCGGATCATCTGCAGCACGCGAAGCTGCTGCGGCGTCAACTCGGCGAGGCGCGCGGCCAGCCCATCCTCCCGGCCCCCGCGCCTGGCGGGCACCGGCGTGGTCGGCGGCAGGTAGATCTCGCCGTTCAGGATGGTCTGCAGCGCCTGGGTCAGCAGCGGCTTGTCGATGGTCTTCGGCACGAAGCCGGCCGCGCCCAGCCGGATCGCCTCCTCCATCACCAGCGGGTCGTCCACGCCGGAGACGATGGCGACCGGTACGCGCGGGAAGCGCTTGCGCAGCGCGATCAGCCCCTCGAAGCCGGCGACGCCCGGCATGGAGAGGTCGAGCAGCATGAGGTCGGTGTTGCGCTGCCGCTCCAGCGCCTGGCAGGCCGCATCGATCCCGTCCGCCTCCTCCACCTCGGCGCCCTCGAGCACCGAGGCGACGGCGCCGCGCAGCGCGTCGCGGAAGAGCGGGTGGTCGTCGACGATCAGGATCTGGACCATGGCGGCGGACCCCGTGAGTGGCAGCGCGGTGGTGGGCATGGCGCCCGGCGACCCGGACGGGTCGCCCCGCGCCAGGCCGGCCTCCCCCGCAGGAAGCCGGCCGGCGCGGGGCGCCACCCCATCCTGTACTCCCTGGCTCAGCGGGCCGCCACCCGGCGGGGGATCCGGAAGGTCCAGACCATGCCGCCCTGGCTGAGATGCGCGACGGTCTTCGCCACCTCGCCGCCCCAGAGCGGCACGGCGCCGCCCCAGCCGGACACCACGCTGACCATCTGCTCGCCATCCTGCTCCCAGGTGATGGGGGAGCCGACGACGCCCGAGCCGGTCTGGAAGGACCACAGCTCCTCGCCGGTCCTGGAGTCGAAGGCCTTGAGGAAGCCTTCCGGCGTGCCGGTGAAGACGAGGCCGCCGGCGGTGGTCAGCACGCCGCCCCAGAGCGGCGCCTTGTTCTTGTACTCCCACACCACCTTGCCGCTGGCCGGGTCGATCGCCTTCAGCGAGCCGATATGGTCGAAGAGCGGCCTGATGGTGAAGCCGGCGCCGAGGTAGGCCGCGCCGCGCTTGTAGGCGATGGGCTCGTTCCAGATGTCCATGCCCCACTCGTTGGAGGGGACGTAGAAGAAGCCGGTCTCCCGGCTATAGGCCATCGGCATCCAGTTCTTGCCGCCGAGGAAGCTCGGCACCGCGAAGACCGACTGGCCCTTCGGCACGCCGCCGCCGGCCGGCGCCGCGGCGCTGGCCGGGTTGCCCGGGCGGTTGGCCGGGTTGAAGACGGGGCGGCCATTGGCGTCGAGGCCGCTGGCCCAGGTGATGTCGCGCACGAAGGGCAGGCCGGCGATGAAGCGGCCGTTCTCGCGGTTCAGGACGTAGAAGAAGCCGTTGCGGTCGGCCGTCGCCGCCGCCTTCACCACCTGGCCGTCCTTGCGCAGGTCGAAGGCGACCAGCTCGTTCACGCCGTCGAAGTCCCAGCCGTCGTTCGGCGTGGTCTGGAAATGCCAGTTGATCTCGCCCGTCTCGGGATCGATGGCGAGGCGCGAGGAGGTATAGAGGTTGTCGCCCGGCCGCAGGTGGCTGTTCCAGGGCGCCGGGTTGCCGGTGCCGAAGAAGATGCGGTGCGTGTCGGGATCATAGGTCCCGCCGAGCCAGGTGGCGCCGCCGCCCTGCTGCCACATGTCGCCCGGCCAGGACGCGTTCTTCGTGCCGGTCATGGTGGAGGGCTTGCCGTCCAGCATGCCCATATGCCCCTCGATCGTCGGGCGCATCCAGACGAGGTCGCCGGTCTCGGCATTGCGCGCCTCGACGCGGCCGACGATGCCGAACTCGCCGCCCGAGACGCCGGTGACGATCAGCGCCCCGCGGGTCTTCGTCGGCACCACCAGCGGCGCGGCGGTGTTGGAGAAGCCGGCGCGGTAGTCGTCGATGGTCTTGGTCCAGACGACGCGGCCGGTCTGCGCGTTCAGCGCCACCAGCTTGGCATCCAGCGTGGCGAAATAGACCTTCTCGCCGAACAGCGCGGCGCCGCGGTTCACCACGTCGCAGCAGGGGAGGATGCCTTCCGGCAGGCGGGCATTGTATTCCCAGAGCTTGGCGCCGGTCTTCACGTCCAGCGCATAGAGCCGGGAATAGGAGGCGGTGACGTACATGACGCCGTCGCGCACCAGCGGCTGGCTCTCCTGCCCGCGCTGCTTCTCGCCGCCGAAGGAGAAGGCCCAGGCCGGCACCATCTCCCGCACATTGGTGCGGTTGATGGCCTCCAGCGGGCTGAAGCGCTGGCCCTGCGGGCCGAGGCCATTGGTGACGACGTCCTTGGTCGTCGCCGCGTCGTTGAGGATGTCCTCCGCCGTGACGCCGGCCGCGCCCGCCGGCGCCGCCTGCAGCAGCGCCGACAACGCGAAGGCGCCGATGACCATCGGCACACTGGACCGCTTCATCCCATTCCTCCTTGCACCCGGTGTCCGGGCGCGCCATGGCGCGCCGCTTCCCCTGGCATCGCCGGCACCCTAGCGAGGCGCCATCCGCACCGCCGATAGCCAAATAGTACGAGCCGGCATCATCCCTGCGGCGCCAGCCAGGTGACGCCGTGCCGCCGGCAGATGGCGGCGATCTCGCCGCTCTCGCGCAGCGCGTCGAGGACGTCGCCGATGGCGTAGCCGAGGTCACGGCTGTCCGCCTTCACCGCCGCGCCCACCGTCCATTCGCGGCCGAAGACCGCGGGCAGGCGCGGCACCATCAGCCGGAAGCGGTCGTCGCCCGGCGCGCGCAGATGCCCCTCGAGCTGGCCGCGCTGCGCCATGACCGCCGCGACCTCGCCGCCGCGCAGCGCCTCCATCGCGGCCTCGAAGGGCAGGTAGTGGCGGACATTCGCGCGCACCCGGCCGCCCTGGGCCGAGAGCAGGTAGAAGTCGGAATTGGTGTCCGTCTCGACGCCGATCGGCAGGCGCTCGAACACCTCGAAGCCCGGCTCCGGCCCGGTCCGCGCCTCCTCATAGGCGAGGGCGAGCTGGTGCCGGAGATAGCCGCCGAAGATGGCGACCTGGTCGTTGCGCCGCGCCAGCTCGCGGTCCAGCGGGACATGCAGCATCAGGTCGGCGGTGCCCGAGCCGGTGAGGTCGCCGCGCCAGACATTGAGCCGCAGGTCGTCGTCCACCGACTCGCCCGCCTGCCGCGTGAGCCAGCGCGGCGCGAGGCCAAGCTCCTGCGCGATGCGGGTGCCGAGATCGGCGTCGATGCCCCGCGGCACGCCCGCCTCGACCGCGGAGAAGGGCGCGTAGTCCTCGTAGAGCGCGATGCGCAGCCAGCCGCTGTCGCGCGCCTCGTCCAGCGGCCGCGCCAGCACGCGCGGCGCCGCCAGGGCCGCCGCCGCGGCCAGCAGCCCGCGTCGCGGGAGGGAGGGGCGCATCAGCCCTCGTGCTTCGACTCGATGAAGGCGCGGATGGACCAGAGCGCCTCCTGGCTCAGCACGCCCTCGAAGGCCGGCATCCGGGTGATGCCGTTCTGCGTCGCGCCATGGCGCACGCGCTGCAGGAACCACTCGTCGCCCTCGCGCCCCTTCTCGAGGTAGCGCAGGTCGGGGGCGAGGCCGCCGGAGATCACCTCCAGCCCATGGCAGCGAGCGCAGTTCTGGTTGTAGCCGGAGCTGCCGATGCGGATCGCCAGCGCATTGCCGCTATAGGGATTCTGCTCCCGCCAGTCCTCGCCGAGCGGCTCGAGCTCGGTGGTGTCGACGGGCTGCGGGGTGACGTCGCCATGCGCCGATGGGCGCGTTGCAGGCAGGGCCGCGGCCAGGCCTGCGATGACGACGACGGCAAGGCGGCTGCGACGCATTCTGTTCTCCCGCTACGATCCTGACGTTGCCGCGGACCCTACAGGCGGCCTGCGGGACGCCCCATTGCCCATTGGTCCAAAATGCCGGCGGGCGAGGCTCCGCCATTGGTCCTATCCGCCGCCGCCGGGGCGCGGCATAGTCTCCGCCCATGCACGGGGGGAACCGCATGACGCGCAGTCTGGCCATCCTGGCCGCGCTGCTCTGGGGCATGGCCGCGGCGGCGCAGCCGGCGGCGACGCGCGACATCCCGATCCTCTATCTCGAGCGCAGCATCGAACGTCCGGCGACCCTCTCCTCGCTCGACCTGCCGCCGACGGATGCCGGGCTGCAGGGCGCGCGGCTCGGCCTTGCCGATGCGATGGCGGCGGGGCGCCTCATCGGCCAGCGCGTCACCCTGGCGGAGCGTGTGCTGGAGCCCGGCGCCGACCTCGCCGAAGCGCTGCGCGCGGCACTGGCCGAGGCGATGCCGGCCGCCATCCTCGCCAACCTGCCGGCCGCCGACCTGCTGCGCCTGGCGGACCTGCCGGAGGCGCGCGACCTGACCGTGCTGAACGCGGCGGCGCCGGAGGATGCGCTGCGCGGCGCCGAATGCCGGCGCAACCTGCTGCACGTGCATCCCTCCCGCGCCATGCTGGCGGATGCGGTGATGCAGTTCGCCGCACGCCGCCGCTGGTCGAAGCTCTTCCTGGTGCTGGGCCAGACGCCGGAGGACGCGGCCTGGGCGGAGGCGCTGCGGCTCGCCGCGCGCAAGTTCAACCAGCGCATCGTGGGCGAGAAGCGCTTCGGCACCGACGGCGCCGACCTGCGCGACACGGCAGCGGCCGAGATGCCGGTGCTGACGCAGGGCCCGGACTACGACATGGTCCTGGTCGCCGATGCCTGGAAGGATTTCGCCCGCTTCGTCCCCTACAATACCTGGCTGCCGCGGCCGGTCGCGGGCTCGGCGGGCCTCGAGCCGGTCGCCTGGTCGCCGGCGGCCGAGCAATGGGGCGCGACGCAATTGCAGAACCGCTTCGAGCGCCAGGCGGGACGGCCGATGACCGGCATCGACTGGTCCGCCTGGGCGGCGATGCGCGCCGTGGCGCAGGCGGCGACCGCGGCCGGCAGCGCGGAGCCCGCCAGGGTCGGCGCCGCGCTGCGTGCGCCGGGCTTCAGCTTCGCCGGCTTCAAGGGCCGCCCGCTCTCCTTCCGGCCCTGGGACGGGCAGCTCCGCCAGCCGATCCAGCTCGCCATGCCGGGCGCGGTGGTCGCCGTCGCGCCGCTGGAGGGCTACCTGCATCGCCGGACGGAGCTCGACACGCTCGGCCCCGACGAGCCCGAGACGGCCTGCCGCCGCTGAAAGGACGCCATGCGCCGCCTGCTCCTCCTCCTCGCCCTGCTCGCGCCATCGGCCGCCGGTGCGCATGAGCTCTTCGTCAGCAACGAGCGCGACAACACCGTCAGCGTCATCGACACGAAGACGCTGGAGGTGACGCGGACGTTCCGCGTCGGGCGGCGGCCGCGCGGCGTGCTGCTCTCGCCCGACGGCAGCCGGCTCTATGTCTGCGCCAGCGAATCCGATGCGGTGCAGGTGATCGATCCCGCGACCGGCAAGCTGCTGCACGACCTGCCGGCCGGCCGCGATCCTGAGCAATTCGCTCTCTCGCCCGATGGCAAGCGCCTCTGGGTCGCCAACGAGGACGACGCAGTCTCGACGGTGGTGGATGTCGAGCGGCGCGCGGTGCTCGGGCAGGTCGATGTCGGGGTGGAGCCGGAGGGCATGGCGGTCTCGCCGGACGGGCGGATCGCCGTCGTCACCGCCGAGACCTCCAACATGGCCCATGTCATCGACACGGCCTCGCTGAAGGTCGTGGCGAACATCCCGGTCGGGGAGCGGCCGCGGCATGCCGAGTTCAGCGCCGACGGCACGCGGCTCTGGGTCTCGTCCGAGATCGGCGGCAGCGTCACGGTGATCGATACGGCGAAGCGCGAGGCCATCGGCAGCATCCGCTTCGAGGTCCGCGGCGTGCCGGCCGACCAGATCCAGCCCGTCGGCATCCGCATGACGCGCGACGGCACGCTGGCCTTCGTCGCCCTCGGCCCGGCCAACCGCGTGGCGATCGTGGACGCGAAGAGCCTGCAGGTGCAGGGCTATCTGCTGGTCGGCCGCCGCGTCTGGCACCTGGCCATGACGCCGGAGGAGGATCTGGTCTTCACCACCAACGGCGTCTCCGGCGACGTCTCCGTCATCGACGTGAAGGCGCGGCGGGTGACGAAGACCATCAAGGTCGGCCGCTTCCCCTGGGGTGCGGCCATCCGCGCTACGCCGTAGCCAGCGCCGCCCGCAGTCCCGCCACGTCGCCGCGCGGCACCTCCACCAGCCGCAGCAGCCGCGCCGGCCGGGGCGAGAGCACGGCGACGCGGTCGGCAAGCTCCGCCGCATCCTCGAGCGCATGCGTCACCAGCACGGCGGTGGCGCGGCGCTCCGCCAGCACCTCGGCGACCAGGGCGCGGAGCTGCGCCGCCGTCGCCTCGTCCAGCGAGACGAAGGGCTCGTCCAGCACCAGCAGCTCCGGCTCCACCGCCAGGGCGCGCGCGATCGCGGCGCGCCGCGCCATCCCGAGCGAGAGCTCGCGCGGCAGGTGCCCCGCCCAGCCCGCGAGGCCGACGCGCGCCAGCAGCGCCTCCACCGGCGGTTCCGGCAGGCCCGCGGCCGCGGCGACGATGCGCATGTTGTCGCCGAGCGTCCGCCAGGGCAGCAGCCGCGGCTCCTGGAACACCACGCCCAGGCGCTGCGGCCGGTACCGTACCTCGCCCTCGTAGTCCTGATCGAGCCCCATCAGGATGCGCAGCGCCGTCGTCTTGCCGCAGCCGGAGGGGCCGAGCAGCGCTGTCACGGTGCCGGTGGGGAAGCCGAGCACGAGGTCGCGCACCGCCTCCACCGGCGGAGCGCCGGTGCGGCGGTACAGCTTGCGCCGGATCGTCAGCTCAAGCAGCGGCGCCACGCCAGGCCCGTGCGCGGCGTTCCGCCGGCTGCATCAGCACGCCTTCCACCGCCAGCATGACCGCGGCGAAGGCCAGCGAATAGGCCAGCAGGCCGGCCACGTCGAAGAGCTGGAAGCGCATGTTGAGTTCGAAGCCGACGCCGCTCGGCCGGCCCAGCAGCTCCACCACCAGCACGATCTTCCAGAGGATGGCGAGGCCCGAGCGCGCCGCGGCAGCGAGAAAGGGCGAGAGCTGCGGCAGCACCACCTCCCGCAGCCGCGTCCAGGGGCCGAGGCGATAGACGCGCGCGACCTCGTCCAGCGCGGGATCGAGGGTGCGCGCGCCCTCCCGCACCACCACGATGACGTTCGGCAGCTTCGCCAGCGCGACCGCGCCGATCGCCGCGGCCTCGGTCTGGCCGCACCAGACATAGGCCAGCAGGATGATGACCAGCGCCGGGATGTTCAGCAGCAGCAGCACCCAGGGGTCGAGCGCGGCATCGGTGGCGCGGTGGCGGCCCATCATGTAGCCGATGGCGCTGCCGAGCGTCATGGCGAGCAGGAAGGCGGCGGCGACGCGCGCCAGCGTCGCCAGCACGGCGGGGATCAGCGCGCCGGCCGCGATCTCCTCCCGCAGCGCGGCGAGCACGGCGAGCGGCCCCGGCAGCGCGCGGTCGGCCGCAGCCGTCGCCAGCGCCCACCAGAGCAGCAGGAAGGCGAGCGCCGAGGCGAGGCGGAGCGCGGGCAGGCCCAGACGGCTCATTCGCTGGCGCGCCAGAAGGTACCGGGGGAGAGCGTCGTGGCGCGGCCGACCAGGCGCGGCCCGCCGAGTTCCGCCACCACCGCGTAGAGCCGCGCGGCATCCGCCTCCTCCGCCTGCACCGGGCGGCGCGGGATGCCGCTGCGGAAGCGGTCGCGCAGCCGCAGGAAGGCGGCCTCGGACTCCGCGCGCATCAGCGGGCGCAGCGCCTCCCACTCCGCATCCTTCTCGGCGAGGATGGCCTTGGCCGCGCCGCTCGCGCGCAGGAAGCCGTCGATCGCCGCGCGATTGCCCTGCGCCCAGCGCTCATCGAAGACATGGCCGATCATGGCGACCGGCCCGGCGGCGCCGAGCGCGCGCTCCACCGCGTCGATCGGCAGCAACTCCCGGTGGCCCTCGGCCTCCAGGGCAGCGGCGAAATTCCAGTAGAGCAGCGCCGCCTCCATCTCCTGCCGGCGGAGCTTCTCGGCCAGCAGCGGCGGCGCGCCGAAGACCGGCTCGGCCTCCGCCACCAGGTCGATGCCCTGGCGCCGGCCCTCCGCGACCAGCAGCAGCCAGGCCTTGTCGAGCGGCCCGCCGGAGACGCCGACGCGTCTGCCCTTCAGGTCGCGCAGCGAAGACGCCGAGGATTTCGGCGGCACCATCAGCGCCGCGACGGCGGTGGAGAAGGGCGCGAAGGCGAGCGGCTGCCCCTCCGCCCGCTGGCGGGAGACGAAGAGCCAGTCACCAACGATGACATCGACGCTGCGGGCCTGCAGTGCGACGCGCGTCGCCTCGTTGCCCGCCAGTTCCACGGCCTCGATGCGGATGCCGTTGGCGGCGGCAAGGCCGTGCCGCGCGATGACCTGCAACTCCCAGGCGACGGTGCCGAATTTCAGCACGCCGATGCGGATCAGCGGCGGCTCCGCCGCGCCCGCCGGCAACGCCAGCGCGGCGAGGAGCGGCGCCAGATCACGTCTTCGCAAGCGTCCCCTCCCGTGATTCCTGGGCCAAGGATGCACCCGCGCGGCACCCCCGCCAGCCCCATTCTTTGGCCGCGCGGGCGGCAATGCACAGACGATATGCGCGCCGGTCCCGCAGTCGTGCGAGTTGCACGGCGTGGCATCCGACCAAGGTTCCGGTTGGACAGCCCGGCGCCGCTGTCGCAGCATAGCGCATCGCGTACCGGCCGGAACCAGCGGGATGCGCGTGGGGGGAGTGAACGACCATGCGGCAGCGGCAGCGCCCGACGCGACGCGCCTCCGCGCTCGGCAGCGGGCTGGCCGCGTCGCTCGTGCTGCATGGGGCGGCGGGTGCGGTGGTGGCAGTCGCGCTCGCCTGGCGCACCCTGCCCTCGCCGCCGGGCGCCGAGGCGGCGCTGGAGATGGTGTGGCTGCCGGCCACGGATGCGCCCGCCGATGTCGCGCCCCCCGAAGCCCCCGGGCAGTCCGCCGCGGTCGCCACGCTGGCGCCGCTCGCCGCCGAGGGCACGGAGCCCGAGGATGCGCTGGCGACGCAACTCCTCGGCGCGCTGCAGCAGGCCGCGCCCGCGCCGCCGGCGGAACCGCCCCTGCCGCCGCTATCGTTCCCGGCGATGGAGGCCGCGGAACCGCCGCCGGATCCGGCAACGCTCTTCGCCCCGGAGCCGACCGCAGCGGCCGAAGCCGCGCCGCCGCAACCACCGGTGCAGCTTGCGGCCCTGCCGGAGCCGATGCCGCCACCCGAGGAACCGCCCGCGGCGACACCGCCCGATCCGCCGATGCAGGTCGCCGCCCTGCCCGTGCCGCTCCGCCCGGCGCCCGAGCCGGCGGCGGTGGAACAGGCGGTCCTGCCATTGCCACCGCCGCTGCCGCCGCCCGCCCCGCGGCGCGCCGCCACGGCCCCGCCTGCCGCCGCGCCACACGCCGCCACGCCGCCCACCGCCGCGCCGCAGCCGGCCGCCATGCCGGTCCCTGCCCCGGCCGCACCCGAGCCGGCGGCGATCCCCGTGCTCTCCGGCCAGCCGCGCTTCCGCCGCCCGCCGGCGCCGCCCACCTATCCCGACCGCGCGCGGGAGGCCGGCATCGAAGGCACCGCGCTGCTCCGCCTGCGCGTCGGGGCCGACGGCACGACGCTCGAGATCCGGCTGCTGCGCTCCGCCGGCAACCGCTGGCTGGACGAGGCCGCGCAGGCCGCGGCGCGCCGCTGGGAGATCGCGCCCGCGCTGCAGAACGGGCGCGCGATCGAGGCCTGGGTCGAGGTGCCGGTGCGCTTCCGCCTCGACGAATGACGCTCAGAAGCTGAAGCGCAGCCCGCCATAGAAGGCCCGCGGCAGGCCGGGCGTCACCGTGCGCGGGTCGGTCAGCGACGGGTTCAGCGCGCTCGCCGTCTCCAGGTTGTAGAAGGTGCCGAAGGTCGAATAGTGCTGGTCGAAGAGGTTGCGGACGATGCCGTAGACCTCGACGCCCGGGCCGATGCTGACCGCGGTGCGCAGGTTCACCACGGCATAGCCGGCAAGCGGCTTCAGCAGATTCGCCTCGTCTCCCCGCAGGTACTGCTCGCTGTTGAAGACGATGTTGCCGCCGATGCGCCACCATTCCGTCGCGCGCCATTCCGCATCCAGCCGCAGCCTTTGGCGCGGGATGCCGGGGATGCGGTCGCCGCGTTCCACCGGGATGGCGCCATCGGCATCAGCGAAGGGATTGTTCGGGCTCGGCAGCCGCTGCGCCGTGCGGAAGGTCGCATCGATGAAGGCGTAGTCGAGGCTGACGGCCAGCCGCTCGCCGCGCCAGCCGATCCCGGCCTCGACGCCCTGCCGGCGCGTGTCGCCGGCATTGCGGAAGAAGCCGCGGCCCTGGATCTCGCTCTGCACCAGCAGGATGTCGTCGGTCAGGTCGGTGCGGAAGACGCCGAGATTCCAGGTGGTGCGGCCACCGAGCCAGGTCGGCGGCAGGGTGCCGCGGAGCCCGCCTTCCCAGGTGCGGCTGACCACCTGCTTCAGCGACGGGTCGGAGAGGAAGAAGGCGCCGAGCGTGCAGGGCAGCAACGGGTCGGCGCAGGCGAGTTCGGCCGGCGTCGGTGCGCGGTTCGCCTCGGCATAGCCGGCATAGGCGGTCACCCGATCCAGCGCGCGCCAGGTGAGGCCCGCGGCCGGGTTGAATCGGGAGTAATCGTGGTCGCCGTTCAGGGCTGTGCCGATGCGGTCGCGCAATTCGATGCGCGCGGTGTTGAAGCGACCGCCGATGGTGGCGGAGAGGCGCGGCGTCAACTCCAGCGTGCCGGTGCCGAAGACACCCCAATAGCTGGTGGTGGATTTGAGCTGCACGGCGGCGATGCCGGCGGCGGGCGAATCCACCAGGATGCCGCTGCCCGCGACGGTGCGGTCCGGCGTGACGGTGCCGAATTCGGTGCTGCCGTAGAAATCCGTGTCGGCATGGTCGTAGCTGGCGCCGAAGACCACGCGCGCCGGGCGCCCGAGGATGGGCTCGGTCGAGACGATCTGCGCCGTGCCGCCGGCGCCCAGCGTATTGGTGCCGGTGCGGTTGACCACCCCCGCGACCCCGTCGCCCAGCAGGTCGGTGCCCAGCGTTCCGCCCCCCCGCGCCTGCACCGGCTGGGTGCCGTCGAAGCAGAGCAGGCCGGCCAGGTCGTCGTCGCCGCAGCCGCCGATCTCCGCGATGTCGGCATTGATCGTCCGCTGGCGGAAGCTGCGGACGTAGGCATTGGCCTCCAGCGTCCAGGCCGGCGCCAGTTCATAGGTCCCGCGCGCCTGCAGCATCGTCATGCGGTTGCTGGTGCGGTCGGGCCAGGTGAAGACGTCGCGGCGATTGGCCGAGAGGATCTGCACCGGCGTCGGCCCGTTGCCGCTCAGCAGGTTGCTGCCCGCGCCGATCGAGATGTTGAAGGTCGCATTCTCCCCGCGCACCCCGACATCGCCGTAGAGCCGGCGGAGGCGGGAGGGCGAGTAGCGCCGCCAGCCATCCTCGTTCAGCGCCTCCAGCGCCAGATAGGCCGCGGCATTGCCGACCTGCTTGCCGTATTCCAATCCGCCGGCGACGCGGCCGAAGGAGCCGCCGGAGATGTCGAGGCGCGCGCCCGGCGAGTCGAAGCCGGTCTTCATGCGCAGGGCGAGTGCGCCGCCGATGGCATTCAGGCCGAAGACGGGGTTGCTGCCCAGCAGGTCCACCGAGCGGATGGCATTGGCCGGGATCAGGTCCCAGTTCACCGTGTCGCCGAAGGCCTCGTTGATGCGCATGCCGTTCTGGTAGACCGCGAGGCCCTGCGGCGTGCCGACGAGCGGCGAGGCGGTGAAGCCGCGATAGGTGACGTCGGGCGCGAAGGGATTGCCCTGCGCGTCGTTCACCGCGACGCCGGCAGAGAGTCGGACGAGTGTGTCCACCAGGTCCGGCCGCCCCTCGCGCGCCAGGTCGGCAGCGGAGAAGCCGCGGGTATTCGCCGGGATCCGGTCGCGCGGCACGCCGCCGGCTGACAGCGGCGTGGTCCCCACCGCCTCGACCACCGGCAGGGTGGCGGCCGCCGGCGCCTCCTGCGCCATGGCCGACGGCATCGCCGCGAGCAGCCCCGCGAGGCTGAGGCCCAGCCACGACACCGCCTCTGCGGGCCGAGGCCCGCATCCCTCCTTCTCGGTCATGATCCCCCCAGCCTGCGTATGTCGGCAAGCAACCACGCGGATGCCATCGATCGAATAGCACAATGGTCCGAGGGTGACAGGCTTGCCCGACGCGCTGTGCCGCGGGATGGTGCCGCCGCAGGGGAGAAGAGGCGTCCGCAATCCGACATGGCCGATGAGAGCATCCCGGCGCTGGAAGTATCGCGCCTCTCCTTCGCCTATGGCCCGCGCACGGTGCTGCACGAGGTCGCCTTCCGCGTCATGCCCGGCGAATTCGCCGTGCTGCTCGGCCCGAACGGCGCGGGCAAGAGCACGCTCTTCGCCCTCATCACGCGATTGTTCGACGCGAAGCCGCCGGGCAGCGTGCGGATCTTCGGGACGGCGATGCGCGACTCGCCCGGCGCGGCGCTGGCGCGGCTCGGCGTGGTGTTCCAGCAGCCGACGCTCGATCCCGACATATCGGTGATCGAGAACCTGCTCTACCACGGCGCGCTGCACGGCCTGCCGCGGGCGGAGGCACGGCGCCGCGCGCTGCACGAGCTGGAGCGCGTGGAGCTGGCGGACCGCATCGCCAGCCCGGTGCGCGCGCTCTCGGGCGGGCAGCGGCGGCGGGCGGAGGTGGCGCGTGCGCTGATCACCCGGCCCGCGCTGCTGCTGCTGGACGAGGCGACCACCGGCCTCGACATGCCGAGCCGCGCGGCGGTGCGCCGGCATGTCCGCGCGCTCTGCGCCGAGGGTCTCGCGGTGCTCTGGGCGACGCACCTGATCGAGGAGGTGCCCGAGGAAGCGCGCGTGGTGATGCTGGCCGAGGGCCGCGTGCGTGCCGAGGGTCCGGTCGCCGGGGTGCTGGCGCAGGCCGCGGCGAAGGACCTGCCCGAGGCCTTCGCCGCCCTGACCGCGCCCGCCGCGGCGCGCTAGATGCTGAGATCGAGCAGGTTGTAGTCCTTCATCCCGGCCTTCGCCGCCGCGTCCCAGCGCCAGGTCTCACCGGCCTCGGCATGCGGGCGGTAGACATGGGGGGTCTCCGCGGGGAAGCGCCGGCGGCGGGCGTCGATCGCATAGCCGATGACGCGGGCGCGCTCGCGGATGCGGGCCTCGTCATAGACCGCAGGCGCGTTGTGCACGCCGCCGCCGGTGACGCCCAGCACCGATCGCCGCCGGTGAAAGCCGAAATTCAGCGTCACGCGCCAGTCCGGCGAGGTATTGGCGAAGCTGCCATGCACCGTCTGCCGGTTGGTGATGGCGACATCGCCCGGGCGGCAGATGATCGGCACGGCCTCCGGCAGCCGCTCCGTCCCCGCGGCGGCGACCATCGCCCTGATGTCGGCCCTGCCGCGCCGGTGCGAGCCCGGCACCACCCAGACGCCGTTCGCGGCCGTGCAGCCATAGAGCTGCGCCATGAAGTTGAAGCCATGCGAGCCCGCATCGAGGTCGGGGCTCTCCCAATGCGTCACGCCGTCCTGGTGCCAGGCGACGCTGGCGCCGCGGCCCGGCTCCTTGATAAAGATCGCCTCGTTGAAGGGCACGAAGTCGTCGCCGTTCACCGCCGCCGCCATCGCCAGCAGCCCGGGATGGCCGTAGAGGCGCAGATGCGCCTCGGAGAACTGCAGTGTACCGAGGATGAGGTAGACGATCTCCTTCGGCGCGTCCTCGCTCGCCCTGGGCTCGAACATCTTGACGGGATGGCGGCCATTCGCGGCCTGGGTGCCGCCCATGGGATCGCCCAGGGGGCGGGACCAGAACAGCACCGGCGCCTCGCAGTCGGCGGCCAGTGCAGGACGGCCCTTCGCATCCACCGGCGAGCCGCGCTCGCTCGGCAGCCGGTCCTGGATGGCGTGGATGTCGGCCTCGATATCGGCGAGTTCCTCGGCGCCCAGCACGCCCTCGAAGACGTAGAAGCCGCAGCGCCAATAGGCCTCCAGGATGTCGGGGTGGATGCGGCCATCCGTGCCGAAGCGGATCGGGCCGCGGTTGCCGAGGGCGAAGGCGCGCCGCTCGCCCTCCCGCAGATAGGCCTGCATGGCGGCCTGTTCCGGGCCGTAATCGACCTCGAGCCGCGTGATCGGCTTGTTCATGACGTTCCCTTCCCCACCGTCGCCAGCGGATGGGGGGACGATAGGCCCGGCCGGTCGCGCCTGACAACCGACCGACCATGACGCGGGGTCGCTACCGCTTGTGAGTGGGTCGGGCGCGACAGTCGTGCCAAGCATGGTTCGGCAGTCCTGTGCGGCATCGCAGCGTGTCCCTCCCCGGCCCCGGCAGGTTCCCGCATGTCCTCGCCTGGGGCCTCGTCGCGCTGGCGGCCGCGGCGGGCCCGCTGCTGGCGGTCGGCCTGCCCGGCAGCTTCGCCAGCAGCGGCCAGGATACCGGCGCCGCGCTGCTCTGGCTGCACGGCATGCGCGCGGCGATCGCCCAGGGCGAGTGGTGGCCGCGTTGGCTGATGGAGGGCAACCGTACCTTCGGCAGCCCCGTCTTCCTCTTCTACCCACCGGGCGCCTACTGGATCGGCAGCGCGGTGCAGGCGGCGCTCGGCCTCGACACGGCGCAGGCGCTGGTCGCCGCGGCGCTGCTGTTCCGCCTGGCCTGCTGCGCCTTCGCCTATGCCTGGTTGCGGCAGGAGGCCTCGCCCCGCGCCGCCATGGCCGGGACCGCGCTGGCGGCCCTGCAGACCTATGACATGCTGGTCAACCCGCTGGTGCGCTTCGCCTTCGCGGAGATGGCGGGCACCGCCGCGCTGTTCCTGGCGCTGGCCGCCGCCGGCGCGCGGCGGCCAGGGCGCTGGCTGCCGCCGGCCTTCGCCGTGGTGGTGATGACGCATCTGCCGATGGCGGTGCTGGCGGGCGGCGTGCTGCCGGCCTGGTCGGCGGCACGCCATGGGCTGCGGCGCAGCGCGGGAACGCTGCTGCTCTGCCTCCTCGGCGCGGCGATGGCGGGCGCCTATCTCCTCCCGGCGCTGCTGCTGCTGCCGCAGATCAATGCCGCGGGCTGGGAGACCGGGGGGCTGACGACCTGGTCCGGGCACTTCCTGCTCGAGCCGGCACGGCCGCCCAAGGCACCGGTGCAGTTCTGGCTGATGAATGCGGGGCTGCTGGTCATGATCGCCACGGCGCTGCTGGCGCGACCCTGGCGGGACCGGCGGCTGCGCGGGCCGGCGTTGCTCTTCGGCGCGCTCTGCCTGCTGATGACGCGGCTCTCCTGGCCGGCCTGGGTGCTGTTGCCGCCGCTGCGGGCGGTGCAGTTCCCCTGGCGGCTGATGCCCTTCGCCGTCGCCCTCTGGGCCGTGCTGCTCGCGCGGCGGCTGGATGCGCCGGATGGCGGCGGCCGCCTCGCCCCCGCCGCCGCGCTGGCCTTCGCCGCCGCGGCACTCTGGATCCCCTTCAGCGCCGTCACCGCGAGGCTGCCGGAACTCGCGCGCTACGACTGGACGCGGCTGCGGATCGAGGCCGCCGGGCCCCGCCCGCTGCCGTCCCGCAACCCGCCGGAATATGCCCCGCGCGCGGCAACAAGGGCGGGCTGGCGGGCGGAGGATGCGGGCACCGACGCGCTGCTCGCCGTGCGGCTGGCAGGGGCGGCGGTGCCCGGCCTCGTCACCGAGAGGGTGCCGCCGGACCACCTGCATGTCACGGGCAGTCTCGCGGCGCCGGCGAGCCTGCTGCTGCCGCAACTGGCCTTCCCCGGCTGGGCCGCCGCCGGCACCGCGGCGGCGCTGGCGACGGACCCGGCGAGCGGCCTGCTGCGCCTCGACCTGCCGGCGGGCGCGGTCGATGTCACGGTCGTGCGCATCCCGACGAAGGAGGAGCGCATCGGCTGGGGCGTCAGCGCAACCGCCATCCCGCTCTGGCTGTTGCTCGGCTGGGCCGTGCCGCGCCGGCGCGCCGCGGCCGGGCGCAACCGAGACGGAGAAGCATGAACCGCACCTTTCCCACCAGGGCGATCGCCCTCATCCTCGGCGGCGCCGTGCTGCTGCAACTCGGGCTCCTGCTCTCCGGCTTCTACCGGCTGGAGGCGGATGAGAGCGCCCGCTCGCTCATGGCCTGGGAACTCTCCTGGCGGAACGCGCTCGAGCCCTGGATCTGGCCGCCCTTCTACAAGCTGGTGGTCGGCGGCTTCCTGCGCCTCTACCCCGATGTCTTCGTCGCGCCGCGGCTGCTGATCGGCATCGCGGGCCTTGCCATGGTGCTGGTGCTGGTCGCGCTGTCGCGCGCGCTCTTCGCCCCGGCCGCGGTGGCGGTGGTGACGGCGGCGCTCGCGGTGCTGCTGCCGGACCGGCTGATCTTCGGCACCACGCCCATGTCCGATATGTACTACCTGCTGGCCCAGGGCGGCGGGGCGCTGCTGCTGCTGCACTGGCTCCGCAGCGGCCGGACCGCGGCGCTGCTCTGGTCCTGCCTGCTGGTGCTCGTCGCCCAGACCGTGCGCTACGAGGCGATGTTCTTCGGCGTGGTGCTCGGCCTCTACCTCACCTGGCTGCTGGCGAGGAGGGAACTCGGCCTTGGCACCTATGTCGCCGCGGGCGGCATCCTCGCGGCCTTCCCGGTGCTCTGGGTCCTCGATTCCTTCCTCTGGTTCGGCTCGCTGGAGAACCTCGGCATCACCAGCCAGCAATACCTGGCGATGTATGGCCACAACCATGCGAATGCGTTGCGCAACCTGCCGCTCACGCAGTTCCTGCGCAGCCTCGCCTACAACCCGCTGCTGCTGCTCGGCCTCTGGATGATGTGGCGGCAGGCGCGAGGCGATGCGGCGCTGCGCCGCTGGCTCTGGCTGGTCTGGCTGCCGCTGCCGGTGATCAGCGCCGTCACCTTCGCCTCGCTCAGCATCACCATGGCGGCAAGCTGGCGGCAGGCGAGCCTCTGGGTCCTGCTGCTGCTGCCCTTCGAGGCAGCGGCGCTGACGCACATCGCCGCGCGGCTGCGCGGCTTCGCCTGGCGGCGCTGGGCGCTCGGCGCCCTGGCGCTGGCCGCGCTCGGCCCGCTGGTCCTGCGCGACCTCCGCATCGCCGATCGCGCGCGCTTCTCCTGGGAGACGGGCGAGGTCCGGGCGGAGCGCGCGATCGGCCTGCATCTGCGCGACGAGCTTGACCGGCTCGGCGGGCAGGCGCTGGTCGACGCGAAAGGGCAGATCGACTTCCTCGACGTGCTCACCGGCTCCACCGTGCCGGAGCGCATCGTGCTCAGCGTCGATGCGCCGGCGCAGGAGGTCGCGCTCGCCATGCCCTTCACCGACGGGCTGCCGGAAGCACGCGACCCGGAGAAGGTCCTGCGTTACCAGTCGGACCGCTTCGCCCTGGCCGCGGGCGGCGATGCCGAGGCGCTGCGCCGCCGCGACATCCGCCTGATCCTGGTGCGCGCCCCGGCCTATGTCGCGGCGCTGGACCACTCCCCGCTGGTGGTACGGGAGCAGGCCTTCCCCGGCTGGGTGCTGTACCGCGTGCGGCCGGAGGCGCTGCACGTGGCGGGGCCCTGAGGCCCCGCCATCGCGGGTCAGAGCGCGAGCAGTTCCGGCTCCAGCCCGCGGGCCTTGAGGTCGGCCGCGACCTCCTCCCGGTAGACGGCGTTCATGACGATCACCGTCGCCGGCCGGATCTCCCGCAGCGCATCCGGCCCGACGATCGGATGGCCGGTGCCCACCATGAAGTGGCCCTGCCGGTGCGGGTTGATATCCACGACATGGGAGACGCCCTCGCCGCCGCCGATGGCGGTGAGGAAGGAGACGCCCTTGGAACCGGAGCCCCAGACCACCACCGGCTTGCCCTCGCTGCGCCGCTGCTCCACCAGCGCCCGCCACTGCGCGATCTGCGCCGTGCAGACATCGCGGAAATGCTCGAGCATGGCGCGCAGCCGGGCCCGCTCGGCCTCGCTCACGCCCGGGCCGGGCCGGCCGGTGTAGCGGCCGCGGATCGCCAGGTATTGCCCGGCATATTCCCGCGTCACGCCCTCGATGGCGAAGCCGTGGCGCGCGAAGAGCGCGGTGAGCGAGGCCTCGGTGAAGTAGTTGCAGTGCTCGTAGTAAACATCCTCGAAGGCGCCATGCGCGAAGATGCGCTCGCATTCCGGGATCTGGATGAAGATCTGCATCCCCGGCGCCGATTGCCGCGCCACCTGCTCGGCCAGCGCGGCGAAGCGGCCGGCCGAGGGGATGTGCTCCAGCGTCATCTTGCTGACCAGCAGGTCCGCCTGCAGCCCTTCCGCCGACCGGTCGGAGAAGAACTCGCCGCGAAGCTGCACGCCCTCCGCCCGGTCCTGCACTACGTCGGCGCGGGCCTCGCTGAGGCAGGGGTCGAAGCCGATACCGCGGGCGCCGGAGAGGCGGCAGAGCAGGTGCAGGAACTCGCCCTGGCCGCAGCCGACCTCGACCACGGTGCCGCCGCGCAGACCCGTCTCCGCCACCAGCCGCGCCGCCAGGTCCTGGTGGAAGCGGCGGAAGGTCGGGCTGTAGCCCTGGGTCGGCTCGTAGCGGTCGGAATATTCCGTCAGCTTCGGGTCGAGGGCGCGGTTGAAGACGAAGCAGCATTCCTCGCAGAAGACGAGGTCGATCTCGCCGCGCGGATAGGCGCGCGCCTCCGCCGGCGTGCCGAGCATCAGGCAACTGTTGGTCGGCACGCGCTCCATGCGCAGCACCGGCAGCAGCGCGCGGCCGCCGCAGGCGGGGCAGCAGCCCCGCTCGCCCGGCCGCAGCGTCAGCGGGTTGGCGAAGCGGCCGGGGGCCGCTTCCATGATGTCGGGCAAGGTCTCAGCCCCCCTGCAGATGCGGATGGGGAATGGGGATGATGAAGCGGCCGCCCTGCGCGGCGAAGTCCGCCTGCTGCCGCATGATCTCCGCCTGGTGGTTCCAGGGCAGGATCACCAGGCAGTCCGGCCTGTCCTGCTCGATCCGCTCCACGCCCACGATCGGCAGCTTGATCCCGGGCATGTAGAGGCCGTGCTTGTGCGGGTTCTTGTCCGCCACCCACATCAGCTCCTCCGGCCCGATCTTGAAGAAGTTCAGCAGGATCGTACCCTTGGCCGCCGCGCCATAGGCGGCGATGCGCTTGCCCTCGCGGCGGAAGCCGTCGATCAGTTCGCGCAGCGCCTGGCCGACGCCCTCCACCTTGGCGGCGAAGGCGCGGAAGCTCTCGGGCCGGTCGAGGCCGAGCTCCTTCTCCTCCTCGATCAGCTTCAGCATGCGCTCGGAAGGCGCCGGCTTGTGCTGGATGAAGAGCCGCAGCGAGCCGCCATGGATCGGGATGCGCTGCACGTCGTTGAGGTGCAGCCCCTGCCGCTTGAACAGCTCGGAGAGTGCCGAGACCGAGAAGTAGCAGAGATGCTCGTGGTAGATGGTGTCGAACTCGACATGGTCGATCAGGTCCCGGAGATAGGGGACCTCGATGCTCGCCGTGCCCTCGGGGTGCAGGATCTCGCGGATGCCGCGCACGAAGCCGGCGGTATCGGCGACATGCGCGAGGACGTTGTTGCCGAAGAGCAGCATGGCCTGCCGGCCCTCGGCCTTCAGCTTGCGGGCCAGGTCCTCGGAGAAGAAGGCCTGGATGGTGTCGATCCCGGCCTCCCGCGCCGCGGCGACGGGCGCCGGCGCCGGGTCGATGCCGAGCACGCTGAGACCCGCGGCCTTGGCGTGCTTCAGCAGGTAGCCGTCATTGCTGGCGAGCTCGACAGCGAGCGCGCCGGGCGCCGGCTTCACCCGCTCGATGGCGGTGGCGACGGCGTCCTTCGCGTTGTCCACCACGGTCTGGGTGTAGGAAGAAAAATACTTGTAGGCCGCGGAGAACAGCACCTCCGGCGCCACCGTGTGGCGGAGCTGGGCGAGGCCGCAGCTCCGGCACATGATGACCTCCAGCGGATAGGCCGGGTCGGGCTCGGTCGCCGAGGGGGAGAGCGCGTCCGAGGGCGGCATGGTGCCCATGTCGAAGACGCTCACCAGGTCGCCCCCGCCGCAGCAGCGGCAGGCGCGGATGGGCGTGCAGGCTTCCGCGATCATGCGACCTTCGCCTCCTTGCGCGGCGCCCAGCGCAGCTCCTGCGTCAGGCTGCCATCGGCGATATGGCCGAGGACATGCGCCTTGCGCTGGAAGCGCGGGCCCTCGAACTCCTCCTTGCTCACGCCATGGGTGCGGAAGGCCTCGTAGAGCTGCTCCACGCCCATGCGCGCGGTCCAGCGCGGCGCGGCCTGCGGGAAGACGCGGGCCAGCTTGTCGCAATTCACCCGGTAGGAGCGCAGGTCCGGCCCGGCGCCCTCGGCGAAGCGCACCTTCGTGCCGGGCACCACCTGCTCGACCATCCGGGCGAGTTCCTGGATCTGGTAGTTCTCGCCGGTGGAGCCGACATTGAAGGCTTCGGCATGGACCTTCTCGCGCGGCGCCTCGACCACGGCGCGGAAGGCGCGGGCGATGTCCTCGATGTGGACGACGGCGCGCCAGGGCGTGCCGTCGCTTTTCAGCAGGATGTCGCCGGTGGCGACGGCCCAGGCCGTCAGGTTGTTGATGACGAGGTCGAAGCGCAGCCGCGGCGAGACGCCGAAGGCGGTCGCGCTGCGCATCAGGATGGGCGAGAACTTGTCGTCCGCCAGCGGCAGCAGCCCCTTCTCCGCCGCGACCTTGGAACGGCCATAGGCGGTGACCGGATTGAAGGCGCCCTGCTCGTCGAGGAAGTTCTCGCCCGCCGCGCCGTAGTTGGAGCAGGAGGAGGAGAAGACGAAGCGCGGCACGCCCGCCGCCTTCGCCGCCTTGGCGAGGTTGACGGTCGCCTCGGTGTTGATCTGCATCGTGACCTCGGGGTCGAGGTCGCCGAGCGGATCGTTCGGAATGCCGCCGTAATGCACCACCGCATCGAAGCCGCGCAGGTGGTCCGGCGTCAGGTCGCGGATATCCGCGCCGAGGTTGCGGATGGACCCCGCCGGCCCGACCTCCTTGCCGAAGGTGCAGGCGCGGTAGAGGTCGGTATCGCAGCCGATCACCTCATGCCCGCCCTCCTGGAAGAGGGGGACGGCAACGGTGCCGATATAGCCGAGATGGCCGGTCATCAGGACGCGCATGCAGGATTCCCCAGGTCATTGGCGGCCACGTCGTTCGCGGCGCGCGCGGGTTGCGGGCGGCGGCTGTCCCAGATGCGCCAGGGCGCCTCGCCGCCCGCCCAGAGATTCTCGAGCAGGACCTTGTCGCGGATGGTGTCCATGCACTGCCAGAAGCCGTAGTGCTTGAAGGCCATGAGCTGGCCGTCGAGCGCCAGGTTCTGCAGCGGCGACTTCTCGAACTGCGTCGCGTCGCCCTCGATGTAGTCGAAGACGCCGGGCTCGCAGACGAAGAAGGCGCCGTTGATCCAGCCCTCGCCGGTCTGCGGCTTCTCGTTGAACTCGCTGATCTGGTCGCCCTCGATCTCGAGATGGCCGAAGCGCGCCGGCGGCCGCACCGCGGTGAGGGTGCAGAGCTTGCCGTGCGAGCGGTGGAAGGCGAGCAGCGCGTCGAGGTCGACGGTCGAGACGCCGTCGCCCCAGGTCAGGAAGAAACGCTCGTTGCCGATGACCTGCTTGAGGCGCTTGATGCGGCCACCGGTATTGGTGTTCAGCCCGGTGTCGACGAGCTCGAGCGTCCAGCCATCCATCGACCATTCGCCGCGCTCGTTGCCGAGGGTCGTGTCGTACTCGACCTGCCGGCGGGAGTAGTCGATGCGCAGGTTGCCCGGGGACAGGGCGGCGAAATCGGTGGCGTAGCGCCGGATGTAGTTGCCCTTGTAGCCCAGGGCGACGACGAAGTCCTGATGGCCAAAGGATGCATAATAGCGCATGATATGCCACAAGATCGGGATGCCACCGATCTCAACCATTGGTTTCGGCCTCGCCTCCGTCTCCTCCGCGAGGCGTGAGCCTAATCCGCCCGCGAGTACTGCAACCTTCATGGCCCCGATCTCCTGTACGCTGCAAACATGTGCGGATTTCTCGGCTGCCGCACTTCACGCGTAACGTTGGCACGTCAACGTGAAAGCAAGAGGAACCCAAAACGAGTGACGGTACCTCGCGGCAGCGACATAGTTCCCGTGTACACCACTACTCCGCGCCAGGAGAGGATTGCGTGATCAATTGCGTTGGATATGACGGCTCAGCGAGTTCTTTGCCGCTCGTGAGCATCGGGTTGCCGGTCTTCAACGGCGAGACCTATCTGCGCGAGGCGATCGAATCCGCCCTGAAGCAGGATTACCCGGCGCTGGAACTGGTCATCCAGGACAACGCCTCGACCGACGGCACCGCCGCGATCTGCGCCGACTATGCCGCCCGCGACGGGCGCGTGCGCTACGAGCGGAACCCGCGCAACCTCGGCGCCGCCGCGAACTACAACCTCTGCTTCGAACGCGCCCGCGGCACCTACTTCAAATGGGCCGCGCACGACGATGCGATGGGGCCGGGCTATCTCCGCCAGGCCGTCGCGGCGCTCGAGGCACGGCCGGAGGCGGTGCTCTGCACCACCGGCGTGACGGAGATCGACGGCGCCGGCCGGCCGCTGCGGACCTATGCCAACCATTTCCCCGGCATAGCCTCCCCGGACACCGCGCGCCGCTTCGCCGCCGCCATCCACACCCGCCACCAGTGCGAGGACTTCTTCGGCCTGTTCCGGCGGGCGGCGCTGGTCGGCTCCGAGCTGCACGGGGCCTATAGCGGCTCCGACCGCGTGCTGCTGGCCGAGATGGCGCTGCGCGGCCCCTGGGTCAGCATCCCCGACCCGGTCTTCCTGCACCGTGAGCACGAGAACCGCTACACCCGCGCCATCCTGCTCAAGGATGCGCAGCAGGCCGCGCTCTGGCAGGATCCCAGCCGCAAGGCGGCGGCGCGCAAGACCGAGTTCTTCTATGTCGGCGTCTATCGCCACTACATCCGCCTGATCGGCAAGACGGTGCGCAACCCGCTGACCCGCGCCGCCTGCTATGCCGAGCTGCTGCGCTGGTGGTTCACCGACGAGCACGGCATCGACGTGCTGCGGGAGGTGGTGTCGCCCTACCCGGCCCTGCACCAGCAGGCGCGGGCGCTGAAGCACCGCCTCATCGGCGCCTCCTCCCCCACCCGTCCCGGCAGCCTGCCGGAACTGAAATAGCGCCGGCGCCGCGCGAGGCCCGATGATGCCGGTCCGGCCGCGTCGCGGCCGGACCGCCGGCATGGCGCGCTCGATCACTCTGCCGGCCAGAGCAGAACGCCGCGGTCCGGCAAGGCTCTGAGGCGGGATTCTGCCCGGCACAGCAATGGCCTGGTGCGATCTCGCGCTGCGCGGTCAGCGAGAGAATGCACCAGGCAGCGGCGGGGCACCGGCGGGCGCCCGCTACTGACGCCGGACGGCCGATCCCTTCCCGCCTCGCAGCCGGCCGGTACGATCTCTCACCGGCACGATCCCTCCCTGGGCACGCGGCCGTCACACCGGCCCGGCACGCGAGCCCGGGCGGGGCAGGGGTCGAGGCCCCTGCCCGCCGCTGTCAGATGGAGCCGCGGGCCAGGCGGCGCAGCGCCTGCGGCGCCAGCAGCAGCAGCAACCCGGCATAGGCGGCGGCGCCGATCGCCACCTTGCCCGCCAGCAGCAGCGCGGGCGCGATCGGCGGCAGCAGCAGCGCGAGGCCCTCGATGGCCAGCACCATCCCGCCCGCCGCGAGCGCCGGCCTCAGCGCCGCCCGCGCGGCGAGGCCCGCGGCGCCCGGCAGGTGGTGCCGCACCACCGCCAGCACGATGCCGGTCGAGGCCGCGGTGACCGCGAGATTGGCGGCGGCCAGCGCCACGATGCCCTGCGGCGCCGCCACCAGGCTCGCCACCAGGCGCAGCGCCATGATCACCACGCTGTAGCGCAGCGCGAGGTCCGGCCGGCCGCGGGCGTTCAGCGCGGCGGTCAGCACGTAGTTCGTCGCATGCGGGATGCCGGCCAGCGCCAGCAGCGCCAGCACCGGCGCCGCCCCGGCCCAGGAGGCCGAGAAGAGCGCGCCGACGACGTCGCCGCTGACGGCCGCGAGGCCGACGAAGGCCGGCATCGCCAGGACATTGGCGAGGAACATCACGTCGCGCAGCGCCTGCCGCAGCGCCTCCGGCTCCGACTGCCGGGCGGAGAAGGCGGAGAAGCCGACCCGCTCCACCACGCCGGAGAGGCCGCCGGTCAGCGCATTGGCGATCCGCTCGGCCAGCGAGAAGAGGCCGATGGTGACGGCGCCGAGGAAGAGGCCGGCGGTGACGCGGTCGATCTGCGTCACGACGAAGCCCAGCACCTGGTTGCCCATGCGGTGCTTGCCGAAATCGACGATGTCGGCCAGCGCCTGGCGGCTGAAGTCGAGGCCCGGCAGCCGTCCCGCCAGCAGCATCAGTAGTACCGTGTCGAGGCCGCGGACGACGAGCATATAGGCGATCAGCGCCTCCACGCCGTGGCCGTCGAGCGCGAGCGCGAGCGCTGTCGCGAAGCCGACGCCCTGCGCGACCAGGCTGCGGAAGGCGAGCGCGCCGAAGCGCATCTGCCGCTGCAGCAGTGCCTGGCAGGGCACCGCCATCCCGAGCAGCGGCAGGCCGATCGCCAGCAGCGGCATGATCCAGGCGAGGTCGGGCTGGCCGAAGACAGAGGCCGCGACCGGCGCGAGCAGCCAGAGCGCGAGGCCGGAGGCGAGGCCGATGCCGGCCAGCAGCGCGAAGGCGGTGTTGAAATGCGCCGGCTCCAGCCGCTGCCGCTGGATCAGCGCGTCCGAGAAGCCGTCCAGCAGCAGCGTCATCGCCAGCGTGACGCCGAGCTGGGCGACGGTGAGCACGCCGACCGCGGCCGGGCCGACCAGGTTGCCGACGACGATGAAGACCAGCAGCGCCGTCGCCTGCTGCAGCCAGAAATCGAGCGCGGACCAGAGCGTCCTGCTCACGAGGCCGCGCGAGGCCCGGCCCTCCGCCGCCATGCCGGCGGTCGTTCCGCTTGCCTGCACCTTGTCTCCCTTCGCGTCGTGACGGGGGCGGCACCCGGCGCCGCGTTGCGCCCCGCCCCCGGGCCTTATCGGGGAGGCCGCGGCCCGTTGGCGGTCACGCCTGTGCCAAGGCGGGTGGATGGCCGATCACAAGCCGGTGCCGGCCGGATCAATCCGTCATCCGGTCCAGGGCCCGCACCCGCCGGAAGAGGAACTCCTTCAGCAGGATCGGCACCCCGACGCCGGCCGCCATCGCCAGCGCGAGATGCAGCGGGAAATTCGCCGCCGTATAGCCGATGCCCACCGCGATCAGCAGCGCCTTGGCGGCGCCGATCGCCATGGTGTTGAAGAGGTAGACCACCATGGCATAGCGGCCGAGGCGGATCGGCCAGTCCCAGCGGTCGATGGGCGGCAGGCGGATCAGCCCGTGCAGCGCCGGCATGCTGAGCAGGCCGCAGATCACCAGCGACCACCACTCATCGAGGATGAGAACGTCCCACCACACCGCCATGGCGGCCGCGAGCGAGGCGAGGAAGAGCCCCCACCAGAGCGGCTGCCACCGCACCATCAGCGGCAGCAGGCGGTCCTGCCGCTCCGCCACCCAGATGCCGGCGGCGAAGAACAGGAAATGATGCGCGAAGCGGTCGAGATAGGCGATCTCCGGCACCGCCGGCAATTGCAGCAGCAGGCCGAGCAGCACGAGGCCGGTGCTGCCGATGCCGCGCAGAACGAGGGCGGTGACGGTGCAGAGGAAGAGCACCAGCAGGTACCAGACCGAGGTCGCGGGGCTGTGCCCGGTGGCCCAGAACAGGCCCTCCAGCCCTTCCCGGAGGCCCTGCGGCCGGTTGTCCACCACCACCACCTGCATGAGCACGAGCTTGGCGGCGAGGATCAGCAGGCCGATGGCGAAGAAGGGCGGCAGCAGGCGCAGCGCGCGCCGGCCGATCTGCCGCGGCCAGGCGGCGGGCCCGGCATCCAGCAGCCCGCTGAGCACCGCGACAGTGCCGCTGAGATAGAGGAAGAAGGGCATGTGGAAGCGGTAGAGCGCGTAGCGCGCCGGCTCGTACCACAGGACGCCCTCCGGCGCCGTATTGGCGACCAGGTGGCCGGCGACCACCAGCAGGATCGCGATGCCCTTGGCGCGGTCGATATCGGGCCGGCGCTCGCGCGTGCGGCGCGGTGCGCCGGCCGTGCGCGGCGCCTCGAACACGGCCGTCAGTCCCTCCGGCATCCGTGGCATTCCTCCGGTGCCGCGACAGGCCCGGTCATCCGGGAGGGGCGCGGCCATGCAGGTGTCTCCATGCGCCTGTTGGTCACACGCCGGCCCCCCGGCTGACAAATCAGAGTTGTGTCACGTGCCGCGGCGGTAGCGTCCGCGGCCGTGCCGGAACCGTGGCCGCGGCGCCGCGTGCCGGCGCCGGCGGAGGACGGGCGGCGCGCGAGGGAGAAGGACGGCATGCCCGCAGCCGCACCGCATGGCAGCCCGCAGCCGGGACCGGCGGCCATGGCCTAGTTCTACGCGCCCGGCGCGGCACCTTCCCGGTCTTCGCCGTCGGCGCCTCCGCCGTGGTGCTGGTCTATGCCATGATCGCCTTCGGCGACGCGGCAATGCTGGCGCTGGGCTTCCCCTTGGGCTTCTTCGTCGGCGGCGTGTTCAGCGCCATGGGCGCCGTCTTCACCGATCAGTTCCCGACCCGGGTGCGCGGCGTCGGGCAGGGCTTCGCCTATAGTTTCGGCCGGGCGACCGGGGCGCTGCTTCCCTGCTGTTCGGCGCGCTGTCCTCCGCCATGCCGCTGGGGATGGCGGTCGGCGTCTTGGCCGCGGCCGCCAATGGGACGATGGCAGTCGCGGCCTGACTGCTGCCGGAGACGCGCGGGAAGGCGCCGGAGGCGTGAGTGCTGGCAGAGGGAGTGCGACCAGGAGCAAGCCCTCGCCGACACTGGCCCCTCAGGAATTGCGGTCACCGGCCGGCGGCGCTGCTGTGTCGCGCGGGTGGCCATGCCGCGATCGGCACGCATTCCATGGCGTCAGGTTCACTGGCAAGAGGCCGCCAGGCGTAGATGCCGTCGCTCGTGCGGAAGTTGCGCCAGCCGTGGCTACGGGTCGAGAGGAGGTGGATGCCGCCGCGCGGGCCGTCATCACCCCAGTCGCTTATCTCGCAGCCGATCCGCCAGTCGCCCTGGCGGGTTTCAACCATGACCACACCGCTCGCTTGTTGGTTCCCTCGCAGATACGATCAGTCGAAGAGAAGGAAGACCTCGGGCCTGCGATTACCATTGAGATCCTGCACGATGTAAAACAGATGACGGGTGGGATCGAAGTTGAGGGGGAAGCTTCCATCGTTATCGCGGCCGAGACGGCTGCCATCGAGGTTTTCCGCCATGGCTCTGGCCGCCCAATGATCGGTCTTGCGGAAGGCGTGCAGGGCATTGCCTACGATGCCCGGGATGGCCTGCCAAGGCAGGCGCTGCTCGGCCGCAACAGCGGGGGTGAGGCAGGCTGTAATGCACCAAAGTGCGAGAACGACGCGCGTCATGGCGACATTCTCTCGTAGGGAGTCTGCGCAAAGGCCCGAAGGCGCCGCTCAACCTCGTTGAACCGAGATAGATCGCCGCGTTGGCCCGGTACCGAGGCGGGCGGCGACAGGTTCGCAGCCCGGTGTTCCAGATAATGCCTGACGGTGTTGGCGCCTTCGCGGTGAGTGGCGGCCGCGAGACCGGCTTCGGTGACCGGCACCGTTTCACCACGCAAACCGGGTAAGTCCTGAACGACGAAACGCATGGCGCCGTTAACGCGCAACTGCCTATCGTTCTCGCGCATAACATCGTTGAAGGCAGCTTCCTGGGCGGCAGGGTTTGCCAAAAAGTCGGCGTCGCGACCGACACCGGCCGCGTGCGCCCGGGCAGTCCAATTTCCGGTCACCCGATCTCGCCAGCCCGCATCGATCGGTGGCGCGCGCAGGAGTTGGTAACGGCCAAGTGCGGTCGAGCCAGACTGGCCGCGCATTCCATAGCCGAAGTCACCGTCACTGCGCCTCGTCTCCTCCGTGGCGATCTGCTCACGCCATTCCGCATTAGGCTGCCCCTCCCAGGCGCACTGCGGGGCACTGCGCTGATATGCCTGGACGTGCTGGATGTGGCCGTCAGGTCCGCGCCTGTCATAGGCACGTACTGAAACGACCGAGCCACCTCCGGCAGAGGCGGACCGAGCTCGAGCACCTCGGGCGATTTCGCGAGGGAGTTGCGGTCGGGCATGATAGCGGGCGAGAGGCCGGCCATGATGGAACCTCCATCAAATAGGATTATTATCCTATCATGCCGCGGGGCTCATATCAAGAATGAAACAAGAGCGCTGCCTGACGCGGCATGCCCACCTACTGCTGCGCGCAGCATGGGCAGGCCAGAGAGTGTTGGAAGCCGGTTGCACCCGGTAGGAACGGCTATATCGTTGTGGCGCAATAGGTTGCGGCTTGCATCGGCGGGATGGGATGACCGCGCGGGGATATGTGCTGCGGCCCCGCCTCTCCTGGTACATCCTGCTAGGGATAGCTGGCGCCGCCGCGCCCAGGGCCATTCCGGAAGACGAGGAGCCATGAACGATTTCGCCTGGATCGCGCTCGGCGCCCAAGCCCTGTTCCTGGCGATGGGCTATGGCCTGTTCCTCTCCCATCGCCGGCGCCTCCGCAGCGAGGCGCGGCGCCGGGCACAGGGTGGTGGAGGGCTGCGGTCATGAGCGATTTGCTGTTCGCCATGCTCTCGTCAGGCGGGATGGCGGCCGCCCTCTCCAGTTGGGTGTACCTCTCTCACCGCCGCCGGATGCGCCGCAGCGAGGCGGCGTGCCGGGCCCAAGGCCAAGGCTGATGCGCGTGCGGGGCCTCGGGAACGTGGGGGACGGCACCATAGCCCCGCTCCGTGGCGCCGATGGGACCCGCTCAGAATTTCGGGGTGCTGTCCTCTGTGCGCCCCCACCCCCCGTCTTTGAGGTGTGCCGGGGGGCGGGTGCCGCCTTGTCGCCACGCGCGGTGCCGGCCGGTTGCCCCGCCGATGCTGCCGAGTGGGCCGGCTGCCCGGCTGCCTTGCCCGCCGGTCCTCGACCCAGCCGGCCAACTGGCCTCGCCGGTTGCCGACCGCCCGCCGTGAGCGGCGCACTTGCTTCGAGAGGACGGCGCCGGCCGGCGACGGGAGCCTGAGCAGCCCCACCCCGGAACGGGTGCCGGGGTGGCCTCGCGGCGCGGCGCCTGGCGCATGGTGGGCGGTGTGCTGCCAGAACTGCGGGGAGACCGCCCCAAGCCGTCATTCCTCTGCCTGGGCCGGGCATGGCCCGTACTCGCGTCAGGGCGCGTCCTGGCGGCCGGCACGAGCGGCAGCGGCCCTCCCCCCCCCCGGCAGGCTGAAAACGCCTCTCTACAGCGATCCTGGAGCGCCCTGGCCCGTGATCCCGCCAACGCCTGGGAGCCGCCAGGACGGCCTCTCAGGCTGGCCGGCAGGGGAAGGGGGCAGGCTGGTATTCGCGTCGCCTCTGGCGTCTGTGCCGGACGCGGCGGAGTCTGTCGTCGAATGCCCCATGCTACCTGCCGCCCCGGCCTCAGAGGCCATGTCGGGCGGGGATCACCACCAGCGGCGAGAGGCTTTACGGGGCATGGCGACCGGCATTCCGGCCGGTCCTGACGCGCCCCATTGGGGCAGCGGAAGCGGCGCGGATCAAAAACCCTGCCATTCCAACATCTTCCAAGCCGCTGATGGCGGAGAGGGTGGGATTCGAACCCACGGTAGGCTTGCACCTACTTCGGTTTTCGAGACCGACGCGATCGACCACTCCGCCACCTCTCCGCGGCAGGGTCGGCGGGCCGTATAAGGGCAGCGGACGGCCGGTGCAACGCCCAAGCGCCGCCCGCGCATCGCGCCGTTGACGCCCCGGCCCCGTCCTCGCTATAAGCCCGCCCTCCCGGCGGCACCCAGGTGCCGCCGGCGGCCGTTCTGGCCGATACCGTTTCACCAGACTTTCCGGGGCGGTGCCGCCTCGGCACGGAAATCCCGGCGCGACCGGGTGGGGCCGCACGATGACCTTCGCAGTGATCCGCACCGGCGGAAAGCAGTACCGGGTGACGCCTGACGCCGTCCTGACGGTGGAGAAGCTGGCGGCCGAGCCGGGCGCCACCATCACCTTCCACGACGTCCTGGCGATCGGCGGCGAAGGCGGCCTGACCCTCGGCGCCCCGACCGTGCCCGGCGCCCGCGTCACCGCCACCGTGGTCGAGCAGACCCGCGGCGAGAAGATCCTCATCCTCAAGAAGAAGCGCCGCCAGAACTACCGGCGCAAGAAGGGTCATCGGCAGGACCTGACGGTGCTGCGCATCGCCGAAATCGCGGCGGCCTGAAGGAGATAGCACCATGGCACATAAGAAGGCCGGCGGTTCCTCCCGCAACGGGCGCGACAGCGCCGGCAAGCGCCTCGGCGTCAAGCTCTTCGGCGGCCAGGCCGTGAAGGCCGGCAACATCATCGTCACCCAGCGCGGGACGAAGATGATGCCGGGCCGCCACGTCTATGTCGGCCGCACCCATTCCCTGCATGCCGAGGTCGACGGCCGGGTGAAGTTCGAGCGGAAGGCCGAGGGCCGTGTCGCCGTCTCGGTCGAGCCCTTGCCGCAGGCCGCCGAGTAACGCCACGCCACAGGGCGCGTTGGGACGGGGGCCGCTTGCGGCCCCCGTTTTTGTTTATTCCTGGGGCCGCTTGCGGCCCCCGTTTTCGTTTGTGGATCGCGGCCTCTCGCGGCCCCCGCCATTGTTGGCAGCGTGCGGCCGCGTGCGGCCCCGCTGCAGGTTCCGGAGTCCAGGGTCCGACACCCATGAAGTTCCTCGATGAAGCCAAGGTCTGGGTGAAGGCCGGCGACGGCGGCGACGGCGTCGTCGCCTTCCGCCGCGAAAAATACATCGAATTCGGCGGGCCGGACGGCGGCAATGGCGGCCGCGGCGGCGACATCCTCGTCGAGGCGGTGGACGGCCTCAACACCCTGATCGACTACCGCTACGCCCAGCATTTCAAGGCACGGAAGGGCGGCAACGGCGCCGGCTCCGACCGCACCGGCGCGGCCTCCGAGGACGTGGTGCTGAAGGTGCCGGTCGGCACCCAGATCCTCGACGAGGACAAGGAGACGCTGCTCGCCGACCTCGACGCGGTCGGCCGGCGCGTGGTCATCGCCCATGGCGGCGATGGCGGCCATGGCAATGCCCATTTCAAGACCAGCACCAACCGCGCCCCGCGCCGCGCCGACAAGGGGTATCCGGGCGAGGAACGCTGGATCTGGCTGCGGCTCAAGCTCATCGCCGATGCCGGGCTGGTCGGGCTGCCCAATGCCGGCAAGTCCACCTTCCTCGCGGCCGCCTCCGCGGCTCGGCCGAAGATCGCGGACTATCCCTTCACCACGCTGCATCCGCAGCTCGGCGTGGTGCGCCTCAATGCCTCTGAGGAGTTCGTCCTCGCCGACATCCCCGGCCTGATCGAGGGCGCGCATGAGGGCGTGGGCCTCGGCGACCGCTTCCTCGGCCATGTCGAGCGCTGCGCCGTGCTGCTGCACCTCGTCGATGGCAGCCAGCCCGACCCGGTCCAGGCCTGGCGGACCGTGCGGGAGGAGCTGGCGATGTACGGCCACGGCCTCGCCGACAAGCCGGAGGTGCTCGTGCTCAACAAGCTCGACGCCATGACGCCGCAGGCGAAGGCGAGCCGCCTGAAGGCGCTCGAGCGCGCAGCCGGCCGGCCGGTGCTGCTCTGCTCCGGCGCGACCGGCGAGGGCGTGCCCGCGGTGCTGCGGGCGCTCGGCGATATCGTCGCGGTGGCGCGGGAGGAGCGGGCGAAGCAGCCCCCTGCCCCGCCGCCGGTCATCCCGCGCGCGGCGCCGTCCGGCCGCGCGGTGGTCCGCCCGCTCGCGGCCGCCGAGGACGACGCAGGGCTCGACGACGAGGAAGCCTGACGGCGCCGGGCGCTCCGCCCGGCCCTCCGCGTTGGTTCCGCCGCAGGCCCTCCAGGCCCTGCGCCGGCCGGAGGGCCGGCGGGCATGGATCGCGGCCGCCATCGGCGCGCCGTGTCGGCGCCGCAGGCGGCGCTGGCGGCCAGGCGAATGGCCATGGCGGTCGGCTTGACCACGCTTGGCGCGGCCGTGGCGTGACGGCGCCTGTCGCCTTGCCCATGGCCGGAAACTCCATGGCAGGGCCCTTCGATCGGGCCGACCCGGCCTGACCGGGCATCGAGGGTCACGGCGCCGGCCGGGTTTCCACTCTCTTCACGCGCTTTTCGGGCCTTCTCCACGCCCAAGAGTTGATGTGTGAATCGCTTTCTCGCGATTGCACGCCTGGATTGTATACTTCATACGCTCCGCCCGTACCGAGTGATCACAAACCTGTGCATCACGCGATCTTGGAGAACGGAGCCTATGGACCTCAGCACCCCGAACACGACCGGCGCGGACACCCTCGTCATCAACCTCTCCCAGGATGCCTGGCAGGGTGATGCCCGCTTCACGGTCGCGATCGACGGGCAGCAGGTCGGGGGCGAGTCCGCGGCCGCCACCGCCCATGGCGCCGGCACCGATGCGCTGACCCTGCACGGCGACTTCGCCGGCGGCCAGCATACCCTCACCGTCACCTTCACCAACGACGCCTATGGCGACGCCGCCGGTGCCGACCGCAATCTCTATGTCGACGGCGTGGCGCTGAACGGCAATGCGGTCGATGGCAGCACGAAGACGCTGCTCGGCAATGGCAGCGTGGACATCGCCTTCGGCGCCCAGGGCGGCGACACCTCGAGCGCCGGCACCGGCGGCGACACCGGCGGCACTGCGGGCGGCATTCCGGGCAACTGGCAGACCGTCTGGGACGAGAGCTTCGACAATGGCCCGGGCATGTTCTCCAACCAGTGGGGCCCGGGCACCGACAGCTCCGTCCCCGGCCAGATCACCGTCTGGACCTCGGCCGACGACCAGGACAGCGGCATGATGACCCACCCGGACGGCTACGGCACGCCAGCCGGCGGCTGGGGCTACGGCCTCTACAGCTTCACCTTCAAGACCGAGGGCACGGCCGGCACCTATGCCCTCACCTGGCCGGCGAGCAATGTCTGGCCCGGCCCCGAGCTCGACGTCATGGAGATCAACGACCAGGGCCAGCCCTACTCGACCATCCACTGGAAGGGCGATGACGGCTCCAACCAGTTCCAGAGCTTCACCATGGCCGATGTCGACCCGAAGCAGGTCCACACCTACGCCATGGACTGGGAGCAGGGCCGGATCACCCTGTATGTCGACGGCCAGCAGAAGTGGACCACCACCGAGCACGTGCCGAACGACCATGCCCATGGCGGCGAGAACACCGCGCCCGGCATCGGCACCCAGACCTGGTGGAACGGCGGCGCCGAGGGTGGCCACAACTTCATCACCCTCTACGACGCCTCCTACAAGGTAATGGGCTGACCTGCCCCGGGGCTCCGCGCGGAGCCCCGCCAGGCCCTGGCGCGGCGGCAGGCCGTGCCCCAGCGACGCCCCGGTCCCCCGCGGACCGGGGCGTTTCGCGTTTCCGGGCCCACCGGCAGCCGGTGGCGGCGTGAAATTTCCGTCCCGGCGCCCCTGCCCGACCCTGCCATGCCCCGGCAACGACCAGCGCCGCTACAGCCTGCAAGCCCTTGTCCGCATGGGCTCCGGACCTCCGCCATGGCGTCGGGGACACAGTTTTCATTCAAAAATCGAATGAAAAACGTGATCGTTGGATCACAACTCGGCGATTGATCGCGTAGGTTGTGTACGACATACCGTGTTCCCGCACGGTGCAATCACGTTTTCGTGCGACACGAAACTGCGGGGAAAGAGCCTGGGTCACGCGGCAGGTCGGGGCAGATCACGTCCACGATCTCAACTTATGGTTGTTCGTCGATGGCGTTCCACGCCTCCGCGGCGACCAGGCCGGTGACCCAGGCCTCCAACCCCGCCCAGCGCAGGAAGCCCGATCATGGCCGCAACTTCCAACCCGCCCGTCCTCCGCACCATCGGCACCGGCGCCGACAGCCTGGTGCTGAAGATCTCGCAGGACGCCTACCAGGGCAGCGCGCAATACACCGTCAGCGTCGACGGCAAGCAGGTCGGCGGCACGCTGACCGCCGGCGCCGCGCATGCCGCGGGCCAGGACGACACCATCACCGTCCATGGCGACTTCGGCATCGGCGCGCATACCGTCACGGTGAACTTCCTGAACGACGCCTTCGGCGGCACCGCCGCCACCGACCGCAACCTCTATGTCGACGGCATCACGCTGAACGGCAAGGCGGTCGCCGGCGGCAACGCGACGCTCCTCGCCGCCGGCCCGGTGAACTTCGGCTTCACCAAGGCCGCGACTCCGGTGACCACCACCATCGGCACCGGCGCCGACAGCCTGGTGCTGAAGGTCTCGCAGGACGCCTACCAGGGCAGCGCGCAATACACCGTCAGCGTCGATGGCAAGCAGGTCGGCGGCACGCTGACCGCCGGCGCCTCGCATGCCGCCGCCCAGGACGACACCATCACCGTCCATGGCGACTTCGGCGTCGGCAACCACACGGTGTCGGTGAACTTCCTGAACGACGCCTATGGCGGCAGCGCCGCCGCCGACCGCAACCTCTATGTCGACGGCGTCTCGCTGAACGGCAAGGCGGTCGCCGGCGCCTCCGCCACGCTGCTCGCCGCCGGCCCGGTCGATCTCGGCTTCGCCAAGGACGGCTCCGTCTCCACCACCATCGGCACCGGCGCCGACAGCCTGGTGCTGAAGGTCTCGCAGGACGCCTATCAGGGCAGCGCGCAGTACACCGTCAGCGTCGACGGCCATCAGGTCGGCGGCACGCTGACCGCCGGCGCCTCGCATGCCGCGGGCCAGGACGACACCGTCACCGTCCATGGCGACTTCGGCGCCGGCAACCACACGGTGTCGGTGAACTTCCTGAACGACGCCTATGGCGGCAGCGCCGCCGCCGACCGCAACCTCTATGTCGACGGCGTCTCGCTGAACGGCAAGGCGGTCGCCGGCGGCAGCGCGACGCTCCTCGCCGCCGGCCCGGTCGATTTCGGCTTCGCCAAGGACGGCTCCGTCTCCACCACCATCGGCACCGGCGCCGACAGCCTGGTGCTGAAGGTCTCGCAGGATGCCTACCAGGGCAGCGCGCAGTACACCGTCAGCGTCGATGGCCACCAGGTCGGCGGCACGCTGACCGCCGGCGCCTTGCACGCCGCCGGCCAGGACGACACCGTCACCGTCCATGGCAGCTTCGGCACCGGCGCGCATACCGTCACGGTGAACTTCCTGAACGACGCCTTCGGCGGCACCGCCGCCACCGACCGCAACCTCTATGTCGATGGCATGACGCTGAACGGCAAGGCGGTCGCCGGCGGGAATGCGGACCTGCTCGGCGCCGGGCCGGTCGACTTCGCCTTCGGCGACACGCCCAGTGGCGGCGGCGGCGACCCGGTGAACGGCGTCCCGGGCAACTGGAAGACCGTCTGGAACGAGAGCTTCGACAACGGCTCGGGCATGTTCTCCAACCACTGGGGCCCGGGCACCGACAGCTCCGTCCCCGGCCAGATCACCGTCTGGACCTCGGCCGACGACCAGGACAGCGGCATGATGACGCAGCCCGCCGGCTACGGCACGCCCGCCGGCGGCTGGGGCTACGGCCTCTACAGCTTCACCTTCAAGACCGAGGGCACGGTCGGCACCTATGCGCTCCTCTGGCCGGCGAGCAATGTCTGGCCCGGCCCGGAGCTCGACCTGATGGAGATCGACGGCGGCGGCACGCCCTACACCACCATTCACTGGAAGGGCGATGACGGCTCCAACCAGTTCACCTCCTACTCCCTCAATGGCGTGGATCCGTCGAAGACCCATACCTATGCCATGAACTGGCAGAACGACTTCATCGACATCTATGTCGACGGCAACCTCATGCACCACATCACCGACCACGTGCCGCACGACTATGCCCATGGCGGCGAGAACGAGGCCCCCGGCATCGGCACCCAGACCTGGTGGAACGGCGGCGCCATGGGCGGCAACAACTACCTGACCCTCTACGAAGCCTCCTACAAGGTCCTCGCCTGACCGGAACGGCCGGGGCTCCCCGCGGAGCCCCCGCCAGCCTGCGGCGCGGGGGGCCTTACGCCCCCCGCGCTTCTGCTCTAAGCGCTGCCGCCATGTCGTCCCTGGATGGAATGGCGGTGCCCTCCCTGGCCGCCGCCCGCCGCATCGTCGTCAAGATCGGTTCCGCCCTGGTGGTGGAGGAGAAGACGGCGGCCCCGCGCGCCGCCTGGCTGGCCAGCGTCGCCGCCGATGTCGCCGCGCTCCGCGCCCGCGGGACGGAGGTGATCCTGGTCTCCTCCGGCGCCATCGCCCTCGCCCGCCGCGCCCTCGGCCTGACGCGCAAGCGCCTCAAGCTCGAGGAGAAGCAGGCCGCCGCCGCGGTCGGCCAGATCCGCCTCGCCGGCGCCTGGCAGGAGGCGCTCTCGGCGCATGGCCTCGCCGCCGCGCAGCTCCTGCTGACGCTCGAGGACAGCGAGGACCGCCGCCGCTACCTCAATGCCCGCGCGACCCTCGGCACCCTGCTCGAGCTCGGCTGCGTGCCGGTGATCAACGAGAACGACACCGTCGCCACCACCGAGATCCGCTTCGGCGACAATGACCGGCTCGCCGCCCGCGTCGCCGAGATGACCGGCGCCGATGCGCTGGTGCTGCTCTCCGACATCGACGGGCTCTATACCGCCGACCCGCGCAAGGACCCGGCGGCGCGGCACCTGCCGGTGGTCGAGCGCATCACGGACGAGATCATGGCCATGGGGGGCGAGCCGCCGCCCGGCTATTCCTCGGGCGGCATGCGCACCAAGCTGATCGCCGCCCGCATCGCGACCGGCGCGGGCTGCGCCATGGCGATCGCCATCGGCCAGCGCGACAACCCGCTGCGCGCCATCCTCGACGGCGCCCGCTGCACCTGGTTCCTGCCCGCGCCCGAGGGCCGCACCGCGCGCAAGCGCTGGATCGCCGGCTCGCTCGCGCCGCTCGGCAGCCTCGTCGTCGATGCCGGGGCGGCGCGCGCCCTCGCACGCGGCTCCTCGCTGCTGCCGGCCGGCGTCCGGGCGGTGGAGGGCAGCTTCCGCCGCGGCGATCCCGTCGGCATCCGCGACGAGGCCGGCCGCGAGGTGGCGCGCGGCCTCGCCGCCTATGACGTCGAGGATGCCCGCCGCATCGCCGGCCACCGCAGCGAGGAGCTCGAGGAGATCCTCGGCTGGCGCGGCCGGGACGAGATCGTGCACCGGGACGACCTCGTCCTCATGTGACGCCGCCCGGCCGGCGCCGGCTCACGCCGGGTCGGAGAAGAAGGCCATGCCGAGGAGATGGGTGGGCTCGCTGCCGCCATCCGCGGCGAGCGGCAGCAGCAGGCGCTCGAAGAAGACCGGCGCGCCGCCATCGCCGAAGTGCAGCCGGGCATAGTCGTGGCAGGGCACCTGCAGCCGGGCGCAGCGGCGATAGGCGGCGCCGAGCCCGCCGAAGACCTCGTCCCCCTCCAGGTCGTCGCCCGCGACCTCGCCCGGCAGCGGCCGCCCGGTGCGCCGGGCGAGCGCCGCACCGACCTGGACGAAGCGGAAGACCGGCTCCCCCTCGCCCGGCTCGATGGCGACCAGAAAGGCATGCGCCGCGCCGGCGCGGGCCTCGATGCCGATCGCCTCCGGCCGCGGCATTCCCTCCCCGCCGGCCGCTTCGCGCGCCTGCCGCCAGGTCATGTAGAGCTCGCGTAGCTCGGGCCGGCTCAGGCGCATGAGCATCCTCTCATGCGGTGTCGCGGGCAGCCGGCCGAGGGCGGACAGCACCAGCCGCGCCAGCTCGCCCGGGGCGAAGGGCTTGGCGAGGACGATCTCGCTGCCCAGCGTGCCCGGGTCGCCATAGCCGCTGACGAAGATCACCGGCACGCCGGGATGGGCGGCGCGCAGCCGCAGGGCGAGGTCCGGCCCGCGGCCGCCCGGCATGGTGATGTCGGTGACCAGCAGGTCCAGCCGCTCGGCCGTCATGGCCTGCACCATGGCCGAGGCGACGCTGTCCGCCTCGATCACCGCATAGCCGAAGTCGCGCAGCAGGGTGGCGGTGACGAGCCGGACCTGGTCGTCGTCGTCCACCACCAGGATGGTCGCGGCGCCGTGCAGCGCCGGGTCCGGCTCGGCCGCGGCGGCGACCGGCGCGGCCTCCCGCGCCGCCCGCGGCAGCCAGATCTCCGCCAGGGTGCCCGCGCCCGGCGCACTGGCCAGCCGCAGCGCGCCGCCGCTCTGCCGCGCGAAGCCATGCACCATGGCAAGGCCGAGCCCGGTGCCCTGGCCGCGCGGCTTGGTCGTGAAGAAGGGCTCGGAGGCGCGCGCGAGCACCTCGGGCGGCATGCCGGGGCCGCTGTCGCGCACCGCGAAGACGACGTAGTCGGTGGCGGGGTGCAGGCCCTCGGGCCGGGCCTCGCCGCCGCCGGCGGCCGCGTTGCGCACCACGACCTGCAGGCTGCCGCTGCCATCCATGGCGTCGCGCGCATTCACCGCGAGGTTCAGCAGCGCGACCTCGAGGCGGTGCGGGTCGGTCAGCACCGGCCAGGTCTCCGGGGCGGCGCGCAGGCTGACCGTGACGCCGGAGCCGACGGAGCGGCGGAGCATCTGGTCCGTCTCCGCCAGGATGTCGGCCGGCCGCACCACGCTGGGCGTCAGCTCCTCGCGCCGGGCGAAGGCGAGCAGCTGCCGGATCAGCGTCGTCGCGCGGTCGGCCGCCCGCGTCCCGCTCTCGGCGAGGTCGAGGATCTCGCGGTTGTCGCGCGCCCGGCGGGCGATCAGCCGCAGGCTGCCCATGACGGCGGCGAGGATGTTGTTGAAGTCGTGCGCCACGCTGCCGGTGAGCTGGCCGAGCGCCTCCAGCTTCTGCGCCTGCACCAGGGCGCCGTGCGTCTCCTCGCGCCGGCGCAGCTCGGCCCGCAGCTCCTCGGCCGCCTCGCTCAGCGCGCGGGTGCGCTCGGCGACGCGCAGCTCGAGCTCGGCATTGGCCCGCGCCAGCGCCTGCTCGGCCCGGCGCTGGGCGGTGACGTCGACCAGCGCCTCCATCACCACGGTGGCGCCCTCGGGCGTGCGCCGCAGCGCCTTCTGCGCGGCGACGACCAGCGCCTCGCCCGACCGCGTCCGGTGCCTGAGGTCGCCCGACCAGGCGCCGTCGCGCCGCAGCGCCGTCTCGATCGCGGCGAGCGGCTCGGGGAACTCGGTCCTTAGCAGGTCGTGCGCGCTGCGGCCGAGCGCCTCCTCCCGCGGCCAGCCGTAGAGCCGCTCGCAGCCGCCGGACCAGAAGCGGATCGTGCCGTCGAGGTCGCGGGCCATGAAGGCGCCGAGGTCGAGCGTCTCCAGCAGGTCCCGCAGCCGCGCCTCGCTCGCGGCCAGCGCCGCCTCGGCCTGCTTGCGGGCGGAGATATCCTCGACGACGCTGATGAAGTGCTCGGGCCGCCCCGCGGCATCGCGGGAGAGCGAGACCGTGAGGTTGGCCCAGACCAGCGAGCCGTCCCGACGGCGGTAGCGCTTCTCCATGGCATAGCTGCGCAGGCTGCCGTCGAGCAGCGCCTGCACCTGCGCCAGGTCGGCGCCGAGATCCTCGGGATGCGTGAGGTCCTGGAAGCTCAGCCCGAACAGCTCCGCCTCCTCGTAGCCGAGGATCTCGCAGAGCCGCCCGTTCACCCGCAGCCAGCGCCCGTCGAGGCCGACATGCGCGAGGCCGACCGAGGCCTGTTCGAAGGTGCCGCGGAACCGCGCCTCGCTCTCGGCCAGCGCCCGGGTGTCGTGCTGCTCGCGCGTGACCGGCCGGACCGCGATGCTGACGCCCCGGACCGCGCCCGCCTCGTCCCGCACCGGATGGTAGGAGACGAGCCAGTGCCCGCTTTCCACCCCCGGCGTGCGGCCGGAGACGGGGCGGTCGACGAAGGACTCGCCGCGCTCGAGCACGGCGCGGAAGACCGGCTCCAGCTCCGGCCAGAGCTCCGGCACCAGTTCCTGCAGGCTGCGCCCGATGCATTCCTCCACCGGGAGGCCGTTGATGGCGGCGAGGGCGGCGTTGAGGCTGCGGTGGCGGTAGTCGCGGTCGACGAGCCCGAGGCCGATCGGCGCGGTGGCGTAGACGGCGCGGATCTCGTCCAGCGCCTGCCGGGCGCGGAGTTCGGCCAGCTTGCGCGCGGTCACGTCGATGACGACGCCGCGCAGGCGGCCGGGCATCCCGTCCGGTCCCGGCTCGCCCTCGCCCATGGATTGCAGCCAGCGGTGGCTGCCATCGGGCAGGACGACCCGGTACTCCGTGTCATAGCGGCCGCCCTCGGCGGCGAGGCGCCGTTGCTCCGCCGCGACCGGCGCGCGGTCCTCCGGATGGATGCGGGCCAGCAGGGCGGGAAGGTCACAATGCGCACCGGGCGGCATGCCGTGCAGGGAACGGAAACCGGGCGAGACCCGTGCCTCGCCGCCTCCGCCGGGCTCCGTCACCTCGAAGGTGGCGACATGCGCCGCCTCGGTGATGCGCCGCAGCGCCGCCTTGCTCTCGGCCAGCGCCAGCTCGGCCTGCTTGCGGTCGGTGATGTCGAAATCGATGCCGATCATCCGGGTCGGCCGGCCGGTGCCGTCGCGCTGCACGGTGCCGCGCGCCACCACCCAGCGCTCGCCGCCATCCGCCCGCCGCATGCGGAACTCGATGTCGTAGGGCGCATCCTCCGCCAGGGCCCGGTGAAGCGCGGCCTCGACCCGCGGCAGGTCGTCCGGGTGGACCAGGGCGCGGAAGGACTCGACGGTGCCGCCGAAGGTGCCCTCGGCCATGCCGAGCGCCGCCTCGAGGCCCGGCGACCACTGCACCGCGCCGGTGACCACGTTCCAGTCCCAGGAGAAGATGCGCGCCGCCTGCATGGCGAGGCGCATCTGCTCATGCGCCCGGGCCAGCGCCGCCTCGGTCGCCTCCCAGCCCGAGAGGTCGACCACGAAGGCCGAGGCGGCGCCGACCGCGCGGTCGTGGAAGGCGAAGAACATCAGCACCGGGACCCGGGTGCCGTCGGGACGGACGTATTCCTTCTGGTAGGGCGCGCAGGCGCCGTGCCGGACGGCCTCGGCGATCGCCGCCTCGTCGCGGCCGATCCATTCGGGCGGCGTCAGGTCGTCCCAGCGGACGCGCCCGGCGGCGAGGTCCTCCCGCGTCATGCCGACGATGCGGAGGAAGGCGTCGTTGGCCGCCGTGACCCGGCCGCCCGCATCCGAGCGCACGACACCGACCGGACTCGCCTCGAACAGCGCGCGCGCCTCGGCCGCTGCCTGCTCGCGCGCCTCGGCCCGGCGCGCCAGCAGCGCGCCCAGCTCGTCGATCTCGCGAACCGCAGTGCCGCGCGCGATGCCCTCCACGCCGGGCTCGCCGAGCTGCCGCAGCGACCGGGCCAGGCGATTGGCGAAAAGGGCGCCGCAGGCGAGGCTGGCCGAGAGCAGGAGCGTGCCGATCAGCAGCGTCGGCAGCAGCGCCTGCCGGAGCGAGGCCTCCATCGCGGCTTCCGGCACCATCACCTTGACCCGGAAGCCGGATTGCGGCGCCACGGCATAGGCCGCATGCATCACCACGCCCTCGAAGGTGGGATGCGGCGGGATGATCCCGGCCTGCTGCCGCATCGCGGCCAGCACCGCCTCGGATGGCCTGGCCGCCACCATCTCGCGGTCGCGGGCGGTCCGCGCCACGATGGTGAGCTGCCGATCGAGGGCGGAGGCGACGGCGCCCGGCGGCAGGCGCTGCTCGGTCAGGGTCGAGAGCAGCCGCTCGCGCGGCAGCACGAGGCCGAGCGCGTGCCGCGCGGGCGCGCCCCCCGGTGCAAGGGGCGCCTCGAGCGGCACGGCGACGGCGACCGACCACTCGCCCACGCTCGGGCTGACGAACAGGTTGCCGACCACGCTGCGCCCGGTGGCGAGCACCTCGGCGGCGGGGCCGGTGGGGAGGACTCCGAGCCGCTCGCCCGGTCGCCAGCTCGTGCTCAGCAGGATCTGCGTATCCGGGCCGATGAGATTGACGGCGCGGGCGCCGAAGGCAGCGGAGGTCGCGCGCATCTCGGCCCAGAAGGTCGGCAGGTCGCCGCGCGCGAGCGCGGGCGAGCCCGCCAGGGCGCGGAGCACCCGCTCGGCCGCCGCGAACTCCCCGTCGAGCAGCAGGGCCATGGCATGGGCCCGCGCGACCAGCGCCTCCTCCGCGCGCAGCCGTTCGGCCCGGTTCTGCTGCCAGACCGCGCCGCCCGCCAGGGCCAGCAGGGGCAGGGCGACGGCGAGCGCGAAGAGCAGGAGACGGTGGCGCAGGGTTGGCACGGGCCGCAGCGCTGCAGCAACGCGTGCGGGCGCCGCCATCGCGGCGCGGCGGCCGGCGTCGACGCCCGGCTCGATGGTCATGGCCGTCCTGGTCTCCTGAATACCCTCAGGGTTACGCCGCTTCCGGTTGCCGTGAAAGAGTTCACGAATGGGAGAGAACATGAAATCTGTTTAGGAATCGATCCTGGAAATCAAGTGGCGATTCATTGTCCCGGAAAGAAGCCGTAAGTGTAGCACGCAACATGTCGGGACCGCAGGCCGGGCCCGGATCGCCGCTGCAGCGAAGGAGGCCCGAGGGATCGGCGCGCTACATCGAGGGTTCCTCGCGGCCACACCCGTTGCATTTCTGCACAAATCTACCGACTCGGGCGCGGCAGGGTCCGGTGCCCCTGCCGGACCCCGGACGGCTGACGGGGCGGCGGGCGGGGGAGGGTCGCGCCCGGCCGGGGACGCCCCGACGGATCGGCCGGCCCCCGGCCCGCGCCTCAGGTGAGGCCGAATTCCAGCTCGCCCAGCTTCTCGATGCGAGTCACCACCCGGTCGCCCGGCTTCAGCCAGACGCGCTTCTCCGCGGGGTAGCCGGCGATGACGCCCTCCGGCGTGCCGGTGAAGATGATGTCGCCCGGCCGCAGCGTCATGTACCGGCTGCAATAGCTGACCAGCCGGCGGCAGTCGTGGATCAGCATCGATGTGTTCGAGCTCTGCCGCACCTCGCCGTTCACCAGGCACTCGATCGTCAGCGAGGCCGGATCCACCTGGTCCGCCGTGACCAGCCAGGGCCCGACGGGCCCCCAGCCGTCGCCGGCCTTGCCGAGCATCCACTGGCTGGTCCGCATTTGCAGGTCGCGCGCCGAGAAATCGTGGCCGCAGCAATAGCCGAAGACATAGTCGAGCGCCTGGTCCTCCGGCACGTTGCGCGCCGCGCGGCCGAGCACGACCACCAGCTCCGCCTCGTAGTCGAAGGCCCTGGCATTCTCCTCCGAGACGTTGATCGTGCCGCGGTGGTGGTTGAGCGCCGAGGTGAACTTGTTGAAGAGGATCGGCACCTCGGGCGCCGGCTGCTGCGCCTCCGCGGCATGGGCACGGTAGTTCAGCCCGACGCAGATGATCTTCTCGGGGTCGGTGACGCAGGGGCCGAAGGGCGCCTCCGCCTCCGCGATGAAGAACCGCGCGGCGCCGGGATCGCCGACCGCCCGCTCCACCAGCACCGGCAGGGCGGCGAGGTTGCCGCGGCCATGCAGCACGTCGTCGATCAGCACCGGCGCGCCGGTGCGGAACTGCGCCTCGGCCCGCTTCACGTCCAGCACGCCGCGGCGCGTGCGGATGCCGAGCGTCGGCGCCGACCCGCCCGTGGGGCCGCCGCCGCGCAGCGTGCAGAAGCTGAGGCCGCGTGGCATGGGTTGCGGCGCGCCCGGCGCGGGGCGCGGCGGCGCGGCCTCGGCGGCGGCGGGCAGGATGCCGGCGGCGCCGGCCAGGCCGGAGGCCTGCAGGAAGCGGCGACGGTTCTGGGACATGCGCTCTCCTCCCCCCTGTCTCTGCAGGGCGGGGAAGCCTCGCATGCCTGGGTTCAGGCGGGGGAGTGGTTCCGCGCCCGGTTCCGCGCCCAGGCCAGCGCCGCCCGCCCCGCCGCCACGCCGGTGGCGAAGCAGGCCTGCAGCAGGTAGCCGCCGGTCGGCGCCTCCCAGTCCAGCATCTCGCCGCAGGCGAAGGTGCCGGGGCGGCGGCGGAGCATCAGGCGCTCGTCCACCTCCGCCCAGCGCAGCCCGCCGGCCGAGGAGATGGCGCGGTCGAGGCCCATCGGCGCCTCGAGCCTGAGCGGCAGCGCCTTGACCAGGTGGGAGAGCGGCGCGGCGGCGCCGGCATGCAGCGCCTCCTGCACCAGCCCGATCGCGACCGGCGCCAGCCCGGCGCGGCGGAGGTGGTTCGCCAGCGACTGCCCGCCGCGCGGCCCGTCCAGCCGCGCGGCCAGCGCCGCCTCCGGCACGTCCGGCCGCAGGTCCAGCAGCAGGGTCGCCGGCCCCTCCGCCGCGATGGCGTCGCGCAGCGGGCCCGAGAGGGCATAGACCGCCCCTCCCTCGATGCCGGCGGCGGTCACCACCGCCTCCCCGCGCACCCTCCGCTCCGCGAAGGCGAGGGCGATGCGCTTCAGCGGCGTGCCCTCGAAGCGGGCGCGGAAGCGGTCCGACCAGGCGATGCGGAAGCCGCAATTGGCCGGGACCAGCGGCGCCACCCCCTCCAGCAGCCCGGCCCAGGCGCCGTCCGAGCCCAGCCGCGGCCAGGAGGCGCCGCCGAGCGCCAGCACCGCCGCCGCCGGCCGCAGCCGCAGCGGCCCTTCCGGCCCTTCGAAGGCGAGCGCCCCCTCCTCCCACCCCGTCCAGCGGTGCCTTGGCCGCAGCGCGACGCCCTGCCCCGCCAGCCGCGCCAGCCAGGCCCGCAGCAGGGGCGAGGCCTTCATGGCCCGCGGGAAGACCCGGCCGGATGTGCCGGTGAAGACCGGCTGGCCCAGCCCCTCCGCCCAGGCGGTGAGGGCGGCGGGCGGGAAGGCCTCGATGAAGGGGGCGAGGCGGTCCCGCGCCGCGCCGTAGCGGCCGAGGAAGGCCTCCGGCGGCTCGGAATGCGTCAGGTTCAGCCCGCCGCGGCCGGCGATCAGCAGCTTGCGCGCCGGGGAGGGCATGCGGTCCAGCACCGTGACCCGCGCGCCGCCGGCCGCCGCGGCCTCCGCCGTCATCAGCCCGGCCGGCCCGGCGCCGATGACCACGAGTTCGGGGCTTTCGTCCAGCGGCGTCATGGCCGGCTCTTAGGCCGGATGCGATCGCGGCGCATGTCCCCGCGCGCAGCGCAGGGTTGTAGCCGTTGCGGAGAACCCTCGCCGCCGCTGGCCGTTCAGGGCGCGCAACCGATTGGGACGGAGGTTCCTCATGGCCGATGGTTTCCTGTCCGGCTGGCGATCCAGCGCGCGCGACGCCGCCGAGGACTACAGCCGCCGCGCCGGCGACAGCCTGCGCGACGCCCGCGACAGCGCCGAGGATTACGGCCGGCGCGCCGGCAGCCGGCTGCGCGATGCGCGCGACGATGCCGAGGACTATGGCCGCCGCACCGCCGGCCGCCTGCGCGACCGCGGCGAGGATGCGCGCGGCGAATTGTCGCGGCTCTGGTCGCAGCTCGAGGACCTGGTGGAGCGGCGGATCGTCCCCGCGGCCTCGGACGCCGCCGGCACGGCGCGGTCCTATGCCCGCAGCGCCGGCTCCTATGCCCGGGACGGGCGGGAGATGGCCTATGACATGGCCGATCAGTTGCGGGACGTCACCCGCTCCCGCCCGTTGCTGGCGATCGGCGTCGCCGTGGCGGCGACCTGGCTGATCACCAGCATGCTGCGCAGCGGCCGGCGGTAAGCCTCTCCCCGGGCGGCGTCACGTCTCGACTCCGGCGCCGCCCGGCCCAAGATAGGGGGTACGATGAACCAGATCGCCCCCGTCCTCTTCTTCCCGCAGAAGCGCCCGGCCCCGCCGCCCGAGCGGGTGCTGAAGGTCGTCTCCCCTTTCGAGCCGAATGGCGACCAGCCGCAGGCGATCCGCGAGCTGGTCTCCGGCCTGCAGGCGAATGAGCGGGACCAGGTGCTGCTCGGCGTCACCGGCTCCGGCAAGACCTTCACCATGGCCAAGGTGATCGAGGCGGTGCAGCGCCCGACCCTGATCCTCGCGCCCAACAAGACATTGGCCGCCCAGTTGTACGGCGAAATGAAGAGCTTCTTCCCCGAGAACGCGGTGGAGTACTTCGTCTCCTACTACGACTACTACCAGCCCGAGGCTTATGTCCCGCGCACCGACACCTACATAGAGAAGGACGCGCAGATCAACGAGCAGATCGACCGCATGCGCCACTCCGCGACGCAGGCGCTGCTCGAGCGCAACGACGTGGTGATTGTGGCCTCGGTGAGCTGCATCTACGGCATCGGCTCGGTCGAGACCTATAGCCGCATGGTGGTGAAGCTCGAGGTCGGCGGCCGGATCGAGCGCGACGTCCTCGTGAAAGGCCTGGTCGAGCAGCAGTACCGCCGCAACGACAGCTTCTTCGCCCGCGGCACCTTCCGCATCCGCGGCGAGACGGTGGATATCTGGCCCTCCCACCTTGAGGACCGCGCCTGGCGCATCTCCCTCTTCGGCGACGAGGTGGACGGCATCCGGGAGTTCGACCCACTGACTGGCGAGGTGACGGCGGAGATGGAGCGCGTCTCCATCTACGCGAACAGCCACTACGTCACGCCGCGGCCGACGCTCAACCAGGCGATCGTGCAGATCAAGCAGGAGCTGAAGCAGCGCCTGGCCGAGCTGGAGGCGGAGGGCAAGCTGCTGGAGGCGCAGCGGCTTGGCCAGCGCACCCAGTTCGACATCGAGATGCTGGAGACCACCGGCTCCTGCAAGGGGATCGAGAACTACTCGCGCTACCTCTCCGGCCGCGGCCCGGGCGAGCCGCCGCCGACGCTCTTCGAGTACCTCCCCGAGAATGCCCTGCTGATCGTGGACGAGAGCCATGTCACCGTCGGCCAGCTCGGCGGCATGTACCGGGGCGACTTCGCGCGGAAGAGCGTGCTGAACGAGTTCGGCTTCCGCCTGCCCTCGTGCATGGACAACCGGCCGCTGAAATTCGAGGAGTGGGAGGCCTACCGCCCGAACACCGTCTTCGTCAGCGCGACGCCCGGGCCCTGGGAGATGGAGAAGAGCGGCGGCGTCTTCGCCGAGCAGGTCATCCGCCCGACCGGCCTGGTCGATCCCGTCACCGATATCCGCCCCGTTGAGGGCCAGGTGGACGACCTGCTGGCCGAGTGCCGTGAGGCCGTGAAGAAGGGCGGCCGCGTCCTCGTCACCACGCTGACCAAGCGGATGGCGGAGGACCTGACGGAGTACATGACGGAAGCCGGCATCAAGGTGCGGTACCTGCATTCCGACGTGGACACGCTGGAGCGGATCGAGATCATCCGCGACCTCCGCCGCGGCGCCTTCGACGTGCTGGTCGGCATCAACCTGCTGCGGGAGGGCCTCGACATCCCGGAATGCGTGCTGGTCGCCATCCTGGATGCCGACAAGGAGGGTTTCCTCCGCAGCACCACCTCCCTGATCCAGACCATCGGCCGCGCCGCCCGCAATGCCGAGGGGCGGGTCATCCTCTATGCCGACCGCATGACCGACAGCCTGCGTCGTGCGCTGGAGGAGACCGAGCGCCGCCGCAGCAAGCAGATGGCCTGGAATGCCGAGCACGGCATCACGCCGCAGACCATCAAGCGGCAGATCGCCGACGTCATGCAGTCCGTCTACGAGCAGGACTACGTGACGGTCGAGGCCGTCGAGGGCGACGCGACGGCGCAGTTCGTCGGCAAGGACCTCCGCGCCTCCATCGCCGAGCTCGAGAAGCGCATGCGCGCCGCGGCGGCGGACCTGGAGTTCGAGGAGGCGGCACGCCTGCGCGACGAGATCAAGCGGCTCGAGGCGCTCGACCTCGGCCTCGAGCCGAACCTCGCCGGGCGCTCCCTGCAGGAGGCGGCGCCGCGCGCGCCGGCCGGCGCTTCGTCCCGCGCCCCGGGCGGACGAGGGGCGGCCAAGGCGAAGGGCGACTGGAAGCCGAAGCCGCTGGGACCCGGCGGCGGCGGCTACGATCCGGAGAAGCGCCGCGGCGGCCGCCGCGCCGCCGGCGGCAGGGGGCGCTGACCCTTTCCATCGGGAGGCGCCCTGACCACGGGCGCCCGACGCCGCCGAAGGCGCCTGCGGCGCGGCCGCTCCCGCTCCGGCCGGCTGCGGGAACGCCCCGCCCCGCCGCCGCGTTCGCGCCGCGAACCGAGAGGAGACGCCCCATGGGCGAGTATACCGGCCGCATCCAGATCGCCCGGCCCCCGGCTGAGGTCTTCGCCTTCCTCGCCGACCTGCGGAACATGCCGCGCTATCTGCCCACCGTCTCGCATGTCGGGCCGCAGGGGCATCATGACGACCACGACGACGTGGCGATCGAGGGCAAGGCGGAGGACCGCACCTACCGCGACGAAGGCTGGCTGAAGGCCGAGCCGGAGGGCCGCCGCATGCGCTGGGGCTCGCACAGCCTGAAGGACTATGGCGGCACGCTGCAGGTGACGGAGGCCTCCGGCGGCGCGGCGGTGGAGATGCGCCTCCAGCTCACCCCGAAGCCCGAGGTCGCGGAGCGGATGCAGCGCGAGCACGGCAATGTCGACCACGGCATGCGCCTCGCGGTGGAGCGCACGCTCGCCGCCATCAAGGCCTGCTGCGAGGGCACGGCGGTGAGTGCGGCCGAGAAGGACACCACCCGCAGCGCCGACGACCTGCCGGACAGCCGCCCCTTCGGCAGCAGCGCGACGCTGAACCCGGATATCTGAGCGGGCGGCGCCCGCCGGTCCTTCCGCCGCCAGGAGCCGGGCGATCGCCCGGCTCCTGGCCGGGCGGGTATCGGCCCGGCCATGCTGCGCCGCAACAGCCCCCCTTGCGCCCGCCCCCCTCTTCGATAGGCTCCCGGCACTGCCTCCGGGAGATTCCACCGCCCATGTTCCGCCGCAGCCTTGCCGCCGGCGCCGCCGGCCTGCTTGCCGCGCCCGCCATCCTTCGCGCCCAGGGCCTGCCGAAGGTCACCATCGGCATGTCCGGCTGGACCGGCTTCGCGCCGCTGACGCTGGCCGAACAGGCGGGCCTCTTCCGGGCGAACGGGGTCGAGGTGGAGACCAAGTTCGTCCCGCAGCGGGAGCGCAACCTGGCGCTGGCCTCCGGCGCGCTGAACTGCGTGGTGACGACGGTCGACACCATGATCCTCTGGGCCAGCACCATCCCGCTGGTGCAGGTGCTGGTGCTCGACCGCTCGCATGGCGGGGATGGCATCGGCGCGCGGCCGAATATCGGCAGCTTCGCCGACCTCAAGGGCAAGACCATCGCGGTGGATGGCCCGGGCACCTCGCCCTATTTCCTGATGGCCTACATGTTCCGCGAGAACGGGCTGTCGGTGAAGGATGTCCAGACCGCGACGCTGGCGCCGCAGCCCGCGGCGCAGGCCTTCGTCGCCGGCCAGTTCGACGCCTGCGCGACCTATGAGCCCTACCTCTCGCAGGTCCGCGGCATGGGCGCCGACAAGGGCAGGATCCTGTCGACGACGCTCGATTATCCCTGCATCGTGGATACCCTCGCCTTCCAGCCAGGCTTCATCCAGGCGAATCCCGATGCCGTGCGGCGCGTGGTGAAGTCCTGGTTCGACGCCGTCGAGATGATCAAGGCGCAGCCCGACAAGAGCTTCGAGATCATGGGCAAGCGGGTGAACCAGACGGCCGAGCAGTTCAAGGCCAGCGCCGCCTTCATCGAATGGCTCGATGCGCCGACCAACAAGGACTACGTCGCCAACGGTCTGCCCGCCTTCCAGCAGAAGGCGCATGCCGTGCAGCGGGAGACGGGCGTGGTGCGGCAGGACGTCGATCTCTCGAAGCTGCTGGACACGCGCTTCGTCGCTTAGAAAAGAGCAAAAAATGACGGTTTACCCTCTAGACTTCGTGCCATCGTTTGGCGGTGTCGCAGCTGAAACGGACACCCTTCTCAAAGAGGCGTTTGAAGACCATCGCGCATATCTCGATGCGCGCGCGCATTCAAAATTTCTTATTCTTGGGCGTAAAGGAAGCGGAAAGTCGGCGATCTTCCGCAAGATCACCGACCAAACAAGCAGCGATATTCTCACCATAGGTCTAAATTTTGACGATTACCCGTGGCATTTCCATGGCAAACAAAAGGAAGAAGGGGTTCCTGCTGAACAGTGCTACCTCCGAAGCTGGGAATATCTAATCTACCTTGCTCTTGCGAAGCTTCTGCTTGAGCATGCAGATTTAACATGTCTCACCGGAGCCGCGCCAGAAAGCTGGCGCCAGATTCAGCAGTTTATTGAGGATACTTACGGCAGCACGAATCCTGAACTCACTCAAGTATTTTCGCCAAGCTACGAACTCAAGATTAGAGGCGAGCTCGGTATTAACTGGAAACTGCTTCAAGGAAAGGTATCCGGAGAGCGTGTGCCAATTGCACATCTACCAGTCTTGTTCGCGGATATTAATAAAAACGTTCTCGGCAAGATAGTCAATGTAGTTCCGAGCAGCAAGAACATTTATATATGCTTCGATGGATTAGACATTGGGTCTAGCTTGAATGCTGACGACTATGAGCACAGACTAATGGGCCTTATTCAAACAGCGCGTCGGATCAACCGCGCCCTGCACGACGCTGGTAAGGCGGCAACCGCTGTCCTCTTTCTTAGAGACGACATATACGGACGCCTCCGCTTCGAAGACAAAAATAAAGTTACCACCGAGAGTTCTGTTTCGATTCGGTGGGATTCTGCAAGCCTGAAGCGTCTTATGGAGAGGCGTTTTGCAAAAACTTTAAATATACCAATCCAAGGTGCTTGGGCAGATGTCTTTGATGACACAAAGAAGATGCCCGGTAAACAAGAGAAGCTTGCTTATATTGCGGATCGCACGTTTCTTAGGCCACGCGACATGATTATGTTTTGTAACAAAATACTTGAAGCTTACAAAGAAAGTGAAGCAGAGAGGGGCGCAAAATTCTCAAATCAGGACCTGCATCATGCCCGCGAGAGCTATTCACATTGGCTGCGCAGTGAGTTGGATGATGAACTCCCACGAAATGTGCCCAATTATGAGAAGTACATGGAGCTACTTCGGCATATCGGCAGCCTCGGCTTCAGCCGCGACCGATTTCTGGCTGCATGCGACGAGCGTAAAGATCTAGTTTCAGATACCATGAGACCTATTGATATTCTGAAGTCTCTTTTCGATTTTTCTATAATCGGCTATTATCGTCCGGGAGGGAGAGGTCAAGGCGGAGCTGAGTATGTCTGGAATTATAGATCCACCAATGTTTTGTTTAATGAGCACGCCCAGTCTTTTAGAACACATCCTGGCCTGCAGGAAACTCTTGGGGTGAAGATGTGGACCACTGCCAGTTAGGCGAGACCCCGTGCACCCGCTGAAGCCGGTTCCGCCCGGCGCCCGGATTGCCCTCGGCGCCGGCTTCTTCGCCGCCTTCCTCGGCCTCTGGGCCTGGCTCACCTATGGCGGCCATGTGCCGGCGCTCTTCCTGGCATCGCCGGGGAAGACGCTGGCCGCCGGCTGGGCGCTGCTGACCGAGTTCGGTTTTCTCGGGGATATCGCCGTCACGGTCTTCCGCGTCGTCGGCGGCTTCCTGATCGCCGCCGCCATCGCCGTCCCCCTCGGCCTGCTGATGGGCGCCTTCAAGCCCGTGGAAGCCTTCTTCGAGCCCTTCTTCTCCTTCGCCCGCTACCTGCCGGCCTCCGCCTTCATCCCGCTGCTGATCCTCTGGGCCGGGGTGGGCGAGGCGCAGAAGCTGGCGGTGATCTTCATCGGCAGCGTCTTCCAGCTCGTCATCATGGTCGCGGTGACGGCGGGCAGCACGCGCCTGGACCTGGTGGAGGCGGCCTATACCCTCGGCTCCCGGCCCCTCTCGATTCTCCGGCGCGTGGTGATCCCGGCGGCGGCGCCGCAGGTGGCGGAGACGCTGCGCCTCGTGCTCGGCTGGGCCTGGACCTATGTGATCGTCGCCGAGCTGATCGGCGCGAGCAGCGGCATCGGCCACATGATCATGGACAGCCAGCGGCTGCTCGACACCGGGCAGATGATCTTCGGCATCGTGGTGATCGGCGTAATCGGCCTCGTCACCGATTTCGCGGTCAAGGCGTTGAACCGCACGCTGTTTCCCTGGGCCGCGCTGTGAGCGCGAAGACCCTCCGCATCGCGGGCGTCACCCGCACCTTCCCCGCGCGTGGCCGCACGCCGCCGACGCTGGCCCTGCAGCCCACCGACATCGCCGTCGCGCCGGGCGAGTTCGTCGCCATCCTCGGCCCCTCCGGCTGCGGCAAGTCCACGCTGCTGCGCATCGTCGCCGGGCTGGATGCGCCGAGCGCCGGCAGCGTCTCCCTCGACGGCCGCCCCATCGCCGGCCCCGGCCCCGACCGCGGCATGGTCTTCCAGTCCTACACCCTCTTCCCCTGGCTGACGGTGGAGCGGAACATCCGCTACGGCCTCGAGGAACGCGGCCTGCCGGAGGCCGAGCAGCGCGCCATCGCCGCCCGGTTCATCGAGCGCGTGGGCCTCCGCGGCTTCGAGCAGCACTGGCCGCGCCAGCTCTCGGGCGGCATGCAGCAGCGCTGCGCCCTCGCCCGCGCATTGGCCAATGACCCCGAGATCCTGCTGCTCGACGAGCCCTTCGGCGCCCTCGACCACCAGACGCGGGAGCTGATGCAGGAATTGCTGCTCGAGATCTGGCAGCAGGACCGCAAGACCGTCCTCTTCGTCACCCACGACATCGACGAGGCGGTGTTCCTCGCCAACCGCGTCCTCGTCATGTCCGCCCGCCCCGGCCGGATCAAGGCGGAGGTCCCGGTGCCCCTCCCCTATCCCCGGGAATGGACGGTGAAGACCACGCCCGACTTCGCCGCCCTGAAGGCGCGGCTGATGGCCGAGATCCGGGACGAAGTGCGCCGCGCCGCCGCCACGATCGGTTCATGATCCCGCGGCAAACCCCGCCGATGCTTGTGCCATCGGAAGGGAGTTTGCCCATGACCGTCACCACCCGCCTCGCCGCCGCCGCGCTCCTCCTGCTCTCGCTCGCGGGCTGCGAGGGGATGAGCCGCGGCCAGCAGCGCGCCCTCTCGGGCGGTGCGATCGGCGCGGCCGGCGGCGCCGCGCTCGGCGCCCTCACCGGCGGCTCGGCGCTGACCGGCGCCCTCCTCGGCGGCGCCGGCGGCGCGGCCATCGGCGCCATCACCCGCTGACATTCCGCGCGGGGGTGGCATGCGCCGCCCCCCGCTCCCCTTGCGCCGCCGCGGCTGCTACAGAGATGCGGCGCATGAGCCTTCCCATCCCCCCCTCGATCCCCCGCGCCGCGCTGGTCACCGGCGGCGCGAAGCGCCTCGGCCGCGCCATCGCCCTCGCTTTGGCCGAGGCCGGCTTCGATGTCGCCATCCACTATGCCGGCAGCGGCGATGCGGCGGCGGAGACGGCGGCGGCGATCCGCGCCCTCGGCCGCCGCGCCGCCACGCTGCAGGCCGACCTGGCGCAGGAGCCGGAGGCCGAGTCGCTGCTGCCCGCCGCCGCGGCCGCCCTCGGCCCGATCGGCGTGCTGGTCAACAATGCCAGCACCTTCGAGCGCGACGAGTGGCAGGACGCGACCCGGGCAAGCTGGGACGCGCATCTCGAGCCGAACCTGCGCGCGCCCTTCCTCCTCATGCAGGCCTTCGCCCGTGCCCTGCCGCCGGGGGCCGAGGGCGCGGTCATCAACATGCTGGACCAGCGGGTCTGGTCGCTCACGCCGCATTTCGTCTCCTACTCCCTCTCCAAGGCCGGGCTCTGGGCGCTGACCCAGTCCATGGCGCTGGCGCTGGCGCCGCGCATCCGGGTCAACGGCATCGGCCCCGGCCCCGCCCTGCCCAGCCCGCGGCAGAGCCAGGCACAGTTCGACCGCCAGGCCGCCAGCGTGCCGCTTCGCCACGGCACCAGCCCGGAGGAGGTGGGCCGCGCGGCCATCGCCATCCTCGCCCTGCCGGCCATGACCGGGCAGATGATCGCCCTCGACGGCGGGCAGCACCTGCAATGGTCGCCCGCCGCGCCGGCCGCGGAGACGGAGGAGTGAGCTTCGCCCCGGATGCCGGGCGGCGGCTCAGGCTGGTCTTCGTCCGTGGCCTGACGCTGCAGGCCCGGCTCGGCATCCACCCGCACGAGAAGGCGGCGCCGCAGCGCGTCGTCATCGGGATCGAGCTGGCGGTGGAGGACGATGCCGCCCCCGCCTCGGTCGGGGTGGATGATTTCGGGCGGGTGGTGGACTATGCCGCCGTCGTGAAGGCGGCGCGGGCCGTCGTCGCCGCCGGCCATACCCTGCTGGTCGAGACCCTGGCCGAGCGGATCGCCGCCGCCGCCCTCGCCGACCCCCGCGTGCAGCGCGCCCGCGTCATGGTGGAGAAGCCGGATGCCTTCCCCGACGCCGCCTCGGTCGGGGTGGTGGTGGAGCGCATGCGCGGCGGTTGATGCTTCCCACGTGAAAACTGTCCACCGCGCTCGCGAAAACAAGATCAACGACATCAGGCGCGAGACAATGTTACAGTTGACCTATTCCGAATCCGGGGTATCCCAGGAAACCGTTTTCCATCAGCATCTTAGGAAAGTGCCGAAATCCTGGGCATTGTCATGTGACCGGCCTGTGACGCGGCTTTGCACGGGACTCACGGCTTTGCGTCCACAGGGTTATCCACAGTCGCCGTGGAGAACCGCGGCTTGCCGCGGCCAGCCGCGCCGCCCTAATCGGGGCGCATGAGCCAAGCCGAGACCGGAGAGGCCGAGGCCCCCGTCATGGAGGGGGTCCGGGTCATCGAGACCGCCCTCGCCACCCTGCCGCTCTCGCCCGGCGTCTACCGCATGCTCGATGCCAAGGGGGATGCGCTCTATGTCGGCAAGGCGCGGGCGCTGAAGAAGCGCGTGGCGACCTATGCCCAGATCGCCCGCCTGCCCGAGCGGCTGCGCCGCATGGTGCACGAGACGCGCAGCCTCGAGGTCATCACCACGGCCTCCGAGGCCGAGGCGCTGCTGCTCGAGGCCAACCTGATCAAGCGGCTGCGGCCGCGCTACAACATCGTCCTCCGCGACGACAAGTCCTATCCCTGGCTGGTCCTGACCGAGGACCACCCCTATCCGCAGATCACCAAGCACCGGGGCGAGCGGCGCAAGGGCGCGAGCTACTGGGGCCCCTTCGCCTCGGCCTGGTCGGTGAACCAGACGCTGACCGCGCTGCAGCGGGTCTTCCTGCTGCGCTCCTGCCGCGACACGGTGTTCGAGAGCCGCGACCGGCCCTGCCTCCTGTATCAGATCCGCCGCTGCTCCGCCCCCTGCGTCGACCGCATCGGCCGGGAGGACTATGCCGGGCTGGTCCACCAGGCGAAGCAGTTCCTCTCCGGCGAGACGCCCAGCATCCAGAAGGAACTGGCCAAGGAGATGGAGCAGGCCGCCGAGGCGCTGGAGTTCGAGCGCGCGGCCGCCATCCGCGACCGCATCCGCGGCCTGACCCATGTGCAGGGGCGCGACCGCATCAACATGGAGGGCATCGGCGATGCCGATGTCGTCGCGCTGCACCAGGCGGCGGGGCAGACCTGCGTGCAGGTCTTCTTCTTCCGGGGCGGCCGCAACAACGGCAACCGCCCCTTCTTCCTCTCCAAGGGGGAGCAGGGGCCGGAGGAGGTGATGGGCGCCTTCCTCGCCCAGCTCTATGACGACCTGCCGCCGCCGCCGCTGGTGCTGCTCAGCCACGCGCCGCCCGAGCAGGCGCTGATCGCCGAGGCCCTGACGATTAAGGCCGGGCGCAAGGTCGAGCTGCACCGGCCGCAGCGCGGCGACAAGCGCGCCGCCGTGGAACATGCCGAGACGAATGCGCGGGAGGCGCTGGAGCGCAAGCTCGCCGAGGGCACGGCGCAGGAGGCGCTGCTGCAGGGCGTGGCGCGGGTCTTCGACCTCTCCTCGACGCCCGAGCGGATCGAGATCTACGACAACAGCCACATCCAGGGCAGCAATGCCTATGGCGTCATGGTCGCGGCCGGCCCCTCGGGCTTCCTGAAGCAGGCCTACCGCAAATTCTCCATCAAGTCGGATGTCAGGCCCGGCGACGATTTCGGTATGATGCGGGAGGTCTTCGAGCGCCGCTTCGGCCGCGCCCTGAAGGAGGACCCGGAGCGCGAATCCGGCACCTGGCCCGACCTGGTGCTGATCGATGGCGGCCTCGGCCAGCTCAACGCGGCGCGGGAGGTCTTCTCGCAGTTGGGCGTGCACGACGTGCCGCTGGTGGCGATCGCCAAGGGGCCGGACCGCGATGCCGGGCGGGAGTGGTTCCACCAGCACGAGCGCCCGGCCTTCCAGCTCCCGCCGCGCGACCCCGTGCTCTACTACCTGCAGCGGCTGCGGGACGAGGCGCACCGCTTCGCCATCACCACCCACCGCGCGGGGCGCTCGAAGTCGCTGGTGAAGAGCGAGCTGGACGAGATCCCGGGCGTCGGCAGCGCGCTGAAACGGAAACTGCTCAACCACTTCGGCAGCGCGCGCGGGGTGCGCAACGCGGCGCTCTCCGACCTGGAGAACGCGCCAGGCATCGGGCCGAGCGTCGCGCGCAAGATCTACGGGCATTTCCATCCCGGCACGACGGACGGGTAGCAGGATCGGGATGTGGCGTCGTGGTCCCGTCAGGCGCAGCCTCCCCGGCAGTTGCTCGACCCAGGGCGGTCGTCCGGACCAGCGCCGCGAACGCAATCCGTACTATGCTTGCGACCGAACCGGTGGCTCGGTCACGGGGGCAAAGGCGCAGCGTGTTGCCCATGCGAAAGGTTGCCGTATTCGGGAATGCCGGGGGCGGCAAGTCGACGCTCGCGCGACGCCTGGCAGAGATCACCGGCCTGCCGCTCTTCGTGACCGACGTCATCCAATTCCGCGACGGTCGCTTCCGCGCCGATGCGGCGGATGGCGGCAGGCTGTCCCGCGATGCCTACGAACGGCTCCACGACGACATCCTCGGCAGGGACGCCTGGATCATCGATGGCTTCGACGACATCGCGCTGGCCTGGAAGCGCTTCGAGGCCGCCGACACGCTCGTGCATATCGATCTGCCCGTCGCCCTGCATTATTGGGGCGTGACGAAGCGACTGGCCCAGGGACTCTTCAGGACACCGGGCGGCTGGCCGCAGGACGCGCCGGTCTGGGCAAGCTCGCTCAGTTCCTACCGCGTCGTCTGGCCCTGCCATAGGAGGCTGACCCCGCGGTACCGCAGGCTCGTCGCCGCGGCGACGTCCAAGCGGACCTATCGGCTGCGATCCCACTCGGACATCCGGTGCTTCCTGCGGTCCGTCGAGACAGAGCAGCGTGCTCGCCGCGAAGCGGCCTGAGGGCGCGAAGCCGATCCGGCCGTGGCGGCGCGGATATCGGGCGGCATGCGCCGCGAGGACGTCACTCCGCGCCCACCGAACCTCCGGCCGGGCACCCGGCCTCGGCCGCGCCCCCTACCCCGCCACCGGCGGCAGGTGCTGCGCCCAGGGCCGCGCCGCCTCGAAGGCCGCGCTCGCCTGCAGCACGCCGAGGTCGTCGAAGCGCCGCCCGACGATCTGCAGCCCGACCGGCAGGCCGGCCGGGGTGAAGCCGCAGGGAACGCTTGCCGCCGGGCTGCCCGACCAATTGAAGGGGTAGGAGAACTCCGCCCACATCAGCCAGTCCCAGGGGTGCTGCGGCCAGTGTTCCGGCTGCAGCCGGTCGGCCGGGAAGGCGGCGACGCTGACCGCGGGCGAGAGCAGGAAGTCCCAGTCCTGCATGAAGGCGTGGATCGCCTCGATATAGGCGAAGCGGCGCTCGCGCATCTGCATGAACTGCGGCACGGTCCAGTCGGCGGCCGACCTGATCATCGCGACGAAGCCGGGATCCATCCGGCTCTCGAATTCCGGCAGGTAGCGCAGCCGCGCGGTGAAGGTGGCCGGCCAGAAGAAGCGGACCAGCTCGGGCCCCAGCTTCCCCCAGGCGGGCGTCACCTCCTCGACATGCGCGCCCATCGCCTCGAAGGCGGTGACGGCCTTCTCGACCAGCTCCGCCACCTCCGGGTCGACGCGGGCATGGCCGAGGTCGCGGGTATAGGCGATCCGCTTGCCCTTCATGCTCGCCGCCCCGAGCCGTGCGGCATAGTCCTGCGGCGGCGCCTCGAGCGAGGTGAAGTCCGCGGGGTGCGGCCCGGCGATCGCCTGCAGCATGACGGCGGCATCCGCCACGCTGCGGGTCAGCGGGCCGATATGGGTGGCGAGGTCGTTGTTCGACATCGGCCAGTTCGGCACCCGGCCATAGGTCGGCTTCAACCCGTAGACGCCGGAGAAATGCGCGGGCATGCGGACCGAGCCCGCGCCGTCGCCGCCCTGGTGCAGCGGCCCGTAGCCGCAGGCCGCGGCGACGCCCGCGCCCGAGGAGGAGGCCCCGGCATTCAGCCCCCGCCCCCAGGGATTGTGGGTGATGCCGGAGATCGGCGCCTGGCTGACGCCCTTCCAGCCCCATTCCGCGGCCGAGGTGGTCTTGCCCAGCATCATGCCGCCGGCCTCGAGCAGCCGGGTGACCACCGGCGCGTCGGCATCCGGGATCGTGCCCTGCATGACCGCGGAGGCGTAGTCGGTCTGCACGCCCTTGGTTGGCTGCAGGTCCTTGATGGTGACGGGGATGCCCTCCAGCAGCCGCGGCGTGCCGCCCTCCCGGAACACCGCCTCGGAGCGGCGGGCGGCGGCCAGCGCATGTTCCGGCGTCACGCGCATCATGGCGTTCATCTGCGGGTCGATGCGCTCGATCCGCGCCAGGATGGCCTGCACGACCTCGACCGGGGAGAGTTGCCGCGCGCGGTAGAGCGCGCCGAGTTCCGCGACGCCGAGCCAGCCGATCTCGTCCCTGTCCATCACCCGCCGCCCCTGCCTGCCTTGGGCGCCAGCTTCGGCGGTCGCGCCGGGGTGTCAAGCGCCGGCGGCGCGTCCCCCGGGCCGGGCCGGAAGGACGGCGCAGTGGCGGCCGGGCGGACGGGCGCCCGCATGGCGCAGCCGCGCGGCACCCGCCTGCAGCCGCTCCCCGGGACGCCCTGCGCCTCGCCGCCCCCTGGGCGGCTCATGCCGCGCCGTCCCGGGCCGGCGCCGCAGCCAGCCCCTGCCCGAAGGTCCGCGCCAGCCCCTCGGCCAGCGGCATGGGCTCCACGCCCAGCCGCGCCCGCATCGGCCCGATATCGAAGGCCTTATCCTCCGTCAGGCGGCGGATCTCGTCGGCCTCGATCCGCGGCATGCCGGGCAGCAGGCGCGTGAGGGGCGCCAGCAGGCGCAGCGGGCCGGCAGGGACGGGCAGCACCGCCGGCACCCGCAGCCCGGCGGCGCGCGCCACGGCCACGAGGAAATCCCGGTAGGCCAGCGGCGTGGGCCCGGCGATCACCAGCGCCTCCGGCGTGTCCGCCGGGCGGCGCAGGGCGGCCAGGAAGCAGCGCGCCACGTCGTCCTGATGGATCGGCTGCACCAGCGCCCGCCCGCCGCCCGGCAGCGGCGCGACCGGCAGGCGGCGCAGCAGCGCGGCGAGGCGCCGGACGTTGTTCTCGCCTTCGGTGCCGTAGATCATCGTCGGGTGCAGCATGATGCCGGGGCGGCCGCTGGCCAGCAGCGCCGCCTCGCCGGCCCGCACGCCATCGCCATGCGCGTCCGGCCAGCGGGAGAAGCGGCGCGTGGACCCGGTCAGCACGAGCCGCGCCGCCGGCGGCGCGGCGGCCAGGATCGCCGGTGTCCATTGGGCATGCACGCAGGCGACGACATGCGTGGCATCCCGCAAGGCGCGCTGCAGGGCCTCGGCGCCGCGCAGGTCGGCCAGCCGCGGCTCGCCGGCCAGGTCGAGGGCCCGCCAGCGCGCCGGGTCGCGCAGCACCGGCACGAAGGCCTCGCCCGCCGCGGCCAGGGCGCGGCACAGCGCCGCCCCGGGCCGGCTGGTCGCGCCGACCACATGGACCGGCGCGCCGATGCGGCCCGCCGGCCTCGGCCCGCCGGCGCGCTGCAGGATGCCAGTGCCCGCGCTCATGGATTCCTGGTGGCTGATCGAGGGTGAACGGCAGCGCCCGGCGGCAGGTTCCGGCCGGAGGCGGCCCGGCCCAGGCCGGCGGGCGCGGAGCACGGCAAGGACGGCGGCGGCACGGCCGACCGGTGATGCGGCCAGGCGCCCCCGGCCGGGGTCGAGCCCGGAGGTTCGTCCCCGGACATGCGCCGCGCCGTCCCGGGTGATCGGCAGGCCATGCGGCCGGTCCGGTCGGCGGCGCGGGTGTTCGGGGACCTCAGGCCCCTGCCCGCACCGTGCGGAGCGATGCCCATCCCGGCGGCAATCCGCCCGGGGCCCTGCCGACTCCGCCGTCCGATGGCTCCGGCCGCCGACCGCGCAAGGGCCTGCGCCGGAGATCGCGCGCCCCGGCACCTGCGCCCGGGCGCTTGGCGCGCCGCCCTGGCCCTGGCCCTGGCCCTAGCCGGGAGAGGACCGGAATCGGAACGGAGATATAGGATTATTTTCTTGAAGACAGCAGGATTCCGGACTAGCCTCCGCCACCCGCCGCTGCGGAGAGGCCTGCCCATGCCGACATGCCCTCCTCCACCGGCGCGCCGCGACCCGCCAGCCGCGACCGGATCGCCCGAGCCAGGTACCGAAGGCAGGCCCGCGCTCAGCCCGCGCGGCCCCACCGCCCGGCGCAGCCCGCCCCTGACCGCCACAATCCCGCCGCAATCGCCCCCGGGGACTTTGTCCGAAAACCACATCCCGCACCGCCAGGCCCTGCCGCCCGTCCGTCTCCTCCCCTCCCCAGGCTTGCCCCGGCCGGGCGCCTCGGCCATGACTGCGCCGCGCATGCCGACCGACCTGCCGAACCTCCTGACCCTCTCGCGGATCGCCGCCATCCCACTTCTGGTGGCGCTGGTGGCGCTGCGCACGCCCTGGGGCGATGCCGCGGCCTGCCTGGTCTTCTCCGCCGCCGCCATCACCGACTATTTCGACGGCCGCATCGCCCGGCAGCGCAAGCTGGTCTCCGGCTTCGGCCGCATGCTGGACCCGATCGCCGACAAGCTGCTGGTCGGCGCCGCGCTCATGGTGCTGGCCGGGCACGACCGGCTGACCGGCTGGACCCTCTATCCCGCCATCGTCATCCTGCTGCGGGAGATCCTGGTCAGCGGCCTGCGCGAGTACCTCGCCGATCTCCGGATCGGCCTGCCGGTCTCCCGCCTCGCCAAGTGGAAGACCGGCTTCCAGATGGGCGCGCTCGGCACCCTTCTGGCCGGCGACACCGCGGCGGGGGCGCTGCATCTCGGCTTCCTGCCGGTCTCCCTGATCGGGGAGGCGATGCTCTGGACCGCCGCGGCGCTGACGCTGGTGACGGGCCGCGACTACCTGATCGCCGGCCTCCACCATGCCGCCGCCGAGCCTGCCGGGCCGCCGGCGGAACGGCGGCCCGAACCGCTGGTGCGGCCTTGAGGGCCGGCGGCGTGCGACGCATCTTCGGATCATGGCCCCAGCCGGGGCGACGGGAGTTGGTCATGCGACGGATCGGTGTCACCGCGGCGAAGGCGACCCTGCTCGGGGCCGCGGTGCTGCTCGGCGGCTGCAGCTACAGCAGGACGACGGGTTGGCTGGACGACAGCAGCGCCCGGGCCACCGACCGGCTGGCCGATGCCGGCGCCGCGCTGGGCGCGCCCTGGGGCCGCAGCCGCCCCATCCCGCCGCAGGACAGCGCGACCATCGCCCGGGTCACCGGCACCGCCGCCCCCCTCGCCCCGCTGCGGCCGGAGGACGGCGATGTCTGGCCGGTGCCGGAGGCACCCCGCGCCACCCTGGCCAACCCGGATGCGGCCATGCGCGGCATCCCGAACTACCGCCAGGGCGAGCTCGACCGCCCCTCCGGCCCCGCGCCGCGCTCGGAATGGCAGCCGACCGATCCGGGCCTGCCGCCCGGCCTGCGCGGCGGCGCCTCCACCCCGCCGCCGCCGCCGCTGCGGCAGCCGGGCTTCCCGCCGCCCACCGCTGCCGCGCCGGTGCCCGGCACCACCGCGCCGCCGCCGGCCCGCGCCGATGGCCGGGTGATCACCACGCCGAACGGCCCCGCCATCACCACCGGCGGCACCGACCGGGTGCAGAGCTTCATCACCCCGGGCGGCGGCACCGGCACCGCCATCAACGACGGCAACACGACGACGCTGATCGGGCCGAACGGCCAGGTGCAGAGCGTCCCGTCGCGGTGAGCCCCGGCATGCGGGTCCTGTACTTCGCCTGGGTGCGGCAGAAGGTGGGCCTGGCGGAGGAGGAGATCGCCCCGCCGCCGGAGGTGCGCGACGTGGCCGGGCTCGTCGCCTGGCTCGCCGGCCGGAGCCCCGGCCATGCCGCGGCCTTCGCCCAGGCGCGGCAGATCCGCGCCGCGGTGAACCAGGAATTCGCGACGCCGGACGCGCCGGTCGCGGCCGGGGACGAGATCGCCTTCTTCCCGCCGGTGACGGGCGGATGAGCCGGGTCGTCCCGCGCGTCAGCGTGCAGGCGGAGCCCTTCGACCTCGCCGCCGAGAGCGCGGCGCTGACGGCCGGCCGCGTCGATGTCGGCGGCATCGCCAGCTTCGTCGGGCTGTGCCGCGCCGATGACGGGCTCGCCGCCCTGGTGCTGGAGCATTATCCCGGCATGACCGAGCGGGCGATCGCCCGCATCGCCGAGGAAGCCTGCGCCCGCTGGCCGCTCTCGGGCTGCACCGTGATCCACCGCCACGGAAGGCTGGAGCCGGGGGCGCCGATCGTGCTGGTGCTGACCGCCTCCGCCCACCGCGCCGCGGCGCTCGAGAGCTGCGCCTTCCTGATCGACTGGCTGAAGACCCGCGCGCCCTTCTGGAAGCGCGAGGAGTTCGCCGGCGGCGCGGAGCGCTGGGTCGAGGCCAAGGCGGAGGACGACCTGGCCGCCGCCCGCTGGGATGGGCGCCGGTGAGCCCCGGCCCGCTGGCGCGGGTGGAGCTCGCCTGCCGCGACCCCCACCGGCAACGCGAGTTCTTCGGCCGCATCCTCGGCCTCGCGCCGGCCGAGCCGGGCCAGGCGCTGCGCTACCGGCTGGGCGGGGTGGAGCTGGTGCTGCGGGCGCGCGGCGACGCGCTCTTCCCCAGCGCCCGGGCGCCGGAGGCAGGCACGCTGCTGGCCTTCCCAGTCGAGGATGCCGAGCTCGAGCGCTGGCACCGCCGCATGCTGACAGCGCGCGTCGCGGTGCTGGACGCGCCGGGCCCCTCGGGCGCGCCGCCGCGGGTGCTGCGCGTGGCGGACCCGGAGGGCAACGTGATCGAGCTCTACGCCGCGGCGTGAGGCGCACCGGGGACCAGAGCGCCGCAGGGCGCGGAGGTCCGGATCGGCCCGCCCGACATGCAAGGGCGGCGGCGATCGCCGCGGGGGCGGCGCTGCTGCTCTGGCCGGCGGCGCTGAACGGGTACCCGCTGGTCTTCAGCGACACCGGCGCCTTCCTGGCGCAGACCGTCCTGGGCTGGCCGGTCTGGGACAAGCCCTTCGTCTATGGGCCGGTGCTGCATGCCTTCCATTGGCGGCTGACGCTGTGGCTGCCGGTGGCGGCGCAGGGGCTGGCGCTCTCCTGGCTGCTCTGGCTGGTGCAGCGTGCCCTCGGCGGCGCGACGCCCGGGCGGCACCTGCTGCTCTGCGCCGGGCTCGCGGCCGCGACGGCGGCGCCCTGGTTCGCGGCGAGCCTGATGCCGGACTGGCTGGCGCCGGCGCTGGTGCTCGCGCTGTTCCTGCTGGGCTTCGGCTGGGACGGGCTGGCGCGGTGGGAGCGCGCGGCGCTGGGGCTGCTGGCGCTGCTCGCCTGCGCGGCGCACCTCTCGCACCTGCCCCTCGCCGCCGCGCTGGCGCCGCTGGTGCTGGCGCTGCGGCGGGACTGGCGGCCGGCGCTGCGCTGTGCCCTGCCGCTGGCGGGCGCCCTCGCGCTGCTGCTGGCGACCAATGCCTGGGCGCATGGGCGGTGGGCCGTCTCGCCCCATGGCGCGGTCTTCGCCCTGGCCCGGCTGGTCGCGGACGGCCCGGCGGCGCGGACCATCGCGGCCCGCTGCCCGGAGGCTGGTTGGCATCTCTGCCGCTGGGCCGGGCGGCTGCCGGCGGACAGCGACGAGTTCCTCTGGAGTCCGGCAGGACCGGTCTGGGCGCCGCGGACGGATGGCGCGCAGCCGGGCGGGCCGATCTCCCTCGCGCCCGAGGCCGCCGCCATCCTCGCCGAGACGCTGCGGCGTGAGCCGCTGGCGGTGCTGCAGGCTGCTGCACTGAACACCTGGCGGCAGTTGTTCATGGCGCGGGTCGGCGACACGCTGGGGCCGGAGAACCTCGAGGCCTCGGTCGCGCGGCAATTGGCGCTGGGCTTCCCGCGGGCGGAGCAGGCGCGCTTCGCGGCCTCGCTGCAGGCGCGCGGCCTGCTGCGGCCGGCGGCGCAGCCCTTCCTCGCGCTGCACCCGGCGGCGCTGCTGCTCGGCGCCGCGGGCACGCTGCTGGCCTGGGCGCGGGTGCGGGACAAGCGCCGCCTCGGCCTCGTGCTCTGCGTCCTGGTCGGCGTCGCCGCCAATGCCGCGGCGACCGGCGCCCTCTCCGGCCCGCATGACCGCTACCAGGCGCGGATCGCCTGGCTGCTGCCGCTCGCCGCGCTGCTCGCCTCCGCCGCCCCCGCCAGGGCCGATGCCGTGCGGGCGGGTTCGCCGGCTACGCCGTCGCCGTGCCCGGCGCCGCCTTCGCCGCCACCGGCGCCTTTGCCTTCCGCTCGAACAGGCCGGCCATCCCGCGCGGCATGTAGAGCATGAACAGCACCAGCAGCAGGCCATAGACCAGCGGCGCGGCGCCAGTCAGCTCCGTGCCGAAGAAGATGCGCAACCCTTCCTCGAGCCCGATGGTGATCAGCGCACCGATGGTCGGGCCGAAGGAGACGTACATCCCGCCGGCGATGGCACCGAAGACGATCTGCAGGGAGATGCCGAGGCCGGCCAGCGATTCCGGGTTCAGGTACTGCCGGTACTGCGCGGTCAGCGCGCCGGCGAGCGCGGCGAGCGCCACCGAGATCACCGTGACCTTCAGCTTCTCCATCGTCACCCGGATGCCGATGGAGGCGGCGGCGTCCTCGTCCTCCGAGATGGCGGCGAGCGCCTTGGATGACATGGAGCGGTCGAGCATCCGCCAGCAGAACAGCCCGAAGCCCCAGGCGACGAGCGCGATCCACCAGAAGCCCGCCTTGTCGAACTGCATGGCGAGGAAGGCCGCGCCCTCCGGCGCCTTGGCGGGCGTCATGCCGAGCGAGCCGCCGGTGTGGTCGCGGAGTGCCACGATCAGGATGCGCACGATCTCGCCCGCCGCCAGCGTGACGAGGGCGAAGTAGTGGCCGACCACGCGCAGCCGGAAGGCCGGCCAGGCCAGCGCGATGCCCGCCGCGACCGCGACGGCGATGCCGACGGGGATGCCGAGCCATGGCGTCAGCCCCGCCTCGTTCCAGAGCAGGGCCATCGTATAGGCGGCGAGGCCGAGGAAGGCGCCATGGCCGAAGGAGACCAGGCCGAAGCGCCCCATCATCGCCCAGCCCGTGCCGGCCAGCGCCGTCAGCAGGGCGGTGATGAGAAGGTGCATGACATAGTCGGGCGGCGAGAGCAGCGGCACGCAGGCGAGCGCCGCGATCACCGCGACCGGAAGGGCCAGGCCGTTCATCGCGCGAAGAGCCCTTTCGGCCGGAGGAACATGACGACGATGAAGAAGGCGAAGGCGACGACGTAGGAGAACTCCGTCGTGCCCCAGAAGCCGCCGACCGAGATGATGAGCCCCATCAGGAAGGCCGCGAGGAAGCCGCCGAGCATGTTCCCGAGACCGCCCATGACGCAGATCATGAAGGTGATCGGCCCGAAGGAGAGGCCGACGAAGGGATGGACATCGAGCTGCACCACCAGCAGGCAGGCGGCGAGCCCGGCCAGCGCCCCGCCCACCGCCGAGGCGATGAGGTAGATGCTGCGGGGATCGACGCCCATCAGCGGCATCACCTCCCGGTCGCGGGCGATGGCGCGGATGGCGGTGCCGACATAGGTGAATTTCAGGAAGGCCCAGAGGACGGCGGCGCCGAGCAGCGCGGCACAGAAGGCCGCCAGCTTGGTGCCACTCACAAAAACCTCGCCCACCTCCATCGGCGGCATGTCAACGCCGAGCGAGCGGAACTCGGTCGAGAAGACCAGCGTCGCCGCCCCCTGCAGCACGAAGAGCACGCCGCCGGTCGCCAGCACCTGGTTGATCGGCGGGCTGTTCAGCAGCGGCCGCACGACGATCAGGTGCAGCAGCAGCCCGAGGAGGGCCACCAGCGGCAGGCAGAGCGCAAAGGCCAACGCCAGCGGGAAGCCGGCCTGGGTGTAGAGGAACCAGACGGCATACATGCCGGCCATGACCAGCTCGGCATAGCAGAGCCAGACCACGTCCACGACGCCGAAGACCAGATTCAGCCCCAGCGCCGGCAGGGCGAAGACGCCGCCGAGCAGGATGCCGTTGACCAGCGCCTCAAGAAGGAACGGATCCATCAATGCCCCCCGAGATAGGAGCGGCGGATGGCGGGATCGGCGGCGAGGTCGGCGCTGCGCCCCTCGGCGGCGACGCGCCCCGTCTCCAGCACATAGGCGCGGTCCACCACGCGCAGCACCTGCGCCACGTTCTGCTCGACGATCAGCACCGTCAGCCCTTCCTGCCGGATGCGCCGCACCAGTTCGAAGACCTGCTGCACCACCAGCGGCGCGAGGCCGGCGGAGGGCTCGTCGAGCAGGAGAATGCGTGGCCCCGACATCAGCGCGCGGCCGATGGCGCACATCTGCTGCTCGCCGCCCGACATGGTGCCGGCCAACTGGTGCCGGCGCTGCTTCATGCGGGGGAAGAGCTCGAAGACATGCTCGCGCCGCTGCTCGAACCGCGCCCGCGCGGACCGGGTGAAGGCGCCGACCTTCAGGTTCTCCTCCACCGTCAGATGGGGGAAGAGGCGGCGGTTCTCCGGCACATGCGCGATGCCGAGGCCCGGCAGCGCATGCGGCGGCACCGCGGTCAGGTCCTGCCCGCCATAGCGCAGCGTGCCGGCACGCGGCCGGATCAGGCCGGAGATGACGCGGAGCAGCGTGGTCTTGCCCGCGCCATTGGGGCCGACCACGCCGACCGCCTCGCCGGGCTCGACGCGCAGCGAGACGCCGAAGAGCGCCTGAAAGTCGCCATAGCCGGCCTGGATGCCCGAGAGCTCGAGCACCGGCCCCGGCCCCTGCTGCAGCGCCACGCTCATGCCGCCCTCGATTCCGGTGGCCCGAGATAGACCTCGGCGACCTTGGCATCCTCCTGCGCCTCGGCGGGGGTGCCGCGGAAGATGACCGCGCCATGGTCGAGCACCACCACGCGATCGACGACGGAGAGAAGCACGCCCATGATGTGCTCCACCCAGACGATGGTGATGCCGCGCTCGTCGCGGATGCGCTTCAGCATCTCGGCGGCCTGGCGCATCTCGCCGGAATCCAGCCCGCCGAGGCTCTCATCGGCCAGCAGCAGTTTTGGTTGGGTCGCCAGGGCACGGGCCAGTTCCAGCTTCTTGAGGCCGGCGGCGCCGAGGCCATGCGTGGTGGCGTGGGGGTCGTCCGGCAATTGCGCCAGCCGCAGCGCGTCGCGCGCCCGCCGCGTGGCCTCCGCCGCGTCGATCCGCCCGGACGCGCCGTAATGCGCGGCGAGCACGGCATTCTCCAGCAGCGACAACCCGCGGAAGGGGCGCGGGATCTGGAAGGTGCGGCCGATGCCGCGCCGGCAGGTCTCCTCGGCCGGCAGGCCGCCGATCTCCTCGCCGGCGAGCGTCACCGAGCCCGCGCTCGGCTTCAGCATGCCGGCGATGCAATTGAATGTGGTGGACTTGCCCGAGCCGTTCGGCCCGAGCAGGCCGAGGATCTCGCCCTGCGCGACGGTGAAGGAGACGCCGTCGACGGCCGTGAAGCCGCCGAAGCGTTTCGTCAGCCCTTCGACCTGCAGGAGCGGCGTGGCGCCGCTCACCCTCAGGACCGCAGCGCGTAGGGGTTGGAGGCAGGCAGCGGCAGCACCGGCTCGCGCCCCAGCGCGGCCGGCCAGATGACGTGCGACTTGGCGTTCTCGAACTGCATCACCACGCAGATGCTGCGGCCGTTCTGGCCGGACATGCTGCTGCCCGGCGGCTCGAACTTCACGCCATAGCCCTGGATGGTCCCGCCCTGCGGGATGTCGACCTCCAGCGCCGCCTCGCGCAGCGCCTCGGCGCTCATCCCGCCGGTCTTGCGCACGGCGGGCTTGAGGACGTGCTCGAGGAAGATCCAGGTGTTGTTGAAGCCCATGGAGGCATGGGTCGGCAGGTCGTTGACCTTGTGCTTCGCCTGGTAGCGCGCGACGAAGGTCTTCGCCAGGTCGCCGACGCCGGGCTGCAGCTTCTCCCAGTCCAGCATCTGGGTCGCCGCCGGGTCGGCGTTGCACATGAACTCGATGTCCTTGCCGAAGGTCTCCCAGAGCTTGTCGATCTGCGACCAGCCCGCGCCATGGCCGAAGAGCATGCGGAAGCGCAGCCCGCCCGAGCGCGCCTGGCGCAGGAAGAGCGTGATGTCGGGGTTGTAGCCGACCTGGTAGACGATGTCCGGCCGCTCCCGCCGCAGCTTGGTCACCAGCGTCGAGAGGTCGGGCGTGGTCGCCGAATAGGCCTCCTTCAGCACCACCGGCATGCCGCGGGCCTTGGCATTGGCCTCGATCGCCGAGGAGACGCCGGTGCCGTAGGGCCCGTCCTCGTAGATGACGGCGAGTTTCACCTTCTCCGGGTCCATGCCGAGCTTGGCCTTGGCCTGCTCGGCGACGACGGAGACGGTGCCCTCGGCATACTGGTCGCTGTGCACGGTGGGGCGGAAGACGTAGCGGAAGCCCTTGTCCTTCAGCACGGCGGTGGCGATGGCCGAGGTGATCCACATGATCTTCTTCTGCGCCTCGAACCGGCCGGAGAGCGGCACGGCATGGGCGGAGGAGTAGATCCCCGTCACCACCTCCAGCTTCTCCTGCCCCAGCAGGCGCTCGGCCTCGTTGATCGCGACATCGGCCTTGGACTGGCTGTCGGCGGAGACGGCGGCGACCGGGCGGCCATCGACGCCGCCGCGCTCGTTGAAGAGCTCGATCGCCACCTCGGCGCCCTGGAAGAGCGGGACGGAGCCGGCGCCAGCGAAGGGGCCGGAGAGGTCGGTCATGACGCCGATGCGCAAGGGATCGCCGCCGCGCGCCGGGCCGGTCTGCGCCCGCGCCGTCGCCGGCACGCTGGCGGCGAGGCCGAGGCCGGCGCCGGCCTGGAGAATGGTGCGGCGAGACGTGCCGTTGCCCTGCATCCTTGGTCTTCCTCTCCCAGGGCCGCGGATGGGGTTGTCCCTTCCGGATCGGGGCATGCGGCGATGGGATGGGGGCGCGATCCACGCGGCGGGGCTGCGACGTCTCCCTCGCCGCATCCTTGTCCGCGCGGCCGTTGCCAGGAGTGGACGATGGCCGCGCCGGGCCGTCAAGCGGGAGCGAAGGGGTTCACCGAAGCGTCGAGGGGCATGCGTGCGCGGCGCAGGGGCTCGGCCTCGGTGAAGATGCGCCGGCGACGGAAGGCGATCGGGCTCTCGACCAGCAGCAGGGGCGCGAGGCTCTTGCCCATGCTGCCGACGAACCAAGGCTCGGACACCTCGCGGTCATCGGCGGCGGCCCAGGCCGGGACGGGCAGACCCCAGCGGCGCGCCAGATGCTCGGCCACGGCGCCGACATAGGCGTCATCCCGCTCCCGCCCCAATCGCGGCGGCTCTTCCCGGATCATCGCGGCGCGCCGGCCGGGATCGGTTTCCGTGTAGAAGGCATCGAGGAACTCGTCGATTGTCACCGCCAGGGCGTCGCCGCCCTCGGCGGCCCAGCGGACGGCCTCAGCCAGGCTCGTTGGATGGGGGCGCATGCAGCGTCTCCGCAAATCGGGCAATCAGCAGCACACGGCGCGGATCGGGTGGCTCTGCCGGAAAATAGCGCTGCAGCAGGCCGACCATCGCCTCGCGGCTCGTGATGCCGCTGGCGCGGGCCAGCATGGCGGCATCGGCCTCGTCACGCGTGCCAAGCCGCAATGCCCGGAGCTTCATCGCCAGCAGGTAGTCGGGCTTGGCTACGTAGACCCGCAGGCCGGCGCGGGTCTCCTTGGATAACTGCCGTGGAATGCAGTGGCGCCGGCGCCGCTCAGGTAAGTGGTCACGGCCTCGCTGAACCAGGAGCGCAGCCACCCGCGGCGGTCCCCCACCTCGCGGGCCGCCGCCATCAGGGCGCCGTGGTCTCCGGCCTCGACACGCGCATCGACATCGCCCGTGCGGAACTCCACCTCGAATTGGAGCATAATGGCCGCGCCGCCGAAAACGGCGATCTCGGCCGTCTTGCGGGCGCGGACCAGAGCCTCGCCCATCTCACGGAATGCGGCCTCCACCTCGGCGCGGGAGAGTTGCTGCACCATCGCCTTCGACTGTTCCAGCCTCTTCGGCCCTAGAGGGCGGCGCGGAACCGTGCAACGAAAAACCCGTCCATGCCACCGCGTCCGGACCAGAGGTCGGGGCGCGTGCGCAGCGTGCCGCCCGGCGCGACAGCCTCGGCGAGGCCGGGCAGCTCTTCCGGCCGCACCGGATCGAGGGCGAGGCCGAGCGCAGCGGCGGCGCCCAGATGCGCCTCGCCCTCCTCCGCCTGCAGGGAGCAGGTGGCGAGGACCAGCCGCCCGCCCGGCCGCAGCAGCTTCGCCGCCGCCGCCAGCAGGCTGCGCTGCAGCTCCGCGGCGCTCGGCACGTCCTTCGGGCGCTTGAGATGCGGCACGTCGGGGTGGCGGCGGATGGTGCCGGTCGCGGTGCAGGGGGCGTCCAGCAGGATGGCGTCGAACCCCTCCCCCGGCGACCACTGCGCGGCATCGGCTACCACCACCTCGGCCGGCAACCTGAGGCGCTCCAGGTTCTCGCGCAGCCGCGCGGCGCGCTTCGGGTCGCGCTCCACCGCCGTCACCTGCGCGCCGGCGGCGGCGAGTTGCGCCGTCTTGCCGCCCGGCGCGGCGCAGAGATCGGCCACGCGCTCGCCCGGCCGCACGTCCAGCAGCCGCGCCGGCAGCGCCGCGGCGGCGTCCTGCACCCAGAAGGCGCCCTCGGCGAAGCCTGGCAGCTCCGTCACCCGCGTGCCGGCGGGGTAGCGCCAGGTGCCGCTCGGCAGCGCCTCGCCGCCCTCCGGCGCCGCGGCGCCCGGCTTCAGGCTGAGGTCGAGCGGCGCCTCCACCCGGTGTGCCGCGGCGATGCTGCGCACCGCCGGGCCATAGGCGGCGTGCCAGGCGGTCCAGAGCCAGCCCGGCGTGTCCAGCCGCTCGGCATCCAGTCCCTCCAGCGCCGCCGGCCCGGCCTCCGCCACCCGGCGCAGCACGGCATTCACCAGCCCCGCGAAAGGCTGCGGCACCAGGTCCACCGCGCTGGCGACGGCGGCATGCGGCGGCGTCGCCAGCAGCAGCAATTCCGCCGCGCCGATGCGCAGCGCGTTGCGCACCACGGGCGGCGGCTCCCGCCTGATGAAGGGCTCCAGCACCGCGTCCAGGCTGCCCGCCCGGCGCAGCACCGCCGCGGCGATCCGGTGCCCCGCCGCCTTGTCGCGCAGCGAGACGGCGGCGCCCGGCCGCGCCTCTCCCTTCTCCCGCACCTTATGCGGCCTGCCATCCGTCGGCAGGGCGTCCAGCGCCTCCTCGAGCGGCCGATGGCGGACCAGCACCGCCTCCAGCAGGGCGGCGGCGGCGCGGCGGGCGGGATTCTGGGTCGGGGCTGCCATGAGGCCGGGTTTATGGCCCCCGGGTCCGGCCCATGCTAGTGCGCGCGCCCATGCATATCTCGGCGCCGTCCCGCCCCGACCGCTCCTTCGGCGCCCTGCCGGAAGCCCTGCAGAGGCGGCCGCGGCTGGCGCTCGTGCTGCTCTGCCTGGCTCTCTGGCTGCCCGGCTTCTTCACCCTGCCCGCGACCGACCGGGACGAGAGCCGCTTCGCCCAGGCGACGAAGCAGATGGTCGACAGCGGCGACTACGTCCGCATCCGCGTCGGGGAGGAGGAGCGGAACAAGAAGCCCGCCGGCATCCACTGGCTGCAGGCCGCCTCGGTCCATCTGCTGGAGGCGACGCGGCTGGGCAACCGGCAGGACATCTGGGCCTACCGCATCCCGAGCCTGTTCGGCGGCATCCTGGCGGTGCTGGCGACCTTCCACTGGGGGCGCTCGCTGGTCGGGCGGCGGGCGGCCTTCCTCGGCGCCGCCATGCTCGCCTCCTCGCTGGTCCTGGTGGCCGAGGCGCATATCGCCAAGACCGATGCGGCGCTGCTGGCAACCGTCGCCGCCGCCATGGGGCTCTTCGCCCAGGCCTATCTGCGGCCGGGGCAGTTCACCGCGCGGCAGGCGGCGGCCTTCTGGCTGATCCTCGGCGCCTCCGTGCTGCTGAAGGGGCCGGTCGGGCCCATGGTGCCGCTGCTGGCCGGCATCACGCTGGCCGTCGCCGACCGCGGCGCGCCCTGGCTGCGGGCGCTGCGGCCGGGCTGGGGCCTGCCGCTGCTGGTCGCCGCCGCGGCGCCCTGGTTCGTCGCCATCGGCGTCGCCACCGAGGGCCGCTTCTTCCAGCAGGCGGTCGGCGGCGACATGCTCTCGAAGATCGGCAGCGGCGAGGAGAAGCATGGCGGCCCGCCCGGCTTCTACCTGCTCAGCTTCGGCATCGCCGCCTTCCCCTCCGCCTGGATCGTCCTCTGCGCCCTGCCGACCGCCTGGCGGGAGCGGCTGAACCCGCCGACCCGCTTCCTGCTGGCCTGGGTCGTGCCCTCCTGGCTGGTCTTCGAGGCGGTGCAGACCAAGCTGCCGCACTATACCCTGCCGCTCTATCCCGCGCTGATGCTGCTGGGCGCTGCCTGGGCCATGGACCCGCTGCGGCGGATGCCCACCCGGTGGTGGCAACGGGTCGCGCTCGCGGTGCTGGCGCTCGCCGGGCTCGGCCTGGCGCTGGCGGCGGCGGTGGCCGGGGATGTGCTGCTGCGGCGGCTACTGGGCCCCGGGCTGCTGGCCCTGCCCTTCGCGGCGCTGCTGGTCTGGGTGGTCGCCCGCGCCGCCCGGCAGGGCGCCTGGGGCTGCGCCGGGCTGCTGGGCGCGCTGCTCGCCATTCCCCTCTATGCTGCGGTGCTGGAGGGTCTGGCGCCGCGCCTCGCCCCGCTCTGGATCGCACCGAGGCTGGCGGCGACGCTGGCGGTGGCAGCGCCGGGGCTCGACTCCCGCGACTTCGGCATCACCGGCCATTCCGAGCCCTCGGTGCTCTTCGCGGTCGGCGGCGGGACCAGCCTGCTCCGCACCGGCACGGATGCCGCCCGCTTCCTCGGCGCCGGGCCGGGCCGCGTCGTCGCCGTGGGCAACCGGGCGGAGCAGGATTTCCAGCGGGAGGCAGCGGCCCTGAACCTGCCGGTGCAGGAGATCGGCACGGTCACCGGCTTCAACTACACCCGCGGCCGCTGGGTGACGCTGATCCTCTATCGCCAGGGCGCATGAGCGAGGGGCGATCCCTCGGGCGCCGCCGCTCCGGAAGCTCCTCAAGCTGATCGTGCAGCGCGGGGCGCCCCCGGGCGCTTCGATCCATGGAGCGGAAGCGCCTTTCCGGGCGTTTCCACGCCGCAGCGATCCGCCCTAACGGGCGCCCTTCGGCAGCGCGGCGATGGCTCCGCTGAAGGCCTGCAAGGTCAGCGCCACGTCCTCCTCGGTATGGGCGAGGGAGACATAGTATTTGCTCTCCCCCTTCAGGATGCCGGCGGCGCGGAGCTGGGTGTTGAAGTGCTTCTGCAGCCCGGCATCCGCCTGCAGCGTGTCGCGGTAGTTGCGCACCGCCTCGGTCGTGAACACCACGTCGAAGAGCGGCGGCTCGCCCACCACCTGCGCCGGCAGGCCGGCCTTGGCGATCAGCGCCGAGAGCCCCTCCATCAGGCTCCGCCCGGTGGCGAAGGCCTGCTCATAGGCGCCGGGCCGGCGCAGCACCTCGAGCGTGGCGAGGCCGGCGACCGCGGCCACCGGATTGCCCGAGAGGGTGCCCACCTGCATCAGGAAGCCGTCCTCGCCGACCAGCCCCTTGTCGAAATGCGCCATGATGTCGGCCCGCCCGGCGACCGCCGCCAGGGGGAAGCCGCCGCCGATGATTTTTCCCAGTGTGCAGAGGTCGGGGGTGACGCCGTAGTAGCTCTGCGCGCCCCCGTAGGCGAAGCGGAAGCCCGTCACCACCTCGTCGAAGATCAGCGGGATGCCGTATTGCGCCGTGATCTCGCGGATGCCCTGGAGGAAGCCGGGCGCCGGCGGGATCAGGCGCTGGAAGGGCTCCAGGATCACCCCGCCGAGCTCGTCGTGATGCGCGGCGATCAGCGCCCGCGCGGCCTCGAGGTCATTGAAGGGAGCGACCAGCACCTCCTCCCGCGCGCTGCGGGGGATGCCGGCGGAATCCGGCACGGCGACCGGAAAGTTCGCCAGGCGCTTCGGCGCCAGGCTCATCAGCCCCCAGTCCGACATGCCGTGGTAGCCGCCCTCGAATTTCAGGATGCGGTCGCGCTTGCGGAAGGCCCGGGCGACGCGCATGGCATAGAGGTCGGCCTCGGTCCCGCTGCTGACGAAGCGCACCTGCTCGGCGCAGGGCACGGCCTCGACGATCGCCTCGGCCAGGCGGATGCCATGCTCGTTGTTGGCGAAGAAAGTGGTGCCCTTCGGCACCTGCGCGACCACGGCCTCCGTCACCTCGGGATGCGCATGGCCGATGAACATGGGGCCGGAGCCGAGCAGATAGTCCACATACTCGTTGCCCGAGACGTCCCAGACGCGTCCGCCGCGGCCCTCCCGGATGACGAGGTCGGCGGCGAAGTTGCCGAAATGCCCGGCCGGCAGGACGCGGTGCGCCGTCCTCACCAGCGCCTGCTCGAGTGCGTTGCGCGTCATCCCGTCCATGATCCGCCCCCGGATGTCGTCTGTTCCGGACCGAGGCTAGGACAGCTTCGTGCAGGCGTCATCGGCGGAGGGAGCGGGCGCCGCGCCATCCTTCGCGCGGCGGCATGGCTCCGTCGGCGACAGGGCCGAGTCGGCGGCAGCGACGCCCGGGCCCAGGCCAGGCCATGGCCGCGGAACCGCCGATCCGCGCCCGCCCGGCGCCGGGACATGCGACCGGCCACGAAATTTCATGGCATCAAACGTATTTCCACGACAGGCTGGCGCCCGCTGCCGGATCGCTTATGCTAGAGCCTTGGCAGTGGCCTCAGGACCGGTTCCCCCCGGGCCGGTCGAGGCAGGCCGGGTTCCGGGAACGGGGCGTGGCCAGAGGAGCACCGAAGAGTTCGAGAGATGGCCAAACACGACAGCTGGCGCCCCCGCAAGCCCCGCAAGCGCGGGTTCGACGACGACACACCCGAATTCGGCGGCGGCGGCGGCTGGGGCGCCCCGCCACCCTTCCCGATGCCGAGCACCATGCCCGCTTCGCGCGGTCCTTCGGTCTTCGCCACGGGACCCGAGGTCGAAGCCACGGTCAAGTGGTTCAACCCGGAGAAGGGGTTCGGCTTCGTGGAGCTCGGCAACGGCTCCGGCGATGCCTTCCTGCACATCTCCGTCCTGCACCGCTCGGGTAACGATGCGGTGAACCCGGGCGCCGGCATGCGCGTGCGCGTCGGCCCGGGGCAGAAGGGCCAGCAGGTGACCGAGGTGGTCGAGATCACCAGCCCGGGCGAGCCGGGCGGTGGCCCCGGCGGCCCCGGCGGCGCCCCGCGCGGCGGCTTCGGCGACCGCCCGCCCCGCGGCGCCGGCGGCTTCGGCGACCGGCCGCCGCGGAGCGGCGGCGGTGGCGGCTTCGCCCCCTCCGGCCCGGCCGAGGAGATGCGCGGCACCGTCAAGTGGTACAGCGCGGAGAAGGGCTTCGGCTTCGTCTCGCCGGAAGGCGGCGGGCGCGACGTCTTCGTGCATGCCACGGCGCTCGAGCGCAGCGGCCTCTCGCCGCTCGCCGAGGGCGAGGCGGTGGTGATGCAGGTGGTCCAGGGCCGCAAGGGGCCGGAGGCCTCGACCCTCACCCGCGGCTGACAGGCCGGACGAGGATCCTGACCGGGGGCGGCGTCCAGGCGCCGCCCCCGCTTGCTATCGGGCGGGGCGGACGGGCCGCCTGACGCCGTCATGTCGGGGGCACCGGCGACCGGTCCCCGGGAGAGGAACGGATGCTGCTGCGCCGGGAACGGGCGATGACCGCGGTGGCGATCATGCTCGACGTCGCCTTCCATGCCGGCCGGACCGAGGCGGTGAGCGCCGCCGACATCGCCGAGCGGCTGGGCCAGGCGCGCCGGGGCATCGAGCCGGTGCTGCAGGCCCTCTCCCGCGCCGGGCTGCTGGAATCCATCCGCGGGCCGAAGGGCGGCTACCGGCTGGGCCGGCCGCCGCGCGACCTGCGGCTGGCCGAGATCGTGGCGACCGCGCTCGACGACGACGGCGCCCCCGGCGAGCAGCCGGCGGGGCGCCTGCAGGCGGCTGTCGTGCAGCCGCTCTGGACGGAGCTGGAAGCGCTCTGCCGCGACCACCTCTCCAGGCTGACGGTCGCCGACCTGATCAAGCGCGCCGCCGCCGCGGGCGTGAAGCGGCCGACGGTGGAGCCGCTGAACTTCGTGATCTGACGCGGCCGGCGCGAGGCGCAAGGCATGTCCGCGGGGTTGGCGTTGCGGCCGTGCACCCGGCCAGGGATCATGCCGTCCCCAAGGCAGGGAGTGCGTCCATGGCCCGCGTCCGCAGCATCGAGAGCCACGAATTGCCGCCGGATCTCGCCGAGATCTACGAGCGCTTCGCCGGCAGCTACGGCCCCTTCCGCAACCAGGTCGCGGTCTTCGCGCATGTGCCGGCGGCGCTGCGGCACCTCTTCCCGCTGCTGATGGAGCTGCGCGAGGCGAAGACCCTGCCGAAGCGCTACCTGGAGATCGCGATCGTCGTCGTCTCCAACCTCAATGCCTGCCACTACTGCGTCGCCCACCACAAGCCCTTCCTGGCGGTGGAGGGCATCTCGGCCGCGGGCATCGACCGGATCATGGACTGGCAGGACCACCCGGAACTCGACGCCACGGACAGGCTCGTCATCCGCTACGCCATCGCCGCCTGGGAGACGCCGAGCCGCATCCCGGAGGCGCTGTTCCGCGCCCTCCGTGAGGTCTTCACCGAGGCGCAGGTGGTGGAGCTCACGCTCCGCATCACCCTCTGCGGCTTCTTCAACCGCTTCAACGATGCCCTGCAGATCGAGGAGGAGGCGGAGGCGCATGCCGCGGTGGAGGGGCTGGCGGCGCCGTAGCGGAGAAGGGCGCGACGCGGCCCGGGGCGGAGCGCCCCCCCCTTCTACCCCCGCGCCGCGCGGATCGCCCGCCAGACATTCTCCGCCGTCGCCGGCATCTGCAGATGCGCGACGCCGAGCGGCCGCAGCGCGTCCAGCACGGCGTTCAGGACGGTCTGCGGCGCGGCGATCGCGCCCGCCTGCCCCACCCCCTTCACGCCGAGCGGGTTGGAATGGGTCGGCGCCTCGCCGAAGGCGATCTCGAGCGCCGGCAGGTCCGCCGCCCGCGGCAGCCCGTAATCCATGAAGGAGGCCGAGAGGAGCTGCCCGGAGGCGGGGTCGTAGGCGATGCGCTCCAGCAGCGCCTGGCCGATGCCCTGGGCGAGGCCGCCCTGCACCTGCCCGCGCGTCAGCATCGGGTTCACCAGCGCCCCGTAATCGTCCACCGCCTGGTAGCGGCAGAGCGTCACGGCGCCGGTCTCGGGATCGATTTCCACCTCCGCGCAATGCGCGCCGGAGGGGAAGGTGACGAGGTCCGAGAGGTTCATCGCCTCGGCATCGAGGCCCGGCTCCATGCCGTCCGGCAGGTCGCGCGGGTCGTGGCTCGCCTCGATCAGCGCATCCAGGGTCAGCGCCGCGCCGGTCGCGGTGACGGTGAAGCAGCCCTCGGTGAACTCCAGCGATTCGGGCGCCACCTGCAGCAGGTAGGCGGCGATGCGGCGGGCCTTGGCGAGCACCTTCTCCATGGCCATCACCAGCGCCGTCGCGCCGACATGGAGCGAGCGCGCGCCGCCATGGCCATTGCCGAAGGCGATGCGGTCGGTATCGGCCTGGACGATCCGGAAGCGCGCTTCCTCCAGCCCCAGCCAGGCGGCGGCGACCTGCACGAAGCTCGTCTCCAGCCCCTGGCCGTTGTTCTGGGTGCCGATGCAGAGATCGACCATGCCGTCGGGCGCGAAGCGCACCGCCGCCCATTCGTGCGGCGCGCCGCGCGAGGTCTCGAGGAAGGCGGCGATGCCGAGCCCCCGCAGCAGGCCGCGCGCCTCGCTCGCCGCCCGGCGCGCGGCGAAGCCCTCGCGGTCCAGCAGCGCCCCGAGGTCGGCGAGGTTGTCGCGCATGCGGCCGGTGTCCATCAGCATCCCCGTCGCGCTGCGATAGGGGAAAGCCGCGATGGCGTTGCGGCGGCGGAGCTCGACCGGGTCGATGCCCGTCGCATGGCCGGCGGCCTCGACCAGCCGCTCCGTCAGGTAGTTCGCCTCCGGCTTGCCGGCGCCGCGATAGGCGTCGGTCGGGACCGAGTTGGTGAAGGCGCCCTCGACCTCGAGCAGGATGGCCGGGATGGCATAGATGCCGCCGATGGCGGTCGAGACGGAGTTGGTCGGCACCGCCGGCCCGAAGGCCGAGCAATAGGCGCCCATATCCGCCGCCATCCGGGCATGCAAAGCGAGGAAGCGGCCCTCCCCGTCCAGCGCCAGCCGCGCGGTGCCCTGGAAGTCGCGGGCATGCACGGCGCCCTGGAATTCCTCCGTATGCTCGGCGATCCAGGCGACCGGCCGGCCCAGGCGCCGGGCCGCGGCGAGGAGCGCGACATGCTCGGGGAAGAGGAAGTTCTTCATCCCGAAGCCGCCGCCGACATCGGGGCAGCGCAGGTGGAAGGCCGTCTCCGGCAGGCCGAAGACGGTGGCGAGCTGGCGCCGGATGGCGTGCACGCCCATGCCGGCGAATTCCAGATCGAAGCGCGCCCCGTCGCAGCGGGCGACGGCGCCGCGCGGCTCGAGCGGCGCGGCATGGACGCGGTGGTTGATCAGATCAAGCTCGACGATGCGGGCGGCGCGGGCGAAGCCGGCCTCCATCGCCGCGCGGTCGCCGCGCTCGAAGCGGAAGGCGCGGTTGCCCGGCGCCTCGGGCCAGAGTTGCGGCGCGCCGGGGGTGAGCGCGGCGCGGCTGCCGACCACCGCCGGCAGGGGCTCGTAGTCCACCGCGATCGCCTCGGCGGCGTCGCGCGCCTCGGCCGGCGTCGCCGCGACGACGAGGGCGACGGGCTCGCCGACATGCTTCACCGCGTCGCGGGCGATGGCCGGGCGGTCCGGGACGATGAGCGGGCCGATGGTCTGGACCACGGCGGGACAGGGCAGCGGGCCGATCCCCTCCGCCGCGAGGTCGGCGCCGGTCAGCACCAGCGCGACCCCGGGCATGGCGCGCGCCGCCGCGACATCGACGGCGAGGATGCGCGCATGCGCATGCGGGGAGCGCAGGACATGGGCGTGCAGCGCCTCGGCCGGGACCAGGTCGGCGATGTAGCGGCCCTGTCCCGTGAGGAAGCGGGCATCCTCCAGCCGGCGGCGGTTCTCTCCGATCATCGCCGCCCGTCCCGGCCCGGATGCCGCATCGCCCGCTCCTGCTCCTGACCCGTTGGAGTGTAGCAGCGGCACGGCGCTGCGGCAGGGGTGGGCCTCGCCCTACCCGCGCGCGAGCCGCTGTTCCACGAACATCAGCCGGTCCTGGCCCCAGAAGATGTCCTCGCCGATGACGTAGCTCGGCGCGCCGAAGACGCCGCGGGCCAGCGCCGCCTGCGTGTCGCTCTCCCGCATCGCCGCCCAGCGCGGCTCCTGCGAGAGCGGCAGCAGCGAGGCGGGGTCGAGCCCGGCCTCCGTCACCAGCCGCGCCAGCGTCTCCGGGTCGCCGGTGTCCTGCTCCTCCTCCCACAGCGCCTTCAGGATGCGGTGGCCGAGGCGGATGGCGGCCGCGTCGCCCACCGTCTCCCGCGCCGCGATCACCGCGCAGGCGCCGGGCAGTTCGGCGGCCGGGAAATGCTTCGGCCGGATGGTGATCGGGATGCCCAGATGCGCCCGCCAGCGCGCCAGTTCCTGCAGCCGGTAGGCCTGGCGCTGCGGGCTGCGCTTGGGCAGCGGCAGGCCGCCGGAGCCGGCGAAGATGGTGCCGAAATCGACCGGCCAGATCCGCAGCGTGGCGCCGTGCTTCGCCGCCAGCGCCTCGATCCGCGCCGCGCCCAGATGCGTCCAGGGCGAGTTCAGCGAGGCGTAGTAGTCGATGTGCAGCGGCATCTCAGCCCTCCCGGAACAACGGCGCGCCGGTCGCGGCCTGCGCCGTCTCGAATGCGATCCCCGGCGCCAGTTCCCGCACCGCGAAGCCCTCCCCGGTCGGGGCAAACAGGCCGTAATTGGTGGCGACCAGCGTGACCACGCCGCGCGCCGTCACCGGCAGGGCGCAGTGCCGCACCAGCCGCGGCTCGCCCTTGCGGGTCACGTGCTCGAGGATGATGAAGACCCGCTTGGCCGAGGCCGCGAGGTCCATGGCGCCGCCGATGCCGCCGCCCTTGGCGCCGCCCACCTTCCAATTGGCGAAGTCGCCGGCGGCCGAGACCTCGTAGGCGCCCATGACCGTCACGTCGATCCGGCCCGACCGGATGATCCCGAAACTGTCAGCATGGTGGACGATGGCGGCGCCGGGCCGCAGCGAGACGTTCTGCCCGCCGGCATTGACCAGGTGCAGGTCCTCCTGCCCCGCAGGCAGCACCGGACCGTAGCCGATGACGCCGTTCTCCGCGTGGTAGAGGATCTGGCGGTCGCCGATATCGGTGTTGGAGCAGAGTGTCGGGATGCCGACGCCGAGATTGACGATCCAGCCGTCCTGGAATTCCCGGGCGAGGCGGTCCGCCATCTGCTGCCGGTCCCAGCCTTTCGTCTCCGCGGCGCTCATTTCGCGCGCTCCTGCCGGCGGGTGGTCCAGAGTCCCTCGGGCGGCGGCGGCACCCTGACCATGCGCTGCACGAAGAGGCCGGGCAGGTGGACCTGGTCCGGGTCCATGGCGCCGGCGGGCAGGATGTCCTCCTCCACCTCCACGATGGTCAGCTTCGCCGCCATCGCCATGAGGGGGCAGAAATTCCGCTGCGCCAGGCGGAATTGCAGGTTGCCCGCGGTGTCCGCGCGGAAGGCACGGATGAAGGCGACGTCGCAGGGCAGCGCGTATTCCAGCAGGTATTCCCGGCCGTTGATCACCCGCGTCTCGCGTCCCTCGGCCAGTTCCGTCCCGACCGCGGTCGGGGTGTAGAAGGCGGGGATGCCGGCGCCGGCGGCGCGCAGGCGTTCGGCAAGCGTCCCCTGCGGGACCAGTTCGGCCTCGACCTCCCCGGACTCGTAGTATTTCGTGAAGGGGAGCACGTCGGTCGGGCGGGTAGCGGCGGTGAAGCTGCAGACGACCTTCGCCACCTGCCCGTTCTCCACCAGCATGCCGAGATCGGGCATGCGCGGCTGGTGCGCCCCGCCGGTGGTATTGGCGATGCAGGTCAGCCGCTTCGCCCCCTGGGCCAGCAGCGCCTTCGTCAGGTTGTAGGGCGTCCCCGGGCCCGCGAAGCCGCCGAAGGCGATCACCGCGCCATCCGGGATATCCGCCACCGCTTCGGTAAAGCTGCCGAAGACCTTGCCTGGCTGCGCCATGCGCATCCCCCCCTCCTCGTTGCGGGGAGCCTAGAGCAAACGACGCCCGAGTGGACCCACTCAGGCGGCGTAATTCGCTCGAACGGACCGGGACGGGCCGGGCTCTGGCGTCGATGCATCGCGGAATGGGCAGTTGCCCGCGCTTTGGGCAGCCGCTGGCCGCGTGGCGCAACCCTCCGTCTCGCGAACATCATGCCGCGCATGGCGCCGCTTTTGCTCTAAACCGCCCGATATTTCGCAGGCCACCTCGTCCCATGCCGCTGCACGTCGCCCTGAACCATCGCACCAGCTACAAATATGATCGCGCTGTCACCCTCGGCCCGCAGACCATCCGGCTGCGCCCCGCGCCGCATGCCCGCACGCCGATCGTCAGCTACGCGCTGAAGGTGACGCCGAAGCCGCATTTCCTGAACTGGATGCAGGACCCGCAGGGCAACCACCTCGCCCGCGTGGTCTTCCCCGAGCGAGTGACGCAGTTCGAGGTGGAGGTGGACCTCGTCGCCGACATGGCGACGATCAACCCCTTCGACTTCTTCCTCGAGCCCGAGGCCGAGACCTGGCCCTTCCAGTACGACCATGTCCTGGACCAGGAACTGGCGCCCTTCCGCCGGCTGGAGACGCCGGGCCCGCTGCTGCAGCAATTACTGGACGGGATCCCGCGCCACGAGCAGCGCGCCGTGGACATGCTCGTCGCACTCAACCGCATGGTGCAGGAGCGCGTCTCCTATGTCGTGCGGATGGAGCCGGGCGTCTGGACGCCGGACGAGACGCTCGGCAATGCCAAGGGCTCCTGCCGCGACAGCGCCTGGCTGCTGGTGCAGATCCTGCGGCATCTCGGCTACGCCGCGCGCTTCGTCTCCGGCTATCTGATCCAGCTCGTCGCCGACGTGAAGCCGCTGGAGGGACCGGAGGGCCCGACCGCCGACTTCACCGACCTGCATGCCTGGGCCGAGGTCTACCTGCCCGGCGCCGGCTGGATCGGGCTGGATGCCACCTCCGGCCTCATGGCCGGGGAGGGTCATATCCCGCTGGCGGCGACGCCGGAGCCGGTCTCGGCCGCGCCCATCACCGGCCTCGTGGAGAAGGCGGAGACCGAGTTCGGCTTCCACATGGCGGTGACCCGGGTGCGGGAGACGCCGCGCGTCACCAAGCCCTATACCGAGCAGCAGTGGCAGGACATCCTGGCGCGCGGCCAGGTGGTGGACGCCGCGCTGAAGGCCGCCGACATGCGCCTGACCATGGGCGGCGAGCCGACCTTCATCGCCGCCGACGACATGGACGCACCGGAGTGGAATACCGCCGCCCTCGGCCCCACCAAGCGTCGCTATGCCGGGCGCCTGCTCCGTCGCCTGGCGCCGCTCTGGTCCCCCGGCGCGGCGCTGCAATACGCCATGGGCAAGCACTATCCGGGCGAGCAATTGCCGCGCTGGGCGCTCTATTCGCACTGGCGGCGGGACGGCGAGCCGGTCTGGAAGGACCCGGCGCTGCTGGCCTCGGACGACGACACGGACGATGCCACCGCGCAGGATGCCGGCCGCTTCGCGCGCCTCCTGGCCGAGCGCCTGCAGGTGGATCCGGGGCTGGTCAACCCGGCCTATGAGGACATCCACTACTACCTGTGGCGGGAGAAGCGCCTGCCGGCGAATGTCCTCGCCGAGGACGCGAAGCTGAAAGACCCGCTGGAGCGGGCGCGCCTCGCCAAGGTCTTCGCCCAGGGCCTGGCCTCGGAGGTCGGCTCCGTGCTGCCCATCCGCCGCGTTCTCCAGGACGGCGTGCGGCGCTGGCAGGCCGGCCGCTGGTTCTTCCGCGGCGAGCACCTCTTCCTCGTCCCCGGCGACAGCCCGGTCGGCTTCCGCCTGCCGCTCGATGCCCTGCCCTGGATGTCGGAGGAGGATGCGGCGCGGATCTTCGAGAGCGAGCCCGACCCCTTCGCCCCGGCCGCGCCCCTGCCCCCACGGCAGGCCTTCGAGCGTGGCCGGTCCGGCGCGCGGGAACCCTTCGCCGGTCCCTCCGACGGCTACCGCATGGTCCCGCAGGACCCGCGCGGCGGGCCCGGGGACGGCCATGGCCCGGCCATGGGCGCCGAGCAGTTCCGCCCCATGCCGCAGGACCTGCCGGTGGTCGGCCAGTCCGACCCGGGCGTGGTGCGCACCGCGATGAGCGTCGAGGCCCGCAACGGCCTTATCCATGTCTTCTTCCCGCCGCTCACGGCCGCCGAGGACTGGCTGGACATGGCGGCCGCCATCGAGGCGACGGCGGAGGAGATGGGCCGCAAGGTCGTCCTCGAAGGCTACCTGCCGCCGCGCGACGACCGGATGCTGCATTTCTCCGTCACCCCCGATCCGGGCGTGATCGAGGTGAACATCCACCCGGCGGCGAGCTGGCCGGAGATGGTCGGGCGCACCGAGCAGCTCTACGAGGAGGCGCGGCAGGTCGGGCTCTCCGCCGAGAAGTTCATGCTCGACGGCCGCCATGTCGGCACCGGCGGCGGCAACCATGTGGTGATGGGCGGCGCGACGGCCGCCGACAGCCCCTTCCTCCGCCGGCCGGACCTGCTGAAGTCGCTGGTCGGCTTCTGGCACAACCACCCGAGCCTCTCCTACCTCTTCAGCGGGCTCTTCATCGGCCCGACCAGCCAGCACCCGCGGGTGGACGAGGCGCGGCAGGACGCGCTAGCGGACCTGGAGATCGCCTTCTCCAAGATCCGGCCGGGCGTCGAGACGCCGCCCTGGATGACCGACCGGCTCTTCCGCAACATCCTCGCTGATATGACCGGCAATACCCACCGGACCGAGTTCTGCATCGACAAGATGTACTCGCCGGACAGCAGCAGCGGCCGGCTCGGCCTGGTCGAGTATCGCGCGCTGGAGATGCCGCCGCATGCGCGCATGTCGGCGGCGCAGATGCTGCTGATGCGCAGCGCCATCGCCGCCTTCTGGCGCACGCCCTATGACCGGCGGCTGGTCCGCTGGGGCACCCGGCTGCACGACGAGTTCATGCTGCCGCACTATGTCGGGCAGGACTTCGCCGAGTCGCTACGCGAGCTCGGCATGCTGGGCTTCCCGCTCGATCCCGACTGGTTCGCGCCGCATCTCGAGTTCCGCTTCCCCCGCATCGGCGAGGTGACGCTGCGGGGCATCGGCCTCGAGCTGCGCCATGCGCTCGAGCCCTGGCACGTCCTGGGCGAGGAGCCGGGCGGCGGCGGCACGGTGCGCTACGTCGACAGCAGCACCGAGCGCCTGCAGGCGCGCGTCAACGGCTGGGTGGAGGAGCGCTTCGTCCTCGCCTGCAACGGCTGCGAGGTGCCGCTGGTGCCGACGGAGACGCAGGGCGAGTATGTCGGCGGCGTGCGCTTCAAGGCCTGGGACCCGCCCTCGGCGCTGCACCCGACCATCCGGGCGCAGTCGCCGCTGGTCTTCGACGTCTATGACCGCTGGACCGGCCGCAGCCTCGGCGGGCTGACTCACCACGTGGCGCATCCCGGTGGCCGCAACTACGAGACGCTGCCGGTCAATGCCAACGAGGCCGAGGCGCGCCGCAGGACCCGCTTCCAGCCCTTCGGCCACACGCCCGGCCCGATGCCGGAACCGAGGGTGGTGCCATCGAAGGAGTCCCCCCGCGCGCTCGACCTGCGCCGCGCGGGCTGACTCGGGCCGGGGTCCGGGGGGGTTGAGCGCCGAAGGCGATCAACGGACCCCCCGGCGGGGGTGCGCGAGGGGGCAGGGGCACCCCATCGCGCTGGCGCGATGGGGACCCCGTAGCGCCCCCTCGCATCTTGCGCCGCGGCATGGCATCACGTCAGTCGCATGACCTCTCCCGCCCCGCTCGATGAAATGGTGGACGGCGCCGGCGGCATCCGCCCGCACTGGGGCAACCTGCTCGGCGCCCTGGCCGGGCTCGGCCGCGGCGAGATCGCCGAGCGCGCGGCGATGCTCGACCGCCATGTCATCGAGGAAGGCGCGACCAGCCTGCTGCCGGGCGGCGCCGACATCCCGGCCTGGCGCTGCGACCCGATGCCGCTGGTGCTGGCGCCGGCCGAATTCGATGCCCTCGCCGCCGGCCTCGCCCAGCGCGCCGCGCTGCTGCAGGCGGTGCTGCGCGACGTCTACGGGCCGCAGACCCTGCTGGCGGAGGGGCTGCTGCCGCCGGCGCTGGTCTATGGCAACCCGGCCTTCCTCCGTTCCTGCCGCGCGCCGGAAGGGGTGCGCGACGGCCCGCTGATCCAGCTCTACGCCGCCGACCTGCTGCGCGGCCCGGACGGGCAATGGCGGGTGCTGCGCGACCGCACCGCGGGCCCCACCGGCCTCGCCCATGTGCTGGAGAACCGCCGGGCGCTGGCCCGCTACGTCCCGGAACTGGTCCGGGCGCGGGAGCTGCGGCAGCACGGGCCCTTCTTCGACCTCTGGCAGGATTCGCTGCAGCGCCTCGCCCCGGCCGGCGCCGCCGGGCGCAACCCGGGGGTCGCCATGCTCACCGCCGGGCATTCCAGCCCGCACTGGTACGAGCACGTCATCCTCTCCCGCCGCCTCTCCTGCGCCCTGGTCGAGGCCGGCGACCTGACGGTGCGCGACGGCGCGCTCTGGCTGAAGACGCTGCGCGGGCTGCAGCCGGTGGACGTGCTGCTGCGCCGGATGGACGGGCGGCAGATGGACCCGCTGGAGGCCGACCAGAGCCCCTGGCACGGCGTCGCCGGGCTGCTGGACGCCATGCGCGGCGGCGCGGTACGCATCGTCAACGACCCCGGCGCCGGCTTCGCCGAGGCGCCGGCGCTCGCCGCCTTCCTGCCCGCGCTGGCGGAGCGGCTGCTGGGCGAGAGGCTGCGCCTCGCCTCCGCCCGCACGCTCTGGCTCGGCGATCCGGCGGCGCGCGAGCTGGTCGGCCCCGATCTCGGGCCCTGGCTGCTCCGCCGCGCCATGGATGGCACGGTCCGCTCCGTCACCGCCGCCGCCCTGCCGGAGGCGGAGCGGGCCGAGCTCGCGCGGCGGATCCGGGCGGCGCCCGAGGACTACGTGGCCTGCGAGCGGCTGCCGGCCTCGGTCGCGCCCTGCGCCGGGCGCGAGGGGCTGGAGCCGCGGCCGGTCATCCTCCGGCTCTTCCTGCTGCAGGACGGCAGCGGCTGGCGGGCCTTGCAGGGCGGCCTCGCCCGCAGCCTCGCCGCGGCCGAGGCGGCGACCGGCGCGCGGCCGGAGACGGCCCTCGCCAAGGATGTCTGGGTCCCGGCCGACGAGGCGACCGAGATCCAGGGCCCGCCGCAGCTCACCATCCGCGCCCTGCCGATCCGCCGCGGCACCGGCGACATCCCGAGCCGGGTGGCCGACAATTTCTTCTGGCTCGGCCGCTACCTCGAGCGGCTGGAGAGCGGCGCGCGGCTGCTGCGCGCGACCGCCACGCGGCTGGCCGCCAACGACCCGAGCCCGCGGGAGCTGGCGGCCCTGAAGAGCCTCGGCGCCTGCCTGGTGCGGACGGAGCTGCTGGACCCGGAAGCGGCGCAGCAGATCGGCAGCACGCCGGTGACGGGCGCGCTGCTGCGGGCGGTGCGCGAGCGCGGCCGGATGCAGGCGCTGCTGAACCATGTCTCACGCCTCTCCGGCTTGCTGCGGGACCGGCTGACCGGCGAGATGCACATCGCCCTGCATCGCGGCCTGCGGCAGCTCGCGGAGGAGTTCGACGCCGTCCCCGGCGGCCGCGATGCGGGCCGCGGGCTGGAGGCGCTGGGCCATGCCAGCACCGCGGTGCTCGCCTTCGCCGCGACGGTGGCGGGCCTTGCCGCCGAGAACATGGTGCGCGGCGGCGGACGGCTCTTCCTCGACCTCGGCCGGCGGGTGGAGCGGGCGCAGGCGATCGCGGCCGAGCTGAACCGCTGCCTGGACCAGCCGGGCGCCGCCACCCAGCCGGCGCGGCTGGAGCCCGGCCTCGCGCTCGCGCTCGAGCTGCGCGATTCGGTCATCACCTACCGCAGCCGCTACCTGACGGTGCTGCAGGCGGCGCCGGTGCTGGACCTGGTGCTGGCGGACGAGGGCAATCCGCGCGGCCTCGCCTTCCAGCTCGCGGCGGCGCGGGACATGCTGGCGGACCTGGAAGGCGAACCGGGGGCGCCGCTCGCGCGTCTCGCCGAAGCCCTGCTGGAGGATGCGCGCATGATGGTCGGCGAGGTGGCGGAGGCGCCCTCCCAGGCGGAGGCGGCGATCGGGCTGCGGCCGCGGCTGACCGCCATCGAGGGCGGCGTCGCGGCCCTGTCCGACCGCATCACCCGGCGCTGGTTCGCGCTGCTGCCGCCCGCGCACAGCCTGGGGCCGGCGCCCGCGGTGCGGCTCCGCGGCGCCGCGTGATCTACCGGGTCCGGCATACCACCCGCTACGCCTATGGCAGCACGGTGGACCTCGCGGCGCATATGCTGCACCTCAGGCCGCGCGACCTGCCGCACCAGCGGGTGATCTCGGCCGCGGTGGCCACCGCGCCCGGGCCCTCCCACCGCCGGGATGGGCTGGACCATTTCGGCAACCACGTCACCTGGCTCTTCATCGACGCGCCGCATGCCAGCTTCGAGGTGACGGCGGAGGCGGAAGTCGAGGTGCGCACCCCCGACCCGCCGGCCGCCGGGGCGACCCCGGGGTGGGAAAGGGTGCGCGACATGGCGCGGGCCGGCGGTCCGGGCGCCTGGCAGGCGGCGGAATTCCGCTTCGACAGCCCGATGTGCGCGGCGGTGCCCGCCGCCGGCGACTATGCCGCGGCGAGTTTCCCGGCGGGACGGCCGGTGCTGGCGGGACTGCTGGACCTCAATGCCCGCATCCGGCGCGACTTCCGCTTCCAGGCGGGCGTCACCGACCTCTCGACGCCGGTGGCCGAGGTCCTGCGCCGGCGGGAGGGGGTCTGCCAGGACTTCACCCACCTGATGATCAGCGGGCTGCGTGCCCTCGGCCTGCCGGCGCGCTACATGTCCGGCTATATCCGCACCCGCCCGCCGCCCGGGCAGCCGCGCCGGCGCGGGGCGGACCAGAGCCATGCCTGGGTGGGCGCCTGGCTGGGGCCGGAGCATGGCTGGGTGGAACTGGACCCGACCAACGACGTGCTGGTGCGGGACGAGCACGTGGTGCTCGGCTGGGGCCGCGACTATGGCGATATCAGCCCGGTGCGCGGCGTGATGCTGGGCGGCGGCGACCATGGGCTGGCGATCGGCGTCGATCTCGAGCCGCTCGACGAGGCGGCGACCGCGGCGGGCTGAGGCCCCGCCGGGACGAGGATACTCCTCCCGCACCAGGAGGAGGCAGGCCGCGGCGAAGGCGTCCTCACGCCGTCGGACGAGTCTGGCGGCCAGGTCCTCATCCAAGGTGCCGGGTCCGTCACCCAGCGCGCGACGACACTCGGCCCGGCGCATTCGCACGGTGCTCGTCCCGGCAAGCCGGACAGAACCGGATCGGCGCGCCTCCGGCTTGCCGGTGAGCATGGCCAGCACCGCGCCGTGGCGGCGTTGGTCGTGGTGGATCACGTCTCCATCATCGGAGGACGATGCCGAGCACTCGCCGACCGGCCAGGGTGGCCACCGCCGGCTCGGCCCGCCCCGGAGACTGCGCGTCCCGGAAGCATGCCGCGCCGCGGCGGACCAGGCCGTGGCCCAGAGCAGCAGCGCCTCAGCGCTGGAGTTGAGCGGCCCGCCATTGAAGCCGGACACCACCCGGCGGTCCTAGACAGTTGCAAATACGAACTTCGTCAGTTACAATCTATTCGCGTCGGGCCTCTCCTCTGCGCGGCGCAAGGCTCCGTCACAGAAGACCAACCGCCTTTCGAAAGGCCCGGTGACTCTGCCGAGCCCGCACTACGCGAGTATCGGCCTCCTCGCTCGACAGTCTTCACATGCTTTTTCTTGTGAGGCCGAAGGGAGGTAACAATGACAAAGCGCTCGCTCGCACTGCTGATGCTTGCTCTCTGTGTCAATGTTGCGGTTCAGCTACCGGCAGGCGTCACTGCCGGCCCCACCGAGGACGTGCAGGCTGCGATGCAGCTTCTCAAGGCGAAGGCCACGGCACTCGGGCCACCCAGCATCAGAGGAGAAGAGCTGGTCGCCGGCAGGACGGTCCCTGTCCTGTATTTCGGGTCGACCAAGATGAACAACAACTTCCAACTGGTGGATGAGATCCAGAAGGAAAAGGGCGGAACCGCCACCATCTTCGCCAGGAGCGGCAGCGAGTTCATTCGCGTCGCAACCAACGTCAAGAAGGATGACGGCTCGCGGGCGATTGGCACCATTCTCGACCCGAAGGGAAAAGCCTTCGCAGCCATCCTGAAAGGCGATTCCTATTTCGGAGATGCCGAGATCCTGGGCCGGCCGTACATCACCGGTTATGAGCCGATACGCGGCGCCGGCAGCGACGTCATTGGGGTATATTACGTCGGGTATGCGAGAGACTAGCCCGGATTATGCGCCGGGATGCCCCATTGCCGGCGAGGCCTTGGGAATGGCCGGGCAGACAATTTCATTGCAAAAAACTCCAAAAAATCGGCGATCACGAAGCCAGCGAACAAAATCAAACACTTGGACTCGACGCCGCGTTCGTCGTGCATAATCCGGGCTAGCCC
>NZ_JAUTWS010000129.1 GCF_030657435.1 Paracraurococcus lichenis | reverse complement strand
TCACCGTACCACCCCAGCGCGCATCCTTCCGGTTAGCCTCCAGACTTCAATGACCTGAGCAAATACAATGATTGCCACCCCGGAGAGGCGGCCGTGCTGCGGCGCAGCATGTGCCAAACAGTTCACGAGCAGGCAGGTTCCGGAAGAGGCACATCTGCCGTGGAGGCAGAACGTCGGCTTCCCGCTCCAAGCAGACCTATAAAATCACCAATCGCTCATGCGCTGCCTGCCCTGGACCAAACATGCACTGAGGGTTCGATTGCCTGCCCCCGCCGTGCCCGCTCTGTTGGCGGCAGCACGTCGCAGGAAGGCCACAGGCCTGTCGCCAGGCAATCCGTATAGCCCTCTGCTAAGCCGGCCCTGCGCATCGCCGCTGCCGCGGCCGCATGATCATAGACGAGGGCGCGGCGCTCGATGCGGAGCCCGTCCCGCATTGGCGTCAGCAGGGAGAACCAGGTCCGCGGCGTGCTGTCGTCCGCCGGCATGCCGATCGCGCCGGCGTTGTGCCACAACCGGCCGCCCACCACCCGGGTGAAGGGCTGGCCGCAATGCCCGGCCAGCACCCCCTCCACCCCGGTTGCCGTGATCTCTGCGGCCAGGACGGCGTCGTCGGCCGACGCGAAAAGGAAACGGTTGATGACCTCGGCGCCGCCATGCACGGCGACCAGCCGTAGGCCACCCAAGGTCACATCGATCCGGCGCGGCAGCCCGGCCATCCAGGCGCGCTGCGCCGGCGTGACCTGGCGCGAGGCATGCGCGAACCAGCCGCGCGAGAGCAGGTCGCAGGCGGTGCCCTCATCGAAGCCGCAGCCGCAATCCTCGCCGCCTTCGGCCAGGCTCTCCTCGCAGTTGCCCATCACGGTCGGGATGCCGGTCGCCATCATCAGGTCGACGCAGGCCGCGGCCTCGGCGCAGTAGGCGACGACGTCCCCGGTGCAGAGCATGCGCGCGGTGGGGATGCCAAGGCGCTCCGCCTCCGCCAGCAGGGCCTCGAGCGCCTGCAGGTTGGAGTAGGGGCCACCGAAGCACAGCAGGGGGCCGTCGCATTCCATCCTCATCACACTGGCCATAGCCGTCCCTCCTCCATGCGCAGCCGCCGGTCGGCGATGCGGCCAGCCAGGTCCGGCTGGTGCAGCGTCACCAGCACGGCCCGCCCCTCCCGCCGCGCCAAGCCGCGCAGCAGGTCCAGCACCGCGCGGGCATTCTCGGGATCGAGGCTCGCCACCGGCTCGTCCGCCAGCAGGAGCATCGCCCGCTGCATCAGCGCCCGCGCCACGGCGACACGCTGACGCTGCCCGCCCGAGAGCCGGTCCGCCCGCCGCGGGCCGAGGCCGTCCAGCCCGACCCGCGCCAGGCAGGCGGCCGCTTCCGCCAGTTCGGCGCGTGGCCAGGCGCGCAGCGCCGCCCGCCAGAAGCCGATCCGCCCGAGCGCACCGACCAGCACGTTGTCCCGCGCGGACAGCCGCGCCGCCAGCGCGTGCTGCTGGAAGACCAGCGCGGCGGGCGAGCCGCGCCCGATCCGCCCCGCCGCCACCGGCACCAGCCCGGCGATGGCCCGCAACAGGGTGGTCTTGCCAGCACCGGAGGGGCCTTCCAGCGCCACCACCTCGCCGGCCGCGACCGCCAGGTCGATGCCGTGCAGCACGCGCCGCCCGCCGAGGGCGACGGTCAGACCCTCGATGCGGAGCATCAAACCAGGCGCCGCCGCAACCAGGCCGAGAGCCGGTCGGCCGCGACGACCAGTGCCACGATGACGATCAGGATCGCCAGCACCCGCGAGAAGTCGAGCAGGTCCACCGCGTTCTTCAGCTCCTGCCCGAGCCCGCCGGCGCCGACCAGGCCGAGTACCGTGGAGGTGCGGATCGTCGCCTCCCACACATAGAGCAGGGAGGAGGCCAGCAGCGGCAGGCAGTCCGGGATCAGCACGACCACGGCCGCCTGGGCACGGCTGGCGCCTGCGGTCAGCGCCGCCTCCAGCGGCGCGGGATCGGCGGCTTCCAGCGCCTCCGACCACAGCTTGCCGATGCTGCCCGCGGCATGCAGGGCGACGCCGAGCATGCCGGCGAAGGGGCCGAGCCCGACGGCGGCGACGAAGACCAGCGCGAAGACGAAGCCGTCGATGCCGCGCAGCGTGTCGAGCAGGCCGCGGATGGGGTGGTATAGGGCGGCGGCGGGCGCGACCGGCCGGGCCGCCAGCACGGCCAGCGGCAGGGCGAGCAGCGCGGCGAGGGTGGTACCGAGGGTGGCGATCGCCACCGTCTCCGCCGCCCGTCGCATCAGGTCGGCAAAGCCGGAGAAGTCCGGCGGAAAGGCGCCACCCAGCCAGTGGGCGAGGCGCGGCAGCCCGGCCCACAGCCGCGGCAGGTCGGGTTGCACCACCGCGACGCAGGTGCCGTAGATCGTCACCAAGACCAGCAGCCAGGCAGCGCGGCGGATCATCCGCCGCCGATGCGTCCGAGGGCGCGGCCTGCCGCCTCGATCATCGCATAGCTGTCGGGCTGTGCCGCCACCCAGCCGGTGTAGTTCGCCGGCATGGCCTGCGCCGCCACCGCGGCGTCGATGCCCAGCGCCGCCTCCCTCAGCTTCGCCTTCAGCGCCGGGTCAAGGTCGGCGCGCACGGCCAGCGCGTCGTTCGGCAGCGGGTCGGACCGCCAGACGATCTTCACCTGCTCCGGCGTCACGCGCCCGGCCGCGATCATGGCGGCCAGGTTGCGGTCGTAGTCGGTGGCGAGGTCAACCTGGCCATTGGCGACCGCGATGTCGTTGGCCGGATGCGACGCGCCGTCGCGGTACTTGAAGTAGGTGCGGGGATCGATGCCCTGCGTCCTAAACCAGTAATGCGGCACCAGCCAGCCGCTGGTCGACCCGGCATCGGCGAAGGAGATCGACATCCCTTTCGCGTCCTCCGGGAAGCGGGCGATCGCCAGCTCGGGCCGGGCCAGGATGATCGCCTGGTAGGTTGGCTTGTCCTGGTACTTGACGACCGCCAGCGCCTCGGCGTTCGCCCGGTCCTTCGCCAGCACGTAGCCCCAGGGTCCCATCCAGGCGAGGTCGACCTGCCCGGTCGAGAGTGCGACCGCGATTCCCGCCCAGTCGGTGGTGACGGTCAGATCGAGCGGCCGGCCGACCGCCGCGGCCATCCGGGCAAAGAAGGGTTCGTAGGCGCGGCGAGTGTCGCCCGGGGTCGGCTGAAAGGGACCGACTGCACAACGCAGCGACTGGCCTTGCGCCCGGCCCGCCGCAGGCAGCGCCAGGACCGCGGTCAGGGTGAGCAATGATCTACGTCGCATGATGTCACCCCTTCCGGCCGTCTCCGCCGCACCCTATTCGGCAGTGACGGGTCTCGCCAGCCATGGACGAAAGCCGCTGCCGGCAACACCATTGGCCTCGGCTGGGCTCGCTCCCCGCCCTTCTCGGCTGTTCGGTGGCCGGGTCGCAACGCAGGCTGACCCGCGGCAGGGCCAACACGGGGTAGACAGGCCCCCCTTCCCTGCCCGCCTCCGCGTTGCCTCCCGTGAGGCCCATCGGCCGTCGCGGCGTCACGGATCAGCGAGATCCGTGACGGTGCCCGGCGTGTGCAGCACGCCGCGGCTGAGCTATGGATGCCGTCATCAGTGCCGGCCCTCCACCTTGGGCAGGACGGGGATGCAGAGCGCGGCCAGCGCGTGCGCGGCTTGGTGGCCGGTGCAGATGTGGCGAACGCCATGCGCCCGGCAGACCCGGATCAGGTGCTCGGCTTCCATGGTACGGCCAAGTTCGATGGCGATGAGGAGCCGGGCACTGGCGCGCCCGGGCCCGGTGGTCAGGTCCACCCTGCAGGCTGCCGAGCGCAGGAAGTCGCTCGACAGCGTCACCGGCGGCAGGTTGGGTGTGGTTCCCATGGCCCTGCCCTCCCTCTACGCCGCTGCTGCGAAGGTGACGCTGATGCCGGAGAAGGTCGCCAACACCTCCGCCGCTACCCTCCGCTCGGCTGTGTCGTGTGCCGCCGCGTAGTGCTGCGGAACGGCGGCGATCAGGGTGAGGAAGGCCAGGACAGCGGCGAAGGCCGCATCCTCGCCCACCTGCTCGGCAAGCGGCAGCCACTCGCCGTAGCGCAGGTGGCACGCCGCCCGGAACGCCGCGCCGTCGGCGCAGACCTCGCAGCAGCGGAGGCCGGCCAGGACGAGGGCTATGTCGCCCGGGTGGTGCGGCGAGGGGTGGTCGATGATCGTCACGCCCGGCGTGGCGGCGAGACGGTCGCGGCTGGACTGGTTTATGGAGAAATGAGCCACGGTCCTGCTCCTCACAAGCGGGGTGGTGGTCAGGGCCGGGTGGGAAGCTGGAACTTCCTGCTCGGCCCGCTTCGCCTTGTCCTGCGAAGCAAAAAAATACTACCATAAAATACTGGACCAGGCACATTAAGCTACGATACGCCGTCAATTCGTAATTTGTGCCACCTTCAGAGTGTCTTGGTGCTTCGTTTATGGGCTTCGATACTTCGCCCTGAATCGCGCGCAGGCCGATGAAAGCCACCCCATTTCGTCCTGTGTCTTTCGGCATGGCGACGCTTCGGTTCAGAGCCTGCTCGTTGCTTCAGGTCCAGCCGGCGCCGACCTGCCCCACCGCCGTGCCACAACAGAGCACCAGTCCGTGGTGGCGCGGTTCGCATCCCGCAACAAGGACCATCTGTTCCTGCGGCGAGTCAGCTGGAGTGGCGCCGTGCAGACCATCGACGACCCGGCCTCGCCGCCACCCCTCATCCGAACCTCGCGGCGGGCGCCTGGGGCGAGCCGAGCTATAGCTATCGCGGCGCCACCATCCAGTGCCTGCCGGACTGCCTTCGCCGCGGCAGCATCGGGCGCCACGGCGCCCCCTGTGGCACAGGCTTTCCGCATCTGGACCAGGCCGTCCGCCTCCGCCTGGGAGAGCACTGACCACGCCAGGACCCGGCCGAAAGATCTGACCGACGCGTGCGAGAGCCCTTGCGGCGAGGGCCGGCGATGGCCTTGTCTGGGCGCATGACCCATTCCGAAGCCAACATCTTCAGCCCCGCCGAGCGAGAGCTCATCCGGCGTGAGTTCGGCCAGCGCTTCGGCACGTTTCCCTCGCTCGCCGAGGGTATCTTCCTTCGCCGCTGGCGCACCGGCCCGCAGGCGGGTCAGGCCAAGATCCCGAAGGTGGTGACCGGCCTGATCGAGCGCGGGCTGGTCGCGCTCTCGCCCGAGCCGGTGAGCATCCTGGGCACGCGCGCGTTCTTCACCCCGGCCGGCGTCGCGGCGGTGCGGGTGTTGCTGCAGGACCGTCGCGCGATGGACCCAGCGCGCTACGGCCACCTGCGGCGCGAGCTCGGGCTCGACCCAATCGAGACCGAGCACGCCGCGTCGCAGTCATGGTGTCGATGAGCCGGAGATGCAGAACCCATCGGAGGCGTGAGGCGAGCACGGTCTGCAACCGCAATTCCTTGACGCTGGGCTGCACTCAAGGCAATCAGCGGCGCCGCCGCATGGTGCGGTGGCGCGTAAGAGAGTTGCCCCTTGTCCAAGCGCTTCCTGACCGACGTCATCATCGAATCCACCGGCATGCCGGCCAGCCGGGCCGGTGCACTTGCCGCCGACATCATCGGCGCGATCCGGGATGAGATTATCAGCACCGGCCGCTTTACCCTCCCAGAGTTCGGCGGGTTTGTTGTACGCGAAACCAAGGCGCGCACCGCGCTGAACCCGCGCACCGGCGAGCAGGTCAAGGTCAAGGCGGGTGCGACGGTGAAGTTCAAGGCCAGCCCGAACCTGAAGCAGGACGCCATGGCCGGCCTGAAGAAGGCCAAACGGAAGGCCGCGCGAGGGTGACACGCGCGATCTGCGTCCAACGGAACGCTACTGCGACGCCAGCCTGTCCTCAACGACAAGACGCCCGCTCAGGTTGTCGCCAGACACATCGAGAAGCGCGGCAGCCCGGTGTCACAGGGCCGAGCCGGACCGGACGACATCGCCAAAGCGCGGCTCAGCGCCGAAGCAGCGAAGGCGGTCACACGACCTGACAGTTTGGCCAGTTGCCTATGCAATCGACGTGTTCGGCATCGTCCTGGTAATCGCTGCCGTCGCTCTGCACTGCACCAAGGCAGGACGGTGTCGCGCAGCCCTCACCGCGGTGGATCCTTTTCCGGCATAGCCAGTGAGACCCGATTTCGAACCGCGCCTTCAAAAGCACTATCGCCGGCTCGGTAGATGTGACACGCACCGAAGCGCATGGCTTGCCACCCTGCAAGCCATGGCTCCATACCGGGCATCCTACCGTGCGGCCATCATGCTCGGCATTGCGGGCTCTTTGTAGGCAACGATCGGACCGTCACCGGAGTTGCCTATCATCGTCGCACCTTCGCGGCCAACATCACCACGCGGCTTGCCCGAGTAAGCCACGCCGTAGCCGGTACCGGACGCGACGAGGCGCGCTTCACCGTTACTCCACCCCGGGGCGTTATGCCGGACCGCTTCGGCGCGTGTCATCTCAGCCATCGTTTGGATGCTGCCACCGTCGCTGTCATCGGCACGGGCCTGCGGAGCGTTGATCAGGAACGCTGCTGCCAATGCGACGAAGCCCAGAGCCATCATGCGGGTCATCTTTCCATCTCCTCTTGTCGTCGTTGTCGACGAGGAGACGTTAGATGTTCGATGTTGGCACGGCTGTGCCGCAGGACACAAATGAAAGCAAGCGAACCTCGACCCGAAAATGACGAGCTGCGTAGGCCAAGCACTTTGCGTTCGTAGCGAGCGCGCGTGAGCCTCTCTCGGTTTGCCGCCCTGACTCGATGTGATAGTGTGGACGCCCCCAATGGCATCGATGCGCAAAGATGGTTCTGTCAGAATTCGTGCCAGACCCAACGACGTGAGGTGACGGCCGCGTTCAGCCTACGCCGCTTCGAGAATGGCGAGCACACTGTTGGCACGACGAAGGTGAAGCAGGCGACGGCGGCAGGCAGAGACGTATTGCGACACAAGGTGACCAACGGGACTGCCGCGAGATTGGTGGAGGGAGTGTCAAAAACCTGGGGCGCTATGCTGCGAGCTGGATCGCCTGCTGGCCGAAACGGCCGTCCAGCACTGCGGCCCTGACCTGCAGCACGCGGTGGGCCCCTTGGGGCGACCATCGCATCTGCTGCCTCACATGAGGCGTCTCCCCGTCAAGGGGACGTTCATCAGCAAATGGACGGCCATTGCCAGGGCAGTTGGGCCCGAGCCCAGGCGTGGCAGAGGGCGGAAGGTGAAGCTTGGCGCCGATGGCACCCAGGCCGAACGCGCCGCCCGGCCGCAGCGACGATGCATGCCGCTGTCGACTACACGTTTCGCCTCCTCGGGCAGCCCCTCGGCAAGGCGGCTTCCAGGTTCGAGCCCATCTCCGTCCCGGTAGTTCCGAACCAGGACAACCTCACATTCGGTCGGCCTTAACCGTAGCCGCACCACGATCCCGCTTACGGCGGGTAGGGCTCAGGAGGGTGAGACCATTCTTGTTCACGGCACTTGAAGCCACACAGCAGATCGGTTCACCCACCTGGATCCGTCAGGACCTGATCAGGGTCCTGCCGAATGGGAATGCGACGGCCGGAGCGCTCAGGCGGCCTTCATCACCGCACCCTTGATGATGACGCCGTGGCTGGCGAGTTTCCACAGCGCAACCAGCAGCTTGCGAGCCAGGGCGACGATCGCCCTCTTCTTCCCGCGGCCGCCGGCGCGCGCCACGCGCTCTCGGAACCAAAGGCTCAGCTCCGATGTTGGCTGGTTCCGCAGCCATAGCCAGGCAAGCTGGACCATCATGGTTCGCAGCCTCGGGTTCCCCGTCTTGGATAGGCCCTGTTCGTGTTGGACCGATCCGCTCTGCCATGGCGTCGGCGCCAGCCCGGCGTAAGCCGCCACCTGCCGCCGGTTATCGAAGGAGCGGAAGAAACACTCCAGCCAGAGCACGGCAGCGAACTCGGGGCCGATCCCTTTCAGCTTTGCCAGCGCCGCAACCGGCGCCGGAGCTGCGCTGGACACGGGCGCGAGCAGGTCATCCCGCTCCGCCTCCACTGCCTTGATCTGCTGCAGCAGGAGCTCCAGTCGATCGAGCTCGCGGCCGATCTGCGCCTCCAGGTGAGCGGGCAGAGGGCGGCCGTCTCCGGTTGTGAGCTCCTTGAGTTGCTGCCGGCGGTCGCGGTGCAGGGGCTCGTAGCCGTGGATGCCTTGTGCGAACAGCATTCCTTTGATCCGACTGACGTGCTCCACCTGCTCCGCCACCAGCGTCTTGCGCTCGCGGCAGAGCCTGCGGCGGTCCTCCTCCTCGGCACTTGGTGCCCTGACCATGCTGCAGACGCGCGGTTCGCCACGTTTGTAGGCCAGCAGCGTCCGCAACAGCGCCTCGCCGTCGATCCGGTCCGTCTTTGCCCGACGCCGCCGGCGCGAGGTCAAGATCGAAGCGGCATCCACGACGTGGCTCTCGATGCCCTCTCGCTCCAGCACGCGATGGATCCAGAAGCCATCCAGCCCGGCTTCCTGGATGACGATGATCGGGAAGACCTTGCCCGTGCGGGCCTCCGCCGTCGTCCGCAGCTTGGCAAACTGATCCAACAGCCCCACAACGTCCCCGCCGCGGACCGAGTGCTTGGACATCTTCTCTCCGCCGCCTGGCGACAACGAGGTGACCAGCCAAGCCGAGCGGGACAGCTCCAGCGACACGAAGATCGCAGCCAGGTTGACCTGTAGGGCAGGCTGGGCAGAAGCAGGTGCAAATGCACACATCATCGCCTCCCGAGTGCTGGTGAGCGGCTGTATTCTGCCCAACAGTCTGCCGCTTTTCACCAGCCCATAGGAT
>NZ_JAUTWS010000128.1 GCF_030657435.1 Paracraurococcus lichenis | reverse complement strand
CCTGCGGGTCCACCGGGCAAAGCGGGTCGCTGCCTGGGTGAAGGCCAACACCGGGCGGATCGAGTTGTTCTATCGTCCGCCCTACGCGCCGGAGCACAATCCGGACGAGTTCCTCAACAACGATGTCAAGCAGGCCATCGCGCGGCAGCCGGTGCCCAGGGACAAGGTTTCCCTCAAGGCCAGCCTCACCTCCCACATGCGGCGCCTGCAACGCCGCCCCGCAAAGGTGCGGACCTTCTTCCAGGCCGCCACCGTCCGCTACGCCGCGTAAATCAGAGCGCTACCTATTTGATGGCCGGCTTAGTAAGTCGTAGCAACCTCATCCGCCACTGTTGCCGGTCGACAAGACCGCATCACGCAAGGTGCCGCGGGCCGGGCGTTACTCCGGCGGCTATCTCGTGGGGCATCTATGGTGGCCATCCCCGAGAGCTTCACCCAGCGCCATTGCGCTGCGCGCGGCGAGCCAGCCTACCAGGTCCGAAAGCTAGCCGCATGTTCCGTTGTCGTCCTCCAGCGTCTTGCTACAGCCGAGTTGGGCGGGAAGCCGACCTGCAGCGAAGGCACCGCTGGGCTTGGACCTGGTGCCGGCACTGCGCGCCATGCCCCCCGGCTTGCTTCGCGCCGCTACTCCTGCGGCGGCAGCGAGCGCAGGTAGGCGACCAGCGCGCGCTGGTCCTCGGGCGTCATCCGTGCCCAGACCGGCGCGCGGCCGGCCATCGGTGGCGCAAGGCGACGCCCGTCCGCCGACACGCCGCGCGTGATCGCGCCGAGGATCTGCTCGTCCGTCCAGCGGCCGATGCCGTTTTCGGGATGGCTGCTGATGTTGCGCGCCTGTACGGCGCCCCAGGGGCCTTCGAGCACCAGGCCGGGGGCACCCCGCCGCTGCGGGTCGGCACGCCCCTCGGCGAGCTGGGCGGAGTGGCAGTCCATGCAGTGCGCGAGGTTCACCGCGATGTAGCGCCCTCGTGCCACGGGATCCTCGTCAGGCGGCTCCGGCACGGAGGCGACCGGCGGCCCGGCAAGGGCGGGCATGAAAGGGTAACGTGACCGCTCCGCGACGGCGTGGCGCACGGGCGGGACGGTACGCAGCCAGGCCACCAGCGCGCCGAGGTCGCGGTCGGCGATGCCACGGTAGCTCTCCACCGGCATGGGCGGACCGATCGGCGCGCCGTCGGGGCGGTGCCCGTCCCGGACCGCGGCGGCGATCTGCGCATCCGTCCAGCCGCCGATGCCGGTCTCGCGGTCCTGGGTGATGTTCGGCGCGACGGCGCGGAAGCCGCGCTCCGCGAAGACGCGCCCGCCCGCGAGCGCCATGCCCGGCACAGGTTGCATGCCGGGCCCGAAGGTGTTGTGGCAGGCGCCGCAGGCCGCGACGACCTCGCCGAGGTAGCGGCCGCGCCCCAGCAGTTCGGATCCGGCGGTCGGCTGGGCGGAGGCCGAACCGGCCGCGATGCACGCCGCCAGGGCCACGACGGCTTGGAGCCTGACCAACATCGTTGAACCTCCCTTGAGCTGCCTGCCTCCAGCGGTCACGACACCACCCGTCCCGTGACCGGACGGCAAGGTCGCGGGCGGAGCACTGCTGCCCTGAAATGATCCTGGCGTCTGGCGCTGTTCCACATCAAGCATCCAGTGCGGCGGCGATTACCCTGCGACCGTGAGCGTCGAGAGCTGATCGGTGTCGAAGCGCCGCCGCAGGGCCGCCAGGGCCTCCGGATCCGGCCGCCCCTGGGCGGTGAGTCGGGACAGTTCCTTGAAGTAGTCCTCATGACCGGGGGGCGACACCGTCATCAGTAGCCGCGCCGGCGCGTCGCCGGGGTTGCGGATGTCATGTGGGACGCCGGGCGGGATGAAGACGTAGGCCCCGCGCCGGGCCGTCACCAGGCGGTCCCCGACTTGCCATTCGCAGGCCCCGTCAAGGACGTAGAAGGTCTCCTCCTGGACGCGGTGGACGTGCAGGCCGGTGGCGAAGCGCGGCGGCACCATCCAATCGAACATACAGGCGTGGCGGGACTCTCGGGCGGTTATCAGGACGGCCATGGGGTGGCCCGCCACCGTCAGCCGAGGCGCCTCGTCCGGCAGGTGGATCACGGGGGCTGCGTTCATCGGTTGGCTCCTCTCGCCGGCCGGTGTGGCGGCCCGCCCTGGAGAGCGCAGCCTGGCGCGAGCATGCGCCTGGGTCGTGAAGACGGTCCGAAAAACTTGCAAAAGATCGGTTTTCTGACCGAATCCCGGCATGGCGCCATTGCTAGGCCTCGGGCCATTCCGAATCGATACCGAGACGAAGCTGCTGTTGCACGGCGACACGCCGGTGGCCCTCGGCCCGCGCGCGATCGCCGTGCTGCAGACCCTTGTGGCCCGCGCCGGCTCCGCCGTCTCAAAGGAGGAGTTGTTCCGCGCCGCCTGGCCGGGCTTGGCGGTCGAGGACAGCAACCTCACGGTCCAGATCGCTGCGCTGCGCCGGGCTCTGGCCGATGGTGAGAGCGGCACCCGCTGGATCGAGACCCTGCCGCGGCGCGGCTACCGCTATGTCGGGCCGGTCGGCGACGGGCTGGCCGCCGCGCCGACCGCGCCTGCACTGCCGGACCGGCCCTCGGTCGCGGTACTCCCCTTCCGCAATCTCAGCGGCGATCCGACGCAGGACTACTTCTGTGATGGCATGGCTGAGGACATCACCTGCGGCCTGTCGCGCATCAAATGGCTGTTCGTCACCGCGCGCGGCTCCGGCGCCGTCTACCGCAGCCCTGAGACCGATCCGTGCAAGGCCGGGCGCGAGCTCGGCGTGCGCTACCTGCTGCTGGGCAGCCTGCGCAAGGACGCCCGGCGCGTTCGCGTCGCCCTGCGGCTGGTGGAGAGCGAGGCCGGCGGTCTGGTCTGGGCCGAGACCTACGACCGGCCCCTGGAAGACCTGTTCACGCTGCAGGACGATATTGCGATGTCGGTAGTGGGCGCGATTGAGCCCAACCTCCGCCAGGCCGAGGTCGAGCGCGTCCGGCGCCTCCGGCCCGAGAGCCTCGACGCCTACGACCTCGTGCTGCGGGCGCAGCCCAACGTCTTCACCGGCATGCCGGCCGAGTCGTCGCGCGCCCTCGACCTGCTGGGGCGGGCACTGGAACTCGAGCCGCGCTACGGGCTGGCGCATGCCTTCGCGGCGATGTGCCACCACAACCTGTTCCTCCGCGCGGGCCTCTCAGAGACGTATCGCGCGGCCTCGATCCGGCACGCGGAGGAGGCGATCACGCATGGGCGCGACGACGCCCTCGCGCTGACCTTCGCGGGCTTCTCCTTGGCCATGGACGCGCACGACCGCCGCGCCGGGTCCGCTGTCTTCGAGGCGGCGCTGGCGGTCAGCCCGTCCTCCGCTGTGACCTACATTCTCGGCGGGGTGGTGCACGGCTGGGCGGGGGACGCGGGGCGGGCCATCACCTGGGGCGAGTGCGCGCTGCGGCTCAGCCCCTTCGACCCCTGGGCCTTCGCCGCCCATCATGCGCTGGCGCTCGGCCATTTCGTCGAAGGCCGGGCCGAGGCGGCGGCCACCGCCGCCTACAAGGGTGTCCACGCAAACCCGGGGCACAGCATCTCGCACATGATCCTCGCGGCGACGCTGGCGCGGCTCGGCAGTCTCGACGCGGCCCGCGCCGCAGCGGAGCGCGTGATGGCGCTTCAGCCCGTGTTCCGGTTCAGCCGGCAGCTGGCAGGTGTTGATTGCGCGCCAGAACTGGCCGCGGCGCTCGGCAAGGCGCTACGCGCCTGCGGACTGCCGGAGTGACGCCGACCCTCAATCCCATCGGGCGAGGCAAGCGGCGTGTCGTGCAATCCCCGCGGCGCTGGGCGGTTGTCCCGTCGGCTGCGGGACATCGTGATCCAAGCACCGATCCAGTGAGGCAGTCTCCCGGACGGGCGGGCCGGTGCGGATGTCGGCTTCGGGTCGACCTCGGCCATGCTAGCTACTGACGCTTCGAAAATGTGCGGCAGGTATGACCGCAACAGGGGCTGAAGGCGGATCCAGGCTTCTCATGGCCATGAACCCATCGCCGTATCACCGGACCGCCTCGGTTTCATCGCCCGCGGCAACAACGCCCGGCCGCAGTGGATCGTAGGCTGTGAGGTCGAGTTCCGGCGCCTCATCCAGCACCAGTTGCGCCAGGAGACGCCCGGCGTAGGGGCCGATGGTCAGGCCCGACGCACCCAGGCCGTTGCCGATGACCAGCCCGTCCAGTCCCGCAACTCGCCCCAGCATCGGCTTCAGGTCCGGACCCACCGGTCGGAAGCCGATGCGAGTCTCCAGCAGGGTGGCCGAGCCGAGCCCGGGCGCAACGGCCAGGGCCTCGTTCAGGACCTCCGCCTGGCCCGCTGCCGTGACCCGGTAGTCGAAGCCGGAGCCGGTCTCGCGCGTGGCCCCGACCACCACCCGGGAGCCACCGAAGGCCAGCAGATAGTGACTGCTGTGGGGCAACACGACCGGCCAGGCCTCGGTATCGATGCCTTCGAGGCGCAGATGAGTGATCTGCCCGCGCTGCGGCGCGACCCTGAGGGAGATGCCCACGGGCTTCAGCACCTCCGGCGCCCAGGCCCCGGCCGCGACGATCACGCAGTCGGCCGCGATCTCCTCGGCGTCGATCCGGATCCCGGTCACCCGACCGTCGCGGACCGGCAGCCCAGCCATGCCGCTGTGGAATCGCGCGCCGCGGCGCTCTGCCGCTCGACGCAGTGCGGCAGCGAGCAGCCGCCCATCGACGCGGGCAGCCCCGCTGACATGCACCGCGGCAAGATCCGGGTGCAGCGGTGGGAACAGGGCGCGGGCCTCCCTGGGTGCGAGCTGCGTCACCTCGCCGGCCTCGGAAGCCAAGGCCGCGCGGGCCCGCATCGCCTGCTCGATCTGGTCGAGTTCTCTTCTGTTCGCCGCGACGGAGAGGGCGCCGACCCGCCGATAGCCGGTTTCGGCCTCGCCCGCCTCGGCGAGGTGCTGGATCAGGGTGGGGTAGTAGCGCGCACCGGCATCGGCGATGCGGCGCCAGTCCGGATCGACACGGCCCGAGGACCAGGGCGAGACGATGCCGGCCCCGGCCGCGGTGGCCTGCCCGGGATGGGCCCGGTCGGTCACGACCACCTCGGCGCCAGCCAGGGTCAAATGGAAAGCAGTACTGGCGCCGAGCACGCCGGCGCCGGTGACGGCAACGCGCATGGCTCTGCTCCCTTTGGCTGCCAGTTAGGCTACCTCTGTCTCCCAACCGATCGCGCGCCGCAGAAAGGCGGATCCCAGGGCGGCGAAGCTGGCCACCTCCGCATTGTCCTTGCCGTAGCCATGGCCGCCGGCCGGCGGCTCGTAGAACAGGGCCGGGTAGCCCAGGGCCTGCAGCTTCGCCGCCATCTTGCGGGCATGACCGGGATGCACCCGATCGTCGCGTCGCGTCGTCGCCAGCAGGATGGGCGGGTAGCGCCGCCCTGGCTCGGCCACGTGGTAGGCCGAGAGGTGCTGCAGGAAGTCCCAGTCGTCTGGCTTCTCCGGATCACCGTACTCGGCGATCCAGCTCGCCCCGGCCAGCAGGCGGCTGTAGCGGCGCATGTCGATCAGCGGGATGGTGCAGAACAGCGCCCCGAACCGCTCGGGGTAGCGGGTCAGCATGTTGGCGATCAGCAAGCCGCCGTTCGAGCCGCCCTCGGCCGCAATGCGACCCGGCCGGGTCACGCCGCGTCGTACCAGGTCGGCCGCGACCGCGGCGAAGTCGTCATGTGACAACCGTTTGCTCGCGCGCCGGCCGGCCTCGTGCCAGGGTGTGCCGAACTCCCCGCCGCCGCGGAGATTGGCGACCACCGTCGTCCCGCCGCGCTCGAGCCAGAGCTTGCCCTGGACGGCCTGGTAGTAGGGCAGGCTCGGCACCCGGAAGCCGCCGTAGCCGGTCATGTAGACCGGGGCCTCGCCGCTGCTCTCCGCCGCCGGGCCGGTCTGGGTGTAGGGAATGCGCGTGCCGTCGATCGACACCGCCTCGTGCCGCGTCACGACCAGCCCGGTGGCGTCGAAGGTAGGGGAGGACTGCTTCAGCAGCGCCGGCGCCGTCAGTGCCACGTCGGTCAGCATCAGGCGCACCGGCGTAATCGGGTCCTGCGCCTGGGCCAGCAGGCTGCCGTCGCTCTCCTCGCGCCGCGCATCCAGCGGCCAGACGCTGGCGACGCCAGTGCGCGGCAGGCCCGGCAGCTCGGCCGCCGTCCAGCCGGCCTCGCCGGGCATCAGGACGTGGAAGACCGGCTGCAGTTCGTCCAGCACTGACACGACCAGCCGGCCGCTGCACCAGAAGAAGCTCTGCAATGCCCGGCGCTCGGCTGGGGTGAAGAGCACCTCGTAGCGCGCCTCCCCGGCCAGCACCTCCTCCAGCCTGGCGCCGAGCAGCGTGTCCGGCGCGTAGGTGACGCCACCGACCGTCCACGGACTGCGCGGCCGCACCGCCACCCAGTCCCGCTGCCAAGTGTATTCCGCGTCCAATGGCAGGGGGACGCGCTGGCGCGGGCCGTCACGGTCGCCGACATGGACCGCGGCCTCATAGAAGGCGATGCGGTCGAAGTAGAGCACGCGGCCGGGCGTCTCTCGGTCGACCTGCACGCCAACACCCATGTGGCCCGGGTCGCAGGCGAAGAGCACCGGCGCGGCGGCCGGGTCCGTGCCGCGCGGCCAGCGCCGCACCGTGCGCGCGTAGCCGGAGGTCGTCGCCATACCCTCGCCCCAGGCGGAACTGAGCAGCAGCGTGTCGTCGTCCAGCCAGAGGGCGCCGCCCTTGGCCTCGGGCAGGGCGAAGCCGTCCGGCGCGAAGCGCCGTGCGACGAGGTCGTATTCCCGCAGCACGCAGGCATCGCCACCGCCGCGCGAGAGGTGCAGGATGGCGCGGTCGTTCCGGCCCGGCCGCGGCATGCCGCCCTGGAACACCCAGTCCTCGCCCTCGGCCTGCGCCAGGGCATCGAGATCGAGCAGCACCTCCCAGTCCGGCGCCTCGGTCTGGTAGCTCTCGAGGGTGGTGCGGCGCCAGAGGCCGCGCGGGTGCCCGGCATCCTGCCAGAAGTTGTAGAGCAGCCCGCCGACCCGGGTGACGAAGGGCAGCTTGTCCGGCCGGTCAAGCGCGGCCTTCACCGCGTCGCGGTCGGCCTCGTACCGCGCATCGGCCAGGCGGGCGAGGGTGGCAGCGTTCTGCCCGGCGACCCAGGCGAGGGCGCGCTCGCCCTCCACCTCCTCCAGCCAGAGCCAGGGATCGTCGTCGGGCGCGGCCAGGGTCGGACGCGGGTCGGCGGGACTGGACATGACCCCGCTATAGCCGGGTCGGCAGCCTTCTGGCGACGCGAACGTCCTTTATTCCGCAGCAGGACAGCGGTGTCGGGAGACACCGTTTGTTGGCGAGATGAAGCTAAAGTTCGTCGCCAGAGCCGAGTGGCCGGGCATTCGGTTTTCCAACCAGCGCGGGAGTTACCGCGCGGAAACCGGCCTTTTTCCTGGGTCCGGACCTTGGGACTAAATCGGCCAAGTCCCCAGGTTCGGAGATAGTCTGCCGTCCGGAGAGCGCTTCGGCCTCTCGTTGCGGTCCTGGACTCCCCAGGTCGCCGCGCAAACCCTGGCCCAACCTGCGCTTTCGCGCGGTTGTCGGCCAACCGGAGAGCGAGTTTGTGGGAAGGAATGGCGTGGCAAGAAGAACCGGGAGCGAACACTCTCTGCGTGGCGGGCAACGAAGAGGCGGCGCTTGACCGTCGGCCTTAGCGACGGGCCTTACTTTTTCTCGGCGCCCGCTTCGTGCGGTTGCGGATGTAGAGTGCTTTCGACGGTCCGGCGCCCTGAACCCGCTCCTCCACCTCGAACAGCGGCAGCGCCGCAACCAGGTCGCTGAGCTTGCCGTACCCATAGGTGCGCGCGTCGAACTCGGGCGACTGGCTGGCGATGTTACGGCCCACGGCGCCGAGCGACGCCCACCCCGTGTCGTCAGAGGCCGCCTCGACCGCCCCCCTGATCAGACTGACGAGCCGCGTGTCCGCCGCCAGGTCCTTCGCGGTCTCCTGCACAGGTGTCTCACGGCCCGGCGCTTCCGGTCCGAGGAGCTCGGTGAAGACGAACCGGTCGCAGGCGGCGACGAAGGGTCTCGGCGTTTTCCGCTCTCCGAAACCGATGACCAGCAGCCCGTCCTCGCGGATCCGGCGCGCCAGGCCGGTGAAGTCACTGTCGCTCGAGACGATGCAGAACCCGTCCAGCCGGCGCGAGTGCAGTAGGTCCATGGCGTCGATGATCATCGCGCTGTCAGTCGCGTTCTTGCCGACGGTGTAGCGGAACTGCTGCACCGGCTGGATCGAGTGATCCAGCAGGACCGCCTTCCACCCTGCCAGGTTCGGCGTCGTCCAGTCACCATAGGCACGCCTGACCCCGGCGACCCCGTACCTGGCGACTTCGGCAAGCAGTCCTTCGATCACCGACGGCCGGGCATTGTCTGCATCGATCAGCACGGCGAGCCGGGCGGAGTCGGACGTCACTTCGGCCATGTTCCGTGCTCCTGCGGTGCGATACGGGGTCAGCCAGCACGCCGGTGCGGCACGCCCGCGCGATGCACCCGGCCCCTCCTGGGCGCAGGCTCGGTGAGGCTGACAAGGAGCAGTTCCGTCAGCCCCAAGCCGATCAACATGCAGCGCACCGACACCGGTTCGTTCCGCGTGAGCAGGCCTGCCGCACAGTAGCCAGCGCCGATTGCGGCATCGATTGCGAGATGCCCACGCCTGGGAAGTAACCCCGCGTCGAGTTCATAATCTGTCGCAACGGAGTAGAGACTGTGCACCCTGTCGCTGCCGGTCAGCAATCCGCTGACTTGCGGGCTGAAGCCGAGGCGGGAGAGCGCCTCCACGCCGAGGACGGCCACGTAGTCGATGACGCCGTGGACAAGGGCGGGGATCATGGCAGCTCCTTCACCGCGCACGGACGGGCCGTCCTGCGGATGTCCACGGCAAACGGGACCCGAGGGCTGTTGTTCCGCGCCCGCTCCGCTTCCCCGGAAGTCTGGAGACAGATGAGGCGCTCGCGCCCACCGGCCGAAAACCCTCGGCAACATGCCGGTATTTGTCCGGGCCAGCGG
>NZ_JAUTWS010000127.1 GCF_030657435.1 Paracraurococcus lichenis | reverse complement strand
ACCGCCGCCCTGCTCGGCCCCGCCCTGGCCCGCCTCGCGCAGGCCCAGGTCGCCACCCTCGAGGCGCAGGAGGCCAGCGGCCGCAGCGGGTCGGAACTGGTCGAGAGCCTGCGCCGCCTCGCCCGGCCCACCGGCCGGCCCGAGCCGGCCTGGCGTCTCGCCCACAGCGCCGCCCTCGCGCTCGCCCTGGCCGGCGGCCCGCTCGCCGGCGGGCCCGGCCTGCCCGGGCTGTTCCTGGCGCTGGTTGCCAGCCTGATCACCTATGGTGCCCTGCTGGACCTGCGCGCCTACTGGCTGCCCGACAGCATCACCCAGCCGCTGCTCTGGCTTGGCCTGACCGGCGCCGCCCTCGGCCTCGCTCCGGTGCCGCCCGCCGATGCCCTGCTCGGCGCCGCCGCCGCCTGGGGCCTGCTCGCCGCCCTGCAACTCGGCGCCCGCGCCCTGCTCGGCCAGGCCGCGCTCGGCGGCGGCGACGTCAAGCTCATGGCCGCCTGCGGCGCCCTCGTCGGCCTCTCCGGCCTGCCGCGCCTGCTCGTCCTGCTCGCCGCCGCCACCGCGCTCCTTGCGCTGGCCTGGCGCCAGGCCCGGCGACCGGGGCCGGACTGGATACCGCTCGGCCTCGCCATCAGCGTCGCAGCCCTCACCGCCACAACCCTCACCGCCACAGGACAGTAGGGCGCACCAAGCGGTGCGGGAGCGATTGGTAGGGCACCCGACCCGGCACCGGCCGGCCGGCAAGGGATGCAGCGCCGGGGCATCGGGTCGCTCAGACGCATGGCCGTCCGTCGGGCACGCCACTCCGCCGACCTCTCTTGTATCGGGTTTTCGCATACGCCATGACCCGGCACAGGTCTGCGTGCGCAAAATGGTGCTTTGTTCAGTGGAACAGCAGGAAGGCGACGCCGCCGAAGACCATCCAGGAGACGACGGCGAGCACGCCGATGAGGAGGACCGCCGTCGGCCAGGACAGTGGCTTGTCGGCCCGGGCACCCGTCATGTCGGAGGCCATGGTCCCGCTCCGGACCTGCTCGTCGCCGTGAAGCCCTGCCATAGATCTCTCCAACCATGTTGGGATCCTCCGGCCGGGTGCCGCAGGCCACATGCGAAATTTTCAAGAATTTCTTGGTGCTTCCTTAACGGCGGACGGAAGTGCCTGAAGGGCGTCCAGCGACAACGCGCCCGTGTCAGAAGGTCTGGTTGGCATCTCCAACGGCTGGCGGCACTGCCCGAGGCCCGTCGGCGATGCCGGGCGGCGGCGACAGGTGCCGCCAGACCCGCCGTGACGGGACGCGTCCTTCTTGCTCGGCACCGCGATGCAAGAGCCCGGGTCGGTCACACCGCCGTCGCATGGTGCGGCACCGGCAATCCGTGCTCCCGGCCAAAGCAATATTATTTTTGAACGCACCGTTCCGAATGCCTCCGGTCCGGTGATCGTGGCCTTACGATCCGCGCCCGCTTCGCCATCCCAATGGGTGGCCGCCTTTCATGCGGCCCTGATTGAAGGATGCGCGAGGGACTTCGGCAGGGCTCCCCTGCGCCCCTCCTGGTGCATACCGTGTGTGTGTGTGTGTGTGTGTGTGTGTCCGTGCGTCCGCGGGTTGGATGTCGTCCGGTGGACGGGAGCAGGTGGGATGACGCCGACCATAATTATGGTTCGCAGCGATCGGACCCGCCGCGCAGCGGTTTACGGATCGGCAAGCTAAGCGCCGTCACCCTTCGCTGCGAAATTGCTGTGAGAACCGCGATGAAGCTCGTGCCAGCACCGATTCCCTGCAACGAGGCCGAGCGCCTCTCCGTTCTTGGGTCCTACGAAATCCTGGATACGAAAGCGGAAGCGGTGTTCGACCGACTGGTCGAGATGGCCGCGAGGCTGACGGACTGCCCCGTTGCCCTGATCTCGCTGGCCGATTCGAAACGACAGTGGCTGAAGGCCCGCCCTGGGCTCAACCTGGCCGAGATGCCACGCGACCACGCCTTCTGCGCCCATGCCATGCTGTGCCCGACCGGGCCACTGGTGGTGGAGGACGCCACGCGCGACCCTCGCTTCGCGGGTAATCTCCTGGTGCGCGGCAAGCCCGGGCTCCGCTTCCATGCCGGCATGCCACTGGTCGGCCCGGACGACAGGGCACTCGGCACGCTCTGCGTCTTCGATATCAAAGCGCGCAGCCTCGATGCCGCGCAGCGCGAGGCCCTGGTGAGCCTCGCATCCCTGGCCGCCACTGTCCTGGAACTGCGGCGCAAGGTGCGGCACGGCCGCGCCATGGCGGCCTGAGCCTGCCGCCCCGAGGCAGGCGAGCCGACGGCCCGCCCCTCAGCCCGCCATGGCCAGTGCGGACACCGTAACGATGCGCCGGCTCTGGATTACGCTCTCCAGGATCAGGCCCCGCGTGCGCTCGCGTTCAGCCTGGTCCGCCGGCACGGCGCCGCCCAGTTCGGCGATCCAGACTCCGAGATGGGTGGCGCGGTCGAGGCATTCCTCGAAGGCCGCCTCACTGGTGATGCGCGAGGCGGCGAAATCATAGGGATCGCGCATGTAGGAGCGCAGGCGGCGCAGCAGCGTCGCCAGTTCCCGCTCCGCCGCTTCGATCGTGGGTGGCAGGTGATAGTCGCGGCGCGGCTGGCTGCAGGCCGCGATGCGTGCGTCGAGCGCCGCCTGCCAGCGCCAGCGCCGCACCAGGGTGATGGCCAGCGTCAACAAGAAGAGCAGGCCTGCGGCGCCGAGGGCTGCCGGGAACCAGAGTGGGTGATCCATGGCGATCTCCAACAGCCTCCATTCCAGCACTGTCTTCAACCTCTTGGCTCATCACGTTCACGCAGTTTCGCAGGTTTGCGTCTGCAAACCGCATCAACCGCAATCCTATTGCCATCCCTTTATCGCCCAGCCGATCTCCCGGCCTGGGCGCCGATGGCTGCGTCTCGCCGCTGCGGGGGACGCCGACGACAGCCCCCGTCTCGCCTTTATGGCGAAATTTAAAAAATATATTCTCAACTCATTGCCAATGTTTTTCGCGGATCAGCCTCCATCACCCTGCCCGCCTGTGTGATGGCGGAGGCGGGTGGTCCCGAAGCCGGAGACATGGCGTGAGACGATATCTTGGAGTCCTGCTTGTCGGCCTTGCCGCCCTGGCCACCGGGCCGGCGGAGGCCTACCAGCAGGGCATCGCATCCTGGTACGGTAGCCGGCTTGAGGGCCGCCGCATGGCCAATGGCGAGCGGTTCTACCGCCGGGCCCCCTATTGCGCGCACCGCTCCCTACCGCTTGGGACCCGCATCCAGGTTCGCAACCTCGACACGCGGAAGGCAGCCACCTGCCTCGTCACCGATCGGGGACCCTACCGCATTGGACGGATCGTGGATGTGAGCGAGGCCGTGGCCCGCCGCATTGGCCTGCGCAGTGTGGGCATTGCACCCGCGCGCATCATCGTGGTGGCGCGCCGGTGAGCCGGATGCGCGGCCCGCAACGCCGCCCCGGGATCCGCATCCAGGATGGCTGCGCCGAAGGCCGGGACACCAGGGCTGTCGCGGCCGGATATATCAGGCATCGCGGTCTGCAGGGCGACGCCACCCGATCGCCTGCCGCAAGACCGGGATCGAAGGCCGCAACGATGACCTCGGCGTCCGCCTCAGGGATCGAGCGGGAATGTCGATCGACGACGCCAGCCAGCCACCCGGTCGGCGCGACCCTGACGGGCAGCCCGATGCCGGGGCTGCCCAGCGCGCCGGCTGCAACACGCCATCCGTCAAGCTGTCCGCCGTGCCAGCCGATACGGTGACGCGCCCGCCGGAAATCAGCGGTCCTGCACCACGCGACGGGACACGATCCGGCAACCCATTCGCGCATCATTGGCACTCTTTCTCTTGACCGGGTCGGCGCAGGTGCGGCCTGGCCCCCTTCGGGGACGCGATGTTGGACATAGCGAGGTCTTGCGCCGCCAACTCCGGCGGCTGGCGCGGTCGCGCCCTGGCCGCGGCCGGTGGTCGCGTCTCTGCCGGCGCGGCTCAACCGCTGCATGGCCTGCAATCCCGCGAGGGGATGCGGGCATGAGTGCTCCCATAACATCCCTGCCACCGACCCTCGCGCAGGGGCTGCAGGCGGTCCGGCCACCCTTCGTCGCCGCGATCGTCTTCAGCTTCTTCATCAATCTGCTGATGTTCATCAGCCCGCTCTACATGCTGCAGATCTATGATCGCGTGCTGGCCAGCCGCAGCACCACGACGCTGGCCGGCATCACGGTGCTCGCCGCGGCGCTGCTGCTGGTCTACGCGGCGCTCGAGATGATCCGCTCGCGCGTGCTGGTGCGGGCCGGACTGATGTTCGACGCGCAGGTCGCGCAGCCCGCATTCAATGCCCTGCACCGCGCCAACCTGCTGCGGCCCGCGGGCGGCCAGGCGCAAGGGCTGCGCGATGTAGACACCTTGCGGGAATTCCTCACCGGCCCTGGGTTGATCGCCCTCTGCGACGCGCCTTGGCTGCCCGTGTTCGTCGCGGCGTCCTTCCTGCTGCATCCCTGGTTCGGTTGGATGGCGATCGGCGGCAGCGTCGTCATCATCGGGCCGACGCTGCTGAACGAGCTGGCGACGCGGCGGCAGTTGCACGCGGCCTCCAACGCCAGCATCGCCGCGCTGCAGGGCGCCCAGGCCAGCTTCCGCAACAGCGAGGTGCTGCAGGCCATGGGCATGCTGGCGGCGCTGCGCGGGCGCTGGGCCACCGCCCATGCCGGCCACCTGCGGCTGCAGGCCCTGGCCAGCGACCGCTCCGGCATGCTGGTCGCGGCGACCAAGTTCTTCCGCATGCTGCTGCAGGTGGCCATCCTGGGCGTTGGCGCCTTCCTGGCGATCGAGCGCGAGATCTCGCCAGGCGCCATGATCGCCGCATCCATCCTGATCGGCCGGGCCCTGCAGCCGGTGGAACTCGCGATCGCCAATTGGCGCGGCCTGGCCACTGCGCGCACCGCCTATGGCCGGCTGCGGACGCTGTTCGACCTGGCTGGGCCGGAGGAGGTGCGGATGCCCCTGCCGGCTCCGAAAGGGCATCTCCAGGCAGACGGGCTCGTAGTGGCGGCGCCAGGCGGTGGCGGCGCCATCCTGCGCGGCGTCGCCCTCAGTGTCGAACCGGGCGAGATCCTCGCCGTCATCGGCCCGAGCGCCGCCGGCAAGTCATCGCTGGCGCGCGCCCTGGTCGGCATCTGGCCGGCGCTCGAGGGCAGCGTCCGGCTGGATGGCTCGGCGCTGACCGACTGGAACCCGCAGGAACTCGGCCAGCACATCGGCTACCTGCCGCAGGACATCGAGCTGTTCGCCGGCACGGTGGCCGAGAACATTGCGCGCTTCAGCGAGCCGGACGGCGCGGCCGTCGTAGCGGCCGCCACCGCCGCCGGCTGCCACGAGATGATCCAGCGCCTGCCGCAGGGCTACAACACGCCCATCGGCGAGGGCGGGGCGGCGCTGTCGGGCGGTCAGCGGCAACGCCTGGGACTGGCGCGCGCGCTCTACCGCAGTCCCTGCCTGCTGGTCCTCGACGAGCCAAACTCGAACCTCGACACCGCGGGCGAACAGGCACTGATCGAGGCGATGCAGGGCCTGCGCACCCGGCAGGCCACGATGGTGATCGTGACCCACAAGCTCAACATCCTGGCCCTCGCCGACAAGGTGCTGATCCTGGATGCGGGAACGGTGCAGGCCTTCGGGCGGCGCGACGTCATCCTGTCCCGCCTGTTGGAGGCCCGCAGCGCGCCGCCATCCAGGCCAATCCCTGGGCCGGCGGCCGCCCGCACGCTACAGCAGGCCAGCGGCTGAGGATGACCAGCCTCGTCAGCCGAGCTCCCGCGGCCCCCTCCCTCGACTGGCGCGGGCCGGCCTGGGCGGGCTATGCCCTGATCCTCCTCGTCTTCGGCATCCTGGGCGGCTGGGCCGCCATCGCCCGGCTGGACCGTGCCGTGGTCGCGCCGGGCACGATCGCGGTCGAGTCCAATCGCAAGGTGGTGCAGCATTTCGAGGGCGGCATCGTCAGCGAGATCCTGGCGCGCGAGGGCGACCAGGTGGCCGAGGGCCAGGTCGTCTTCCGGCTGAGCGACATCCAGGCCCGTGCCACGGCCGAGCTGCACCGCAACCAGCTCGACGCCGCCCTGGCGCTGCAGGCGCGGCTGCTGGCGGAGCGGGACGGCGCCGCCACCGTCACCTGGCCGGATGACCTGCAGCGGCGCGCAGCGGAACCAGTGGTGGCCCGACTGATGCTGGACCAGGAGGCCCAGTTCAAGGATCGTCAGGCGGCACGGCACGGCCAGACCGCCATCCAGCAGCAACGGGCCCAGCAACTGCGCCAGGAGATCCGCGGCTTCGAGGTTGAGCAGCGGGCGACCGAGCAGCAGCAACACCTGATCCAGCGCGAGCTGGACGGGCTGCGGGCGCTCTACCAAGAAAAGCTCGTCCCGCTGAACCGTATGATGGCGCTCGAACGCGAACGGGCCCGGCTAGAGGGCATCGCCGGCCGGCTGGTCTCCGATGCAGCGCGCGCGGAGCAGGCGATTTCCGAGACGCAGTTGCAGATCTCCCAGCTCAATCAGCGCTTCCGGGAAGAGACAGCGGCGGCGCTGCTTGAGGTCCGGCAGAAGATCGATGACCTGCGCGAGCGGATCACGGTGGCGAGCGACGTGCTGAACCGCATCGAGGTCCGTGCGCCGCGTGCCGGCCAAGTGCTGGGACTGAAGGTCTTCAGTGTCGGCCAGGTGATCCGCTCAGGCGAGCCGCTGATGGAAGTGGTTCCCTTCGACGACCAGCTGGTGGTGCACGCGCAATTTCCGCCCACTGATGTCGCCTACTTGCAGCCCGGCCAGGAGGTCGAGGTCCGCTTCCCCGCCTTCCATGCCCGCACCACGCCGCTGATCCTCGGCCGGCTGGAGCGGCTGTCGCAGGATCGCCTGAGCGACCCGGCTACAGGCCAGCCCTATTTCGCCGGCGTGATCACGGTGGACAAGGCCTCCCTGCCGTCGGAACTGGAGGGCCGGCTGCGCGCCGGCATGCCGGCCGATGTCTTCGTAACGACCGGCGAGCGGACGGCGCTCAGCTATCTCATGGCGCCGCTGCTGAACTCCCTACGGCGATCCTTCCGGGAGGAGTGATCGCGGGCCGCACCGCAGGAAAGCCTGGCTTGCCTCAGGGCGCCATCGGGTCCAGCGGCAGGATATAAGGTGCGCCGTCGGCACCTTCGAACCGTGCCACCCGGTCCGCGACGAAGCACAGGGAGAGCCGCAGGCCCGGGCGGGGCGGAGCGGGAATGTCGATCTCGACATCGCAGGACTCGTTGGATGCCAGCTCGCGCCCGATCACCCACCAGGTGGCGTAGTGCGGATCGAGGATGATGCCGTCCCCGTCCATCAGGCTCGAGGAGATGCAGACGCCGCCCCAGGCTTGCGTGCTCGGCAGCCAGCGGGCCGTGCCGGTGTTGGTGACGCGGACGGAGGCCCGTATGCCGCCATCCGGTTGATGGGCCAGGGTCGCCTGGATGCGGCCGGCCAGCCCCCGCCCCATGCGGCTGTCAGCGGCGCGCTCGCCGGCCTTGTAGAGCAGGAAAGGCCGAACATTGGTATAGGGCCGTGCGAACTCCACCGATACCGGGCCGGCCAGCATCGCCTCGAAGCTGTCGAGGCTGACGAGGTCGGGCTCCGGCATGTAGCGAATCAGGCGCAGATCGGCGAAGCCGAGGGCCGAGGCGGTTCGCCAGATGGCGTGCACGTCGATGTCGCGTTCGATCACGCCGTATTGCCGCATCTCCTGCTGCGATTGCGGCTGGCGGGAATGCTGTGGACCCGGTTCGCTGAAGGCGACGATGCCGCCGGGGCGCAGCACCCGGTGGAAATGCGCGAGAACCGCCGGCTCGTCCGCCACGTGGTGGAAGGAGCTGAAGCAGACGATGTTGTCGAACTGCGCGTCCGGCAGCGGCAGGTCGCGGCCGTTGAAGACCTCATAGGAGATGCGCATGTCCTGCGCAAAGGGATGCCGCTCGTTGTGGCGACGGCCGAGAGCAAGCGCCTTGGCGGAGACGTCTACGGCCGTCACGTCGCAGCCGAGCAGCGCGAGGTCGCGGCTGAGCCAGCAGGTGCCGGCGCCAAAATCCATCACGCGGGCACCGGGGAAGAGCTCGGAGAAGCGCAGGATCAGCGAGAGCGCTTGGAGGCTCTCCACCGCCTCGGCAATCTGGTTGAACGGCTTCTTCAGGATCGAGGCGTCGTCGCCCATCCAGGCGAAGTAGTTGTCCGCGCGCGCGGCGTGTTCCTCCAGCGTGTAGCGCGCCATGACGGAACGGACATCGACGAAATTCTCCGGCAAGGGCGGCTCCGGCTCCGGCTCTGGCGACAGGGCAGTAGCCGTCGGTGCGGGCAGCGGGTCTGACGCTGCGGCGCAGCCGGGCGTGGATGGCGCCGGGGGGAACGCAAACCGGCGGATCAGGCGCCGCAAGGCATCGAAGCCGGCATGTCCTGCCGAACCGCGGGGGGCCGCGCCGTTGTCCTTCATCGGGTTACTCCGTCCTTTTTGGGCATACTGCGGCAGCCGGCCCATGCAGCGCCGGGCGCGCCGGAGCGGTAGGCCTTGCCCGGCCACCATGGCCGGAAGCGGCATGGGCGCCTCTTACCGGATCTTGCCGGACGGGCATAACCCGGGACGGGTCTTTGCGTTCGAAGGCCCGGCATGGGAGGTCTTGCCCGCCACCGATGCGGCTGGTCAGGGCACATAATCGGTTTCTTCGCTCTCACGTCTGCTGAGCGCGATCTGTCCGCCACGAGTTCCTGATGAGGGGACGTCGTTTCTGCTACGCTCCTGGCTCCGTCCGCACCGGAGCATCTCGCAAGAGAAACTGCCGCTATATCTCGGCTTCTTCGAATTCGTGCACAACGCTCGGCGCCGCGGCAAAGCCCTCCTCAGCGCTCTCGCCGCAGCTCTGGTCGTGTGATGTGGTCCGGCACGCCGGATCCCAACAAGCACAGGGCATCTATGCTGGCAGCGAGGCGAGCTTCCATCGCGTGCTGCGTGACCACGGCCAGATGCGCCGCCGTGGTCGGGCCCGCCCACTGCGGAGCGCGAGCCCGCCCAGCACGCATGTGGCCACCGGCCCGGGGCAGGTCTGGTGCTGGGACGTCACGTTCCTGCAGACCCTTGTGCAGGGGCGCTGGTTCTATCTGTACGTCATCCTCGACC
>NZ_JAUTWS010000126.1 GCF_030657435.1 Paracraurococcus lichenis | reverse complement strand
CAGGAGCCCCGTGGTGACGTCAAGCGCTCCTTCGCGGCCCGCCGACCAGCCCCGACCACACCGGGGATGAGCAGATACCCCAAGCGCGGCTACCTGTTTGCCGCCGAAGTCGTGCGGGATAGCGAGCCGCCGCCTACGCCAACGAGCAACGATATTGCACAGACTTTGCGAGAGGGCGGTGGGGCGCCGGCTCCGACAGGCGGGGAACCGCCCACCGTTGTACCGACCGAAGCGGCAGAGCGCCGCCACCTAACAGTGTTGTGCTGCGACCTGGTTGATTCGACCGCGCTGTCGGCGCGCCTAGACGCCGAAGCTCTGCAGGATGTGCTCACCGCGTATCGCGGCCGAGTGACCGAAGCAATCAGAAGCGAGGACGGCCACATTGCCAACTTTATGGGTGATGGCGTGTTCGCCTACTTTGGCTGGCCGCGTGCGCACGAGGACGACGCTGAGCGCGCGATCCGCGCCGGTCTCGGCGCCGCCGCCGCAGTCGCCGCTCTCGGAACCGAAACCGAACCGCTGGCTGCGCGCGTGGGCATCGCCAGCGGCCTCGTTGTGGTCGGCGAGTTGGCTGGCGCAGGCGAGGTGCGCGTGAGCGATGCGGTTGGCGGGACGCCAAACCTGGCTGCACGTTTGCAGGCGCTGGCCGAACCCGGCAGTGTGGTGCTCGACGCCACCACGCGCCAGCTAGCGGGCCGCCTTTTCGACTACGCCGACATGGGCGAGGCAGTCTTGAAAGGCTTCGCCATGCCGGTGCAAGCGTGGCGCGCGCTGGGCGAAGGAGCACCCGCGGGTCGTTTCGAGGCGCTGCGCGGTGTTGCCGGTGCGGCACCGCCGCTCGTCGGGCGCGAGGAGGAGCTTAGTTTATTGCTCCGGCGGTGGCGACAGGCCGCAGGCAGCGAGGGCCGGGTCGTGCTACTCTCGGGCGAGCCTGGTATCGGCAAGTCCCGTTTGGCAGCAGTGCTGGCAGACTCCCTAGCGGCTGAAGGAGCCCCACACCAGCGCATCTCTTGGTACTGCTCGCCACAGCATACCGGAAGCGTGCTGCACCCCGTCACCGCTTGGCTTGGGCGCGTTGCACGCCTCGCGCGCGGCGACTCACCGGCGCAGAGCGCTGCGAAACTCGAGGCGCTGCTTGCGCCAAGCGGCGCGGCACCTGAGGATCTCGCGCTCCTCGCGGACCTACTCGGCGTGCCCGTGAGCGACCGGTGGCAATCGAAGCAGGAGTTCAGCCCGCAGCGGCGGCGCGAGCGCGCTCTGGCGACTCTGCTGCGGCAGATGGAAGCGTTCTCGCAGCGTGAGCCCGTCCTGGCGGTGGTGGAGGATGCCCACTGGGCTGATCCGAGTACGCGCGAGCTGCTCGACCTCCTCGTTGCCCGCGTCGAAGGTATGCCGGTGCTGCTCGTGGTAACGTACCGGCCAGAATTCCAGGCCCACTGGATTGGGCAGGCGCATGTCACGACGCTTCCGCTCAGCCGTCTAGGGCGACGGGAGAGCACCGCACTCGTCGCGCATGTCGCTGGTGGCCGAGCACTGCCTGCGGCCTTGGCGGACCACGTGATCGCGCGTGCCGATGGCGTGCCACTCTTTGTCGAGGAGCTGACGAAGGCGGTGCTTGAAGGTGGTCTAACCGGGGCGGGTGGCGGAACGCAGTCAGATATCCCGGCCACGCTGCGCGCCTCCTTGGCGGCACGGCTGGATCACCACCCGCGAGCAAGGCGGGCCGCGCAGTTCGGCGCTGTCATCGGCCGCAGCTTCCCGCATGACTTGGTGGCCGGTCTCTCGGGAGGGGCACCCGTGGAGGTTGAGGAGGGGCTGGAGCGGCTCGTCTCCGCCGGCTTGGTCTTGCGCCGAGGCGCGGTGCCCGATGCGGTCTATACATTCAATCACGCACTGCTGCATGAGGCAGCGTACGATTCCCTCCTCAAGAGCAGGCGCCGTGCTCTCCACGGAAAGGTGCTGCGCCTTCTCGAGGAAAGGCGTCCCGAGATCGCTGAGCGGGAGCCCGAGACGCTTGCCCGGCACGCGGCGTTGGCCGGTGAGACGATCACGGCAGCCCGCCATCTGCTACGGGCGGGGCTGCGGGCCATGCGGGGCTATGCCTTGGCTGAAGCCGAGGCGCATTTCAGCACAGGGCTCGACCTGCTCGGCGGCAAGGTTGAGGATGATCTTCAGAGGATACTGCAACTCGATCTCCAGATCGCCCTCGCGCAGACCGTGATGGGATCCCGTGGCTTCGGCGATGCCGCTGCGGGTCGCGCATTTGACCGAGCCCTCGAGCTCTCGGAGAGCGTCGACGACTCCGAGAGGACGTTCTCGGTCCTGCACGGCCGGTTCATGTTCCATCTGGTCGGGGGGCGACCGGCGCTCGCTCTGGCCGCCGCTGAGCGTATGCTGGAAATTGGCGGCCGGACCGACGGCCGACACCTTCTCTTTGCCGGTCAGTTCTTTGCCGCGTGGCCAGAATTCCACATGGGCCGCTTCGCCGCGGCGCTCGAACACCTGCGCGCTGCGTCGATGGTGTGCGGACCGGACAGTCCTGGGTACGTCCGGCTCGGCTTCGTGTCCGACCTACGTGCTATGCTCGCCGCCTATCAGGCCTGGATGCTCCTTGTTACTGGCGAAGTGGAGGCAGCCGATTTGGCGGACCGGGAGGCGTGGGCGGCCGCGGAAGGCTCGCGTGCAACCTCCGCCAACGCCGGCGCCTTTTGCTTCAGCTGTTTGTACTCGCTTCTGCGCGGCGACGCGTTGGCGGCCGCGCGGAAGATCCGTCCAACGATTGCGTTCTGCACCGAGCAGAGGTACTCCTACTGGCTTGCAGCCGCCGCCGGCATGCAGGCGCTCTGCATCGCTGAAGAAGGCAGAGTCGCAGAGGCTGTCGCCATGCTCCGGCGGGCGCTTGAGGCGTACCGCGCGACTGGCTCCTCCGTGATGACCGCCTTCATGCTCGGAACGCTTGCCCGGCTACTTACGCGGCTCGGCAGGACCGAGGAGGCGCTCGGCACGGTCGCCGAGGCTCTGGATACGGCGTGGGCGGCCGACGACCGCTGGTATGAGGCCGAGTTACACCGCATACGGGGCGAAGCTTTCGGGGCAGTGGGCGACCGCAACGCGGCTGAGACCGAACTCCGCAAGGCAGTGTCGGTAGCGCAGACCCAGGGCGCAACGCTGTGGGAACTCCGCGCGGCATTGCACCTAACGCCGCTCCTCGTGGACCGGGAAGCGCGACACGAGGCCCACGACCTGCTGACAAAGGTGATCGGCCGGATGCCCGCCGGTTCGAGCGCGCCCGAGATGCGGGAGGCCAGGGCGTTGCTCGACACCCTCTATCCGTAAGACAGTGTGTTGCTCGGTTCAGTGAAGTGAAAGTGGGCGTAACACCGGGCCGAACCTGCAGTCGCTCCGCTGCAGCCAGGCTTCCCGCGCGCGCACCGGGCAGGTCTCGGGGCGGCTGCCGCGGGCGATGCTGAGGCTGGCCCCCTGCCCTTCCTGGTCGCCCTTGCTGCGCAGCAGCCGCAGCCGCAGGCCCTCGGCGGTGAAGGACAGGTGCTCGCGGTCGATGGCGACCAGTTCGCTCCGCCGCAGCGCCCCGGCATAGCCGAGCATCAGCATCAGGGCACGGTCGCGGGTGCCGGCGAGGCCACGGTCGCAGCCGGCGACCAGGCGGCGGATCTCGGCGGTGGTCACGCCGCGGCCTGCCGAGCCGGTTCGGCGCGGGCGGGCAGGTCGGACATGCCGGGATTCCAGCAGCTTGCGGCGATTGGGGCAAGCGCCGCTCACCTCCGATAAAGCGGCCTTTCAGCAAGGCAGCCAATGGAATACAATAAAAGGACACAAATATCAGATTGGATTGCCAGCTCCGCATTGTCTTTTCCACACAGAAGCAAATGTCGCGCTTAATCTCCGTTCAGCGACGCCACAGTATTATGGCGATAGCCACCGCACTCTTCATTTACTGTGCCTCTGCGCAGGAGTGCTATCCCGCGAGATCGGTCCGAATGCTGGTGCCCTTCGCACTGGATGGTGGCGTCGACGTTGTCGGGTGCATCATGGCAGCCGCCTGGCCGAGGTGCTGATCTGCGCCGGCGCCCACCGACAGCACCAGAGCCGAGAGATGCGCCCGCAGCCGATCCAGCTCTGGGGTCGAGCGGATGTGCCGAGGCCATGCCAGCCCGGTCTCGGTGACACCGCAGCTGGCGGAGTATAAGCGACGCAACGCGTGCTGGCGGTAGTCTTCGACCCGGCACACATCACCACCGCCGCGGCATGCCGGACGGCGCACGGCATCGATCCGGGCTTGCGCGGCGACGATCTCCTGCTGCACGTCAGCCAGGAACCGCTTGCCCTTGGCCAGGGTCAGACCCAGACTTGCCAGATCGGTCAGGAAGCCCATGCCGGCCTCGCCCTTGCACTAGGCAAGGAAGGTGCCGACGGCCTGGCTGTAGCTGCGGCGCGCGTGCGGGTTGCGGATGGCAGCCGCGAAGAAATCTTGGAAGCGTACTCCCACACTCGCCGCTGGCAGCCACAAGCGCGGGAAGGCCAAGCGAGACGGGGGCGAGTAGGATCAGCTCAGGCGCTACCGGTGATCTCCGCGAGGTAGTCTGCCGGCCGTAAGACCCGGACGCCGCGCCAGGGGTGCAGCACGAGCAGGTCGGCATCGCCACTGACGATCACCTCGGCGCCGGCGGCGAGGGCGAGTTCCAGGTACTTGTCGTCCTTCGCGTCGCGGCAGTCCGCGACGGCTTCGGTCGGCGTGAACAACAGCCCCAGGGCATCGAGTTGGCCGACCAATTCAGCGCGCAGCTCCGGGTCGATAAAGCGCGCAAGGCGCGGCCGGTCGAGCACGTCGAGCAACTCGGCCAGCACCGCCTCGGACACAGCGACCCGGTCGGACCGGAGCGCGTGGCGCACAGCCCGGGCCGGCACGCCGTCGCGGCGGAAGGTCGCGCTGACAAGCGTGGTTGCGTCAAAGACGATCACGCAGCGGGCGGCCGGTCCCGGCGCTCGGCGTTGTAGGCGGCAAGTTCCGCCTCAAGGATCTCGTCGGTAAGGCCGCGCCGCTCGGCCTCGGCCGAGACCGCGTCCATCACCTCGAACAGACGCTCGACGCTCGCGGGACGCAGCATCCGGCTGACTAGGCGGCCGACCCGGGCACGCCGCGCCGCGTCGCCGAGCGCGGCGGCAGCATCGGGCTCGACCTCGATGGTCACGGGGACGGTATCGGGCATAGAGAGTGCCTCCGGGATCGGACCCTAACCAGGACGCGGGCGCTGGGGCAAGCGGCTACATACGGTAAGCAGCATGGCGGCGAGATCGTAACGACGGTTAAAGCGATACTCGAACTCGGCGAGGGTTCGGGGCACTGCCGCGATCCGGTACATGCTTCGGCGCGATCGAGTGGTAGGTGCCGATTTGCATGCTCTCCAGATGCGGAGCAGGCGCCGCCGGGGTCGACGCCTCCGGCGGCGCTCCGTCAGGCTGCCGCTTTCGAGGCGGCCCTAGCCTCCCGGGCGATCTCCTCCAGCAGCTCGGGGAGTCGCTCGGTCAGCCGCTCGATGAAGTTGTCATCGACCTCCGGGTCGAACCGCAGCTGCCAGCGGCCACCGCTCTGGCTCGCTGTGGCGATCTTGCGCCGCCCCAAATAAATTGGCCGGCTACCCTCGCCGCGGCGGCGCGGTATGGCGGGCTCCCTGCGCAGCGCTGCCGAGAGCGCCACTGAGACCTCATCGAGATCAGCCACCCCGGCGTCGCCCCGGCCGCGTACCTCGGCCAGCCGATCGAGCGCCGCTATCACGCGATCTCCGCCTGTAGGATCCTTCTCAAGTGCGTCCAGCAGGCGCTTAGCCGCCCGATGGCTGACCGCCGCCGGGTCTCGGAATGCCCGGATCACGGGCCGCGGGATCCGCATCAGCGCCAAGTGGTGCTGGATGACGGTCCGGCCGACGCCGTAGATTGAGGCCAGTTCCCCAACCGTCAGGCCGGTCCTCTCAAGCGAACCGGCGTAATACTGCGCCCGCTCGAAAGGTGAGAGATCGCGACGGTGATGGTTCTCCCCGAACCGGGCCGCAAGCATCGCTTCGTCGTTGAGGTCGCGGACGCGGGCCAGGACCGGGATGCCGAGCAGCCGGCAGGCCGCCAAGCGCCGCTTGCCGGCGGCGATCTCGAAGCGCTCGCCGAAGGGAAAGCCAGATTTCGGGCGGACCAAGATAGGGCTGTCCTGGCGGCGCTTCTCGATGTCGGCCGCGAGCTCTGCAAGATCGGCTTCGGCATAGGCGAAGTCGAAGCGGTCGCCGGGCAGGTTATCCTCGATCCGCTCCGGATCGATGTAGCGGAACTCCGAGAGGGCGCCCTCCGCTTCCGCCCGGGCGACGAGGCCGCGCTGATGTTCAAGATCGGCGAGGGCAGCAGCGAGTGCCTCCTTGGTCCGCTCCAGCTCCTGCGACACCACCTCATTGCCGGTGGGCGGCGAGACGTCGCCCCCTGCCCTGGCGGCCTCGAGGGCGGCTTCGGCCGCCCGCGCGCGCTCCTCGGCGGCGGCGAGCGCCTGCTTTAGGGATATGTCATGCCGGCTCAGGGCGTCCTCCGGCCCGAAAGGCTGGGCCGGCGCCTCGCCAGCGGCCAGATCTTCCTCGGTCAGTGCGGTGGCGAGTTCACTCATGCTGCGGCGTGCGGGCCGCGCGGCGGGGCGCTGTGCCATGATAACCCTCCCCTCCGCTACTCGGCCGCTACGTCGAAGGCGGGTGCCTCTATGGGCTTGCGGCCCCAGAAGCTGAGTACTTCCGCCTCAACGGCCGCGCCCACTGCATCCATGGCGAGGACCGCGCGACGGTAGGAGCCACTCTCACTTTTGGCGGGGACGTACTCGTAGAGGGTCCACTTCACGTTTCCCGCGGAGCCGAGTGCGCTGGTCTCGACCATCGGAGCCCGGATCATCAGCTCGCGGAGGACGACGTTAAGGTTGTCGACGATCTCGACCTGTGGCCGGCTCTGGGCGTTGAAGCGGTTCACCAAAACCCGCACAAAGGCCCAGCCCGGCCAATCTCTGCCCTCCCATTTGGAGATCCGCTGCTCGGTCCCGCCGAGGAAGGCGAGGAACTCCGTCATAGACTGCAGGTCGAGGTTCGTCGCCAGGGCCGGGATGACTAAGCCATTCGCTGCCGCGAAAGCATTGACCGAGAGCATGTTGATGTCCGGCCGGCAGTCTAGGATGGCGATGTCGTAGCTGGCGCCGGTGCATTTGAGGAAGGCGCGGACCTCAGCATAAAACTCGACCTCCGGCAGGGGCCCGCTGGTCATATTCTGACGCTGCTTCAACTGGTCCTCCGTCCTGTGAAGGACGGCGCTGCCTGCCACTAGGTCGATGTTCGGCCAGTAGGTCGGGCGGATGGCATTGCGCACCGCCTCTTCTTCCTTCCCGGGTTCGCGTGAGATCCAGCCCTCAATCGAGGTGCCGCCCGCGAGAACCTCGCTGTCGGGGCCACGCCCGATCTGTCGGGCGGGATCAAGCCCGAACAGGGCCGTGGTGGAAGCCTGGGCGTCGAGATCGACCAGCAACACGCGATAGCCCCGCAGCGCCAAGTACTGGGCCAGGTGGGTCGAGTTGGTCGACTTGCCGACGCCTCCTTTGAAGTTGGTGAGAGCGATCACGCAGAGCCCGTCAGCCCCACGCCGGCCCGTCAGGTACTTGGTGTTGCCGGTGCTGTCGAACAGCCACTGGCGCGCGGCGTTAATCTCCACCAGTGAGAATGTGCGGTTCTTGCCGCTCAACTCCCCCTCGGGAAAGCCCTCGCCGCCGGCCACCCGGTTCCGCAGATGGCTTTCCGTAATGCCGAGCAGGGCAGCTGCTTCCTTGGAGGTGAAGCGGCGGAGCGCCTTCTCACGTCGGTTCTCGTTCTGCTCCGCCAGAATGGCGATCTGCTGGCTGCGAAGGCGCTTCGCAATGTCGCCCAGCTTAGTTGCCCAAGCCATGGGTCCCTCCGTGTCAACGGCAGGAGGCACAAAAAGCGCAATCGAGCTTCCCCTCAACCGACTTGCGCTTACGCAGTCCGAACCCCCCTTCGGATGCGCAAATGCAACTTGCTGCGCGGGTCCAGGCGATGCAAGCGAAATCCTCGCGCTGGATGCGCGTGTGCGCGCACAGAAAGGCCGCACCGCCTCACCAGCAGAATCGGAGAGATTGGCGAGCCGGCTGTATGCACACACATTAGCTGGTGGCGCACGCTGCGATGAACTGGGTCGGGATTCCGGCAGGTTAGGTCCCTGCCTGCCCGCAGTTTGCCCTCCAGTCTTACCCTGCCATATGGGAGGGCTGACTCGCGCGCACTCTGCCTACTGCTGTGTGCACGCACACCGAATAGCACTGCAACATCTGCTGTTATCCTGTCCTGCCGAGTCTTCACCAACACAGCAAGTACAAGGGCCGTCAGGTTCGAGTTGCGCAGCGCATCCGCCCGGTAAACCGCGCAGCAAAATCGAAGAGCGTTTACTTCGCGTCTCGGCTGTGCGGCTCGCGTGACCTGCAGAGCGGTGGAGCAGGATGCAACTCCGCCGCACGATATATAGTGGCGCTGCCTTGGCCGAATACCAAGGCTCTCCACCTCTCAACGCGAAGCAGGTCGCTAATTTTGTAGCGGACACCTCGCCAACGGCTCGTTCACCCGCCCACCGCTTAGGTAAGGAGTTTCAGCCAACGATACTACTTGTTAGATCTAGCCCGCATAGCCGTTTGAAAGCTGACGGGCCTCAAGCGGGCGGCTGGCTGCAGATCGTCGCGTTGCTTCTTAGGCGGCGTTGCACCTCCGTAGCGGGGCAGCATGTCCACCCCGCTGAGCGGAGCCACATTCTCGAAGAGCACGACACATGACGATCATGACTCGACGGGCTTCGCGGCGAAGCGAGCGTGTCCGCGGGATCGTCGCAATCCGTCCCAAGAACTCTGAGCGCTGTGTGCGTGTACACAGCCAGCTTTTTCATCAGGCCGCACGCTGTGCTGGCCGGAGAGTCTACAGTGTTCCTTGCGTTGTGCCCCCTGCCCGCGCCCTGCCTGATCTCGTGCTCGTGCCGAGTCATTGGCTATGACGGCTCAGCAGCAGTGTGCGTGCACACTGTGTGAAGAACCCGGATTGACCGCGGTGTGCTCCTGCATGGCTAGCAATACCGTCGGTCCCAAGCGCGTCTTTGCATACGCACACAAAGCGAGCGATTGGTTGGGCTTCGATCGCAGTGGCTGCTCGGGCTGTTTGCCCGGCGTCTATGGCCTTCGCTGGTCACAGTGCGCAGTAAGACCAGTCCGCCAAAAGATTGGCACA
>NZ_JAUTWS010000125.1 GCF_030657435.1 Paracraurococcus lichenis | reverse complement strand
CGCGATGGCCTGCATGCGACCGGCAAGGCCGCGTAGACGGGCGGCCGCAGCGGCATCGCCCGTCCCGGCGGCCCGCTCGCGGGCTTCGGCGCAGGTGATGAGACGGGCGGCGTGCTGGCGCATTCGTTCGACTGTCATGGCGAGGCAACGCCTGTGAGATGCAGGGGGTCCCTCCGCCGGTTTTTCCATAACGGCTGTTATCCGGCAGCGAAACAAGTATCCGGCAAGTCGCCACAAGCGCAGGTGCCGCACCTCCCGGCGGCAACTGCCGCCCGGCAGTATTCGCCGCAATTCCGTTCCGGCCGTGGCGGGGCGCGATACTTCGGCGGCATGCTGTTCAGCCGCGTAGCCTATTGCAGCGCACGCCGAAGCATCTTCGCGGCGCCACGCGGGGCTGCTGGTCTAGTATCTCTGCACAGAGGTTTTGACCGCTTGCCGGATCGCTTCTCCGGACTCACGGTCCTACGCCACCTTGGTTCGGGCGCGGGTAGGCTCCTCCGAGTAGCTGGTTGGGGCGAAAGGCGGGCCTTTCGGGCCTACTTGCCGTCGCCCCGTCGCAGCACGCCCTGCTGCATTGTCCGGCGCATCTCCTCGACAATGCCGCGCTGCTCCTGAGCCGCGGCGCGCTCAGCCTCAGCTTCAGCCCGGAGCCGTTCGGCCTCGGCGCGACTCAACTCGGTTAGTCGGCGGACCTCCTCGGTCAAGCGGCGCGTCTCCTCGCGGGCCTCACGCACCTCCTCGCGGGCCTCACGCACCTCCTCCGCCGCCGTCCGCGCGTCCTCGGCAGCGGACCGGACAGTTTCGGCCACCTCGCGTATCTCCTCGCTGGTGCGGCGCCCCTCCTCCGAGACGACCCGATCCTCCTCAGCGGCTCTACGGCCGGTCTCGGCGGAGGCCTGCTGCTTGGCGGCGTCCTCGCGGCGGACCTCAGCTGCCTCGCGCCGTGCCTCGGCTTGGCGCGGATCAGGGTCTGCGCCGTCATGTTTTGGGCCGCCCCCTGACTGGTTCTCCGACACGGGCTTGCCTCCATCCACCGAAGGGCCTTCCGAGATCAAGCGGTTCGACTGTGCCAGTGTGATCTCGCTGCGAGCAATGCGCTGTTGGCTTATGGCAAGGCGCTCCCGCACCCGCGCGAGCAAGGCTTGAACGGTATTCAGCTTTGCGTCGATGTCCATGGAATGTGCCACCGACCGCGTCCTCAACCGCCGTCCCACCTGCCTGACAACGCCCCGACCGGTGAGCCTTTGCAGGTCCCATGAGAAATGGGCGCGGAGCCCAAATCAGGGGGGCGGCTGGACGGTCCGTGCTGCCGCCATCCAACCGGTCAAAATCACTGCCGAGGTACTAGTCGGCAGCAAGCACCGCACCGCGTCGGAAATAGCCACAGAAAACCTCCGAATATCCGATATCCTCGGAATACATGATCGGAACGAGCGACAACTTAGTTGTCATTTGCGAAAACTGCCTTGAAACATGAGAAACTTTAGGTTGAAAACCCCCTTTGCTTGAGGCTTCATCACCGCAACGGAGCGGTGATGAGCATGGCAACCGTGGTGGATTTGGTCGCAGCCTGGAGCCGGACCAGCGGGGACAACCTGCCGAGCGTGCGCGCGGTGGCGCGCGAGCTGATCATCGCCGGGGTCCTGCCCAAGGCCTCCGGCCGGCGATTTCCGGAAATGCAGCCGGAGCACATCGTGCGGCTGGCCTTCGCGCTCTACGGCGCGCGCCGCATCGTCGGCGCCGTCGCCGCTGCCCGCACCCTGTGGAACCTGCCGCTGGACGGCACCCCGCCCCGGCATCGGTCGCTGGAGCGCGCGGACGGCAGCTTCGCCGCGGCGCCGCCTGCCGGCGAGACCCTGACGATGCTGCTGGCCGAGCACGCGGTGCTGGCAGAGCGCGGCGAAGGCCGATCCTCGCGGCTGATCGGCGCGACGGTGGAGGTGTGCGCGACCTGGCCCGAGGTGGTGATCACGCTGCCTGCGCCAGGCGGCACGGCGCTGTTCTTCGAGCCGCCCGCCCCCGCCTTCGATGAGGACGGCGAGCCGCGCGACGGGCTCCGGCTGCCGCATCTGCCGAACCGCCGAACCATCATCCCCGGCAACGTCTTCGCGTCTGTCCTGGCCTCTCTGTCGGCAGCGGATCGCGCGCGCCGGGCCGCATGAGCCCGAGCCCGGTCTTCAGCATTCAAAAGCTGGAGCTGCACACGCCGCCGACCCCGCTCGAGCGCGGTGGCGAGGTGCTGGCGAGCATGACGCTGGCCTACGGCGCCTTGACGGTGGCGGGCGCGGCCCTGGCGCGCGGTGCCGGCGGCCCGTTTCTGATGTTCCCACGCCTCGGTAGCCGCCGCCGCGTGGTGGTGCGCTGCGCCGACACCAAGGCGCAGCTTCTTCGCGCGGCCCTGGCCGCATATCGGGCGCTCGCTGAGTGCCATTCCGCTGTACCGGCCGGTCGCGACGGCTCCCCCATGATGACGGAGCGACCCTAATGACAATGCGAGAGCTGCTGGAGCGCCGTGCCGCCCTGGCCGCCGAGATGCGCGGCTTGCTGAATGCCCCGGCCGGTGACGGCGGCAACCTCTCGGCCGAGCAGGAAGCGCGCTTTACCGCGCTGAAGGCCGAGGCCGACACCCTGGAGCAGCGCGTCCAGCGCCAGGCGACGGTGGATGAGATGGAGCGCCGCGCGGCCGCGCAGCCGATCGGCGGCACGGGCGACCGCAACCTGGACCGCGAACTCCGGGGCTTTAGCCTGGTGCGCGCCATCGCGGGCCAGGTGCCGGGCCTCAACGTGGATGCCGGCCGCGAGCGCGAGCTGTCGCAGGAGCTGGCGCGCCGTGCCGGCCGGCCGTTCCAGGGCATCGCCGTGCCTATGGCGGTTTTCCAAGAGCCTATGGAGCGACGCGTGGTCACGAGCGCCGCGCCGGTGGGCGGGCCGGGCGGCAACCTGATTGCGACCGACCTCGACGGGTCGCAGTACATCGACCGGCTCCGCAATGCGACCGTCGTGCGCCGGCTGGGCGCGCGCATGATCACGGGCCTTGTCGGCAATCTCGACATTCCGAAGCTGAAGGCGAGCGCGACCGTTGGCTGGGTCGCGGAGAATGCCCCGCTGACGGCGAGCGATCCGCAGTACGCGAAGACGGCTTTCCGCCCGAAGCACGCGGGCGCCATCGTGGAGCTGTCGCGCAACCTGCTGATGCAGGCCTCGCCCGACGTGGAGCAGCTTGTCCGCGCCGACTTCGCGGCGCTGCTGGCCGAGGCGCTGGACGCTGCGGCGCTGAAGGGCACCGGCGCTGGCAATGACCCGACGGGCATCCTGAATGCCAGTGGCGTCGGCAGCGTCGTCATGGGCACGAACGGCGGCGCGCTGACCTATGACGCCGTAGCCGACCTCATGGGCCAGGTGGAGGATGCCAACGGTGCCGGCGATGCCATGGCCTTTGTCAGCAACACGAAGGTCAAGCGTGCCGCGGCGAAGTTGAAGACATCGCAGAACGAGCCGCTGGGCCTCGACGTGGTGTTCCAGAACATGCCGCGCGCCTTCACCAACTCCGTGCCGAGCAACCTGACCAAGGGCACCGGCACGAACCTCTCCGCCCTGATCTTCGGCAACTGGTCGGACCTGATCCTGGCCGTGTGGTCGGAGTTCGAGCTGACGATCAATCCGTTTGAAAGCACGGCCTACAGCAAGGGCAACGTGCAGGTGCGCGGCATGATGACGTGCGACGTTGCGCCGCGTCACGCCGAGAGCTTCGCGGCCATCCAAGACATCGTGGCGTGACGTGACCGCGGTACGCTTCGCGGATGGGCTGGAGCGGCGCGCGGCCCTGGAGCTGCGCGCTGCCGGGCGGCGGCTGGAGGGCTACGCCGCCGCCTTCAACTCGCCCGCCAACATCGGCGGCTTCACGGAAGTCGTCCTGCCAGGCGCCTTCGCCGCGACCCTGACAGCCCGGCGCGACGTGTTGGCGCTGGTGGACCATGACCCGTCGCGGCTGCTGGCGCGCACCGGCTCCGGCACGCTGCGGCTGGCCGAGGATGCGCGCGGGCTGCGCTTCGAGCTCGACGTGCCCGACACGGGGCTTGGCCGCGACGTGCTGGCCCTGGCCGAGCGCGGCGACCTGGGCGGCATGAGCTTCGGCTTCCGGGTGGTGGATGAGCGGTGGCCCGCGGCGAACCGGCGCGAGCTGCGCGCGGTGGAACTGGTGGAGGTGAGCGTGGTGCAGGCCTTCCCGGCATACGCCGCCACCAGCATCTCCGCCCGGGCGCGCGGTGCCGGCCTGGAGGCCTCCGCCCGCCTCCGCCGGCTGTGGGTGGAGACGCTGTGATGCGCGACTTCCTCGCCCGCGTGCTTCGCCGCGCGGCGCCGGTGCCGGAGGTGCGCGGCATGGGCCTGGGCGGCAACTCCGCCTTCACCCGCGGCCCGACCGCAGCCGGGCAACTTGTGAATGCGCGGATTGCCGAGAACCTGGCGACCGTGACGGCGTGTGTCGATGCCGTGGCCTCCAGCATGGCGAGCCTGCCGCCGCGGCTGTACCGCCGCGTGCCTGGTGGCCGGCAGGAAGTCATGGACCATCCGGTGGCCGCACTACTGCGCCGGCCCTCGCAGCGCCAAACCTGGCCCGACCTGGTGCAGTGGCTGATGAGCCAGGTGCTCCTCCACGGCAATGCGCTCGCCGTGGTGGAGCATGACGGCGCCGGCCGCCCGACTGGCTTGGTGCCGGTGCCGTGGCAGAACGTCGCCCCCATGCTGCTGCCAAGCGGCCGGCTGGCCCATGACGTGGTGGCCTACACCTCCGCGTTCGGCGGCACCGGCTTGCCGCGCCGCTACCTGGACGGCGAGGTGTTCCACCTCCGCGACCGCTCCGACGACGGGCTGTTGGGTCGATCGCGGCTGTCGCGCGCGCCGGAGGTGCTGGGCTGCGCCCTCGCTGTGCAGGAAGCCGCCGGCGCGATGCTTGCGAACGGCGCCAGCCTGTCGGGCGTGGTGAGTGTGGATGCGCCGCTAGACCGCGACACGGCCGCCGCCCTGCGCGAGATGGTGCAGGAGACCTATGGCGGCGCGCGGAATACGCGGCGCATCGGAGTCTTCGGCCATGGCGCCAAGTTCACGCCCATGTCCGTCTCGCCCGAGGATGCCGAGCTGCTGGCGAGCCGGCGCTTCACGGTGGAGGAGCTGGCCCGGCTGTTCGGGGTGCCGGCGCCAATTATCGGCGATCTCTCGCACGGGACTTTTTCCAACTCCGAGACGCTGATCCGCTTCTTCGCGCAAAGCACACTGACGGCCTGGTGCACCAAGTTCGAGGCCGAGTGGTCGCGGTCGGTGCTGGGCCTCAATGGCGCCGATCTGGAGCTGGAGCTGGACCTGACGGGGCTGCTGCGCGGCGATCCCGCGCAGCGGTGGCAGAGCTACGCGATAGCGGCGCAGCACAGCATCCTCGACCTCAACGAAATCCGGGAGCTGGAGGGGTTCAACCCGCGCCGGGATCCGGCCGCCGGAGGCGCGGCATGACCGGGCTGCTGAAACGGGCTGGCGCGGAATCGGCCGGCTACGTAGGCTCGACCGTCTGGCAACCGCCAGAAATGAGTGACCCCGCCCCCCAGCGGCCAAGCGAAGGGCGGGGCCTCATCCAAAGAAACCGACCGGTCCGCGAGCTGCGGATCGGAACGGGCTGTTACGACCTTATGCCGGCGCGCATGCGCCGGGCAAGGGCCGTGCCACCCGTTCCGCATTCCGAAATTCTCGGAAATCCGGCCGGCATTAGGGGACGTGACCCAATGCTGACCGCCTGGGCAATGACCGCCCGCCCGCGCCTTCCTGTCCGCATGGACCTAGCTGCCCCGTGGAGGGGCCTCCAGGGCCTCGACAGCGCCAGCCGCGCCCACCCTACCGCCCGACCCCCGCAAAGCCGCTGGCGCCTACCCGAGCCGCAGCGGCGAGGCATGTTTGTCGGGAGGGGCCGGGCATGAGCGACATGTCGCAAGAGACGCCGAAGCGGCACCCTTTCCAGCGCCTTCGGGACTTCATGCTCTCGTTGCCGGCTGATCTGATCCCTAGCGAGAGGGTGGTCGCCATCGCCCTCTTCTCTCACGCTCATGAGGACGGCGGCGGCATCTATCCCGGCATTAAAGCCCTGTGTGCGCTGACGGGCCAGCCGAAGGCCACCCTGAACCGCAACCTTCGCGCCCTAAGAGACCGCGGCATCTGTGCTGCCGACGGGTACCAAATGCACAAGAACAGCCGGCCCACCCGGCGCCGCCGGCTGGAGCTCGACACCCTCCAGTCGCCCCCTACCGGGCCGCGCGCGACACTGCCGCCCGAACCATTCGTGGCACCGCCGCCGGCACAGCCCGAGCCGCCCGCGGCAGCCGGGCAAAGTCCCACCAGTGAGACTTTGCAGAGTCTCACTGGTGAGACTCTGCGGAGTCCCACCAGTGAGACCCAAAGGAGAGAGAGGAAGATAAAAGAAAGAAGCCCCTCACTTCGTTCGGGGGTGCAGGGGGGGCAGACGCCTGTCGGCGCTCCCCCCCCGCAACCCCCCGCACTGAGGCCCCCAAGGCGAACGAGGCGAACGGAGCTTCCAGAAGGGTGGCATCCCGGTCCCGACGGCATCGCCTTCGCCCTGGAGCGGGGCGTGGAGCCAGAGGAGCTGCTGGAGCGGTTCCGAACCTGGGGGCGCGGGGAAGCCAGACGAAAGGCCGACTGGGACGCGACCTGGCAGGGCTGGTGCCTCGAAGAGGTGAGACGCCGCAATCGCCCGTGGACAGCCCCGAAGCCGAGCAAGCTGGCCGGCTACCCCGGCTTGGCCGCGTGCTGGATGCCGGGCCCGCCAATGCAGCCCTACGACTTCGACGGGGTAGCGACGGAGGTCACGCCATGACTCGTGAGGCCCGCCCCCCTGTGCCACAGCCGCGCCAGGCTCCGAGCCGAGCGCCAGGCCGGGTGCCATCGCTGCTGCCGCCCGATGCCCCCCTTCCGCCGCGAGTTGCTAATGCTGTCACCCTGCTGACGAGCGACGAATGCAAGTGGCACGAGAAGGAGCGGTACACCCCGCCGCCTCTGACCGACGCTGAGCGTGCTGCGGCCAAGCAGGAAGCCGACCGGCTGGAAGCGCTGCTGATGGAGCCAGTGACCGGGCCGCGGATCATGGCTTGGCTGTTGCCAATCGCTGCTGCGGTGAGAAATCCGCCGGCTGCCGAGGACCTGCCGGTGATCGCCTACGCATGGGCGGAGATGCTGGGCGATCTACCTGCCGCGTGCTTCACGGCAGAGTCGCGCCGGCTGGTGCGATCCGAGTTCTGGATTTCAGCGGAAGACGCGCGCCGCGTGCTGGAGCCGATCAGCCAGCGATGGACCGCGCGATGGCAGGCGTTGTGGCTGCTGAGCCGTCCACCGGTTCCGACACCCGCGCCGCAGCGCAGCGCCGCCAGGGATGCGGGCTATACCGCGGCCGAGGTGGAGAGCTTGGTTGCGCGCTATGCGGCACGGCCAAGCGACCCGATGGCGCAGGCGCAGGCCCGCACCCTGTTCCTCGACCTCGCCAAGCAAGGCAATCCGCTGCTGGAACGCGCAGACCTCATGGCGCCGCTGCGTGAGATGGGAGGCACAAAGCTTCGGGACACGCTGCGGGAGCACGCGGTACACGCCGAGCAACGCGCGCGAGAGGACGACGGCGCGGCTGCGAGGGCGGCAGCGGTGTTCCGAGCGCAGCTTGAGGCCTGGGCACCCGCACCGGAGCCGGAGCCGGCTGCCCTCGTGACCACCACTGGCCGAGGAACTGGAGCTGCTGATGAGGGTGCCGGCGGCGATGCAGCGGGCGGTAGCAATCCGCGACCGCGTGCTGCCGGTGATCCTGGCCCGCGGCGAGCTGGTGAAGCTGGCCGGTCCCGAGGCCCGAGCGGTAGAGCTGGCGGCCGGGCCCGGCCTGACCTTCCGGCTGCGAACCCCCTACGCGTCCCGCCACCACGGCTGGAGGCTGCCGGTGCCGCCGCCATGGCTGCGGCCGGGTCAGCCTGCACCGCTGTCCTGGAGCCTGGAGGCCGAGGCGGCCGGCCGCCTGATGCTGAGCCTGGCCTGGGCGGCGGACGACGCTGCGCGGCGGCTGGAGGCCCTTCTCCCTGGCCCCTGGCAGGCGGAGGCCCTGACGCTGGAAATCTCTCAGGGCTGGGGGTCGGCACCGTGAGGGGTGCTTTCGCGTGCAGAGCCGCGAATAGAAGTCTGGGAGGGGTGAAGCCATGACCGACTGGCTGAAGCCCGCTCCGCTGCGTCTCCAGGGGGCCACGGCGGAGGACTTCGTCCCCTTCGCTGCGCCTGTGCTGGAGCGCTGGACCGGGCATCTAGAGGCCTGGCAGCCGGCACCGGTGCTGCCCCGCCCTGCCGCCGAGACGCCGCGACGGAAGCCCCGGCAGGCCCCCTAGCAGCCTGGCGCCCGTGATCGTCCGTTGGCGGTCACGGCTGCCCGTGAGCGACAACGGGCTTGTCACGCGCCAATGAAGTTGGCACTCGTTAGCGGTCCGCTTTCCTAGCCGTTTGGGAACAATGGCTTATGGGGCGTCCCGTGAGCGCTAACGCGAGCTTGCCGTGATGCGTCGTGAGTGATCACGACCGCAAGCCCCTGTCTGACAAGGATCGGCAGAGCCGCTACCGCGAGGCCCGGCAGGCCGATGGGCTGCAACGAGTCTCCGGCTGGGTGCCGAGGGAGCGGGCCAAGGATGCCCGTGAGCTGCTGGCCGGATTGGCGGCTGGCCGCAACGAGCTGCTGCCGAGCGCGGTGGCGGAGCGGGAGGAGGAGCTGGCCCGCCTCCGGCTGCGCATGGCCGAGCTGGAGGTGCAGGCCGCCGAGGGCCGGGCGCGCGAGGCGGAGCTGCGGACCGAGCTTGAGCGCGGCCGGGCCAGGGTGGCGGAGCTCCAGGCTGCGGCCGAGCTGGAGGTGAGCCGGGCAGCGGCCAGGCTGGCGGAGGCGGAAGCCGCAGCGCGGACGGAGGTGGCGGAGGCTACTGCCAGGGCCGCCGTGCACGAGGCTGAGCGTGAGGCTGCCAGGATGGCCGCGGCTGCTGCTGAGGGCGAGGCGAGGGCGGCCGAGCATCGGGCCGAGCAGGCCGAGGCTCGCGCCGCGCGCACTGAGGCTGAGCTTGCCGGCTGGAGCGCAGGCAACCCTTTTGGCCGCGCTTGGCGGGCGATGTTCTGGAAGCGGGGGCGGCCGTGACCGAGGCCGAGCTATTGGGCGCGCGGCCGCCACCGTTGCATGTTCAGGGCTTCGGCCTGCGCCGCGGCGGTTTGTTGCCGCAGCGGCGATTGCTGCTGCTGGATGGCTTCAGCCTGGGC
>NZ_JAUTWS010000124.1 GCF_030657435.1 Paracraurococcus lichenis | reverse complement strand
CCAGACCATCGCACAGCGCACGGCACAATGCGACCTATTTGGTGGCCGCGTTGGTAATGTCATTCCAGCGCTAGTTGAACTCACCCTCTGCCCTCAGGCCGTTGCCGAAACCCCAGCCCACATTGGCATAGGTGCCGACGCCGGTGTCGAACAGGGCCTTGCCGCCAAGGGCCGGGAAGCCGCGCTGCCGCAGCGCAGCGGTGACCGAGCCGGATTGCTTGAGGTCGGCTTTCTGCACCCAGTTCGGCCCGACGCCGGCACCGATGTACAGGCCGGTGACGGGCATGGCGTTCCAGCCGGTCTGCGCGCCTGCCGGTCCTGCCGCCAGGACTCCGGCAGCGGTCGCCGTTGCCGCCAGCAGCGACTGGTGCAGCGCCTTGCCGCCCGGGTTGGAGCACGACGAGGGACGGATGAACATGGCGCAAGCTCATCATTAGTCCTGAGATGCGACGGACGGGGTCCAACAGGGGGCGGTGAGGCCTGCTGGGCACGGCATCCTGTCAGGGCCGGTTGGGGGAGAGGATGAGGATGACAACGCTTGGCGTCAGAACCGGAGGCTTGCGGCGACGAAGGGGCCGCTGAAGCCGAGGTCGACACCAAAGCTGCCGCTCTGTCGGTCAACGTTGAGGTGGCGCCAGCCCACGCGAAGTCTCGCCCAATCAGTCAGGTCGTAATCGAGCGAGCCGATGGCCTGCCAGGTCAGCCGCGAACCGGCATCGAAGCCGCCGACATCGGCATAGACGCTCACGCCGAAGCGGGGTGAGAGCATCACGCGGTAGCGCGCTGCCACCAGCGGATCGGCCCAGCTCAAGGAAGCTTTCCGGATGGCGCCGGGTTCCAGGCCGGGATTGAGCGAGACCTTCGTGATGAAGTTCCAGATTCGGGTGCCGGCGCCCACTTCGATACTCTGCCGCGGCGCCTCGATGAGCCGAACCATCCCGAGGAGGGTCCCGACCGTGCTGGTGACGCGGGTATGCCCGCCCTGCCAGAGCAGGTCGCGCGTGTTGAGGTCCTGCTGCAGCGCCGCGTAGAAGAAGTCGCCAACCACCGCCAACCGACCGTAGCGCGCTTCGCCCGCGATCATGGCGGGAAGGGCGTCGAGGTCAGTGATCACGGTGCCGCCGCCAACCTCGAAGTTGCGGTCCCCCACGCGCGGCAGTGGCGTATGGACATTGCCGCGGAGTGCTGGCACCCAGGCATAGGGCGCGACGGAGAATGTCCAGATCGGCGGCGGTTCGGATTGCGCCTGCGCAGCGCTTGCCATCGCAACCAGGGTGACCGCCAGGACGAGACATCGGCGCAGACGCATCAGGCGACATCCTCACTTACCGGTCGGCGCAGCGAGGCCTCCTTCAACGGAATCAAGGCTACCTCGCGGAATGGAATGTACGGCGCCGAAAAACTATCCAATTTCGGCACCGGTTCACTGCGCGCCGCAATCGATTGACGAGATGCGGGCAGCGGACGACGTCGCAACCGCGCGCTGCGACGGTCTCCTTCGGCCGGTCCGATGGACGCTCGCCAGGCTCGTGGTCCGTCACGGCGGCCCGCCCTGGCAGGCGCGGGTGCCCGCAGGCTGGGTCGCAAGGCAAGCGACGACCGAGTCCTTCACGACCGGTCTTCACCCCGCCGGCAGCCCACGCTATTTCATGGAGATCGCCATGGCGTCGCCACCCAGGCTGAGCATCAGCCCTTCGCGCCGAGCCTTGAGGTGCATGATCACGCCGGACTCATTCTGCAGCCAAAGATCGCCCGCACTCTCCGTGCCGAGGGCGAAGCCGTAGCGGGCCTCGCCGTAGGCACCGGGAAACCGGACGAGGTCGCGCAGATTGTAGACCTCGCCATGTGCATCGATGGTTGAGGCGCCGATGCCGCCGATGCCTGCGCCGGTGATGATGAAGGGATAGCTCCGTCCACGGTAGTACAGCGTGCCGTTTCCGGCACTCCCGCTTCCGATATAGGCCGCCTGCACCTCGTTCATGCGGACCGTGGCGTCCGGAACCTTACCGGCGACCGCCTCCGGTCCGACCCGGACGTCGCTCTGGCATCCGCCGGCCACCAGCAGAAGCGTGAGGGACGCCATACCGATTGACACCTGTTGGCGGCGGGACGTCTTCGGCATGACTTCGCTTCTCCTCTGATTGCGCCGAGGCGCGCAGTGGCCTCGGCGTACTGTGGTCAAGCTGCCCTCCGCGCGTTGCTAGGCTGGACCGCCAGGCAAGGAAGGCCATGACCGCTCCATGCGGATGGCTCGCTTGACCGCAAGTTCTCCCGTCCGTCACGCGCGCGGCGCGCATCCCGTGTTTCCGAAGGAGTAGCTTGGAACATCCGCCGAGCCAGGCGCTGCTCACGTCCTGCCCGCCTCACACGATCCAAGACGGTGCACAGCCTTGCGGTGTCCGAAGGGCACCCGCGTCGCTGCTGTACAATGAACCCAGGCATGCCACTGCTGCGCATGTACGACGCGCCCGCGCCGCGAATGCAACGTGAGGAGGAGGCGCCCGACCAGGCGCAGCCGAACTGCCTCATGGCAGGCGCATCGCCCCTGGAACCTCGCCGGGCGCCTCCGCAAGCTGGACGGGTGGCGGCACCCAGCGGCCATCCAGCGCCGGCGCGAGCGGACCGTAGAGCCGGAGAGTCAGGTTGAAGGGGCCTTCCGGCGTTGGCAGCCAGTTGGATCTTTGCTCCCCGCCGGGATCGCCGTGCTGGATCAGCAACTCGATGGCGCCGTCCGCATCGCGGACGAGCGGGTCGCGGTCGCCAATGGCAAACCGATTGATCGGGTTCGCCACCTGGAATCCCTGCGCGTCGTAAAGTGTGAGCGACCAGAAGGCGCCGACCGGCGGCTCCTGCCCACGTGGGAATCGGAGAAGGTATCGGTTCTGCCCCGTCAGCATTCGCCCGTCGGCGGACACCTGGGTCATCGGGTAGATGGCGTCCTCCGGCAGGTTGGCGCCGAGACCCACCATGGCGACCGCGGCACGCCGCAGATAGTCGGTGCCGTAGACGCCCATGCCATTGGCCAGATAGAGCCAGCCATTCTTGACGGCGCCGAGATTCGGCACGCTCGCGGCCAGATGGCGGCGTCCCTCGCGTCCCGCCCGTTCCAGCCCCGCGCGCAGGACAGGTTCCGCCGCCGCCAGGTCGAAGCCGGCGCCGGGCCGCAGGCCGATGCGCGCCATCCGGGCCAGGATCGGCTGGTCGTAGGTGCCCGGCGGGTTGGTCTTCAGCAACTCGGTACCGAGGGCGAAGTAGTCCGCCGGCTGCATGCGATTCACCTGCTCCGAAGGCGGCGTGCGCATGTCCACATTGGCGTCCACCGTCCCGGTCACCGGGCCGGGCGGCTGCCCCCAACGGCTCAGCGGCGTGAGGCGGTAGCCATCCTGCTGGCGTCGCACCGTCGCGTAGTCGCCCGCACCATTGGTCTGGGTACGCCCGATAATCCAGGCGGAAGGTGTCGGCGCGCGGATCGGCCTGGTGCCGCTGGGCAGGCTGCCCGTCCAGCCCGGCGGCAGGACGGCGAAATGCCCTTCGCCGGTGCCCGTGGTGCGCGTGCCGGGCGAGGCGAAGACATTCGTCCACATGTCCAGCATCGGCAGAAGGTAGTAGCGCCCCTGAGGGCCACCTACCTCCGGCACGGAGAGCACCATCGGCTCCCGCGTCAGGTCCAGCCAGGCGATGGAATAGAGCGTGTCGAAATTGGGCCGCACGACGTCGCGGAAGTCGGTCGGTGGAAATTCCCGGACATGTACGAAGGTATTGGCCGGGCCGCGGCCGAAATGCTCGCCCGGATGCGCGTAGTTCGTCGATTGCCGGCGCGTCAGCTCCATGGTGATCAGGGAATAGAAGTAGGCATAGGCCTCCAGCCCGATAGCGTGAGCGAGGTCCTCCGTGATCCGTCCGGTACCTGTAGCCGGTGCGGCGGCGGATGGCGGCAGGGCTGCTCCCTGCGCGGCAGCGTCCCGCACGCCGAGGAACAAGGTCGGCGCGGCGAGAAGGCTGGCGGCCGCCTGCCGCCGTGTCGGTCGGCTCGTCATGCTTCGCTCCTCCAGTCATTCACCGTGCGGCGCGTCACGGTCCTCGGGTGACGCATGCCGCAGGTCCTTCGGACGCCACTGAGCCGGTGCGGGTATGGCAGCGCCGTTCACGCGGATCCGTAGCGGTCCGGAGGCATGTGCCCGTCTCGCCTCGAACCGTCCGCTTGCCTACCGGTGCCCGGACGCGGCGCATCCTGCCCGTCTGTTCGACGCGTCAGAACCAGCTCGACTTGGCCTTCTCCACCGATACGGCGATGGCATCGCTGACCAGGGCCGTGATGGTGTCGCCGATCTTGATCTGCGACAGCATGGCGGTCCGCGCTGGGTCGGTGACGTGCACGGTATAGACGCCGCCGCCGCCGGGGCTGACGACGTCGAGCGAATTGGACGACGGATGGATGCCGACGACGGTTGCGCTGATCCGCATCATCGCCACGGCCATGCCGCCCGGCGCCGTCGCGTTCTGATCAACGGCGATCAAGGCGGCATTCGGCGACACGTTCATCGTCTTCGACAGCTCGAACGCGACGGAGCGATAGAATTGCGCGTCAACCATGTCGCCGACCCTCAGCATCTCCAGGCGCACCATGGGCCCCGCGGTCACTGTCGCCGTGCGACCCGACGCGCCCTGCAGCGTGATCTTGCGGGTCTGCGGATTGAGCGCGGTGATCTTGGCATGGATCGTCTCCGCCATCGGCTCGGGAATGCTTGCGATGGTCGGGTTGGATTGTGCCGAAGTCGGCGTGGACAGCGCAGCCGGAAGCGCTGTGCCTGCGGTTGCAAGCGCCGCAGCCAGGGCAAGGCTCTTCCAAGCATTCGTCATGATCAGGCTCCGTCTTGGCGAACCGCGTCGCAGTGCCTGCAGAGGCGACGGCAGCGTGAGGCGCAGGTCGGTTGAGCAAAGGCGACGTCCGGTCGTGTTGGCCGGTGTCGCACCTTCGCGCCGCGACCGGATGGGATCATCCGACATCGCTGTCCGAATTTGGCATTTCCACTCAGTCCGTATGGGCGAGGAGCGTGTGTCGCTCCGCACCGACGACCGATGCAGCCGTGAGGGGACGGACGGGCTCTCCAGCGCCCGAGCACGGGTGCCTCGGCCGACTCTGATGGCGATCAGGTGGGTGAACCGCCAATCTTTACCGACCTGGTTTGCGTTGTGCCAAAATGGTTTGTGTGCGCGGAAGTCGAGTCGGCGATATATGTTTCTCTACTTGTCATGTGACGCTCGCCCCTCAATCGAGAGTCCCGTAGGAGCAAGCGAATACTCGCAACAGGCGTCATTGCCGGCGCCTGCCGCCCTGCCCAGGAAGGAAGGCACGCGATGTCAGTGCCGGAGGCTGCGGAGAGGGTGTCGATCTTCTCGCACCGCTTCACGGATCCCGAGGATTTGGCGCGTGCGGTGCGCGATGCCGGCATCGAGTACATGCCGCTCGAGCCAGGCCGATACGACGCCAGCCTCACGGTCGTGCAGGCCGGCGCCTTGCATATCCAGCGGGTTGTCGATCAGGCACATATCGTTCGCGGGGCGGTGGATCTGTCCCGTGTAGGGCTGCTGTTTTCCATCCGGCACCGCGCGTCGCCGGTCATCAATGGGTGCCCGCTCAGCGAAGGCCACATGCTCGCCCTGGCCCCCGGACAGGAGATCCATGGTCTTTGTCCGGCGCACCTTGAATGGGGTTCGTTTTCCTTTTCCACCGAGGCCGCCGACCGACTGTTTGACCTTGGGGGGATGCGCTTCAACCTGAGCTCCACCGAGCCCGCACCCCTCGTGCCGGCGGCGATCGCGGCGCGGTTGCGCCGAGCCGCGACGGAAATCACGAACCTCGCGCAACGGCTGTCGGAGCAGGGGCGCATGACGATGCCCGTCGCCTGCTTGGCCGAAGGGCTCATGGAACTCTGCATCGAGGCCTTTTCCCGGGCGGAGAAACCGCACCTGTGCGGTCGTGCCACACGGGATGCCATCCGGCTCCTCAATGCGGCGGATGCATTCCTGCACGCGAATATCGGCCGGCCCATCTACACGGATGATCTTTGCAAGGCTTTGGCCGTGTCGCCCCGCAAGCTTCATCAGGCCTTCGTCGCAGCCTGCGGTATGAGCCCGCATGCATACCTCAAGCGCCGCCGCCTCATGATGGTGCACCAGGCCCTCAAATCCGGCGGGCAGGGCGAATCTCTGGTGAAGTCGTTCGCCCTCGCGCATGGCTTCTGGCATCTCGGCAATTTCGCGTATGACTATCGGAGGCTGTTCGGGCAGTCGCCGTCGGAGACCCTCATGCAGGCGCGGGGCGGCTCGACCTGCCGTTAGGTCTGCTGTGCGGGCATTGTCCCATGCTTCCACCCTACGCGTGCCCGATCGGACCTGGCGGCAGCGGGCCGTGGGCCAATCAGGCGTTCGCCGCCAGCGGCCGCGAACCGGCGCGCGAGCGTGGTCCGTCAGCGGCGGAGCAGTGCCTCGCGGAACATGAGGCGATAGGCGCGTTCGAAGCTGCGGCGGTTCCAGAAGCCATGTGCCTGGGCCGCTTCCTCGACCGACACCCAGGGGCGTTCGGGTGAGCGCAATGCCATGCGCACCAGAACCAGCCGGCGCGCCACGAGATATTTCGTCGCACTGATGCCGAGGATCGTCTGGAAGGCCAGCCGCAAGCGTGCTTCCGATACCCCAACGGCCGATGCCAGCTGCGCCGTGTCCGTCGCCCGGGACGGATAGGCCGCGAGATAGTCGTCGGCCAGCCGGACGATGCGCCGGAGTGACGCTGGAGCGGCGGGCAGGGTCGACGGCTTCCGACCCCCTGCGGGACCGGCGAGGAGGTCCTGACAGGCCTCAAGCACCGCGGCCCTGAGCGAGCGGCATGCCTCCTCGACCTGGAAGACGTCCGGGTCCTTTTCCATCACCTCCGTGGCGTCCTGCATGAGCGTGGCGGCAAACGTCCAGGCGGCGGCATCGGTGTGCAGCCAGGCAACCCCACCGGGACGCAGGACCGTCGATCGGCGCGGCAGGGTCAGGACCGACCCGACATCCGCCGCGCGCAGGGCGATGAGAGCCCAGCTGGAGTCTTGGCTGTTGGCCATCTCGTATTCCGCGGCGGCGCCGAAGACTGCGACGGCATGCGTTCCCGCGGCCCTTCCACCCAGACGGACGGTCCGGCATCCGTGGAGCGGAAGCAGGATCCAGGCCGTATCGGCCGGCAGCGTCCCCAGGACGGCGAGCGGCGTGCTGCGTCCGGTCTGCAGGCTCAGGCCGGACAGTTCCAGGACGCTGGTCTGCAGGGAAAAGGGGTAGCTGCGCAGCGGCACCGCCTTGCATGCGCCGTGGTCGGCAGGAGTGAGAAGCTCGCCCACCTCGGTGAGGCTGGATCGGTGCACCATGGGCTTCAGCATCGCCGTGCGAACCTGGAACACGCTGAGTGTCTCGCCGGGGTCGCGGGCAGGCCGCGAGCGGGCAAGGGACGCGACAGGCATACCCGGGCGGCGACTTTCGGCAGGACCGCGTCCCGGTCGGCGGGGGGGCTGCCCACCCGATCCTGCCGGATGTCGTTCAACCTGACCGAGCGGAGCATCGTCGTCGGCCCTCGCGCCTCTCATGACAGGCCATGGGCGCTCAAGGCAGGTGACCTGCTGTCTTCTGAACGCCCTTGCCGTCGTGAAGGTGGAAGCAGCCCGCCTGTCATAGGCTGGACGATTCCGTGAGCCTGTGCACGTCTGAACCTTATCCATTTCCAGCATGCGGGCAGCAGATCGCGCCCGTCGCGCTCACCGACCCGGCCTGCCGAGGCGCCACGTCGTCCGCACGGAGGTGGGCTTCCGGGCCGACTGGCCGGGCGTCCGCGGCGATGGGGCCCGGCAATGCCGAATCTGGATAGCGCCATGGCGTGCGCGCGCCGGTCGCACATGCGTATCGTCCCCCGGCCGTCGCATGGGCCGCCTTGCCGGGGAATGCCTTACCGAAGGATCCATCTCCCCGGAGTGGCCCCGGGCCGAATGACAGGAGACGGCGTGAACCGAAGGGAGTGGCGATGAGACAACTCCTGGCGGGTGGGGTCCTGCTCCTGTGTGCCGCCTGCTCGACCCAGGCCGATTACCAGAAGTACGTCGATGGCTTCGTCGGGCAGAACGCCAACCAGCTCTATGCGGTCTGGGGCGCGCCCGTGCGCTCGGCCCCACTGCCGGATGGCGGGCAGGTCGTCAGCTTCCTGTCGAACGTGCAGAGCGGCCACGGCTTCGGCGTGACCGGCTGCGAGACGAATTTCATGCTCGACCGCGGCGGCATTGTCCGGCAGGCGACCTTCCGCGGCGACGCGTGCTACCATTGACCCGGAGGCACGGCGCCCGGTTCGCCCTGGTCCTCCCGATGGATGCCGGACGCGTTCCATCGCTGTAAGGCGCGAGAGATGAGCCCCATTGCCATCGCCTTCACGATCTTCCTCGGCAGCTTCGCGGCGGCGCTGCTGGGCGTGGCGCTGCGATTGCCGAGCCAGCATTTCGACGACAGCTCGCGGGAGGTCGTGCGGAGCGTGCTGGGCCTGGTCGCCACGCTCACGGCCCTCGTGCTAGGCCTTCTCGTCGCCTCCGCCCAGGGCACCTACCAGTCACTGGGCAATCAGCTCGGCCAGATGGCGGCCAATCTGGTCGAGCTGGACCGCGCGCTGGACTATTACGGCCCGGAGGCCGCTCCGGCGCGCAGCCTCTTCCACCATGCGGTGCAGGCCGAGATCGACCGGATCTGGCCACATGGCGAGGCGCGGCTCGCCAGCATCAGGCCGGACGACACCCGCCGGGAGCGTGGGCAGTTCATGGCCATCATCGGCCGGCTCGAGCCGCGTGACGAGGCCCAGCGCTTCGCGCAGCGGCGGATCATGGAACTTGTCACCGATTTCGCCCGGATGCGGACGCTGACCGTCAATGCCACCGAAGGCAGCCTGCCGGGTCCGTTCCTGACCGTGCTGATATTCTGGGTGGCGGTTCTGTTCTTCGGCTTCGGCCTGTCCGCCCGCTTCAATCCCACGGTGCTCGTCGCATTGTCGATCGGCGCTCTCTCGGTCGCCGGGGCGATGTACCTGATCCTGGAGTTGAACCACCCCTTCGACGGCCTGATGCGGGTTTCGGAAGCGCCGCTGCGGGAGGCGCTCGGCGGCATGAGCGAATAATGTCCCGCCAGCGCCGGGCAGACCATTCGGCTTCTGAGTTGCCCCCGCGATGGCCGATGTGCCGAAAGTGGATAGTGCCACCGGCAGGATCCCACTTCAGCCTGGTCTACGGCGTTGTCCTGCACTTTATGGGCGGTCCCGCGGCGCTGCCGCCCCGGAGGCCGGGAAGTCCGGCGATTCCTATGGTCCCTGGCGAGGCAGAGGGATGCGGCCGCGGCAATGCCCGGGGTGCCGCCC
>NZ_JAUTWS010000123.1 GCF_030657435.1 Paracraurococcus lichenis | reverse complement strand
GCAGCAAGGCACAGCTCAAGCGCGCCGCCATCGGCCACGTGCGCCGATTGTCGAAGCTGCCCGACCGTGTCCGCAGCTTCTTCGGGCACAAGACCTTCCGCTACGCCGCATAGCTCAAGATCACCCAGGCCGGATCAATAAGTGCAGCTTCCATGTTGCTCATCACATGCCTCCCATGCCCCGCAGGTGCTCCTCCATCAGGGCATCGGCCGTCCGCTTCTGCTCGTCGGACAGCGCGGCGTAGAGGGGACGTGCCGCGGCCTGGACGGCGCGCATCGCGTCGGCCTGGGCGGTGAGCAGCGCGATCCGGCGCTCCATCTGCTCCGGCGCGGGCGCCGCGGCGCCCTGCTGCATGGCCTGGGTAACGGCTTGCCGCAGCCGCCCGGCGGCGGCGCGGACCGCATCGGCAAAGGCGTTCCACTGCGGCTGCTGCGCATCGGTGATGCGGAGCTCGGCCCGGTAGTAGGCGAGCTGCCCCTCGATGCGCTCGAACGGACGCATGGCATGCCGGGTGGCCATCTGCCGGTGCATCATCTCCATCATCCGGCTCATGTCGCCGCCCATCATCCCGGCCGCGCCGCCTGGCTGGCCGCCGGGCGTGCCCTGCATCGGCATGGCCTGGCCACCCATCATGCCCGGCATCCCCCGTTGCTGCGGTGCCGGACCGGGCGTTGGAGCAGGAGCAGGAGCCGCAGGCGTCGCGCCGTCGGGGTGGTGGCTGTCGTGCTCCTGGTTCGGCGGGGTCTGGGCCGCGACGGGCTCCCCGAGGACCAGACCCAGGGCGAGCGTCGCCGCGGCCACACGGGCCACGAGGCGGTTGGAGTTCGTCATGATGTCCTCCGCAGTTCCTGGACGAGCCGGTTCAGTGCATGTGTTCGGCATGGCCGTGGGCGCCGTTCCGTGCGGCCTCCCTCTGCGCAGCAGGCTGGGCGCTCGGCATCGTCGGCGTGCGTTCCGCCGCCTGGCCCTGCCCGGAGGCTTGCGGAGCGGCCTGCGGCATTGTCACGTCGGCATGCCCGCCATGGCCGCTCCCGGCCGCCGCCCCGCCAGCGGGCTGCGACGCATGTGCGCCATGCTGCATCCCCTCCATGCCGTGGATCATGGAGGCGTCCACCCGCACCGCGTCGGGGTTGCCGGGATAGGCCGCGATCACGCGCCGCATCAGCGCGATCTCCTGGCTCTGGTCGGTGATGATGTCCACGTTCATCAGCCCGAGGAAGCCGTTCCGGGCCTCGGAGTTGGCGTGGTAGGCGCGCGCCATGTCGAGCGCCGCCTGGTGGTGGATCGTCATCCCCTTGGCGAACTGCACGTCCCGCGCGGTCACCGGCGCGCCGGGATCGGCCAGCGCCGCCGCCGGGCCCGGGATCGGCGACCGCTGGAAGGTCCGGAGCTGCGCCAACCCCTCCGTCGCCGAAGGCTGCAGCGAGATGCGCGTGAAGCCCAGGTTCAGCACGATGGGCGGGCGGTCGAGGTTGCGCGACACCTCGTCGAGCACGCCGATCTCGAAGCTCTGGTTCCGGATGATGGCCACCGCGAGTGCCTTCAGCACCGGGCTGCTGGCCTGCGTGTCGGCCAGGTAGTCCCTGGCCATGGTCAGCGCGCCGGCGTGATGCGGCCGCATCCCGGCGACGTAGTCGCGGTCGGCCCTGAGCGCGGCCGGGTTCGCGGGCTCGTACCAGGTGCTCGGCACGGGCGCGACGGTCGGGTCGTAGCCCTCCTCGATGGCGGCGCGGGCGGGCGTAGCGGTGGCGAAGGCCAGTCCGGCGGCCGCGGCGAGCAGGCAGGCTCGGAATGTCATGGTCTCGATCCTCCTCGGTGGGGGCGACCGCGTGCTGTGCGCGGCCGCGCAACCGCGCCGACTGTCAGTGGGTGGGGTGCGGACCCTGGTCGGCCGCCATCGCGTCGCCGGCGATCAGGGTCGGGTCGAGCATCCCGGCGATCATCGCCACGTGGGCGGTGAGCAGGAACAGCGCGACGAAGGCGACATGCAGCTTCATGCGCTCATGCTCGGAGCGGTCGCGGCCGATGATGCCGAGTTCGAGCAGCGCCACCCCGCCCAGCGGCACGATGCCGAACAGGTAGAAGCCGACCGCGATCACGTCGATCGGGCCGCGCCAGCCGCCCGCCAGCGTGAGCGGGATGGCTGCGGTCACCATCAGGGTGGCGAAGACGATGGCGAAGTAGCCGCCTGCCAGGATGGCGGACCAGCGGTTGACGGTGCGGACCGGTCCCACGGCGTCGTGCCGGAAGAGGACGGCAAGCTCGGTGATGGCCAGCGTCTCGGCCAGGATCACCGGCACCGCCATGAAGAGCAGCAGGTTCCAGGGCTGGTTGGTGGCCAGCAGCTCCATGTAGTGGGTCATAGTCATGGATGTCGTTCCCCGGATGGGATCAGGTCGTAGGGCGTCACGGGGCCTGCGCGCGGGGCGCCCGGCGCGGGCCGACACCGACCAGGGGAACGGAGGTTCGGGCGCCGGGCGGTCCCGCCGGCGTCTGGGCCGAACCCTGGCCGGTCAGGCCAGGGCGCGCGGCGGATGCATGGGCGGGTCCACGCCGATGCCGTCCGGCGCAGGCGGCGGCGCGGGCCCGGTGACGCGCGCAAGGGGCAGGGCCAGTCGCAGAGCGGGCGGCATGGGCGGGACGGCGACGTTGGCCGGGCACTGCGCCGAAGTGCAGCAACCCGGCATCTGCTGGTCGCCGGGGTGCCGGTCTGCCTGGCCATCGTCGTCGTGGCCCGCAAGCGCGTGGTCCAGCGTGGCCTCCTCACCATGCCCGAGGCAGTCATGGACATGGGCGTGGCCCGCGGGCTGGGCGTGGAGCTGCGCCGCGGAGGCATGCCGCATGGGGGCGCCGGGCAGGACGAGCAGTGCCAGCGCGAGCAGCGCCGCGATCGCTCTCCTGAACCTGCCCGTACCCCTCGGCATCCCCACCAACTCCATCACCCCTGGATCGCCGCTCGTCCCATTCTACGCCACGCATCCGGCGTGGCGTTGATGGGCATCAACCTCGTGGCCATCGGCCCTCCAGGGAGGCTCAGCCGCGCCTGTTGTCCGAAGATGGGGCTTCCCACCGTGGTAGGGTCAAGGGGCGAGACACAACAATCGATGGCCTGGCCAGTCTTGACCTTCCAACCATGGGAAACCCGAACTTCCGCTGCTGACATACCGAGGGACCTGCCGCGTTGCAGGTTGGAACGGAGGCGGCGAGCATGAGCGGGCAGCACGGCAGCCACGGGCACCACCATCACCACGACCACGGCAACCCGACCGCGGTCGCCGACGCCAACCAGGTCACCGACCCGGTTTGCGGGATGAAGGTTGACCCGACGACCTCCAAGCACCGTGTCGAGCATGCCGGGCAGACCTTCCACTTCTGCTCGGCCGGGTGCCGGGCCAGGTTCGAAGCAGATCCCGGCAAGTACCTGAAGCCCCACGAGGCCATTGCGCCGACCCGGCCGCCGCGGAAGGGCACCATCTACACCTGCCCCATGCACCCGCAGATCCGCCAGGAGGGGCCGGGCAACTGCCCGATCTGCGGCATGGCGCTGGAGCCGTTGGAGGTCGCGGCCGAAGCGGGCCCCAATCCAGAACTCGTCGACATGACGCGGCGCTTCTGGATCGGGCTGGCGCTGACGCTGCCGGTCTTCGTGCTGGAGATGGGCGGGCACGTCCCGGCGCTCGGCCTGCACCACCTCGTGCCGCCGCGGATCTCGACCTGGGTGCAGTTCGTGCTGGCGACGCCGGTCGTGCTCTGGGCCGGGTGGCCCTTCTTCGTGCGCGGCTGGCAGTCGGTGGTGAACCGCAGCCCGAACATGTTCACCCTGATCGCGCTCGGGACGGGCACGGCCTATCTCTACAGCCTGGCCGCCACCTTCCTCCCGAGTGCCTTCCCGGAAGGCGTCCGGGGCATGGAAGGCATGGTGCCCGTCTACTTCGAGGCGGCGGCCGTCATCACCGTCCTGGTCCTGCTCGGGCAGGTGCTGGAACTCCGCGCCCGCGAGGCGACCGGTGGCGCCATCCGCGCCCTGCTGAATCTGGCGCCGAAGACGGCGCGGCGCATCCGGCCGGATGCCGCGGACGAGGAGATCACCCTGGCCGAGGTCCAGGTCGGCGACCGCCTGCGGGTGCGGCCCGGCGAGGGCGTGCCGGTGGACGGCGTGGTGCTCGAGGGCCGCGGGGCGGTGGACGAGTCCATGGTCACCGGCGAGTCCATGCCGGTGGAGAAGGCGCCGGGCGACAAGGTCATCGGCGGCACCGTGAACGGCATCGGCGGCCTGGTCATCCGGGCCGAGAAGGTGGGCTCGGACACCATGCTGTCTCGGATCGTCGCCATGGTGGCCGACGCCCAGCGCAGCCGGGCGCCGATCCAGCGCATGGCCGACATCGTCTCCGGCTACTTCGTCCCGGCGGTCATCGCGGCCGCGGCGCTGGCATTCCTCGCCTGGGCGGTCTGGGGCCCGTCGCCGGCGCTGTCCTACGCCCTCATCGCGGCGGTGTCGGTGGTCATCATCGCCTGCCCCTGCGCCCTCGGCCTGGCGACGCCCATGAGCATCATGGTCGGGGTCGGCAAGGGTGCCCAGGCGGGCGTGCTCATCCGCAATGCCGAGGCGCTGGAGCGCATGGAGCGGGTCCAGGTGCTGGTCGTGGACAAGACGGGGACGCTGACCGAGGGCAAGCCGAAGGTGGTGGCCGTGGTCCCGGCGCCGGGCCTCGCCGAGGCCGAGATGCTGCCGCTGGCGGCCAGCCTGGAGCGCTCGAGCGAGCACCCGCTGGCGGCCGCCATCGTCGCGGCAGCGAAGGAGCGCGGCATCGCCGTTGAGGAACCGGGCGACTTCGCGTCCGTCACCGGCAAGGGTGTCACCGGCACCGTCGGCGGGCGCCGGGTGGCGCTGGGCAATGCGCGGCTCATGGCCGACCTCGGCGTGGACCTGGGCGGGCTCGCGGCCAGGGCGGACGAACTCCGGCGCGACGGCGCCACGGCGCTGTTCCTGGCGGTGGACGGTGGGCCGGGCGCGGTCATCGCGGTGGCCGATCCGGTGAAGCAGACCACGCCCGCGGCGCTGGAGAGCCTGCGGACGGACGGCATCCGCATCGTCATGCTGACCGGCGACAACCGCACCACGGCCGAGGCGGTCGCGCGCAGGCTCGGCATCCAGGATGTCGAGGCCGACGTGCTGCCGGAGGACAAGCATCGCATCGTCCGCGGGCTGCGTGCCGAGGGCCAGGTGGTCGCCATGGCGGGCGACGGCGTGAACGACGCCCCGGCGCTGGCCGAGGCGGATGTCGGCGTGGCCATGGGCACCGGAACGGAGGTGGCCATGCAGAGCGCGGGCGTGACGCTGGTGAAGGGCGACCTGGCGGGCATCGCCCGGGCGCGGCACCTGTCGCGCGCGGTGATGCGGAACATCCGCCAGAACCTCTTCCTCGCCTTCGTCTACAACACGCTCGGCGTGCCGCTGGCGGCGGGCGTGCTGTACCCGTTCCTCGGCCTGCTGCTCAGCCCCGAGGTGGCGGCGCTGGCTATGGCACTCAGCTCCGTGTCGGTGATCGGCAACGCCCTGCGGCTGCGGACCATCCGGCTATGACTCGCTGGTCAGAATAGCCCAGACGCCCGCACGACCCTGTTGTTCGGTGCTGACCCGGAAGCAGGCGATGCAGCGCGTCGCCCCCGTTGAGGAGGGATGGCGGCAGGCGGGACAAGATTCGATACGCCCATGATGTTGTATTCGCAGATTCGTTTTCAACCGAGAGCTTATCGCTGATCCAGCCGCTGGTGTGGCAAATGACCCGCATTCGCCGCCACGTACCATTTCTGTTCATTCGCGCGCGCGTTGGTGCGTACTGGCACCGTCCCCCCTCCGGCATGCGCGAACCCCGGCACGGGGAAGTTGGCTCGGCTGGCACAGGGAGCATGAGCCCCGCCTTCGCGCGACCGACGCGACGCAGGCAGGGAGAGCCACTCGGAAACGGGGGGGGGTGGCACGAGGCTGTACCGGCGTCTGCCATACCTGCCGCGACATACACCTGGAACGGCAGGGTCAAGAACCAGCACCTTTCGGGTCAGTCGGGGGTTCAAATCCCTCACCCGGCACCAGCAGAGCTGGAAACCGGCCTGCAAGCTGAACCTCAGGCAGATCAAGGAGCTAGCAAGGGGCGGTTGGGATACGACACGGGATACGCTGCCGTGAGTGTTCTCCGTATGAGCCGTCCAATCCGCCGCGCCAGTGGCGATTTCGCCTTCCGAGCCCGAGTCCCGGCAGACGTCCAGGCCGTGGCAGGCAAAAAATTTTACAGTGTCGCCTTGGTCACGAAGGACCCGGCCGAGGCGAAACGCCGCCACCGCGAGGAGGAGGCGATTTTCACCGCAAAGATCGCTGAATGGCGTAGACAATCAAACCGCGTCGACCTGACGCGGGAACAAGCAACCGAGATTGCTGCAAGGTGGGCCGCCGCCCTGAAAACGGGAGCCATCCAATGGGATGCTGCCGGCGGAACGGTGCCCGCCTTGGCATCGCCGCAATCAGAAGGCAGCACTGAGCATCCGCCCCTTGAGGGTGACAGCTTCGAAGCGCGGTTAGCAGCGCACGTTATGCAGGCGTTAGCACTCGCCGGCCTGACCGCCACCGATAGCGGTTGGCGGCTTCTTCGGGACATCATGGTGCCCTTGGCACGGCGCGCCCATGTCGAGGCCGGTTTGAGAGCTTGGGCTACACCGGGAACACTCGATAGAGCCGCCGCTGCAAAGCGCGGCGTGTTGGAGCCGATCTCCCTGTCGATTGAGCCTCGCAGCCCTATCCAGCCGTCCCCTGGCTCGCGCCCTGCCACTCCCAACCCGCCCGCGCAACACGGCCCCACGGCGCGCGAGGGCGTTACCTTCGACGAACTGATACGCGGGTGGTCACGCATCACCGCTGCCAAACCTCGGACGGTCGACGACACCCGGATGATTCTGAACTCGCTCAAAAGATTCCTCGGGCATGACGACGCCGGCGCAGTGACGACGGCCGCTCTGAAGCGGTGGCGCGACGATGCCCTGGATCGGGGGCTGACCAACAACACCTTCAACAACCGGCTCTCGATGATTCGGCAGGTGTTCGCCTGGGGTGTGAAGGACGGCCAATTGCCATCCGATCCGACCGAGGGCCTGCGCCTGCCCAAGAGCAAGAACGCCCAACGCTTCCCCTACTCGGACGAGCAGATGGTGCAAATCCTGTTAGCATCGCGGTCCGAAAAGGCGGCGGGACGGCGGTGGGCGCATTGGATCATGGCCTTCACCGGGATGCGGGCTGGCGAGGTGTTGCAGTTGTCCGGAGCGGACGTGCGACAGGACCCCGCAACGGGGGTCTGGTACATCGCCGTCAACGAGGACGACGAGGGCAAGAGCGTCAAGAACGGGCAGACGCGCCATGTACCCCTTCACCCGGCGTTGATCTGCGAAGGTTTCGTGACCTTCGCTCAGACTGTCGCAGCAAGTGCCCCCCTGTTTCCCGACAAGAAGTGCGACAAGTTCGGGCGGCGCGGAGGGCGGGCCTGGAACTACGTCGGCAAATGGATACGCGAGACGGTGGGGATAACCGACGAACGGCTCGCCCCCGACCATTCCTGGCGTCACCGAATGGAGGATGAACTGCGGGCCGCTGAGGTGCCTTCTGACGCGCGCAACGCCATCGTGGGACACGCGGACCAGTCGGTCGGCCGGGTATACGGACTGCGTGGCGAGTCCCTGGCCCGCCTGTACCGCGAGTTGTCCAAGGTGCAGGTGCCAAAGGGCCTCTTTCCGGAGGATGCGGCGCCGGTTCACGCTGTGCCGCGTCTCGTTCACGCGATGTAGTACAGGCAGTGCAGGGACCGCGTTTTTGATTCGTTCGGCAGCCTGCTGCACCTTCCCGGCTCATGATCGACGCCGACGGAGTCTCGGTTCCAGTCGGCCCGCCCGGCTGGCTGAACACTGGAATCTTCGGGCTGAAAATCGCCGAGGCGCAACGCGCGCTAAGTTGGGGCAAGGATGCCCTGGCGGCCACCGAGGCGACGAGCCTCATATTGCAAGCTCGGTATCCCGCGCTGACATGCACGATGGTCGCCCCTGACGGCCGTCGCATAGTGGTTTACGCTAACGCTTGCTACCCCCGCCCAACGTCCGAGAAGGGCGGCTTCCGGACCTTCGTGCAGGCCGGGAAGGTCGGCCTGCTGGCGCAGTCCGGGGACCTCAGCATCGGCGGGGTCATTACGCAGATCGTCAGCGGTGGTGCAGGCGGCGCCATCCTCACGGCGATCGTCGGCGCCCTCAAGGCCAGAGCCGCCTGACCTACTATACCAAGCACCAGCATTGGTGTGGTCAGCCCAGGTTGTCGCGGAAGCCGTCATCCGGCACCCGGAATCGCGGGATGTCCGGCAGTAGGAGCGGCAACCAGGGAGGGCGCTCCGCCGAGGGCGGCCATAGGCTCGGACCCGGCCTCCTTAGGTCCAGCGGTCGGCCGGACGCGCTGGCGTCCGTCGGCCGGGGCGCGTGGCAGGCCCCGAGAGGGAGGAGCGCGGCGAGCAATGCCACGGCTGCCACACTATGCCTCAGCTTGCGGTTTGCCTTGGCGGGATGCCGCTGTACCATGCAACAGTCCGTTCGGGTCAGCGGTGCTTGCCGAGGATGCGGTTGTCCTCGACCACGAGCAGGATGCAGCACTCCCCACCGCCGGCCAGGTCAATCTCCGGGGAGAGATCGCACTCGTCGTCAGCCTTATTGTGCCGGCTTGGGTGCAGTTGAAAAATCCGCGGGCCCCACACCGATCGGGCAAGGGGGCAAACGTCTGTTCAGTTCAAGATCGCCCAAGCCGGCGCAATAATGACCTTCAACGGCCCGCCCGGCCTCTACTGCGCGTGGCGACTCAGCGGCGTGACCGCGCCAAAGTCTCCGAAGGCATCTCTCCGAACGTCTCGCGGTAGTCATGCGCGAACTGGCCGAGGTGCCAGAAGCCGTGCGCCAGCGCGACGGACTTCACCAGCGGCATTGGCCCATCGATTGATCGCAGTGCGGCGCGGACCATGCCCATGCGCCGCAGCTTGAGGAAGCGGTGCGGAGTGACGCCGAAGACGGCTCGGAACGCTTCCGCAAGGCCGGATGCCGAAGTACCGATGGCGTCGCAGAGTTCCTCCGTGTAGATCGGCCGGTCCATGTGGATGCGGAGATACTCGTCCGCTCTCAGGACGGTGCGCCGTCGTGTCTGAGTGCTGTGCGGAAGGCGAATTTCTGTATCCGCCTCGGACACGACGAGGTTGTGCGCCGCCTTGAGCAAAGCTTCCCGCAATGCATAGCGCGGCTGCTCGGCGTCGAAGATGCCGGGGACGGTGCTGGCCGTTGCTCTCGCCGCAATGATGATTCGCTTGGCCTGATCCCAGACGGGCGGACGGGCCTGTAGGAAGGCGGAACATTCCCGCTGGAGCAGCCTCGATTGCGCTGGAGGTTCGAGGAGTTTCTCCACCGCCTCAGAGGGCAAAATCAGCGTCGCAAAGCTGGTGGGTCTCGAACTAACACGAAGGAGGTCC
>NZ_JAUTWS010000122.1 GCF_030657435.1 Paracraurococcus lichenis | reverse complement strand
TCCCTCCCGGCCCTTTGCACGGCTACCGGTATCACTCGACATCCATCCTGTGCAAGCCACTTCCATTGTGCGGAAGGTAGGATTAAAGAGGCAGCGTGAAGAGGAAACCGACCGATCCCTCGAAGCCGGCCGCCGTGGCCTCGCCGCGCGAAGCCACGGAAGCCGAGGGCAATGTGCGTGCGGTGGATCGCGCGCTGGCCATCCTGCAGTCCTTCGGGGACGGGGACGCGGCCCTGCCGCTGGTGGAGGTCGCCCGCCGCGCCGGGCTGCACCTGACCACCGCGCTCCGGCTGCTCGGCACGCTCGAGAGCCATGGCTTCGTGCAGCGCGCCGCCGCGGGCGGCTATGCGCTCGGGCCGCAGTTGCTGGTGCTGGGCGAACGCTTCCGCCGCAGCCTGCGACTGGAGGACCAGGTCATGCCCGCGCTCGACCGGCTGCGCAGCGAGAGCCAGGAAAGCGCCGCCTTCTTCGTGCGGGAGGGCGACCGGCGCCGCTGCCTGTTCCGCCAGGAGAGCCCGCAGCCGGTGCGCACCGTGGCGCAGGTGGGGGACGTAGCGCCGCTCGGCATCGGCGCCTATGGCCGCGCGCTGGTGGCCCTGGACGGCGAGCCGCGCCCGCGCCTGCCCATCGTCAGCCATGGCGAGCGCCTGCCGGAGGTCGTGGCCATCGCCGCCCCGGTGCTGGATGGGCGCGGCACCGTCGCGGGCGCCCTCGGCATCACCATGCCGCGCTACCGCTTTGATCCAGCGGCCGAGGCGCGCTGCCTGCCGCTCGTGCTGCGCGAGGCCGCGGCCGTGACCCGCGCCCTCGGCGGCGATCCCGCCCCGATCCTAGCGCTCGCCTGACACGACAGAGGAGAGTCCGCATGTCCCGCCTTGACCTGCCGCCCGAGGCGGCGATGACGCCGGAGCAGCGCGCCGCCTGCGCCGAGGCAGTGGCCGGCATCCGCGGCCGCGTACCGGCGCCGATGATCGCCTGGATCCGCAACCCCGAGCTGGCCGCGCGCGGGCAGAAGCTCGGCGAGTTGCTGCGCTACCAGACCACGCTGGAGCCGCGCCTGTCGGAACTCGCCATCCTGGTCTGCGCCCGGCACTGGACCTCGCACCACGAATGGACCGCGCACAAGCGCGAGGCGCTGAAGGCCGGCCTGGACCCCGAGGTCATCGCCGCCATCGCCGCCCGCCGTGCGCCGGCGCTGGCCGATGCGCGGGAGCGGGCAGTCTATGATGTCGCCTCCACCCTGCTGGCCAGCGGGCGCGTCCCGGCGCCGCTCTACGGCCAGGGCCTCACCGCGCTGGGCGAGCGCGGCATGGTCGAGCTGGTGGGCATCCTCGGCTACTACTGCCTGGTCGCGCTGACGCTGAACGCCTTCGAGCTCGGCCTGCCCGGCAGCCTGGCCCCGGAACTCGAAGATCCGGAGCACCGCGCATGAGCAACTCAGGGCATCAGCACCAGATCCCGGTGTGCGAGGACTGGCTGGCGACGACGCGGGAGGAGGCGTTGGACCCGGGCCAGCCGATCATCGACCCGCACCATCACCTCTGGGACCAGCCGGGCTGGCGCTACCTGCTCGATGAGTTGCTGGCCGACCTGCGCAGCGGCCACGATGTGCGGGCGACCGTCTACGTCCAGTCCTCGCGCTCCATGCTGCGTGCCGAGGGGCCGCCGGCGATGCGCGCGGTGGGCGAGACCGAGTTCGCCAACGGCGTCGCCGCCATGTGCGCCAGCGGCCATTACGGCGATGTGCGGGCTTGCGCCGGCATCGTCGGCGCAGCCGACCTGCGGCTGGGCGATGCGGTGCGCCCGGTGCTGGAGGCGCATCTCCGTGCCGGCGGCGACCGCTTCCGCGGCATCCGCCACATCGCCACCTGGGATCCCGACCCGGCGATGCTGAACCCGGCCTACCAGCCGGCCGAAGACATGCTGGACAGCCCGGAGTTCCGCGTCGGCTTCGCCCGTCTCGCGGAGCTCGGCCTCAGCTTCGATGCCTGGCTCTACTTCCACCAGATCCCGCGCCTGGCCGCGCTGGCGCGCGCCTTCCCGCAGGTGCCGATCGTGCTCAACCACTGCGGCGGTGTGCTCGGGATCGGCCGCTACGCCAGTCGGCGGGATGCAGTGTTCGCCGAGTGGTCGGCCAACCTCCGGGACCTGGCCGGCTGCCCGAACGTGATGGTCAAGCTCGGCGGGCTCGGCATGCGCCTGCCCGGCTTCGGCTTCGAGGCGCGGGACCGCGCGCCCTCCTCCCTCGAACTGGCCGAGGCCTGGCGCCCCTGGATGGAGCGCTGCATCGAGAGCTTCGGCGCGGCGCGCTGCATGTTCGAGAGCAACTTTCCGGTGGACAAGGGCAGCTACGCCTACGCCGTTGGCTGGAACGCCATGAAGCGTATCGCCGCCTCGGTCAGCGCCGAGGAGAAGGCCGACCTGTTCTGGCGCAGCGCCGCCCGCTTCTACCGCCTGCCTGGCCTCGCCTGAGCGCCAGCCCGGGAAACCCCTGGAGGAAACATCGATGAGAAAGCGCCAGATCCTGGCCGCGCTGCTGGGCGCGCCCTTCATCCTGCCGGCCCGGGCGGAGGACGCCTTCCCGACGCGCCCGCTGCGCTTCGTGGTGCCCTTCGCCGCCGGCGGGCCGAGCGACATCGTCGCCCGCATCATGGCCCCGCATATGAGCGCGGCGCTCGGCCAGCCGGTAATCATCGAAAACCGCGCGGGCGGCGGTGGCATGACCGGTGTGGACGTGATCGCCAAGGCCGCGCCGGACGGCTACACCTTTGGCATCGGTAGCGCTGGGGCGCTAGCTGTCGCGCCGAAGCTCGGCCGCGGCACGCCCTACGACCCGCTGCGCGACCTGGTGCCGGTCACCCTCGGCGTGCTGGTGCCGGAGCCGCTGGTGGTACCCGCCGCCTCTCCCTACCGCAGGCTGCAGGACCTGATCGCGGATGCGAAGGCGCGACCCGGCGCCCTAGACTTCGGCACCACTGGCAACGGCTCCATGCCGCACCTGGCGGGCGAGCAGTTCCGTGCCGCAGCCGGTCTGGACATGGTGCAGATCGCCTACAACTCCGGCGGCCAGCTCGCCACCTCCATCCTGCGCAACGAGGTGCAGCTAGGGTTCGCCGACTTGCCGGTGCTCATCCCCCAGCTCCAGGCAGGTGCCATGCGGGCGCTGGCCGTCGGAACCAAGGAGCGGCTCTCCTGGATACCGGATGTGCCGACCTTCGCCGAACTCGGCCTTCCGGCGGTGGATGCCAGCAACTGGCACGGCCTCGTCGCCTCGGCGCGCATGCCAGTGGGGCCACTCGCGGCCATCCGCCGGGTCGCCATCGCTGCCCTGCAGGACAAGGATGTGCGGCAGCGGCTGCACGAGCAGGGAGCAATCCCGGGCGGCAACAGCCCCGAGGAGTTCGGTGCCTTTATGCGCAGCGAACTGGAGAAGTGGGGCGAGGTCATCCGCCGCAACAACATCCAACCGGACTGAGCGGCCGCGGACGGCTGCCCGGTTCAGCCGTCCGTCCCCGCCGCAGTGTCGAGTTCCGCAAGGATCCAGTCGCGAAACCGGCGCATGGCGACGGAAACCGGCCGGTGACGCGGCCGCACCAGGTAGTAGCCGCCCGGCAGTCGCACCGGCTGGCCAAAAGGGCTGACCAGGGCGCCCGAGGCGAGGTAACTCTGCACCAACACCTCGACGCCCATGGCCACGCCGCTGCCCTGCAGCGCTGCCTCGAAGGCCAGGGCGGAGCTCTCGAACTTCAGGCCCTTGCGGCTGTCCACGACCTGCTCTGCATCATTGGCACGCAGCCAGGTTTCCCAATCGTTCGGGCGGGCCAGGGAGTGCAGTAGTGTCAGGCCCATCAGGGTCTCGGCCGGCAGTCGCCCCTTGCGCCGTTTCAGCACGAGCGGGCTGACGACCGGCAGCAGGGTGATCGGGGTCAGGAAGTCGGCCTCCAGCCCCGGCCAGCCGCCGCCGTCGCCAGAGCGCACCGCGGCGTCGACGTCCTGATGGTCGAAGTCCACCGGGCTGACCGAGGCAGTCAGGCGAACCTCGATGTCCGGGTGCTGCTCATGGAATCGGGCCAGACGCGGGATCAGCCAGCGCTGGGCGAAGGTGGTGTAGGCCTGGATGGCCAGTACGTTGCGCCGCCCACGGCGGCTGACCTGCCCGGCAGCCAGCGCCAGCATGTCCAAAGCCTGCCGCACCTGCGGCAGTAGCCGGGCGCCCTCAGGGGTCAACTGCACTTCGCGCGTGCTGCGGATAAACAGCGGCGCCCCGAGCCACTGTTCCAGTACCTTCACTTGCCGGCTGATCGCCACCTGGGAGACGCCGAGTTCCTCGCCAGCCAGGGTGAAACTGAGCCGGCGCCCGGCGGCCTCGAAGCTGCGCAACGCATTCAACGGCAGGTGCGGCCGGATGGGGACAGGCGGCTGACGGGCAGGCATGGCGGTTCTGTTGCTGGACACATGCATAACATAGCGTTGGGCAATCCGGCCCAAAAAGCTGTTTGTCCGCGACTGAGAAGAAGCAGAAACCTGCCGCTCACGAGGAAACCGCGCCCGGCAAGGGGCCAGCTCAGGAAGCGGAACGGCTATGCGACATCCAGAGGCAACATCCCCGGTAAAGGGCGCCGTGCTCACGCGGCGGCAGGCCGCGCGCCTACTGACAGCGCTGCCGCTTGGTTTGGCGGCGCCGCGGCTGGCGCGGGCAGCAGGCTATCCAGACCGGCCGGTGAAGATCATCGTGCCCTTCGCTCCCGGCGGCGGCACCGATATTGTCAGCCGGGTGCTGGCCGAGGGCATGGCCCCGGCGCTCGGCCAGACGGTGCTGGTGGACAACCGCGCCGGTGCCGGCACCATCATCGGCTCCGAGGTGGTCGCGAAGAGCCCGCCGGATGGCTACACGCTGCTGATGGCGACCTTCGCCCATGCGGTGAACCCGAGCGTCCAGCCCAGCCTGCCCTACGACACGACGAAGGCTTTCGCGCCGGTAGCGCTGGTGGGCCTCTCCCCCAATGTACTGGTGGTGCCGTCGAAGGGTCCGATCCGCGACGTCCCCGGGTTGCTGGCGCGAGCCAAGGCAAAGCCGGGCGAACTGACCTACGGCTCCTTCGGCAATGCCACCTCGTCGCACCTGGCGGGAGCGCTGTTCTGCTACCTGGCCAAGGTGGACATGACGCATGTGCCCTACCGCGGCAGCGCACCCGCGGTGACGGACCTGCTGGCCGGGCGGATCGACATGATGTTCGCCACCGCCACGGGGGTGAGTCAACACGTGCGGGAGGGCCGGCTGCGTGCCATCGCCGTCACCTCTGCCGAGCGCTCCCCGGCCTTCCCGGACCTGCCCAGCATCGCCGAGGTGGGAGTGCCCGGCTATGTCGCCGAGAGCTGGTACGGTCTCTACGTTCCAGCCGGCACCCCGGCCGAAAATATCGCCCGACTGAACGAGGCCGCCAATGCGGCGGTGAAGACCGAAACCTTCACACGCTCGGTCGCCGAGGAAGGGCTGCGCCCGGTGGGTGGCTCACCTGCGGCACTCGCCGACTACGTGCAAACCGAGCAGGCGCGCTGGGCCGAAGTGGTGCGCGCCGCCAACATCAAGCCCGAATGATAGGAACTCCCATGCTCCAGGACATTGCCCAGGACGAGGCCGCCATTCGGCTCGAGGTCGAGGACGGCATTGCCACCCTGTTGCTGAACCGCCCCGCAGTGCGCAACGCCATCGATGACGCCATGCGCGCAGACCTTGTCGCGGTGCTCGACCGCATCTCCCGCGAGGATGCCATCCGTGCGGTGGTCGTAACTGGCGCCGGCAAGGCCTTCTGCGCCGGCGGCGACGTGCGCGGCATGAAGCAGCGGCTGGAGGCGCCGCTGACCCAAGTGGCGATCAACGGCTGGCGCCGCCAGCAGCGCACCCATCATGCCATCGCCGCGCTGCACGCGCTGGGCAAACCGGTGATCGCGGCGGTGAACGGTGCCGCGGCGGGCCTCGGCTGCGACGTGGCGCTGTGCTGCGACTTCATCATCGCCTCGGACCAGGCGAGCTTCGCCATGACCTATATCCAGCGCGGGCTGATCCCGGATGGCGGCGGCATGTACTTCCTCCCCCGCCGGGTCGGTCTCGTGCGCGCCAAGGAGCTGATCTTCTCCGGTCGCCGCGTCGCGCCGGAGGAAGCGCGCTCGATCGGCATGATCGACCGCGTCACCACCGCGGATAGCCTGCTGGCTGACGCTAGAGCCTGGGCGCGGGAGCTGAGCCAGGGCTCGCTGGCGGCGCTGGCGCTCAGCAAGTCCATCCTGGACCAGACCTATGAGCTGACGGTCGAGCAGGTCTTCGACATGGGCAGTCAGGCCCAGGCAATCTGCTACTCCACCCAGGAGCATCGGGACTCCATCACCGCCTTCCTGGCGAAATCTGCCGCCAAGGCCGGGAGGCCGTCATGACCGCCATCGGCAAGCTGCTCCGGCCGCGGAGCGTCGCCGTTATCGGCGCCTCAGCCGATTCGTCCCGGATGACCGGCCGGCCGGTGGGATACCTGCAGAAGCATGGCTTCACCGGTGCCATCTATCCGGTAAACCCGCGCGCCAAGGAGATTGCTGGGCTGCCCTGCTACCCGGATGTCGCCTCGCTGCCCGAGGCGCCGGATGCCGCCATCATCCTACTTGGCGCCGACAAGGTGGAGCCGGCCGTGCGAGCCCTGGCCGAGCGCGGTACCGCGGCCGCCGTGGTGCTCGCGGGCGGCTTCGCCGAGAGCGGTGGCGAGGGCGGCAGCCGGCAACAGGCGCTGAAGCAAGCGGCAGGTAGCATGCGGCTGCTCGGGCCGAACACGATCGGCCTCGTGAATCTTACCGACCGCATCACCCTTTCGGCCACTGGTGCCCTGGAGGTCGGTGATCTGCCGGCCGGGCGGATCTCGGTGGTGTCGCAGAGCGGCGGTATCCTCGGTTCGCTACTCTCCCGAGCAGCGGACCGCGGCATCGGCTTTGCCAAGCTGGTTGCCACCGGCAACGAAGCCGACCTCGACAGCACCGACGTGCTGGAAGAGTTGCTGGACGATCCGGCGGCCGACGTCATCGCCATGTACCTGGAAGGCTTGCGTCGGCCGGACCGCTTCCGCACCGCCGCGCAGCGGGCGGCGGAACTCGGCAAGCCGATCGTCGTGTTCAAGGTCGGCCGGTCCGAGGCCGGCGAGCGCTCGGCGTCCTCCCACACCGGCGCGCTGGCCGGAGCGGATCGCATGTTCGACGCGCTGTTCCGACAGCTCGGCGTCATTCGAGCCCAGACCTTCTCGGACCTGCTGGATATTTCCGCGGCCCTGGCCAGCGGCAAGCGAGCCGCCGGGAAGCGCATCGCCGTTCTCACCTCGACCGGCGGTGCCGGCACGCTGCTGGCCGATGCCTGCGGTATCACCGGCTTCGCGCTGCCAGAACCGGATGCTGCGACCGCTGGGCGCATCGCCGCCCTGCTCGGCGAGGACGAGAAAGCCGGGGCGGCCCGCAACCCGGTAGACGTAACCCTGGCCGGGGTAAAGCCGGAGGTGTTCCGCAGCGCCATCGCCGCGCTGCTGGACAGCCCGAGCTACGACGCGGTCGTCACTGTGGTCGGCTCCTCGGCGCTCGCCCAGCCGGACCTCGTCGCGGGGGCGGTAACCGAATGTGCGGCTCGCACTGACAAGTCTTTGCTCGTCTATGTGTCGCCACACGCGCCCCGAATCGTCGAGCTGCTGAACCGGCAGAGGGTGCCAGCCTTCACTGCGCCGGAGAGCATTGCCACGGTGCTGGAAGCCCTGCAGCGCCGTCCGGTGCTGTTCGCACCGGAATCGGCGGCAGCGCTGTCCGCCCCGGCGAACCTGCCGGTGGGGCCGCTGAATGAGGCGGAAAGCAAGGCGCTGTTTGCCGATTTCGGTGTGCCGGCGACGCGAGAATTCGCGGTAGTGGACGCCGCAGGTGCTGCGGCTGCGGCCGCGCAGCTCGGCGGCAAGGTCGTGCTGAAGATCCTGTCGCGGCACGTCGCCCACAAGAGCGACGTCGGCGGCGTCCGTGTCGGGCTGACCGCCGAGGAGATACCGGCTGCCTGCGCCGAGATGTTGGAGCGCCTGCGCCAGGCTGGCGCCCCGACACCCGAAGGCTTCCTGGTAGGCGAACTGGCGCGGGCCGAGGTGGAGATGATCCTCGGCTTCCACCGCGACCCGCAACTGGGCCCGGCAGTGCTGCTCGGGTTGGGCGGGGTCACGGCCGAGCTGTTCGAGGACAGCACCCTGCGCCTGCTGCCGATCGGCCGTACCGACGCCGAGGCGATGGTCGGTGAACTCCGTGCGGCGAAGCTGCTAGCCGGCTACCGCGGCGCGCCACCCTGCGACGTCCCAGCGCTGGTCGATGCTGTCCTGGCTTTCGCTCGCATGGCCGGGGCACTCGGGGAGCGCTTGGTGGAGGCGGAGATCAACCCCCTCTTCGTTGGCCAAGTTGGCCAGGGAGTGCGGGCGGTGGATGGCCTCGCAGTGCTGCAATCAGCCACGCCGGCGTAATCGTGGCGAGAAGAAGTGCCTTGTCCGACCGAGCTCCTCCTGCATGGGTTCGGCGGACACAGCATGCAACATTAGCGGTAACGGAACGGCTCCTAGTTTCCGTCGAACGGTCGAGATAGCCGTCTCGACGGGATAGCCGCTTCGGAGCACACATCTGCGGCGGCTGAAGGGCCGCTTTAGGCGCGAGGCCGTCGATCTTGTGCCCCCTCGCTAAATGGCCGCTTCACTCCCAGGAGCAGACCTTGGCGGGCCGGGCACGAAGGACCGCTCAGGGTCGGCAGCGGACATCCAACGCGGGCCACGGCGGACCTGCTGCACGCGCTACCGCGGAAGCGGCGGCCGCCCGGCTATGGTTGACCGGCCCCCGGAACTGCTTGGTCCGGCGAAGAATCCGCAGGCCCGTGCACAAGCAGGTTGCGGGTTTGCGTCAGTCCTCCGGCCGCCAGCCGGAGGTGGCGACGATCGGACCCCATTCGGCGATCTCCCGCCTCAGCCGGACCGCCGACCCCGCGGCGCCCTCGTGCAGCGGCACCAGGCCGAGGCGGGCGATGCCGGCCCGCAACTCCGGTAGCGCCATCGCCTCGGCCACAGCAGCGTCCAGCGCGGAGACGAGCGCCGCCGGCGTGCGGGCGGGCAGCAGCAGGCCTTGCCAGCCGCCTACCGCCAGCCGAGGGAAACCCACCTCGCCCACGGTCGGGATATTCGGCAGCGCCGGCACGCGCTCCATGGTCGCCACCGCCAGCATGCGCAGGGCCGTGCTGCCGTTGGCTAGCGGCACCAGTCCGGCCAGCGAGTTGATCGTGAGCGGGATCTGGCCGCCGATCGCATCCTGCACCGCCGGGCCGTCGCCGCGGTAGGCCACGGGTACCAGGCTCAAGTCCGCGGCCTTGGCCAACTGCAGGCCGAGGAAGTGCGGCAGCGTGCCCGCCCCCGGCGTGCCGAAGGGCACGCCGGGCTTGCCGCGCGCCCAGGCGACGAACTCCGCCAAGCTACGCGCCGGCGTCGCCGGCCCGGTGGCGAAGCCCATGTGGAACTGGCACAGCGTCGCCACCGCCGCGAAGTCCGCCACGGGGTCGTAGCGCAGGCGTGCGCCATAGGGAACTGCGGGTGTTGGAAGATTGAGCGGATCCGTCCCGGGCGCTTGGCGAGGCTGCGCATGTGGCTGATCGCCGCGCGCTTCAGCTGCGGTTTGCTGCGCGCCGGGGCCTTGCGCGGGACCGCCTGCTTGAGGTCGGCATTCACCCCCTCGACTGCGTTTCCATGCTGCCTC